>CALMYL010000017.1 GCA_937873695.1 uncultured Ignavibacteria bacterium
TTTCTTTTACGAATATACACCTTAATTTCTTGTCTACAAAATCGAGGTCACTTCAGGTGGAACATATAATTGGAATACAGGTAGATTGATAAAAACTACAAATGGAGGGCTAACTTGGGATAGCATAAGTTTTAATAACTATAGCAATTTCAGGAAGATTTATAAAAACATTAACAATGAATTAATTTTAGGAGGGTATTTTGGTGCATTTTATAAAAGCAATAATAATGGATTAACATGGAATAGTATTTCTAATTTTATTACTGATAATGATCTTTTTAATACAATATTTAGTGATAATCAAAAGGGAATATTGCTTGGGGGCGGGGGTTTTTTAGCAAAAACAACCAATAATGGAATTAATTGGAATCAGATTAATGTCAACGTAAACAATAACTTTATAAACGGTAAATTTATTAACTCAGATAAAGTAATTTTGACTGGTTCTAATGGATTAATTTTGAGGTCTAGTGATAGTGGAAACAATTGGGTAAATGTTAGTGTGTCAAGTAATTATAATTTATCTGGGATAGATTTTCCTAAGCCAAATTTAGGGTTTATTGTTGGGAATTATTTCCAATTTGGCTATCACGGAATTTTGCTAAAAAGTACAAATGAGGGTATGTCATGGGCAACTGCATTACAATCAAATAATAATCTTTTTTGTGACATAGAATTTATTGATAGTGTTTCTGGCTTTATAACTGACCAGCGGGGTAATTTATTGAGGACAACAAATGGAGGTAATAGTTGGAGTACGATTGCATTTGGTGATGGTAATTATTTAAGTTCAATTTTTTTTCATAATACTCTTACTGGCTATATTGGAAATGCCGATGGTATCCTTAAAACTACTAACGGGGGTAATAGTTGGCAAAGTATTCCAATAAATATAAGTGGCGAACATTTTAGCGTAAGTTCAATAGATTTCACAAATATTAGTACCGGTTATCTGGTTGGTATTACATATCATTCGTATTACCTTAAGTCAGGTGTTATTTTTAAAACAATTAACGGTGGGATTAATTGGTATCATGTTTCTGATAATAGTACCATACCTTATTTACAACACAGAGGTTTTAATTCTATTGATTTTGTAAATGATAGTATAGGATTTATTTGTGGAGATAGAGGAACATTACTAAAAACAAGTAATGGAGGTTTTTTACCAATTGGGCTGCAAAATGTATCTTATGAGATTCTGCAGAAATTTTCCCTCTTCCAAAACTACCCCAACCCATTCAATCCGCAAACTAAAATTAAGTTTGCGGTGCCTTCAAGTGTGAAAGGTCAAACGTCAAATGTGAAATTGATTATTTATGATTTACTTGGAAGGGAAGTAACGACACTCGTAAACAAAGAGCTTAAACCCGGCACATATGAAGCTGACTGGGACGGCTCGAATTATTCAAGCGGTGTGTATTTTTATAAGATAATTTCAGGTGATTTTGTAGAAACAAAGAAAATGGTATTGATGAAATAAATCACAGATTCATCAGATTAACAGATTGCTCAGCTTAAAATGAAATGAAAAAACCTGACAGGTTTTGAAAACCTGTCAGGTTTGCTGTTTATACTCTGCGTCTTTGCGCCTCTGCGGTAAAAGATTCCTGCTTTCGCCCCAAAGGGGTAAACAAGGAATGACAATCTATTTAAACCCGGGTTCGAATATTCGTTTTATCCCGACTGTCTTACCCGTATTCACATCAATATTCACCACTACTGCGCTTATTTTTACATCATTGGTAGCGACATCGGTTTTGTGGGGAGTCTGGTAGTAAAACCTTGCAATTGATGCATCCTTATTGCCGCCAATAACGCCATCAAAGGCACCGGTCATTCCAACATCGGTTATGAATCCCGTGCCGTTAGGCAGAATACGTTCATCTGCTGTCTGTACGTGAGTATGTGTGCCGACGACTGCGCTTACCTTGCCATCCATATACCACCCGAAAGCAATTTTCTCTGCGGTGGCTTCACCGTGGAAATCAACAAAGATTAAATTGGTATCCTTTTTTACTCTTTCAACAATTTTATTTGTGGTTCGGAACGGGCAATTTAAGGTCGATAAGTAAACTCTGCCCATTACATTTATTACACACAGATTAAACAGTCCGCCTTCGATAGATACCGGGTAAAGCTGGTAGCCCCTGCCGTAAACATCTTCGTGGTGATTCGCGGGTCTCAGCATTCTTGCGTCATCCTTCAGTATGTTAACCGATTGCAATTTGCTGAAAGTATGGTTGCCGCCTGTCATACAATGAATTCCCGCATCATACGCGCGTTTTACATCTTTATCAAGGAAGCCTTTGCCTCCGGAGAGGTTCTCGCCGTTAGCAATTACAAAATGTATGTGGTGCTTTTCAACAAGCTTTTTCAGGTTGTCTTCAACATACTTCAGGCCCGGCTCGCCTATTATATCACCTATGAATAATATATTTAAGTTCAATTTACAATTATCAATTAACAATTATCAATTATTTTGTTGGGCTAAACTAAGCAATAACTATTGTTCATTGACAATTGTTAATTGCTCATTGTTTCAGTAGCTTTCTTTCCTGTCCGGAAACTTTTTATGTTTTACATCTTTAATATAGTTCCTGAAAGCATTTTTAGACTGTTCAGCGATGTTGAGGTATTTCCTCACAAAACGGGGGTGGAACATCTCTGTCATACCAAGCATATCATGTGTAACAAGTATTTGTCCGTCACAGTTCACACCCGCGCCAATACCTATAGTTGGTATCTTGAGAGAGTTGGTAACTTTTTTCGCAAGTGATGCTGGAATTTTTTCAAGCACTACGCCAAAACAGCCGGCATCCTGCAGGATCCTAGCATCCCTTTGTATCATTCGCGCTTCTTTTGGGTCAGTGCCGCGTGTAACATATGTACCGAAAATATTTATCGATTGCGGCGTTAACCCCAAATGACCCATTACGGGAATTCCGACCTTTACAAGATGTTTAACAACTTCGGCAATTCTTTCGCCGCCTTCAAGTTTAACGGCATCAGCGCCTGTTTCCTTCATAACGCGGCCGCAATTGCGGACAGATTCCCGAAGATCAACATGGTAACTCATAAACGGAAGATCAACAACCAGTAATGCAGTTTTAACAGCTTTCTTAACTATCTTTGCATGGTAAATAATTTCATCAAGTGTAACGGTAAGTGTTGTAGCGTTGCCCTGTATAACATTTCCAAGGGAATCACCCACCAATATAAAATCAATTCCGGCTTCATCAAGATATCTTGCCATTAAATAATCGTATGCAGTGAGCGCAGTAATTTTCTCTCCGCGCTGTTTCATGGTAACCAGGGTTTTTGTGGTTATCTTTTTTCTTTCTTTCTGAACTTTAGCTATCCCGCCTTCGGCCATACCGTGTAATATTAATTAATTCATTATGAACCGGGTTTTCATGCGCGGTTCAACAAATTCCGCAACCCTGTTTATGCTTTTAAAATCCAGCCCGAAAGTCGTTTTAAATCCGTGAAACACCGCTTCGGCTGTATCTTTATATTCAATATTCCTGCCAGTTATATTATTCAGGCATTCGGTTTTTTCTTCAATTTCACGCATCATTTTAACGCGCTCTTCGCCCGTGATATTAAGGTAGTTAACAATATTCTTATGGTGAGAGCCTATTAAAATAGAGCCGTGCTGTAATACAATATCTCCAAACTTGCGCTGCGCACTGCCCACAAGTTTTTTGCCTTTGAAATTTATTTCATTTTTTATTGCGCTGTTAAAGCACAGGTTATACATTCCGGTGCGGATAAGTTTCAGGAGGTCAGGGGTATCTTTGGTAAATGAAAGTTTTTCAAGTTTTGTATCAAGCAGTTTAAGTCCGTTTACTATTGCCACAGAAATATCCCTGTACAGTTCATGGATATGTTTTTGTGAACGGAAGATCACAGAATAAGTCAGCTCTTCGGAATGCAGAACCGCTCTGCCGCCCGTAGGGCGTGTTACGATATCCATTCCTTCTGCGTGAATTTTGTTGGTATCAATATATGCTTCTTTGGAAAGCCTTGACTGGTTATAGCCTAAAGAAATTGCGTAGGGTTTCCAGCGGTAGAACCTTAGGAATGCGGTATCTTCTTTTTTGCAGCGCTCAACTAGCTTCATGTCAAGCTCCATATTAAACACACCTGAGCGTACGCCTGTATCCAGGAATTCCCATTTTTTATTATCAGCAAGCGGTATTACCGCCGGGTTTCCGCTGGCTGAATTATTTTCTGATGATCCCGCGCTCACTTTGCTCAATGAATGAGATTATAGTTTTAACTTCTTCAGTCATTTCAACAGTATCTTTTACCGCCTTTATCGCATCGCTTATATTGTACTCCGGACCGTAAATAAGGTTGTACGTATTTTTGATATTCTTTATCTGCTCATCCGTAAAACCGCGGCGTTTCAGCCCAACAACGTTCAGGCCTTTATAGCCAAGCGGCGAGCCGCCCGCCAATATGTATGGCGGTACATCCATAGTTACCCTAGCGCTGAAGGCTATGAAGCAATGCGCGCCTATATGAACAAACTGGTGAACTCCGACCATTCCGCCGATAATAGCCCAGTCATCTACAACTACATGGCCGCCCATATTAATGGCATTTGAGAGTATTACATTATTGCCAATAATAGAATCATGCGGAATGTGCACATAACTCATTACATAACAGTTAGAGCCTATTACTGTTGTATTCCTTGCTTTTGTGCCGCGACTTATGGTTGCAAATTCCCTTATGACCGTGTTTTCACCTATTGAGACAGTTGTCTTTTCACCGGTAAATTTCAGGTCCTGCGGTTCATTGCCAATAATTGCGCTATGGAATACTTTTACACCACTGGCAAGTGAAGTCCCTGAATGTATCAAAACGTTCGAATGAACCTGGGCATTATCCGCAATTCTAACATCATCTTCAATAATTGAAAATGGACCGATAGATACATTGCTGCCAATGACTGCATTTGGTGATACAACTGCTTTATCGCTGATATTGCTCATAAAATTAAAACAGGGCTGAAATTAATTTCTGATAAAATAAATATTACTGATTAAAAATGTAATGCTTAAAACGGAATAAATTTGCCGGGGATAATTTTATGATCCCAGTCCCAGGGTCTTATCAATAATTACATTATCGTTTTCTACTGAAGTTTTTGTGATCATTTCGCCAATTAACCCGATGGAAAAGAACTGAACACCTACTATGGCCATCAGTATGCCGACAAAGAAAAGCGGCCTGCCGCTGATGGGCGTAGCTTCAAAGAATTTGAGTATTGTTAAATACAACAAAATGCCGGTGCCCGCAAAAAAACTAAGAACACCGATAAAGCCGAATAAATGGAGAGGGCGTTTAATGTACTTTGTTGTAAAAAGCACTGTTATAAGATCAAACAATCCGTTGAAAAACCTAGACAAACCGTACTTTGTTTTTCCGTATTTGCGCTCATGGTGAGTAACTGCCATTTCAGTTACTTTAAAGCCCGACAAATGCGCAAGCGCAGGGATGTACCGGTGCATTTCACCGTAAACTTTTACATTTTTAACAACATCACGCACGTAAGCTTTTAAGCCGCAATTGTAATCGTGGAGCTTTAAACCAACCATCATGCTGGTAACACCATTGAATATTTTTGAAGTGTGCTTTTTTATAAACGGGTCATGGCGAACTTTTTTCCACCCTGATACGAGGTCAAAACCTTCGTTGAGTTTTGCAATTAACGCTGGAATTTCTTCAGGGTCATCCTGCAGGTCAGCATCCATTGTAATAACATAATCGCCTTTGGCGGCTTTAAAGCCTTCCTGGAGTGCTGAGGATTTACCGTAATTGCGTTTGAACTTCAGGCATTTGAATTTGCTGTTCACCCTGTGAATTTCCTGCAGCTTTTGGTATGATGAATCGGTTGAACCGTCATCAATGAATAATACTTCCCAGCTGCAGCGCATATTATCAAGAACTTTTTTTAAAGCAACCGATAGCTCTACCAGTGAATCTTCTTCATTGTAAAGCGGTACAACAACAGTTATCATTTTGCCTGAAAGATTCAGCTGCTGTGACTGGTTTAGATTTCTATCACGGTTAAAAAAACGCCTCTGGTTGGGATTTTTCCTGAAGTACTTTTTATTTTGCGGTTTTTGTTCCTGCGTAGTTTCTTTTGTTTGCTGGTTTACAATTACTTTTTTACCGTTGCCGATCTTGCCGTTTGTTTCAGTACCGTTTATTATACTTACCGGCTGATTACTTCCTTCCGGGATCGTGCTGCCTGAGTTTCTGTGATTTTTGTTTTTGCTGTATTTTTTACCGTTAGAATTATGCTTATGTGCCGGTTTAAAAGTGCCGTTATTTATCTCATTTGGTGCAGTTACAACTGGATCCTGTAATGGTTTTTCTTCCGTTTTCACGGTCTGCTGAAGCTCGTCCACGAAATCCTTTCAAATTTACAGTATTCATAAAAATATCATACAAAATTAACCATTATTGTTTGTAAAAACAATTGTAAAACCAAAAATAAGCTAAAATAGGGGCTTTTCAGACATTTTACGCAAATGAATGCGTTTAAATGAGAAGGTGACACTAATTTCACGAATTTACCCGAATTGATTCAAAAATTCATTGTTGATCATTATTTTTTAGCGGAGTATAAAATGCTTGTGGAAATTTATGATCATGGTCTTATTCCGGGGTGAATAATAAAAAAAGCCGCTACGTAATTTGGGTTACTATAGCGGCAAAAGAGGATATTGGTGAGATTGAAGAATTGTGTTACACTTATTTTATTTTACAGTTTCAGTGTCTTATGTATTATACTTTCATGCTGCCGGTTTTGTTCCCGGTATAAAAACTTTTGTTAATTTTCTTTTGCTTTTTATCCTGCCGGTAAATCTTCCCCGATTAGTTTGGTTCGTTTCCACGGGGTTCCTCTTTAGGAGGTCCTTCTCTCGGCGGACCTTCCATAGGCGGACCGTTCTTTATGAACTCTCTGAATTTTTCTTTCTGGTCTGTGTTTAATACCTCTTCAATTTTTCCGTCAAGCTCTTTATGGTCAAAATTTTCCCTGGTATGGTTTTGCGCATAAGCAAGAACTATATCATGAACACTTGTCGTTTGGTCACCTGTTAAATTCAGTCTTTCAGTCAGCATTTTACTCATGTGATCAGCCATTTCCTGAGGGTGATTGACCTCCGGAGGAGGCCCGGATCTTTTTTTACCCATTGGGTCATCAGCATTCTGATTGCCATGCTGATTTATGCCGGGCTCTTTGCCCGGGGGCGCATCTTCGTTCTGCGCATACAAATTGCTGCCTGCTATCATAGAAGCGATGAACATTACTGCAAAGACCAGTACCTTTGGTACCTTAAAAAAAGGCTGTGTAATGATTGCTGAGATTTTCAAATTATATAATACTCCATTAAATTTTTTACCTGTACAAACATACTGTAATGATTGTAATAGGGTTTGTATGAATTGTAACAAGATGTAAAAGGGTGATCCCGCTTTCAGCCCCGAAGGGGTAGACAGGGACTTCTCCAAAGGAGTCCCTTCGGGACGAAAATGTCTTTGACATTTTCTTGAACGTCAAATGTCAAAGATTTCTTCGCTAACATCTTGCAGGGCAAGCATTGAAGAACAAGAAAGTGAACAAAAAAACCCCTCTGACTTAGAGGGGTTGCTATTCATTTTAAACAAATAATAAATAAATACTTAAATGGCATATTTGACCAAAACGAAGCCGCCTATCAGCAAAGCTGTAAATACAAGAGCCAGAATATTGAAGTATTTATCAATGAAATTCCTGATCTTTTCGCCAAATTTCCAAATCAGAAAAGCTACTAAAAAGAATCTTGCGCCGCGGCTTACAACGGATGCAATTATGAACATTGGTATATTGATGTTGAATATTCCCGAAGTGATGGTAAATAATTTATAAGGTATCGGAGTGAATCCCGCCGTAAAGATGATCCAGAAATCCCATTTTTTATACTGGGTTTCAATTTCAGCAAACGCATGATGAGTAAATCCGGGAATATGATCGAAGAAGAAGTTAGCTATCCAGGTAAACTGGCCCGCTGAATTGTACCATAGGTAATGTCCTATGGCGTATCCTCCCAATGCACCCAGGATCGAAGCAATAGTGCAGTACATGGCGAATTTAAATGATAGCTTTCTGCTGCCCAAACATAACGCAATTAACAACGCATCAGGCGGTATTGGGAAAAATGATGATTCTATAAACGATAAGATGAACAGCGCGGCTAATCCGTAAGGTGTTTCGGCCCAGTGCAGAACCCAGTCATACAGTTTTCTAAGTGGTTTCAATCAGTTTTTGGGGGATAATTTAGAAATAAAGAAACAAAGATATTAATTCTATTAACAATTAGAAATGTTCAAAATGAGTGTCAGGAGGCAAAATTTCAGGTAAAATGAGCCGATAAAGGAATTAAAATTTATATTGATAAAACCCTTTAAAACTGGTAAATTTACTGAATTATTACAAAAAATTTCACATTATGCCTAAATTTTTTCTTGACGGAAAAGAACTGGATTTTACACCCGGACAAACTATAATAGAAGCTGCCAAAGCAGCAGGAATTGAAATACCGCATTTTTGCTGGCACCCATCATTAAGTGTTGCGGGCAACTGCCGCGTATGTTTGGTTGAAGTTGAAAAAGCGCCTAAAGGAATGATAGCCTGCGCAACACAGGTAATGGAAGGAATGGTTGTTCATTCTGATTCACCCAAAGCTGTTGGAATGCGCAACGCTGTTATGGAATTCCTTTTGATCAACCATCCGCTTGATTGCCCAATTTGCGATGAAGCAGGTGAGTGCAAACTTCAGGACTACGCTTACAAGTACAGCATTGGTAAATCAAGGTTTGATGAAGAAAAGAATCACAAAGATAAACGTGTAGAACTGGGTCCGCATGTTATGTTTGACCAGGAGCGCTGCATAAGCTGCTCAAGGTGCATAAGGTATTGCGAAGAAGTTGTAGGCGACCCGCAGCTAACGTTTGTAAACCGCGGAGAAAAGGTTACCATAGAAACCTTCCCCGGCAAACAGCTTGATAATCCGTACTCAATGAATGTAATTGAACTTTGCCCGGTAGGCGCATTAACTTCCCGCGATTTCCGCTTCCGCGCAAGGGTATGGGATATGAGCCATACCGATAGCATCTGCACGGGATGCTCTAGAGGCTGCAATATGGAAATCTGGGTAAGAGATAATATAATAAAAAGATTGACGCCCCGCGAAAATATGGATGTGAACCAGTACTGGATGTGCGATTATGGCAGGCTGAATACATACAAATTTGTTAATGATGAGACCACAAGAGTGAACTCACCAATGATGCGTGAAGAAGATGTATCGCAGGATGCAGGCGGATTAAAGGATTGCGACTGGGATGATGCAATTGCCAGGGTAATTTCAGAGGTTAAGAATTACAAAGCCGATGAAATCGCTTTTATCGCCTCAGCATACTCAACGCTTGAGGATAATTTTGTGCTTCAGCGCTTCGCAAAAGAAATTGTAGGCACTGATAATATTGTTTATATTCCACATATTGAAGGCGAAGATGACAAACTGCTCTTAAGGGCAGATAAGACTCCTAATGCAAACGGACTCAAACTGCTGGGCATCGAACCGATTAACGGAAAATTCATTGATAAGATCCTGAACAAACAGTTCAAAATGGTTTACATTCTCAATGATAGTCTTGGCAGGCTTGAAAGAACAGAAGAAATAGCAAAATCGATAGAAATAGCCGTACTGCATATAAGTAATTTTTATGAGCAAAGCCACAAAGCTACAGTTGTTCTTCCTTCGGCAACATATGCTGAAATTAACGGTACATTTGTAAATTTCCAAAACAGGCTGCAGCGCATAAAGCCGGCTGCTGCAACACTTGAGCAGGAAAGACTTCCCGGTGATTTTGCCGTAAGCAGGCTTGATAAGTTCGGCTCTCACAATGACAGGTGGACAAAAGGAACCCGCTTTAATGCGCGACCGGCATGGAAGGTAATTTCACAGATGGCTAAGGTGCTTGGCACTGAGTTTGGCTATGATAACACCGAAGAAGTCTTTGATGATATGGCAGCTAAAATTCCCGCTCTGGCAGGTATGAGCTATGAAGTCATTGGCAGCCACGGCGCAGTTATTGGGCAAAGCGAAGAAGTTGCCGTGTGATTTTTTTGAGAAGTGCGATTGAATTTTAGTTAACAGAATAATTGTAAGGGTTCAGTATTGAACCCTTCTTGATTTAAGTTAAGAATTGAATTCAGAATCATAATTTAAGGACACTCAGTTGGATATAAAACAATACGTAACTGATAAAATAAAAAATGCGCTGGGCTCACTAGGTGTTGCGGAGCCATCAGTAATTCTGGAAAGACCGAAGGACACGGCGCATGGTGATATTTCATGTAATGCGGCCATGATGTACGCCAAGAAGCTCGGGCGAAATCCGAAGGATTTTGCCGAGGCTATAATTGAGCAGCTTGCACTGCCGGATGAATACATTACCAAAGCAGCAGTTGCGGGACCCGGTTTTATTAATCTTTTTATTTCCGATAAATATTATGCAACAAAGCTTGCTGAAATAAATGAACTAAAGGGTAACTTTGGCAGACTGAACGAAAATGCCGGCAAGAGTGCGAATCTTGAATGGGTGAGCGCGAACCCGACGGGTGAGCTGCATACGGGTCACGGCAGGCAGACTGCGCTTGGCAAAGCCATTGCAAACCTGCTGGAGTGGACAGGCTACAAAGTCACCCGTGAGTACTACTATAATAATGCAGGTAAGCAGATGGATAACCTTGCTAAATCTGTGTACGCACGCTACCGCCAGATATTTGAACCGGAATATGAATTCCCCGAAGACGGCTACGCAGGTGATTATGTAAAAGAAATTGCCGCCATACTTGAAAAGGAGCATGGCGACACGCTAATTGACGCCGATGATAAAATATTCCGTGAAGCTGGTGAGAATTGGTGCTTTAAATCGATAAGGCAGACACTGCATAATTTTGGCATCACACATGATATATTTTTTAATGAAAGCTCATTGTATGAATCAGGCAAAATAACAGAGACACTTGAAGAATTCAAAAAACGGGGACTTTCATACGAAAAAGACGGCGCAGTATGGCTTAAGACAAGCGAGCTGCTTAAGAATAAAAAGGATGCTGCCGATAAAGTAATTGTCAAAGCAACCGGTGAGCCTACTTACAGGCTGCCAGATATGGCTTACCATATTGATAAAGTAAAACGCGGGTATGACCTGATAATTGATATCTTTGGGGCTGACCATGGTGATACTTACAAAGAAGTTTTGGCGGGAATGGAAGGGCTTGGTTACGATACATCAAAAATTAAGGTGATAATTCACCAGATGGTGACCTTTGTGCAGGATGGCAAGCCCGTAAAAATGAGCAAGCGCGCTGATAATGTATATACACTCAATGACCTGATCGAAGATATTGGCGTTGATGTTACACAGTTCTTTTTTGTTATGCGAAGCGCTAATACGCATTTGGAATTTGATATAGCGCTTGCGCGCGAGCAGTCAGATAAGAATCCGGTGTTTTACCTGCAGTACGCGCATGCCAGGATATGCAGTATACTCCGCAATGCCGCGGAGGTTTTCCCGGAATACACCAATGCGGGAAGCATTAATTACAGTCTGCTTAGCTCACCTGAAGCCATAAGCTTGATGAAGATACTTACCGTATTTCCTGAAACTGTTGCATCGGCTGCTGCGACATTTGAGCCGCATAAGATAATTACTTACCTGAATGAAGTAGCAGAAAATTATCACAGGTTCTACCATAACAACCGTGTAATTGATGCCGATGCGAAGGAGCTATCTTACGCAAGATTAAAGCTCTGCGAAGCCGCACGTATAGTGCTGAAAAACGGGTTTGATATTATCGGGATTTCCGCACCGGAGAGGATGTAAGGCGGAGGCAGGTTAAAGGTTTACGAATTCGGAATTAGGGTTAACAAAATGTCAATATCATTTAACGAAATAAAAGAGAAGCTTCATGAAATTCTGAATGAAAAACCCGGCGAGATCAGGGAACATCTGGTTTGGAAATTTGATGACATTATATTTTTAAGAGATGATATAGATGTTAGTGATGAAATTGAAGATGTTCTGATAGATCTTGCTCATGTACTAGAGTATTATAATTCAGATCCTAAATTGAGAAAAGAAAATCGCATATTTTTTGGTGATGAAGAGCTTGAGTTGAAAATAAACACGGCACTTCAGAAGATTGAAGTGTTGAGAAATAAAACAAAATGACAATTCTTTTGTGAATTGTTTTTGAAAAAGCTCATAGCTAATAAGGTACTAATAATGGAATTAAATTACAAAAAGCTTTTGTTCTTTTTGTCTTGACATCCCGCATCAAGTGCGGGACAGGCGCCAAGAACCAAAAAAGTCAAGGCTGATTAAAATTTGCTAAAATTATCTCGCTGATAGCAAGAAAATAACTCGTTCCGATTTCATCGGAACTCAAACAGATTTTCTTGCCGATGTTACTGCTCGATAATTTTTTAACGCAAATTTTAATAGGCCGTTTTAGAAGAACTAAATATTAGGTGCAATCATTGCCAGTCGCAACTTCCTTTCGTATAGAAGAGTATCATTCATTTAAATAAATCGTTTAGATCCCCGCTTTCGGATGGTTCTCTTTTGAAAAGATAAAGGGAGCCGGTGGCCCCCTTTTGTTTTGGGGTAATAAATGAAGAGAACGATTGATGCTGTATTCTTTTTTAGTGGAGGTTATGTTGAAATGTGTGAACCGGGGTTAGTTACTTTTATTCTGACTGCTCGCCGTACCATTCAGTATCCATCACTGCTACCGGGTGAATGTTCACGGTCTTTACTTTTTTATCTGACTTATTACTGAACTCATGCCATTTACCTGCCGGTACAACCATTATATTGCCTTCTTTTACAGTGTAAGTTTTGCCTTCCACAATTGCTTCCATTTCGCCTTCAAGCACTATAAAAGTTTCTTCATATGGATGGCGGTGCTTTTTGGGTCCGATTCCCGGGGAAAAATCACAAAGAAAGAACGATACATTTGCATTGTTTTCAAATCCGTTGAACACTGCCAGCTGCTGACCGTAAGGCATAATATTTTTTACTTCAACAAAAGTTACATCTGCGTTGTTGATATACGGAAAACCTGTTTTTGCTTCTTTGTATGATTCTTTAAATACTTCAGTTAATTGGTTATTCATTTTTCTATTTTTTATTTTCCAAGTTGTTGGTGTTGCTTGACTTGTTTCCCTGACTCGTTTTTGAGTTAAGTTCACCAACAACATATTTATACATTAAAAGTTTATTGTCGCACCCGCTTTTATCGGCAGATAGTTTGCTGTTCCTTCACCGAAGATGATGTTGAAGCTTGTTTCACCGAAGAGTGAAAGTTTTGGTGATACTTTGAATGCAACTCCGCCGCCGAATTTCATGCCGAAATTGGTTTCGCTCGTTCCGCGGTAATATGTTACACCCTGGTATTTCATATCGCTTACGCTGTTTAAATAAAGACCCATACCAACTAAGCCGTATGGCTTTATGTCAGCATCCTTATCAAACTTGCCGAGCATTATATCACCCATAATTGAAGTTGATTTAAGGCTGTAACCTGTATAATCACCTGTTTCCTTATAGGGGAAAGTGTTGTACTGCAGATCAACTCTTGCGGCAATATTTTCGTGGAATACATATCCCGCGTTACCGTGAATATTAAAACCGATGCCCCATGCGTCTGAAATATCACCAACCGGAATTGATATAACACCGCCAAGTGATGCAAATGATTTCTGGTAGGTCTGTGAATAAGATGTGATAGAGATAAATAATAATGCTGTTAAAAATAAAAGCTTTTTCATTTTGTTTCCTTTGTTTTAATTGAGTTAGTTAATTGTTCATTTAGTTTCAATGATGCAATTTAGCTTTCAATTACCCAACGGAAAAAACGAATTTTGCCATAAATTAACAGCGGAAGGGATTGTTGGACATCAAAAAAGCTGAAAATTCAGAGAATTTTCAGCTTTTAGTCATTTTGTAATCAATATTAAATTAAAACCAGATGCCCTGCGGAAAAATAGAAAATTACTTTACCAGGACCAATTTCTTTACTGATGTGAAGCTTATACCGCTGCCGGTTACATTTATGCGGTATATGTATATACCGCTGGCAATATTCGTGCCGTCAAATATTGCGGTGTAATAGCCCGCATCCATATTTGAGTTAACCAGCGTCTTAACAAGTCTGCCGGTTAAGTCATACACCGATATATTCACATTCGCGTCTTCGGGCAGCTGGTAATCTATTCTTGAAACAGGGTTTGAGGGATTTGGATAGTTCTGCGAAAGATCATAGTTTTGGGGTCTGCCAATATCAACAGCATTTGGTGCGTTGAAATGCTCAAAATTCCCGTTGAGATCAATCTGTTTTAACCTGTAATTAAACTTACCGTTGCCGGGTTTTACATCAAGGAAAGAATAATTGGTAGTTTCATTGGAATTACCTGCGCCATTTACAAAGCCTGCATTGATCCACTCTGATACATTACCTGTCTTATCAACTGCCTGCCTCTGAACTTCAAATCCGGCATTGTTTATCTCCTCAGATGTGCTCCACAAAAGTTTAACATCCTTCTTTTGCGCAAAAGCGTCAAACGAAGCCAGAGTAACCGGCAGGGCATAATCGGTTATGAGTGATACGCTCAGGTTAGACTTTGAAGGATCGTTGGTTGATAACACCATAAAGCCATTTGTCGCATCAAACTGCGGGGGATTATTGCCATTCTTCATTAACCCAAAAGCGTTGGTAGCCCTTACGGTAAATAACGCGCTGTCATTCGGCGCAATTGCGCCGGGCAGTGATGTGAGCAGAGTGAAGTTAGCCGAAAATGACCCGGTGAAATTTGCCGCGCTTACGGTTAGGTTAGCTGTCCCGGAATTCTTTAAATAGAAATTTCTGTCAACAAACGAGCTTTGCGGTATCACGCCGAAATCTATTGTAGTATCCGCGCTGCTGTTAACACGAGCAGCGGCACTGAGGGTGCCAGTAGTTCTCACAAAAGTGATCCTTAAGCTATCATATATTGGGGCATCACCTGAAGCAACATCATAATTCACGAATCTCCAGTTACCGCTTGCCTGTGTACCGTTCAGCCCGCGAAGAGTAATTTCAGGGTAATACGTTCCGCTGGTATAAGGCGGTGTGCCCTGGTACCAGTATTGCGAAGCTGAATCTGAAACATATGCTCCGGTGATATTATCAAGCGAAGAGCCGTTTTCAGAGAAGAGGCATTTCCTGTTGTTATTGTTATCTGTTATTGGTGACCACAAATACAGAATATTATCACTTACCCAGGTATGCCTTAAATATATCCTTACTTTGGTGTTAAGTATTTTGAAGCTTGAAAATGTGACGCCTGCAGATATACCCGCGCCTCCGTCAGGAGGGCTCCATGCGGAGACCTTGCCGGTAGATTCGGTTAAACTGCCAACAGCGTAATAACAGAGCCAGAAAGTATTAGGCGCGCCTTTGGGGAAGTACGCTATGTTACCTGAAAAATCCGTGGCCTTTAAGTAATACTGTACTTCAGTTTCCCACCCGAAACACGGAATGTTAAAGTAAAAATCATTGCCTGTGTAAGATACAGCGTAAGCAGAATCGAATGCGCTCCACCCGGCATTATTTTTATTGGAGCGGTAAATAACCATTGGCATCTGGCTTCCTGAATTAGGAACAGCTGCGCCGTCATGATCAGTAATATTTGCCGTCAGAATTGTCTGGTAAGTACTGTTATGGCTTGCCGCATTCCTGTGATTAATTGAAGGGGGAGTAATATCAACTCCGGCGGCCAGTCTAACTGAATTGTATGCATTTATCCTGCCATACCCAAAATAATCATTCCACTTTCCGTATGTTTTTGTTGAAGAGTACGGCACGTTATCGATCTTATCGCATCCGTAAAGCAGGTTTTGTGTAACCTGCAGCCTTGTTTGGGAAGTGTTGACTGAAAGTACGAGCGCGGCTACACCTGCTGCATTTGGACAGGAGCATGAAGTTCCGTTAAATGTTGAATAGTAATCACCGGTTGTTCCTGCAGTTGTGTTATAGCCACCTGTACCCTGTACATCAGTAGAATAACATACAGTAGGCGCAACACACTCAATATCGCCGGTTGCCACGCTTTCGCCGTAATTGCCGCCCCACCAGAATTGGTTGCCTGAACCGGCCGCTTTTTTCTGGTCATGGGTGGTTGATGCCCCAACACAAATTACATTTGCAAGATAAGAAGGGTACTCAGGCGGATTTCTGCCTTCATTGCCTGAAGAGAATAGAATAATGCAGCCCAATCCGCCGCGGCCGCTTGTGGCTGCGCTGTTTATCGCATTTGTTACCGTGGTATTCGCTGAACCTCCGCCCCAGCTATTGCTTAATACATCAATCCCGCGTACCCTGGCTGTATCAAAAGCCCTGCCAATACCAAGATTAGTAGCACTTCCCGCTGAGTTGAATATTCTTAATGACATTAATTTGCAGTTGGGTGCAATACCTGCAATACCTAACGAGTTATTTGTTATTGCACCAATGAGGCCCGCTGTGCAAGTACCGTGGTTGCCTGAGTCACGTGGAACGGTATTTGTATTATAATAACCATCATATCCGGCAAGCAGGTGGCCGGCTGACTGAAAATCAGGGTGAGTTGAATCAATTCCGGTATCAAGGACTCCGACTTCAATTGATGATGAGCCGAGAGTATAATCCCATGCCTGGCTAACGCGCATATCTGCGCCTGTTATTCCGGTTGCAGTCGAACCGTCGCCTGCGGAAGTATTTCCTCCGGTGGGAACACTTTGTGAAGTATTATTCAGCGCCCATTGTGATGAATAATAAGTATCATTGGGAGAGTAATTAAGCAGGCAGAATTCGGGAAATAGGAAGTTAGGTTCTGCGTACTGAAAAATTGAAGTATTATAGTAAATATCAGAAAGCTCAAGGGCATTCTTTGTTTCACCCGGCAATGATTTGATAAGAAAACCCCGATTATCACCGACATTGCCAACGATGAAGCATTTGTTCTGTGCATTAAGTATGTTCAGGTTTGTAATGTATCGTTCATCTTTTATCCTGACGATGAATTCATCTGTCGGCACCTGGTAAACCTTGCGCGCGGTTCCGTAATATGTCTTTGTTATGAATTTAATTCCCGCAATGCCCTGCAGCTGCTGCATAACGGAATTAACCCCTGAAAACATTTTGCCTGAAGACAGGGTGATGATTATAACATTATTATCAGCAATCTTTACGGTATCGTTATAGCTTAACCTGTTCTTTATCTGTGAGGATATATTCTGTACGGAATAGGAATTGTTTTCTGTAACCACCGCAATTTTATCTGAGCGTGTTTCGAGGTAGACGGGCTGGTTATTGTAGAAATAATAATTCACCTCTGCGAAGAAACTTCCCTGAATAAATATGAACAGCAGAAGTATAATTATCTTAAATTTCATACGTTGGAGTAATATTATTTTTTACAAAGATCGATAATGCGTTCGAGATCTTCAGCGGTGTAATACTCAATTACAATGCTGCCGGTAGTTGGTGATGACGGGCTTAGCCTTACCCGGGTACCAAAATGCTCCATAAACTTTTCTTCAAGGAATTTTATAGCCGCTTTGTTCTGATCGGTAATTTCGTAGATCTTCTTTTCGCGCTTTTCCTGTTTGTTCTTTTTCTTTTTGGTAAGCTCTTCGGCCTTTCTCACGCTTAAGCTTTCTGATGTTATGCGCTTCCACAGCAGAAGTTTATCGACATCGCTATCCATCGCAAGAATTGAACGCGCATGTCCTTCGGAGATTTCTCCTTTTTTAATACTTAGCTTAATTTCTTCGGGCAGAGTTAACAGCCTTAGTGTATTTGCAACAGCGCTTCTGGATTTACCGACCTTTGCGGCAATTTCTTCCTGTTTCAGGCTGCACTCATCAATAAGCCTTTTGTAGCCTTCGGCTACTTCAAGGGAGTTCAGGTTGGCGCGCTGGATGTTCTCTATCAGCGCAATTTCCAGCAGGTCTTCTTTTGAGCTAACATCAAGCACAAATGCGGGTATCTTATCAATTCCCGCAAGTTTAGATGCGCGAAGTCTTCTTTCACCCGAGATCAATTCATAGCTGCCGTCATCAATTTTCCTTACGGTTATAGCCTGAATAATACCCTTTTGTTTTATAGATTCGGCCAGATCATTCAGTTCGCCGGCGTCAAATTCTTTCCTGGGCTGGTAAGGATTAGCCTTTATCATATCAAGCTCAATGAACAGGATCTGCTCATCGCTTTTTGGATTAAGCTCGGTTATGTTTTTGTGGAATTCGGGTATATTGTTGTTATGTTCTGAGGCTTCAGAGCCGCCGAAGAGTACATCAAGTCCTTTACCAAGTCCGCCTTTTGGTTTATCTTTTGACATTATTGCCTGCCTGTCTGGTTGATATTATTTGATCCTTTTTCAGGGGGAATATCTTTATTTACAACTTCAAATTTCGGAGCATCGTAGGTAAGGATATTATCAAATTTCTGCAAATGTTCTTTGCCGTTCCGTCGGAGGAACTCGTTTGCAAGTTCTGTGTAGTTCTTTGCGCCAACAGAAAGCGGGTCATAAACTACTACGGGCTTTCCGAATGAAGGTGATTCGCTTATTTTAACATTACGCATTACTTTTACAGGGTAAAGTTTATCCTGAAAATACTTTTCAAGTTCTGTTGCCACCTGGTTAGAAAGCCTTAACCTTGCATCGAACATTGTGAGCAGGTAGCCCTCAATTTCAATATGCGGGTTCAGCCGTGATTTTATCATCTTGATTGTGTTCAGAAGCATCGTCAGTCCTTCGAGTGCATAATACTCGCTTTGCACGGGTATTAACACAGAATCAGAAGCGACAAGTGAATTCAGCGTGATAAGACTGAGCGATGGGGGGCAATCGATAAAAATAAAATCAAAATATTCCTTAATTTCATCAAGCCTTTTTTTCAGGATAAACTCACGCTCTGGCATTGAGACAATTTCAATTTCAATTCCAACAAGATTGATATTGGACCTTATCATAAACAGATTCGGTACTTCGGTTTCGGTTATACATGCTTTTGGAGCGGTAACACCCGTCAGGAGTTCGTATACGGAACCTTCCATCGAATTAGTAGGGAATCCAAGACCTGAAGTTGCGTTTGACTGCGGGTCAATATCCACCAGCAGTACTTTGCATCCGCATGCCGCTAAAGCGGCACACAGGTTTACCGCGGTTGTAGTTTTGCCTACGCCGCCTTTTTGATTAGCTATTGAAATTATCTTTGACAAATTTATTTGTTTGCAGGGAGATTTATCACCCTGTCCGTTTTAGAAAATTCTAGATTGTTAGTGCTTCACCATACGGCATTATCACGCATTTTTTCCCGATGGATTCAACCTTGCGTTTGAATTCTTCAGGGTTTGTATTAATCACATCAAATGTACCGTAGTGAATGGGTGAAACTGTTTTACAGTTCAGGAACTCAACCGCTTTTACAGCGTCATCAATTCCCATAGTATAGTTATCGCCTATAGGCAGCAAAGCCAGATCAATATTGAACATTTCCCCGATGAGTTTCATATCAAGGAAAAGTCCGGTATCTCCGGCATGATATATGGTTTTATCGCCTATACAGAGAATAATTCCGGCGGGTTCACCCATATATAATTTCTCTGATTCAAGTGACGAACTGTGATGAGCAATTGTAAACTTTACCCTGCCGAAAGGGAATTCCTTTTGGCCGCCAATGCCCATGCCGTGAGATTTAAACCCTTTTGAGATCATATACTCAGAAAGTTCATGGACCGCAATTATAGTGGCTTCGTTTTTTTTCGCGATCTCAAAAGTATCACCTATGTGATCTCCATGAGCGTGCGAGAGTATTATGAAATCAGCTTTAATATCTGCCGGTTTTACCTTTGCGTTCTTATTATTGGTAAAAAACGGGTCTATTAGAATTGAATGATCGCCTGCAATAATTTCAAAGGCAGAATGCCCGTGATAAGTAATTTTAATCATTTTTCGGTTTTAATAGGAAATTAAGCAAAGTTAGGGTATTTAATTTTGTAATTCAATTTAATAAAAAAGGCAGGTCAAAAATTGCAATTTGACCTGCCTGTGTAACAAAAATCATTGTTTATTTGCCGGTTAGGCTCACAACTTCAACTTTTTTGCTGCGATATCCAATTTTCTTGTTTCCGTCATAAATAACAATCCTCATCCTAAAGTTACCGGATCTATCCGGTGCTGTGACAGTATATTGAAGTTCTTTGCTTTGACCCGGTTCGAGTTTCCACTCACCGGACCATTCTTTCTTTATTTCAAAAACGCTCAATTCGTGGGCATAAACGTTCTCGTTGGTCCAGATATTCTTGCCTGTATTGGTGATTGTTACGGTTACTTTGGCGCTTTGTCCTGCGGTCATCTGGTCGGGCATATCACTTATGGTAGCTTTAACCTTACCGGGGTTTTGTGCCAAAATAGCGGGTGAAGCGAACAGGAACATCAAAAATACTGCAAACAGCGATGAAAATCTTAACATTTTTTAATTTCTCCTTTAGAATTTAAAAGTTATATGAAAATTAGACATTAAGTTCCGGGGAAAGTTTAACGTTTAGTTTATCAGCTTAAAAAACTGATAATTCAGCATTGTGAATGAAAACAACAGTATGCCTGAAGTGGAAACAGCAATGTGGTACAGCCCGCCTTTTGTACCGGCAGGCAGAACCAGTATAAGCAAAAATGATACCGAATATAACAGAAATTTATTGGAAAGGAAATTAAGATCTATTAGCAGCGCAAGGAGCACTATTAACAGTAACGCATACATTATTGAATGTAATATTTTTGATATTCTGATGATTTTAAAATAGATAAGCCAGCCTGTCATATAATTTATTATATACATAACCAGGCCGGTTACTGTAAGTATACTTGTGATATCGTTATTCATTTCAGCGGTTTCCCCCACATATCTTTGAATGCAAGTTCATTAATAGGTTTTCTTTGTGAAGAGCGCCAATCAATAGTGGGACGTTTAATTGCCGGATCAACGTATCCCATTCTGAAAATTGCGCACATTTCATAATCATCAGGTATACTCAGCATCCCGGAGATACTGTTCCAGTTTTCGGGAATTTCTCCGGGGGTAGAAATGAACTGCATACCCATTCCTATTGCCGTTGTTACAAGCCATAAGGTTTGAATGACAGCGCCCATCGAAATGACAGAATAGAAGCCGGAGAGTTCTTCTTTTTTATATTCATCCTTTGTTAAACATATTGCAAACAGGAGGGGAGAGGATGCCACGAGCTTCTCTTCGTCGTTACCAAGGATCCGCGGCACTTTGAATTTTGCCATTACCTTACCGCCGGTTTCGGAAAAAATTGTTCTTACAAAGGGTTTCAGAACTGCAGGCAGGTGGTCTATATGTATGCCGTCTTTTGTTTTTTCCATTTCTTCTTCGCTGAAGCGGAAGTACTTTCTGTACTGTTTCCAGAACCTGCCGTCATCCATAAGCTGAACCATTGAGTCACCCGCAATTTTTGCTATTTTACCTATTATGGTTTCATTAGTAATGGCAATAAAGCGCCATGGCTGGCTGTTAAAATGGCTTGGGCAGTGTGATGACATTTTGATGAGCAGTTCAATATGCTCATCAGTAACTTTCCTTTCAGCAAATTTTGAATTTGCGGTTTTACGGTTTACAATTGCTTCAAATAGATCCATATTTGCGGTAATTATAAAGCTATAGTAAAGTAATAACAATAAATAAAAAAGGCAGGTTTTTAACCCTTTTCAGGGGTCAACCTGCCAAAGAGGTTTGTACAGAGATTATCTATTTTGCAAATTTTACCGTGCAGAAATCATACGAGTTATTTGAGTTTATTATATAACCGGTTAAATATACATTGCCGTTCAGGTCTGATGCGATACCTGCCGCAACAGGTATTGAGTTTTCTTTGCTATGATAAGCCTCCCATAGCAATATTCCATCTTTGCTGTAGCAATCGATAACCATTAGAGTGGGATATTTATTATATATAACTTTCCTTGAGCCTGTTACAAGAATATTTCCTTCTATATCGAATGCCATTTTAAGTCCGGCAATTCCCTGGTCTGTTAGTTTTACTGACTGGTCAGATAAAACATTCCATTTTTCATTACCGGAGATATCGTATTTAAGCAAACACCTGTTCCGGTGGTTTTTCTTAACTGTCGAGTACCCCAGGATATAGGCGTTCCCGTTTTCATCAATCAGCATACTTTCAGCTTCATCGTTCATGTTCGCGGGTCCGTTGAAGTTCTTTTTCCAAACTTCATTTCCTTTATTATCATAAATTATAGTTACGAAGTCTCTGTTCAACTCTGAGCTGTACCCTGTAATGTGTACCAGCCCCTGTTTATCAACTTTTATGCTAACCGGCTTGTCATCGGAAACTGCGTTCCCGTCATATTTAGCGATCCACTTCTTTTCTCCTGTGGAATCATATTTTATTACAGCAATATGATAAGCAGGTGCACCGCACCTGCCGGTGACATAAACATTCCCGTAATCGTCAACAGTCAGTGCGTCAGCTTCATCGGTTGAAATGTTATCATCATAACCGACAGCCCAGATTTGTCTGCCATCATTATCGTATTTTATAGTGTACCAGTCCATACCCGAATTATCAGTAACAATATGCCCCGCGCCTCCCGTAACGTATATGTTACCAAGACCATCAATGGCAATAGAATTTGCCTGATCATGAATACCGCCGCTGCTTGTGAAGCGGGAAACCCACATTTCATTTCCAAGGTGATCGTATTTTACTGTGAAGTAATCGGTTGCTGTTCCTCCATCACCTGTGCTTCCGCCTGTAATGTAAACATTCCCGTAGCTATCAATAACCATACCGCCGGGCCTGTCGTGATAATTTCCGGTGCCGTTATAGACTGCCGCCCACAGCTGCTTTCCGCGATTATCATATTTGATAGTTGCCAGATCATCATTAATACCGCTGCTGTTAGTTACACCGGTTACTAACACGTTTCCGTTCTTATCAACTGCTATAAATTGTGATTTATCAATACTTATGTTTCCCGGGGAAGTATACTCAGATGTCCATTCAACTTTGTATTGAGCAAAAATTCCGGCAGATAAGATAATTAGAATAAATAGTGTTCTTTTCATTTTTTTATTTTATTAGAATCATTTTTCTGGTATGTGAGATATTTCCCGAAAGATACAGAGAATAGAAATATACACCGCTGGCAAGATGCGCTGCATTCCACTTAATGCTGTAATTTCCCGGGCGCAGGTTTTCATTTACCAAAGTTTCAATTTCCAGACCGGCAGCATCAAAAATTATAAGTCTGATCTCTTCTGAGTAGGGGACAGAAAATTCAATATTAGTCACCGGGTTAAACGGGTTTGGATAGTTTTGTTTTAAACTGAATTCCCGTGGAAGCTGGTTATTAACCGGGGAAATGAAAGTTAAGCCGCCGTTAGTGGTTTTAATAATTCTGCCTGTTGTGCCTACAGAGTAGCCGGTTAAAGCAGAAGGGAAGTGGAGCCCATACATATTGTCTCCAACTCCGCTTGTTTGCTGAACCCAGTTCATACCGGAATTTGTTGTGCGGAGTATTGCGCCTGTTGTTCCCGCTGCGTAACCGGTCAATGAATTTATGAACTGAACGGAATTCAGCCATGAACTTACCGGGCTGGTTTGTGTTAACCAGTTTAAGCCTCCGTTAGATGTATATTTTATTAGACCCTGGTAGCCAACGGCCCATCCGAAACTTTCATTACTGAAGTTTATGCTGTAAAAATGTGAAGCAGTATTTGTAACCTGAGCACCCCAGTTAATTCCTGAATTCAGTGTTTTAAGTACGGTGCCGTCTGCACCGGCAATCCATCCTGTATTTGCTCCCTGGAAATGAATGCAGAACAAAGTGCTTGAGGTATTACCGGTTTGCGGAACCCAGGAAAGTCCTCCGTTTGTGCTTTTCCTTATAACGCCTCCATCCCCGGCTGCAAATCCCGTTGAAGCGCTAATGAACAGTATCGAGCGCAGAGTTGTTGATACTCCGCTGGATTGCGAAACCCAGTTTGTGCCGCTGTTAGTTGTTGATGTGATTATTCCCCCCGGACCGGCAGCCCAGCCGGTTAAAGGATTAATAAAATATATACTGTATAAAGCGCTTGGTCCTGCTTGCGGTATCCAGTTGGTTCCGCCGTTAGTTGTGTACCTTATTGTACCAAGATCGCCGGCAGCCCACCCTGTGTTTTCGTTCACAAAAAAAACCGCGGATAAGTTGTATGGAGTGCCGCTGCTTTGCAGAAACCATTGAGACAGCGCTGATATGGAAATACAGCAAAGTAATGTGACAGAGAAAAGTAGTTTTTTCATTGTAATTCTTCCTTTAATTATAATTATTAAATTGCCTGCCCTAAGCAGGTAAGTAATACGGGACAGTCCACCCTTGGATGGTTGTATTTTATCCTGCCCCAGGGCGAGGCAATATCAGTTCTGCTTGTGAATTTACCGGAAGAAAGACGCTGCTCTTTCATAATTGACTGTCCCCTTTTGTTTAGAGCAAAGTTACAGTAAAACTCACTATGTGACAAAGAAATTTTCGATAAATTATCGCAAATTTTTTCATTAATGGGGTTGAAATATCATAGAAATCGCTGTATTTTGGTTGATAATAAAGCTTGTGAAATCGCAAATTTTTATGAAAACATCATTACTGGTAAAGGTTATTTCTTCATTTAATGCTCATGAGATCAGGGAGTTTTCCAGGCTAATGAATTCACCTTATTTCAACGGCAGGAAAGATACAGCCAGGTTCTGGAGTGTTCTTAAGAAATTCTATCCGGGGTTTTCGGGGAGCCGTTTCAGCGCTGAGAAGGTCTTTTCAGATCTTTTCCCTGACAGCAAATTTGACATTGCAGAAATAAGAAGGCTGAGTTCCTATACTCTAAAACTTGCTGAGCAGTATATGGCTTATAAGGGTCTTAAGAATGACCCGTTTTATTTTGATCTTTCACTTTCAGTTCAGTATTCAGAGCGCGGATTTTACGGCAGGTCAATGAAAAAACTTGAAGAATCTGAAAAAAGACTTAATGCTGAAAGGGGAGATTATGAATTCTATTTCTGGAAAAGATACCTTATTGAACGGCAAAAGAATTCTCTGTACTCATATACAGGCAATGATCATCTTGCTTCAGAATCAATAATCGCAAGAACTGATATGTTCTCTTATCATGCAGCAGCAGTTACATGCAAAAGTTTGATAAGCCTTTTTATAAACGAAAAGAATTTCAATACAGATTATACCAACAGCAATTTCTATCAAATGGTTAAGGGCCTCGATCTGGAAAAGTACATTAATTTTCTATCTGAAAGTAATTCTGAATACTACCCGGTTCTTGCTGCCGAGTATTACGAGGCAATGGCCTTAGTTAAACCGGAAAATGAGAACTACTATGTTAAGTTCAGAGAAGTAATGAACGGCGATCTTGGAATGTTCACATATTTGGAAAAACTTAATTTTTACACCATATTTGAGGCAATATGCACTTTGAAAATAGAAAACGGTGAGGATAGAATTGCCGATGACCTATTTAATGTTTATAACAGGATGCTGGCAGAAGGGTTATATTCATACTCGCCGGGCGGCGAGTTTATTTTAAAGATCTTCAGAAATATTGTACATATGTCAATATTGGTTAAGAAGTACGACTGGCTGGAAAAATTCCTTGATGATTATGCATGGAAATTACCGGATGATTCAGCCGGAAATATGAAGAACCTGGCTGATTCTTTACTTCATTTTGAAAAGGGCAAATTTGATCTTTCGCTGGATAAACTTAACCGTATAGATTATGAACTGTTTCATTTTAAAATTGACGTGAAGAATCTTCAGCTCAAACTTTTTTATGAGCTGGATTATCACGAAGAACTCATCTCTGCTGCTGATACTTACAGGCACTTTATTATGAATAATAGATACATTTCGCAGAGATATAAAATGCTGTGTTCGGGTTTTGTGAATTTTCTGGTAAGACTGAACAGACTGAAAGCTTTTCAATATTCAGAAATTGAATGTGAAATTCTGAGAAATGAGATAGTTTCATCAAAGGGTTTTTTGTTTAAGCATTGGCTGCTGGAAAAAGCAGATGAAATTATTAAGAACAACAAATAAAAAAGGCAGGTCGTAAGCCTATTACGGGTTAACCTGCCTCATTAATAAAATCAATTGAATCTATTGGAGGTATTTCAGTAACACTGCAAATATCATTTATCCTGAACTGAATTGTCCTACCGTGAATCAGGTAAAATGAAATTCAGGGAGCTTTCTTCAATACCGGGCGGCTCCATGGAGTTTTGCCTGTTTCGGTCATTGCCGCCACACGGAACATATAGTTTTTATGACTTTTAAGATTTGAAACAGTGTAGCTTGAAGAGAAAATTATATCTTCATATTTCCATCGGGCAGGTTTGCATATTGATGAACTTTTTTGAACCAGGTAGTATCTTGCATTTTTGCAGGGCTCCCACATAAGATGAATTTCACCCTTCAGATCACCCCCGGCGGCATTTAGAACTATGGGGGAAGCACTAATGCTTTTTGTTTTTCGATGCCGCACTTTATTGTATGTTGTTTCGGGGGATGACCTCATTTTCAGCTTTCTTTTTATAACAAAAATAGCTTCTGCAGAAATGTTTAAACAATGAAACTATTTGCTTTTTGTTGCAGAGATTTTTGTACCGAAATTGCTCTTTTTGTGTATTATTTTACAGTAGTTAAAGGGAATCATTCAAATTCTCAGAAACTATAATTCCTTTGTTTTTAAAGAGGATACTATGAATGTTTTTTAGAAAAGTTTTTAGGGTTTTAGTGATCAGTCAGATCAATTCCTGAGTTATGCTATTTTTTCTTTAAATGCTGTTTACTAAGGAGTAAGGATCATGAAGAAAAGTATATTAATTGAGATCCTATCGGGGTTTTCCCACAAAGAAGTTAGAGAGTTCAGCGAATATGTAGGCTCGCCATTTTTTAATAAGAACCAAAGTATCATAAAGCTTAATAATTACCTGAGGATACAGCACCCTGTGTTTGATAAGAACGAAATAGAAAAAAGGAAAGTTTTTCAGGAACTTTTCCCAAAGGTTAAATATAATGATGGGTTTATGCGAACTCTTATATTCGGGTTATCAGCACTGGCTGAGAATTTCTTATCTTATACCCGATATAAAAATTCATATTACAAAGATAAAACATTTTTACTGTATGAGCTGAATGACAGGCACCTGGACCGTCACCTTGAAAAGAATATTAAGTTAATTTCCAGAAAACTTGAATCAGAAAAAGTCAGAGATTCAGAGTATTACCTTGATAAGTACAACCTTGAAAATGAAAAATACCTGTATTACTTCAGGAAAAAGCCCGATGTGTTTGAAAAAATAGTAAAGAAGACCAAACTGAGCGAGATGACTGATTATTTATCAACTTTCTATTACAGCTGCATTGCGGGAGATTATACAAGACTTTGTAACCTGAAGAACATTTACAATTTTGAGTTTGATACCCGCAGGCTTGATAAGTTCCTCAATCTTCTTTCTGAAGAGACTTTAAATAAAACTCCTTGTGTACTTATTAGCTATTACGAACTGATGCTTTTTAAAAACAGAGGAGATGTTTCATATTTTTATAAAATAAAAGAACAGCTGGAAGTTAATGAAAATACACTTGAGGATGATCACGTTTATAATATATACATTAACCTTATAAATTTCTGTAACAGAAAAATAGCTGAGGGCCATAAAGAACTTGAAACTGAAGTATTTGAATTGTACAGGAAAGGACTTGAAAAAAAAATTTTTCCTTTCCGCGGTATACTGCATTTCAGGTTTTATACAACTGTGACAGAAACCGCTTTAAAACTGGGTGAGTACGACTGGAGTCTCTATTTCATAAACAGTTATAAAAACCGTCTGCCTGCTGAAATACGGGAAAATTCATACAATTATGCCAGGGCGCTGTATGATTTTGAAACGGGCAACTTCACTGAGTCCCTGGAAACACTTTCACTGGTTAAGTATAACGATGTTTACCACAAGCTGAAGTGTAAATGCCTGACCGCAATGCTGTTTTATGAGCTTGGCTATACTGTACAGCTGCTTTCTCATATTGACGCGTTCAATCATTTTATCATGAATGATAAGTTACTGAACAAGGACAGGAAAAAACTGTATTCGGCCTTTATCAAATATTTAAAAAAGATAGATAGTGTAAGACTTTTTTTCAACAGTGGAAATTTTGAGTCTTTATGGGCTAAAATTGAAACGGATAATTCTGTTTACAACAAAAAATGGCTCCTTAAAAAAATGGAAGAGATGGCACAATAAAAAAGCCCGCTTATTTTAAAGCAGGCTTTGTAAAATATAAGATCAATTTATTTAATTAAGATCATTTTTTTAGTTTCAGTGAAGCTGCCGGCAGATAATTTATAAAAATACACACCGCTTGGGTAGTTTGAAGCGTCCCAGTCAGCTTTGTAAATTCCCGGCTGCAATTCACCATTTTGTAGAATTTCAACAACCCTTCCAATAGCATCATAAATCGTCAAATTTACAAATCCGGATTCAGCTACCCGGAATTCGAAGCTAGTTAATGGGTTGAACGGATTCGGGTAATTTTGAGATAGAGAATATGAAGAAGGGATCTCTGTTGATATGTTTTGGATACCTATATTACCTGTAGGATTACGTTTGTAGTAAATTTCGGCGTCAATATCACGCACATCTCTCCAGATCACATGGACCAGAGGGCCTGATACAGCAACGGATGGATACAAAGAGATATCCGCATTTTCGGTCAGGCGGGTATCGGGTGCCCAATTGGTTCCGCCGTTGTAAGATTGTTTATAATAAATTTCAGTATTGGCATCCCGCCAGTCGTACCAGACGACATGTACAAGATTATCAGAAACAGCAATAGAGGGTAATTGGGAACTTTCAGCGAAATTTGTCAGACGGGTATCGACTCCCCATGTGGCGCCGCCATCTGTTGAACGTTTGTAATAGATCTCAGAGTTATCGTTGCGCCTGTCTTCCCAGACTGTATGAACAAGCGAACCGGCCACTGCTATAGACGCACTTATTGAAAAGGCATTATTTTCCGAAAGCTGCGAAATTGCACCCCAGGTTAATCCGCCATCAGCTGAGTGTCTGTGATATATGTGATTACGGCTATCCCGCTCATCCCAAACTACATGCACCTGGCTGCCGGATACAGCTATTGAAGGAAGACTGGAATGAACAGTATCATTGGTCAATCGTACAACAGCGCCCCATGTAGCACCGTCATCTGTAGAACGTCTGTATTCTATTTCTGAACCTGCCGGATATGAGAGATTTTCATATACAAGATGAACATAAGAACCTGAGGCTGCTATAGATGGGGACCAGCATGAATTAACATTCAGCCGAACAGCGGTTTCCCAACTGATCCCGCCATTTGTTGAACGCATGTAATATATTCCGGGATTATCCATTTTCCACCATACTATGTGTACGTAAGAACCTGAGACAGCTATTGAAGGAGCCCATGAATTAGTGTCAAAAGTCATGCGTATATCAGCATCCCAGGTAATTCCGGCATCGGTGGAACGTTTGTAGTATATCTCCCATTTTCCGGTATTATTGTTATCGCGGTTATCAAACCAAACTGCATGTACATAATTGCCGTTTGCCGAAATACACCGTGCATTGCTGAATGATGTTTCGGAAAATCCAGTTGAATTCGTCAGGCGCATATCAGGCTGCCACTGAGCCAGGCAAACCTGTGCAAATGCTGAACAAAGAAAGAAGACCAGGGATACTGTAAAAAAAGTAATTTCACCGTACGAGATTTTGAAAACAATTCTTTTCATAAATTATCAATAATTAATTTTAGAAAAATTTTGCCTTAAGAATTTCGGGGATGAAATGCGGTGTTGAGCCTTTGAATTCACTTACTTCAGGCCGGAGTCTCCGATAAATGGATTGAAATGGATGAAGTGATACTGAACCGTAATATCACAAATTTAGGAACTAAATGTCTGCAATAAAATACTAATAAATCAACAGCAATAAGTTACTAATGCACAAATTTTATACCAAAATATTTCTAATTCGCCAGCGGTAATTCAGCAATATGTATAATGTACAGGATTTATCTGATTAATACCATTTTCCTCGTTTCATAAAAGGTTTCAGTTGTTAATCTATAAAAATACACACCGCTTGGGTAGTTTGAAGCGTCCCAGTTTACTTCATAAGTTCCGGGCTTAAGTTCTTCGTTAACCAGTGTTGCGATTTCACGGCCGAGCATATCGTACACATAAAGGAATGTCTGTGCCACTGATGAACCGCTTATTGAAAATCTGATCTTTGTTGATGGGTTGAACGGGTTAGGGTAATTCTGCGAGAGTGAAAAATTTCGGGGAACAATGGTTGAAATTTGATTCAGGGCATCAGGAAAACCACAAATAGTTATTCCTCCATTAGATCGAATAAAAATCAATCCCCCACCTGTTAAAGAATAGTAACATGAATTTTTGTAATTACCAGAGTTTGCTGTATAAGCCAAAATCCATGAACTGCCATTATCAGTGCTTCTGTATATTTTATTGTCAGACCTGGTTACATAAATCCCCACCGGGCCATAATATAAGGATGTGAAATCACTGCTGCCAGGTGGATTTGAAACGGGCACAAACCAGTTACTTCCATAGTTAGTTGTTCGCAACAAGGAATTACCGCCCGTCCATCCGAAGGTACCCATGAATGCAATCACATTTGAGTTTTGCTGGCTGGTTTGTTGTACCGACCATATTGAGTAATTCTGCAATCTGTAAATCCTTGAATTATTAGTTCCAAACCATAAATCTGCTTCATATGGATTACAATATATTGCATTATCTATTCCTGTTTCATTTCCGAGCTGCGGCAGATAAAGATTCACTGAATCCCATGAAGCTCCTTTATTGGTAGTTTTCCAAATTGACCATCTGCTGTTTACCGGTTTTCCTATCAATATTCCGTTTGTTGATGAAGTTCTTCCAATTGAATAAAAGTATCCGTTATTTTGAGAATGGACTTTGATCCAATTTACTCCGGAATTTGAGGTCATAAATACAAATGAACTATCGACCGAGTTTCCGGTTACCAGTACATTATTGATATCAAAAGAACAAACACTATTTAAGTTTAAACTTGAAGGGATGGGGCCGCTTCGCATATTCTGCCATGTATTACCATTGTTTGATTTCAGTACATTACCGCTATCCCCCGCAATCCATGTAGTTGCAACCGGAAAAGCTGATGAGAAACTCACGGAATTCAAACCAACGGTTACACCGGAATTTGCTTCATAAAATAATTGAGAAAAAGTCATGTTTGAGAACACGAAAAGCAAAATTAAGATTTTCATTTATTTCTCCTTTTTGGGGATATGAAAGTATTTCTGAAGAGATCTGACTTGTGCAGCCGGAAACAGTAAATTTAAATGTTTAAAAAACGACTGCCGAAATATTTGTTATGCCGGATACTAAAACATAATAAAATATTATTATCTTACCAATACCATTTTTTTAGTTTCAGTGAAGCTGCCGGCAGATAATCTATAAAAATACACACCGCTTGGGTAGTTTGAAGCGTCCCAGTTTACTTCATAAGTTCCGGGCTTAAGTTCTTCGTTAACCAGTGTTGCGATTTCACGGCCGAGCATATCGTACACATAAAGGAATGTCTGTGCCACTGATGAACCGCTTATTGAAAATCTGATCTTTGTTGATGGGTTGAACGGGTTAGGGTAATTTTGAGACAAAGAAAAATCAGAGGGAAATATAATCGAGCTGTTTTCATTGCCCAGTAAAATTCCACCCATTGATGTCTTCATCATGATATCGTACCACCCTCCGTAATAGCATGTATTTGGGTCAGGGCAGTGCATTGTGAAGAAATGATAATCAGTAACAGCATACAATGGTGACCAAACTAAGCCTGCGTTTGTAGTTTTATAAGCGTTTCCGTTGTTTCCGGAGATCATGCCTGTGTTCATATCAAAGAACTGAATTGTATTCAGTGAATACTGATTTGCGAGAAGCTGATATGTCCAGTTTTCACCGAAATCAGTTGTCTTAAAAACTCTCCCGCCGTAACCGGCGTAACCGCACGCTACGTAGCCCGTTTGACTGTTTGTAAAGTATACTGAATTCCCTACAGAGCCCCAATTGTAATCATTTGAAATCCAGTTCAATCCGCCGTTGGTGGTTTTGGCAACAAATGCCTGAAGAATAGGGCCTGAGTGCGAACCCACAACCATAACTGTATTGGCGTCCAAAACAAAAAGACCGTTAAGCCATGTGGAAGGAACTCCTGTAACATTCCAGCTTAAGCCGCTATCGGTTGTTTTGAAAATTGTGCTTCTTGAACCCAGTGCATACCCGGTGTTTTGGTCAGCAAACATTATCGCAATAACAGGTGCAGAAACATTGGCCGCTATCCAGTTAATTCCTGCATTTGTGGTTTTTCTGATAATCCCATTCTCAGATCCTGAGGATTGGCCTATGAATCCGGTATTTTCATTCAGGAATCGGATAGAATTTATGAAACTGCCTGAACCTAAAAGAATATTGATCCAGTTCTGACCGCCGTTCGTGGTTTTCCCCAGGATACCTGAAGTGCCGCCATAATAACCGGTTAATTGATTTACAAAATATAAGGCGTAAATATCTCCGGATTCGAATCTGGAGCTTAAATTGTTCCAGTTGCTTCCGCCATTGGTTGTTTTTCTTATTATACCGCCGTAGGAATCTGCAGTGCATGAAAATCCCAATTGTTCGTTTACAAAATCCAATCCGTATCCCTGCCCCGTGCCGATATTGAACCAGTTACTGCCGGCATTGGTAGTTTTCAGGATCATGTTATCGGCATTCGCATAACCTGTGCCTGAATTCAGGAATTTTATGCTTCTTACCTGGTAAATGTCTGCCGAAGTTTTGCTCCATGAACTGCCTGAATTTGTAGTGATATATAATGTATTGGCGCCAATAAAACCTGTTGAGCTATTAAGAAAATACATGCAGTTTGCATTTGTTATAACTGAACTTGTATCCCACGTAACGCATCCGTTGGTTGTCCTTAGAAGTTTCTGACCTGCTATAAATCCTGTATTATCATCAGGGAAAGAAACCGAAGTTTGCTGAAGGTAGAGATTTAACGGAATATTTGTCCAGCTGTTTCCGCCTGTAGTTGTTTTAAGCAAAATACCATTGGAGCCAGTCAGATAACCGGTTAATGAATTCCTGAAATACATGCCGTGAATCAATTCAAAACTACCTGTGTTAACGGCTATCCAGTCGGCGCCGCCATTTGTACTTTTGTAAATGTTGGGTGAATTTCCAATGATTATTAAAGTATCTTTATTGAATAAATGCAGAAGCCGGTAGTCATAAAAACCCGGTTGAACCCAAATCTCAAGAAAATTCCAGTTCAAACCGCCATTGGTAGTTTTTAGAATTGTTCCTTCACTTCCAATGCAGTAACCTGTATTGTTATCAGCGAATTCGATCTCTCTTAAGGAAGAATGGGTAGGTTTGGGATTAAGCCACTCCCATCCTAACTGAGTTGCAGATTGTGCCAAAAGACAAGAGTCTATAATGAATATGAAAATTAAAAAGGATTTTTTCATGTTAATTTTACTCAAAAATTGATTGAAAGAACTACTTCGTTTAATCCAGACGACTTATTTAACTAAAACCATACGTTTAGTTTCTGTGAAATTGCCAGCGCTAAGCCTGTAAAAATACACACCGCTCGGGAAGTTTGATGCGTTCCAGTCAGTTTTGTATATACCGGACTTCAGCACACCGTTATGCAGTATTTCAACAACTCTGCCCATAGCATCGTAGATAGTCAGGTTAACAAATTCCACCTGAGGAATACTGAATTCGAAATTAGTAGTTGGGTTGAAAGGATTGGGGTAATTTTGAGAAAGTGAAAACCTTTCAGGTACTTCGCTGCTTATAGATTCAATTCCTATTGGGTCGCCGCCTGTTGTTGTATATAAAATTTTTCCCGCTCCGCCTACTATTACTCCGTTTAATGCACTTGTCAACTGTACGCCAAACCATGTTGTATTGCTTACGGGTGAGGGCTGCTGATACCACTCGGCCCCGCCGTTGGTGGTTCTTAATATCACCGAAGAATATCCGACCGCATTACCTGTATTGGCATTTGCGAACGAAATGGCGTTTAGTGTATTTACAACGGGTGTTGTTTGTGGTTCCCAGCTTATGCCGCCATCGGTGGTTTTTATGATTGTCCCGTTTGAGCCTGATACAAATCCTGTGTTAGCATCCACAAATGAAATTCCGTAAAGGTCAGAGGTTGTACCGCTTGAGAGATTATTAAAAGTAGCGCCAGCATCTTCGGTATAAAGCATCAACCCGTAAAATCCCAATACAATAGCCTTATCAACGCCAATGAATTTTACAGTGTTAAGACTTACCTGTGGCGCGCCTGCGACCTGTACCCACGTCTGACCGCCGTTAGTTGTACGAAGCAGAGTGCCAACATAACCTGAAATGAGTCCTGTGTTTGCATCCTTAAAACTTACGGAATAGTAGGGGATAAAGTTAGTTCCGCCCTGTTGCTGCCATGTGCCGCCCGTGTTTGTTGTGCGCAAGATCTTTTGAGGATAACCGACAGCGCTTGCCGTGGTGTTGTTTATCATGTGAATGCCGCCCAGCCAGTAGGTGTTATTCTGATTTACCTGGCTCCATGTCATACCGCCGTTTACAGTTTTCAATATCCTGCCGGCTTCGCCGCATGCCATACCTGTATTCATATCTGAAAATGAAACTCCGTAGATTATATCGGTGTGCCCGGAAGGTCTTACTATCCATTGAGAAAAAATTAATGCCGGAAAAAGTAAAAAGATAACAAGTAGTGTTTTCATAACCAGTATGATTGAAATTCATTTTTTCAAAATAATACAAAAATTGTAATATTGTAAGTGAAATTTAATCAGCAGGTTAAAAATAGCGAAAATGACTAACAATAAATGCAAAAGGCAGGGATTTTCCTGCCTTTTGCGGGGGATATGTAACTGTATTTCCTCTAATGGAGAAATAACAATCTTTATAAGCCTATTTTACCAATATTAGTTTCATTGTCTTGCTGAATGAATTTCCGTCATTGGAATTTGCAGCAAGCCTGTAGAAGTAAACACCGCTTGATAAATTAGCACCGTTGAAATCAACGGTATAAAAGCCGCTCTCAAGTTCTTTATCAACCAATGATGCAACTTCTTTACCTGTTATATCGTAAACTTTGAGTGATACTTTTGCAGAGAACGGGATCTGGAAATCGACCTTTGAAGTCGGGTTTGAAGGATTCGGATAATTCTGGAAAAGATCAGCCACATTTGGTGTGCCAATTACCACATCGTTTGGAGCAGTCAAGTTGTGATACTCAAAGTTACCGTTAAAATCAACCTGTTTTAAGCGATACTGGTATTTACCGGCGTTGAGTTTCGGATCGGAATACTTATAATTATGCTGCTGGTTTGTAGTTCCGTTACCCTGAACAAAACCTATTTTTACCCATGAACCGTAAGCAGCATTCACCGGATTGAAATCTCTTCTTTCAACTTCAAAACCGCTGTTGTTTATTTCTGAGCATGTTGACCAAAGCAGGTCAGCCTGTCTTTTGAGTACAACAGCATTGAATGAACAGAGCTCAACCGGCAGGGGATTACCCTGGTCAGTTAAAGCGTAATCAGAGAAACTGTTCATGCCCCTGGTGGTTATCATCTCAGAACCCCAATTCAGTTCAGACTGCCATGTGCCGTTGCCCGGTGTTGAAAATACTTCCCAGGTGCCGTTATATTTAGCCAGCCTTGTATTTGAGGAGGGAGTTGAAATTGTATATGTTTCGTGAGTCCCGAAATTAATTGAAATATTATATGTGGCGCCGGTCAATGAACCCGTTGGGTTAATAGACCAGTATGAGTTAGAGTATCCGCCTCCAAGCACACCCGAGTGATTTACACCTGAGTAATACTTAACATCAACTGCAGAAGGATAAGCTGAACCCCCTGTACCCCAGTTTATTGACATAAGTGTTCTGCCCCAGAGCGTATAATTTGAATTTACACCGCTGCCAGGCGCGTTATCAAAAGATGCTGATGGATTTCCGGGAGGTGTTGCCGTAAACTCATAACTTCCAATATCAGTGGTTCCGCCTGTAACAGTGGTTGAGCGTGAGTTACCGCTGTAGTCATCACTGCTGCCGGCAATTGCTATACCTTTTCCTGAAACGATCCAGGCTTCCCAATTACCTGATTTGATCGAAAGATCGCCAGTTGAAACATTGGTGAATAGATTGGAAGCTGATACATCACTTGTAATTGTGCTCCATGTGTGTTTATCACCAAGAGATGAATCTCTCCACTGGTATATGTTCTGATTTGTTGAACCCCAGATAGCTATTCTATCTGAATTTGCTGCAATATATACATTGTAATCTGCTGAAGTTCCTGTCCAGTTATCATAGCCAACTTCATTACCCATTGCATAGTGGCTTCCTGTACCTCCGGTACGTGCATTAAAGAAGAGATTATTTCTTAATGATGCAGATGTTGCCCATGCAAGAAGAGGCCTGTCATAAGCCCATGAATTGGCCGAACCGCCAGATGCCGATCCGCCTATATATATAGTGTTGTAGTAGTATAGACTCGGGAATTCAGCTTCATCATGAATTCCTTTAATCTCTACTCCGTTTGTAGAAAGATCGGTCTGGGGAATATTGAGTTTATCAACCGATGTTTTTGTCATCGGCACTTCCCTGAGATAATTTCCGGAAACTTCTTCTGATACAACTGAATTTGATCCGGGGATGTAATTATCGCTGCTGATCTCATTGCCTGTATTGCCGTTGCTGTTATCTAATGGTTCACCGTTTGTTATGGAGATCTGGTTGTTATAAATATTCCAGCTTCCCCAGAATGCGTTAATGCCCCAAATTTTGGCTGCGCCGGTAGTGGAAGAATGATTCAGATTGCAGATCCTGTTCTTTTCGAAGGTACCCTTGGCTACATTGTTGTAGAACCCGAATCCCATAACATATGAATCGGAATTGTTTGTGCCGTACAGACCGCTGATAGTGTTTCCGGAAATGAGCTGAGATACTGAACTTGATCCGGTGAATAATCCTATCAGCGAAGTATTATCCGGATATCTGTCTGTGCTGCTGCTTGCGCAGTACAGATCTGAAATTATGTTGTTGGTGATCGAAACTGAAGCGCTGGTGCTTCTTGACTGGTAGATACCCCGAATCCTTGACGAAGCAGATGTATTGGTAACAGAAAGGTTTGAAACAGTATTACCGCTTATAGTAGCCAGTATTGTGTTTACCTGGCTGTGAATTCCCGTAAGCTGGAACTCAAAAGTAGTCGAAGTCTGCCGGATACTGTTTGAAGTTGTGAGACTTCCTATTGTATTATTGTTTATATTAATATTCGCAGAAGGTGTGCCTGAATAAAATATGCTTTCAAGCCTCAACGTTTTGTTATTGTTGCCCGCGAAACTTATCGAACCGATCGTGTTATTTTCAATGTTTCCTGTGCCGGTATGGATTATACCTCTGTTGATAATATTATCAACTGTTCCGTTGTAGGTAAGCGAGATATTACCGGTAGATGTTGTATTGCCAATTGTATTGCCTGAAGTTGTACCAATATTCACCAACCCTGATTCAACAACAATACCTGCAAAGTATGTTACTCCGTTAGATGAAGGTGTTGATGTGAATGTTATGTTGCCTATTGTGTTACCGCTAATGTTTGAAGCGGTTGTTGTTCCGGCAGTCTGAATCCTTATAAAGTAAATGAAGTTCGACTGAGTGCCGGTAACGTTCCATGGCGACCCGCCGCAATTTGCTGCTGTGCCGCCAAGGTAGTTGTTGCTTATTGTAATATCATTTGCAGCCGAAGTATTTACATATATAACATTCCAGCCGGTTGCTGATGTAGGTGTTCTGGTGGATGTCTGGTAGAAACTGTTTCCTGTAATTGTGAAACCGGTGCTGCCGTTTAAAAGCATAATTGCAGTACAAGTCTGCGCGTTTCTGTAAAAGTTTGAAATCTCATTGTTTGATATTGTAATGTTGCTGTTATTTCTAGCGGTTGTTGTTGTTGTTCCGTTTGAAACTATTGCATTCTGGAGAGTACCTCCCGATGCGTCTTTTATTATGCAATATGAGATCGTGTTGTCATCATTTCCTGTAGAGCCTGTTGTTGTGCTGAAATCTATCATACCGCTTGTTGAAGAAACTCTCATTCCTTCAATAGTACAATATGTGATAGTATTGTTTGTAGCGTCATTAATAAACCTGAAGGTCTGGCCTCCTGTATTTGAATTCATAAATCTCAGGTACCTTCCTGAGCCGCCGACTCTTCCGTCAATGGTCAGATTATCCGCGCCGTTGAGATCAAACAGCGGAGCTGAAACATTTCCTGAGAGAGTTTTCACAGAGGTAGTAGCTGTACGAATGGTTATTGTGTAACCGCCAGACCACTGCTGAAGAGCTACAGTACCGGATTCTGTTATGTTTGATGTTACTGTTAATGTAACATTGCCGCTTAATCCTCTGGTATTAACAGCATTAAAAAAGCCTGCGGCTCCGGAGCCGGTTAAAGTTGTAAATGTTTGCCCTGAACCTACATTATAGTTTCCGTTAAGTGGCTGAGAGAATGATGAGTTGACAAGTATCATAAGTAAAATGATACTTAACCCTAACTTGGTATAGTTCAACATGATTCCTCCAAATTTTATTAATATATCCCCGTGATTCATTATAATAATTTTAGTTAATTAGATAAGCAAATTTAACTAATGTAAACAAGTTACGTAATACCGTGTTTAGGTTAGGTCGCTAGATTTTTTAAGAATACTAATATTACGTGATGTTAAAATAGATAGTTAATACGAAAAATACGAAAATCTGAAAATGTAACGTGAATAAGTGTAAATATTCAATATTACATTGAAGAATTACCATTTTATGTCTAATTTTGCAAAAAGGAACTATATTTGATTGTTAGCAATTAATCTATATTAGTGCTAAAACTATGAGCGACCTATCATATAGAGAAAAAGTAATCTTGAGGTGTATAATTGAGGAATTTATCCATACAGCCAATCCGATTGGCTCAAGGTATATTTCAAAAACATCTGATATCAAGCTGTCGCCGGCCACGATCAGAAACGTTATGAGTGATCTTGAGGATCTGAATTACCTCACTCACAATCATACATCAGGAGGAAGGGTGCCCACAGATAAGGGATACAGGTATTTTGTGAACGAACTTATGGATTCCGAGCCGCTTATACAGAATGAGAAGGATATATTAACCGCGCAGCTTAATGAGCTTGAGCCTGTTCAGGATGATATATATAAAGAAGTATCAAGAATTCTTGGAAGACTATCAAAAGAGATAAGCATTGTCTCTCAGCCGTATCTTTCACAGGGTGTTTTTGAAAAACTGGAGCTGGTGAATCTTTCATCAACAAAACTTCTTGTGGTTGTTTCCATCAAATCGGGATTAATGCGCACTATCTTATTTGATGTAGAGTCGGGTATATCCCGCGATAAAATTGAAAGGGTTACAGGAATTCTGAACGAGAAGTTAAGCGGACTTACCTTAACAGAGATCAGGAACACATTTTTGGAACGAATAAAGGATATACAAAGCGATTCAAAAGGGATACTGAAGGTGTTCATTGATTCAATAGACAAGATATTCCAGGATGAAAAGGAAGGGATGACGCTATATTTTGGCGGCACCACTGAAATACTGGCGCAGCCGGAGTTTGGCGATACACAGAATTACCGCAATATAATTGAACTTACCGACGAGAAAAACATTGTTGTGCATGTGCTTAATAATATGCCTGCAGATCAAAACGGAATTTCAATATCTATTGGCGCAGAAAATAAGGATGACAAGCTTAAAGATTACAGTATTGTTTCATCGGAGTATAATGTAGGTGATATAAAAGGCAGAATAGCATTGATAGGACCCAAAAGGATGAATTATTCTAAAATGATATCAATGCTTGATTTTACTTCCAAGATAATTACCGAAAGGATCTGAGAGGATCCGGAAAAATATACCGCAGAAAAGATAAACAAAACACAGTAAGTATGACAAAGATAAAAAAAGAAAAAACGGAAAAAGAGATAAAAGAAAAAGAGATAAAGATAACCGGTACAGATGAAAATGCGCCGGAAAAAACCGGTGAAAGATCTTCAGATCAGGGTGCGGAGAAAAGCAGAATTGAAGAGCTGGAAAAACAGGCGGCACAGTACAAAGATCAGTATTTAAGAACCGCCGCGGAATTTGAAAATTACAAACGCAGAACGGATGCTGAGCGCGCGGAATTTTTCGCATATGCCGGAGAAAGAGTCCTTGGCGATATGCTGCCCGTACTGGATGATTTTGACAGAACCATGGAATCATTTGAGAAAAGCCATGATAAAGACGCATTGAAAAAAGGAATAGACCTTGTTTACGCTAAGTTCACAAGCGTGCTTGAAAAGCAGGGACTCAAAGCGATGCAATCAGACGGTACAAAGTTTGATGTTAACCTGCACGAGGCTATATTGCAGCAGCCTGATGAGAGCAAAGAACCCGAAACAGTACTTAACACTGTTGAAAAAGGTTACTTTCTGAAAGATAAAGTACTAAGACACGCAAAAGTTGTAGTTTCATCAAAACCGGAATAAACAAAATATGTCAGCCAAAAGAGATTATTACGAAATATTGGGTGTAAGCAAACAATCAACAGAAATTGATATAAAAACCGCTTACCGCAAAATGGCAATGAAGTATCACCCGGACCGGAACCCGGGAGATACCGAAGCCGAAGAGAAGTTCAAAGAAGCAGCCGAAGCGTACGAGGTTTTGAGTGACCCTAATAAGAAAGCAAGATATGACCAGTTTGGGCATGCAGGTATGCGCGGAAGCGGTTTTGACCAGGGATTCGGCAATGTGAATGACATATTTTCGCACTTCAGTGATATCTTTGGCGGCGGCAGCATATTCGATGAAATATTCGGTTCCGGCGGTCAAAGGCGGCATAGCGGAAGGCATAAACAGCCCGGCATTCAGGGCAACGACCTGAAAATTAAATTGAAGCTTACACTGGAAGAAATTGCCACTGGAATTGAAAAGACCCTGAAGTTAAAAAGATATGAAAAGTGCGGGCATTGCCACGGAAGCGGTGCTAAAGCTTCATCGGGTACTTCAGAATGTACTACCTGCCGCGGCAGCGGCGAAGTAAGAACTGTTTCCCGTTCTATGTTCGGGCAATTTGTGAATATACAGGTATGCCCGACCTGCAATGGTGAAGGCAGGGTAATTAAAGAAAAATGCCATCATTGCCACGGTGAAGGCAGAGAGCGCAATGAAGCTACAATTAAAGTAAATATACCAGCAGGAGTATCAACCGGTAATTATATTCCGCTCAGGGGAGAAGGCGACTCAGGTGCAAGAGGCGGTTCACCGGGAGATCTGATTGTATTGATAGAAGAAGCTGAACATAAGTACTTCATCCGTGAACAGGATGATATCCACTATGAACTTACAATCAGCATTACAGACGCGGTTCTTGGCACTGAAACAGAAATTCCGGTTCTTGGCGGAAATGTTATGCTTAAAATAGACCCGGGTACGCAGCCCGGAAAGATACTGCGGCTGCGTGATAAAGGAATAAAACATCTGAACCATTCCGGCAAAGGGGACCAATTGGTGCATGTAAATATCTATATCCCGACAAAACTCACTAATAAAGAAAAAGAATCATTTAAAGAACTTTCTTCTTCGGAGCATTTAAAACCAAAAGGAAAACAATCAGATGCTAAATCGAAAGGATTCTTCAGCAAAGTCAAAGATTCATTTTCCTGATAATAAATCTGCCCCTTATGAGTAATTTTTTGAAACGAACAGGATTAACCGCAAAAGAACTGGGAATCATAGTTTTTTTGCTGTTCACATTTTGCGCCGGACTGATAGTAAAATATTCAGGTTGGAAAAGACCCAATGAGTATGATTACAGTCAGACTGATCTGAATTTTGAAAACCGGCTTAAGAGCTCTTTTGATGAACTGAAAACCGAAAAGGCAGATAGTCTTGGCTTAGTGCGTTCAAGGGAACTGGAAACACTTGCAGACAGCCTTGGGATAACCATTGAAAACAAAAGCCCGGAAAAAAAATCAATTGCGCCGGGTACGAAGATAAATATTAATACTGCACTGTCTGCTGATCTGCGTGTACTGCCCGGAATTGGCGAAGTAATGGCGGAGAGGATCATTGAATACCGGGAGACCCACGGCAGGTTTATGAGATCTGAAGATATAAAAAATGTTAAGGGGATCGGGGATAAGAAGTACGAAGAAATTCAGCAATTTCTTACAACTGAGTGAATCTTAAAGCAGCAAAGCTTAATATGATGTAAGTTCAATGCTCAAAAATCATAATTCAATACTGCCCAATGAATTACAGCTTAATCTTCTTACAGCTTAATGTGTACTTCTGATATTAAAAAGGATTTCAATTTTGATTGATTGCGGAATTAATAACCCTTAATTTTGTAAAATTTATACTGCAGATATTGAAAAGATCATTAGGAATAGGTTTTTCAGGAAACAGGATATACTTTACCGAACTTACGGGTACGGAAAGTAATCCGAAGGTAGACCACATTGAGTCGGTTATTGTGGATTTTGACTTTGAAGATGAACTGGGAAAATACAAAAGCAGCCAGAAAGACCTTACTAACATTTCAAGTGAAATAAGCACATACATTACCAAACGTAACCTGAATATCAGCAAAGCGGCATTAACAATAAGCTCGGCTCAGGCGTTTACTTTAATACTGCCGGTTGATTATTCAGAAGGCAAGCAGTCTATAAATTCCAAGATCTATTGGGAACTTTCTAACTACTTTCCGGATAATTACAACGACTTTCTGGTGAATACTTACAGGCTGAATAATGTGCTGCCCTGCAAGAACAGCGATGATCTGCTGGTAATTGCAGTCCAAAAAAATACGGTTGAGTTTATTAAAAGGATATTCAAGATATGTTCACTTGAGCTAAGCTTGATAGATATTGATCATTTTTCAGCTGAAAACGCTGTGAGGATAAATTATGATGAAAGTATTAGCGGCAAAAATATTCTGCTTGTTGGGCTGAAGCACGGGAGGATAGATTACGGTTATATCGAAAACAGAAAGTACAAATTCTTTACGCATTCAAAATACTACAGCGAAAATGAATTTAATCTCAGCCTTACCCGAAAACTCAGTTCAGTGATAAGTTCAGAGCCCATACTTGGCAGAGTTGATGAAATATACCTTTATGGCGATGAGATAAAAGATGACACCCTGGAATCATTAGAAAAGCAGGGGCTGGCGGCGTTAAAAGTCATAAATCCTTTTGAAAATATCAGCGCCTCTGATGTATTTCTGAAGAATGATAAGCTGAGAAAAATATCATACAAGTATTCCGCAAGCTGCGGCATAGCATTAAGGAACCTTACGGCTCAGCAATGAGAATTATAGGCGGTAAATTCAGGTCAAGAAAAGTACACTCATATATTGAGCCTAAAAACTGCGCCAGGGGAGCGGTTTCGGGTTACAGGCCTACAACTGACAGGGCACGGGAAACACTTTTTAATGTGCTGAATAATATAATTGACTTTGAAGCTGCTGAGTGTCTTGATCTGTTCGCGGGCTCAGGAGCTATTGGTTTTGAGTTATTAAGCAGGGGTGCCGGCAGCAGCGATTTTGTGGAAAACTCATCAAAGCAAATAGCGGGTATCAGAAAAACCGCTGATGAACTTGGCTGCACTGAAAATATCCGCATCTTCGATGAGAATGTCCTGGAATTTCTTAAAAGACCGGGCAAAAAGTTTTATGATATTATTTTCGCCGACCCGCCTTATGGTTACGAGTTTTATAATGATCTGATGAAAGAAATTCTGAATACAGGTTTCACTATATTTGTACTGGAGCATGCCGGTGAAAGCGCGGGTATGTTCAGCTTAAACGATTTTGATGTTATCCGCAAAAATGTGGGATTAACAAACTTCACAATACTGATAAAAAAGGACTGATGGCATTGATAACTGCAATATACCCGGGAACATTTGATCCTCTGACATTTGGGCATCTTGATGTAATTGAGAGGGCATCATTGTTGTTTGATAAAGTTATAATTGCGGCTGCTATCAGTACTTCAAAAAATACCTTACTTAATATAGATGAACGCGCTAAAGTTATATCTGCATCAGTAAGCCACATAAGTAATTGTTCTGTTGAAAGATTTGACGGACTGCTTGTTGACTTTGCAAAGCAGAAAAACGCCGGCGTAATCATCCGCGGGCTCAGGGCTATTTCCGATTTTGAATATGAATTCCAGATGGCTTTAACCAACCGGAAAATTGCAGGTAATATCGAAACAGTCTTTTTGATGCCATCGGAAAAATATTCTTATATAAGCTCTACGCTTGTGCGTGAAATAGCAAAGTACGGCGGCAATATTTCTGAGTTTGTGCCCCCCGAAGCGCTTAATGCAATAAACGCCAGGCTGAGATCCGCCGGACAGAACAGACCGTAAACTTAACATTGCCCTGCAGCTTATTAGCTTATTTCTTAATCAAATGCTTCCTGAAAAAACCTGAAGTCTTTTCTATAGCCTCTTCATAAGCCTTGTTGGTTCCTTTAAACGGGTGCTCGGTACCAAAAGTATGTCCGGTATTTTCTATTATAAGCAGTTCGGTAAGTGATTTATTTGAGGAATCATAAATTCTTTCAGCATCGGTGTATTTTACAGCAAGATCCTCACGTCCGTGAATTATCAAAAACGGGATTTCAATTGCAGACGCTGCTTTTGTAATGCTAAGGCGTTCATGATTTGTTTCTATATCAACAAGTAAGGTCATGTTCATTTTCATAAGCTGGTTTGTCCTTGTATTCGGCATCTCTATAAATCCCTTTTCGCGCCATCTTTTTTTCTGTTCGGCAGTATACCTGTCAAAATCAGCAACAGATGCCAGGGTTACAAACGCCTTAACGGTTTGCCTGTTTTCAGAAGCCGTAATTACAGATAAACCGCCGCCGCGCGAATGTCCAAGCAGGCCTATTTGTTCAGCATCAACAGGAAACTTTTCTTGCAGCGATTGCGCGAACATAAGGACGTTTTTATAATCTTCCAGTTCAATAGTATGTGTATTTTCCGCGAATAGTTCCAATTCTGTAAAATCCATCGGATGGAGTGCATTTACTCCGTTATGCGAGAAATTGAAACTTAAAACCGCGAACCCATTGGCAGTGAGTTTATTACATAGATAAGGAAATCCGCCCCAATCTTTGAAGCCTTTAAAACCATGTGCGAAAATTATTAACGGAAATTTAATGCTGCTGTTTTCTGCATCTTGAGGCAAAAATATGGAAGAATCGATATTTTTTGAGCCTGATGCCGGAATTTGAATATTCAGAGGATATTTCGTCATGTGGATCGTTTTATTGGGGGAAATTGTTTGGGAACGAGTCCGCAAAAATGCACATAATTTATCAAAAACGCAATAACCTTAATATATTAATTAATAAAATTTTCACTTGACATACTGATTAAAAAATGATATTATGCGTCATTCAATTAACTATTTTTTAACTAAACGAAAACAAAAACTATGAGAAAATTATTTTCGCTTTTGTTTGCTGTTATCGCTCTTGTAGCTGTAACAAATGCACAGGATGCGCCTCACTCAGTAGGACCGGCTCCGGTTCAGAATCTGGTGCAGGCTCCGGTTGCCGGTGATTTTGATGCATCGATCGGAAAACGTTATTTTTCACAGATCTCATCATCCCCGACCTTCCAGTTCGGTAAAGCTTTCACAGAATCATGTACCATCACAAACGTTGGTGCACCTTTCACAATTACATTCCCGGGCGGTTTAATGTACAGGAATGGCGTTGTTTACACATACAACCAGTCATCACCGTTCCAGTTATGGTCAATTGATACCACAACAGGTACACATACATTAGTATTCAACATGACAGGCGTTCCCCAGGCTAACTTCACAGGTATGGTTTGGGATGGAACAAACGTATATGGTATGTCAACAAGCATCACACAGTCACAGATCTTCACAATCAACATGACAACAGGTGTTTGTACCCCGATCGGATCTGCATCAGCAGTTTGCGCAGGCGGTATTACATTACTTGGCCGTACAGGCGCACAGTACAGCTTGTTCGCACTTGATATCGTTGCAGACAACTTATACAAAGTTAACAAAACAACAGGTGTATTCACACTCGTTGGACCGCTTGGTGCAAACCTGAACTTCGGTCAGGACGGAAGTGTTGATAACAGTGATTTCGCATTCTATGCAATGGACTATTCAACAGGTCCTGAATTAAGAAAAGTAGATACAGCAACAGGTACATTAGGACCGGTTCTTTGCACATACACAGCTCAGGCTACAGGTATGGCAATATTACCTCCTGGTGCTCCTCCTCCGCCGGCAGGTGTAGTTCTTAACCGCTGCAAAACAGGTATTAATGTTCCTATTAATGACCATTCAACAGCAACAGATACTATCCAGGTTGCTTTAGGAAGCGGCTGCACAGTATTAGACGTTAATGTACAGATCACAAACGTTACACATACATGGGATTCAGATCTTTCATTCTATTTACGTAAAGGTACCACCGGCGTTAAAATCATCAACAAAGTTGGCGGTTCAGGCGATAACTTCGTAAATACAGTATTAAACGATTCAGCTACAACACCAATAGCTTCAGGCACAGCTCCTTTCACAGGCAGCTTCCAGCCTTCATCACCGCTTGCTCCGTTCAACACACTCAACACAGACGGAACATGGTCACTTGTTATCACAGATACAGCTACAGGTGATACAGGCGTATTAACCGGCTGGTGCTTAATTATCACATACCAGTGCCCGGTTGGCGGAATTCAGACTGTTGAAATTCCTAACTACTATAGCTTAAGCCAGAACTATCCTAATCCGTTTAACCCGTCAACATCAATTAAATTCACCATGCCTAAAGGCGATAACGTGAGATTAGTTGTATTTGATGTATTAGGAAGAGAAGTTATGACTTTAGTTAATGAATTCAAATCATCAGGTTCATATGAAGTTAACTTTGATGCATCAACATTGTCATCAGGCGTTTACTTCTACAGACTCGAAGCAGGCGAATTCACTGATACAAAGAGAATGTTACTTGTAAAATAAAATTACTTGTAAAATTATTTTATAAGAACAAAGTTCTGTTGTATTAAAACTTGTTTAAAATTCACAAGCCCGTCCATAGAAATATGAACGGGCTTTTTATTTTTACATTTTTTTGCAGGTTCAGTTTGAGATACCCTGAAAAATGCAGTGAAACGGTGTTTTTTTGCTGTAATGCCTCTTATTCTTTAATTGTATTTTAGTTATATATTTATTAAGTTACACATAACAACACAGTGCTTCACACTATAATACTACTTATCATGAAAACACTTTTTCTTATCATTTGTTTTCTGTTTCTTTCATTTCTTTCTTTAACTTTCAATCTAAGATCTCAGAACATACCGCATTCATTCGGCCCGGCGCCGTTGGGAAACACCGTCCAGGTTCCGCCGCAAATTTCGTTTGACGCTGCTATAGGCACGCGCGCTTTCACACAAATATCATCATCGCCAACATTTCAGTTCGGCAAAGTATTTATGGAAAGCTGCACAATAACGAATATTGGCGCGCCGTTCACAATTACATTCCCGGGCGGATTGATGTACAGGAACGGGATTGTGTACACATGGAACCAGTCATCGCCGTTCCAGTTATGGTCAATTGATACCGTTACCGGAACGCACACACTTGTTTTTAATATGACGGGCGTACCGCAGGCAAACTTCACGGGTATTTGCTGGGATGGGGCAACTGTTTACGGAATGTCATCTTCACTCACACAGTCACAGATATTTACTATAAATATGACAACAGGCGTTTGCACGCCGGTTGGCACAGCTTCGGCAGTCTGCGCCGGGGGAATTACACTGCTTGGAAGACCGGGCGCGCAGTACAGCCTTTTTGCAATAGATATTGTTGCTGACAACCTGTATAAGGTCAACAAAACAACAGGTGTTTTTACGCTTGTTGGACCCCTTGGGCAGAACCTGAACTTTGGTCAGGATGGAACTGTTGACCCGAGGGATAATACATTTTACGCAATGTGTTATTCAACAGGTCCTGAGCTAAGAAAAGTTGATACTGCTGCAGGCACATTGGGTCCGGTGCTTTGTACATACACGGCACAGGCTACAGGCATCGCAATTAATACTGTGGTTTATACTCCGCCTATGGGTCCGCAGGCTACAGTTTGCAGAACGATTAATATTCCAATTAATGATCATACCACTATTCTTGATTCTATTTATGGAGTTTTGGGTGACGATTGTATTGTAAATGATGTGAATGTAAGAATTGATTCTGTTCTTCATACATGGGATTCAGATCTTAGCTTTTACCTGCTGCGCGGGAATATTGGCGCTAAGATAATAAATAAAGTAGGCGGCTCAGGTGATAATTTTATTGGGACGATACTGAACGATTCCGCTTCCAATACCATTGAATCAGGTACGGCGCCATTCACCGGGTCATACAAGCCGTCAAATCCGCTTACAGTTTTCAACGGTAATCCGGGCATAACCGGACGCACATGGAAATTGTTAATTTCTGATACTGCTACGGGAGATACGGGTATCCTGAAAAGATGGTGCATTGTGATAACCTATCAATGTCCTGTTGGCGGAATTCAAACAATAGAAATACCCAATTATTATTTCCTCGATCAGAATTATCCAAATCCGTTCAATCCGGTAACAAATATTAAATTTGGTATTCCCGAAACGGGGAATGTGCGGCTGGTTGTTTATGATATACTCGGGAGGGAAGTAAGTGTGTTAATGAATGAGCAAAAGAATCCCGGCACATATGAAGTTAAGTTTGATGCCTCACAGTTTGCTTCAGGGATATATTTTTATTCACTTTACACTGTAAAGGGAGTTGATACAAAAAGAATGTTATTAGTAAAATAATTCCTTGATAGTTTATGGAGACTAAAATGAAAACTGAAATTACTTTATTCACAGCAATTTTTATCCTTGCAATTTCGGCAGCAGGGCTGAGTTCTCAGGAAGTGCCGCATTCAGTTGGTCCGGCACCAATTGTTAATGATAATACGCCATTTATTCACCAGAATGACGCTGCAATTGGCACTCGTTACTTTGTACAGGTATCATCTTCGCCAACATTTACGCTGGGTAAAGCTTTCATGGAAAGCTGTACTATCACAAACATAGGGTCACCTGTGCCCATTACTTTCCCGGGAGGATTGATGTACAGGAACGGTATTGTTTATACTTATAACCAATCCGCGCCCTACCAGCTATGGTCTGTTGATACATCTTCCGGTGTTAACACACTTTTGTTCAATATGACGGGGGTACCTCAAACCAACTTAACAGGCATGATGTGGGACGGAACAACTGTATATGGACTTTCAACAAGCATAACCGCATCACAGATATTCACAATTAATATGACAACCGGTGTGTGCACACCTATTGGTACGGCATCGGCAACATGCGCAGGCGGAATAATGTTACTTGGAAGAATGGGAGCAGCATCACCAATGTATGCAATTGATATTGTTGCGGATAATTCATACAGAGTGAATAAGACAACAGGTGCGTTTACATTGCTTGGACCGCTTGGAGTAAATATTAATTTCGGGCAGGATGGCTCGCTTGATCCAAATGATAACACTATATATGTTGCTTGTTACTCAACAGGTCCGGAATTAAGAAAATTTGATGAAGGTACAGGCGGGTTTGGGCCGGTGCTCTGTACATATACAGCCCAGATAACCGGTTTGGCTTGTGTTGCCATGGGTACCGCGCAGGGAACGCAGTTAACCAGGTGCAGGAACGGCCTGAATATTCCTATCATTGATAATGGCTGGGGCCGTGATTCTGTTCAGGTTATATTGGGCAATGGATGCAGCATAACAGATGTTAATTTAAGAATTGATACGGTAGTACATACATGGGATTCTGATCTGAAATTTTATTTACAGAAAAATACAACAGGGGCGCAGGTAATTAACAGCGTAGGCGGGTCAGGCGATAACTTCATCGGGACGGTACTGAATGATTCGGCAACTGTTCCGATAGCTTCGGGAACTGCGCCTTTCACGGGTTCATTTATCCCTTCCAGTCCGCTAAACGTATTTAACGGACCGTTTACCAGCGGATACTGGAAACTTTCAATTTCAGATACCGCCGGAGGCGATACAGGTTTCTTGAGAGCATGGTGTCTTGTTATTACATATCAGTGTCCGGTTGGCGGCATTCAAACCATAGAAATACCTAATTATTATTTCCTGAACCAGAATTATCCAAATCCGTTCAATCCGGTTACAAATATTAAGTTCGGTATTCCCGAAAGCGGGAATGTACGGCTTGTTGTGTATGATATATTGGGAAGGGAAGTAACAACATTATTGAATGAACACAAAAATCCGGGCACGTATGAAGTGAAGTTTGACGCATCACAGCTTGCATCGGGGATATATTTTTATTCACTTCAAACAGAACGGGTAACAGAAACAAAACGAATGCTGCTTGTGAAATAGTACCTTTAATTTAAAATAAGTTATGAATATAAAAATATCCTGGTTTAAAATATTGACCGCGTTAGTTTTCCTTTCGGTAAATTTGCATTCGCAGGATCTTCCGCATTCAGTTGGATTGGCGCCTGTACAGGACTTTACAATTAGTCCTATTGCAACCGGTTTTGATGCATCGATTGGCAATAGATATTTTGCGCAAATATCTTCATCGCCAACATTCCAGTTTGGTAAAGCTTTTACGGAATCATGTACTATCACAAATGTTGGCGCACCTTTTGCAATGACATTCCCCGGTGGACTGTTGACAAGAAACGGAGTAGTTTATACTTGGAATCAGAATTCACCGTACCAGTTGTGGACAATAGATACTGTAACCGGAGCATACACTCTTTTATTCAATATGTATGGAGGACAGCTGACAAATCTTACCGGCATGTGCTGGGATGGAAATGAGTTGTTTGGTATATCAACAAACTTAGCGCAAACTGCAGTTTACAGGATTAACATGACCACCGGTACCTGGTCCTCATTTGGTTCTTCAATGGAATGTGCGGGAGGAATCACTCTTTTGGGAAGAAAGGGTTCACAGTACAGTCTGTTTGTTCCTGATATTGTTACAGATAATCTCTTTAAGATCGATAAAACGACAGGAGTATTCACTTTGGTGGGGCCGCTTGGTCAGAATATTAATTTTGGTCAGGATGGATGTGTTGACCCAATTGATAATACTTTCTATGCTATGACGTATACAACAGGTCCGGAATTACGGAAGCTGGATACTGTAAGCGGAAATTTAGGACCGGTATTGTGCACATATGCTTCCCAGGCAACGGGAATGACCTTTAGGGAGCTCTCACTACCGCCCAATGGTGCACTCACAACTGTATGCAGAACAGGTATAAATGTATCTATACCTGATCATGGTACTGCTTTGGATTCAGTAAATCTGGTTTTGGGTCCGGCTACCAACATTCTGGATGTGAATGTAAGGATTACAAATGTAACACATACTTGGGATTCTGATCTTACATTCTATTTGAGAAAAGGCAATGTTGGTGCATTGATAATTAACAAGGCAGGCGGCTCTGGTGATAATTTTGTAAATACTGTATTAAACGATTCGGCAGTGATACCGATAGCTTCCGGTACCGCCCCTTTTACAGGAAGTTTTATCCCGTCTTCTCCCTTGACTCCATTTAATTTTATGGGGGGAACCGGAGATGGTTACTGGAAACTTGCAATTACTGATACAGCCGGCGGTGATACAGGTGTTTTAACCGGTTGGTGTTTGATAATTAAATATGAAGTTTATCTTGGAGGCATCCAAACCATAGAAATACCTAATTATTATTTCCTGAACCAGAATTATCCTAACCCTTTCAATCCGGTTACAAATATTAAGTTCGGAATTCCCGAAAGCGGAAATGTAAGGCTTGTTGTTTATGATATATTGGGAAGGGAAGTAACAACATTATTGAATGAACACAAAAATCCGGGTACGTATGAAGTGAAGTTTGATGCATCGTATCTTGCATCGGGGATCTATTTTTATTCACTGCAAACTGAACGGGTAACAGAAACAAAACGAATGCTTTTGGTTAAGTAGTACCATTGATGTTTGATGTACAAACATTTCTTTCATAATTTTTAAATTGAAAGTCAGCTAAAATATCCATAACCTTGTAATATGTTTAACAAATTAATCGCTGTACTGATCTTGATCACTGCATGTTACAGGGTAACATCGCAGGATAATCCATTCTATATAGAAGATAAATCCGGGAACAAAGGTGAGATAATTTCCTCTCCCTTTCTTGGAGATACAACCATAAGCGTTCAGGGTATGTGGAGTTCGCTGAACGCCCTTCCGATATCTTTAATGGGTACCAATACTTAAATGGGTACCAATACTTATTACGATTCACTTTCCGGCAGGATATTCATCTGCGGCGGAGCTAACCAAAGCGCTGTACCAAATGATACATGCTGGTGGTATAACATTTCTACAGGTGTATACCAGCAGGCAGCATTGCTGCCCGAAGGAAGATGGTCAGGGAAGCTTGTAAGGGTTAAAAGTAATCTTTACCTGGTTGGTTCAATTAATTCAACATTCAGCTCGCCCGATGGCAAAATATTCAGGTATTCCCTTCAGCAGAACAGCTGGTCTGTGGCTGATACAATGCCGGTTCCTTTAGTACATGAAGCGGCCGTTACCGTTATTAACGATAGCCTGATTGCAATAGTGGGCGGTTCAACAAACGGCTTCCAGGGAGCAATAAACCGTGTTCGTTTGTATGAACCTGTGCTTGGTGTATGGAAGAACTCTGATCCGTTTCCTGTTAACAATTCAACCGCGCATGCAGAGCTTAATATTAACGGCAATGACACTTCAATTTTTGTATTCGGCGGATATAATGCGGGGTACTTAAACACCGTTTATAAAGGTATAATAAGTACTGTTAACCAGGATACTACTAGTATTACATGGCAGTTGTTCTGCAATGTCCCGTTCAGCAGTCCGGTTTACAGGGTTGCGGGAACTAAATGGAGAGATTATATGCTGATGGGCCCCGCGATGAACGGAGGTACATCTTTAAATAATATCTGGGGTTTGGCTTTTGACGGATCATTTGGTTACTGGACAAATTTCCTTCCGTCATCAGGAGATTCAGCAGCAATCATTTCTACTTTTTCCACGGTAAGCGGAACGGATTCAAATTATTTTTATCTGTTTGGCGGATTCAAAAATCCGAATGTACTTAATGCCGCGCAGAAGTACTCATTCATTACACCGCCGCCTATCGGAATTGTAAATATTTCTAATAGTATTCCTTCCGGTTTTAAACTGCATCAGAATTTTCCTAATCCTTTCAATCCCTTAACAAAAATAAGATTTGATTTTGAAAGAACCCCGGGGGCGGGAGATGTGTTGTTAAAAGTATTTGATATAAGCGGCAGATCAGTAAGTGAGTACAGATTTCAGGACCTTCAAAGCGGTTTATATGAAATCACTTTTGATGGCAGTCAGCTTGCAAGCGGTGTATATTTTTACACAATTTCGGATTTTCATAATTCACAAACAAAAAAAATGATTTTAATAAAGTAGTAAATCGCTTTTTTGAGCTATTTTTGAAGTTTTTTATGCTATAAACAAATTTTAGGCTTGATATAGTTGCAATAAGTGTTAATTTTTATACTCAATCAATTAACTAATTTAATAACAAACTAGTCAAAACAATGAAAAAAATCTTTTCGCTTTTGTTTGCTGTTTTGGTTTTAACTTTTGTTACAAGTGCACAGGATGCTCCTCACTCAGTAGGACCGGCTCCGGTTCAGAATCTGGTGCAGGCTCCGGTTGCCGGTGATTTTGATGCATCGATCGGAAAACGTTATTTTTCACAGATCTCATCATCCCCGACCTTCCAGTTCGGTAAAGCTTTCACAGAATCATGTACCATCACAAACGTTGGTGCACCTTTCACAATTACATTCCCGGGCGGTTTAATGTACAGGAATGGCGTTGTTTACACATACAACCAGTCATCACCGTTCCAGTTATGGTCAATTGATACCACAACAGGTACACATACATTAGTATTCAACATGACAGGCGTTCCCCAGGCTAACTTCACAGGTATGGTTTGGGATGGAACAAACGTATATGGTATGTCAACAAGCATCACACAGTCACAGATCTTCACAATCAACATGACAACAGGTGTTTGTACCCCGATCGGATCTGCATCAGCAGTTTGCGCAGGCGGTATTACATTACTTGGCCGTACAGGCGCACAGTACAGCTTGTTCGCACTTGATATCGTTGCAGACAACTTATACAAAGTTAACAAAACAACAGGTGTATTCACACTCGTTGGACCGCTTGGTGCAAACCTGAACTTCGGTCAGGACGGAAGTGTTGATAACAGTGATTTCGCATTCTATGCAATGGACTATTCAACAGGTCCTGAATTAAGAAAAGTAGATACAGCAACAGGTACATTAGGACCGGTTCTTTGCACATACACAGCTCAGGCTACAGGTATGGCAATATTACCTCCTTCAGCACCGCCGGTAACAACATTCCCGGATGTACTGTACTACAAATTTGAGCAGAATGCTTCACCAACAACAACACCAAACTGCGCATTACCGCCGGCAGGAACAAACCCGGCAACATTAACCGGCTTAACATTAACATCAGGCGGCCAGTTTGATTCATGTTTGACGGGTACAGGCGGAACAGGCTTCAGGGTTGCAACCGGATGGAACTGCGATCTCGCTTCAGGCAACTGGACAATCAGTTTCTGGGTAAACAACCTGGTAGATATGAACCCGACATACTTATTTGGTGATGCAGGTTCAACATCATTCAGATGTTTCTATGGCGGCGCAGCTGGCGTAGATAACATGCTTTTAAGAGGACCAATGACAGATATTACGATTCCCTGCCCGGCAGGACCCCAGGTATTCCATATGGTGTATGACGGAACCAACGTTATCATCTACAGAAACGGCGCATTGATAAGCACAAACCCAAGAACAATTACCATGCCTACAGGTACCGGATTCTTTGTTGGCGGTTATACAAGCGGCTTTGGTCTTTCAGGCAAGATGGACGAATTCAGATTAATTCGCCGCGCATTAACACCTGCAGAAGTAACAGCTTCATGGAACTCTGACTTAGGCGGATGCGGACTTGTTACAGTATCAGAAAACAACAACGAAATACCGGCTAACTTCAGCCTTTCACAGAATTATCCTAATCCGTTCAACCCGGTAACAAATATCAAATTCAGCCTTCCTTCATCAGGAATGGTTAAAATAGTGGTATTTGATCTGTTGGGCAGAGAAGTAGCAACACTTGTTAATGATGAAATGTCAGCAGGCAACTATACTGTTGATTTTGACGCATCATCACTTTCATCAGGTGTATATTTCTACAGATTAGACGCAGGTAATTTCACACAAACAAAGAAGATGTTACTTGTAAAATAATTCATATGAATTTGATCTGATCTTTTTCAGGTCATTTATCAGAGCCTGCTTAGTAATAAGCAGGCTTTTTTATTTTGATTTTTACATTAAATCGGTATTTATAGCGATTATGGTTAGCTAATTATCTTATTGATTTAACTCCTTTTATTACCTATTTTAAGGTAGAAGAAATGTAATTAACAAACTTCCAGGGGGTGGAATCATGAAAAGATACTTTTCTGTTTTATTATTACTTTTTACTTTTACTGCATTCTCTCAGATCTTTCAGCCGAACCAATGGTGCGGCAATTTTCCGGTGATGCCGGGTACAGGCACAATTTGGGGCCATGCTTCTGTGGTGCTGGGTGATACAATATACGTGGCCGGAGGCTCATCTTCAGGGGCTCCTTCAACAATATTTTATAAGTATTCAATAAGCGGAAATAACTGGAACACCGGTGCAGGTACACCGGTTGCAAAATCAGGGGGTGACCTGGTTGCATGCAGGAATAAAATATATTACATCGGCGGGGGCAACACCGCTGTTGCTACCGGCACATCTGAAACATTTGTGTACGATGTAACAACAGGTGTGTGGAGCGCGGTCGCAGATATTCCTACACCTGTGACAGGCAATGTGGCTGAGTGTTACGCTGATAGTTTGATATACTGTATGCTTGGCGGCTGGAATACATATGAAACACTTATACAGGTTTATAATGTGAATACCAACACATGGGCGCAGGCAACACAGATATCATCAGGTAACGGCAGAAGAAGCTTTGCCGGGGGAATACTTGGCAACAAACTTTTTGTTTGCGCGGGATTTTCGGGAAGCTTCAGGAATGATTTCTGGGTAGGTACAATAAATCCTGCAAATCCATTGCAGATAACATGGCAGCAGAGGACGAATATATCAGTGCCCACCAGCAGACCCGGAGGTACGGCTATTATGGGTAAATTTTATGTTATCATGGGCGAAATATCGGGCGGTGCCGGAAATGACTCGGTTGCGATATGGGATACAACCACATCAGCATGGACTTACAGAGACGGTAAACCTGTGAGAACAAATAATCTTTACAGCGCTATTTCGGCAAGCATTACATACTGCAACAACCGTCCGGGTGTAAAAATATGGTGCGCAGGGGGCTCTATACAGGGGCAGACAACAAGACCGCTTGATGTTTTTGCTGATACATGTTTGCTTAACTGCACAGGTCCGTTGACCGGGATAGAGAATAACAGTATCCCTGCAGAGTACAGGCTTATGCAGAACTACCCAAATCCCTTCAACCCGCAGACAAAAATAGCGTTTCAAATACCGCGGGGCGGGAATGTAAGGATATCTGTAAGCGATCTGCTTGGCAGGGAAGTGAGCGAGCTGAAAAATGAACATATGAATGCAGGTTATCACCAGGTTGTGTTTGATGGCAGCGGTTTTTCGAGCGGCGTATATTTCTATAAAATTGAAACGGGTGCATTTACGGACACAAAAAAAATGGTAATAATTAAGTAAAATCGAAACTTTTTCAAAAAACAATAAAACCTACACTGAATACGTGATTGTATCACTTATTCAGTGTAGTTATTTTTACTACAATAAGGGGGGACAATAATTAATAATTTCAATTAAAGGAGAAATTATATGAAATTCATTAGTATTCTGATAATCATTTTATTGAGCTTTTCATCCATCCAGGCTCAAAACCAGGACTATGATGAAAATTTCACCTACGGAAGTTATTTTACCCCGGAGCCAACTCCATTTCACTTATCCGGTAACTGGTCATTGCTTGCAAATTCACCAAATTCAGTATCAAGAAGCTGCTGCGCGTTTGTTGAAATAAACGGCGTTCCGTATTTATACCAGTTCGGCGGCGGCAATTCAACTACTGAGCTCAAAAGGGTTGCCAGGCTGAACCTGTCTAATAATACGTGGCAGAACAATTATTCTGTAATGCCTTATGCCATATCATCAGGTACAGCAATTTCCGTTAACGGCGGCAATGAGATCTATGTATTCGGCGGAAACTCACCCAATGGTCTAGGAAAAACACTGAAATATAATGTGTATTCAAATACCTGGGAAACCAAGGCGGATATGCTTACGAAGATCACCGATGCACTTGTGGTTAAGCACAGCGAAACAAATATCATAATTATTGGCGGAGGTGACGGCTATTTTGGCCAGAACGCTCTAAAAACAAATAAAGTGCAGATATACAACACTGCTTCAAATACTTATTCATACTCAACTGACTACCCTATACAGTGCGCTATGCTTGGCGGCGGATTGTACAGGGATACGGTAATTACCGGTGGCGGTTATACTACAGGCGGTGTATCGGTATCAAATTGTTACAAAGGAGTAATAAACCCGCTGAACATGAGCATTACGTGGAGTCCTATAACAAATTATCCCGCAGGACCTATTACCAGGATGGCATCATATGTTGCGGTTAAGGGAACGGGTGTTGGAGTAATGTTCACAGGCGGAGCGGTTGGAGGCTCAATACCTACTTCTGCGACCCACTTCTGGAATTTCTGCACGCAGTCGTGGCAGCCGGGTTTACCTGATAATACGCAGGCGCGTTCTAATTACAAGGCCACAGGCAGGGGATATGATATGGTATATACAACAGGCGGGTATACAACCAATACCAACTCAAACAGAACAGAATATTTAACTTTCACTCACATAGAAGGGCCATGTATGAACATGGTTGGAATAAACGGTAATAATAATACAATACCCGAGAAATTTGAATTAAAGCAGAACTACCCGAATCCGTTCAATCCGCAGACATTAATTGGGTTTTCTTTGCCAAAGGGCACAAATGTGAGGATAATTGTTACAGATGTAAGCGGAAAGCAGGTAAGTGAGCTGGTAAATTCATATTATGTTTCCGGAAACCACTCAGTTGCTTACAATGCAGCAAATCTTGCATCAGGAATCTACTTTTATACTATAACTACAAACGAATTTTCACAAACAAGGAAAATGCTGCTAGTAAAGTAAAAAATTAAAGAAAATGCTCATTAAAGCCTCAAAATATTCATATTTTGAGGCTTTTTTAATTAATTATTTGAATTGCAAAAAGATATTAAAAATATTATTATTCTGTAATTATAAAAAACAAAATGGAGCAGACATGAAAGTAAATACTTTACTTTTGGGCATTTTTTTAGTTTTTTTAAGCGGCGGATTGATTTCGCAAACCTTTACAAACGTAGCTCAGCAAATAGGAATTACTTCGACTTATTTTGATGACTATTATATTCCCGGAGGTGGTGCTGGATTTGCTGACTATGATAACGATGGAGATATTGATCTTTTAATTGCAGGCAGAACTCTTTTTGTTTTTTATAAAAATAACAATGGGATGTATTCGGATATCACTTCACAAACAGGAATCAATTTCAGCGGTGACTGCTTGAAATCAGTGGTATGGGGCGATTATAATAATGATGGCTGGAGAGATGTTTTCCTGACAAGCTGGTACTCCGGAAGCAGATTGTATAAAAATAATGGAAACGGGACCTTTAGCGATGTTACAACAAGTGCCGGAATAAGTATCCCATTTATGTATCAAACAACAACTGCTGCATGGGGAGATATAAACCGCGACGGATTCATTGATCTGTATATAGGCAATTATGGAAATATAGAAGGAGCTGGTGAGCAGCCGAATTACTTTTATAAAAACAACGGAAACGGAACATTTACCGATATCACGAATTCCTCCGGAGCAAAGGACAGTTTATACAAGAAGCCTCTTGCAATAGTTATATTTGATTTCGATATGGATGGATGGCAGGATATTTACCTGGCCATGGATAAACAGCAGCGCTCTACACTTTTCAAAAATCTCGGTAACGGTACATTTCAGGATATAACATACTCTTCAAATACAATGTGTTATTTTGATGCTATGGGAATTGCTGTGGGAGATTACAACCACGACGGTTTACTTGATATGCATGTAAGCAACGGACCGCCTGGTAATGCAACTTTCAGAAATAACGGAAATGGTACTTTTACTGATGTTGCAGTAGCCACAAACACAACAATAAATAAAGAGTGCTGGGGAAACAGTTTTATAGATTATGATAATGATGGCTGGGTTGATCTTTACGCTTCTGCTTCAGCCGGAATTGACATGTGCGATGTATTATACAGGAATAACCGAAACAACACATTTTCAAATATTGGGTTCAGCATTGGTATAAGAGACAGTACATTTACATACGGGATTGCCAAGGGTGATTATAATAATGATGGTTATCCTGATATTTGTGCAACTATGTCAAGAGACTCTGTGGCACATTTTTATAAAAACAGCGGCGGCAGCAATAACTGGATAAAACTGAAATGCATTGGAATGCAAACAAATAAGGATGCAATTGGTACTGTAGTAACTTCATATGCAGGGGGCTCTATAAATCGCCAGGTTATCCTGGGCGGAAGCAGTTACCTTAGCAGTGATGATGTGGAACTTATAATAGGCCTGGGCACTTCTGATAAAGCTGATTCAATAGTTATTAACTGGACAAACGGCAATGTTGATAGATCTTATAATGTTCTTAAAAATGGCAGATATACCGCAGTAGAGGGAAGCGGAGTTATTGGGATACAGCCAATCAATAACGAAGTACCGTTTGCATTTGGATTGTTCCAGAATTATCCAAATCCGTTTAATCCATCAACCAGGATACGGTTTTCTTTGCCGGAAGCAGGAAATGTGCTCCTGAAGGTTTATGATATTAACGGCAGGGAAGTGGCTACACTTGTAAATCACAAAATGCAGGCAGGCACTTATGAAACTGATTTTAACGCGGCCGGTATTTCCAGCGGTGTTTATTTTTACAAAATGATATCAGACAGTTTTACAAGCACAAAGAAAATGATTATAACAAAATAATATATGAAAATGAAGAAAAATATTTACAAAATTTCAGTAGTTTTCAGAAATCTGCTGTTCACTGTGTTTGTTCTTTTTGCTTTCAGCTGCAACAATGAAACAAACCTCAATACTACTGTAACATCACCATCTGTGCCTGCATCACAAATAGACGCTAAGTACGCGCTTGACTGGATGGATATAGAGTATAAAATAATAGCTGATCAGCATAATGACAGCCCTCCTCCACCATCAAGGCTGTATTCTTACACCTGCATTACAATATACGAATGCGTTGCACCGGGTATTCCGTACTCAAGATCTTTGAGTGGTCAGTTGAATGAAATGCCTCAAATGCCGCAGATCAATTCAACTTTGGAATATGACTGGCCAACAGTAATTGCCGCGGCTATTAGGCCTGTTATGAATGTTGCATACGACACAATATATCCATCAGCAGTTACTTTAGTTGATAACAAATATGATGAGATTATTGCCGAAAGAAGTGGAGTTGTTAACAATGAAGTTATTACCAGGTCTATAGAACATGGTCTTGCAATATCAAATAAGATTATCGGATGGATAATGACAGATGGTTATACAGAAACCAGAAGCATGACTTACCTTCCACCACCAAGGTCACAGAATCCGGCGTATTGGGAACCGATCAATCCCGGTGACATGGCAAATGAACCATATTGGGGAATTTTAAGGCCGTTTGTTGTAACTAATCCTGAACAGTTTTATATTGATCCTCCGGGTTTCAGTACGGATACAAATTCACAAATTTATAGAGAGTCGGTTAAACTTGTCGAAGTGTCACAAAATCTGACCCTTGAACAAAAACGTATTGCAAATTTCTGGAATGATAAAATTCGTACAGGGACACCTTCAGGACACTGGGTTTCCATTATGAGCCAGGTTGCAAGACAGCTTAGTTTAAAACTTGACAGGGTTGCTCAGATGTATGCATTTATGGGCCCGGCTATGGCAGATGGCTTTATTGTTTGCTGGAGAGCGAAATATCACTATAATTATTTAAGACCTCAGTCTTATATAAGGGATTATATTGATCCTAATTGGTTTCCTTTTTTAATTACTCCGCCATTTCCAGCATATCCTTCTGGTCATTCAAGTTTATCGGGAGTTTGTGCTGAGGTAATGAAGGATATATTTGGAGATATGCCTATCACCGATTATACTCACCGGGATATAGGTTATCCTCCTAGATCATTCAATACATTTGCTGAAGTTGCTGAAGAAGCTGCCTTTTCAAGGCTGTACGGTGGTATTCATTATGAGTTTGATTCTATCAACGGACTTCAGGCAGGTCATATGCTCGGAAGATATATTCTGAATAAGATTCAGCTTACCACAATTCCTAACTAAAGAGCATATTAAAGTCATCATTTTTAATTTCATGGAACCCTGTCTTTCAAAGGCAGGGTTCTTATTTTTCAATTTTTGATAACGATGAAGTTGATATACTGAAAAGAGAAAAGAGATTACTCAATTGAATTTTCGAGGATATGAACCACAACCCCAGGATTGCAGCATAGCTTCCGCCGCGTTCAATCCATTCCCAATAACCAAAAGCAGGATAGAACAGTTCGCTGAACATTTTCCAGACCAGAATAGGTATCAATAATTGTCTTATTGGTTTTATGAGGATTGCAAATGCCGCAATGATTTCAAATATTCCTATAAATTGTGCTGCTGAAGCCGGGTTTGAAATTCCTATTGATGCGTATTGATTCAATAGTCCTTGTTTTTGAATCACATTCAGCCATCCATGTCCGGCCAGCAAAAGAAAAACAGTTAATCTTAAGCAAATTGCAGCGCGGTTTATTGTTTTTTCGTCAGTTGTTATATCAGGTTTCATCTTGGTGAACCATCCTTTCAGATCATTACTGACTCCATATAAAAATAACATAGCCAGCGGTACACCATAATTCCCCGCACGCTCAATGAATTCGGCAAATGGTTCATGTGATAGCGGCCGCAGCAGCGCGGTAAAGACTCCCCAAAAAACCAGCCAGGCAGGTACAATCCTCATCGGATAAACCAGCATAGTGGTCCCCATAATAATATCGAAAGTGCCAACAACAGGCATTAGTTTATATGCCATTTCCTGACCAATTCCAAAGACGCCAAAATAATTACACCATATTTGTTTGGTGATAATTCCAAAAGCGCCATGGCCTATGAAGCACATAGCTATTGCAATCCTGAAAGTGAAGTGCAGTTTCTTTTCGGTAGAAAGATGGTCTGTCAAATTGATAAGATCAATTATTAGTAAGCCACTTCCACGCAAGGTATGCCATAAACGCTGCGCCTTGGGGAATTAATTTTTCATCAAGGTTTAATGTAGAAGTATGAAGTCCGGAAGTATTTCCGGCCCCGATCCAGTAAAAGGAGCCGGGGCACTTTTTTAAATAGTATGCAAAATCTTCGGCGAACATAAATCGCTCACCTTTAAAGATATTCTCTTTTCCTAAAAACTCACGGGCTGCATTTTGCGCAAAAGCAGTTTCCGCTATGGAATTATCAAGCTCAGGATATCCGGGTGATACTCTGAATTCGTAACCTGCTCCCGCAGCCTGAGTAATACCTTTAATTGTACGCTCTATCAGTATTAAAGTCTTTTTTCTAAGCTTTTCGTTCAGTGTTCTTACTGTACCTGAAAGTTCTGCGGTATCGGGAATTACATTATTAATTGTACCTCCCGCAAACCTCCCGATTGTGATCACAATAGGTTCATATGGATCGGTATTTCTTGATACAATGGTCTGCAGCGCCAACACAACCTGTGAAGCGATAACAATAGGATCTATTGCCGATTGCGGTTTAGCGCCATGTCCGGCTTTGCCCTTAATTGTAATATATATTTCATCCTGAGATGCCATCATAACACCGGGGTAGAATCCAGCTTTGCCGGCCGGTTTGCCGGGCAGTATGTGCTGCCCGAAAATAGCGTCAACTTTAGGGTTTCTGAGAATTCCGTTCTTTATAAACACTGATGCTCCGCCCGGATTCTTCTCTTCAGCGGGCTGGAAAATAAACTTTACTGAACCATTGAGTTCCTTTTTCAGATCTTTCAGTATCAATGCGGCTCCATAAACCATAGCGGAGTGTGCATCATGTCCGCAGGCGTGCATAACTCCCGGATTTTTTGAGGCGAATTTCAATCCTGTATTTTCTGTGATAGGGAGAGCATCAATATCGGCTCTCAAAGCAACACACTTGCCTTTTTTGCCGTTTAGCAGGGCGTAAAGCCCTGTTTCAGTAATGCGGTTTACTTTGGCGAAACCTTTTTTCCTGAGTTTGTCATAAAGCAGTTTTGTAGTCTCAAATTCATTGAAAGCAGTTTCAGGATTAATGTGAATTTTTCTTCTGAGCTCTATCATCTCTTTGCTGTATTCAGCAGAGAGCTTAAGTATTCTATTTTTTATTTCAGCTTTTGACATTCTTAATAATCTATTCTGAATGAGCCCCAGAAAATATTTTCGCCATATGAAATATTCCTGTCAACATAATCATAATTTCTGCGCTGGTATCTTATGGTAAAAAAATATTGTTTTATGGGTTCAAATTCCAATTCCGCAATTATAACATTTCTGTTAATCCTGATACCGTTTAAGAACTCATTTTTCCTGGCAAAATCCTCGCTGCCATTAAGGATATTTGAGCCTACATTTATAAAATTACCCAGGCTGTCGGTGTAATTTTCGCCGGTACGCTGCATTTTATAAGTTACGGCAAACTTAACCCGGCTCCCGAAATTGTACGCCAGGCGGAAGGCATGTTCATCTGAATTAGGGTTGAGTGAGTGACCCATTGGGAGGTTCCAGTTGGCATATGAATTATTAATTTCTCTGTGCGCGTATACAAACGGTTCTACTTTGGTGTATTCATACGCAAGAGCAAGATTAGGCAGAGTGAATGCATTCTGCCAGTTAATACCGCCCTGAACTGCGAATTTATTGTCATTTCCTTTTGCTGAATCATTGCTGATAGTTTCAAAATTCAGATCATCTATCAATAAACTTCCCTGGATAGAGATATTTTTTGCCGGGTATACCTGCATATCAAGTCCCAGCAGTGTGTTATTGGAATTTTTGCCCGGAAGTTCTGTATTCATATCCGCTGAGGTAAGAAAACTTATTGGATTTATGAAAGCGAAATTCATTGGCACATTGCTGTATACAACCATTTCATTGAATGCCAGTTTGAATGAGTTATTGAAGAACGGACCAAGCTCGAGTCTGTGGAAGACAAGGTATTTTGATGACAGCTGCGCTCCGGCTGAATCATTGCCAACAATACTTGAATGAAAGAATGAATACCTTATCTTCTTGTAATGAAGATCAAGTTTCAGGAAATCAAATGGTGCTGAATTCTTGTTTGAAAGAAATAGTTTATCAATATAGCCAGTTCCAAAACTCAGCGCTTCTCTTCCAACAGTAAGTCCAAGCCAGTCCTTAGCCGGCGCGTATCTTAAATAACCCTCATAGCTGTCAAAGGTCTTGTTGCCTTCGCTTCGGTATTTTCTTATCGAAGAAAGCAGCGGGTCAACAAAAGCAGTACGCTGCGCATCTTCAGAAGTTCCGCCCAGTCTGACACCATTGGATAACCTAAGGTAATAACCAACTGAATTGAACAATGTACCGCGTATTCTTGTGCCCAGCTCACCAAGCAATACATGGGGCTTACCGGCAGAATCGCCATCTAAACCGATATATCTTACATTAGCCAGTCCATCCCAGAAAAATGTTACATTTGAATCAACAGAAGTTAACAGGTATTTTTGTTTTTTATTTGAAAACAACACTCCAACACCCTTTTTAGAAAAGAAGTTTGAAGAACCTTTCAGAGTGCCGTACATATCATATTCAAACTCGGTGGTATAATAGTCAAGCAGTTCTTTATCTGTTTTGGAAAGTTTGTTCCTTTTTGCCGTAATTTCCTTTAAGCAGTTAGCAGCTTCTCTGCGTGAAACGGGTCCCATTGAGGATGAATAGCTATCTATAACCTTATTGGTGAACATCCTGTCCAGAAAATCATAAACAGGGTTTGAAAGAGGTACCAATTCAACCTGTGAGTAAGATACTTTAACGACACTCAGCAGTATCATTAAAGCCAAGAAGCAACCGAGCTTTTTCATAATATAGTTTAAAGTAGATTAATTAATTTAGCTGTTTGAATTTTTCTCTGAGTTCAAGAATAACATAATGAAAGACTATAGAATGAATGCTTTCAGCGGTGCACATTTCATTCAGCGGCACGTGCAGTGTATGCTGCGCCATTTTGAACAATTTCCCGCCATCGTATGCAGTAACCCCTATAGTTATCATTCCATTATTATTTGCCCATTCAATAGCTTTGGTAATATTAGGGCTGTTGCCTGAACCGCTGATTGCAATAACCAGGTCGCCGGGTTTTGCATAAGTAACAAGCTGCTGCTCAAAAATTGTTTCGTAGCCCTCATCGTTTGCCTGGGCGGTCAAAAAAGGCGTATTATCGGTCAGGCTTAATGCTTTAAGCCTGACTTCATGTACAGGATGAATTTTTGTACCTTTTGCCAGGTCCTGGGCCAAATGCGATGCATTTGCTGAACTGCCGCCATTACCAATGACAAAAACAAATTTGTCATTCTTGTATGCATCAACAAGCAGTTCAATAAAATTATCAATTTCAGCCTGTTCAACTGAATCCATTGTATCAGTTACTAGTTGCTTGTAGCTTTTAAAATCCATAAATGTATATTTTTAGTTATTTTTATGATTAATTACAAAAATCTGCATAAAAAGATATTATCACAATGAAAATAGTTCATAAAGGTAAAATAATGTAAAATAACAATTAAATCCCTGCTTTTCTCACTACATTCAGATTTTTCATGGTACTTTCGGCATACGCCAGAATGTCTTCGATATCTGTTTGTGCCCTCAAATACTCAACATATTCCTTAACACTGTCTTCGGCGGTTCTTAATGGTGACCAGCCAAGTGATTTGAGTTTGGTAATATCTGAGCATGCGTTCCTGGTGTCACCAAAACGGTATTCCCCTGAAATGTTTGCTTTAATATTTTCCTTACCAAATTCCCGGGCTACAATTTCAGAAAAACCCTTTACGGTATATGCTTTACCGCCGCCAACATTAAAAGCATTATAATTTGCCCTTTCATCCTGCATAACAAGTATATTGGCATCTACTACATCATGAACATTCACGAAATCACGCATCATTAAGCCATCTTCATAAACGGTAGGAGCTTTATCAAAAAAGTAACTCAATGAAAATATCCTGCATGCTCCGCTGTACATATTATAAAATGACTGTCTTGAGCCTTGTACTATTGAGTATCGCATAGCAACGCTGGGAATGTTATAACGCTCTCCAAAATTCAGAGCCATCAGTTCCTGTGAATATTTTGAAATTGCGTATTGATTCGGGGGACATGCATAAGTTTCAGGTGTCCATACATATTCAAGAGGGTTACTATCTTTATCTGTGAAATTCCACTGTCCTTTTTCAAGCTGTTCGTTTGACCTCCGTTTGGGATATACAAAATTTCCTTCTTTATCCCTGTATATGCCTTCGCCATTAACAAATTGAGATGAGGCAACAACTATTTTTTTGATTGGCAGGTTCTTTGCAACAGCAATCTCATATATCAGGGCTGTACTGACAGAATTTACATGGAAAAAAGTGGAAAAATCAGGCAGGTAATCCTGGTATGCAGCAAGATGAAAAACGTAATCCACACCCTCAAGGGCTTTTTCAATAGTATCTCGGTCCCTTACATCACCAAGGATAAATTCTGCATCCACTGGAATATAGGAAGGTTTGCCTTTTAGATGAACGGGTTTTTGAAGGTTATCTAGAATTCTGACAGAATAGCCGATTTTAAGCAGCCTATCAACTGTATGAGAGCCAATAAATCCTGCGCCGCCTGTTACTAATACTTTTTCCATTTATTACAAATAATGCATTTATTTTATATCATATCTTGTCTGATCGAAAATGATCTTGCTGCCGTACTTTTCAAGGAAGAATGGCAGTTCCCTATACATCCTCATACTTCTCCTGAGTGTATCCTGTTTATCCCTTTCGCAATACACCAAAAGAAATCCGCCTCCCCCGGCTCCGGAGATCTTAGCACCCAAAGCACCGCCATCCATAGCCAGCTGATGCATTTTATCAATTTCACTATTAGAAACATTAGATGCCAATTGCTTCTTCATTTCCCAGTTGATCTTAAGGTTTTCGCCGACTCTGTTTATATCAAGTGAATTGAGTCCATCCAGAGTATCAAAAGCCAGTTCTTTGATCTTATGGTGAAACTCAATTTTGCTCAGTACGTTTTTGCTTTGTTCTTCAAGAATTGAGGCAGCTTTGCGCGTTGTATCTGTAAAAAACAATAGAAGATTAGAGCCTAATTTTCGTTTTGCTTCACTTACAATTTCAATAGGTGTAACCTCGACAGTTTCATCTTTGCAAAATCTGAAAGATTTAAGTCCACCATAGGCTGCAATATACTGATCCTGCTTTCCTATGGGTCGTTTCAGAATGTCAATCTCAATTTTGCAGGCTTCAACAGCAAGCTGTTCCGCGGTAACCAGTTTGCCTAAATACTGGTAAAACGCATGAAGCAATCCTACCGTCAGGCTGCTTGAAGATCCGAGTCCCGAGCCTTCAGAGGGAATATCGGCAAACATCATTACCTCAAAACCTTTAGTCATGCCTGTTAGCAGTGCTGCCTCTCTTACAAGGTCATGTTTAATCTCATTTATTGATTCAATTATTTCTTTACTGGAATAATCGACATAAATGAGATTATCAAATCGTTCCTTTACAATAACATAAATATACTTATCAATGGCTGTACTAACAACAAATCCTTCATATGGAAGGTAGTAATTTGAAAGATCAGTGCCGCCTCCTGATAAACTTATCCTTAACGGTGTTTGCGAGATAATCAATGTTTATATTTCCTTTACTATACCAATTTTATCGTCAGGGGTATAAGTGTATTTATTACCATCAGAATCTGATGCTGAATTGTTTGAATCAAAGATCAGTTTGTCTCCTGTTTTGCCGACCCAGTATCTGAATTTAGCGGGATTTCCTGTAACCAGGGCAAAATCAGGCACTGATCTGGTAACTACAGAACCTGCCCCAATCAGACAATATCTTCCTAATGTAATTCCGCACAAAATGGTTGCGTTAGCCCCAACACTCGCTCCCTTTTTTAACAATGTAGATAAAAATTGTCCTGAATGTCTCTTACTTCTTGGGAACATATCATTTGTGAAAACGGCGTTGGGACCCAAAAAAACATCATCTTCAACTACAAGTCCCTCCCACAGAGAAATTCCATTTTTAATTGTAACTCTGTTGCCTATGGTAACACCGCTTTCAACAAATACATAATCGCAGAGATTACAGTCTTCGCCTATTTTAACATCTTTAAGCACATGTGCGAATGCCCATATCCTGGTTTTCGCGCCAATATCGTCAGATTCGACAAGAGCATTGGGATGAACGAAATATTTTTTTTTCATCAACTATTGTTTAATAAAAGATTCACTGGAAGTTTCAAGAAGTTTCACGACTTCAAGACCTATTTTGCCATCATTGACAAGTGGTTTTTTAAAAATTATTGAATTTATGAATTCCTGACACTCAAGTCTTAAAGGTTCATGCTGCTCGAGGGGAATCATTGTTATTTCGCCTGATTGATATCCAAGTACACCGGAATCAACTGCTTTGCTTTTTATCCTGTTATCTATTCCCAGCCCGTATAATTTCAGTTTGCCATCAAGCGCCAGCATTTCATCATAAATCAGGGTTCCTTCAGTTCCGAATACCTGCATCAGTCTGACCTTATTCGACGAGATCCACCCCAAATGGATGTGTGCAGTCGCTCCGCTTTTGAAATTAAGATCAATATGTGCATTATTAGTAAGCCTGAACTTATTTTTTGCACCCGGTGCATTAAACGCGCCAAAAGGATACTCATTCCTGAAAGATGTAACCTTCCAAGGCGCTTCATTAAGGAGATATAAAATTATTGAAAAATCATGCGGACCCAGGTCCCAGATAACATCTACTTCTGATTCAGGGGGACCAAGATTGATCCTTGTGGAAGTAATATGCAGAACTTTTCCGATAACCTTTTTCTTCAGAAGTTCTTTAATTTTTCTTACTGCGGGGGCAAACTGGAACACATGGCCAACTGCAAGTTTTTTCCCCAGCTTTTCTGCAGTATATACCATAGATTCAGCTTCTTCGGTACTATATGCCATGGGTTTTTCAACGAAGACATGTTTTCCCAAAATCATGGCTTCTTCTGCCAGTGCCATATGAGTTGTTACAGGAGTTGAAATAACAACAGCTCCAATAGATTTATCTCTTAATATTTCACGGTAATCCTTTGTAACTTCGACAGTGGGGAATTCCTTCTTTATAAATTCAAGCCTGCCGGCTTTCAAGTCGCTTACTTTTTTAACCCTGCAGTTGGGTAGACCCATGAAATTCCTGATCAGCTTAGGTCCCCAATACCCGGCACCAATGACGCCGATATTAATGATTTTCTCTGTGGATTTGATAACTAAACACCGCCTTTTCCGAATACCATTACAGGTATAGTTTTAAAAAGAATTTTAAGGTCAAGCCATAAGGATTGATTATCTGCATAATACAGATCAAGCAGCACGGAATCACTGAAAGTTACATCTTCGCGGTTACGTGCAATTATTTGAGCAAGCCCGGTAATTCCGGGAATTACTTTGTATTTCAATTTGTGCCAATCTTTGAAGTGTTCATATTCATATGGCAGACATGGCCTTGGGCCAACAAGGCTCATATTTCCGGTAAAAACATTCCATAACTGAGGCAACTCATCAAGACTGAATTTCCTGAGAAATTTTCCGGCACTTGTTATCCTGGGATCATTAACCAGTTTCTTATATCCTTTGTTGGAAGTGATAAGACTTTCCAGATGCATTTCATGAACGCTTGTATCATTGTTCACATACATTGTTCTGAACTTATACCATTTAAATATTTTTCCGTTTTTGCCGATAACATTTGTCCTGAAAAACACCGGTCCGGCAGATGTAAACTTGATAGATAATGCAACTAACAATAATACCGGAGATAGAAGAATGATCAATAAACCTGATGCGGTTATATCAAAAATTCTCTTGAATTTTTCTGAATATAGCGGAGAAAGTTTAGGTGAAACAGAAATAACTTTAAGATCATGATATTCTCCTTCATCCAGTTTGGCAGAAATAATATCAAAATGATTTGATACAAGATTTACATGACAGTTTGTCAGCTTACATTTTTCAATAAGATCAAGCAGCTTTTTGTTTTCAATATTCTGGATCGTTATAAAGATCTCATCAATTTCCTGTTCTTCGGTAATCTCCAGGATATCATCGACAGTTCCAATTACAGGAACCCTGTTAACGATCGTTCCATTTTTTGCGGGATTTTCATCAATAAATCCAATTAATTCAATATGATAATGAGGCTTTACAGTCAGAATTTCAGAAAAGAAAATTCCTAAATTTCCTGCTCCAACTGCTATTGCACGCCTAGTTATGAATTCTTTGATGTTCCCGCCGACATAATTAGCTCTGAGAATTCTCCTTAATAGCAGGACACGGGTAGTGAACAATAGGGCAAATGAAACAGTAAAGTATATAATGACCTGTGTTCTTGAATCGTGAAGAGCTTCCTGTGTTTTAATTATAAAAATACCGATAATTATAATGATACTGTTTATCAGTAATCCTTTCAGGATAAGCAGGGTCTGTTCGCCAACACGCAGAAAATACTTGTGTTTATACAGCTGGTAATATCTGAAAATAGGAATAATAAGGAGTGCTCCAAACATGAATATCAGAAGCTTCTCTATAAAGGTAAGCTCGGTAAAATATACATCAAAACCAGGGGCAGTAAAATACAGCGAAAGAATGAAAGCGATAAAAGTACAAAGGATATCATTAACTGATAGTATCAGCTTTTTTGCACCCCACTTTTTTATGAATTCATCCAGCATATTTTAAATAAAAAGTTTGTTAGCTGCAGTTATCTGGTGTAAAATTGCTTAATTGTGCTGCAAACATAATCTATCATGTCTTCCGTCATTTCAGGGTACATAGGTATCGAAAGAATTTCTTCTGCGAATTTCCTGGCAACAGGAAAATCTTCCGGTCTGTATCCCAAATGCGAATAAGCCTTCTGCATATGAAGCGGAAGGGGATAGTGTAAACCGTTTTGAACGCCATTCTTATTCAGGTGTTCTATAAGTTTCTCCCGGTTCTTAACTCTAATGATATACAAATGGTAGACGGGATCCACGTAATCAGGATGCCATGGAGTGATAACTTCTTCAATGCCCAGAGAAGCAAATTTTTCTGTGTACATTTGTGCATTTTTTCGGCGCATATCTGTCCACTTTTGTATATATTTCATCTTAACATTAAGAACTCCGGACTGTATTTCTTCCATCCGGTAATTGTGACCTTCTATATCATGAATATACTTTTCAATTGATCCATGCTGGCGGTACCTGAGCATAAAATTATACAGCTTTTCATCATTTGTGGTAACGCCACCGCCTTCTCCATATGCACCAAGATTCTTACCCGGATAAAAACTGAAAGTACCGATTACACCTAATCCGCCAATTTTTTTACCTTTGTAGGTTGCCAGGTGTGCCTGTGAACAATCTTCAACTACATGAAGATTATGTTTTTTCGCAATTTCAAGAATTGCATCCATTTCAGCGGGCTGACCATATAAGTGAACAGGAATAATTGCTTTCGTATTAGGGGTTATTGCGGCTTCTATTTTATTTACATCAATATTATAAGTTTTTTCATCGTTATCAACAAAAACAGGTTTTGCATAACATAATGATACACCTTCAGCAGTAGCGATATACGTATTTACTGGAACTATAACTTCATCACCATGTTTGATGCCGAGCGCATGCATTGCTACATGCAGGGCATCTGTGCCGGTACTTAACCCAATGGCGTGTTTTACATTATGAATTCCGGCAAAATCCTCTTCAAATTTTTTGGCCTTTTTACCGCAAATGTAGGCGGTATTATCCAAAACATCATTTATCTCTTTTAAAACTTCTTCTTTGATACCCTGATATTGGGTCTTAAGATCAACAAATGGAACGTTCATTAATCACTTAACTTTCTATTATAATCCTATTTAGTTGCAGAAATTTATCGAAATTACGTAGAAATTACCATTTTAGAAACCCAAAATTTGTAATCTTATTACGGGATCATCGGAAGAGAAGTAACGTATTAAGGGCTATTTATGCGCTTTTTTGTTCAGTATAACAGATATCAGGACTGATAACGAAAGGACGCCAAGTATCACTATTAAAGACACATAAACCGGTATATGCCATTCGGGTTTTACCAATGGCAGCAGCATTTTGACGCCCACGTAACATAATATTATTCCTACACCCTTCTTAACAAACTCAAACTTATCTGCAACTGCTGAAAGCAGAAAATACATAGAGCGAAGTCCAAGTACTGCAAGTATGTTTGATGAAAATACTATGAAAGGATCGGTAGTAATAGCGAAAATAGCAGGAATTGAATCTATTGCAAAAACAAGGTCGGTTGATTCTAAAACCAGCAAACAAACAAAAAGGGGAGTAGCGTACTTCATGCCGTCTTTTTTTACAAAGAACTTCTCACCATGATAGTCTGTAGTGGTCTTATAAAATCTTTTGAATAACCTGAGCACCTTGTTATTTTCCGGGTGGATTTCTTTATCCTTGCCAAATGCCATCTTGTAACCAGAATAGATCAAAATTGCGCCGAAGAAAAAGAGTACAAACCCAAAGCTGGATATAAGCGCAGATCCGAGCAGGATAAAAACTCCGCGCAGGATTATAACGCCAATAATACCCCAGTTCAAAACCCGCCTTTGTGCGTGGAATGGTATTTTGAAATATTTGAACAGCACAAGGAATACAAAAAGATTATCAACACTTAATGATTCTTCAATTATATACCCGGTAAGGAATTCAATTGCTTTTTGCTGACCTAAAAAATAATATACTCCGGCATTGAAGGCCAATGCAATACTGATCCAGAATATAACCCACTTGAGAGCTTTTTTAGGTTCCATTAAAAAAATAGTGCGGTTTCTTATTGAGGGATTTCGCTATTTGGGGTGGTAAATTCAAAATTACTTATTTTATCATTCCACTTTATCTCAGCTTCATCACTTTCTGATTTACCGTACTCATTTGCCATAACTATATTTATTACAAGCGGTTTTTTTGTTGAATCAAACCTTATTATATAGCCGTTCTTTGCATCGATCTGTTCAACAAGATTTCCTTTTGAATTAGATATCTTATCTTCCATTTTTAATAAAACTTTCCATCCGTCAGATTCCTTCTGCATAAAGCTTCCGCGTTTAATCCAGTAGCTGTTTTCTGTCTGCTTCATTACTATAGCGGCAATTGCTGACTGCTTTCCATTACCAAGCAGATCTCCTTTAGCTATGACCTTCACTTCATCACCATACAAAGTCAGGGCGAATTTCTTTTCGTCTTCTATATTGGTTAGGCTTGATTGCGTTTGTTTTGTTTCTTTTCCGCAAGCATTCAAGAAGAAAATTATGGCTAAAAATGAGGCAAAATTGAGGAAAATCTTCATTTTGATGGATTTTAATTTTAGTATAATACAAATATAACCAGAGTAAAATTCAGGTTAAAGGGAAAATAACTGTCAATTGTTTTCATGGTTTTAAATTTGAAATTGTTCACATTTCTATTTCACTTTTTATATTCGCCCTTATTAAGTAACTTTGCACTTAATCAATACAAAATATGGGACTTTTTGATAAATTAAAGCAGGGTTTGAAAAAAACCCATGAAAATATATTCAATAAAATTGATAAGCTTGTTAATGCCAAAAGCGATATTGATGACGATTTCCTTGATAACCTCGAAGAGATCCTTCTGAGCTCTGATGTAGGCGTAAATACTACCGAAAAAATAATCAAGAATCTTAAAGAACGCGTCAAGGAAGAAAAATACGAGCGTACAGACCAGCTTCAGGCGATTTTAAGGGATGAACTGAAAAAAGCTTTCGTAAGCGGTAACGGTGAAGTTAAGGAACCATTCAAAGTAGATAAGAAACCGTACGTAATAATAGTAATTGGAGTAAACGGTGTAGGAAAAACTACTTCAATAGGCAAACTAGCTTACAATTATAAAAATGCAGGATACTCCGTGCTTATCGGGGCAGCGGATACTTTCCGCGCGGCTGCAAACGAACAACTTGAAACATGGGCAAAACGCTCAGGCACTGAAATAATTCAGCTTTCACAGGGCAGCGACCCCAGCGCAGTGGTATACAATACAATTCAATCAGGCATAGCCAAGGGTTATGATGTTGTTATCATTGATACCGCCGGCAGGCTCCATACAAAAGTTAACCTGATGGAAGAGCTCAGCAAAATTAACCGCGTGATACAAAAACAACTGCCCGACGCACCGCACGAAGTTCTGCTTGTACTTGATGCGACTACTGGTCAGAATGGTATGACACAGGCAAGGGAGTTCAGTAACTCAATACCGCTTACCGGACTTGTACTTACCAAGCTTGATGGTACCGCAAAAGGCGGAATTGTATTGAAGATCAGCAGTGAAATGAAAATTCCCGTTAAATACATAGGTGTTGGTGAGCAAATAGACGACCTGCAGGTTTTTGATAAGGAAAGTTTTGTTCACGCATTATTGGAAGATTGAAAAATCCTGAACGAAGTGAAGGATCCCATCAGAAAAGCAAAAAATTATCCTATGCGAGTGAGACCCTTCGCTCCGCTCAGGGATTGAAATATGTCCAGCCAGATAAAAATATTACCCCAGTTCATTGCTAACCGAATAGCGGCCGGGGAAGTTGTTGGCAGACCCGAAGCTGTTGTAAAGGAGCTCATCGAAAATTCAATTGATGCCGGCGCTTCCGCTATTCAGCTGATTATCCGTGATGCGGGTAAAGCGTTGATACAGGTTATTGATAACGGCAGCGGAATGAATGAAGATGATGCAATACTTAGTTTTCAACGGCATGCAACAAGCAAAATATCTGTTGCGGATGACCTTGAGCATATCACAACACTTGGTTTCAGGGGCGAAGCATTGGCTTCAATTGCTGCTGTGGCGCAGGTTGAGCTTAAAACCCGAACGGCAGATGATGAGCTTGGCACGCTGATCAAAAATCACGGAAATGAAATTGTTGAGCATACAAAGGTACAGACCGAAAAGGGCACTTCGATTGCCGTAAGGAATTTATTCTACAACACACCTGCCCGAAGGAATTTCTTAAAAACCAATCAGACCGAATTCAGGCACATTTACGATACATTTACCAGGCTTGCAATTGCAAACCCGCATTGTGCATTTTCATTTATCAATGAAGATGAAGAGATATTCGACATGCCGTCTCAATCTTTATCAGACAGGCTGACAGCAATTTTTGGTAAAGAAGCAGGTGAAAACCTGCTTGAAGTTGAGCATTCAAATGAATTACTTTCACTGAAAGGGTACATTTCAAAACCCAGTTTCACCAAAAAAAGCAAACAGGATCAGAATCTGTATTTAAACAACCGCTATGTTGTAAGCAAGGCTTTATCATTTGCAGTACATTCAGCATATGAAGACCTTGTTGATAAAGGCGACTATCCTAATTTTTTCCTCTTCTTAACACTTGACCCGGAAAAATTCGATATCAATGTTCACCCTTCAAAACTTGAAGTGAAGTTTGAAGAAGAGCGCTCATTGTTCAGTTTTGTACGCAGAGGTGTATGGAGTACACTTGAGAAGAATGACCTTATAGTAAAAGTTAAGATTCCTGAAACAACCGGATTTGATGCGGGTCAGAATAAACCTGTATATAACGCCAATATTTTCAAATCTTCAAATTTTACGGGCAAAACGCCGCAAAGCGGCGGATTTACTTTCAAAAAACATGAAAGCTCTGAAAGTGAATCAACAGTAATACATGAGATGTTCGGGAAAAATCAAAAATCTGCTTTTGAATTTACAGATGAAGGTTCGGTTGAGCCGGTAAAGACCGCACTTGATGAAAAGATGTATAAAGAGCCTGATACCGACAGCCTTGTTAATAAAAATGAGATATGGCAGTTCCAGAGAAAATATATCATGTACCAGCTTGAAAGTACTTTGATGATAATTGATCAACATGCCGCGCATGAAAGGATTTTGTACGAGCAGGCAATAGACAGGCTGAACTCCAATGCCAATTTAACACAGCAGCTGCTTATTCCTATTTACGTTGAGCTAAACCCGGTTGATTATGAAGTGGTGAAATCGATTGTTACGGAGCTTGGTTCATTAGGGTTTGATCTTGAAGTGCAAAGTAAACGGAAAGTCAAAATTAAAGGAATTCCTTCAGATGTGAGAATAGGTGATGAAGGTAAAATACTGCAGGAACTGATAGATCAGTTTAAGGAATACGATATAAAACTGAATCTTGAAAAGCGTGATAACCTCGCAAAATCATATGCATGCAAGCATGCAATAAAAGCGGGTGATCATCTTACTGAAGGTGAAATGCTGAACCTGATTGACAAATTGTTTTCCGTCAAGATGCCTTATGTTTGTCCCCACGGCAGACCCACAATAGTAAAGCTCTCGATGGATGAGCTTGATAAAATGTTTTACAGAACGGGGATTTAAATCATAAAACTTCAAAAGTAAAAAACTTTTGAAGTTAATTACTTCAGTAAAATTCCCGGCAGTTCGTCTATTGTATCAACCATAAACGCAATCCCTTTAAACTCATCTTTTCCTAAATAATCTTTAACCCAGCCCGGTGTATGTTTATGGACTTTCTGAATTACTTTCAGTTTTGAAAATCTTTCATCATTCATACGTAAATAAAGCGGTAAGGCAAGATCAAGCGAAAACACATCTCCAATTACATAATCGGGTTTTTCGCTGAGCAGCACTTTAAAATAATTTTTTCTTCTCAGGTTCACTCTGAAGCGTTTGGAGATTTCCAGTGATTCAGGAAGATCCCTGAAAGAGCTATCGACTACAAATTTTTTGGCGTCTCCTATTGCGTGTAGTCTTCCTCTAACTATGGCATTTTCATTTGTTACCGTCTGACCCGCCTTGCGGAACAGGTGCTCTATTTTTTCAGTCTTTGAGTTTGATACAACAACAATTTCTACACCTGCGGAATTCAATTTCTTCACAATTGCACCCGCAGTTTCAACAGGTTTCAATTTACCTTCAAGTTTAAACTGTGTTGTTGACTTCATGAAGCAGTCATTGGAATACTCAGCCAATGTCATATTCCCTTTCTTCAGAATTGCATCTTTAATTCTTGCCAGCTCCTGTTTAAAATGAGAGTATGATCTTTTGCTTGCAGCCCTGTTAATATAATCAAATATGGCATTGTTATCGCCAAACGGGTCCTCCTGGTAATAACATGAAACACTTCCTTCCCAGAACCAGCCATATTCATAAGGAGTGTTATCCATGTCTTTTCTGGCTTCCTGAAGAAGATTATCAATATCACGCGGGGTGTCACCTGTGAGCGCGGCGGTTGTTGCTGTTATGTAATTCCAAACATAACCGGCTTCTATATCCTGGTTAGTCCACACTCCGTCAAAATCTGAGATTAATTTTACAATAGCCATAATATGCTTTTTAAATTACTGTAAATGTATTATTTTCGGGGATTAATTTTCAAATTTAATATTAATCTTCAATAAAATTAATGCAAGAATCCGGTTCAAAAAATACTTCCGGCAGATCTGTGAATTCAGAAGTTCACAAAAAAAATGTCTCTGCAATAGTAATTGTTGCAGCATTGGGATATTTTGTAGATATTTATGACCTGATTCTCTTTAGTATCGTAAGAATATCATCCCTGAAATCACTTGGCGTAACCGGTGACGCGTTACTTTCAGATGGTGTAATGCTGCTTAATATGCAGATGGCGGGAATGCTGATTGGCGGAATTTTGTGGGGAATACTTGGCGATAAACGCGGAAGAATATCAGTTTTGTTTGGCTCTATAATAATGTATTCTGTAGCAAATATCTTAAACGGATTTGTGATGGACGTGCAGCAGTATGCAATACTGAGAGTAATTGCGGGAATCGGGTTAGCAGGGGAGCTTGGCGCGGGAATTACTCTGGTGAGTGAAGTGATGAGCAAGGAGTCACGCGGCTATGGGACTACAATTGTTGCATCAGTTGGAATACTTGGAGCAGTTGTTGCAGCTTTTGTTGCTGATATATTTGACTGGCGAACTGCTTATTTTGTTGGCGGCGGATTAGGTCTATTGCTTCTGTTCTTAAGGATTGGTGTATATGAATCAGGTATGTTCAGAAATATTAAGAAAGATGAAATTGGCAGGGGACAGTTTCAGCATTTGTTTACAAACTGGGCAAGATTTAAAAAATATGTAAAATGTATACTAATAGGTGCCCCGCTTTGGTTTGTGGTTGGAGTGCTTATCACTTTCAGTGATGCTTTTGCTAAAGCACTTGGGGTTGAAGGCATTGCCCCGGCGAAATCCGTAATGTTTACATACATAGGGCTTGCATTTGGTGACCTCTTAAGCGGATATTTGAGCCAGTATTTTAAATCCAGAAAAAAGATAATATTTGCATTCATTCTTGCAACAAATATTCTGATTGTAATTTATCTTTTCTTCAATAGTTTCGGTTCATTTTACTTTTACTCAATTTGCCTGCTGCTAGGGGTGAGCTGCGGATACTGGGCAGTGTTTGTTACTAATGCATCAGAACAATTTGGTACGAATCTAAGGGCAACAGTAACAACAACTGTTCCCAATTTCGTAAGGGGGGCGATTGTTCCGTTAACACTATTGTTTCAGTACTTAAAGGGTCCAACAGGAATAATTTACTCCGCGGCAATTGTAGCAGGTATCGCACTATTATTGGCGTACATATCAGCTTCAAAACTTGAGGAAACTTATGGTAAAGATCTTGATTACATCGAGATGATCTAACTTCCTTTAAATTCTTAAGTTATACTCGCTTAAAACGACTCAAAAAATAGCATTTCAGTTTAAATTCTTATATAATAATTTGTACCTTACATTATAAATCACACTGCTAATATTCCAATGAAAAAAGTTTTAGTGTTACTTGTTTTTACGCTCCCTTTGTTATCATGCATTAATATCTTCGCAGACTATACTACACCAGGAACATCTGTAAGCTGGAATTTGAATGACCTGGTCACTAATTCAGGCGGAACGGTTACATTTTCAGGGGGAAATTATTTAATAAACTCTAATCTGACCGTTGCTTCATCTGATACGATTAAAATATTAACAAATGCGACAGTAAAGCTTGCGCTTAATGTTGTCTTCAAAATAAGGGGGGTAATTATTGCATCGCCCCCGGACTCAATCAAAATAACATCTATTGATACTGCGCAGAAGTTTTCTGAAATGAGAATTGATACAAGCTCATCAAGTATTCTTCAGAAAGTGATATATGAATATAGTTTTAACGGTCTCAGAATATCCGATTGCAGTCCTTTGATAAATTTATGCATCATAAGAAACAATTGTTTCGGTAATTCTGCAACCACTGCTCCAGCAATAAATCTATTCCGTTCAGATGCTGTAATCTCAAACAGTCTTCTATTCCACAATTATAAAGTTGCAATCGGTGGCGGCGCAAATATTCCCAATGCCCCGCAAATACTTAATAATTTAATAATTGAAAATAATTATGCCAATGCCAACGCATCGCAGATCAACCTTGGACAATCAGGACCTGGAACGACTGTCATAAGGGGGAATACGATAAGGGGTCTTTATATAAATTCCGGCGGCATAGCAGTTTTGCCGGTTGGTACTTTTAATGTAATAATTGAAAACAATAACATCCGGAAAAATCGCTACGGCATTGCATTAAACGGAAGTGTGAATGCGATCATACGCGGAAACATTATTGACAGCAATAACATCCAGGGTTCCCCAAATCTGGGCGGAAGCGGATTGAATTTTGTGGGTTCTGGTATTACTGCAAAAGTATCAAAGAACATCATCCGGTGGAATTTGTGGGGTGTAACTTTGCAGAGCAATGCAGCACCGGTTTTTGGTGATCTCAGTATTTCTGATACAAATTTTGTTGGTATGAACCAGATACACAGTAATTCAAACAGCGGTATTTTTTATGATTTTTATAATAATACTCCTAATCCAATTAAAGCAGAAAATAATTTCTGGGGTACAATGAACCAGGATAGTGTTGAAGCGCATATTTTTCATCAGCCTGATAGCTCCGCCTTCGGGATGGTTGATTACTTACCGCTTTGGGCTCCGGTTGGAGTGACAGCATTGAACACAGGGATTCCGGAAGAATTCATGTTGTACGATGCATATCCAAATCCTTTTAATCCGGTTACTACAATCAAGTTTGATATTTCAAGTAATTCGGATGTGAAGATTTTTGTTTATGATATTACAGGCAGGCAAACGGCAATTTTGATTGATCAGAATCTGAATCCCGGAAAATATTCAGTTAATTTTAACGCCTCAAATCTAGCAAGCGGGATCTATTTTTATAAACTTCAAACCGAAGGCTTCATTTCGGCAAAAAAGCTGGTTTTAATAAAGTAACCTGTTACTGCCGGTAATATTGAAAGATTGTACTTATTTAGCTATTTTGAATCATTCATCTAATAAAAACCAGATTATGAAATTAAACAGAACGGTCTTTTTAGTCCTTGCTGCATTTATTATCGGCGGGATATCACTTTTAGGTTATAAATTCGCTGAAAACGGGACAGGATCTCACCAAACTGAGATTCAGGAAAAGTATTCTCAGGTGAAAATATTCGCATCAAATGAATCTGATTTTCACGCGATAGAACATGCTGGTCTTGATCTTGATCATGTTGAATCAATTGATAATTATGTTGTAGCGTGGTTATCTGAATCAGAAATTGAGATGCTGAGGAAATCAGGTATAGCCTATCAGGTCACAGTTGATGACTGGATGCAGTATTATAACAGCAGACCTGTTATGAGCGAACCTGAAAGACGTCTTGCGATTCAGCAATCAACCAGCGATTTTAATGTGACCCATTCAGTTTATGGCTCAATGGGCGGATATATGACATATTCCCAGGTAGTTAATAAACTTGATTCTATGAGATTGGAGTACCCCGGACTTATTTCTTCTAAATTTTCAATCGGCAGTACACATCTAGGAAATCAGATGTGGACTGTTAGGGTTTCAAATAGTCCGGATGCACCAACGGGCAGACCTGAAGTCTGGTTTCACTCGTTAATTCACGCCAGAGAGCCGATGAGTATGACGCAGAATATGTATTTTATTTACTGGCTGCTTGAAAACTATAATATAGACCCGTATGCAACATATATTCTCAGATACAGGGAGCTTTATTTTACGCCGGTATTTAATGCAGATGGATACTTACATAATGAGTCAACAAATCCAAACGGCGGAGGCATGTGGCGTATCAGCCGTAAGCCATGTACCGGAGGAACAGGTGCAGACCTGAACAGGAATTACGGACCATATGCTTTCTGGAATTTTGCAGGCGGCGGTTCATCGACCACTTGTGGCAGTGAGACATTCAGGGGCGATTTGCCCTTTGACCAGGTTGAAACACAGAACGCTATGAATTTTGTAAACTCAAGGAATTTTAAAGGAGCTTTAAGTTATCACACTTACGGTAACTATTTCATCAGGCCATGGGGATATTCCGGGGCTGTTTCACCGGATGAAAATATATTCCAGAATTTTTCGGCTGATATGATATTACAGAATCAATATACAGTAGGAAGAAGCCTGCAAACAGTGGGTTACACAGTGAGGGGAACAACAGACGACTGGTATTACAACGATTCAGGCCATGCGAAAATTATCGCTATGACACCAGAAGTAGGAACATCAACTGATGGTTTCTGGCCTGCTCAAAACAGGATACTTCCTTTGGCGCAGTCAACAGTATGGTCGAATATTTATTTCTCACTTGCTTGCGGCGGTTACACTGTACCTGAAAGGACTTCACTCAATAAATTATCTTATTTGCCCGGTGAATCAGGAAGCCTAAAGGTTAATTTCAAAAACAAAGGATTGAATCCTGCTCAGAATGTTAAAATTGAATTAACTTCACAGAGTCCGTATATCAACATTTCTGGAGTAACGTTCAGTTATAATTCTATTGCTTCTTATTACCAGGATAGCGTTTCGCTTAATTTTAATGTACTTGCCGGGGCTCCGCTTAACAAAGGTTTGCCTATTGTTCTGAAAATTAAGCAGAACGACACCAGTATAGTTCACCAGCAGAAAATTTATGTGTGTGTTGGCGGCGGAACCACGACACTTGCTGATAGCGCCGAGAACGGCACGGGTAACTGGACATTTACAGGGGGTTGGGGTACTACTACTTCGCAGTCATATTCACCGCCAACATCGTTTACCGAGAGTCCGACGGGGAATTATGGAAATACACAGACAAGAACAATGACTCTTGCTGTGCCAATAAATGTATCATCATTTCCGGTAACGGTTTTATCTTATTACTTCAGGCATGATATTGAACCATTGGATAATGCATATATCCAGGTTTCCAGCAATAACGGCACTAACTGGGTATCGGTGAAATATTACTACGGACAGCAGCTAAGCTGGAAGCAGGAAATATTGGATATTTCTGAACTTGCAAACAGTTCTGCTCAAATGAAGATCAGATTTATTCTTGTGACAAACAGAAGTGTAGCAGCTGACGGATTCTATGTTGATAACATCAAAATCCAGAATTACCAGGATGTTTTAACAGGCGTTAGCAGCAGCGGAGAAGTTCCCGATAGATTTTTGCTGGAGCAGAATTATCCGAATCCGTTTAACCCTGTTACTAAAATAAGATACCAGCTTCCGAAGGCAGGATTTGTGAAGTTAACAGTTTTTGACGCTTTGGGAAAGGTAGTGCAGATACTGGTGAATGAAAATAAGCACGCCGGAGTATTTGAAGACAGCTTCGACGCTTCGAATCTTGCGACCGGAGTTTATTTTTACAAACTCGAAAGCACAGAATTCACAGATATCAAAAAAATGGTGCTAGTAAAATAGCGGAACTGATGGGAAAGTTTAAAATTTTTCAAAATTAAGGAAAAGGGCGGTGAAACCGCTCTTTTTTTATTATTTTTTGTAGGAATAGAAGCTAAAATAACTAACTAAAACCCCTAATAAACACAAAATTAAAAAGATTGATTTAAGCCTCTAAATACATTAAATTATGATATTATTCCAAATTTATTACTATTTATACACATAATGAAAAGCTATAAGAACACTTTATATACATTTATGGGTTTGGCTTTGATAGGGATTATCTCCTATTTTTCTTTTAATGCATTTAATTTTGAATCATCAAATGGAGTTGAAAGGCAGCCAAAACATTCACAGGTACGTATCTTCACAAAGACTGAAGCAGATTTCAGAAAGATAGAAGATGTTGGATTGCATATAGATCATGCGATCACCAAAATGGGTCATTATTCAGAAACATGGCTTTCTGAATATGAAATGAATTTGTTGAGTCTATCGGGAGTTCCCTTTGAAGTGCTGGTTGATGACTGGCAGGCATACTATGATAACCTGCCCAAAATGACACCGGGCGAAATTGATGCCCAGATGCAGCAGGTTTATGAAAGAGACGCCATTACTCATTCAATTTACGGAACAATGGGCGGTTATATGAAATACGATGAGGTTGTAGCCAAGCTTGATTCCATGAGGATGTGGTACCCTCAGTTCATTTCAGCAAAATATTCTGTTGGTACAACATACGAAGGCAGAACAATGTGGGCAGTCAGAGTAACCAATGGTCCTGATGCACCTACCGGCAGACCGGAAGTGTTAATGCACGCTTTGATCCACGCACGTGAACCTGAAAGCATGGAAACACAATTTTATTATATGTTCTGGCTGTTTGAAAATTATAACACAGACCCAACTGCCAGATATATACTTAACAACAGAGAAATTTACTGGATTCCCGTGCTGAACGCAGATGGATATGTACATAACCAGACCACAAATCCGAACGGCGGCGGAATGTGGAGAGCAAACAAACATCTTAACAGCCCGCCAAGTTTAACCTGCGGACCCGTAGATCCAAACAGGAATTTTGGTACTTACCAGTTCTGGAATTCAAGTAATAACGGTTCAAGCACCGATCCTTGCAGCGGGGGACAGGGAACGTACCGCGGCACCCTTCCCTTTTCTGAACTTGAAACACAGCATATAAAGACGTTTGTAAATTCACGAAATTTTAAAACAGCTTTCAGCGCACATACTTACGGAAATTACTTAATAAAACCCTGGTGCTGGCAGGATCCTATTGGCACACCGGATGACGCGATGTATACACAATTCCTTGCTGATATGCAGGTTTCCAACGGGTATACAACCGGATTTCCATCACAGACTGTTGGATACAAAGTAAGAGGCGGAACGGATGATTGGTACTACAATGATTCAGGTCACGCAAAGATATTTTCATTCACACCTGAAACAGGTAATAGTTTTTGGCCCTCGCAGTCAGAAATTATTCCGCTGGCACAGGGAATGTTATTTTCAAATCAATATATTTCATTAATTGCGGGACCGTATGTAAACCCGCTTACAAAAGGATTCAATCAGCCTACATATACTCCCGGGCAGGCGGGGACTTTCAAGATCAAGTTCCGTAATAAGGGCGTTATGACTGCGAACAATGTAAGAGTCACTTTGACACCTCTGAATGGTAATGTTACTATTCCGACTCAGCAATATACATATCCAAATCTGGCAACATTTGCTACAGATAGTTCGACTTTTAATTTTACAATTTCAGGAGCTGCTCCAAACAACTGCGGAATTCCGCTCAGTTTAACAATAAAGCTTGATACTACAACCATCTATTCTTCAGCAGAATATATTCTGGTTGGAACCGGAACAGTAACTCTGAATGATAATGCTTCAAGTTTCAGCGGGTGGACTACGAATGCAGCATGGAATATCACTACTGCGCAGTTTAATTCCTCTCCGTCTTCATTCACCGATAGCCCGACGGGTAATTATGGAAACAACATAAATACAAACATGACACTGGCAACAGCAATTAATGTTTCAGCAACCCCTGTGGTATATTTATCTTTCTGGCACCGCTACGCTACTGAAGCCGGTTATGATTTCTGCTACGTAGAAGTTTCAAGTGATAACGGCGCTAACTGGCAGCAGGTTACATCATATAACGGAAATATGACAACATGGACTCAACAGACATTTGATATTACTTCATATGCCGGCGGTTCAACACAGCTTAAGATCAGATTCAGGCTTACATCAGATGCGGGTTTAACAGGTGACGGATGGTATATTGATGATGTTAAGCTTACCAATTACTGCGGTTCACTGGTTGGTGTAACGGGCAATAATAATATACCGCTGGTTTACTCACTGGAACAGAATTATCCTAATCCGTTCAATCCGGCTACTGTGATCAAATACCAGATTCCTAAAGCTTCAAACGTAAAAATTAGCATTTTTGATATACTTGGGAAAGAAGTTGCTTCATTGATAAACGGCAGAGTAGAAGCCGGTTACCATCAGGTTGAATTTGACGGCAGCAATTTTGCAAGCGGTTTGTACCTGTACAAGATAGAGGCAGAAGGCTTTACTGACGTAAAAAAGATGATATTAGTTAAGTAAAAAAATCATTAAATTGCATTTAATTAAAAGCCTGCTTTATTAAAGCAGGCTTTGTTTTATCAATAATTCTTTAATATCATGATCAAAAAAATAGTTATTACTGTTTCAGTATTTGCCCTGATTCTGTTGACTGCAGTCGTATTCCGAAGCAATGAAAATTCTGTCTATTCCGGGATTGACTTGCAGAATGTGAATGTGCTTAAAAGGACTTGCGGTACTATGGCTGACCTTGAAATGCAGTATAAGATGGATCCAACATACAGGCAGCGTATGGCTGATATGGAAAAGTATGTTGAAAAATTCACAAAGGAATACAGCCGCAAAGAAGGCGACCTGACGGTAATTACTATTCCGGTTGTCGTTCATGTTGTCTGGAATACACCGGTGCAGAATATTTCAGATGAACAGATACTCTCTCAGATAGAAGTTCTGAATAAAGATTTCAGACGATTAAATGCTGATACAACAAATACACCTGCACCATGGAAATCACTTGGAGCCGATTGCCAGATAGAGTTCAAAATGGCAAGACGTGACCCGAACGGAATACCAACTCTTGGAATAACCAGAACACAGACTAGTATAACCGAATTTGGACAAAGCTCTGCGCTTAAGTTCACATCTTCCGGAGGTCATGACGCCTGGGATAGAGACAGGTATTTGAATCTGTGGGTCGCAAATCTTGGAAGCCAGCTGCTTGGTTACGCCACGTTTCCGGGCGGCAATGCGGCTTTGGATGGTGTAGCAATAGGATACAATTATTTCGGAACGGTTGGAACACTTTCTCCACCGTACAACAAAGGCAGAACGGCAACGCATGAAGTAGGTCACTGGCTTTGGCTGTACCATATTTGGGGTGATGATAACGGTTCATGCGGCGGCTCTGATCTTGTTGGCGACACTCCGAACCAGGCTGCTGAATTTTACGGATGCCCGGGCTACCCGACTGTAGACGCATGTTCACCATCAGCGCCCGGTGTGATGTTCATGAATTATATGGATTATACCGATGATGCATGTATGAACTTATTCACAAACGGTCAGTTAGTCAGGATAAATTCTGCCATGAATGGCCCCAGACTTCCCCTGCAATCTTCCAACGGACATATTGACATCAGCGGTATGCCAATATGCCTGTTCAAAGCTGATAGTGTTTCTATACAGTACAATAATCCGGTACATTTTTCTGATCTCTCTGCGGGAATACCGACTGGATGGCAGTGGACATTCACAGGCGGGTCGCCTTCAACATCAACATCCCAGAATCCAACAGTCACTTATACAACACCGGGTTTGTACACTGTTAAGCTGAGAGTTTCAAACAGTTTTGGCTCTGATTCGCTTACAAAAACCTCGTATATAAGGGTTCGCGGGGCTTCAATGTCAAACTTCAACGTATTGGATCCTCCTACATTCACCAGGCTTGGTGTAAACTCAGGTGATACTTCGAAAGCTGTATTTAAATGGCAGAAAAGCTCCACAAATAATTCTGTAAACTACAAGTTTAAATTAAGGAAGATCGGCGGAACTACAGATTATCTCTTTACTGCAAACTCCGGCGGATTGGATACAATTGCCGGAGTGAGAAGAAGCCAGTTGGATTCTATTGCCGTTCAGATGGGCGTAACAGGTGATTCAGTTAGGTGTACCTGGCGTGCATGGGCTTACAACGGGATCGATTCTCTGCAGTCACTTAACTCATTTATCATTACACTGGTCCGTTCACCAATTGGTATTCAGGTTATATCCTCAGAGATTCCCCAAAAATTTGCATTATATAATAACTATCCGAACCCGTTTAACCCTGTTACACGAATAAATTTTGATATACCCAAATTAAGCGGGGATAAGAATGTGCAGATTGAAGTATATGATGTACAGGGCAGCCTTGTAGAGTTGTTAGCCAATCAGAATATGGATGCCGGCAGGTATTCCATAGACTGGAATGCTGTGAATTTTTCAAGCGGAATTTATTTTTACAGAATAACTGCAGGCAGCTTTACCGATACAAAAAAAATGGTGCTTGTAAAATAGGCTTTCACTTATGCCCCGCAGGTTTATTTGCGGGGCATGTTTTACTTAACTGCAAATGCCCTTCATTGGCAGTTGAATAATGTATTTTATTATTCAGTTGTTATAACTAAATTAAATCATGAAGTATATTATTGCCGCGGTATTTACTTTCGTTTTGTTGTATATTTCCGGTTGTTCGGGCATTACAGTAGATAAGATCATCAAAGTGGATCAGGATGACTGGACTATGTCCGGAGGGTCGCCTCAGCAGCAGCATGCATCAAAATATGTGCTTGCTCCGCCGCTGAACCTGATGTGGGATTACAATATAGAAGGCGGGGTAGGTCCTTCAGGCATTACAGCAAGTGATGCGGTAGTATTTGTAAACGCGCTTCAGGGTGAGCTTTTTACATTTGATATAAATTCAGGTGGCAAGATCGGAAATCTTAAATTCCTTGGTAAGGATTGCAGTACCGCACCTCTTATCCTAGGCAAAGATGTTGTATTTACCTATGCAGGAGATAAAAAGTACTCTGTAGCTTCTTATGATCTGACTGCCGGCAAGATCAACTGGAGGAAAAATTATGGTGACATACAGACCTCACCTGTTTTGTATGAGGGATATATATATTTTGGGAGTCTGAACGGTAATTTTTATAAAATTGATCTTAATTCGGGCAGAATGATTTGGAAGTTCAATTCTAAGGGGCAGATCCACTCCACTTGCGCATTGAAAGGCTCTGTTGCGGTTTTTGGAAACGATAAAGGGTTTGTTTACGGGATTGATCTGAATTCAGGCGCTGAGCTATGGAAAGTTGATCTGAAACTGCCTGTGATGTCAACTCCACTGGTAAATGAGAAGAATGTGTTTATTGGCTGCAATGATTCCAATTTCTACTCAATTTCGCTTGATAGCGGGAGAGTTAACTGGAAATTGAATCTGCATTCAAAACTAATAGGCGGTTCCGCCCTGGATGCCGGAGGCAATTTGATAACCGGGGCTGTTGACGGAAGCATTTATTCAATTAGCAGCGCAGGAGAAGTAAACTGGAAAACCGGTACCGGCGGGGCAGTAATTTCAAGTCCTGTCGTTTCAGGAAATTACATATACGTATCTTCATATGACAGCTATATTTATTCAATAGATGCCTCTGATGGCAGGGTACTTTGGAGCAGTTTGCTGGAAAATAAAGTTAAAACTACGCCTGTTATATGGAAAGAATATCTTTTTGTTGCGGCGGATGAAATAGTATATTGTTTTACAAGCAGAAATGTTGAAAAGAAATATTAAAATACTTGTTTACCTGATCTTATCAGTTCCCGTAATAAGTTTCGGGCAGGATAGTAGTCTCTCGGTATATGCAGATTCAGTGGAGATAGAATATAATTTCATAGATTCATCGCCGCAGAACGCTTCTGTATTCATTAATGAAGAGCATATTGGGAGCACACCGCTGTTTTTTGTATGGAAAGACAGCATTTTTCCAAAGCAGTTAAAGATCAGTTTAAAAGGATTTCCTGAAATTACAGAGACCATACAAAGCAGCAAACTGCTTAAGATGAAATACGGCCTCAATCCGGTTGGAGGTAATTTATTAAGTGAGATAGTAAAAGAAGATAAGGAGCCCTATTTTAAGACCAAAAGAAAAGTAATTCCGATTATCTTTTCTTCGATACTCACTGCCGGAAGCGGCATTGCCGCGTTTTATTTCAAGTCGCAGGCATCAGAAAACCAGAAGAACTATGATATATACGGAGACCCGGCAGAGCTGGATAAGAAAAGAGATAATAATCTGCTCGGCGGCATATCAATTGCACTGCTGCAGGTTGGATTCGGCGCGTTAATGTATTTTCTGTTCCTTGATTAGGCGTAATGTTTCATCATTTGTAAGAGAAGTGTTTTGATACTTCCGCAAAGCTGGTATCATACCTGTATTGTACATTAAAATGCCCGCCGTTAAACTCCCGGTGAATATACCTGATACCGTTTTTCTTAAGTTTATCACAATAAATTCTGGCCCCGGCCTGCAGTTTGAATTCATCTTTTACCCCGCAATCAACGTAAATAAGCTTTAGTTTCTTCAGGTTAGCTTTGTATTTTGATACTTGTCTAACAGGATCAAAGTTCATCCAATTCTTCCATATTTGCGGGATCAATTCTCCGGTATAGACATCAAAAGGCAAGTCAAAGTTATATTCTTTCCGGCGCGGATTTGGAGAGTAGCAAGCCGACATTCCGATTGTATTAATGATATTATGGAAATCACCGCTTTTGGGCTGCCTGTTATTAATTTCTGTTTTAATAAAGTTTTCGACCGCTTTATGACCTTTGCCATATTTCTGAATAAGCACAATAAACTCTGCAAAGTGTTCCATGTAACAATACTCAAACGCTGAATCCCCGGAATGAGTTGCCATCAAACCAAATGTACCCGGATTCCGCATTGCAAGCCACATTGCACCGTATCCGCCTGATGATTTTCCTATTATGCACCTGGATGCTGCCTTCGGCAAAGTCCTGAAATTGCTGTCAATGAACGGGACAATTTCTTTTACCATGTAATCTTCATACCTGCCTGTGGCTGTTGAGTTTACATACTGCGAACCGCCGTACTTTGTAAAACAATCTGGCATTACAACTATCATTTCTTTGATAGCTTTCGTTTTTATGAGCCTGTCCAGCCGCTGCTGAATGTTCTCTGAAAAGGGTGCCAGGTTCATATTCAGCGCGCCATAGCCGGTGAAACCGGCTATGAGGTACATCACAGGATACTTCTTATTTCCGGTATTGTATGATGGCGGCAGGTAAACAAGAACTTTCCTTTTAAAAGGATCATTCAAAGGATTACCCTTTAATACTTTGCTTGTGTGATCCAGTACTCTAACTTGGCTTGTCATAAAATTACAGGTTTATTTTCCAGTCTTTAATTTCTTCAAAAGTGCGGTAATCGGTAAGATCAAAGTGAAGGGGTGTGATGGAAATATAGTTATCCTTAACTGCTGCAACATCAAATTCAGTTGAATCATCCCGGTAAACCATTCTGCCGGTCAGCCAGTAATATTCTTTTCCGTGCGGGTCTTTACGGACCTCAAATCCATCTTCCCAGTATGATTTGCCCTGCTTGGTGATCTTCACACCTTTGATATCATTTGCGGGAATGTTGGGAATATTCATATTAAGCAGGGTACCTTCATGCAGGTTTATCTTATCATCTTCCCACATTTGTTTGATTATCCCTGAAGCGAGCTTTGCCGGTTCAATAAAATCAACTTTATCAAATGTTGTTAAGGATACCGCTATTGACGGGATCTTGAGTATGGTCCCTTCAGTGGCCGCGGATACCGTACCTGAATATATAATATTGATCGCGGTATTTGCACCATGATTAATGCCTGATATAACGAGATCGAACTTCACCTCTTTGAAGAAATAAAGCACACCTATCTTAACAGCATCAGCAGGAGTGCCTTCAACGGCAATTCCGTAAAATTCGCCGTCCTTCATATGCTCATATGTTCTTAACGGGTAAAATATTGTAATTGAGTGTCCTACAGCGCTTTGCTGCGTGTAAGGAGCTGATACATAAACATTCGCGAATTTCTTAAGCTCTTCAACCAGCCGCTGAAGCCCCGGAGCTTCAATGCCGTCATCGTTTGAAACTAATATATTCGGTTTTCTGATCATTATACGGATTTTCTATGATGTTGTATTTGTTAATGCCGGTAAATTAAAACATACGCACTACTCATGCAGAAGCATCCAGATCTCATCAAGTAATTTCGGGAGATTTTCTCCCGTCACGGATGAGATATTCATGACCAGCGCCTTTGTTTTACTTTTTCCTTTTGGGAATTTTATCTTTGCCAGGTCCTTTACCTGTTCGGGTGTTAACCCGTCGATCTTTGTGAAACAGATCATTCTTGGTTTTTCGAGCAGCTTTTTATCATAACTTTCCAGCTCGTTTATAAGAATCTCGTAGTCTTCTTTCTTGTTTTTTTTATATGGAATAAGTGTCGCATCAAGAAGAAATACAAGTACTTTTGTACGTTCTATATGCTTAAGGAATCTTATACCCAGACCCTTGCCGGTATGCGCTCCCTCAATAAGACCGGGGATATCTGCAACAACAAAACTTTGGTAATCTTTATACCGCACAATTCCAAGATTTGGCTGTAAAGTAGTGAAGGGGTAATCAGCAATTTTTGGTTTTGCAGCAGATATCTTTGAAATTAATGTAGATTTCCCTGCATTCGGAAGTCCAACCAACCCAACATCAGCAATGAGTTTAAGCTCAAGCTCAATTTCCTTCTCTTCGCCCTTTATTCCGGGCTCAGCGATCCTGGGCGCCTGGTTAGTTGAAGTAGCAAACCTTGCATTGCCTCTTCCGCCTTTGCCTCCTTTTGCAGCAAGATAGGTATCACCATTTTCGATCAGGTCAGCCAGAATATATCCGCTTTCTGTATCTTTTATCAGGCATCCGCAGGGAACAAGGATGACAGTATCCTGGCCGCTTTTGCCTGTTTTATCACCGCCAAGACCGTGTGTACCGTTTTGCGCCCGGTATGTACGTCTGTACCTGAAATCAACCAATGTAGCAAGAGAGTTATCTGCTTTGAAAATAACATCGCCGCCCTTTCCGCCATCGCCGCCGTTGGGTCCGCCTTTAGGCACATATTTCTCTCTGCGGAAACTGATACAACCTCTTCCGCCATCACCGCTTTTTATTGTGATCTTCGCGCTATCAATAAGCATTTAAACTGCCCTGTTCTTTCCGTTTGGTACATCATTTCCGGTAAAGTAATTCTGGAAAATATCAACAAATTTTACCGCAGCATCTGAATAGAAATTCACTTTTCTATCCCTGTAAAGTGTATCGATAAATAATACAGCATCATCCCAATTGTTCTTATCCAGAATATGATTAACATTTTCCCTGAATCTCTCTTCATCCTTATCAAATATTTTTTTTATGATCTTCTTCCTGTATGAACTCTCACAAAACAGGTCTTCGATGAGTCTTTTCCTTTTTTCCTCATCAGTTACCTGCTGGGGTGGAGCTATCTCATTGAACTGTGAAGCAAATAGCAGGTCATCGGAGTAAATTTCATCATCAATTATCAGCCTGCTTTTTTCAACCTCCGGAAGCTTTGCTTCCTGCTCTCTGATAAGCCTTATGTTTATAACCGGAATATCTTCATTGAGCGGCTCATCGGCTTTAAGTATCCTCTCAATTTCTCTGTCGGCGTTTTCTTTGTTTATGAACTCTGTTTTTGCTTTGGAAATTATCTGCCTTATCTGCTCTTCGGTTATCTCATCTTCGGCGGGTTCTTTTGGCAGTTTTTTGTTTTCAGGGTCAATAAGCTCAATTACTTCCTGTATAAATATTTCATCACTGAAAAACCCGTCTATTTTCTTTTTGATCTCATGGAACCCTTTATCTGAAAAATATGCCGAGAGTATTTTCCGGGGAAGCTTGATGTTGATAGGATTATTTTCACCAAGATCGTGGAAAAAGTAATAAAGCAGCTTAACAAGGCTCATCCTGTGAGCCTGGCTGTGCCTGCCGGAAATCTCTTCGTAAATATTCCGGTTAACTTCATTCAGCAGGTGTTCTATCTGGTTGTATGAAACAACTTCAAGCGCGTTTACAGCGATGAAGTCTTCTATGTTGGTAATGTAATAACCGTAAAACTGGAAATATTTAAGCCTGTCAAGGATGTAAGCTGCCGGCCGGGTTTCGCGTTCACCGAATAAAAATTTAAGCAGAGTATTTTTCGGCTTTATGATATAATTAATATTGAAAACAATAGCTTTATTAAGCAGGTCTTCAAAATCTTTTTTATCCAGCGGCAGGTTGTGTTTGGGTATGTAATTTTCGAGGAAACTGGTTATAAAAGGGGGTAATGCAGAGCCCCAAATCCGCTCAAAAGTAATTCTGCCCGCGGGAAATTCAAGCATTGACATATAATCACGGAATTTCCTGTTTGCAAAATCCTGGAACATTGAATACTAAATCCTCCTCACGGAATATTGTGAACTAATACTGATGATGCTTTATAATTCTCTTGTCGAAAGTTCTTTTTTAAGCTGCGAAATATGCCATGTGATATTAATTTCTTTCGGGCATGACTCAATACAATTGAAGATCGTGTGGCATCTCCATATGCCGTCAGGTGTATCAATGATATCAAGTCTTTCATCGGCAGCTTCATCCCTTGTATCAAACACAAACCTGTATGCTTTTAACAGCGCAGCGGGTCCGATGTAATTATTGTTTGACCAGGTGCTGGGGCAGCTTGTTGTGCAGCATGCGCAAAGTATACATTTTGCTGACTCAAACAGCTTTTCAGCGTCTTCGTTGGACTGCAGCCTTTCGCTGTCTTCTGTAACCGGTGAATTATTGATAAGATACGGCTTAACAGCCTTGTACTTTTCGTAAAAGTCGGTCATATCCAGAATAAGATCTTTTATGATCGGCAATGCCGGAAGAGGCTCTATAACAACCGGCTTTTTGGTGTTAATATCCTTAAGCAGGGTAGAGCATGCCAAATGATTTCTTCCGTTTATCCTCATACCGTCACTGCCGCATACTCCGTGTGCACATGATCTCCTGAAAGCAAGGCTTCCGTCGTGCTCCCATTTTATCTTATGCAAACAGTCAAGTACGGTCATGTTTTCATGTCCTTCAAAACGGTATTCCTCAAAATGAGGTTCCTTATCAACTTCCGGGTTAAATCTGAGTATTCTGAATGTAACTTGCATATCGCTTAAAATTTAAAATTTTTTTGCTTTTTACTTTCTTAGCAGTTTGTTCCTGTTGCTTTCAATTTTTGCTTTTTTACTTTTGCCTGCTTCTAATACTTTCTTTCCATAGGTTCAAACTGTGTTTTTACCACAGCTTTGTAAGCTATCTTCGGGTCACCTGAATCATTCTTCGTGATAAAGGAATGTTTCATCCAGTTCGCGTCATCACGTTTAGGAAAGTCCTCCCGTGTATGCGCGCCTCGTGACTCCTGCCTGTTGAGCGCGCTTTCATTCACGCTTTCGGCAATATCAAGTAAGTTGCCAAGTTCAATAGCTTCAATGAGATCTGTATTAAATACTTTGCTCTTATCCTGCAGTCCGATATTCTTATATCTTTCTTTGAACTGCTTTATAAGTTCTTTATTTTCTGCGAGGTCTTTTTCATTCCTGAAAATTCCGCATTTATCCATCATGCTCTGCTGAAGTTCTTTCCTGATCTGTGATATTTTTTCACTTCCGTTCCTTGAAAGCAGATCACTCATCATAGCTCGGGTTTTTTCGGCCGGATCGGCAGTGAAATTATGGTACTCAGCGTTCTGCAGGAACTGTGATATCTTTTTGCCGCCTCTTCTGCCGAATACAACTATATCAAGAAGTGAGTTTGTGCCAAGCCTGTTTGCTCCGTGAACGGATACGCAGGCGCACTCGCCTGCTGCATAAAAGCCCTGTACTATCTTTCCGCTGTTATCGGCAAAAACTTCTGTATCATAGTTTGTGGGAATGCCCCCCATTGCATAATGTGCTGTTGGCTGTATAGGAACCGATTCCTTTGTGGGCTCAACGCCTAAATATGTTCTGGCAAATCCTGTTATCTCCGGGATCTTTTCATCAATTACTTTTTTGCCAAGATGGGTAAGATCAAGATTGATATAATGTGTGCCGTCACTGCCCAGTATTCCGCGTCCGGCTCTAATTTCCGAAATAATGGCGCGTGAAACCATATCTCTTGGCGCTAGATCTTTTACGGTAGGGGCGTATACTTCCATAAAGCGCTCGCCCGCGTTATTCCTCAAAATTCCGCCTTCTCCTCTGGCGGCTTCTGATACCAGTATACCCAGCCTCCACAATCCTGTTGGGTGGAACTGGTAGAACTCCATATCCTCAAGCGGCAGCCCCGCTTTGTAAACAAGAGCGCAGCCATCACCGGTACCAACATGAGCGTTTGATGTTATCCTGAAAGCCCTGCCGTATCCGCCTGTAGCGAACATGATAGCCTTGGCCTGGAATGTATGTATTTCTGAGGTTGCCATATCAATGGCAGTTAATCCTTTACAGATACCATCTTCGATAATAAGATCGGTGAGAAAATACTCTGAGTAAAACTTAACGTTATTTTTTATACAGTTCTCATACAGGGTTTGCAGCATCACGTGACCGGTTCTATCGGCAGAGTAACATGAACGCATAACAGGAACGCGTTTTGAATTGGGATCGTTCGGGTTTTCGGGTTTTGTGTGACCGCCGAATTTGCGCTGAGCGATCTTACCTTCTTTTGTCCTGGAAAAAGGCATGCCCATGTGTTCAAGCTCTATTATAGCTCTCGGGGCATCCTGGCACATGATTTCTATGGCATCCTGGTCTCCCAGGTAATCAGATCCCTTTACGGTATCAAACGCATGGTTTAACCATGAATCTTCTTCTTCGTTGGATAAAGCCGCGCAAACACCTCCCTGTGCCGTACCGGTATGTGAACGGGTGGGGAATACTTTGGAAATCACAGCGCATGAGCTTCCTTTTGGAATTTCTACGGCAGCGCGGAGCCCCGCTCCGCCTGCGCCAACAATTACAACATCAAATTTGTGTATCATTTATTTGAAATATTAATTTAAGCCTCTGATTGCCTTAAGCAGATCAGATTTCTTTTTGTTCTCTTCCGGAGTATATGTGTATATACTTTTCAGGTCCATGTAATAAAGCATTGCATCGGTCTTCTTGCGCTGCTTGCATGCTATCATGCCGAGCAGGTAGGGGATATCCACATAATAAGTTGAGCCGTAAGCGACCATTTCAAGGTCATATGCTTTTTCAACGTATTTTTTTGCTTCAGAGTAATCAATCAGTTTGTTAAAATATATTGAGCCAAGCTGGACGTAAGCCTGCGTATAAGAAGGATCTTTTTTAATCAGTTTTTTATACTCTTTAATGGCTTTTTTATACTTGCCCATGTTTTCATAAATGCTGCCTATCTGGTACCTCAAATAATGATCGGCGGTATCTTTGGCGGACATTTTTTCGTAGAACTCCAGAGCTTTTTTGTATTCCTTAGAGCTTGTGTATGCGCTGGCAAGGCTTGATGAGAGCAGATTCAGCAGACTATCGCTCTGGAAGCGCGCTTTGATGGTATCATACAATCCTTCGGCCTTCTGGAAATTTTCGCAGTAAACATAAAGGTCCATCATATCCCTGTATACATTAAATGAATCAGGGGCTATATCAAGACACTTATAATAAAATGTTTCCGCTTTGTTGAAGTTGATCCTCGCAATAGAATCCTGCTTAACTATAAAAGTATCAAGGGTCTTCATGGTATCTTTTTGTTTTACGTAAAGCCAGTTGTATGTGGCTTCCTGTTTGTAGTTGCCGGCAAGCCTTAAGTTGGAATAATACAGGCTTTCTTCGCGTTTCTTTTTTGCTTCGGGGTTATTATCAATATTGGCAATATCAACTGAGTTCATAAAATACACAAAACTGTTGATAGCTATCGCGAAGTTCAGGTTGCCGTAGCCCGTGTAAGTATATGTTGTAATGCCAACAACTTCACCCTTGCGGTTAAACAGCGCGCCGCCGGAATTGCCCGGTGATATAGCCGCGGTTATCTGCAGCACTTTTTCAAAACTCTTTTCGATGGGTGAGTATGTTACGGGGTCTGTGAATGATACTTTTTCATTTTCCCTTATACCCGCAATAATGCCCTGTGATATTGTGTACTCATATCCTAATGGGCTGCCGATAGCAAAAACTTCCTGGCCCACTTTCATAGCATCAGAGTTTCCGAATTTTATAGTGGGAAACTTGGTGCCGTTTGCGTTCTTAATGCGGATAATTGCCATATCATTTTTTTCATCAATGATAAGAAGCTCCGCATCATAATATGTGCCATCGGCGGTTTTGACAATGAGGCTATCTATGCCATCAACAACGTGGTAGTTGGTACCAATTAAGCCATCTTCGCTGAAGATAAAGCCTGAACCATTAAGAAGTGTGGTATCAATTGTTGTGAATGAATAATATGAATAATAATTATCCGTGTGATACCAAATGGATATCAGCGCGGATTTATTTCTTTCGATTATCTGCTCAGCGTTGAAATTGGATGAATCAGTGAGCGACTGCCTGTTAAGCGGTTCATTGCTTTTTTCCTGCGCGTAAACACCAGTTGAGTTAAACGCGGTAAAGGTTAACAAAAATGCAGCAAGAAGCCAAATGTATTTTCTCAAATTGTTATATATTATTTTTTTTCTTTTATTTAAATTGCTCATTGCACATTGTCAGTTACACATTGTCACTTGTGTTTCCACTCAGGTTTACGTTTTTCAACGAAGGCATTCATGCCTTCTTTCATATCATCGCTTGCAAATAGCAGGTAAAATGCTTTGCGCTCGTACTCCAAGCCGCTTTCAACCGTGGTATCAAATGATTTCAGAATAGAATCCTTCGCCATCTGCAGGGCCATTTGCGGCATTGAGGCAATTTCCATAGCAAGCGCCTGGGCTTCCTCTAGGAATACTTCATCATCAGCAAGTCTTGTAACAAGCCCTGCTTCGAACATTTCGCGGGCAGTGTACATTCTGCCTGTTAATATCATTTCCATTGCGCGGGCTTTGCCGATTGCGCGCGTTAAGCGCTGCGTGCCGCCGGCACCCGGTATGATGCCAAGCTTAATTTCCGGCTGGCCGAATTTAGTGCATTCCGCGGCGACTATCATATCGCATGCCATGGTAAGCTCGCACCCGCCGCCGAGTACGAATCCGGAGGTTGCGGCGATAATTGGTTTTTTTATCTTGCGAATCTTATCCCACACAGAAAACTGGTCGCGGATATGCATATCGATGGCTGATTGTGTTGCCATTTCCTTAATATCGGCTCCCGCGGCAAATGCCTTTGCGCTGCCGGTGATTATTATGCAGCCAATTTCAGCATCCTTATCAAATGCTTCGAGTGTGCTGACAAGCTCACCCATTAGCTCGATATTTAATGCATTTAATACATCGGGGCGGTTTAGCTGAATCTGCCCGACCTTTAATCCTTTAGGATTATCTAATTTTGTGACTAATATGTTTTTGTAATCCATTTTATAATGATTTGTCCCCGCGAAGGCGGGGAACTCCGGTTCTAAGCGATGCGATAAATTTGAGTCATTTAATGAATCTCATTTATCTGATAAAATTAGCGGAAAATATCTGAATTTTGCTTATTTAAAGCACAAATTTAAGGAAAATAGGTGATAGTTACAATATAATAAGGATATTAGGGCAGTATCAGTAATTTCTTAAGAGTTTTTCATCTTATAAAACTCTGAATTTTTGATCTTTTCCTCGTCGCCAATTTCAAGAATATCAAGCTTGCCAAGGAACTGAACATTTGCGCCTTCCTTTATCTCAACTCCGCCCTTTATCGTGACGTTTGAGGTTTTGCCAAACACAACATTTGCGCCCTTGCCGATAATTACTTTCGGTTTCGCAGATTCCGGTTCGCTTACATGGTATGTAGTTGAGCAGTAATTACACTTAATTTTGCTCTCGCCAAGCTCAGTAAAATCATGTGAGCCGCATTGCGTGCATTGGTATTTTTGCAGGTTCATTTGATAGTTTACAATTTATAGTTGACAGTTGATAAATATATAACTTTATTTGCTCATTGTTAATTGTTCAATGATATTTGTTAATTGTAATTTACTCTATAATCAAACTTTTTTCTTTCTTACTAAAGTTGCGCCATATGATCGCAGCAAAGATTATGAGTCCGCCGAATATTGAGTAAATTGAAGGCATCTCACCGATTCCTACAAATACCCATATCGGGTTAAATATCGCTTCGAGTGTTGCTATGATCATTGATTCCGTTGCGGATACATATTTAATGCCTTCATTAAAAATAATATAACTAACGCCTATCTGAATTGCGCCCATGTAAAGCAGTATTAATGATTGGGTAAGGTCAAGTTTAAAATCAGGGAACACCACAAAGAACGCAATTACCGCAACCAGCACATTACCCATTATCACGTTGTTGAGAGTGTTATCGTTTTTATGTTTAACTTTTTTGTATTTAAGCAGGAGACTGAACATCGCAAAACACATTCCCGAGGCAATTGCAAGCAGGTTGCCGTAAATGTTGCCAAGCTCCAGCTTGCCGAAGAAAAAAAGCATCATCCCGAAAATACAAATGATAATTGTAACTACATTTCTGGAATTGAATTTGGTTTTAAGGAAAAGCGGCTCAAGTACCACGAGATACATAGGAGCTGTGAACTGCAGGAAAATAGCGTTTGCCGCAGTAGTCATTTTAGTGGCAAGCACAAAAAGTATAAGTATCCCCGCGTAGAAAATTGCGGCGAAGTTAGAGACTTTATCGAATTCAAACTTCAGCTTTTTTTTGCGCGCCATGGTTATGAAAAAAACCGTAAGCGCCGCAATTAGAGACCGGAAGAAAGATATCTGGTATGCGTTAATGGTAAGGTATTTGATGAAGAATCCGCTTGTGCTCCACAGGAATGCCGTGAAGGAAATGTAAAGCAATCCTTTTCGATGGGCAGGTATATTCATACTCTTGAGCATGATGCAATATCCTTGAAAAAATAAAGTTATGCAATGAAAGCCCTCACCCCCAGTCCCCTCTCCCGGAGGGAGAGGGGAGCAATGTACGAAAAATTTTGAATGATCTCCCCCCTCTCCTTTCAGGAGAGGGGTAGGGGGTGAGGTTTAAAATTATTATATTTGCATCATGGAAACATGTTCGAATTGCGGAGTTGAGATTTCCGGCAAATACTGCCCGGAATGCGGGCAAGGGAAAGTCAAACGCCTGGAGGTAAAGACCATCCTGCATGATGTAACACACGGCATACTGCATTGGGAAAACTCAATACTTAAGACCTTTAAGAGCCTGTTGCTTAAACCCGGCTTAACGGCAAAAGATTACATTGAAGGCAGAAGGAAACATTTTGTGAAACCCTTTTCATATTTCATTTTCATGCAGACCCTGTTTGTAGTAGTATTCCACCGCATGAGTGAAAAGTATTTTGCATTCCTTAACTATACGATAAAAAGCGACAGCGATAAAGTGCAGGAAAGGGTAATTGAAATTCAGCATGTTGTATCGCAATACGTCAATTACCTGAATTACTTTATGCCCGTTTTTTTCGCGTTCTTTTTATACCTGTTTTTCAGAAAGAAAAAGGGAATTAACTATGCCGAAGCACTTGCGGCATCATTCTACTGGGTGGCAACTACTCTGGTATTTTCAATAGTGCTGATGCTTCTTTCAATGATAGATATCAGGTTCTGGAATGCGCGCTTTTTTGTTAATATGACGTATTACGTTATTGCTGTAAAAACCTTTTCAGATCTATCATGGGGAAGAGGTATTCTTAAAGGATTCTCGGTGGCAATGCTCAGCTACATTGCGTTTGTTCTGTTTGTATCCATACTTGCCTTGTGTTACCTGCAATTTGTAATGGGTATAAATGTGCTGCAGATATTTGGATATTATTCGCAATAAAAAGCAACAGAGAAAAGGCGGTTATATACCGCCTTTATAGAATCCTGATACTTGAAAATTCACCGGTAATCAGTAAAAAGAGTTATAGGGTTTGAAGCAACTTTTACATTTTCTTTTATCGTCAATGCTTTTGTATCAATCACAGTAACTGATCCATTACCCTGGTTGCAGACAAGTAAATAATTACCATCACCGGTAAAAACAACATCAACAGGCATAGAAAGCCCGAAAATTGTTTTTGTGACTTTATCTGATGCAGGATCTATGATTGTAATTGAATTATCCCTTACATTTGTAACAGCCAGAATTGTATTATCAGGTGAGAACCTGATACCTCTGGGCGAGGGAATATCTTTTATTTTCAGAATTATCCGATCGCTTGCCAGGTCAATTTTTGCAATTTCAGTTGAGTCATAATTTGCAAGGTAAGCGTATTTTTCATCATTGGTAACTGCAAGGGCCATCGGTCTTCCGCCCGTTTCGATCTGCTTAACGATGTGCATTGTTTCAGGATCTATTACTTGTATAAAAGGGGTGAAGATCTGCGGCATATAAATTTTATCCTGATTTTTCACATAATACATAATTCCCGTACTTATCTCTTTCAATTCTAAAATACTGTTATCGGTGGTATTAATGACACTTATTCCGTTTGAAGACTGGTGAGAAACCAATACTTTGTTTTTAGCAGGCAGCTCAAAGATTGTATGAGGATGTTCTGTGGTTTTGAGATAAGTGATCTTTTTGTTAGTTTTGGCATCAAATACTGTAATATCATTTGAGTTAAAATTAGCTATGTAACCTTTGCTTCCGTCTTTTAGGATGAGCATCGCGCAGGGTCCCTTGCCTGCCGGAATTTTCCCGATCAGTTTCATACCCGAAGGATTAAGCACTGTAACAAAATCACCGGCTATATGAGGAATATAAATTAATCCGGGTTCTCCCAGATTCTCATACTGGTCCGGCAGAATGTAATTTTTCTGTTCTGTTGTGAATTTATCGTTACTGCATGAACAGAGAATGAACGAAACAATCATGAACAACAAGGTCAAGTGTTTCATGGATATATGTATTAAGTTTACGAATTATTACTTAAGCAAAATCATTTTATTTACTGCTGTGAATTCACCCGCGGTTAATTTGTAAAAATATATACCGCTGGGGTAGTTTGATGCATCCCATTGATACTCATAAGTTCCGGGTTTTAGTTTGCTGTTTACCAGTAAGGCAATTTCATTGCCGAGGACGTCATAAATTTTCAGAGATGTAAACACACCCCGTCCGGCTTCGCCGGACACCCCTCTCGAGAGGGGAATATTAAAATTAATTGTAGTAACCGGATTGAAGGGATTTGGGTAGTTCTGATATAGCCTGTATTCTTGCGGAATTTCACTATTTCCGCTGTTCCCGGTGGTTATAGGTCTTAGCGGTACGTTCAATACAGTCGCCTGGTCATTAATTGCGGCAACATTCTGTACAGTTTTGCTGTAATAGCCGGGAGCGGAAAAAGTGAGATTGTATGTGCCGGCAATTATCATCCTGTAATACATGCCGAATAAACTATCTGAATATACTTCAGAGCTGTCCATATCAAATCCCGTGATTGTAACTTTTGCTTTTAAGGGAGCGTTTGTAAGTGAATCGGTTACTTTGCCATTAATACCATATTGAACCTGTTCCAAGTAAGCAATAAGTGATCTGTAAAGATAATCCCAATGCGCAGGAAGCTGTGCCGGAGGAAGTAGCTTTGTATCTGAAATTTCGATAGTGCATTCCCTGCCGTGTCTGTAATATATCTGGTAATCCTGCCTTGAACTGTGTACATAATACCATGCATAACCGTTGGTTATGCCGTTCACGTATTCATTCATATAATTTGAAGGCGCATATGTGTGAACAGTATCTGCAAATTTGCGTGATACTCTCACCCACCATGCGTCATCGGCCGCAAGTCTTGCCCAGCAATCCCACGGGTAATTTACAACTTCAGTGCCCCCGTGAAAATTGGCCGAAAGCCGCCAGTAATTCTGCCCTGAAGCATTCATAAAATTAATAATTTCCGGCTGAAGGTTTGGATTGCCGTAGTAATCAGTTCCGGGATAGTTTCTGTTGAGATCGATATTATTTGCATTCCCCCGAATTGCCCCGTTGACCGTGCTGTTACCGCTGCGATAAGTGCCATCGGGATTGCCCAGCGGATTTATCCAGATCTCTGTACTATTGATAAGATTGGTATACTGTGAGACAGATCCGTAACCTGTTAAAAGAGTATTGATGAGCCTTAGCATAAGTACATAACCTGTAGTTTCATCTCCGTGCATTGAGGAAGTGTACATTACTTTGGGTTCCGGTTCAGGCGTATTCACATTATCTGATAAAACTGCAAACATGATTTGTCTGCCCTGCACAGTTGTTCCGATGTTTACTATTCTGCACAGGTTGGGATAACTTGCCGCAAACTGATTCATCATAGCGACATAAGCCTCGTATGTAGGGTACGAGTCCCATTCCATTAACTCAGCCGGTGAATCTTTCATATTAAGATCGAAATTCACATCACCCGGATGAGGAAGCACGGTGAACGGGATACACAGTTTTAAGAATTCTTCGAATTCACGTCTGTTTGCATAAGCGAAAACTGTTTCTCCTTTTACATTATCAACAGAAATGATCTTCGATATTTCATTTATCCTTGCTTTATCAAAAACTTCAAAGGAAAAATAAACTTCCCCTTTTGAATCAAGATATTCATATGCCTTCTGCTTTTCAGAAGAATTATTTTGAGTGAATGAATTGCAGGGTAAGAGAACTGACAAAATAAATATAACTATTAGAGTATTTTTCATTGGTGTATTAACTTAGAAATCATAATAATTCAATATAAAATACAGCTTAAATATAGATTAATCCTATGACTTTATACAATTTAAAGTATGATAATTATATATAAGGAAATGCTGAATTATTGCAAAAATCAATAAAAAAAGGCCGTTTTTAAACCAGCCTTTGAAGTAAATGAAAACTGTAAGTTAAAATTCTGCGCTTATACCGATTGTTGGAAGGATTCCAAGATTTTTATTGGTTTCAATTTCACGCTTAAACGGATTCCATTCGTATTGGTAAACATTCTGTTTATTGTAAATATTCTGTATATCAACATATGTTGTGAGAGTCCACGCTTTAAAAATGAATTTCTTCTCAGCTCTCACATCAAGCCTGTGATAAACAGGAAGTGTTTCAGTATTATACAGGTCATAATTTATGCTGCCGTCTGAGGGGTTAATCGGTGTGTAGGGTCTTCCTCCTGCAATACGGAACTTTGCGCTGAATTCCCATGAAGTACCCAGTTTATATCCTCCGTTTATGTTTGCAACAAATCGGTTATCCCAGTCAGATCTTCTTTCAATGCCGTCGTATGCTTTATATTTAACATCGCTGCATGAAAAGCTGAGAGTTCCGTAGAAATTGTTAGTCAGGGCTTTCTGCAGGAATATTTCAAACCCTTTTGCGTTGCCTGTGCCTTCGCTTCTGAGCTCTTCGAGTCCAAAAGAATTCTGAGTTTCAAATCCGCTGTTGTTAGCAAGTATAAGGTATGGCCTGCTTACACTCACCGGGTAATACCTGTAATCTTTGTAATATCCTTCAATTGTTAATCGTGTGCTTTCATCCAGCAGGTATTCGATGCCTGCAATGTAATGGTCAGCCCTGATATCCCTGAGATCTTTGTTTTTTTCTGAGCCAACTATCCATATATTGGAGGGTGACTGGTGAAAAATACCATAAGCAAGGTTGACTGAAAATACAGGAGTAATTGTTATTGCAAGACTTGTTCTTGGAGAGATATAACTTTTTTTGTTTATAAGATCGAAGTAATCATATCTTATTCCTGCGGTGAGCTTCAATCTCTTCATAAAGCTCTGTACAACTTCCGCGTACGCAAAAGCTTTGTAAGTGTTTATGTTTTCAAGTATAGTAACTGCCGGAACTATGATATTATTGCCTGTATTGGGATCGATATAGTAAAGCGTATCAGCTTTTTTATCGATATCGTAATTCAGCTTCAATCTTTTACCGGCTCCGCCAAGCGAGATGAATGTGCTGCTGCCAAGGCGGCTGCTGTAGTCAAGCTTCAGCTGAACATCACTTTCTTTGGAATCATTTCGGAACACTTCTGTGAAATTACTATCTCTTTGAGAAAAATTATAATTGGAAAAATTCCTTGCGACTGATGTTATTAAAAATGAATTCTTGTTCAAAAGAGTTTTCCATAATATTCCCGCTGAATAACTGTTCTGATTGTTCTTAAGAATATCAAGATTGTTTTGTTTCTTTTCTTCGGTATCATTGTTGAACCTTACTTTATCAAGCGCGCCAAATGAGTTAAATTCAACAAAATTTTTGTCATTAAGTTTAAAGTCGGCCTTCGCCTGGAAATCGGTATATTCCGGAACGAATGAAAATCCCGCTGCGTTAAAGATAAGATCAAGGTAACTTCTCCTTGCTGAAATTAACCAGCTTGAACGGTTCTTTTTTGAGATCGGACCTTCAAAATTCGCCCCGAAACCCGTACCGCTTAAATTTATTTTACCGAAGAATTTTTCGTAACTGCCTGCGCGCTGTTCAATTTCCACAACAGATGAGAGTTTATCTCCATATTTTGCGCTGAAACCGCCGGTGAGGAAGTTCACATTCCTTACAAAATCAAGGTTGAGTACACTTACGGGTCCGCCTGTTGCACCCTGAGAGCCGAAATGATTAATATTATTCACTTCGAAGCCGTCAACTACAAACAGGTTTTCAGCGGGTGAGCCGCCGCGAACCAGCAAGTCATTTCTGCCGTCTGATGTGAGTGAGATTCCCGGGAGCGACTGGATAACTCTGCCAATATCTTCAAGTCCGCCCGGGAAGCGGCGGATCTCTTCAAAAGTAAGCGATTTATAAGATGTTGTGACATCACCTGGTTTTTGGAATCTTGAATCTTCAATGACCACTTCTTCCGTTGATATCCCCTGAAGCTCAATGATCAATTCTCTTTCAATTCCCGTTGAAATTACAACATCGGTTTGAATATATTTTTGATATGATGCGGAACTGAACTCAACCTCGTATGTGCCGACAGGAATTCCTGTTAATCGAAAACTGCCATCTTCCTTTGACCTGGTTTTAAGGTCTGTCCCCAGGATCTGAATATTAATATCTTTTAAGAATGACTGGGTGTATTTATCAATGATAATACCGTTTAAAACGCCCGTTTGCTGTGAGAAAAGTGGATATATTGAAAAAACCAGTATAAAAACAGTAGTTAATCTTTTCATTTATGTATTTAATTGGGAAAATCGGGATTGTTACACACTAATAAACGATAGGTTTTCCGCTAAAAGTTCCTGTAAGTTCATCAATTTTTTAGAAGCAGCATAAGTTTATTGTAAATCCATTTTCTCCTTGGAGATAAATTTGTTTTGCAAAGCTGACTGTATAGTATCTCAGCATTTTCTATTTTGTTTTTAAGTACGGCATTAAGCAGAATGGAGTATTCTTTGATAAATACTTTGTATGGTTTTATGAATGAATCAGGTATTTCCTTATGTGCCCTCAGATAATGTTTGTAACTGTCAATCTCCATCAATGCTTCTTCAAATTTCTCGGTTTCATAAAATATTCTCATCCTGTAGTATTTGGAATCCATGTAATGAATATAATTTTCGCCGGCAACTTTGTTTAGGAAAATTACCGCTTCGCTGTACTTTGATTCATTGTAATGTACTATGCCGTATGAAAGATTTATTTCATCGTTTCTTATATTTGTTGGTAAATATGATGAATAATTTTCTATGAACCATTTTATCCAGTCAAACTTACCAAGCTGAATAGCTACAAAAATGTAATCCCTGAAATTATTGATGGGGAAATTTCCAACCTTGAGATCATTTATGAATCCTTCGTCAAGTTTTCTGTTGTACAGCCTGAATAACTCTTTATAGTATTCAGGTTCATTGTTATTTGTGCGCAGTATGCAGTAATTTATAAGTAATTGATAGAACATTGACCTGTATGCATCGTCAGCTGTATCTGTGAGCTGCTCAAAGTACTGAAGCGCCCTTTTGTAATAAAGCTCATCGGTTTTCAGAAGAAAGGCCTTGTAAATATTGTAATGAAATGAAACCTGGCAGTATAGCTCGTTATAATTTTCTTTTAAAGTGCTTATAAAAGTTTCAGTGTTGCTATCTGTCAGGAAGTTTAGTCCTTTTTCTGAAAGTTCTTTTGCTGTCAGGTTTCCCTGCTGAAGCAGTTCTGTCAGATGCAGGTAATGATTGTTGATATAGCTTGCGTTGTGATAGATAACCTGTTCTTTAAGGTTAGTGAGGAACGGTTCATTCTTATTCTGAAATATATAATAGTTACCTAATTGCTGAAGAAACTGGTAATAATAATAATTTGAATCCTGCCCCTTTTTTGTTTTTCCGAATTTCTTACTTGTGTGGTTCACTTTTTGAATGAACAGATCATATTCAAAATTATTTATCAGGTATAAACTAACAAGATTGTTAAATAGAAGTTCATTTCGGTATGTTTCCTTGAACACTATATACTGCTCTGCCATTGTCATTAACTCGGATAGCCTGTTCCATACACTGCGGCTTGTATATGAAAGTTCTTCAGTAAGAGACTTTATCATTTCAGCAGAATTTGCGGCTAACGATGTTTTCTTTTCAATTGCACCCAGGAAAACAGAAAAATCTCTCCCCTTATTTACAAAACCCGAAGATATAAATTTTTTAAATTCCCTCTTATCCCGTTTATTGAGTTTTGTATAAAATTGTATGAACTTTATTTTAATCATTTTTCTGGGTAATAAAATAGCTCAAAAATTGAAAAAAAGATATGAAATTACTGATATATATCAGGTCATATTGGGTAATATTGTGAATATTTTTCTTTGGAAACAGATAATTGTTAAGATATTTTTAGATAATATAATTTTTAAATTCAATAGAGGGAGCAATAGAAATGAAGAAAATTACATTTCTCTTAATAATATTTTTCACAGCGCTAAATATATATTCACAATCAGGCGGCTGGCAGTGGTCTAATCCCAAACCCCAGGGAGGTACGGTCCAGAATATGAAAATGATTGATGCCAATAACTGGTATGCTATGTGTGATTATGGTGTTATGATGAAAACCACCAATGCCGGGGTTAACTGGAATACTTTTTCAATCGGTTATCAAAGTACATTGTATCCCGGTTCAGGGGTACTGCAGTCGCTTTACAGCGGCTGGTTTTTTGATGTGAATAATTTTCTGCTTGGCAGTCAGAGCTGCAGGGGTATTGTCAGGTCAACAAACGGTGGTCTGAGCTATGATACGGTCCAGGTTCTTGCAACAGGTTCGGGTTCAATTTATGATTTCCATTTCATAAACGCACAGACAGGATATTTCTGCGGTACAAGTACTTACAAGATACAAAAAACCACTAACGGCGGATTGAACTGGAGCGCAGTTCCATTTACTGCAACTTCAACTTTGTATTCAATCAACGCACCTGATACAAATAATATTATTGTAACATCAACTTCCGGTAATACTTATTTTACTACTAACGCAGGCATTAACTGGATAACTTCTAACGTAGGAACAACAAATACACTATATGATTCAAAATGGATAAATGCCACTACCGGTTATTTATGCGGATCAAGCGGATGTTTTAGGTATACCACCAATGGCGGTGTAAACTGGCAGGGTACTAACCCCCCAACAACAAGTACTATGCAAAGAATTCTGGTATCCGGTACGACTGTTTATGTTGGTGGATTTAACCAGACAAATATATACAGCACAACTGATAACGGTACTACATGGAATACAATACCATATGCCGCATCAGGTCAATATTCAACATTCAATATTTACTCAATGGATATTGTTGGTTCAACAATCTTTGTTGCGGGTACTTACGGACTCATGAATAAATCAACAGATGCCGGTGCAAACTGGGTTACAGCCTCAACTCACGTAACTGTTGCGAACATGGTTGATATTTACGCCGCATCCGGTAGTGGCAGGGTAATTGCGATGGGTACAAATTTAGGCGGTAACGATTGTATAGTGTATTCATCCAACGGCGGAAGCACGTGGCAAAATTCAGGAATGATATCTAATACAAACATGAGCGACTTAAGCATGCGTAATGCGAATACTGGTTATGTGGTTGGAAGATTTGGATTGTTCTGGAAAACAAGCAATGGAGGCGCTAACTGGGATACTACAAGATCCAATAACACGGCACTGACTTCATATTTCTGCAATGGCGTAGATTTTATTGATGATAATACAGGCTGGATAACGGGTGGCGTTGCAGGTGTTGGAGGAAGTACTAAGATATGGAAAACTACCGATGGCGGAGTTAACTGGACAGAACAGATACAGAATTATACGGGTCCTGTTGGCGTTAGAATCGAATTCCTGGATGCAAATACCGGGTTTGAGTGCGGAGTTAACCAGGTACAGAAAACAACCAACGGCGGCACAAACTGGGTTATGATCACAAACGGATTAAATACATCATCCACTTACAATGGTCTTTCGGTTATCGATGCAAATAATGTGATAGCATCTAATTCAAGCGCACAGATCTTCGGTACATCTGACGGCGGCGCAAACTGGGTAAACCTGAATTTTCCGCTGACAAATATCGGAACATTATTCTGCACAGATTGGATAAATGCAAACACAGGAATGGTTGCGGGGGTTTTTGGAACTGTCGGAAAAACCACTAACCGAGGTGCAACGTGGGAGTTATCACAAACCGGCGGGTATACAACAATGGGTATTGATATGGTTCACCCCGATACTGCCTTTGCTGTATGCGGTAATACATTCGGGGGTGAGATATACAAGTATATTAAAGCTTTAACAGGTACAATAACCTGGAATAATGAAATTCCATCGGAATATTCATTATCACAAAATTACCCAAATCCGTTCAATCCTGTTACGAAAATAAAATTTACATTGCAAAAAGAAGGTAATGTTACTTTGAAGGTATTTGATATCACAGGTCAGGAAGTTGAAACGCTTATTGATGGTTTGGAATTCCGTAGCGGAACAATTACATATGACTTTAACGGTTCCGAACTTTCATCAGGCGTGTATTTCTATTCATTGTTTGTAGATAACAACAGGATAGATACAAAAAAGATGGTTCTGGTAAAATAAATTAAATTTACAAACCGGTATCAGTTCTACAGGGGTAATTTCGATAAGGGGGCATCCTATGGAATACGGAAAGGTACCGGTTTTTTTATTACATTATTTGTGCCGGTAAGCTGCATCAGGTTATCTGAACTTCATATCTGAAGCTCTCTCTAAGAATACCTGAATTACCGGCATTTTCTATTTGATAATGATCATTTTTCTGGTTTCAGAAAAGTTTCCAAAAACCACTCTGTAAAAATAAACACCGCTTGAATAAGCTAACGAGTTAAATGTAATTTCGTATACCCCGGCATTCAAATAGCTGTTTATCAGGTCTTCTTTATGCTTTCCTGTAACATCAAATATTGAGATCATTACAGGGTTTGAAGATGAAATGCTGAAACGGATCTTTGTTGCAGGATTAAACGGATTCGGATAATTTTGTTCAAGTGAAAATTTATTCGGTATTTCCGTTGATATTGGCTGAATACCAATAGTTGAGGAATATTTTATAGTAACAAAATCAGTATTGCCCAAATTATCGCTGCCACCGGTTACGTAAACGTTACCTTGGTTATCTACAGTCAGCGCATTTCCGCTGTCAAATTCATTGCCAATACCGTTATATGTCTGTACCCACTGCTGAACGCCGGCGGTATTATACCCGACTGTAACTATATTCTGCGGGCTGCCGGCACCATCGCCAACAATACCGGTAACATACACATTACCATTTGCATCAGGGGCAACCCAGTTGCAGTAATCATTGCTTGAATCCGGTCCGGTATAACGCGCTATCCATTGCTGCACACCTGAATTGTTATACTTAATTGTGCAGTAATCATCCCCGGTACCGATCCCCGCGCTGTTGCCGGTAATGTAAACATTGCCTGCCGGATCTAAAATGACATTCCATGATTCATCCCATCCATCGGGGCCGTCATATCTCTGTACCCACTGCTGAGCGCCTGAATTGTTGTACTTTATTGTACAGTAATCCGGACCCGAGGTGCTTCCGTAACTGTAGCCGGTTACGAAAATGTTCCCATTTGCGTCAATTGCATTTGATGAAGGAAAATCCTCGCCATTACCGGGGCCGTTATAAAACACAGCCCAAATCTGAACGCCGCTTGTGTTATATTTTAAAGTAATGTAATCCAGGTCAGAGCCTGTCCTGGTGACTGCGCCTGTAACATATGAATTACCTGCATTATCAATTGAAATTGAATTGCCGTAATCATCATTATTTGCTGAGCCATTGTATCTTACCATCCACTGTTGTGCACCCGATGAATTATATTTTATTGTACAGATATCATCGCCTGTTGAGCCGCCGTTACTGTAACCGGTTATATATACATTACCGGAATTATCAAATTGCAGAGAGTAAACTTCGTCGGTTGCGTTACCCGGTCCGTTGTATCTTGATGCCCATTGCTGCACTCCTGCGGAATTATACTTCACTACGCAGTAATCTAGTCCTGTACCGCTTCCTGTGCTTGCACCGCTTACGTAAACATTGCCCGCATTATCAACCTTTACCAGGTATGCATCATCATCAGCATTACCGGGTCCATTGTACCTGCCAACCCATTGCGTGAGTCCATCGCTGTTATATTTAACCACAGTGAAATCCTTGCCGGAACCTGACCCTGTACTTGCACCCGCAACGTATATATTGCCTGCGGCATCCACATAAATTGATGTTGCTTCATCATAGTCATTGCCTGTTCCGTTATATCTTTTTTCCCAAACGGTTGAAACCTGAGAGTATATCTGAGTTGAAAAAACAAAAATTAAACTTAATAGTATTATTTTTTTCATAAAGTTACTTCCGGAAAATAATATTTAATTGTAATTATTCAAACTTATTATACGGTAAATATAACCAAAAATGTTGTTTATTGGATAAATGCTAATAGGGTAGATCTACAAAACTGCCAATTTTTGTACAAAATTGTGAATTTCTGTGAGTTTTTCTGCAGGCGTTTCCTGCTTTGGAATACGGAAAAGTACTGAAAGAGAGCTCTTTGATTGTTTGACCCGTGAGGTGTTCTTGAAGTGTTCATTTATAAACCCCAATACTTTTTCAAAGTACCCGCTCGTGTATATATTTTCATTGTTCAGGTCAAAGAATAATTCAAGCTGCTCTCCCGAAATTACGATCTTTTCAAATCCGATCGCTGATAGTATCAACTTAATTTCAATGTGATGCAGCAGCGAAGTTACTTCATCAGTCAGTTTGCCAAAGCGGTCTTCAAGTTCTAGCTTAATTTCATTAAGCTCATCCTGTGATGTAACTTTGGATAATCTCTGGTAAATTTCAAGCCTTGTGTTTTCATCATCAATATATGTTTCCGGCAGGTACATGCTGATATCCGATTCAACCAGCACATCTCTAAATTTATGTTTGCTGCTTTTCTGCGTTAGCTGCTGCATTGTTTCTGCGGGAAGCGACTCTGCCGGGATAGTCTCTTTTAGCTCCTCAACAGCTTCATCCAGCAGCTGCATATACATATCGAATCCGATTTCACCAATAAATCCGCTTTGCTCTTTGCCCAGCAGGTTTCCTGCGCCGCGTATTTCAAGATCTTTCAATGCAAGATTCATTCCGCTGCCCAGTTCTGAGAATTCTTCTATCGCATGCAGTCTGCGAACAGCCTGCTTTGTAAGTGAGCTTTGCGGGGGAGTAACAAGGTACGCATATGATTTGATATTCGATCTGCCGACCCTGCCGCGCAGCTGGTAAAGCTCGGCAAGCCCGAAATTATCCGCGCGGTTGATTATTATTGTATTTACACTCGGTATATCAAGCCCAGATTCGATGATCTTTGTGCATAACAAAACATTTGATTTTTTCTCAAGAAAGCGCATCATCACATTTTCAAGCTGTGCAGGTGACATTTGACCGTGTGCAACAGCAACTTTTGCGTAAGGTACAATCTCTTCAATAATCTCAGCAAGTTCATCAAGCTTGGCAATTTTATCATTTACAAAATAAACCTGCCCGCCGCGCTGCAGCTCTCTTGAAATCGCGTTGCCCAGAACCTTCTTATCAAAATTCACGATTTCAGTGTGTATTGGCTGCCGGTTTTTTGGCGGTGTGTTGATAATGGAAAGATCCCTCGCCCCAAGAAGCGAAAAGTTCAGTGTCCTGGGGATCGGGGTGGCTGTTAAGGTAAGTACATCAACGTTCTCTCTCAGGAATTTCAGTTTTTCTTTTGCCTTAACGCCAAAGCGCTGCTCTTCATCTATTATCAACAAACCAAGATCCTTAAAATGCACATCCTTTGAAAGCAGCCGGTGCGTTCCGATAATAATATTTATCTTCCCGTCTTCAAGCTTTTCAAGGATCTCTTTCTGTTCCTTTTTGGATTTGAATCTTGAAAGGTGGTCAACTTCAGTTGCCCAGGCGGTGAGCCTGTCTTTAAAAGTATTATAATGCTGCTCTGCAAGAATGGTTGTTGGTACCAGGACCGCCACCTGCTTATTATCAACTACCGCTTTGAATGCAGCGCGAACGGCAACTTCTGTTTTGCCGAAACCAACATCACCGCAGACAAGCCTGTCCATCGGTACTTCCGATTCCATATCGCGCTTTACTGCCTCAGTTGCGCTTGCCTGGTCAATGGTATCTTCGTATATAAAGCTCGCTTCAAGTTCCTTCTGCCATATAGAATCACCCGAAAACATGTATCCTTTTTCTGATTTACGTTTTGAGTATAACATTATAAGGTCACGGGCAATTTCCTGTATCTTTTTCTTGGTTTTCTGCTTGATGCGTTCCCACTCACTGCCGCCAAGCTTATTTAGTTTTGGAGTAACGCCTTCCTGCGCTGAGAACTTTTTAATGAGGTTTAGCGAGTTAAGATTAACGAATACCATATCATTATCTTTGTATAGCAGTTTTACGGCTTCCTGCTCAACTCCTCCGGTAACAATTTTTTTCAATCCCGCATATTTACCTATGCCAAAATTCTGGTGAACCATGAAGTCACCGTAATTTACAGTGCTCAGCTCTTTAAAAGTAATTCCGCCAAACTTCCTCTTTCTTCTGGCGGGCCTGAAATACCTTCCGAAAACCTGGTGTTCAGTATAAACTGCTATATTCGCCGAAGGCAGTATAAATCCTTCATGGAATGAACCGTTCAGGAATTTTATACCGGGAAGGTTCTCAGTGTTCAGCAGGTCTTCAACAAGCTCACGGGTGCGGTTTAGCTGGTAATCATCTGTGCAGCTGATAAAAACATCATAACCTGCGGATGAAAGTTCTTTTAGATTTTCTGCGAATAATTTAGAATTAGAATTGAACGCGGGCTGAGATTTAGCGTCAAAAAACAGCTCCTGTATTTTTTCTTTTTCTTCATTGTTAAATGACGCGCTCTTCAGCAGCGGAAATCCGGAAAAGTAACTTCGCCTGAAATTAATGCTCTTGAAAAAGACATTCGGCATGTCTTCTTTTATCAGGTCAGGTTCATCAAGCAGAAACAGGGTATCGCTCTTTAAGTAATCAATAAGTTTTTCGGTTGAATCCTCGTCATTGTTAAGTGTTTCGGCTGATGGCAGTATCTCAACTGATTCCAATTGCGCAATTGAACGCTGTGTAACAGGGTCAAATTCCCTTATTGATTCAACTATATCTCCAAAAAACTCTATTCTTACCGGCTGGTTAAGGTTTTCTGTGTATATATCAATTATACCGCCGCGTACTGCATAATCGTTTTCTTCTTCAACAATTTTCTTTTTTGTGAAATTGAATTCCCTTAGCTTTGAGATCAGTTCCTCAAAACTGAATTCAGTATTTTTTTTCAGGGATATGATATTTTTCCTGAATGATTCTTCTGTAATGATGTTTTTATCTAGAGCAGCAGGAGAAGTTACAAGAACAAAACTCTCATCACCTGTTAGTTTTTTTAAAGTGCCCGAAAGAGGAGTCACATCAGATTCAAATTCCTCGTCAAACTCACCCAGGTACAGCGAAGTTTTGTCTTCGCCAAGCAGCAGGTTCAGGTCATCTTTCAATTTAAAAAGCTTAGCTGAATCATTTGAACAGAAAACAATTTTTCTGTTTGTTCGGAAAAACATTGAAATTACGAACGATGTAAGCGAACCGCGAATGCCCGTGAAAAATAATTCTTTTTCACCGGATGCTAATATTTTCCGGAATTCAGGTGACTGACGGACTTTTTCCTGTAATTGCTTTAACAAAGCCTGTTGCTTAATTCAATAAATTCGTTGATTGTCAAATTCTCTGCTCTTCTTCCCAGATCGATCTCTGCTTTGGAAAGGTCTGCATCTAGGTTCTTAAGCGCGTTTTTCAGGGTTTTTCTTCTTGTTCCAAATGCAGCTTTTACCAGTTTCCTGAAGAATATCTTATCAGTTATATTATCTTCCAGTGAAACAGAAAAATCGAAATATATAATTCTGGAATCAACTTTTGGTTTGGGATAAAAACAATTGCGTGATACTTTGAACATGAGTTTTGATGACCCGAAAACATTCAGTAAAATAGTGGGAATACCGTACTCCTTATTATTCGGTTCAGCGGTAATTCGGCGTGCAACTTCTTCCTGTATCATTAACTGGGCGTCTTTTACGATGCTTCTGTTATCCATTAATTTAAAAATTATAGGGGAAGTGATATTGTAAGGAATGTTTCCGATCACTCGCAGCTTTTCAACCTTGTTTCTGCGAAGATTATTCATATCCAGTTTAAGGAAATCTGTGTTAATGATATCAAGCCCCGTGAATAATTCCTTCAGCAAAGCGCAGTTGTTTCTGTCAAGCTCTATGACTGTAAGATTTGAAGTTTTCTGAAGAATATATCTGGTTAACGCACCTCTTCCCGGACCTATTTCAATAATATGTTCGCCCTGCTCAATTTCAAACGCATCTACTATGTTCCTGCAGATATTTTCATCAGTCAGGTAATTCTGTCCAAGCGATTTTTTAGGGCGTGTGCTGTATGTATGTTTATCGTTCAATCTATACTCATGGATTCAAAATCAGGAGATCGAATTTCTTATCTATCATTTCAGGCTCACCTGAAACGTTCTTTTTGTAGTCACCGTAACTCCACATTCTGGACTGATCACTGTAATGGGTGCTTACAGGCTGCCCTGATTGTCCGGTTGAGTTAATTGTTAAGGGATGATCTGTATCTGCCATATTGATCAGCATCCTCATGGATGCGCCGACTACAACATCAAAACTGCCTTTTTCTATAACATCGCTGAACCTGTATTCTGTATTGTTAATACTGGTCTGGTCACCCCCAACATCAAACGGTCCGATATTAAATGTTTTATCCAGCGCTTCAACAAATCCAAGCGGATGCCTGAATTTTATTGTATGTACTGAACCCCATTGCCATGTGTTCTTATCTCTGCCGGGGAATCTGTTTTTTAAAAATTCCACAGTCTGCGAAATGCTTTTTCTTACAATATCCCTTCGGCTTTCGGTGTTATCAGTAACTACATTATCAAACCAAACATTATCCGGCTGCTTCATCAGTATTTCCAGCGAGCGGTAAGGTATATTCTGAATAGCGATAAAATCATTGAAAACGTTTGGTCCCAATTCATCTTCAAAAATATTTTTCACAAGAAATACAAGATAAGTATTATATATAAGCCCTGCAGCGTCGTTCTTGTTAAGATCACCGTTCCAGCTTTTAAGTTTATCAACTGCCCAAAGTGCATCCTCATCGTTAAAATTGTGGTCATCCTGCGTATCAGATCCAAGATCCTTCAGTATATCCAGGGCATAAGGTGATTGGTAACTGTTTTGAAGTATCTTAAAATCCTCTATATCAAAAATTGTTTTGCCTTCTATGAACTTTTTTATGCTGTTATATCTTGAAGATGGTTCCCACAGGTAAGAAATATAAAATTCCTCATTTGAGTCTTTGATCCAGTCAGACGGATTTGTATTTGCTGTGATCAGATAACCTTCCGGTGGATTGTATACCTCGGGCATTTTTTCGAACTCAACATAACCTGTCCAGTTTATTTCACCTTCACCGGGGAAAATGTAACTGTAATCAATATTGGAATTGGTTTTTCTTACGGGAATTTTGCCGCCCGCTCTGTAACCGATATTTCCATTTATATCCGCATAAATAAAATTTTGTGCGGGCGCGCAATAATCTTTCAGTGAATTTTTGAATTCATCCCAATTTTTTGCTGTGTTTATACCGTAGAAACATTTTACCTCATCGCTGTATTCAAAACCCGTCCAGCGGAAAGTCATAAGTTTATCTTTGTACGGATCTTCCGGGTTCTCCTGCATATCAGCGAATCCCCTGAATTTCAGTTCAGAAATGACCGGACCTATTTTTGTGGTCCTTACAATGAACTCGGTTTCCATGGAATCTTTAATGTAGATCTTTTCAACAATTGAATCTATTGCAACTGATTGATTGTTATATCTGTATTTACCGTTGTCAGCGGAATCGCGATCCAGAATAATGAAATCATTGTCATCATTCATTAAATTTGTTAAGCCCCAGCTTATAAATTTATTATTTCCTATCACTATACCGGGGATACCCGGGAATGACATACCGCGAACATCCAGCGGGCCGCCTTTAAGATACAGCTCATACCATCTGGAAGGAGCCTGCAGTGCAAGGTGCGGGTCATTAGCAAGTAGCGGTTTTCCGGACATCGATCTGCTGCCCGATACCACCCATGAATTACTTCCTGTATGTGAAACGTTTATGTTAAAGAATTCACGGTAGTCACGGTTCATTTCAAAAAAATCTTTTCCCAAAAATGAAACCTGTCTCAGGTATTTCGCATTGTCATTTTCAAGCATCCCTGTTTCTAACTTCTTCTTTCGTTTCTTCGGCGTTTCTGTTTCTTCATTAATGGAAGTGGAATCAGTTTCTACCGGTTCGGGTTTTTTGTATATGGTAATATTTGTATCAGGAAATATAAGAGCAGTTTTTTCTATGCCGGTTTTTTTGAGTACTTCACCCATGATATAGTCGGTATACCATGCAATATTCAGGTCCCAGCCCATCATTCTTGCAAGCATTAGTGAGTGTTCAGGCTTCCATGGCTCTGGTCTGTAATTCATCGCGTCAAATTCTACAGGCATATTATCATAATGCGTTTCAATGAATTTGTTTACACCCGCAGTATAAGAAGTGAGTATTTGTTTTGATTCTGGGCTGATATTTTCGTACCAGGTGTAGGCAAACCTGTGTATACCTATAGTTCTGAACAGCTTATCAAATTCGATAACCTCTGAGCCAAAAATTTCAGAAAGTCTGCCCTGTGCAACTCTTCGGGTCAGGTCCATTTGCCACAATCTATCCTGAGCATGCAGATAACCTTCTGTAAAATAGGCATCTTCCTGATTTTGAGCAAAAATTGCAGGCACACCGAATTCATCAAAATACACCTTAACCTGCGATTTTAAGCCGGAAACGGCAATTTCACCGGATGTTGGATAGAATGATTTTTTGGAAAGATTATTAAAAAGTAATCCCAGGATAAGAATTGCGGGAATAAATATAATAATTGCACCAAGAAACGTTTTAACGTATTTATTCATTTAAATATATACAAATATAACCATATTACATTTGAACTTAAATTCTTATTTTCGCCTTATAATACCAAAGGAAAATACCGGAGAATAAAACAATGAAAAAAGCAGCATTTTTGATTGCCCTCTTTTTAATCAGCAGTACAGTATTTTCACAGATCGAATTTCAGAAGGGTTCTGTAGCGGAAGTTCTTGCGATGGCAAAGGCACAGAATAAACTTGTAATGGTTGATGTTATGACCGATTGGTGCAAATGGTGCATAGAACTTGACAATAAGGTTTATGCAAAAAAGGAAGTATCTGATTATGCGAACGCCTACCAGATAAATTACAAGATTGACGCTGAAAAAGGAGAAGGCATTGATTTCGCGAAGAAATATAAAATACAGGGATTTCCTTCTATTTTATTCCTTGATGGTGACGGAAATGAAGTTGACAGGGTTTATGGTTACGTTCCCGCCAAAGATTTCATGGAAATGATGCAGGACTATAACAAAGGCATCAATACATTTTCATACTTAAAGACTGAAGTCGAAAAGAATCCTTCGAATATTGAAGCTTCATTAAAACTTGCCGATAAGTATTCAATGTACAGTGAAATGGATAAGGCAAAGGAGTTATTGAATAAAATTGTTGAAATGGACGGTTCTAATGCAGGCGGAAAAACCGATGATGCAAGATTCAGATTGGTTTTATTTACAGAAAAAGATGAAAAAGCCAAATTGCTTGAGGCTTTTATTGCCGATAATCCAAACAGTGATCAGCTGAAAGACGCATATGTTGCACTTTCAGAAACATACTATTATGATTTAAACGATTTGCCTTCATCAGAAAAATGGTTCAAAGAAACTTTGGGCAAATTCCCGAATGATGAGTTTGTGGGTTCAAGCTATGGGCAGTACATGAATCAGAGAGCAATTGCTCTGGCTGATAAAAAGTATACCAAAGAAGATTCATTGAAAGGTTTATTGAACATTGAAGGTTTTGTGAACGATAATAAAACAGGATTAAGCTATATTGAAACCGCACTTCAGTATGTTGCGGGTTCAGTTAATGAAGCAAGTTCCTATTATATTCAATCAAGATTGTACTTTAACCTTCAGGAATATGCTAAGGCAAAGGAATCAATTGATAAAGCAATAAAGATATTTGATAGAAAGCTGTACAGGGATGCCAGGGATAAAATAGAAAAGCAGTTAAGCCAGAAATAAAATGAAAAGGATTGCGCTTTTAGTTATAAAAGCCCTCTTTTTTGTTATACTGTTTTCTTTGATATACCAGATGGTTAACAGCTCGCTGGATATATATAACAATTTTGCATATGATAAAGCTGTTTTAAGATATACCCCCTATGGATATGTGCCGCTGCTGGATAACCCGAATGATTACCGAAGCAGCAATGCTGATGTAAAGGGCGGTGATTTTGTATATGTGGAAAACTGGGAATCAGCCGATAACGGAAGTATAGTTTTTGCAAAAGTAAGATCAAAGCTCAGCACGGGTTATGTGAACAGAAGGATGCTGGTTGAAGCAAATATCAATGTAATGCCAATCATCTCTGTGCTGATTTTGAGTTTTTTGATTGTATTTGCTGTAAGGAAAATTTACTTGAGAATTCATAATGCGTATTAAGGAAAGAAGAAATTGTATTCAGCCAAGATAAAAGTAACACTTCGTAAGTCTATTCTGGATCCCCAGGGGAAAGCAGTTGAACACTCAATTCAGAGCCTTGGATTCAATAACATACTTGATACCAGAATTGGGAAGTACATTGAACTGAAAATTGATACGGAATCTGATGAAGAGGCTCGGCTAATAACAGATGAAGTATGCAGAAAACTTCTGGCGAACCAGGTGATGGAAGATTATGAATTTGAAATTGTCAGCGTAAATAAATAACAGGGCACAGGGCAGGTATATGAGTAAGGCAAAGTTTGGAGTAGTGGTTTTCCCCGGTTCCAATTGTGACCATGACGCATATAATACACTAAAGCACATTTTGAATCAGGATACAGAGTTTTTATGGCACAAAGAGAGCTCAATTGGTGACAGGAATGTTATAATAGTCCCCGGCGGTTTTTCCTACGGTGACTATTTGCGCTGCGGCGCCATAGCGCGATTTTCGCCGATCATGAAAGATATTGTAAGGCATGCTTCAAATGGGGGAGTAGTTATAGGGATTTGCAACGGATTTCAGATACTTTGCGAATCCGGTTTATTGCCCGGCGCACTTTTGAGAAATGCAAGTTTGAAGTTTGTATGCAAAAATGTTACATTGAATATAGTTAACAAAAACACCATTTTTACAGGCGCTTATAATAGCAGCCAAAGCGGCGGACCGGAAAAGATGATTATCCCGGTTGCCCACGGTGATGGCAACTATATTTGCGATAAAGATACACTGAAATCACTTAATGATAACGCTCAGGTGGTATTCAGGTACGAAAATAATCCTAACGGGGCGATTGATGATATTGCCGGGATAATGAATAAGAACGGCAATGTACTTGGAATGATGCCTCACCCCGAAAGAGCCAGTGAAGACGCTGTAGGCTCAAGCGACGGAAGAAAATTATTCGAGAGTGTGATAAATTCCGTAAACTAGACGTTATATAAAATGTATACATCACTGGATGTTGCAGTAATAATGTTTGTAGCTGTTGTAACAATTTATTGCGCAGTAAAAATACTATTGAAAGTTTTTCATTAATAAATGTTCCGCGCAAAGCGGAATAATGGAGCAAAAAAAATGTTTGGATTAGGTCCGCAGGAAATTATTTTGATATGTATCGTAATACTTGTGCTCTTTGGTGCCAAAAAGATACCTGATCTTATGTCAGGTCTAGGAAAAGGCATGAGAGAATTCAAGAAGGCGTCGAGAGATATCGAATCAGAGATTAATAACGCCGCCGGCGATGAAAAGAAGCAAAGCTGAGAAGAGTACTAGTATTAAGACCAATTAACCTGTAAGCTGGATATAATTTTTTGATAAATATGTATAATGATTACGCCGCTCTGCGGGCCGGACTTGATACCGGCAGGGTCTCCTGCAGGGATATTGTTGGGTTTTATCTGAATAATATAAACAAGGGGAAGCATATTAATGCTTTCCTTTTGGTTTTTAGTGAAGAAGCATTGAAAAGGGCTGATGAAGTTGATCAGAAACTAAAAGCCGGAACTGCCGGAAAACTGGCGGGAATGGTTATAGCTGTTAAGGATGTACTTTCATTGAAAGGATATACTCTAACATGTTCTTCCAGGATCCTGAAAAATTTAGAGGCATTATATACTGCGACAGCTATTCAGCGGCTTCTGGATGAAGATGCAATAATTATAGGTAAAACAAATTGCGATGAATTTGCAATGGGCTCATCCAACGAGAATTCCGCATACGGCAATGTTCTTAATCCTTTGGATAATTCAAGGGTACCCGGCGGGTCATCAGGCGGCAGTGCTGCCGCTGTTGCAGCTGATATGTGTATGGTTTCGCTGGGCACAGATACGGGAGGCTCAATCCGCCAGCCTGCGGCTTTTTGCGGAATTTCAGGATTGAAGCCGACATACGGCAGAATTTCCAGATTTGGTTTGACTGCTTTTGCATCTTCATTTGATTCTATAGGGCCATTTGCCAAAAACATCCATGATGCCGCATTAGTTCTTGAAGTGATGGCGGGAAAAGATAAGAACGATTCAACTTCAGTTGACCACCGGGTTGAAAGTTATTCCATCGGACTTAATGACTTCAATCTGAAGGGAGCAAAGATCGGTGTTATTTCTGATCTTGATGAATCGGCTCTGCAGGTTGAGATAAAGGATACGCTTAACAGAACAATCGAAATGTTAAGATCAAAAGGCGCGCAGATAGTTGCAGTTGAACTTCCGAATCTCAAGTATTCAATTCAGGCATATTATATATTAACTACCGCGGAAGCATCAAGCAATCTTGCCAGATTTGACGGGGCAAGATACGGCCTCAGAGCTAAGGACTCAGCTGTTCTGGAAGATATGTATGTGAATTCAAGAACTGAAGGATTTGGAGCTGAAGTTAAACGCCGTATAATGCTTGGGACATATGTGCTTTCACACGGTTATTATGACGCATATTACAGAAAAGCCCAGAAGGTGAGAAGATTAATTAAAGAAGATTTTCAGAGAGTGTTTAAGGAAACTGATTTTATACTGGCGCCAACTACACCAACAACAGCTTTCAAACTAGGCGAAAAAACAAACGACCCTTTGGCAATGTATCTGAACGATATTTATACCACTTCTTCCAATTTATCAGGTAATCCCGCCATCAGTATTCCGGCCGGTGAAGATAGTTCAGGACTGCCCATTGGTTTACAGATAATTGGCAAAGATTTCGATGAAACAGGGATACTGAAGTTAGGGAACTGCATAATTTCGAACTCTTAAATTACGCGTAATTGTTTACGTGGAATGACTCATATTCTTCAATACTTATAACTATCTTCTTTTTGAGCTGAAGATATGTCACTTCTACCGGATCACCCAAATACCATTCTTTGCTTTTTTTGATCTTAAAATTTTTCAGAATATCAGCATCAAGTATACTCTTTACCTTGCTGAGATCTTCAGGATTATGAATAATAATTCCTCTTACTTCGCATTTGCCTGAGAACAGGAAATAATCAATTTTGAAATTGATAGAAATATTTTGCAAGGCAACGATAGCCTTTTTTAATTGTTCATTTGTCATAATCACAAAAATACCTATTAAAATCCATATTTTAAAGAGAAAATTACGGTAAAGAGAGTCTAAAAAAAATGTTCGATTGACTAATTTCTTAATTTTTCATTCATTATTATTGAAAATTCTGATGAAAAAAATTAAAATAGTATGTATAGGCGGAAGTATGGAAATGAGGTCTTCCACTCTGGGCATACTGAAGTTTACAGCTGAAAAACTAAAAGAACTTGGCGCAGAAGTTTATGTTTCAGATATCCGGTCATTGAAGCTTCCTGTATTCAGTTATAAAACAATGAAAGCATTGAATAACCCCGGGTTTGCAGGACTGGTGAAAAAAATCAGAACTGCTGACGGTCTGGTATTTGCTTCACCTGAGTACCATGGCTCAGTCAGCTCAGCTTTTAAAAATGTAATAGATTACCTTGAGGTGCTATCTGCTGAGAAGCCTCCATATCTAAGTCTTAAGCCTGTTGGATGTATAGCTCTTGGAGGAGCGGAAAACGCCGGATATGCTACTTTGAACAGTATGATAAGTATTGTGCATAACCTAAGAGGAATTGCGGCTTCAAACAGTCTGGCTATTGGTTACGGCAGTTCGATTTTTGACAGCAAAGGCAGACTTAAGAACGAAGCAATAATAAAAAGGCTTAACAGGCTGGCAGAAGAAGTATACGTACTTTCGGAAAGACTCAGAGATTAAGATTTTTCTAAACTACTATATTGCTTAATGAAGAAATTGTATTCACGAAAGAGGATCTACATCAGTCTTATACCGCTTGCGGCATTTTTTGTGTTAGCAGCCGGTGCACTTTGGCAGAACAAAACGGAAAATGTTCAGAGGAAGGATTCGGCTGTTTTTAACGGAAGTTCTTTAAAGGAAGTTAAGAAAGATAGTCCGGAAAGTGAGATGACTGATGAGGATGAAAACAGTACAGTACCTGATACAGTGAAGATAGGGGCATATTTGTTTTCATTGTATGATATGGACTTTCCGGGCAACAAACTGAATGTTGATTTTTATCTGTGGTATAATACAAAAAAAGACAGCATGTCTTTGCTGGAAAATCTTGAGATCATAAATTCAACTGAGATCAATAAATCTTATGAAATGAATGAAAAACGCGGTGATATCTATTTTCATTCAGTAAGGATAAGTACACAGATAAAGGAACAATGGGAAGTGAATAATTTTCCATTCGATAAACAGCTGATCGAGATCAAGATTGAAGATTTTGATAAAGATAATACCAAAATGGTTTTTGTTGCAGATACGGCCGCCAGCAAAATAGATAAAGATGTTCATCTGGACGGCTGGAAGATAAAAGACTTTGATATAAAAATAGATGATCATACATACGAAACAAACTACGGCGATCCGGATATACCGCTGGATGAATACTCTTCTTTTTCGCGGGCAACACTTCAGTTTACTCTTGAAAGGGAAGGCAAGGGCCTTTTCTTTAAACTGTTTATTGGGTTATTTATTTCTGTTCTTATCTCTTTGCTTACGTTTTTTGTAAATCCGCTTGATCTTGATCCAAGATTCGGGCTTTCGGTAGGTGCAATATTTGCTGCAATAGCCAGTCAGTATGTGATAACTTCAACATTGCCGCAGAATGAAAGTTTGACGCTGGTAGATATCCTGCATGATGTTTCATTTATTTTTATTTTCCTGTGCATATTGGTTTCTACAATATCCCTTCATTATATGAAGGCCGGCAAGGAATTATTTTCACGAAAACTGGACAGGTACAGTTTCTTTATTTTTGCCATTTTGTACCTGGTTTTGATTTTTTACTTTGTAGGTAAAGCAATCTAATAAAATATGACAACAAGAAGAGATTTCCTGAAAACAACCGCAGTATTGGCAGCCGGAGCAGCGGTTCTGCCTGATGCATTCAGCATTAACAGACTGGTTAAACCAAAGGTTGTGATAATTGGCGCAGGTTTTGCCGGTCTATCAGCAGCCTACAGGTTAAAACAAAAAGGATGCGAAGTAACTGTACTTGAAAGCAGGGGAAGAGTTGGCGGAAGGGTGTTTTCTCATCCGATAGATAAGGATGAAAACCTGGTGATAGAACTTGGCGCTGAGTGGGTTGGCGCTTCACATGAACGCATGATAGCCATGTGCAAGGAATTCGGGCTGGAGCTTCAGAACAATCAGTTTGAATCTCATCTAACGTTTGCCGGCGAATACTTCCCGAAAGGAAAGTGGGATTATTCATCTGACTGGAAAACGAGATTTGATAAGATCATTAAGGATTATGCCAACTTCCGGGAGGAAGATAAAAAACGTCTTGATAAAATGGACTGGTGGAGGTATTTAACTAATAACGGAATTACTGAACGTGATCTTCAGATACGCGATTTGCTTGACAGTACTGATTTTGGCGAGTGCATAAGGCATGTTTCAGCATATGCGGCAATTGCAGAATATGCTGAATCAAGCGAAAAAAATGAAATGGATTTCAAGATTAAGGGAGGTAACAGTCTTTTTTCAGGAGCGCTTGCTGAAAGAGTGGGATCAGAAAATATTAAACTGAAACACAAAGTAACAGAGATAAATCAGGCGGATGGCAAGGTTGATGTTCTGTGCGATAATGGCACAGTATTTTCCGGTGATAGCCTGATATGCACTGCTCCCACATACTCGCTGTTAAAGATAAACTGGAAGCCTGGGCTTCCGGAAGATAAAATAAATGCCCTTAACGAGCTGCAGTACTCAAGAATAAGCAAGCACGCAGTACTTTTTAATGAAAGATTCTGGAAAGATGAAGATTTTGATATGGTAACGGATGTATACGGGCATTATTTTTACCATGCGACCAAAAATCAGCCGGGGATAAAGGGTGCCCTGATATCATATACCATTGGAGATAAAGCTGATGTGATAGCAAGGCAGAAAGATGAATTTAAGGCAAATGTCATAAATGACTCTTTAAGAACTGCTTTTGGCGATGTGAAAGAAAAAATTGTTACCCAGCTTAACTATTACTGGGGAATGGATGAATATACAAAAGGCGGTTACGCGCTTTATGGAACCGGGCAGTGGTTTACTGTTATGCCGGTACTGAAAAAGAGATTTATGAATACTTATTTTGCGGGTGAACATTTGGCTGACTGGCAGGGATTCATGGAAGGCGCAATTGTTACAGGAGAAGAAGCTGCAGACGAAATTGCAGGATAATAATTACTGCTTGAAGCTTTTAATATAATCCAGCAGTTCTTCATCAAGGGTTTTGAGTGATTTTCCTGTTATTTCTTCAAGCTGAGTTATACCGGTTTTATCTTTTTTATAACTATCTCTGAATGTTTTGTAATATTTCTGCAATAATCCCTTTTCCTGGAGATACATTAAAAGGTATCTAGACTGGGCGTAATAATATGAAGTCCGTTTACCATAAAGCTCGTCATCATCTGTCTGCATCAGGTGCTTAAGGCCGGTATAAGTGTTTTCTTTTATAGCCCTTCTTAATGGCAATATTCTCAGACTGAATTCACCGGTTAAATTCCCGTCCTTAAAAACAGATTTTTCATTCAGCGAAGCAAAGCCTTCATCAAACCACGAAGGTGCATCAGGAAAATCAGATCTTATAAACTTGTGAGTGATCTCGTGCAGTATACTTCCTTTCCAGGTTACATATCTTATAACAATTACATTTTTTGAAATTTTGTAAAAACCATAGGGTGAAATATCATCTTCCGGGATATCATAATTATCCATTACAAATTCTTTGTAATTTTCATACTTTTCAAACAGAAATATCGGGGTAACTGCATCAGGGAGCTTGTTAACATAATTGTTTGACATGGCGTCAATCGTATTCCGCATGTCGTTATCAATAAGTTTGAAGGTTAACTCATCATTCATATCAGAAAAAACGACAAAATACTTAAATTTTGTAATGGACATACCGTCCGGTATGATACGTGACTTGGCTTTTATAACAGTATTATAATCAAAATGAGCGAAAGTTTCCTCAAGCTCGGGAAGGTTTTCTTTTACGTCTATCCGGGATTCCGTTGAATCGGATACATCCGGTTTAATATCACTTTTCCTGCTGCTGCAGCCAAGCAGGATGGAAAGTATTATAAATATTATGATTACAAAGCTTTTTGCCATTAATTCCTGGTTTGAAAATATAACAATTATCACTCATATTTAATTTCATAAATTTTGAAATCAAATGAAAGTGAAAATACTGGTTTTGTGTACAGGCAATTCCTGCCGCAGCCAAATGGCTGAAGGTATTATAAGTTCTTTAGACAGTGATTTTGAAGTATTTTCAGCCGGTACCAGACCTGAAAAAAATGTAAATCCTTTTGCTATAGAAGTTATGAAAGAAATTGGACTTGATATAAGCGGCAATATCCCGAAAAATGTGGATGAGTTTACCGGCAGCGATTTTGATTACGTTATTACAGTTTGCGATAATGCCCGTGAAATTTGCCCGGTTTTTACAGGAAATGTCAAATACAGAATTCACAGGGGTTTTGAAGATCCGTTTAACGCAATGGGAACTGACGAAGAAAAAAGAGAAGTTTACAGAAAAGTCAGAAACAGGATAAGCGAAGTTTTTAAGGAATTATTCAGCAAACACGCTTAAGGAGCATCATCTTTTGCCAAACCTGATATTGAAAGTTGTACCGGCGGTATTTTCCATTGCAATGGTTCCGTCAATTTGTCCTACCAGCGTATTAACAAGCTGTAATCCCAGTGAATTTGTTTCTTTGTAGTTAACTTCTTTCGGGAACCCGACTCCATTATCACTGATTGAGATCTCGTAACCTGAATCGACCGGCGCAAAATCTATACTGATCCTGCCCTTTTTCCCTCCGGGAAAGGCATACTTCAATGAATTTGAGATTAGTTCATTTAGTATGAGACCGCAGGGAATAGCGAGATCAATTCCAAGATTCACATTCGCAGATTTTACGACTACCTCAATATCGCCTGATTTTGCTTTAAATACATTCAGCAGGTGTTCAGATAATTGTTTAAGGTACTCAGGAAAATCAATTTCCGAAAAATCCTTTGACTGGTACAATTTCTGGTGAACCAGCGCCATCGAACGCACCCGGTTCTGGCTATCGATCAAAAGATCGAGTGAACTCTCATCTTTTACATAGCCTGATTGCAGCTTCAGCAAACTTGATACAACCTGCAGATTGTTCTTTACCCTGTGATGTATCTCTTTGAGCAGCAGTTCTTTTTCCTTTAATGAGCGGCTGATCTTCTGCTCTGCAATTTTCCTGTCGGTGATATCTATAAGAATGCCTGACAGGTAACTTTCCTTTTCATTTACTTTTACCTTGAACATATGGTCTTCTATCCAGATAAACTCTTCATTTCTTTTCCTGACCCTGAATTCCATATTCAGGATGCCTTCATCACCGGATTTGTGCCAGTTTGAAATTGAGTTCTTTACAGCCGGCATATCATCAGGGTGCATTATGCTCCCGAAAAAGTATTTGTTTTCGAGTACTTCAGCGGGTGTATATCCTATCATATCAGAAATATTGTCTGAAATGAAATCATTTCCGAGTCCCGATTGATAAATGACCACTTTGGGCAGATTTTTCAGAATTGCCGAGAGTTTGGTCTCAGTTTCCAGCATTTTCAGCTGGGTCTTTTTCTGCTGGGTAATATCTATCATAATACCGGAATAGTAAGGCTTAGCATTCACCGGGTTTACTTCGTACATGTGGTCTTCAAGCCATACTATATCATCTTGTTTGTTCCTTACTCTTATTTCATTGCTTATTACACCCTTTGCTCCGTCCCTTTTCCAGTGTGATACTCGTTTATCATATTCAACAATATCTTCTTCAAGCATTAGGTTGCTGAACAATGATTCATTTTTCATGAACTCTTCGGCCGGGTAGCCGAGAATATCCATTATATTCTCTGAAACGAAGTTGATCTCTTCACCATACTCATATATTGCAACATTCGGCAGATTGTTGAGTACTGCTGTAAGCCTGGCCTGAGTTTGTTTAAGCCTTTGTTCTGACTCAATCCTTTCGGTGATATCAACAACCTGAGCTATCTGCTGATAAGGTTTCCCGAGTGAATCCCGAAGAACGTTCAATCTCAGGTCAACATATACTACTTTCCCGCTTTTGTGAAGATATCTCTTTTCATAGTGGAAGTTGCTTCCTGTGCCGTTTTTTGTCTGCGAAAGTACTTCACTTTCAAGTTCTCTGTCATCAGGATGCGTTATTTCTTCGTAGGTCATTGTAAGGAGCTCTTTTTTCGAATATCCTATGATATCACAATATGCTTTGTTTACCTTTACAAAGCTTTTGCTCAGGTCTGTCAAAGCCATCCCGATTGGTGCGTTTTCAAATATCAGCTGCAGCTGCTGCTCACTTTCTTTAAGCGCTACTTCTGCACGCTTGCGGGCTGTAATATCTCTCCCAACGGTCTGGTATTCAACAATATTTCCTGCATCATCCAGTATCGCAGTATCTGTCCATCTAAGCCACCTTGTTTCGCCGTCAGGCTTAAATACACGGTGTGTAAACTGGCCAACCGGATTATTTTTATCAAGTGACATGAAGAACTTAGAGAATCTTTCAAGATCTTCAACCGGCATTTGCGGGATATACCGCCTGCCAATAAGTTCTTCTTTTGTTTTACCGAAGAAATTGCAGTATACATCATTTACGTAAGTGAATGTTCCGTCAGGTTTCCAGCGCGTTATCATTTCTGTCTGCTGTTCAACAAGGGTCTTGTATCTCTCTTTGCTTTCTGTCAGTTCCTTTTCTGTGATCTTCCTGTCCGTCATATCTATCAGAACGCCGTAAAGTGATACCGGGACCCCCTCTTCATGAACTATTGAAACGATATCCTTGAACCATTTTACTGAGCCGTCACATGCTGTCATCCTGTATTCGAATTCATGATCTTTATTAAGAGAAATATTATACCTGCTGAAGTGAACTGCCCATTTTCTGTCTTCATCCTGCAGGTGTTCATACCAGAATCCTTTGGTGAACCATTCTTGGGTTGAGTACCCTAAAATAGCTTCTGCCATCCGGCTTACATAAGTGAATCTGTATAAACGGAGGTCAAACTCATAGGTTATCACATTCAGGCCTTCAATAAGATCCCTGAATCTGTCTTTCACCAAAGTGCTTGTGTTATTTTCAAAATGGTCCAATTTATCCTTAAATTCCATATAAGGAAAACAAAATAGTCAATAAAAAACAAAATGTAATTAACGTTAATTAGGGATAAAAAAAAATCTTAAGTTTATTTTTTACATAAACTTAAGATTTATTTGGGGAAACTTGGAGACTTTATTTCAACTTAAAACTGAACGGTACATTTATCCATACTTTCACAGGTTTATTGCTTTGCAAACCCGGAGTGAATTGAAGCTGTTTGGCTTTATCTTTCACTTCACTGTGAAATACTTCCGGTCCGCTCAGCGACCCTATCTTTATTACACTCCCATCGGGCCCAACAAGTACCTTTACCGTAACTTTGCCTTCTATGCCTGCTTCTATTGCCAGTCCGGGATATTCCATATCAGCTCTTACCTGTGAAAGATTAATGCATTCCGGAGCCACATCAACTTCAGTGCTGCTGTACGTTGTATTTACCGGGTCTTTTACAACATCATCAATTCTGTTCTCAATTTTAATATCGTCAACTTTGATGTCATTATTTGATGCAATTATTATTGTATCACCTGTCCTGGAAGTTGTTGTATTGATATTATTCAATTCATCCTGAGTTTTTAGTACAACATCATCAGCATCCGATCTTTTAACAGGTGTTGGTTCAAGTGATGACAGGTCCTTTACTTTCTGCACTATCTCTTCTTCCTTTACCGGGGGAATTTCTGTCTCATCAACAGGCGGAGGCGTGAAATCTATATCTGTTATGTTTATAGGTGTCTTAGGATTGTAAGGAATATCCTTAGCTTTGGACTGATTGATGTAGGCAACAAGCATGTACGCAGCAATCAGAGCAATATGAATTGTGACTGCAAATACAAATCCTTTCAGCGTATACCCCTGCTGAAGTTTCTTCAGTTCGGGGGCACCGTACTTATCATTGTTTATGAGTGTTATTGTATCGTTCATGATTTCCTCCTTTTTACAGGCTGTATGTTTTTGCCCTTGATGATTATACTTCTTTGATTAGCCAATGTTCCTGAGCATCAATACTCATTATTTGCTTGATAGGAATTGAAGTATTGTTGAAATCCACTGAATTTATGCATATTTTGCATTAGCAATGAAAGCAGATAGATATATAATATGGGTTTTTCCGGTGATTTTTGCGATTTTTTCTTATGTTGGATGCACATCAAAAAAGCAGGAAAAGGAAAAGGATACCAAAGATAAAGTTGCTTTTGAAAGGGAACAGAAAACCATCGATAATATTCCTGATGGAATCGGGAGCCTGGGTGATTATGATATATCGTCACAATCACCGGAGAAGGTTGATCTGCCTTCGGAATTGATCGAAGTATCAGGCATTACTTTCACAGATGATAACAGACTTTTTGCCCACGGAGATGAAGACGGTGATGTATTTGAAATAGATGTATCAACCGGAAAGATAATCAAGAGATTTCACCTGGGAAGTTGGCTGGTAATTAAGGGTGATTTTGAAGACATAGCTTATGCCAAAGGTAAATTTTACCTGGTGGAGTCAAACGGGAAGCTTTATGAATTCAGCGAAGGAAATAACGGTGAATTTGTGAAGTATAAAACCTACAAAACTTTTCTTAGCGGCAAGAATGACGTTGAAGGTTTATGTTTTGATAATGAGACAAACTCACTTCTTCTTGCCTGCAAAGAGTCAGGGGGAAAAGACTACGGAAAGGATAAGACAGTATATTCCTTTTCGCTTGATAACCTAGAACTGGACGAGGTGCCGCGTTTCATCATTTCTTCGAAAGATATAAAAAATAACAGCGTTGAAGGGAAGTTTAACCCTTCGGGAATTGCAAAGAACCCGGTTAGCGGCAGTTTCTATTTAATTGCAGCAAAAGGCAACACCATTGTTGAGCTTTCCAAAAACGGCGAGATACTTGACCAGGCTGATCTGCCGGAAAAAGTGCATATCCAGGCCGAAGGCATAGCTTTTAAAAATGACGGAACACTGTTTATCAGCAATGAAGGAAAAGAAAAACAGGCATATTTTGTTGTTTATAAAGCAAGAAATTGATTTTTTTGTTTTAATGATTTGAAGTTTGTGGATGCTTTACCGTTTAGATAATCACTTCATCCAAAAGATCCGGAGGCAAAATGTTATTTTGTAAGGTCATTCTATCTGCTCTTGCAATTATCTTAAATTTCTGCTTGTTGACAAATACTTATCCGCAAAGCGAAACGGACCGGTTTTCTGAGTATAAAAACATTGTTCCCGGAAAGAATTATGAAGCCGGAGCGTTTCATGAATTCTTTTTTGGTTCGCATTGGCGTGATATCTGGGTAACGCCGGTAAAAGTTGGTGTTGTGAATCTCTCAAAGTATGGCGGCGGATTAACTCCTTTGGAAAGAGGGGGAGGGCTGCAAACCAAAGCGCTGAAGTTCAAGGGAGCTGACGGCAAAGAATACAAATTCCGCTCGCTTGATAAAGACCCCAAAAAGACTTTACCCGCCGAACTGCAGGAATCAATTGCAAAAGACGTTATACAGGATCAGATAAGTTCATCAAATCCATATGCAGGTTTTGTTGTAAACTATATACTGGATGCCGCAGGGGTTTATCACTCCGATTACACACTTGCCATTTTACCCAATGATCCTTTGCTCGGTGAATATCAGAATGAATTTGGAGGACTTACCGGGATCATGGAAATTGTGCCGGATGTGGCCCAGTTTGAAGGTTCAGATAAGGTTATTAGTACTGTAAAGCTTTTTGAGAGATTGAACAAAGAATTTGATGAATCCGTTGACAGCAGAGAATATCTGAAAGCAAGACTGATCGATATATTTTTGGGTGATTGGGACCGCCATAAAGATCAATGGAAATGGATACGATACAAAGATGGAGAAAACAAGGTCTACAAACCTTTCCCGATGGATAGAGACCAGGCGTTTGCAAAATTCGATGGTCTGCTGCCATTTTTTGCAGAGCAGAATATACCGCAGCTGAACAATTTTGGTTACAGCTATCCGGATATGCGCTACATGACATGGAGCGGAAGATATCTTGACCAGCGTTTGCTTGCCTTTCTCTCCCGTGATTCCTGGGATGAGGTTACCGGTGAGGTTATCGGCAAACTGACAAATGAAGTAATTGAAAATGCAGTGAAGAAACTGCCCCCCGAAGTCTATTCTAAAGCTAAAAATGAGCTGACATCGAAGTTAAGATCCAGGAGAGATAAACTTAAAGAAGCTTCTGAGGAGTATTATGAACTTGTGAATTCAGTGGTTGATATTTATACTACAGATAAAAATGATCTGATTAGATTAGGTTTCAACCCGATGACAAACACATATGACCCGAATAGTGATAACAGAGATTTTACGGAAATCATGATCCTTGAAAATAAAGAAGATGCAGGAAAAAGCAAGGACGGGATATTAAGGTATAAACGATTTAATAATGAAATTACAGATGAGATCAGGATATATCTTCAGGATGGTGATGATGAAGTTATAGTAACAGGTCAGTCAGATAACGCGCCCTGTATCAGAATTATCGGCGGAGATGGAAAAGATGAGGTGAACAGTTCATCGGTTGAAGCAGTTTTGTTTTACGATAGCGGAAAGAAATCAGTGATAAAGGGTAATGTAAGTCATGACAACAGCAATTTTGAAGAAAAATTCGAAGTACTTAAAAACAAACTCAGAAAGAAAAAGGATAATTTAACCAAGGAAGAAAAGAAGAAGTCAGAAGAAGAGATCGCAAATCTGAAATATGACCCTGTATCCCCGCCAGACAAATTTCATATGACAAGTTTTATCCCGCTTTTTCTTTATACACCTGATACCGGACCGTTATTTGGCGGAACGTACAGCTATCGTAAATATGGATTCAGGATGGATCCTTTTTTGTACAAACTGAATTTTACCGCAGGTTATGCACCTGCAAAAAAGAGCCTGACGGGTTTAGTAGCGGATCTTGATTTTGATTTTATGGGTATAATAAAAAACACCAAACTTAATTTCCATTTCAGAAAATCAGGGATTGAAGTTAATAATTATTTTGGGCAGGGGAATAATTCATACTTTAACAACAATGACTATGAGAATAATTTATATGAAGTAATTCACGAAGAATTCATTCTCAACCCTTCTGTTTCCTTCCCCCGTAACAGGTTTTTTCAATTCAATGCCGGACTGACATATAAGAACTTTGATGTAAAGCCCGGTGATGTAAATGAATTTCCGCCTGTTGGACTCAATACAAACCCCGTAAACCTATTGGGAATATCTGGAGGTGTGACTATTGATAAACGCGACCATCCCACAGCCTCTTTTACGGGATATTTTGCAGATCTTAGATGTATCTACTATCCCGGAATTTTTGAAAAAAAATATGATTTCGGAAAAATTTCAGGGGATATCAGAGGATATATAGGTTATAAACAGAGTGTTTCTCTTGGGTTGCGGGTTTGGGGTGAAAAAATTATCGGTGATTTTCCGTTCTTTGAATCAGCATTTTTAGGCGGCTCTAAACTTCTTCGCGGATTTGCCGGGGAGAGGTTTGCCGGTGATGGCGCGATACTAGGCTCAGCAGAATTGAGATTAAAGCTCTTTCATATGAATTTCCTCCTGCCGGAAACAGTCGGGATATTCACTTTTGCTGAAACAGGGAGAGTTTTTGTGAAAGGTGAAAGTTCTGACCGTTGGCATACCGGTTACGGTGCAGGATTATTTATGTTCCTGCTGAACCGTGATATTACCTTAAGGTTTACAGCAGCAAGATCAAAAGAACGCGAAAAAGTTTTCTACTTTGGAACCGGATTTACGTTTTGATAGCTAAAAGCCATATGAGAAATTAATTCCATTAACAGCAGGAGAAAAAGAAAATCCCCCGCCTTTTTTCATTTTGCGTTTGTTCTCTTTTTCTCTTTCACGCTCTCTGTGGAGTACAAACATAGATGAGCCAAAACCAAGTGCCGCTCCGAAAAAAACATCACTGAACCAGTGTTTATCGTAATGAAGCCTGGCGTATCCGGTTAATGCAGCAAAAGAGTATAATACCGCTCGTGCCCACCAGGTATCAATTTGCTCAGCCAGTATAGTAGATGTTGCGAATGCTACTACAGTATGTCCGGAAGGGAAAGACTGAGTATCGCCGGCGGAATTGAACCATGAAAATTCGTATTGATTTCCGGATGAGCTGAATGGTCTGTGTCTTCCGGTCGCGTATCTCAGCGCCATTGTTACAGTGCCTGAATAAACAAGTGACTGGATCAGCATTCTTCCGGTCTTTCGCAGTTCACTTTCGCGTGCCAGAAGTCCAATGGTATACATAGCTCCGCCAAGGATACTGGGGTACTGAACATATCCGTATGCAATCGGACCATCAAGAAAAGTACCGCTGTATTGCGATGAGCCGGGCACCGAAAATTGCTTCCTGAAATCTTTATCAACAGCTGATGAAAGCACAGTACCGGCAACAACAGATGATGACCAGATCATATTTTTGCTGCTGCTGAATGGTGCAGCAAAAAAAGCGCCCCAGTCTAAAGCAAAGTACTTCAGATCGCTGCCAAGATCCTGTATGACCGTAGTTTTTGGCGGTTTCAGCTGACTTTTTGTTATTGTAGAATCCGAATATGTGTTTGAAAACAAAAAAGCAAGCATAGAAACTGCAATTACAATGATCTTCTTCAAATGATCTGGATTATTAGTTTGATAAATTATTCATAAATTAACGGGTTTATTTATTTAAGACAAGCATATAATAAATATATGTCACTTAAAGCAAATACTGCTGCAAAGCTTCGGAGTATCATATATGTTACAATATTTGGCGGAATTGTCGGTCCTCTTTTTACCTGTCTTGCTTTCGGGTTTGATCTTGAAAGAGCTATTAAAGGGTTTGTTGCGGGTATACTGATCTCATTTCTCAGTTCCTATTTCGAGTCATTTGTATTCAGGGTGAAACTTAAGAAACTCCGGTTTTCATTCGTATTGATATTGAGATCAATTACTTACATTGTGATCATTTCATTTTCTGTGATGCTTGTTTGGGTCCTTCACGAGGCTATGCTTAACAGCAGGGGAATAATTGATACATTGTTGACAGAAGATTTCAGAAACTTTATAACCAATACGTATCCATACATATTCTTATTTGCTTTTTCATTCAGTTTCCTGATGAATTTTCTCATTCAGATAAATGACCTGCTTGGAAAAGGTATACTGCTCAGCTATGTTACCGGCAGGTATCATAAACCAAAAATTGAGGAGAGATTCTTTATGTTCCTGGATCTTGAATCTTCTACTACAATTGCTGAAACAATTGGACCTGTAAGATATCATAAATTTATGAATAGTTATTTTTTTGATATTAACGATCCCATTGTCGGTTCAAAAGGGGAAATTTATCAATACGTTGGAGATGAAGTTGTAGTAAGCTGGAAAAAAAACAACGGGATACAGGATCTGAATTGTGTTAAATGCTATTTTGATATTAAGGAGAAAATAGATTCGCTGCAAAGCAAATATATCAGAGAGTTTGGCCTGATACCCGGATTCAAAGCCGGTGTTCACTTTGGAGAAGTTGTTATTGGTGAAGTGGGCGATTCCAGAAAAGAAATAGTTTTTCATGGGGATGTTATGAATACTGCTTCAAGGATACAAGCACAGGCAAAGATAATGAACAGGCAGTTCCTGATATCTGAAGATGCCCTGCAATTTCTGGATTTGGCAGGAAAATATATCTCAACAGAACACGGAAAGTTCAAGCTGAAAGGCAAGGAGACCGAAACGGTGATTTACGAAGTAACCAAGAAAATGACTACTTAAAATTTTTCAGATAATCGTAGATTTCATATTGTGAACGGTGATCGGTCTTGCTGTCAGTCTTTCTGTATGAATTAGTCTGTTTTTCATCAATTGTCCTGGCTTTCACATTATCGCTCAATTTAATATTCACAATATGTTTTATCATATTCTTAAGATCTGCATCGTAAACAGGGAAAGCGACTTCAATTCTTCTGCTCAAATTGCGTTTCATCCAGTCAGCGCTGGAAAGATAGATCTTCTCATCACCGCCATTATTGAAAATGTAAACCCTGTCATGTTCAAGAAACCTGTCAATAATACTTATTCCCTGAATATTATCACTCATAGCTTTTAAGCCGGGTATCAAGCAGCAAATACCCCTTACTATCATATTTACTTTAACGCCTGCAATGCTTGCTTCGTACAGCTTTTTTATCATTCTCTCGTCTTCAAGACTGTTAAGCTTAATTGTTATTGCTGCAGGCTGGCCCTTTTGTGCTAAGGCTATCTCGTTTTCGATCAATGCCTGGAATCCCTGACGCATTCCGTAATGCGCCACCAGCAGATGTTTGAATTCACATCCTGTTTCCTTTCCTTCAAGGCACTCAAATACATTTTTCACTTCGCCGGCAATATCAGAGTCAGCAGTAAAGAATCCGTAATCAGTATATAACCTTGCGGTCTTTTCGTTAAAATTCCCGGTAGAAAGATAAGCATAGTTCTTCAGCTCATTGTTTTCTTCCCTTGTGATGAGCGCTATTTTGGCATGTACTTTTAAACCCGGGAGGCTATATAGCACTTTAACACCTGCCCTTTGCATTTCCTCAGCGCTTTTGATATTTATTTCTTCATCAAATCTTGCTTTTATTTCAACAAAAGCTGTTACGTCTTTTCCTCTGTGTGCTGCTTTAATAAGCGCATTCACTATCCTTGAGTCCCTGGCGACTCTGTACTGAGTGACTTTGATAGATCTTACTGAAGGGTCCTTAGCCGCCTGTTCAAAAGCATTTATTACGTAGTCATATGACTGGTAAGGAAAATACAGAAGCTGGTCCTTCTGCGAAGCTGTTTCGAAGATGTTTTTATTTACCTCAAGTTCTCTGGATCTTAAAGGTTTCATATCCGGGTAATTCAGTTCTCTTATTCCGGGATTCGGGAAATTAAAGAAATCGCTGAAATTGTGATACTTTCCGCCGGGATACAGATCTTCATCCGAAAGTAGCAGTGCCTCTTTAAGGAAATTAAGGAATGAAGCAGGCATTTCCCGGTCGTATAAAAATCTTGAAGGAGCTCCGCTGGATCGTTTTGCCAGGCTCTTTTTCATTTTGTCGAGCAGGTTCCCTGAAAACTCATCTTCAATATAAAGCTCAGCGTCACGGGTAAGTTTTACAGCATATGACTCATGAACATTGTAACCATAAAAAATATTGGGCAAAAAGTATCTTATTATATCATCAAGAAACATAATGTAATTATTATTCCCGATCTTTGGCAGCAGAACGAAGCGATCTATATGATTAGTAGGAATTTCTACAATTGCGGAAAGATATCTTTTATGTTTGAGCTGTTTATCAGTGCGTCCGCCCTGTTTTGAAGAAAGTTTTACTGCAAGGTACAGCCTTTGGTTTCGCAGAAAAGGTGTGATTTTTTTGCGTGCAATTATCATGGGCATTATGTGCGGCACAACCTGGGAATTGAAAAGCTCTGAAATAAACTCCTTTTGCACTGAGTTAAGCTGGGTATGGTCAACCAAAAAGATATTATTCTGCTCAAGACCGGGTTTTATGATATTTGCGAAGGTCTCGCCATATTCTTCCTGCATTTTAACAACTGTTTTATGCAGCTTTTCAAGCAATTTCTCTACATCAAACTTCAGTTCTTTTTGTGTCTTCTTTTTGAGGTCAAGCAGAGACCTTAAAGAAGCGACCCTTACCCTGAAGAATTCATCCAGGTTTGAGGAAAAGATCGCCAGGAATTTGATCTTGTCGTACAAAGGCGTAGAAGGGTCCATTGCCTCCTGCAGTACGCGGTGATTGAATGATAACCAGCTGAGTTCCCGATTGAAAAATTTATATTCCATGTTTATACATTTTCGGATAGATGAAGTATTCCGCTTTACCCTTTTCTTTTCTTATATTTTTCCATTGCCTGCATTTAAACCTTATCTTAACGATCCCGCAAGTAGGAATGTTATCAATTTCGGAAGCGCTTATGAAATTTGCGAATTCGGTTATTCCGTAGTTATGGCTGAATAACATAATAGATTTGTTATTATCCCCGTTTTTATCACCGTATTCTTCTATTACTTCTATAAAGTCATCGATATCTGCCATGTATAATCTTGTCTCCGTAATGATCTTGTTCCTGCTGTAATTGATCTCATCTGCTATCAGTTTTGCAGTTTTGAGAGCTCTTCTGGCGGGACTTGAGATGCATAAATCGGCCTTCTCATCATTATTTTTAAGCATTTTACCCATTAACAGGGCATCAATTTTGCCCCTCGGATTTAATGGACGTTCTTTATCGCTTAAGCCCGGCTCATCCCAGCTTGATTTTGCATGTCTGCAGAGAAATAATGTTAACATAAGAATAACAAAATTAACTAAATAAAAATTATAATAACACTGAATTTAAAATCACATTTAGTTAAATTTGTTAAGATGGCGCAGGAACTGTTAAGAAAATTCAGAATACCCTTTTTGCTTCTGTTCATAGTATTGGTATCCGGTACGACGGGATATTGGTTTATCGGTAACGGGAAGTACTCTGTGCTTGATTGTTTATACATGACTGTTATTACAATTCTTACTATCGGTTATGGTGAAATAATCGATTTAACAAATAATAACTGGGGAAGACTTTTCACTATTTTGATAGCTTTTACGGGAATTGGTACGGCTACTTACATCATTTCAACCTTTACAGCTCTGATAGTTGAAGGACAGTTAAAGGAAACTTTCAAAAAAAGAAGAATGGAAAAGAACATCAAAAAGATCAGCGATCATTACATAGTGTGCGGAGCCGGCAGAGTAGGCTCTGTGATCATTCATGAACTTTATACAACAGGCAGAGCCTGTGTTGTTGTGGATAATGATGAAGAAATAATCCAGATGGTAACGGATAAATATCCTGAAATAATCGCAATAGCGGGCGATGCTGATATTGAAGAAGTACTTGAAAGAGCTGGAATTAAAAATGCAGCCGGAATATTCGCTTCTACCGGTGATGATAACCAGAACCTTGTAATAAGTCTCACATCAAAATATATTAATCCCAACATCAGAGTTGTAGCCCGCTGCCTTGAGGCAGCAAACCAGCAAAAAATGAAAAAGGCTGGCGCCGATACGGTTATCACCGAAAACTTCATTGCCGGCATGAGAATGGCTTCTGAAATGGTGCGTCCTACTGTGGTTAATTTTCTTGATAAAATGCTGGCAGATAAGGATAAGAACCTGAGGGTTGAAGAGATCCTGATGAAAGAAAAATATTCCGGCATGAAGATTTCTGAACTTGATATGCGCAGATTCCAGGATACACTTATACTAGCCGTACTGGATGACAGTAAGTGGACATACAGTCCCAAAGGTGATTATGTGCTGAATACTGGATGCAGATTAGTTGTAATAACTACCCCGGAAGAAAGGGAAAAGCTGGCAGAACATTTCCAGAATTGAAAAACTGTTCACTTAAGCAAGTCAAACGATGTTGTGTGTGATTCCGGATTAAGAATAAACGCAAGTGTATATGCAGCTACAGCTATTATCAACCCATACATGAATATATTATAACATATCCTCAGGTATTTATATTTCCTGCCCAGAACCTGCCCAAGAAAGTAAAAATCCTTGACCATGCTTCCGTACAGGTAATCCTTATCATGCATTAACTGATCCATACCCCACTGAAAATCTCCCAGCGGCATGTTAAAGAAATTACCGAAGAACAAAAGGTTTGTTTTCTTTTGTTCAATATCCAGCTTAGTGAAAGTACCCGAAGTAATGCTTGGCCGTGTAACAAACACTGCAAAAATTATACAGGTTAAACATACTGTGAGCATTATAAAAGTAGGAATGGTAAGGTAGGGATATTCAACAAGTTTCCTTAGAAGCGTTGTTACTATAATACCTATTATCAGCGTATTGATACTGATCATAATATTAGCTTTGCTGTCAGCCATCGCTGAAAATTCAACATGAGTTCTGACGGTATTGCGGAACATTGTTTCTATTCCGCGTTCTGCTACTTTAGCCGATTCCTTTTTAAATGCTATCTTTTCTTTTTCAACAGCCAGCTTCTCTTCATCTTTTCTTGAATGGATCTTTTGCTTTTCAAGCTCCAGTTTCTGCCTGTCGAACTCAAGTTTTGCCTTTTTACCGGCTTCTTCTTCTGCCTGCTGAAGCAGTTTTTTATAGCACTTCTGTGCTTTCAAAAGATTTAAAGCCTGTTGTGGTTCAAATTTTCTGCGTGAGTACTGAGTGAAAAATTTGTGAGTTGAAAGCAGCTCTGCGCTTTGCCTGTACCATTCGGCGTCAGTTACCTGTTTTATGCCAAGAGATTCCCATTCATTTCTGAGTAAATCAGAGTAATCAAAGAAATCTTCACGCCCAAAATGGATAAGGTCAGCATCGCAAATTACCTGTTCCGGCAAACTCTGCGGAAGCTGAGGCATTTTTGTTGAATTGATACAACTCAGTACTTTCGATGTCTTGTCGGGATCATAGTTATGCTCATTCAGGAAAGCCTTCGCAATTTCAATGCCTGCATCTTCGTGCCCCTGGTATGATACGGTATAACCTGAATCATGGAACCATGCGGCTATTGTAACGATCTCAAGCTCAGAATTATCCAAACCTGACTTCTTGCCGATCTTACGCGCGTTGTTCACCACATCCATTGTATGGGCAAAGTTATGATACATCATGTTTGGTGAGAGTTTTTCACTAAACAATTCTGATATGAAGATCTCGGCAGATTTTAAAATATCGTGATGAGGCATATTTTACTGTAAATTCCTGTTTAAAATATCCTTATTAAAAGAATTATTCAATATAATACAGCATGGCTGAAAAAATGCTAAGGTTTCAAAAAAACTCTGATATCAATATTTTCCCAGGTCGTTTGATCAGCAATCATATAATCGATGAAATCCCTTGATATACTGTATTCATCACCATCCTGGTGGTGTCTGTAAACCGGAATACTGAGACAATTATTCACCGTATCTTTGTAATCTTTCACCTGCTTAATACCGGCAATTGATTCAATTTCCTTCAATGTAACATCATCATCTACAAAGGGTGAACCTTCAAGGTAGCTGCACCATACTATAAGTGCTTTTGGGGTATTGTTAAGATTAGTCTGCGATAGCAGAGTGAATTTCTTTCCGCCTGTTTGTGATTCATCAAGAGCATTTGCAATCTGGTGCATGTTGGTGATAATTTTATAGCCAGGATAGTTTTCCTGTGCAAAGGCAGTAATATCTTCAGATACTTTTTCAATTTCGAATTTATTATGGTATGGCACTGAATACGGCCCGAGAAGGAACATTATGAACAGTAACACTGCGCTTAATATCGTACTGCCGGCCGGATTCTTAAATCTGTCATAAAAATACCCAATTCCGGCAGCTGCCACAATTCCAAATGCAGGACCGACAACAGCTACATAACGTAATTGCCCTATGCTGCATGTCAAATTGAGACCCTTTAGCGCAAGCAATGTCTGAACCGCAATCCCGCCAAAGAAGATCAAAACCAGTATCCAGTAATCTTTAAGTTCTTTCTTGTAAAACAGAATTACTGCACCTGCAATAAAGAAGGCTGCCTGAATGAATCCGAATATTTTAGGGGAGTGCAGCAGGTAGTAATACCAGTCAACCCCAACATCAATTTTCAGCAGTCTTGAGTGCAGGGTCATATCGTAGAAGAACTGGGTTGGGTTCAGGGTAATTATAGTAGTGTATAGATACCATAAAACGGGTCCGGTAATTGCCAATAGCAGAACACTATAATTCTTTCTGTATGCGTAAATCAGAAAGTAAATAGCACACACAAAAGAATATTCTGTGCGGAAAATAAAAATGAGAGAGGAAGTGATTAAAGCAAGCTTTGGTTTATCTTTAAGGTAGTAATAGAATGAAAGTACAATCAGGAATGCAGCCGGAAGCTCAGCCAGTGAGGTAAAAGAAATATTGAATAACACAGGCTGGAAGCCCAGCACCGGTATGACCCACTCGGCGTACGGTATATTTTTTTCCTTTAGGATCCTGTAGGAAAAGTAAATCGTCAGCAGAAAGATTAAAGCTGAAACAATTTGTACCCCTTTTAAACCGAACTGGGCGGGGATGGCGAAAAGTAAAACACGCCCCATTCTGTGCCATGCGCCGGTGCTTTGTGAAAAAGAATCAAAGAAGTGCCTGTTATAATTAAAATGGCTGGAATCATCTATGAAGTAGAAGCCGTCAGAATTAAAGATCCAGACAGCCTGTACAATTATCAGCGCTATCCAGAAGAAGTATTTTCTTGTTTTGTTTTCCAATAAATGTAATTAGTTTACAATAATACTTTTATATTAACTGCATATCAATGAAATAATTGTGTGTTGCATTAGAACTTTTATATATTATCAATTATTGATAAATTAGAACATATACCTGATTCTATGAAATTAAATTATCATAAATATTTCAGGCTGCAATTACTGCAGTGCACTCAAAAGAACATAATTGTTAATCACGGAGATTATGAATTTCACGGGGCGGCCGTTGGAGATATTTTATTCTAGATAACTCATATAAAATATTCATCTCGGATGAAGAATTAACCCTGCTGCCTTTTAAAGCCGTTTATTTTGAAAAGCATAAAACACTGCTTGTTTCTGACGTTAATTTAGGAAAGGTTGCTCACTTTAAGAATTCACCTGTCTCTCTTCCGGACGGGCTTGCTGAAACAGACCTTGTTATACTTGATCAAATAATCAATAGCCTTGATATTGAAGGTATTTATATATTGGGTGATCTGTTTCCTCATAATGAAAATTTTGATATGAGGTTATTTCTCCCCTGGAGAGAATTGCATCAGAATATTGATGTAAATTTGGTTAAAGAAAACCTAGATTACATATCTGATGAGGTATATAACAATTTCGATATTCGGCTGCACAGAAAATATTATCTTTGGAACAAGTTTCTTTTCACTCATAAACCGCTTGATAAGGATGTAAAACTGACTGGCTGCGATTATATATTCAGCGGGTATGTAAATCCGCGTGTCAACATTAACGGAAAAGGGGAGCGGCTTGAGAACCTTTCATGCTATTTTTTTGATGAAAAGCAGTGTATACTGCCGGCATTTGGTGCTCTTAACCGGAAAAGCCTTGTTAAACCTGCACAAAAGGAGAGGGCCTATGCAATATCAGAAAACGGAAACGGACCGGTTGTTTTGAAAGTTGACAGAATATAAAAATCCCGCTATGCAGCGGGATTTTTTAGTTTACAGTGAGCTAGCGACCGGGATCGAACCGGTGGCCTGCGCATTACGAATGCGCTGCTCTACCAGCTGAGCTACGCTAGCTTTCTAAATTATCAATTAATGATTTTCAACGATCAATTGCTCATTAAAAATTGAAAATTGAATTAATACCTGTACCATTCAGCTTTGAACGGTCCTTCAACTTCAACGCCTATGTACTTAGCCTGCTCAGGTGAAAGTTTTTCAAGTTTTGCACCAACCTTTGCAAGGTGAAGCCTTGCGACTTTTTCATCAAGATGTTTAGGCAGCACATACACTTTGTTTTCATAATTTGTATGATTTATCCATAGCTCAATCTGCGCAAGCACCTGGTTGCTGAAAGAATTTGACATCACAAAAGAAGGATGACCCATTGCGCATCCAAGATTTACCAGCCTGCCTTCGGCAAGAACGATAATCTCATTGCCGTCAACATTATAAATATCAACCTGCGGTTTTATGGTTTCTTTTGTTTTGCCGTAATTTTTGTTCAGCCATGCCATATCAATTTCATTATCAAAATGCCCGATATTGCAGACGATTGCTTTATCTTTCATTGATTTGAAATGCCTGTCTGTGATAATATTCAGATTACCGGTTGCAGTAACAAGAATATCAGCAACTTTTGAAGCTTCATCCATCGTTACAACCTGATAGCCATCCATAGCAGCCTGCAGTGCGCAGATAGGATCGATTTCTGTAACCATTACTCTTGCACCAGCACCGCGTAATGACTGAGCAGAACCTTTGCCTACATCACCGTACCCGGCAACAACAGCCAGCTTACCTGCCATCATAACATCTGTTGCGCGCCTGATAGCGTCAACAAGTGATTCTTTGCAGCCGTATTTGTTATCGAATTTAGATTTTGTAACAGAGTCGTTAACATTAATACACGGAAGTGAAAGTGTACCGTTTTTCATTCTTTCATACAGTCTGTGAACGCCTGTTGTGGTTTCTTCGCTGATACCTTTAATGCCTGCAATCAATTCAGGGTAATCATCAAGTACCATGTTGGTTAAGTCACCGCCGTCATCAAGTATCATGTTTAGCGGCTTATCAAATGAGCCAAAGAATAAAGTCTGCTCTATGCACCAGTTAAATTCCTCTTCGTTCATGCCTTTCCATGCGTAAACCGGGATACCTGCCGCGGCAATAGCTGCTGCCGCGTGATCCTGCGTGGAAAAAATATTGCATGATGACCATTTTACTTCAGCGCCAAGTTCAATGAGTGTTTCGATCAACACAGCGGTCTGAATTGTCATGTGTAAACATCCGGCAATTCTTGCCCCTTTTAAGGGCTTCGAATTTTTGTACTCTTCTCTTATAGCCATTAAACCCGGCATTTCTGCTTCAGCCAGGCGGATCTCTTTTCTTCCCCATTCAGCAAGTGAAAGATCTTTCACTTTGAATTTTTCAAGCTTTAAATCTTTTTCTAATGTTTTTGGCATTTTGTTATATTTATTGTTTAATATTTAATATTTGTATTAATTTTATATCAATTTTCAAAATCTCTGAATCTTCAATAACTCCCAATTTTCCCAGAACAAGATCTTTTCTTAATGCTGCAATCTTAAATAAGTTCAATTTTGAATTTTGTTTTAGCTTATTACTTTCAGTTGCTTCAATTAGAATTTCATCGTTACTCAAAGAATTTGTATTAGTTGTAATGAAAGCTGTTAGAACATCCTGTGCTCTTTCTGCCAGAATCATTGCCGGTCTTAATTTGCTGCCGGATAGATCTGTAAATGGAAACTTTACAAGGACAATTTCTCCTTTTTTCATTGATATCTAACAGTTAAATCTTTTTCCGAATAAAGGTCAGGTTCATCTTTTAGAAAAGAATATGATACTGAATCCTGTACTAATTTCAAAAAGCCTCTTTCAAAAATTTCATCATTTTTGTCATTAAAATATTTCATAAGCATGTTTCGTATTTCTTCAGCTTTATTGTCAGGAAGTTTGTTCAATATTTCAATTGTATCAGAAATGATCTGTTGTTTTGTCATTTTTTGTTTCCTTTCAAAGAACTCTCCAGTACTTTTTTAAATATAGATGTGGTGTTCTCATCCAATAAACAGAACACTACTTTTTCAATCGTGGTTTCTTCTTTGGCTTTTTTCTTTTCGTTAAAATATTCTATTGTTGTATCTACAATTATCCTGGCACTTTCTTCAACCGGGTAACCGAATATACCGGAGCTTACAGCCGGTATGGCAATTGATTTCAGTTTCTTCACTTCAGCAACTTTTAATGCATTACTTACCGCTGAAGCAAGTTTTTCCGGTTCACCTGATTTGCCGTCTTTGTATCTTGGACCAACAGCATGTATAACATGCTTTGTTTTCATGTTTCCGCCGGTTGTAATTACAGCACTGCCTGTCTGTACATTACCTATTTTCTTTGATTCCTGCTGAATTATCATTCCGCCGCGTTTTACAATTGCTGCAGCAAGTCCGCCGGTATGCATAAGGAAAGTGTTGGCGGGGTTCACTATTGCATCAGTTTCAAGCAGGGTAATATCACCCTGTATTACTTCAAATTCTGTATTTGCTATTTTTGCAGACATTATATTCTAATTTTGTGCCTAAATGAATCTGTTACTTCAATTATTCCAGAGATATTTTTGTTGAAGTTATCAAGCTCAGTAGAATCGATCCAGTATTCCAAATGTGTTGAATTACCTGCTTGCCTTATTTCAAATCCTGAAATGTAATCCAGTTTAATTTCAAATTTCGTAACGAAACCTTCAAAGTTGTTATCTTCTGAATCTGAATTCCAATCTCTCGCAATCTGCACTGCATACTCGTAATTTACCACAGGGTAAAAAATCGGCTGTTCCGGTAATCTTGCCGGAAATGCTTTAAATCCCGATTCCTTTATTAATTCTAATTCTTTGGGTCCAACAGGTCTGTATAATGTTACCGTCTCCAAAACTACCCTATTGTGATTCCAAGATCCTTCAATTGTCTCGCATCCACTGGACTTGGTGAATTATCCATTAATCCAACAGCGCTGGTTGTTTTTGGGAACGCGATCGTTTCGCGGATATCTTTAGTACCGCAAAGTGTTGCGATAATTCTGTCAAACCCTAATGCGAAACCTCCATGGGGCGGAGCCCCGTACTTAAATGCACCAAGTAAGAACCCGAATTTTTCTTCCTGCTCTTCTTTGGTTAGTTCAAGTACATTAAATACCATTTCCTGTATATCGCTTCTGTGTATCCTTATGCTGCCTGAGCCGAATTCACTGCCGTTGCATACCATATCATAACAGGTTGCCCTTATGGATGTGAGCAGATCAACATTCTCTTTTGGAGATTTGCTCCCGGTTTCAAGCTTATTCATATCCGCGTCATGCGGCATTGTAAATGCGTGATGCTCAGCTGCAATGGTACCGGATTCTTCATCATAACCAAACAGCGGGAAATCATTCACCCATAAGAATTCATCCCGGGTTTCATCTACCAAACTGAATTGATCAGCAAGTTTTAATCTTAAGTTACCAAGTCCATGCAAAACTTTTTTCTTTTCACCTGAAAGAATGAAAACAACATCACCGCCGGCGGCACTAAAGCAATTTTTGATCCCGGTCTGTATATCTTCGCTTAAAAATTTAAGCATTGGTGAAGCTGTTGTGCCGTCATTATTATATTTAATGTATCCAAGTCCGCCGAATTTTAATGTCTTAACGTATTCAGTCAAGCCATCAATAATTTTTCTGGTTACATCCTGCCCCGGGAGTTTTATTCCGGCAACTATTCCGTTACCCGAAATTGCGTCAGCAAAAACTTTAAAATCAGTTGTTCTGACAATTTCCGTTATATCAGAGATCTTTAACTCACATTTAATTCTCAGGTCAGGTTTATCGCTGCCGTAAGTCTGCATCGCTTCATCATAGCTCATTACGGTGAACGGCTGTTTCAGCTCAGCACCTTTTATATTCTTCCAGATATCACAAATTACTCCCTCAACAACCCTGAACACATCTTTTTCTTCCACAAAGCTCATTTCAAGATCGATCTGTGTGAATTCCGGCTGACGGTCAGCTCTAAGATCTTCATCACGGAAACATTTGCATATCTGCACGTAGCGGTCCATTCCGCTGACCATTAAAATCTGCTTATAAGTTTGCGGTGATTGCGGCAATGCATAGAACTTTCCTTTATGTACACGTGAAGGAACCAGATAATCACGTGCACCTTCAGGAGTTGATTTCATTAAGATAGGGGTTTCAACTTCAATAAATTTTTCGCGCTCAAAATATTTATGAACAATGTTGTATACATCACTTCTTAACACAAGGTTATCGGCTATCTTTTTTCTTCTTAAGTCAAGGTAACGGTACTTAAAGCGAAGCTCTTCTGATGCCTTAACATCTTCTTCAACAACAAACGGAGTTACCTCTGAAGTATTCAGAATTTCAAGTCCGGTTGCAAGTACTTCAACTTCGCCTGTTGGCATATTTGGATTTACGGATGATCTTTTCTGCACCAAACCGGTGGCTGAAACAACATACTCAAGCCCAAGTGATTTAGCAGTATCGTATATCCTCTTATTTTCGGAATTCACAGTTACCTGCGAAATACCGTATCTATCGCGTAAATTAACAAAAATAACGCCTCCAAGATCACGCACTTGTGATACCCAGCCGTTTAATGTAACAGTTTTTCCTTCATCGGCAAGCCTTAGCTCGCCGCAGGTATTAGTTCGTTTAGTAAATTTCATAGAACTACAAAAATACGCAAAATTTCGCAGGGTTTCAATGAATGAATAAATTACCCTTTTCAATTGAATAAGCCACCATTTAACCCTATATTTGCTTAATTTTATTCATTTTTGCAAAAACAATTTAGATAGTTGAATATAACAGAAGCAAAATTAAAAACAATATTCAAGAGTGCTAAGGGCAGGAAAATTGCTGTTATTGGCGATGTTATGCTGGATAAGTACGTTTATGGCACTATTTCTAGGATTTCGCCCGAAGCACCGGTGCCCGTAGTTGATATTGATAAGACTGAATATAGACTTGGCGGAGCCGCAAATGTAGCAAATAACATCAAAGCGCTTGATGCAGAACCGGTACTGATCGGTGTTATAGGTAATGATTATGATTCAAAACACTATCTGGATGTAATGAAAATGCTTGGGCTTTCAGCATCCGGAATAATTAAGGACAGCAGCAGACCAACAACTTCTAAAACGAGGGTAATTGCTCACTCGCAGCACGTATTAAGGGTTGATAGTGAAATTAAGGATGATGTATCTGATAATACCCGCAGGAAAATAATCGACTTCTTTACAAAAAATGTAAAGAATTTTGCTGCTGTTATTCTGCAGGATTACAACAAAGGTGTACTGACCAAAGAAATGATCTCAAAGATCATTTCTATAAGCAGGAAATTCAAAAAACCCGTTTACGTTGATCCTAAATTCCATAATTTTTTTGAATTCAGAGATGTAACGGTATTTAAACCCAACCGGAAAGAAACCGCTGATATTCTCGCAATGAAAATTGACGGGGAAGAATCAGTGAAAGAAGCCGGCAGGATTCTTATTGATAGATTGAACTGCGAGTACCTTGTACTCACACGAGGTGAAAAAGGGATGATGCTATTCGATAAGGAAAAAAATAAGACTGTGATACTGAATATTCCAACCAAAGCAAGAAGAGTTGCTGATGTTTCAGGTGCAGGTGATACGGTAATTTCTACAATTGCAGTTATGCTTGCCGGAGGCGCGAATATAATTGAAGCAGTAATGCTTGCAAACCAGGCTGCAGGGATTGTTTGTGAAGAAGTTGGAATAATACCGATATATAAAAACGCATTGATAGATTCATATAAACGTAAAACCTTTTGAAGCAAGCTTCGCAAGGCAAACGTGTATCGTGACTGCATATTATAATAAATAACGGAAGATTTAGTAATTGAAAAATATTTTTAAAGCCGGTGATGATCTGGGTTTTGTGAATGAGTTGAAAGCTCAGGGCAGAAAAATAGTATTCACAAACGGTGTGTTTGATATTATTCACCGGGGACATGTGGAGTATCTGACTGAAGCAAAGAGTCTTGGCGATGTTCTTATTGTCGGACTGAATTCCGACAGCTCGGTTAAGATGATAAAAGGTGATAAGCGCCCGATAGTGAAGGAAGAGAACAGGGCTTATGTGCTTGCAAATCTTAAACCTGTAGATTTTGTTATAATATTCAGCGAAGATACGCCGTTAAATACAATTAAGAAAGTATTACCTGATATACTGGTAAAAGGGGCTGACTGGACAGAAGATAAGATTGTCGGTTCGGATGTAGTTAAGCAATCAGGCGGAGAAATTAAGCGTATCAGGTTTGTTGAAAATAACTCTTCAACAAATATCATTGAAAGAATTACTGAGCTTTACTGCAAATAAACTGTTATTTGGCTGAAGAAAAAAAAATAGAAGCGAAAAAAGAACCTATTGCCCCGGGGAAAGATCCCGGAAACGGTGTAAAAAAACAAAAGAAAAAATTCCGGATTTTTTCTTCTCTCATACTTTTATTTTCAATACTGCTGCTCTTAATAACACTCCTAGTTTCGGTAACACAAACTTCATTTTTCAGGGATTTTGTAAAAGACTATCTGGTTGATATGCTAAATGAAGATTTTTCCAAAAAGCAATCTTCTTTAAAGATCGGCGGACTGGAAGGCAATTTCTTCAGTGAGATCATCCTCAAGGATGTTTTACTGACCGTAAAACAGGATGAGATGATAAAGCTTGACAGAGTTAAGCTGAATTACGATATATTCGGGCTGATGAACAAGACTGTTGAGGTCACAGAAGCAGTAGTTAACAACCCAACAATTAATTTTGTACGTATTCCGGGTGATAAAGGCGATTCCCTATTCAATTTTGCTTACCTTTTTTCTTCAGAAGATACCACTAAGGATTCCTCAGAGTTTGAATGGAAGATCAATGTGAAGCGTCTTCGAATGGAAAATCTGAATTTTACCATGCTTGGGGCAAAGCCGCAGGACCTGCCTGTAAAGGACCTTAAAATTCCCAATGCACCCAGTTTTACAACTGATAATTTAAGAATAAGCTCACTTACACTTGAAACCCGCGCCCAATACGATAAAAACGCCATTCAGCTGTGGATAGATCATCTCGGATTCAATTCAAATTTTGGATTTGACCTGAAAGGTCTATCCGGTGACTTCTACATCTCTAAATCCCGGGCAGAAATAAACAAGTTGAATATAGAAACTTCCAGAAGCTGGGTGCAGATGGAATATGTTTTTATTGATAAACTTGACCTGCTGAAAGTAGAAGGGCTGCCTTCTTTTAAGGGCAAAGATCTGAGAATGAGCCTGGTTGGAAAGAACTTTGATTTTGATGATCTTAAAGCGTTTCTGCCGGCTGTCGATTTCCTGAACGGGAACCTGTTTTTTGAATTAAAGGCTAAGGGAAAATTTGATGATATGGTAATTGAAAAGTGCCGGCTGGAAACTCCAAATACAGATATGGGATTTTCCGGCAGATTGGTTAATCTTATAGATCCCGAGCACTTGTGGCTTGATGTTAAGACTACTGAGTTCAGGATAGATCCCGTTGATACTAAGCGTTACACACCCGGATTACCGATTCCGGACTATACGCATGTTGGTATTGTAACAGGAAACATGACGTATAAAGGCGAACCCCTGGATTTTGAAACAACATTTGATGTACAATCTTCGGTAGGTAACGCGAAGGGTTTTTTTAACATGAATATCAAAAACCCCAATATCAGCTATAACACATCTGTTGATGTAACAAAAGGGAATATTGGAAAGGTCATAAAGAACCCGAAACTAGAAAGCGATATAAACGGGCACGTAGAGGCAGTTGGAAGCGGGTTTGCCCTGGGAGTAATTAACAGTACTGTTAAGTATGAACTGCGTGATACAAAACTTCTTGAACAGAAGATCGATAAATCGGCAGGTGTGCTTAACCTGAGAGGTTATAATGTTGAAATGGATGTTCAGTATGCTTCGGGTAAATTTGATGCTGCAGTAAAAGGAAATGTAAATATCCGCGATTTTAATAACCCCATTTATTCGCTTAAAGGACAGGTTAGGAATCTTGACATATCAGCGTTTACTAAGAATAATTCGGATAAAAGCAATCTTACGTTTGCATTTGATGTTAACGGCAGGGGAATTTCACCTGAAGGGCTTGAAGGAACATACAATATAAATCTGGCTAACTCATATTACGGTAATTATGATTTTCTTGCGACACCAATTGACCTCAGGATCTCAACAAGCGGGACTAATGATTTCATAACTCTTAGTTCTAATCTTGTGGATTTTAATGCAAAAGGTAATTTTAAGCTGACAGAAATAGGTGATGTGATCGCAAGTAATATTGTTATGATACAGAATGAAATTTCGAAGAAATTTAAGCTTGATACCTTATTGCCCGCGCAGCTCACAAATGTTTCAGGCAGCGAAATGGATTTTACCTACGACCTGAAAACGAAAGACCCCGCAGCGATATCCAGAATGTTCTTTCTGAGTGATATGTATTTTGACGGCAGTGTAAGGGGAAGAATAAAGAATTCGCGATCAGGATTTGACGGCAGCACATCAGTAAGAATAAATGACTTTGCATACAAAGATACTGTGTTTGTGCTTGCGAATTCGCAGGCTGAATTTATGCACCTTAATACTTATGGAGACTACAAAAATGCAGAACGTGGTGATTTCAGTTCATTTAATTCCCTTATTACATTCAACGCTGATACTTTAAGGATAGGCACCCGCATTTATGACAGCGTTAAGGCAGTATTCAGGCTTAATAATGGCATACAATATTACTCACTTGATGCAACCCAGGATTCTACAATAAAAGTAGATCTTGCAGGTACAATAGATCTTGCAAGTGATTCGGTTACAATGGCTGTAGATACCTTATATGCGAGTTTTAACCGTGTAGATCTGTATAATTATGATACAATGCTCGTAAGTTATCATCCGTATGCCGCGAACCAGCGGATCATATTTGATAAATTCAGTCTTAGCGGCGATTACATGAAGGTTGATATTGGAGGGTATTATTCATTCAATGACTCAAGTGATATATATGCTGAAGCCAGAAACATCAATATTCCCGCAATTTTAGAACTTATATATAACCCTTCGGCTTTGTACAATAAGAAAGTTCAGAATGATGACTATGAAACGCTCTTTAAAGGAAGTATAAGAAGAGTTTTGATGACGTTCAAAGGAAATATTGATAATCCGCGGCTTGCCATGGAAATGAATACAAGTCTGTTAAGGTATGATGATCATAAGGTGGGCAGGGTAGATGCGTTCATTGATTTCGAGGATAATAATTTATCTACCGATATTTTAATGACCAACGCCCAGGGGCATGGCAGACTTAGATTGACAGGAAATATTCCTTTTAACAATCCCTTAAAAACACCGGATAGCTCAACATACATGACTGTATTAACCAGTCCTCTGGATCTCAACTTAAAAGCCACAAACTTCCAGATTAACTTTTTCTCCAAAGCGATCCCGAATTTTACTGATCTTCGCGGATTCCTGGATGGTGATATAAGCGCAAAAGGCACTATTGCCGACCCTGTTCTTACGGGGAATGCCAATATTACAAAAGGCAGATTATTCTTTACCTGGAATGGTTTATATTATAGGTTTGAAACAAGTCTTAAGACAGATAAGTCAGATCTGATAGTAGAAAGATTTTCGATATTCAATGACAGAGACCAATCAAGACACATTGATGTTTTTGGCAAAATAAATTTTGCGGGTTTAAGCGTTAATGATATTGATCTCACTACATCAGGCGATATGTATTTCCTGGACGGGTCTTCTATACAGAACAGGTTTGGTTTTTACGGAGAAATGCTTGGCGGAATAGGAACGCCGCCAATAAGAATAAAGGGTAATCTGCGTAACCTGCTGGTATCAGGTCAATTGGTTATTAAAAGCGCTAAGCTTTACTTCCCGGCTATTTCAAGCCTGGCGTATGATATCTACAGCGACGATTTTACATATCGTATACTCACCGATTCATCCGGATTCAGGTTCCTTGATACAACGATCACAGTTTCCAATGAAGATATCGGTAATCTTGATCCGTTCCTGCGGTACAACTATATACTGGAAAAACGCGAACCTACCGTTGCGGACTATATTACATACGATCTTGATATTTTAATGGAAAAGAATATTGTTGTAAATGTAAATATGAACAGTCTTACCCGTGAAGAATTGAACGGTGAGTTCCAGGGAAACCTGAGGCTTGACAATAGAACATCTGACAGGAGATTTCAACTCTTCGGGCGGCTGAATATTGTCGGGGATTCTTATTACAGGTTTTATAAGAATTTTTCAATTGGCAACAGCTATCTTGAATTTAACGGCGACTATAATAATCCTGCACTCAACATAAAGGCGGAATATAAGAACGTAAGGACTGTTGATAATAACCAGGAAATTACATTCGTAGTACTTGATATTTCGGGAACGAGATATCAGCCAAAACTGACATTATCACTGCGGAACAATGATGGCGTAAAAAAAGAAGGTCCCGAGGCTCAGACGGAGGCTATTTCATATCTCTTGTTTGGCGGGCCGATAGCCCAGGGATCAACTGCCCTTGGAAGTTTAAGCAATAACGTGTCATCGGGTTTTGCTTCATCATTGCTTTACGAAGCGTTAAGGAACATAGCGCCGTTTATTGTTAATACTGAAGTTATTTATAATGGCGGCAATATAAGCAATACCGATATCAAGATCACATCAGCATTTGGCGATGCCATTGTAAAATTTGGCGGAAAAATACTCAGCAATATCAATAATCTTGAAGTTAGTGTAGAATATCCGCTTAACAAACTTCTGAATATAGATGTATCAAACAACCTGCTTATACAGATCTCAAGAACTTATTCAAACTCTATTTTCAACAGTGACCAGGGTTTTGAATCACGGGCAGGACTTACATATAAGATCCGCTACTAACTTAAATAAAAAACAAAGTGGCTAAAAATAAATTAAACGACCTGAGGCAGCAAATTTTAGGATTGTTTAAACAAACCCCTTCGCTTTCAATCAAATTCAATATGCTCTTTAACAGGCTGAGGGTGAATAAATCCCTGAAGGCTGAAGTGCGCAATATCCTTCATGAACTTGTTAATGAAGGGGAGCTGCAGAAGAACGGCAAATATTATGAGTATAACGGGCAGGCTTCATTTTATGAAGGAGTAATAACACTTGATAAAAAAAATGAATATGCCGCTGAAATTACAACAAGCAGCGGGATCATAATTCTGCCTATCAGAAAGAAGAATCTTCTTACCGCTTTAACAGGAGACAAAGTTGAAGTCACAATTATTGAATACGCTGAAAATAATGAACGTGAAGCTATTGTTGAAAACATTGTGCAGCGCGTAAAGCATTCGGTTGTTGGCAAACTTCAATTCAGCAGTAAGGGTGAAGATTATGCGTTTGTTATCCCGGATGATAAGAAGTTCAGGAAAGATATTTTCATTCCGAGGAACTCACTCAAAGGCGCAGTTAACGGCGATAAAGTAATTTGTGAAATAGTAAACTGGGAATACCAGGATCTCTCGCCGGAAGGCAAAATTGTGCAGGTACTTGGCAAAGCCGGTGATGTTACCACCGAATTCAAAGCATTGATAAAAAAATACGGATTAACTAAAACATTCCCCAAATCAGTGAGAGATGAACTGAAAAAGCTTGAAGATGAAGGCAGATTTGAAATTCATGAAGATGAGATCAAAAAGCGGCGGGATCTGAGAGAAGAGCTGATTTTTACCATTGATCCTGCGGATGCTAAGGATTTTGACGACGCGATCTCTTTGGATAAACTTGATAACGGTAATTACTATCTTGGCGTTCATATTGCCGATGTAAGCCATTACGTTACCGAAGGCTCTGAGCTTGATAATGAAGCCCTGCTTAGAGGTACAAGCGTTTACTTAATGAATGATGTTGTTCCAATGCTGCCTGAAAAGCTTTCCAATGATATTTGTTCGCTTAAGGAAAAAGTTGACAGGCTGGTGTTTTCGTGTTTCATGGAAATTGATCAGAAAGGGAAAGTGCTTAATTATGAAGTGTGTAAGTCGGTTATCAACAGCAAAAAACGGTTTACATATGAAGAGGCCCAGGGCATTCTGGATAAACAAAAGGGAAAATTTCTTGTCAAGCTGAACGAAATGCATGAGCTTCATAAAATATTGTTCAAACGCAGACTTGAGGAAGGCAGCCTGGATTTTGAATCAACTGAAGTAAAAGCTGAAATTGTTGACGGCCTGATAAAGAGTATTAAGCCAAAAGAGCGGCTTAATACTATGAGAATGATCGAAGATTTTATGCTTATCGCAAACAAATGTGTAACATTGTTTGCCGAAAGACAGAAGAAAAAACCACCGTTTGTTTACAGGATACACGACCAGCCGGACAGAAAAAGAATAGTTGAACTTTCTAACTTTGTAAAGCAGTTTGGAATAAGGCTTGACCCTGAAAATAAACGTTCAATACAGAAAATGCTGCTTGAAATTGAAGGCAGGCCTGAGGAATTCCTGATAAATGATATTACCATTCGCGCAATGTCTAAAGCTATATATTCGGAAGAGAATATCGGTCATTACGGACTTGGATTTGATTACTATACACATTTCACTTCGCCTATCAGAAGATACCCTGACCTTATTGTGCACAGGATACTTTATGAAGTCTTAAGCGGATTGAATGCTAAAAGGGCCAGTCATTACAGGAAGGAACTTCCGGATATCTGCAAGCTCTCAACGGATAGGGAAATTAATGCCGTACATGCAGAACGTGAAGCTATAAAAATTCTGCAGTGCCAGTATATGGAAAGCAATGTTGGCAAGGAATTCCATGGAATTGTTTCAGGGATCTCGGAATACGGTATATATGTTGAAATTACAGAAAGTATGATAGAAGGAATGGTGAGGCTGCGGGATATGAACGATGACTATTATATCTTAGACCAGCAGAATTACCAGATTGTGGGAAGGCACAGGAGGAAAAAGTACAGGATTGGCGATAAAGTGAAGATAAAGGTTAATAAAGTTGATACAGAACACAGGTGGATAGACCTGGTATTTGTTAAGTAATTCTGTTTAATAAAAACTCAGCGGATCAATATCCAGATCAACCCTTTCATTTGATCTGAGCTTTAAGGTATGAATAAAATTCTGCATTTCGAACATCAGGTTTTCGCTGAATGCCAGGGTTTCTCCCGTGGTTTTCATTACCTTCAGTATTATGTGCATTCTGAAAGTATTTTTAATTTTATAGATAAGAGCAGGGGCAGGCTTGAGAAGCTCAATATAAACATTGCCGGCTGTTGTATTAATCGCGTTATTTAAGTAATGATATATCTTCCATGAGTGATTATTGACATTTACCTGTTTTGGTGAAGTTACCTCTATAAGTATCATCTTTGAAAATGGCGGGTATTTGTGAAATGAACGGTGCTGTATCTCCTTTTCAAAGAATGACACATAATCGTGTTTTTCAATCATGGGGAAAATGTAATTCTCCGGGTTCATTGTCTGAATGACAACTTTCCCGTTGTCACTTATCCTGCCTGAACGGCCCGATACCTGCATAAGCAACTGAAATGTTTTTTCCGATGCGCGGAAATCAGGGATATAAAGCCCAATATCAGCGGAAATAACACCAACAAGGTAAACGTTTGGAAAGTCGAGGCCTTTTGATATCATCTGCGTTCCTATCAAAATATCAAATTCACCATCATGAAAACTCTTCAGTATCTTCCGGTGCGCATCCTTCCCTTTGACAGTATCTGCATCCATGCGCATGGTTTTTGCCTGCGGGAATAATCTCTGTATTTCCTCTTCTATCTTTTCGGTGCCAACACCAACAAGTTTCAAATTCCGGCTCCCGCAAATTTCACAATGCTCCGGCAGGCTTTCAGCCGTGCCGCAGTAATGACAGCGAAGCTTATCTATCAGCTTATGATATATCATTGTAATATCACAGTTGCGGCACATTTTTACATTTCCGCAATCAAGGCACTGCTGGTATGCTGAGTAACCCCTTCGGTTCTGCATTAATATTACAGCCTGCCTCTCTTTTAAAGCTGAATCTATATAATTTATCAGCATTGATGAGAGCACACGCTGCTCCTGCGTTTCATACTTTCTGTATTTACTGGGATTGCGCAGCTCATCCAGCATATTTACAATCTCAACTTTCGGTTGTTTGGTCTTAAGTGCGCGGTGGGGCAGCTCCAGTAATGAATACTTACCGGCTTTGTAATTGTAGAAACTTTCCATTGATGGTGTAGCTGAGCCCAATACTACTACCGCGTTGTTCAGTTTGGCTCTTACAATTGCTGAATCACGGGCATTGTATTTCGGATTTTTATCGGTCTGTTTGTATGAATGGTCATGTTCTTCATCAACAATTATCACTCCCAGGGTTTCCAATGGGGCAAATAATGCTGAGCGTGCGCCAATTACTATCTTTATCTCACCTGAGCGGATCCTCCGGTATACATCAAAGCGCTGACCTTCGGATAGTTTGCTGTGTATCACCCCGATAATATCCCCAAAATATGTTTTAAACCTGTGTATCAGCTGGGGAGTCAGTGAAATTTCAGGGACAAGCACTATTGCGGTTTTATTGTTATGTAAAGCGTTTTGAATGGCTTCTATATATACCTGCGTTTTACCGCTGCCTGTTACTCCAAATAGAAGGAAAGTTTTAAATTTACCAAGAGAGGAATTAATTTCTTTTAATACTGATTTCTGATCTGCGTTAAGCTCAATTATCTTTTTATCGGCGCTGAATTCCTGGTTATCTGTTCTATCGGATTCCTTCATATGAAGTGAAATAAATTCCCGTTTTTCAAGCGATTTCAGAACTGACAGAGCCGATTTCGTCTTCTTTAAAATATCAGCGGCTTTAGCTTCGGAAATTTCATTTTCAATTAGGTACTTCAGAACTTTTACCTGGCAGGTTGAGCGGAATTTTGATTCCCTGAAAAAAATTTCAAGGGATTGTTTTGTGTAATCCCTGAATTCTTCAAGCAATTCAAATCTTACATACCTTTCAAATTTGGCTTTGGCAGTTTCACTTACAGTGATATGCTCCTGCTTAAGTGCACCGCTTTGTGTCATCGAAAGAACCGCGTTTCTTACGCTGCCTGATCTCAGCCTGTTTTCAAGCTGTTTTACAGTAAGTGAACGATCTTTCAAAATATTGATAATATTTTTCTGCAGCGTTGTGTAGGGTATATTAGGTATTACTACAGCTGCTGTGTAAAGGATTTTTGATTCTACTTTTGAACCTCTTGGAACAGCAGAAAAAATCACTTCTCCCAGAGGGCATATATAGTATGCAGAGATCCACTTGCAGAAACTAAGCATTTCATCACTAAGTATCGGAAATGTATCAAGCAGTTTTCTTAAGGGTTTTATCTTTTTCAATTCTGATCCTGCTGCAAGTTCTATTACTATGCCTGTTACATCCTTGTTCCCGAGTGGTGCCAGCACCCTCATGCCGGGCTTGATAAACTGAGCGAGGTCAGCAGGTACAGAGTACGTAAACAATTGACCTACAGGTATATTAAATGCAATATTTGCGAATTTATCAGCCATTAAAAAAAGGGATAGAATTAAGTTCTATCCCTGCTAAAATATGAATAAATGTTGTTATTAACCGTGAAGTGATTCAAGATACCGCTCTGCATCAATAGCGGCCATACATCCTGAGCCTGCTGCGGTTATGGCTTGTCTGTACACATGATCCTGAGCATCGCCGCAGGCAAATACGCCGGGGATATTTGTATATGTGTTCACTTTGTTTGTCTTTATATAGCCCGTGTCTTCAAGCTCAATTTGTCCTTTAAATACATCTGTGTTAGGTTTGTGACCAATACCCAAAAATATTCCTTCAACTTCCCTGTCTGTTACCTCACCGGTTTTAATATTCTTAAGCCTGGCATGAGTTACCCGTTTTTTGCCGCCTTCATTTACGCCAATAACTTCCTCAAGTACGGTATCGGTAACAAGTTTTATCTTCGGATTTTTTTGGGCCCTTTCAAGCATGATCTTTGAAGCGCGGAATTCTTCCCTGCGGTGTACTATCATCACTTCTTTGCCGAACTTAGTGAGGTAATTAGCTTCTTCCATTGCTGTATCGCCTCCGCCAATTACAATAATTCGCTGATCTTTAAAAAAGAAACCATCGCATGTTGCGCATGCTGATACGCCGAAGCCCATATATTCTGATTCCGACGGCAAACCAAGCAGTTTGGCAGATGCGCCGGTTGCAATTATTACCGTCCGGGCAAGATATTCTTTACCTTCTACATATAACTTAAATGGTGATGCAGAGAAATCCACCTTATCTACATATTTAAACTGACAATCTGCCCCAAAACGCTGAGCCTGTTTACGCATAATATCCATCAGTTCCGGACCCATAATGCCGTGTTCAAAACCAGGATAGTTCTCAATTTCAGTTGTAATGGTTAATTGCCCGCCGGGCTGCATGCCCTCAAAAACAAGGGGCTTAAGGTTCGCTCTTCCGGTATATAACGCAGCGGTTAAACCGGCCGGACCCGAACCGATGATAATAACATTGTGTACGATCTGATCGCTCATTTTAGTAGTAAATTAACATTAATTAAAAAGAAAAAATCATTTATACTTGTTTACCTTTTGTCTGATCAATTCATTGTTTGGATTCATCTGCAATGCGTCATTCCACGCTTTAAGCGCTTTTACTATTTCTCCCATAGCTTCGTATACATCGCCAAGATGGTCAAGGAGTGTCTCATTTTTGCCCAGTTTTATGGCTTTATCAATGTATATTACAGCGTTCTTGTAATCCTTCAGTTTGTAAAGTATCCAGCCGTAGGTATCAAGGTAAGAAGCGTTATCGGGTTCTTTTTCAATAGTCTTCTTTGACATTTCTTTGGCTTCATTCAGCTTCTCACCGATTTCTGAAAGATGATATGCGTAATTATTCAGCAGCAAAATATTATCAGGGTGATACGTGAACGCCTGCTCGTAAAGCTTTGAGCACTCAGCGTTCATTTTAAGGTCATCATATACAAGTCCAAGATTGCTTAATGTGTTCAGGTCACCGGGATTTTGCTCAAGAGCCTTTTCAAGATAAGGGAGTGCTGCACGGTTATCACCAAGCCTGTAATATGAATTGCCGGTAAGGTAATTCAGCCTGAAGTCATCGGGGAATTTTTCTGTTCCTTGTTTGAAAATATCAATTGATTTCTTAAAATCATTCCGTTCGTAATAGTAGAAACCTACCTGAACATACAGCTCCGAAGAAGTATCAGTAGCCGCAAGCAAAGATGCGAAGCGTTCATCGGCAGTTTCGGGGTTATCCTGCGCATCCATATAAATTAGGTAGTAAGAAGGCATCCATTCATTCGGGTAAGCAGACTCAAGATTCTGTAAAATGTTGCGGGATACACCGCGAGCTTCTTTATCCTGCTCTGATGCCTGAAGAAATGCTATTGCAACATCCATTTTAGTAATGAAATCAACGCTATCCCTGTTGAGAAACTTGCTGTATTTTTCAAACGCTTCAGCATTTCTATGCTGACGGAAGTAGAGTTTAATCACTTCTGTCTGCACGTCGCGGTTATTTGGATTTGTACTTAATATCTCTTCATATATCCTTATGGCATTATCGTAATCAGGTATTTTTACATAGGTTGCCGCAGCAGAATATTTTAAATTTATATCAGTAGGATTAATTACCAGAAGTTTTTCTACGGTAGCGGCAGTATTAGCATAATCATTAAAACCTTCGTAAATATCAGCCATTCTTAAAAGGACTGTTTCATCGTACTGGTAATTTTCAGTAATATTTTCATAATACTTTAGCGCTTCTGAAGGCATCTTCAACGCCTCATACATCCTGCCCATATTATAAATAATGTTAATATCATCAGGTCGTTTTTCATAAATATCTTTAAGATACTTTAATGCGTTATTATAGTCGCCAAGAATAATATAAGTATCAGAAACCTGCTCTTTGTAAGTTAAGTTTTCGGGGTTAATTTTTATAGCTGCAAGGCCATACTCCAGCGCTTTTTGATGCTGCGTAACATTGGTATATAGTTTTGAAAGCGCGAAGTATATCCCCGCGGCTTTTTCGATCTTCAAAGCATCATTGTATTTGCTGATTGCGGCAAGATAGTTATCTTTAAGTTCAAGGGTCTTTGCTTCAATAAAAAGCTCAACCGCTTTAGGGTTTGAAGGGTCATCCTGAGCAAAATTATTGCCAAAAACAGCAAAAAACAGAACAAAAATTAAGAAAATTCTTTTCATTGGAATGGTAAATATAGCCTTATACTATTTTAATAACAAAGTAAAAATGCGGTTTAAACACTGAATATCAATAATTATACTGTAAAATATGAGTAAAAAAGTTAAATTAGTTCACATATTAAGTAACATATTAAATAAAAAATAATTCCAATTTGGCATCTAAAGATATATTTTAGAAATAACAAAATGAAAAAAATCAATTATCTGTTTCCGGCACTTTCTATCATTATTCTGCTTAGTGCCTTAAATATATTCAGTCAATTCATTAACCCGGCAATTAATAACCCGGTAATACCTGATGTTATGGGTTATGTGAACATTCTTGAATCAAATGGCAAGTATTCGAACAATTCAGTAATAAATGTGGATTCATTTCCGCATTTTTCCGGTTTCCCTAAAACTTTAAGCGGTACGACTTTTGAAGGCGGAATATTGTGTAATATGGATGGTGACAATGATCTTGAAATTGTTTTCAATATAGGTTATACCGTACAGGTATGGAACTACGATGGTACTTCTGTCAGCGGCTGGCCGCAAACAGTAGCTTCATACGCCCTTGAAGGCGCACCGGCTTACGGAGATATTGACGGAGACGGGCAGGAAGAAATTGTTGTTACAAATCATGGACTTACTTCAGGAGGATTTATTTACGCATTCAGAAAGAATGGGACACCTGTTCCGGGCTTTCCGATAAATCATGGTTACAGCTCACGTACGCCTGTGCTTGCTAATATGGATAATGCAGGGGGATTGGAAATAATCGTCAATAAAAGACTTTCGGGCTCCGGAGAAGTATGGATATACCGCGGCAATGCTGCAACTTTCCCCGGGTGGCCCAAGACGTTGAACCATGTGCCGGCTTCCAGCGCTGCTGTTGGCGATATAACGGGTGACGCTTTGCCTGAAGTAGTAATGGAATCATATTCCGGTTTGTTTGCCTGGGGAAGCGATGGAAATCCGCTTGCCGGATTTCCGTACTTAATGCCCAACAGTGATGTAAATTCATATTCATCACCCGTACTTGCAGATGTTGATGGTGATAATATCAGGGAAATAATTTTCGGCACACATGTTCTTGGCGGCGGGGGTTATGTATATATTCTTAAAAATAACGGTACAGTGTTAAGCGGATGGCCGAATCCGACTACGCAATGGATATACGGTCCGCCTGCGGTTGGCTATATTGATGGCGATAATATTATTGATATTGCCGTTGGTGACCAGGTGCTTAGCGGTTCGCCATCTGACCAGCTTTACGCATGGAATAAAAACGGGACCTATTTAGCCGGTTTCCCGGTTCCGATGCTTTGGGCTATCAATAACCAGATATCAATAGCCGATATTGATAATGATAACAGCATGGAGCTAATATGCGATGATAATACACAAACCGGTGGAAGAGGTAAATATCTGGCTTTCAATCACGACGGATCGCCTGTGGCCGGGTGGGATGTAAATACCTCAGGCGCGACATTTTTTACTACGCCTATGCTTGGCGATGTTAACCGTGATGGTCTGCTTGATATAGCAGGGGCAGGATGTGTAACATCACCCGCAACTGCAAATATATATTTATGGAATACAGGTACAACATTTAATGCAAATAAAATAATTATTCCTATGTGGCAGTATAACAGCAGGCATAACGGTGTGTACGGCGATAATCCGCTTGTTGGAATTAGTCCGGTCTCTAATACTATACCTAAGAATTTTGAATTAAAGCAGAATTATCCTAATCCTTTTAATCCCGTAACAAAAATTAAGTTTTCAATTGCAGGGGTAAAAGGTACCTCAGGTAATGTGTTTACAAAACTGACTGTTTACGATATAGGCGGCAAGACTATTACCCAATTGATAAAAAGTGAACTTGTGCCCGGCGAATATGAGACAGATTTTAACGCCTCGGGGCTGGCAAGCGGAATATATTTTTATGAATTGAATGCAGGGGGAATGAAACTGACGAATAAAATGGTGTTGGTTAAATAAGGATTTTTCAGTTATTCATCCGATGACTCAAAGCTTGCTTCCGAAGTCATCGGATGAACATATAAGATCAAAACTCTACTCTTATCCCTGAATTAAAATTGCGATTGGGTGCCTGTGTTCTTTCAAGCTCCTGGTAGGATTCATTAAGGATATTATTTACGGCGAAGAATATTGTTGCTCTTCCAAAAAGCTTTCTGCTTATCTTCATATCAAGCAGAAAATATGCCTTCGGTTCTTCGTATTTATAGAACAGATCTTCTTCAACTTCACTCACGTACTTGCCGGTTATATTAAAATTGAAATCATGATAGCTTAGGTCAGTATTGAAATTGATCAGGTGCCTTGGTTTATATGGAAGGAATTCATCTTTCCTGCCGGATGAAAGATCTTTTGCGTCTATCAGACTGTAATTAAAACCGAATGAGTATCCAAAAGGCTGTTTGAACAAGTTAAGTGAGCCGGTGTAATCTATGAGAAATTCAAGTCCGCGGATCTGCGCTTTTGCGATATTCTGCACCTGGAAAGGTCCGTAAATGCCGCCTCCAATATTTACATACTGAATCAGGTTATCATATTCATTAATGTAAGCAGATACATCAAGTGTAAATCTCTTTTCATATTGCTTTCTGAAACCAAACTCCACCGAAACCATTTCTTCAGGTTTAAGGTCAGGATTAAAAATGAAATCAAACCCGCCAAACAGCTCTTTTTTGAAATAAAGCTCCGCAATTGATGGTGCGCGGAAAGCCCTGCCAACCAAAAATCTGAATGAGGTATTCTCAAATATTTTTCCTGTAGTGTTAGGGGAGTATAGGAATGAGAGTTTTGGGCTAAGCTGTACAAAATGATTCATTCCCACAAATTTATTGTAATCAAGCCTTACGCCTGCAGTAGTTGAAAGAATTGTGTTATCTTGTTTATCTGTAATTATCTTGTGCTGATCCTGTACAAAAACCCCAAAATTGTTCATTTGCTGATTGCCGTATAGAATTGCTTCGGGATCTGATTTCACAACGTTCCATTGCAGATCTGTACCCGTGATAAGGTAGTTTCTTTTTGAAATCTGGAAATCCAGCTGAGAAATATTACCAAAATTGTATGAGGTTATGTAAGTTTCAAATCCTTTTGAGGGATCTGGTGCAAATAGTACTGTTACCGGGTTTTTAGGGTTATAGAATGAAATACTTTTCAATTTGTAATAATAAAATCTGGAGGTATATTTTGTATTCTTCCCAGGGATCGCGGTATAAAACGCATCGATGCTATGTGTTTCTTTGTTAATTTTATCACCAATGTAATAATCAGCAACCCTGAATGGCATTGAATAACCCCCCGCATCTTTTCTCCAGTAGTGCGGGAAATCACTTTTTGATTTGGTATACTGCAGTGTTATCTCCAGATCACGGTTATTTATAACATCATACATCAGCTTGGCAAGTCCGCTGTAAAAATTGTAACCTGTTTGCATAGCGTGACCATCATTTTGCTTAAAATTGAAATTAAGCATATATGCCAGTTTACCGTATGTATTACTATGCAGCAGATCAAATCCTGCAAAACTTCTTAAGCTGTTGGTAAACTTTAAGCTGTCATTCAGTTTTTCGTAAAAGCCGTAATTTGTGCTGATACTGGTGAAGGATTTATACGTTGGTTTTTTTGTGATAACGTTTACCACTCCCCCTATAGCAGATGAACCGTATAAAGATGAAAATGCGCCTTTAACAACTTCAGTGCGTTCTATTATAGATACCGGGATTAATGACCAAAGTGCGCCTTTTGAATCACCGGTAAGTGATGGTCTTCCGTCAAGAAGCAGCAGCACACGGTTACCTATACCGCCGCCGGCTACATCGCTTGAGCCTCTTATTGATAAACTTTGAACATTAATGCCGCTGGTTTTAAAAATTGTAACTCCCTGCACATCGCTTAATACATCGTCAAAAGTCAGGGGATTGCGGTTTCTGATATCATCAGATGAAACAATTGAAATAGAAGATGGTGTTTGCTTAAGAGTAAGCTCTGTCTTTGTTGCTGTAACGTTTATCTTATCTGTCTCGATATTAACAGGGGTCAAAAATATATTAATGTTCTTTGTTTCATTTGCTGAAATTGTAATATCAGTCAGCTCTTCCTTTTCGTAGCCAAGCCGTATAGTTGAAATTTTGTAAATTCCTGCAGGCACACTTTTAAATTCATAGTTACCAATCAGGTCGCTGCTGGTTTCAGCCTTATATTTTCCGGAGCCGTCATTAGATTCCAGTTTTATTTTTGTATAACTTACAAGGCCGTCATTGGTCAGATCAATGACCTTACCCGTTATTTTGGATGAATATTCCTCGGCGTAGCAAAGGTTAAATGCTATTAAAATTAAACACAGCACTTTACTTATTGAAAGTAAAGTGCTGTGTGAAAAAATGTATTTTGATGAAATACGATACATTAATAGATCTTATTGGTTGTATCTGCCCAGCTCATAAAAGTGATATTGCCAACACCTTCACTATTAGTGATAGTAGCCTTTAATGTCGGGTTAAGCAAACAGCTGACTGAATGAGAAGTATCACAGCCATATATACCCATGATTGGACTCTGGCCGCCTGTATTCTTTCTGAATCCAACCGATATAACATAGTTGCCGTCAGCTAAGTCAGTTAACTTGTAATTGTAGGCAGCTGTTCCATTTACAACCGGAATTGTTGCAAAAGCAGTTGGTCCACCCATTGGAGGCCAGCCACTTTCGGGGTATGCAGCTATTAAATAACTGCCTGAGCTCGAATCTAGGAAGTTCGTTTCCACAAAATTAACTGTTCCGTTAATTGATTTTGCATCATACGTAGGGGTTGTATTGTTGTTTGTTGTTGTATCATCACCGCAGCTATTTATTATGATACCCACAAAAGCCACAATAACAAATAGTCCCAAATGCTTTAAAAATGTCTTTTTCATCTAAATTTATTATTGATTTTTGATAATTAGTTAATTGTAAATCTTGATACAAAATTAAATATAGATGTCATATTAAAATATGACTTATATCATAAGCCAATAAGATTTTGGTCAGTTTTTATGATATTTTGTTAAAATTCAGCAAAAATGAGTCTAAAACGAAAAATATGCTATCAGCGTAGGCAGCAGGAGCCACAAAATTCCTTTGATCAAAAAAAATAAAAAACCCAGAAATCCTATTTTCCTGAGTTTCTGTCTTAAACCATCGTTTATCATCTGGAAATCACTTCATATGTCTTAAAACTTGAACTCATTGGCGGTTCTTCACCTTTTTCCTTTGCCTGCTTAATATCTTCAAAACCCCGCTTGTGGCCTTCGATAAATTCCGGTGACTTGGTCCATGTCTTGAATGTCTCTTCGCTATCCCAATGACTGACAATAAGATAATTATCACTGTTATCCTGCGGTTTTAGTACTTCCATATATTTGAAGCCGGGCATGCGGTCTATAGCCCCTGCACGTGTAGCAAACAGCTCTTCAAAGCGGGGCTTATAGTGATCCTTGCAGCTTATGTAATTAATAGCAACAAAATTTTTTTCCATATAGTTTAACAATTATTTAATTTTTTGATTTTCAAACATAATAATTAAAATCGGACTAATCAAGTCTAATTAGACTTATTGAGTCCTATATATTTATATTTTTTACCTTAATAGTTAATCCTCTAAATTTTATATTTACGACACATAATGTCAAAAAAGCAAAAAGTTACTAAACCTGTCCAAAGCAGTAAGTTCCCCGGGATCATATCCCGTTATGTTCTGCCTTTCGTTTTTCTACTATTTATAATCCTAATAACTACTTTTAAAATTTCAGGGGATGATGATATTTTTTGGCATTTACAGATTGGTAAATACATTACTGTCAACAATGTAATTCCATCAGTTGATGAATTTGGTTTTGCAACAGCAGGGCAGCAGTGGATACCATTTGAATGGGGATTTGATGCACTGGCATACAATATATACAACGTAAGCGGCTACACGGGACTCTCAATTTTCAGAAGCTTAATTTTCGTATGTATATTTTTCCTGTTATACAGGCTCTCTTTGAAACTTAAACTGGATCAGACAATTACCTTCACGGTTTTGTTTCTGTTAACTGCAGCATTGTTTGAGCGCTTTTTGATCAAACCGCAGATAATATCTTACCTGTTTACAGTGATACTGCTTTATATATTCTTCAGTTATTCGCTCGTAAAAAGGGAAGGCAGCAGGCTCATTTACTTTCTTCCCATAATATTTTTAATTTGGGCAAATATGCATATGGGAGTTCTTTCAGGTATAGTTCTCTTCACATTTTTTCTAATATCAGAAACAGTCGGGCTGCTGAAACCGCAGTACCTGCTGAACAAAGAAAATCCATCTTCAAGAAACCAGTTTGTTAAATTGCTTATGTTATACGCAGCCTCTTTGCTGGTTTTGCTTATGAACCCGCAGGGGATGGGTACATATACATATGTATATTCACACCTGCAGATGAAAATGATGGAAGATGTATTTGAATGGCGCTCACCCTTTGACAAAATTTTCGCAGGCACTATGTATGTTTATGTATATTACATATTCATTGCAGCCGCGCTGGCAGTATTATATTATGCTTTTAAGAGAAAGGATATCTTATCAGGTGCTGTAGTTCTAATCTTTCTTATATTTTCAACCAGGACTGCAAGATTTTCGATTGATTTTATGCTGGTAACTACTCCGTTTATTTTTTTGGCGCTCACATATTTTCTTAAAAGCACTGCGCAAAAGAAGCCTGCCGGAACAGGTAATGCGCTGTTTGCTAAAGTCATTCCAGCAGTTTTATCAGCAGTGTTAATTGCAGGCATTATACTCCTGCCGGGAAATAATTTGTATTCAATCTTCAATTATGACAGGATCACAGGCTTTGGTGTTGATGAGAACGCGTATCCGGTGAAAGCTGTGAATTTTATCAAAGAAAACAGAATTGCTGACCCCAAAAGCAGGCCATTTAATACTTATGATTGCGGCGGCTATTTGATTTGGGAGATAAATGGTGCGAAAAATTTCATCGATAGCAGGGGATTAAATGATGAAATATATTACAGCTTTAAATCCATTAATAATAAAGAGTATGGATTCGAAAAGAAATTTGACAGCTACGGATTTGATTATGTTCTATGGTCATTCCCCAAATTGCCGTGGAATAATACTGAACTTAAGACTTCAATACTATCATTCCTGATAAAAAATAATGAGAACTGGAAGCTGGTTTACTGGGATGACTTTTCTTTTGTTTTTGTAAAGAATGATGAAAAGTACAAAAAAGTAATTGAGCAATTTGAATTCAGGTACGCCAATCCGTACTATTACGTTTTCGAAAAAGATCCTCTAAAGAATGCTTTGGCAAATGATCCGCAAAGAGTCACTGAAGAAATAAAACGTAACCTGAAGCTTAATCCTGAGGGTATATTTATTCAGGCAATGGCTAAGAGCTTTAATGTGAGGATGTGAAACCTTCCCGGGCATAGCCCGGTAAGGCAGGCGTGAAATTTCAAATAAATAACGAACTTATCAAAGTTTTATGCATAAAAAAGTCCGGTAAAACCGGACTTTTTGTTTTAAATAGATATTCTTTAATAACCGAAAATTTCTTCGAGTGTTAAATACTTCACCGTGCCGTATTTGCTTAATGTTGCAATATCAAGTTTGTTCTTATCTCCCAATACAAGTATTGTATATTTTGAATCCTTGATATTTTCTGCCTGGAATTTTTTGATATCATCCAATGATAATGTCTGTGCCTTATCATAAATATCTTTCCTGATATCGTGATCAAGTCCAAGTTTCTGAGCGTTGAGATATGAATTCAGGATTCCCGCCTTTGTTATTCTTTCGGTGTTGAATTTCTGGATAAGATTATCTTTTGCAGAATTATAAGTAATTTCTGATTCCGGCATATTATTCAATAACTGAAATAATCCTGTCATAGCTTCCGGCAGTTTATCTGACTGGGTCCCGATGTAAGCAAGATTGTAATGCGCTTTATCTTTTTTGTTAGGTATGGTAAACGAAGAAAATGTACTGTAAGCCAGCGCTTTAGATTCACGAAGCTCCTGGAAAACAATTCCCGCCATGCCGCCTCCAAAATACTCGTTGTACAATGCAATATAGGGAATTTTGTCTTTATCATAATTTTCTTTCTTGGTCAGCATAAGGATCTCTGCCTGAACCATATCGGGATAGTTTACAACATACACGGTATTTTCAGTTGTGGGAAGTTCTTCATACTTCACAGGTACAGGTGCTTCCCTGAGATTATCCGGCATCAGAGTATAATCTTTATTCAGCTTATTTTTAAGATCACTTTCAGAAAGCGGCCCATAGTACAATATTTTCTGTTTGTAATTCGGAAGTTCTTTAATGGCATTGATAAGCTGCATAGGGTCAATGGAACCCAGTTCAGATTCAGACATAATATCTGTGTATGGCGACTTTGCTCCGTATTTACCATACGAAAACATAGCATCCCACAATATCTTTTCTTTATCCAGTTTGTTATCGGCTCGTACTTTCAAAATATCAGAAACAAGGTTTTTTAAAGCTTCCTGTTCGGGTTTCAGGTCATTGATAACAGATTCCAGCAAAATGAAGGCTTTATCAAAATTTTCGTTCAGGCCGCTTAACGTTAATGCCGTCTGGTCTTCACCGGCAGAAATACTGTATGAGCATCCGAGTTTGTAAAATTCCTCTTTAAGCTGCGAAGGTGTGTACTTTGAAGTGCCAAGGTATGAGAAATACCCGGTAGCCATTGATAAGTATTTATTGTTGTAATCGCCGATATCAAAAACAATGCTTAGAGTGAATAACTCATTTTCTTCATTCTTTTTGTAAAGTAGAGGAATATCATTTTTGATGTTCGTAACATTGAGGTCGCTATTATAATCAACAAATACCGGCTTAATTTCTTCGGTGTTCATTTCAGTTACTTCTTTCAGGAAGTCTGACTTATCCTGCCTGTTCACTTCGACAGGTGTGATCTGCGGTTTTTCAACCTTCTGGACATTTTTATCTTCACCGGTTCTTTTATATACTACAACATAGTTATCATTATAGTTTTTATTGGCAAAATCTATGATCTCCTGCCTCGAAATTTCTGAAAGTCTTTGAGTTCTGTTAACATTATCTTCCCAGGGTACATCTTTCACAAAAGCATCTACAATATTTCCGGCTCTTGAACGGTTTGATTCCTGGGACTTTATATCGGAAAGCTTAAAATCATTTATAATAGCTCCAATAAGCCATTCAGGAAACTCACCCTTTTTCACTTTCTGTATTTGCTCCAGAAGCAGTGATTTTACCTCTTCAAGTTTCTGTCCTTCTCTCGGATTTCCGTACAAAACATGCGCTGAATAATCCTTATTTGTAACAACAAACGAACCTGATGCAAGTACCTTCTGGTTCTGGTTCAGGTTCAGGTCAAGTAACCCTGCGGCGCTGTTGGCAAGGATCATATCGATCATTGTTACGATATCGTTTTCACGCGTGTTCGTGCCCGGGAACCTGTAAGACATCATCAGGTATTCAGCCTCCTGACCGAAAACGTCCTTTTCGATCGGTTTGGTAATTGGCTTTTCAACCGCAGGAACAAATGTTGGGACATTTCCCGAAGGTTTTGAACCCCAGTATTTATCTATAAGTCCAATTGTTTTTTCGGGATCAAGATCACCTGAGAGAACAATTGCCATATTGTTTGGCACATAATATGTGTTGTAATAATCAATCACTTTTTTAATTGATGGATTCTTCAAATGATCAATTGTGCCAATTGTGGTTTGAGTGCCGTATTGGTGAGTTGGAAACAGGTTCAGAAAAAGTTCATCCCAAACCTTATCATTATCATCATCAAGGCTGATGTTCTTTTCTTCATAAACTGCCTCAAGTTCTGTGTGGAATAATCTCATAACGGGGTTACGAAACCTTTCGGCTTCTATTTTTATCCATTTTTCAAGCGCGTTTGAAGGAATATCATTTGTATATACAGTCTGCTCTACAGAAGTATAAGCGTTTGTTCCGGTTGCACCAATGATGCTCATCATTTTGTCGTATTCATTGGCTATTGCGTAAGCAGCCGCAAGCCCTGAAACACTGTCGATCTGTTTATATATTTGTTTGCGTTTCTTTTCGTCTTTAGTGCCGCGGTATTTTTCATACAGACTGATTATCTCATCTACAAGCGGTTTTTCTTTTGAATAATCTTTTGAACCGAATTTATCAGTACCTTTGAAGAGCATATGTTCAAGGTAATGCGCAAGTCCTGTGGCATCTGCAGGATCCATTTTACTTCCGGTCTTTACAGGGATATAAGTCTGTATCCTTGGCTGATTTTTGTAAACTGTCATATAGACCGTCAAACCATTATCAAGTCTATACATCCTTGTTTTGGTAGGGTCATTTTCGACGATTGTATATGTATAGTTGCCTTCGGTAACAGTTTTTACCTGGGTAAATATCAGCCCGGGAAGTAAGACGGTGGTACAGGCTATCAAAAACACATAAAATTTGAGTCTAAAGAAATTAGTCATAATATAAAATGAAATTTTAATGGAAGCTGCCGAGGGAGCAGCAGATCAGTGAAGTTATTAATTAATAAAGCAAAATAGTCAATTTCGCTCAATTTTTCTATATACGCAAAAAGGTACCTAAAAAATCGTCTTAAGAGAGTCAGCCCATGAAAGCATATTGATATTCCCTATTCCATTGCCGTTATTTATGGTAACGGTTCCCGGATTTGACAACGGACAATTTGAATAAATAACCCTGGCTGTATCACATCCGAATACGGATTTATGCAGTACATCATTGCTGATAGAACGTGTTTGTGCATAAACGGTAATATGATAGCTGCCGTTGGGAACATTCCTGATAATATAGTCAGCAATGAACTCATTATTTACCTGCTGGATTACCAGCGTATCTGCGTAATCAGAAAGTATATTTACCGGAGGCCAATTGTTAATTTCATACGCTCCGACTATATATCTGAACGGGGGATTGATGAAATTTGTTTCGGCAAAACGAACCCTGCCGCTGATAGAGCTGGGACGCAGTCCCTCAACAGTTCTGAAGCTGAAGGTTTCAGACCATTCACCGGTACTTAAACCGTTTGAATTGGATGCATTTACTTTCCAGAAGTAATTTGTGCCTGTATTAAAATAAAAGTAGGGTGACTGTAATTGCGAGCCGGATATATTTGCCGAATCAAGCAGGACAGGAATGAAAGATGAATTTATTGATACCTGCAATCTGTATGTTTCAGCAGATGGGGAATCTTCCCAATCAAAAAAAGGTAAAAACGGCTGATCAACTGAATTGTTAAGAGGAAGCAGCAAAACAGGCGGCGGCGGAGGAGCCAGAATAACCGTGAATCTCCTGGTTTCGGAGTATGAAGTGAAATTACCGCTGCCCTGATCAGCTCTTACTTTCCAATAATAGTAAATGTTCGTCTGAAGCCTGCCGGCAGGGATAGTTATCTGAGTTTCTGTAACAGAAGTATCAAGTATACCCGGTGTAATAAAGTTAGCATCGGTTGAAACATGAACTGTATAGGAGTTTGCGCCGCTGAATGAATCCCATCTGATGACAGGTGTGTATGTGTTCACTTGGCCGTTATTTACAGGTTCAATCAGAAGCACAGTGTTTACTTCCGGATCGTTATTTACGGGAGTTTGAACTGATTCCTCTTTTTTGCAGCCTGTTGCTGCCAAAATGGCAATACCTAATGCTATTAAGAACTTTCTATTTATTCCCATCATCAATTTTTTGCTCTAATTTGATTTTCTGTTCTAAATCTCTTAACTCTTTTTCTTTCTTAAGGAGTTCCTGTTCTTTTATTCTCAATTCAAGCGCTTTTTTATCCATATTTTTCTCCCAATCAGGCTGGCTCCAGTAGCCAATATCTTCAAAGTAACCCTTAAAAAGGAAATTGTGTTTTAAAGCTTCCATATTTTGCGCAAAACTGAATGATCCGGTCTCAAGGTTTTTAGTGGTCATGTTAGCATTTTGCATTAAAGATTTCAGATTATTCGCAAATGCAGTATCGGTTAATAAGGTACCTACAATACTTTCGTTCGAATTCATTTTCCTGACAATTTCTCCGATATCAACTGTAATCTTGTTTATCTGTTTGGTAAGCAGATCAAGATCGCCTGATACATTATCAACAGTATTTGTCACTTTACCGAATACAACATTCAACTGTCCTGAATAATTTGCAAAAGACCTGAAAGTTGTATCAATGCTTCTGTACAGTGTATCATTGTTTACCAATTGGCCTAATGTTCCCTGGCCCATATTCACTTTGCTGGTTATTTCAGAGAGATCTTTTGTAATTCCAGATGCATTATCAGTGGATTCTTTCAGGCTGTTCATTATATCCGCAACTTCGACGGGCTTTATTGAGCCAAGCATCTCACCATCCTGAACTTCCGGGTTACCGGGCGTTCCGGGCGTGATATCAATTACTTTATTGCCAACAAGTCCATCAGAACCAATTGTGACCTTTGAATCCTTTTTGATGAATTTTTGCACACTGCTTTCAATTGTCATTGTTACAAGTACTTTGTTTGATGCTTCAATATCTACACCATCAACCTTGCCCACAACAATACCGTTCAATCTGACTGAACTGCCTGTCTTAAGGCCGCTGACAGATTCAAATTCAGACTTGATATTGAATGTGGGTGTAAAAAGGTTATCTTTTCCTCCAAGTACAAATATGGCTACAACAAACAACAGGAATCCCACAATTATGAAGAAGCCTACTTTTAATTTTTTTTCATTACTTGTTTCCATAATATATACTGTTTATTTTTTTATACTTTTTTTTGCAGCATCAGAGCCCGTGTAATTACTGAGACTGCTGTTTTCATCTTCTTTCACTTCTTCGAAGAATGAGCGCACAAATTCATCATCTGATCTTTCAAGTTCATCGTATGTACCTGATTCAGTATATGTTCCATCTTTCAGAACCACTATCCGGTTTGCAACTATTTTGGCGCAGATCATATCATGGGTAACAACAATAGATGTAACTTTATATTTGCGCTGCATTCTTACTATTAAATGGCTTATATCCCTTGTTGTTTCAGGGTCCAGTCCTGTTGTTGGTTCATCCCAAAGCATGATCTCGGGATTCATGATAATTGTCCTTGCAACGCCGATCCTTTTTTTCATTCCTCCTGAAAGTTCTGAAGGCATTTTATCAATTGCCTGGCTTAAGCCTACATCTTTTAAAACTTCTTCAACTTTTTTATCTATATCTTCTTTATTAAGGTCTGTATTTCTGATCAGCGGGAACTGAAGGTTTTCTCTGACTGACATAGAATCATATAACGCACCGCTCTGAAACACAAAACCGATCTTCTTGCGCATATATTGAAGTCCCTCGTAAGAAAGTTCCGGAATATTTTTACCCAGGACTTTTACTGAGCCTGAATCAGGTTTTATCAACCCTACGATACACTTAAGTGTAACAGATTTGCCCGTACCCGATTTTCCGAGTGTAACAATAGTTTCTCCCCGGTTTATCTTCAGATTGATATCTTTCAGAATAATGTTCCTTCCGAATGATTTCTTGAGGTGTTCAATATCTATTACTGTTTCTGTTCTGTCCAAAAGATCAAAGTATTATATTTGTAATCTGTACTGCTATCATATCCCATATAATTACCATTAATGAAGAAATAACTACAGATGAATTTGCGGCTACTCCAACACTTTCAGTCCCTTTATCTGCGTTATATCCTTTATAACAGCCAACTATCCCAATAGTAAACCCAAAAAAGAATGTTTTTATTGTAGGCCCAATAATATCACCAATACTTAACGCATCAAACACCTGGGAAAAATATAATCCGATCGAAACATCACTTACAACATTCAATGCAAGGTAGCCTCCCAGCAAGGCAATAACATCAGCATAGATTATGAGCAGCGGTATCATAAGCGTTGTAGAAATTACCCTGCTTATGACAAGAAAGTTGAATGGATTGCACGCAGAAACTTCCATTGCGTCAATCTGTTCGGTGACTTTCATCGAGCCAAGCTCTGCGCCAATACTTGAACCTATTTTGCCTGCACAGATCAATCCTGTTATTACCGGCCCTATCTCCAGTACTATACCTAGCCCTACCATGGATGGAATAAGAGAGGTTGCCCCGAAAGGCTGCAAAGTAGGTATGGCCTGCAAAGCAAGCACAAAACCTATAATGAAACCTGTTATACCTACAAGTCCAAGTGATTTATTGCCGATCTGGAAAAATTGTTTTATAACTTCGTTTATATTGTATGGAGGCTTAAATACTTCCCGGAAGAATCTCATAGAAAAGTCAAAGATCCCCCATGTTTCCAGAAAAATATCCCTTACAGAGCCCGGTAAAAAATTTTTTAACAATTTATATATATTTTTTAATATCGTCTTTTAATATCGACATCCAAAAACGGATTGGCAATTCCCAATATTACCCCAAATGAAAGATCTGTGATTGAAGGTTTATCTTTTGTCAACATATATGTGTATCTCAGTTTTATATGCGGATAAAATAACAGCCTGTGGTTTCTTATTGAATATCCATAAGTTATTTCCGGAAAAATCCCTTTTCCTTTAAAGTCAGTAAAATAACCGGCACCAACAGATACAACACTGGTACCCTGCAGCATGTGTGAAGGCTCAATACCATCGGCAAGAAGAATATCATATTTGTAAGATAGCCTGATATAGTGCCTTATACTTCCTCCAAATACCATTGAGTATTCAAAGGCGGTTCTGTGTTCACCAAGTTTCCCGAATCCCACGGAAACTTCTTTGGTTAACCCTGCATACACTTTTCTATCGGTATATTCCACCATCGGATTCAGCAGGTAGATCGCTGTTAATACACCTATTGAAATTGGGAGTACAGTTGATGTTTTCCGGGGGAGCTCCGCGAATTTGCTCCCCGATGTTGTGCTTTTTAATTTTAAGTGTGTAAGAGAAAAATTCTGCTGTAAATTAACCTGTGAGCTGATATTAACGGCAATTAAGAGCAAACAGACAAATACTGTATTGTAAATTATGCTCTTAAATTTCATTAAACTTCCTTGGTTTTATTTGTGATTATGAGGAATAAATCAGGGAGTTTTGTTTTGCTTTTATTAAAGCAATCTTTCCTGAGTTTAGTTTTCCATTATCTTAGATATCGAATTATAATAAGCATCTTCGGCAATTTCAAGCGGTATATTTACCTCTTTATTTATAATAATGGAGTTACCGCCGGTTTTTCCTATATTCAAATATTCAATGCTATTGTCACTGCAAATCTTTTTAACATTTTCTTCGTTTTCTTTATCAAACGATATAACGGCTCTCCCGTGTGATTCATTGAACAGGCAAAAATCCTGCCTTCCTGCGTATTTTATATTAACATTGCAGCCAATAGGCAAGGTTCTGTTTATCATGCAGGATTCAGCTATACATACAGCAAGTCCGCCATCTGAAACATCGTGAGCGGAATTGATACTTTTCGCATTGGCAAGCTGAACAAGTGTTTTTATCAGGTTACTTTCACTATTAAGGTCAATTTCCGGAGCATCGCCTTTTACCAGGTTAAATTGCTGCTTAAGGTATTCACTTCCGCCTATTGAATTGCTGCAGTTTACATTTCCAATTACTGCAATTATATCACCTTCATTTTTGAAGTATGATGTAACCATATTGTCAATATCTTCTATCAACCCAACCATGCCTATAGTTGGAGTGGGGTAAACTGCGTAATCAGGAGATTCATTATAAAAACTAACGTTACCTCCGGTAACGGGAGTGTCCAGTTTTTTGCATGCATCGCCAATTCCCCTTATTGCTTCGCGGAACTGGTGATATACTTCCGGTTTATAAGGATTACCGAAATTCAGGCAGTTTGTAATAGCCAGCGGTATGGCTCCTGTGCATGCTACATTTCTGGCTGATTCACATACGGCAGCCATTGCTCCTCTATATGGATTAAGGTAAACATACCTTCCGTTGCAATCAGTCTTCATTGCCAGCGCTTTTTTGGTTCCTTTGATCCTTACCACAGAAGCATCGCCCCCGGGCATTATGACTGTGTTGGTTCTGACCTGTGTATCGTATTGCTCGTAAACCCAGTTCTTGTTAGTAATGTTAGGGGTAGAAAGCAGATTGATCAGTACTGCGTTCAGGTCTTTTGGTTCCGGCAACGCTGATTCATCAAAATTCTGCACTTCTTTTAAATATGCCGGTTCCTTTGATTCACGCACATACACAGGGGCATCACCTCCAAGTACAAGTGTATTTGCCGGGACTTCCGCCATAACTTTACCATGATATGTTATTTTCACATTTGGTCCCTGTGTTACAGTACCTATTTCAACACAGTTCAGGTCCCATTTATCAAATATCTTCTTAGCAACATCTTCTTTGCCTTTCTGTATAACAACCAGCATTCTCTCCTGTGATTCTGAAAGCATTAATTCATATGCGGACATATTTTCTTCGCGTGCGGGAACGAAATCCAGATTGATATCCATACCCATTCCGTCCTTGGCGCTCATTTCGCTGGTTGAGCAGGTTATACCTGCAGCTCCCATATCCTGCATTCCAACTACAACACCGCTTTTAATCAATTCCAGTGATGCTTCGAGCAGTAATTTTTCAGTGAACGGGTCGCCAACCTGAACTGAAGGCCGCTTTGCCTCAGATGCCTCGGAGATTTCTTCCGATGCGAAAGTTGCGCCGTGAATGCCGTCTCTGCCTGTAGAAGAACCGACTATGAATACTGGATTACCAACTCCTTTAGCGGTAGCCTTTGCGACTTCATCATGTTTAACGATACCGACTGCCATTGCATTTACCAATGGATTATCGCGGTAGCTTTCATCAAAATATATTTCACCGCCAACCGTTGGAACGCCGAAACAATTGCCGTAATCACCGATTCCTTTTACAACATTCTTAAAAAGATACTTTGTGCGGGTTACATCGGTTTCCTTGGAGTTAATGCTTCCAAATCTTAATGAATTAAGCGCTGCTATGGGTCTGGCGCCCATTGTGAAAATATCTCGCAAAATGCCGCCAACACCTGTTGCAGCTCCTTGGTATGGCTCAACAGCAGAGGGATGATTGTGTGATTCAATTTTGAATGCAACAGCAAGCCCCTCGCCAATATCAACAAGTCCCGCGTTTTCTTCACCCGCGCCTACAAGCAGCCTTCCGCCTGAGCGGGGCAGTTTCTTGATTTCAAGTATTGAGTTTTTGTATGAGCAGTGTTCTGACCACATTACAGAATAAATACCAAGCTCAGTATAGCTTGGTTTTCTGCCAAGTATATCGAGTATCCTGTTATATTCTTCTTCAATTAAGCCAAAAGTCTTGGCCAGTTCAAGTGTTACTTCGGGTTCATGCATTAATATCTTACTATTTAATGATTAGTTTTCGCAATTGTTTTTGATTGTTAATTATTGTTTCCATAAAATAAGAGCCGGGTTTTAAAACAGAGTATATCGCATATTTTACGATATATTCGCCGGGTAACAATTCCTTTTCCAACAGTTTAGTATATTCAAAACCCAGACTATCGTACACTGTTTCTATAAACAGTGTCGTTTCTTTGAATGTATAGGGCATAGATGTAGTCGGGGGAGCAAAAGGACTTGGAAATTTCTCATTCTTTGAAATTTCAAGTAATGAATCGTCCTTTCTCTTTTCTGCATATGTAGTAATTTCGTAAATACGTTCACCCGTAGAATTAATGATTTTCCCGGTATCGAAAACAAATATTGAATCAATTGTTTGTGAAGGATTAGTATTGAATCTCCAGGTATCTTCCGGTTTAACATTGAAATTATAAAAATCTAACTTGTGCTTCTGTCCGCAGCCGTTTGATGTCAGGAACAATATCAGAATTTGTAATATTATAAAGTTTATTCTCAATCTAAAATATGAAAAGCTCTAATTATTGAATTTACTTTTACAGCAGTTATAAGTTACTTTAAGCTCCGTGCTTTAACTTTTACAACTTTACCATTTCGTGAAACAACAAGATAATCATCAGTTTTCTTGCGTTCTTCTATTAGATTCTTAATAGCTAACTTGGATCCTTTTCTGAATTTTTCTTCCAGAATGTCTGTGGTTTTTTTAATTTTTGTAATCATTGATGATGCTCCATTTTTCATTATCGTAAATTCGGGTTGAATTACTCATTCTTCCTTTGGCTATTTCTGAATAAATTTCACTAGAATTATCCTCTATGTACCATTTATCGCAAATTGGCATAAACATATTCAAGAGATTATGCAGGCTTCTTTCGTATCTTCTTATTACAACATCTTTCGGAATATTATGACCTCCTTTTTTCACTCTATCCGCAATTCTGGCAAGTGCCAATTCAACAGAATTCAGCCAGAAGTATAATAAAACGATCTTATATCTCTTTGCTTTAGCTTCTTTAATAATGTTAAGATAGCTCTTTGTTGTAAGTGTAGTTTCAAATGCAAATGTTGAACCCTCTGAAATAAGTTCTTTGATCCTGCTCAGCATAATTCTGCCGGCCTGGAATGAGACTGTTTCCGGCTGAAAAGGGGAGAGCCCAGCTGCTATTGAATCAGCATTCACAAATTCCTTACAATTCAAAAACTGTGGTAAAATAACATTTGCTGCTGTTGATTTACCTGCACCGTTGCATCCCGCAATAACATATATAGTTGGCAATAATTGAAGGAAGAAATAATTAAATGAATTAACAAAGATAAAAAAAACTAATCAGATAAATTATCCCAGAATTTACTCACAAAAAACGGGAAATCATCAGGTGTTTTTAAATAATTCCTGGCTGCTGTAGCCTTTTTCGTAGAAAAGACTTGTACCGGCAACAACAAGTATTGGTTTCATAAATACATTTATTACCGGCAGGAACAGAAGCAAAAAGGCAGTAAAACCGAATCCATAAGTCACAAGTTTACCTTTTCTGGTGACTTTTAATTTATCACGGAAACGCATTTTCTTCCTGGTCATGGGATAGTCAAGAAAATCCAGAGCATTATAGAAACTCGAAAATATAACGCCAATAATACTAGAAACAACTGATCCTGCAACAGGTATAAGGTTTAAAGAGAATATCAGCAGCAGTATAATTAAATAGAATGCCAGCTTCTGAACTTCACCTTTTATGCTGATGTACGCATCTTCCCAAAATCCCATTTTGTGAGCTTCTTTGGTACCGGTTACGATTTCTTCAACCCTTTGCGATATCTCTTCATTAAAAGGCGCCGTAATTACATTACCAAGTATTGTAAATAGCAGATAGCAGAAAAACAGCAGCAGGATAAAACCAATTATCAGCAGGGCAGTATGCAGGAATTTCAGCCAGAAGCCGGCTTCGGTACTTTCTATTCCAAGCCAGCTTTCAATCGAACCTGTAAACCAGCTATATGATAAAATAAAAACGCTCCCATATATCAATAAATTGATCAGCATGGGAGCGATGGAATATTTAATTAAAACGGAATGCGAGAAAAAGAATTTCAGACTTCTGAACGGGTATGTAAATCCGAAAAGAAAATCCTTCATTAATTTTTCTCCGTTACAGTTATTTTATTTTTTTGAACAGACTTACTAGGTCAAGTTTTTCCCATGTAAATTCTTTTTCATTTCTGCCAAAGTGGCCGTATGCAGCGGTCTTCCTGTAAATTGGCCTGCGAAGCTTTAATCTTTCCATGATACCTTTTGGGGTCAGATTAACATTCTTCTTTATGAATGCAGCAATCTTGTTATCAGCAACTCTTCCGGTACCATTGGTATCAACATAGATAGAAACCGGCTGTGCAACACCAATTGCATATGAAAGCTGTATCATACATTCTTTGGCAACCTTTGCCGCAACTATATTCTTTGCAAGATGTCTTGCTGCGTATGCTGCGCTTCTATCAACCTTGCTTGGATCTTTTCCTGAAAACGCGCCGCCGCCATGGGGAGCTTTTCCACCATAAGTATCAACAATGATCTTTCTGCCTGTTAAGCCTGTATCGCCATGCGGTCCGCCAATTTCAAACTTTCCGGTTGGGTTAACGTGAATAACCGTTTTTTTATCAAGCAGTCTTGCGGGGATTACTTTCTTTATCACATTCTTCAATACATCAGCTTTGATCTTTGCCTGTGATACATTGGGATCATGCTGGGTTGAAATAACCACTGTATCAACCCTTAAAGGCTTGTGATCATCGCTGTATTCAATGGTTACCTGTGATTTTGAATCAGGTCTTAAATACGGCATAAGTTTCAGGTTACGTTTTCTTATATCAGCAAGTTTTTTCACAAGCTTGTGAGCGTAAACCAAAGCCATAGGCATATATTCGGGAGTTTCGTTGGAAGCGTAACCGAACATCATTCCCTGGTCACCTGCGCCGCCTGTATCAACACCCATTGCGATATCCGGTGATTGTTTGTTAATTGCTGACATTACATTTATTGAATGGAAGTCAAACCTGTAATCGCCTTTTGTGTAGCCTATTTCTTTTACAACGTTTCGTACCACTTTCTGAATATCAACATAATGAGTTGTTGTAATTTCGCCGCCAACAAGTACTAATCCTGTTGCGCAGAAAGTTTCGCATGCAACGCGTGCATATTTATCGTGCTTTAGAATATCATCTAATATTGCGTCTGATATCTGGTCGCATACTTTATCCGGATGTCCTTCGCTGACTGATTCCGATGTGAAAAAATAAGACATTTTTATCTCCTGAATATATTATTAGTTAAAATATTTTTATTTACTTGATTCCAATACCAATTCTGCAAAATCTTTTACTTTTACTTCTTCTGATTTTCCTTTTTCCTTAACGCCGTCAGTCAGCATTGTCATGCAGAAAGGACATGCGGTTGAAATAACATCCGGGTTTGTTTCCAGCGCGTCTTCAGTTCTTTCTATGTTCACCTTCTTGCCGATCTTCTCTTCCATCCACATTCTGCCGCCGCCTGCGCCGCAGCATAAGCCACGGTCTTTGCTGCGTTTCATTTCGGCAAGCTCGCCATTATTGGTTTTTTTAATAAGCTCGCGGGGTTCTTCATAAATATCATTATACCTGCCAAGGTAACATGAATCATGGTATGTGATCTTCTTATCTGTTTTCTTGGATTCATCTATTTCTATTTTATTCTCAGCAACAAGTCCGTTTATAAACTCACTGTGATGCACAACCTCATAGTCTCCGCCGAATTCTTTATACTCATTGCCGATTGTCTGCAGGCAATGCGGGCAGCTTACAAGTATCTTTTTGAAATTATACTTCTTCATCGTTTCAACATTCTCTTTTATCATCATTTGCGCTAAGAATTCATTGCCTAATCTGCGGGCGGAATCACCATTGCATTTTTCCTCGGTGCCAAGCACCGCGTAATTAACTTTTGCCTTATCAAGCAATGTTGCCACTGAACGTGTTACATTCTGGTACCTGGCATCAAATGAACCGGCGCAGCCAACCCAGTACAATACATCAAAATCATTTTTCTCAGCGGCAACAGGAACAGTGATATCCATACCTTCAGTCCATTTGAGTCTATCAGACTGCGGATAAGCCCACGGCGCGCCATTATTTTCCATATTGCCGAAAACTGTCATCAGTTCTTCCGGGAAGCGTGATTCACTTTGTACCAGGAAGCGCCTCATATCAACAATAGGATTAACATGCTCTATGTTTACGGGACACTCTTGCACACAAGCCATACAGCTAGTGCATGCCCAAAGCTCCGCATCTGTAATATAATGTTCTGAAATGAGCTTTTTGGCTTCAATTTCTGTGGGTATCTCTACTCCTGCCACAAGCATGGGAGCCTTCTCAGAAGTGCGCTCTCTTATATCCATAATTATCTTACGGGGCGAGAGCGGTTTGCCGGTTAAGTTAGCGGGACACACCGATGTGCATCTTCCGCACTCCGTGCAGGCGTAGCCGTCAAACATTTCCTTCCATGTAAGCTGCTCAATATCACCAGCACCAAGGAAAACATTTTCCTTTTCAAAATCAATTTCTTCAGTATCGAGGGTCTGTGGCCCGATCTTAGAAAGGTACACATTAGGAAGTGATGTTACTATATGGAAATGTTTTGAGTAAGGCAGGTAATTCATAAAGGTGAGGATAATTACAATATGCCCCCACCAGAAAATATTATAGAATGTTACTTCATTTCCCTTAAACAGAAACATAAGATGTGATGCAATAAAGTGCGCTTTATAGTATGCTGCATATTCAGGGTGAATCACCTGTTTGGTTGCATTTACACCGTACATTGTCAGCATTACGCCCATTATCATACATAAGATGAAAGTTGCGTCAGCGTTTGTATTTCCATCGCCTGTTAAGCGCTTGGGTTTTAAAACATATCTGCGGAAAAGCGCGTATATTACTGAGAGGATTACCAGTAAGCCGAATATATCCTGCGAGGCAAAAAATACCTGTGAAACAGGGCCAAGCATTCCCAAAGAAAATGGCGTGTAGAATCCCTGTATAAATGCCTCGAGTACAGCAGTAATCAGTACTAAGAATCCCCAAAATATCAGGGCATGCATTAACCCGGCAACAGGATCACGGAATATTTTCGCCTGCCCGATGCCGATACAAAGTACTTTCATTATACGTGTACCCACACCGCTAAAGCGGTCCTCACTTCTGCCAAGCATAAGGTAAGTGCGAATCCTTAATAAATTGTAGGTAAACAGTGATAGTGCGGCAAGAAAGAGTACTATAAATACAATGTTTTGTATATGCATGGTGCAAAATTATTGAAAAATGAGGAAAATATAAAGGGAATAGGTAATTTATTATTCATTTTGGAAAGAAAAGCCGTGAAACCATTAATCTTGAAAAATGATTGAATTGAATGTGCCCAAAATAAAGAGTATTTTTGTAATATTATGAGTGAATTTAAAGAAAACGAAGTTTCAAAGATTGTCACAGATACAAACGAAAATATCGCGCAGGATATTCCTGAAGAAACCGGGACTGAAGTTGATTTAAAGTCCGCAGATGAGACCAAAATTGACAGCAAAAATGACCTTCCGAAATTATTACCGGTAGTGCCGTTAAGAGATATTGTTATTTTCCCCTACATGATGTATCCAATATTGGCAGGACGAGAGTCCACCATAAGCGCGATAAATTTCGCGCTTGATAAAGATAAATATGTGATGCTGCTGACTCAAAAGGACCATAAAGCGGAAGAAGCGGAAACAAATAATCTTTATGAGTTCGGAACTGTTGCGAAAATACTGCAGGTTATTAAATTGCCGAACAACCTGATAAAAGTGCTTGTAGATGGTATTGCGCAGGCAAAAGTAAACAATTTCAGGAAAAACACTTTTATTGAAGCGGATATTGAATACGTATTTCCTCCAATAGAAGAATCAACCGAGCTTAATGCGCTTATAAGGCAGGCCACGAAATTATTCAATGATTACGTAACTAATCACAGGGGTGTTGCACAGGAATCCCTGATGGCGTATGAAAACATTAAAGAACCGGACAGAAAGCTTTATTACATAGCCTCTACCATATTGGTATCTATACAGCGAAAGCAGAGACTGCTTGAAATTTCATCCTTGAAAGAGCAATATTATGAATTGATAGATATCTTAAGCTCGGAGATAGAGATCTTTAAAGTTGAAAAGGATATTGAAACGAAGATCAACCAGAGCATGCAGAAGAACCAGCGTAGGTTCATTGTGCAGGAGCAGATAAGGATACTTCAGGAGGAATTAAACGACGAGGATGAGACTGACCCTGATTTTATGAAGCTCAAAGATGCCATTCAGCAATCCAAAATGCCGAAGGATGTTAAGGAAAAGGCTATGGAAGAATTCCAGAAGCTTAAAAAGATCCCTCCGATGTCACCCGAGGCTACAGTATCACGCAATTTCCTTGACTGGATGGTTAGCGTTCCCTGGAAAACATACACAAAGGATAATCTGAATATTGAGCATGCGAAGGAAATTCTTGATGAGGACCATTTTGGACTGGAAAAGCCCAAAGAAAGAATACTGGAGCATATCGCGATACTGAATAACCTTGAAACAATAAACAGGGCAAAGAAAAACCGCTCTGAAGTTAAAGCAAGAGCCCAGATATTATGCCTTGTAGGTCCGCCCGGAGTTGGTAAAACATCCCTTGGAAAATCAATTGCAAAGGCGCTAGACAGAAAATTCGTCAGGATATCACTTGGCGGCGTAAGGGATGAAGCCGAAATCCGGGGCCACCGCAGAACATATATAGGCTCAATGCCCGGAAAAATAATCCAATCAATGCGAAAAGCAGGAACAAATAACCCTGTAATACTGATGGATGAGATCGATAAAATGGGCATGGATTTCCGCGGGGATCCCGCAAGCGCGCTGCTTGAAGCGCTTGATCCTGAGCAGAATAACACGTTTAACGATCATTACCTGGATGTTGATTACGACCTTTCCAGAGTGCTGTTTATCACTACCGCAAATGTGCAGTACCAGATACCGCTTCCGCTGCAGGACAGGATGGAAATTATCCAGATGCCCGGTTACCTGGAACATGAAAAGCTTGAAATTGCAAAACGCCACATTGTGGCAAAGCTTCTTACCGAGCACGGTCTAACCGGTGAGGAAGTAATTATACCGGATTCATCGATCAGGAAAATAATAAATGAGTATACCCGCGAAGCGGGTGTTAGGAATCTTGAGCGCGAAATCGCTTCCCTGATGAGGAAAATTACCAAGGAAATTGTCTTAAATAAAATTAAAGCTAACGGATCGGTTAAAAAAGATAAAAAACCTTTGACCGTTACTTCGGAATTGATAGAAAAATACCTTGGCGTACCGAAGTTTAAAGAAAAGCAGGCCGATAAGGAAGATAAAGTAGGCACTGCTGTAGGGCTGGCATGGACTTCAATGGGAGGCGATATCCTTGATATTGAAGTTTCAGTTATGCCCGGTAAAGAAAAGCTTACATTAACGGGTCAGCTTGGCGATGTAATGAAAGAATCAGCCTTAGCCGGATTTACGTATATAAGAAGTAACTCAAAGAAATTCGGCTTAGCCGGTAATTTCTTTAACGGCAAAGAAATTCACATTCATATACCTGAAGGCGGGATACCAAAAGATGGTCCTTCGGCGGGTATCACGATGACAATTGCAATGATCTCAGCACTTACGGGCAACCCGACACGCAGCGATGTAGCTATGACCGGGGAGATAACCCTGCGCGGTGAGATACTGCCGATAGGGGGATTGAATGAAAAACTGCTAGCTGCACAAAGAAGCGGAATCAAAAAAGTACTTATACCGAATGAAAATGTTAAGGACTTAAAAGAAATTTCCGATAAGATAAAAAAGGGTCTGGAAATTGTTAGTGTAGAAAAGCTTGATGAAGCATTAACCCATATCTTTAAGAAAAAATTTGTTAAGAAGAAATAGGGTAATGCAGCAGAATAAAAAAAGGCGGTCAATTGGTTGACCGCCTTTTGTTTAACCGCCTTTTGTTTAACAAAAAATTTTTATCTCTCAGGTACCTTGTACTTCATTTCCTTCACCCCAAAGAAATAACTGAACCCGAAGTTCAGGTTGAAGTATGCAAACTGTTTCCAGCCCGCAAATTCGATCGGTTCGGTTGATGCATCATCATTCAGGCCTACTATTGATGTAGGCGGATCGGAGACTTCATCCTGCTCGGGAGTCTCGCTCTTTTTCAGAAGCAGGTTTGCGTGTGTGAACTTTATACCGAGATTTAAACCAAAATTCTTTTCTATTGCATACTCAAGCCCGAAAAAAGCCTGGTAGCCTATCCTCATGCTGTTCTTAATTGTTATATCAACCCTGTTGTTATCCGGATTGGTGATTTCAGCTTTGCCTGAAATGAAACTTAAAAGCGGGTTTGCTCCGAAGTAATACTTCACATTGTGCGACGGTGTTATGTTGTACTCCAAACCAACTCCGCCATTGATGGAGTTGTATGAAACCTTTCCTTCTTCAGTATTCTTCGCGAAAATATCGCTCTGGAATCTGTCAAACCCTGAAACGATATCAAGCCAGAAATTCCCTTTTTTGTTCAGAGGTAATTTTCCTATAAGGCTGAACCCAAAACCGTTCCTTGCAGCATAATTCTTGCCTGTTGTGAAATCATTTCTGCTGAAGCCGCCGTTATGGCTGGTAAGCTCCATTGCGCCTGTATTAAGTCCTGCGTTAAAATGAAGAATGAACTTTGGTATAGTTTTTACCTTAACGATAGTAATTGTCTTCGTTTTTTGTATCTTTATGGTATCAACCTTGATAGTAAATGAAGTATCCTGCGACTTTATAAAAGTGCAGGAAAATAATACCAAGATCAAAACTAATATTTTACCCGGATGTTTCTTCATTAAATTTTTATTATGCCGTCTTTTTATCTTATGGAGCTTAATTCAGTTACTTTTTATTTTTCATCCCGAAGTAAAAATTCACGCCTGCGTAGAATGAGCTGTACAGGAACTGTTTCCAGCCTGCGTATTGAATTGATTCTCCGGCGCTAATTTTATCGTCATTAAGATATGTTTCGTTAAGTACTGATGAAACCTGGGACTTTTTGCCCAGAATATTTGCGTGTGTAAGCTTGTAACCAAGGTTCATTCCCACTTTATTATTGAATGCATATTCAAAACCCAGATTTATTGTTGCGCCAAATCTAAGTGAATTTTTTATTTTAAGTTCAAAGTCCGTTGTATCTGTGGCAAATATGGCATTGCCGCTTATGAGGCTTGCCACCAGCTCAAAACCTATATATGGTTTAAATTTTTTCTGTGGAGTGAAATTGTTTTCTATACCCAGACCCCCTGAAAAAACATTGTAACCTACTTTTCCTTCCGGTGATTCTGATATTACAAAATTACTGAGGAACCTGTTGTAACCTGCGGTTACATTTAGCCTAACATTTCCTGCCTTGTGAAGCGATATCTTACCCGTCAGTGAAGCGCCGTAACCATACCTTGTGCCAAAGTTTGCTCCGGAAATGAAATCATCTTTCCTGAAGTATGTGTTTTCGTTTGCAGCGAGATCAAGATGCCCGATATTGTAATTAAAGCTAAGCTGCAGTGTGACTTTCGGGGCTTTGCCATTTTTAAGCATGTTAAGGATCTTTGTTGTGGCTATAGAATTGTAAGCAGTATCTTTGGAGGATACTTTGGAAGTAACATCCTGTGAGCGCAGTATCACGGTGCAGGAAAAAATCAGAAGTAATATGTAAATAGTCCTTATTCTCATTGAATAATTCTAGTTCTTTTTTGTTACTACAAAAGCATCTGTGTAACCCTTTGAACGGGCAATTTCAACAAACTTTATTGCCTCAGCCCTGTTCCCATATCTGCCGATCCTCACTTTGTATAGATTGCCGGAGAGTTCGTAATAAACCTCTTCGCCTAAAACCTGCTTTGCCCTTTCAAGGAAATTTTCGAAATTAGACTGCATTGAAAATGCGCCGATCTGCACAATATAACTGTAGGTCTCTTTAGTGTTATCCTTTATATTGTCTTTGTCGTTTTTATCCTGTTTTATTTTATCATCGTTAAGGGTAATTTTTTTGATTGTGTCAATTTTGACAGTTTTTTCGGTGTAATCAACTTTGTAAGTTTCTACTTCATACTCTCCTGAAGAGCATGCTGAAAAATAGAATGCCAAGAAAACAGAAAAAATTGACAGGTATATTTTTAGGAATTTTAGCATAATTTTCTAAATCAATATAAGCCATAATCTTAAGAAAAACAAGACTAGTAAAGAGTTAATTTAAAAAAAAACCATAACTCTTTATAAATAAAGCAGTTATATTAGCAAGAAAATCGGGCAAAAAATCAAAAATTGAAAACACAAAAAAAATAGGTTAGCCAAAAGTAACAATTTCAGCTAACCTATATATTCTCTTTTAAAACGGAACTAATTCAGTTTGTATCTCTTTTCTTTGACTCCAAAGTAAAAATTAACACCTGCCATAATGCTGTAAAATGAGAAATTCTTATTATTATCTCCTGCCAGTTTTAAATTAGGATCTGCTTTATCCCTCAGTTGAAACTCAGTATCAGCATTTGTTCCTTTGGAATCTTTCAAAAAAGCATTAGCATTCAGCAGCCTTGCAGCAATATTAAGCCCGAATGATTCATTTACTACATACTCAGAACCGATAATTAATCCATATCCCATTCTGAATGAGTTTGTAATTTTATATTCTTCATTATAGGGAGTGCTGCCGCGGTTTTCAAACCATATCTTTATGTCGCCGTTTATCATACTGGCATTCAATTCACCGCCGATATATAATTTAAATCTGTGCGCAGGTGTAAAGTTGTACTCCATACCCAGCCCGCCGGTGAAACAGTTATAATTTGCATGGCCATTATCGGCAACGGTTTCTTTTGTGCCGAATGTATAGGAAAGTATCCTGTTATATGTTAATGATTGGGTAAACCTGAAACTGCCTCTTTCGTTAAGTACAATTTTAGAAAGTACGCTTGCCCCAAAACCCTTATCGGCTCCAAATGATTCGCCGTCATATACAACTTTAGACTGGTAATCATCATTATACGCTCCGGATAGCTCGAAAACAGACTGATTATAATCAATATTGAACTGAAGAGTATAGCTGGGTGAGCTTCTCACTATCATATACCTCTTTATCTGTGTATTCTGTGCTGATAGACTGCCGGATAAAAGGAATGCGAATAATGCAGCTGTTAGTAATATCTTGCTTTTCATAGCGGCTTAGTTATTTTTTAAACTTATAAATTATATCCTTAACACCAAAATAAAGATTTATGCCCATATAAAATGTCGTGAAAATAAAATTCTTAAAACCGCCAAACTCAATTTCACCGGTATCATCTTTTTTATCTCTCAGGGGTACTTCATCCCTGTTATCACTGGTTTTGGTGGATTTAAACAATTGATTTGAATTGGTAAGCTTTATCCCGAAATTTCCGCCGAACTGGTTATTGAACATATATTCAAAACCTGTATATATCATATAACCTATCCTGAATGAATTCTTTATTGTAATATTTCTTGTCTGGCCCGTTGTCTGACTGGTTACATTAGCTTTCCCTGAGATCATATTTGCCTGGACCTCTCCTGCAATATAGGGTTTTAAGCGGAATGTTGGGTTGAATGAATTCTCAATTCCCACGCCAAACGCAAGTACATTGTAACTTACATCTCCATATTTTGAAGCTGAAGAAAGAAAGCTGCTTGTGAATCTGTTAAAATTAGCAGAAATATTAAGCCTTACGTTTCCTTCTTTATGAAGAGGTATTTTGCCTATTATCATGCCGCCGTATCCGTTCTTAACTCCAAAATTCAATCCGTCTGAAAACTGGGCTGAGTCAAAAACTGTATTGAAGTTTGATGAGAGCTCTGCCATACCAAGGTTTATTCCGCCGGATATCTGCAAAGTAAAACGTGGCGGAGACTGTATCTTATATGCGTTCTTCAGCTTCGCGCCGGTTTGCTTATACTTTGTCGTATCCTGCTTATCTGAATCTTCAATTTTATAAGAGCCTGATCCGCAGCCTATTAAATAGGGGAGTATAGTAAATAATATTGCTATACAGAAATATCGTAATTTCATAGCTGGTTTATTCCCTACTAAATTTAAAATGTAAAATTATACTCTATATATATGATTTTAATAAATGTAAATTATTTATAAAAAACAATAAATTCAAGTAATAATAATTACTTATTTTCAGAAATGTATACAAGTTTTAACTGAAATAGGGCAAAATTTGAACAGGAAAAGAAGCAGACTAATAAAAGTCTGCTTCTGTAATGTTAGTTTATTTACTTTCTGTTTTTACTAAAGTTAGCTCTACTACAAAAGAATCACCAAAGCCCGCATCTTTTGCTTTCTGAAGAAACGATATTGCTTCATCCCGTGAGTTAAATCCGGCTAACCTGATCTTATAGAGGCCTTCAATGTTCTTCACAGAAAGATCCATTCCTTCGAATCTCTGCTTTGCTTTATCATAATACCTGTCAGCGTTTTTTTCATCACTAAAGGCGCCAATTTGAATTATGTATGACTTAGAAATAACATTTTTTTCGCTGAACTTGTTATCTGAAGGTTTGGTATCTTCTTTTATATCACTTACAGGCGGAATCTCCTGTTTTGGCTCTTCCTTTATTTCTATTGGCTCTTCAACTTCAACGATTTCATATATAGGAGAATTGCACCCGGCATAAAATAGTCCGGCAACTAATAATATTGCTGTAAAATTTATTTTAGTCATTCCCTAATCCTCACTGTTTTTGAACGCTTTTTGTTCTTCAATATGGCAAATTATACTAATTAATTACACTATTCAATAACGTGAAAAGGGTAGGTTAAACTTACCTGCTATTTTAAGAATATTAATTTTCTTGTAATGTTAAGATTGCCTGAACTAAGTCTGCAGAAATAAACCCCTGAAGGAAAGTCACCTGCGTTCCAGGTTATCTCATATTCGCCGGGTGCAAGCAGTTCGTTAACAGGTACTGAAATTTCTTTTCCGAGGATATCATAAATTTTTAATGTCGTAATTTCATTTCTGCCATTTGCACCAGGCGGAATTGAAAATCGGATTGCTGTTACAGGATTAAATGGGTTTGGATAATTTTGATAGAGCATAAAGTTATTTGGTATAATACTGCTGATTGGTTCAATGCCAATCGGACTTCCGCCGCCATTGGTAGTTTTTATTATCTTACCTCCACTCCCAACAATGTAACCCGTATTAACATCGGTAAAATACAGATCGTAAAATCCGCTGTTTGTTATTGTGTTGTGCATTTTCCAGGTGTTGCCGGAATCAGTAGATTTTAAAATTTTACCATTTGTGATGGCTGCATAACCTACATTATTATTAATAAATTGGATAGCGTAAATTTCAATAGAGTAATAATTATTATTATAATCATAAACTGATTGCCAGTTAATGCCGGAATTTGTGGTCTTGTAAATTTGATTCGTCGTTGAAAAAAAACCTGTATGATCATCAATAAAATATATATCAAGAATAATATTATATAAAGATGGAATTTCGTGAAAATCCCAGTTTAAACCTCCATTAGTTGTTCGGCTAACACCCACACCCAAATTATTGTCATCTCTTCCTATAAAACCTAAAAATTCATTGTAGAAAAACAGACATTCATGGTAACCGCTTCCATAACTGGATATAGTAATCCAGTTCTCACCACCGTTTATTGTTTTCCATGTTTCCTCATATTTTCCCATAATAAAACCTGTATTAGCATTAAGGAACTGAATTTCATTCAATACACGTGGAGTATTAGTATACTGTACCTGTGAAAATGTTAAACCGCCATTTGTAGTTTTAAATAGTGAGTCTGTTCCTCCACAATAGCCTGTGTTTGCATCTACAAAATCAAGGTGATATAAGCTATGGGTAAAAACTACATTCCAGTTATTTCCACCGTTTGTTGTCTTAAGTAAATGATTATCATCGACTGCATAACCGGTATTCTCATTAACAAAATCAACTCCCCATAACCAGTATGAATTGTTATTTATGATTTGACTGTTCCAGTTTAAACCGGAATTAGTTGTAATTCTGATATCACCGGTACCTCCAACAGCCAACCCATAGGATTCATTTATGAAATCAAACGATAAATTGGGAAATGAACTATTAAACAAATACCAGTTTAATCCATTATTAGTCGATTTATACAAAGCAGGAAAATCAGCACTTGCTAAGAAAGTGTTGTTGGAAATCTGTTCGACATAATAAACTCGCATTGATAAGTCAGAAGGTATCCAGTTCACTCCTCCGTTAGTTGTTGTATATGCAGATTTATTTGATGAAAAAACTCTGTCACCATATGCAATACCTGTATTTGCATTTATGAATTTACAGCCGTAAAATCTTGAATACAGAGGATTAGAAATTGAATCCCAGTATAAACCATTATCAGTTGAGCGTAAAAATTTAGCGTAAAAAGTATTTGGGTGCGGAGTAGAACCATAGCCGGCTAAATATCCGTTTTGATCACCTGGAAAACTCAAGCCCTCAATTGTGTATGTAGAATCACTTAAGATTTGGTTCCATTGGCTGCCTCCGTTTGTTGTTCTGCTTAACGAAGTACCTTCATAGTTGTAAAGCTTATTATATCTTAAAACATATCCTGTATTAATATCAACAAAATAGATTTTATGAAATCTTTTTTGTTCAAAATCATAAATCACATTCCAGTTAAATCCGCCATTAGTAGTTTTAATGACAATTCCGGTATCGCAAACAATAAATCCTGTATTTATATTTACAAAATGCATAGATGCATTATTTTGTTCATACATTGTATAATAAATACTCCAGTTGCTTCCGGAATTTGTGGTCTTCATCACACTGTTGTAGCACATTGCATATGCTGTTGTTGAATTAACAAATTGAAGATTACTCATATAGTTTCCCTGAGGCAAAGGATTCTGCCATATCCATCCGCTTTGGGAAAATAATACACTATTAATTCCAAATATCAGGGCTATTGTCAATAATATTTTAGGCAAAGGACCTCCTTATTACTTGATACAAAATTAACGGATAAATCATGATAAATCAATCACATTTACGGCAAAAATTAATTTCTTTCATTTCATTAAACTGAATGCTATTTTTGCAGAATACAGATTTTCCCTTTGTAATTAAGGGATTGCTCATAAAAATTAAGGAGAATTAATGTCATTACTGGTAGTTGGCTCACTTGCGCTTGATACAATAGAAACTCCCTTCGGGAAAGCTGAAAGAACTTTAGGCGGCTCTGCAACCTTTATTTCTGTCGCAGCGTCTTATTTTACACAGCCGGTAAGGCTGGTTGGTGTTGTTGGCGGTGATTTCCCTAAAAAGGAACTTGAATATTTTGAAGAACGGGAAATTGACCTTGAAGGTCTGCAGATAAAAGAGGACGGAAAAACATTCCACTGGCACGGAAAATATGATTATGACCTGAATACAAGAGAGAGCCTTGTTACTGAGCTTAATGTATTCGCAGATTTCGATCCGATAGTACCCGAAACATTTCAGAAGAGCCAGTACCTTTGCCTTGGAAACATTCACCCTGCATTGCAGAAAAAAGTTTACGAACAGATGCAGAGTCCGAAATTAGTAGTTGCAGATACAATGAACTTCTGGATTGACGGCGCATACGACGAATTGCTTGAAGTTTTAAAACACATTAATGTGTTCATCATTAATGATTCCGAAGCAAGAGAAATATCCAAAGAAGCCAATCTGTTTAAAGCTGCCAAAAAGATACAGGGATTTGGACCCAAAATAGTAATTATCAAAAAAGGCGAGCATGGCGCTTTGCTCTTCTACGAAAATGAGCTCTTCAGCGCACCGGCTTACCCGCTGGAATCAATTTACGATCCTACCGGCGCGGGCGACAGCTTCGCAGGTGGTTTTATTGGCTATCTGGCAAAGACTGATGATATTTCATTCGAGAACATGAAACGCGCCGTTATTTTCGGCAGCACAATTGCGTCGTTCTGCGTTGAAAAATTCTCGCTTGAAGGTACCCGTGAGCTTTCTCACCTGAAAATTAAAGACAGGTTTAACGAATTCACAAGGTTTTCAACATTTGAACCCGCTGAATTGTAAATTTAAATATAACTAATGATAGATAAGCTTGAATATACAAATAAACACGAGCTTATTTTCTTAGACCAGACACTTCTCCCTTTGAAAGAGAAGTATCAAAAGACCAAAAGCTATAAAGATGTTGCCGAAGCAATTCAGAAGCTCAAAATAAGAGGCGCGCCCCTTATCGGCATAGCCGCGGCTTACGGTGTTGTAATGGGCGTGCATCATTATGATACCGATAACAGGAAAAATTTTGAGATACATTTCTACAAGGTAGCAGAAACCCTTCGCAACTCACGCCCGACAGCCAAAAATCTTTTCTATGCCTTGGATAGAATGGTAAAGATTTTTGAAGAGAACATCGAAAAAGATTTTATCGAAATAGAAGATCTTCTGTTAAGAGAAGCTGACGCAATTTATGATGAAGATGCCGAAATGTGCAAACGCATCGGTGTTAACGGGTCGGAGTTAATTGGTGAGAAGATGACTGTTCTTACTCACTGTAATGCCGGTGAACTTGCTACCGGGGGAATAGGTACCGCGCTTGGAATAATCTACACTGCCCGCGACCAGGGAAAGGATATTTTTGTGTATGCTGATGAAACGCGCCCGTTGCTGCAGGGCTCAAGGCTCACAGCATACGAACTTGCCGAAAATGAAATTGATTTTGATATTATAATTGACTCCATGGCAGCGAATTTGATGAAAGATGAAGTCATTGATTGCGTTATAGTTGGCGCCGATAGGATCGCATCAAACGGTGATGTTGTTAATAAGGTAGGAAGCTACTCGCTTGCAGTTAACTGCGCATTCCATAAAATTCCGTTCTATGTTGCAGCACCGGGCAGCACAATTGATTTTGATATTGCTGAGGGTAAGGATATTGAAATAGAAGAACGCAGCGCGGATGAAGTTACAAAAGTTCATGGAGAGAAAATTACTTTGCCGGATTTCAGTGTTTTAAATCCTGCGTTTGATTTGGTACCTCACGAACTTGTTACTGCTATTATTACCGAATACAAAGTCCATTACCCGCCGTATAATTTCGGGGGACTTAAACATATGTTTCAAAGTTACATTCAAACCCAAAGAATGAATGATAATGAGGAAGAAATTGATAATTAATCTGCTGCGCTGAATAAATGCCGATAGTAAAAACAAAAGCCGTGATTTTAAAGTGTGATAACTACAGGGAGACCAGCAAAATTATCACATTTTTTACTTTTTCCCACGGTAAACTAAAAGGTATAGCCAAGGGTGTCAGGAATTCCAAAACACGCTGGGGCGGCGCGCTGCAATCAATGGCACTGGTTAATGTAATGTTTTATTATAAAGAGACCCGCACACTGCATCTAATTTCAGCCGCCGAGCATCTAATTACATTGAACAGCATTTATGATGATTATGACAAAATGCAGATTGGGTACAGGATGATTGAGCTTGTTAATAAAACAACGGCAGAATATCAGGAAAATACAAATATTTACAATTTATTGGCAGATTCACTTCAGATACTGGAAAGTGCAACCAAAAACTATGTAAATGTGTTATTTAACTTTGAATTCAGGCTGTTGAGTTTGCTGGGCTACAACATCAGCCTTGGAGCGCAGCCGGATGGAAATGTTGAAATTAACGGACAAAATGGATATTTTTATGAGAATAATTTTGGCGCCGGTAAGGGCAGTACTCTTGAATTGCTTAAACAAGGGAACTTTAATCAGTTGATGTCCCTTAATATATCAAAGCAACAGGTGTTTGCGCTGGAAAAATTCTTCGAAAATTATATGCGCGATCATTTTGAATTTGCGGGTTTTTCGAATTCTAAAAAAGTATTCAATTCACAGGAATTATTTTAAGAATTAATAAAAGGGGAATTAATTATAATCCATTCTTACTATTTATTTAGAATCAAACTCTAAAAATTGAAACAAGGAGAAAAAATAATATGCCTAGAAAATCAATAATAGCAGCCGGATTTGTTGTGCTGCTTTCAATAATCTTCGGAGCTGTGCTCATAGCTAATTTCAGCGGAGTAAAGGTTGTGCACTCTGATTCACAGGTGGAATTTAATACAACACCGCCTATTTCAGTTAACCCGAATGTAAAAAGCTTAAATGACGCTTTCATTGAAATAAGCAAAACTGTTACACCAACAGTTGTGTATATAGAAGTGAAATCAGGGCAGAAGCAGCCTGAAAATAACCAGCAGCCGCAGGATCCCAACGATCCGTTCAAATTCTTCTTCGGTCCCGATGGTCAGATGCCTGACCAGGGTCCCCAGATGGGAAGCGGTTCCGGTGTTATAATTTCTAAAGATGGTTATATAGTAACAAATAATCACGTTGTAAAAGGCGCCGGAGAGCATGGCATCAAAGTTGTGCTTACTGATAAACGCGAATTTGACGCGAAAGTAATAGGACTTGATGAAAATACAGATCTTGCAGTAATTAAAATAGAAGCAAACGATCTGCCGGTAATGTCAATGGGCAATTCTGATAATCTGCAGGTAGGTGAGTGGGTTCTTGCTATCGGAAATCCGCTTGGACTTAATTACACCGTAACCGCAGGTATAGTCAGCGCAATGGGCAGAAATATCGGCGTCAACGGCGGCGGCTACGCAATTGAGAATTTTATACAGACAGATGCAGCTATTAACCCGGGTAACTCCGGCGGCGCATTGGTTGATGTTAACGGTCAGTTAATAGGTATCAACAGCGCTATAAAAACAAATACAGGCTATTACCAGGGATATGGATTCGCTATTCCGGTTAACATTGTTAAATCAGTTTCACAGGAACTGATAAAATCAGGTAAAGTAGTACGCGGTTACATTGGCGTGCAGATACAGACAGTTGATGAAACAATGGCAAGGGGTCTTGGTTTGGATAAAGCCAAAGGCGTACTTGTACAGAGCGTTCAAAAAGGCGGCGGCGGCGATGAAGCTGGCTTGCAGGCAGGCGATGTAATACTTTCAGTTGACGGCAAAGAAGTTAATGCCTCCAACGAGCTGCAGGTAATTATCAACAGCAAACGCCCCGGCGATATTGCCAAGTTGACAGTTTTCCGTGATGGCAAAACAATTGAGAAGGATGTAACACTGAAGCCAAGGGCTGATGAAGAAAAACAGACATCTATGAACAATAACAAGGATGAAGGAAGCAACAAAGGAGTTTCATCTACTTCAATAAATTCACTTGGTATGGCTGTTCAGGATGCGCCGTCTTCACTTAAGGAAAAGTACAATATTTCAGGCGGTGTTGTGGTAACTTCTGTTGAAAGGATGTCAGAATCATTTTTACGCGGTTTGGCCGAAGGTATGGTGATAGTTGAGGCAAATAAGAAGAAAATTAACGATGTTAAGGACTTGACCGAGGTTATCGGCGATAAGAAGTCAGGTGACCCGATACTGCTTAAAGTAGTTGATAAAAACGGGCAGGAACGAATTGTAGCATTAAAAATACAATAATCATGCATTATTTGGGGGGAAAATGGCACCAAAAGTGCCGTTTTCCTCACTTTTTAATATCACGGGTTTACAGTATAGGTTGTATTGACATTAAAAACATTTATAATTAACTTTGTACAAGTATTTTAGAGATAAAACCGGTAAATGACGAAAGTTTACATAATATTATTAAGCCTATTCTTTGTCTTCGGCACTTTAAAAGTGAGCGCCGATAATAAAGAACAGCTGGTGGATCTTAAGGGTAATCCTGATAAGTTCGAACTCAATCAAAATTATCCCAATCCATTCAACCCATCTACACAACTTTCGTATGATCTGAAGACTGATGGCAACGTTAAATTAACAGTTTTTAACCTTGTCGGACAGTCTGTGCGGGTTTTAGTTGATGGTTTCCAGACAGCCGGATACTATGAAGTTACGTTTGACGCAAACGATCTTCCCGCAGGCATTTACCTCTATAAACTACAGGTCGGTGATTATTCTTCTGTAAAAAGAATGACCCTGGTTAAGTAGTTTACCCGTAATTCTTACGGTCGTAATACTTATCATTTATTAACATTTTCAAAAAATTTACCATTGGGGGTAATTTAATGATTAAATTCATTACGAGATTTGTTTTTACAGTTTTTGCAGTTTTGCTTTCCGCTTCAGCAGTCCTAGCACAAAATTCAAACTTATACGTTATCGATAGCTTTGGTGATCACACAATGCCCGGTTGGTATTCCGGCGGCGATCTTTCAATGAAATATTCTCATAAAGAGGATAACCTCGAAAACGGCTACGGCGTAATTTCCTCATCAAACAAGCAGATCACACCGAATTCGTTCGCAGGCTTAATCAGAAAAGAAGAAAAGCTCCAGGTTGCTGAAAATAATATACTTTCAGTTATGTTACAGGGTATCAACAATGATATGACAGTAACGATCCAGGTATTGTTCGATAAGAATAATGACGGCAAGTACGATGAATCGACTGATGCAAGGCTTGAATCAAAACCATTCAGCATGAATTTTTCAGGCTGGAAAGAAGCTCATTTCAACATAAACCAGTCAGAATTCAAGATAGTATCAAAAAGCAAAGATGATGATTTCTCACTCCTTGAGATGGAAGCAATCGGGATCCAGTTCTCATTCCAGACAGGCAAAGATTTTGCTGCAAGCCCGGTTGAAACAGGCGTTGCAATGATCTCAGAGCGTTACAGCAAAGAGCTTAAACAGGAAACCGCTCAGACTGATATGAATAACGGTGAGTCATATTTCACCGCAAGGAACTATCCTAACCCGTTTAACCCTGAAACAAAAATTACATACACATTAAAGAATTCAACCAGTGTTAAAATTACAGTTTATGACCGTTTAGGCCGTGAAGTTGTAGTTTTGGTTGATGAAAACCAGTCAGAAGGCGAACATGCAGTTTCATTCAATGCTGCAAACCTTCCGTCAGGCGTTTACTTCTACAGAATTAAAACTCCTGAAATGGTTGAAGTTCAGAAAATGGTATTTACTAAGTAATCATCAATCCTGAGAAACTGCTGAAAGCAGTTCAGAAGGATCCCATAGATTTAACAAGTATTTTCAAAGGCACTCTAATTTAGAGTGCCTTTTTTGTTGCTTGTTTTTTGCTTCTGTACAAACGCACCAGCTTGCCAAGCCGAAGGTATGGCTGGGGCGTCTCTGGTAATAGTTATAGTTTAGTTTTCCATTTAGCATAATAACGTTATCAAATTTTGAGACGTGCCAGCCCCCGAAGGGGCTCCTTCGAAGCGGCACGTCTGTACAGGTTCTTCGTCTTCGCAGAGTCTCTCCGCAGTAGGACTCTGCGATATATTAAAGCAATCATGTAAATCATGTAAATCATGTAAATCATGGTCTGCCTTGAATTATCTCTCTCTTCCTTTTATCTTTGAAGACTAATAAAAGCCGCTCATAATTTAATTACATCATTCAAATGAAATTACCAATATTCACAGTCGATGCATTTACTAATGAACCCTTCAAAGGAAATCCCGCAGCAGTTTGTCTGCTCAAAGAGGAAATACCAACCAGCCTTATGCAGAGCATAGCGTTTGAGCTTAATCTGGCTGAAACCGCATTCGTGCTAAAGGAAAAGGATTCCGATACCTACAGCCTAAGATGGATGACACCTGTCAGCGAAGTTGATCTCTGCGGGCATGCGACACTTGCCTCTTCGCACATTATATGGCAGGAAGGTATTTGCATAAAGGATGAAACAATAAATTTCAATACGCGAAGCGGTTTGCTTACAGCAAAATATAATAATGGCAAGATCACACTTGATTTCCCCGCAATCCCGCAGAAGAAAATTGAATATCCCCCGGAGCTTATCGATGCAATTGGCGGAGTGCAGCCTAAGTATGTTGGAATGACAAAATGGAATTATATCATTGAGCTTGAGAGTGAATCAGATATCATAAATCTGAAACCCGATTTTAATGTGATGCTTAAGCTTCCCGGGTGGGGAACCATCATAACAGCAGCGGCTGATATGCCCGGGTATGATTTCATTTCACGCTTCTTCGCGCCTGAAAAAGGCATACAGGAAGACCCCGTAACAGGTTCAGCCCACTGCGCACTGGCTCCCTATTGGCAGGGCAGGCTGAATAAAAACACATTCAAAGCTTACCAGGCATCCGAGCGCGGCGGCACACTTGATATAGTTATTGAAGGCGAGAGGGTTTACTTGACTGGCGAAGGTGTGACTGTGATCAGCGGTGAGATTGAAGTGTAATATGTAGTTATTATATACTACAGAGAGTTTTACAGGCTGTTTAGATTCTGAATTCGTTTAATTATATTGTACTATATGATTAAACGAATTTTTATTTTTATTGCCTTTGTACTTCTTCCTGTTGCGGTAAATGCTCAGGTCATACCGCAATATTCAGTTGTCATAAATGACCCTGATGCAACAACGGGCTATTATTTTATTCATGGACTCAAACAAAACACTCCCACTGAAAATTTCAATTCAATGATACTCGACCGGTTCGGGCAAATAGTCTTTATTAAAAAATATACCAGGGCACAAAACGATTTTAAACTTCAGCCCGATGGCACTATCTCTCATGCGGCGCCGACCGGAAGTAACGCAGGAGCAAGATATCACATACTGGATAGTATGTTCAACGTTATCGATTCTGTAAAATGCCCGGGCGGAATTTTCACCGACTTGCATGATGTACAGCTTCTGCCAAATGGTAATTATCTTGTATTGGCATATGAGTTAATAACAATGGATCTATCCTCATACAACTATTTCAACGGAAACGGTTCACCCGGCAGCAGCGCTGCCACAGTGCTTAGTGTAATTGTTCAGGAACTGGATGATAACAACAATGCGGTATTCACGTGGAAAGCATCCGAACATTTTGATTTCAGCGATGTCACTGAAGAATGGCTATTTTCACCCACGCTGGTTGACTGGACCCACAGCAACGCACTTGATAGAGATACCGACGGGAATATACTTCTCTCATCACGTCACTTCAATGAAATTACAAAGATTAACAGGCAAACCGGAGCCATTATGTGGCGTCTGGGTGGGAAGCGTAATCAGTTCACTTTCAGCAGCGACCCGTATTCCGGATTCTGGGGTCAGCACGATATCCGCAGAATATCGAACGGGAATATTACTCTGTTTGATAACGGCTATAACTTAAATCCAATTCATCCCGCAAGAGCACTCGAATACCAGTTGAACGAAACTAACCTTACTGCAAATCTTGTTTGGAGCTATACTTACGGCAATAATATATACAGCAGATTCACAGGCGGCATGCAAAGACTCGCAAACGGCAATACCGTTATTGACTGGGGAAAACTCTCGGGCGGCAATTCAACTTTCAGCGTAGTTAAACCAAACGGAAATATTGTAATGGAAGTAAGCTCCTCAGACAGTATGACATCATACAGAACATTTAATTATCCCGAACTTCCCTTTACTTTGCAGAGACCACCTTTGAACTGCAGTGTATCCGGCGGTAAACATTTCCTTGAAGCCCCTGAAGGGCACAGCTCATATTTATGGTCAACCGGAGAAATTACCAGAACCATTGAAATAACTTCTGCCGATACCTTTTATGTATATGTCCCATACGGTGCAGGTGGTTATATCAGCTCTGAACGGATAGTGATAACTGATATTAAAGATCCGTGTTCTCAGGTTATCGGAATTGTACATAGTAACACCGAAATCCCGGAAAACTTCAGGTTGTATCAAAATTATCCAAATCCGTTTAATCCGGTAACAAAGATTAAGTTTGAGCTGCCAGAAGGTAATATATCCGGAAAAAATGTACAGCTAGTAATCTTTGATGTAACGGGCAGAGAAATTAAAATACTGTATAACGGTGAATACATAACCGGAAGCTATGAAATGGATTTTGACGCATCAGATCTGCCAAGCGGTGTATATTATTACAGGCTTACGGCCGGAAGTTATTCAGATGTGAAAAAAATGGTTCTCTTAAAATAATTTTTTCTTTGATTAAACTTCATAAATAACATTTTGTAAAATATTATTAAATTATTTCTTGACACTCATTTAAAAAATTATTAGTTTTGTAATAACAGAATTTAGCACTAAATATTAACTCACAAATATTTATAACTAACCAGAGCTTGTAAAAGGACTCTAAAATTAAACAAGAATAAAATGAAAAACGGCATTAAAATATATATGATCCAGAATACAGCACCAACTACAGTGCTCTTTGTGGACATTTTATGCCCGCTGGTTAGCGATAAACGGAGGTCTTTAGGATAAAACCTCATAAAATACAAAAGTTTAAGCAAACCGCGGGTCATAACTAAAGACTCGCGGTTTTTTTTTGTACTGATTCAAACTTTGCGAAGGTACTTTAGTACCTGAAGCAATCCCATAATTAAAAAAAGAGATTGCCGCGGGTGCTGAAGCACCCTCGCAAAAAGTAAAATTTTAAAAGTTTGCCGCGACTGCCTCTGGCAGTCTCGTAAAATAAGAGAAGTTTAAAACGAAATTTTAAAATGAAAAGTCTAAAGAAGTTATTCGAAATTTTAGGAAAATGGAAGTATGAGTACATCGCAGCTTCGCTGCTGCTCATAGTATCAGTTGGGTTCCGCTTACTTGAGCCCAAAATACTGCAAATGACTGTTGATAAGATCATTGCATTTTTTGTAACAGGCAAAGGTAACACAGTAACTGCAGATGATCATATTACAAATTTCTTCTATTGGTTGCTGCCTGAGCTGAAAATTGAAAATTCAGGAATGATATTGATATACCTGGGTGTGATATTCCTTTCAATAGCGCTGTTAAGAGGTGTAACAATGCTATCATCCAGTACAATATCCGCCGCATCAACAGAAAAAGCTATGAAGAAGCTGCGTGACCGCTTATTCAGCCACCTGCAGCACCTGCCGATGAAGTACTTCGGCAAAACACCAACGGGTGAGCTTATCCAGCGCTGTACGGGTGATGTTGAAACTGTTCGCAAGTTCGCAACCATGCAGGTAACGGAATCAATAAGGCTTGCGACAATATTTTTAGGCGCTTTCATAATGATGTACATGGTGAACACAACATATGCATTTATCGCAATAATGCTTTTCCCGATTATGATAACCGCTTCATTTTTCTTCTTCAGGAAAGAAGGGGAGATATGGACGAAACATGAAGCCGAGCAGGATAAACTTACCGCAATGGTACAGGAAAATCTGAGCGGTATTCGTGTGGTAAAAGCATTTGCGAAGGAAAACTACGAAATAGAAAAATTCACCAGGCAGAACGAAGAAAAACGCAAATGGGGAATGAAGCTACTCAGGCTGCACTCAATCTACTGGCCCGGAAGCGATGTACTGGTTTATACACAGCTTGCGATATCACTTTTTGCCGGTTCATATTTCGTGCTTGATGGACGTATAACAATTGGTGAATTCACAGCGTTCTTTACATATGCATCATACGTTACATGGCCAATGCGCAGACTTGCGCAGCTTGTCAGCGAAATGGGTATGACGCGCGTTGCGATAGAAAGAATATACTCAATACTAGAGCATCCCCGCGAAGATTACACTGGATTCAACAACGATGGCAAGGACCTGAAAGGTTCAATAGAATTTGATAACGTTTTCTTCAGATACGAAGATGAAGAAGAGAACATATTGAACGGTGTAACGATGAAGATTGAACCGGGCGAAAAAGTTGCGCTGCTTGGACCCACGGGTGCAGGAAAATCAACAATAATTTCACTCCTGATGAAATTCTATGAGCCTGATAAAGGTATGATAAAAATTGACGGGCGCGATATCAATGAATACTCCCGTCCGTTTTTGCGGAGTAAGATCGGCGTAGTATTGCAAAGAGCGTTTTTGTTTTCAACTTCGATAAAGGAAAACATAGCTTACTCAAATCCGGATACGCATATTGAGGAGATCGTTGAATCAGCCAAGGTGGCAAGCATACACGATATCATAAGCGATAACTTCCCGAATTCATACGATACTATAATCGGAGAAAAGGGTGTAACGCTCTCCGGGGGACAGAAACAGCGTGTAACGCTTGCAAGAACGCTGCTTAAGAATCCCGATATACTTGTGCTTGATGACTCAACTTCAGCTGTTGATACTGAAACCGAGTTCGAAATTCAAAAGGCGCTTCGCGGCGTAACTGCAAGCAAAACTACAATTGTTATTGCGCACAGGATAACATCCGTGCAGGATTGTGACAGGATAATTGTGCTTGATAAAGGCAGGGTTATTGAGCAGGGTACCCATGAAGAGCTGATTGAAAACAATGGGTTCTATAAGAAAATATTCGATATTCAGGTTTCGATAGAAGATGAAATAAATGATGATATTGATAAAGCAAAAAGCAAAAGTGAAAAGGCAAAAATAGGACGTAAAATTGGTTTATTAACATGATTAAAATATGATTAGCCACGGGATTTATCCCGTGGTAAAGATTTCCCAAGGAAATAGGGACTTTAGTCCCAATTGCGGCTAAAGCCGCCGATAGCTTCATGTTTTTGTTCCACGAGCTAAAGCTCGTGGCAACTCAGTTAGAATTAAAATTTATTAGCCGCATCTTGTCCCGCTATGCGGATGGTTTTAACCCGTGGTTAGGATCTCAAAAAAACAGGGACTTTCCTGACTTACTGAGCGAAGCGAAGGAAGTAGTCCCAATTGATTAACAATAAAAATGATTTTTTAAAAGTATAACAATGTCAAAACTAAACGATAAACAATTTAAAACAAAAGGCTCGCTTTGGCCCTTCCTGCGAAGGTTGCTAAAGTACAGCTTCCGATATCCTAAGTGGGTTGCGGGCTTTACGGGATTCGTACTGCTTGTAGCGCTGGTTGAAGCGGTTTACCCGCTTGTTTGGCTTAGCCTGCTTGATAAGGTTATAGTGCCTGCAGTTGAACACTACAGAACTACCGGCGTATTGCAGCCGATCGATGCTGACCAGGTCAGGAATTACGGACTCATATTCCTTGGTCTTGGGATAACGCTTTCAATTGGAGTGTTCTGCTTCATCAACTTTGCAGGGAGAATACAGGAATACGTAATGTATGATATCCGCCAGGAGCTATTTATAAAATTGCAGGAATTATCATTTTCATTCTTTGATAAATCCGCGGTAGGCTGGCTGCTCTCAAGAATATCAAGTGATACTGCGAAAGTAACCGAACTTATTTCATGGTCAATGATCGAAGTCGTTTGGGGCGGGGGAATGATAATCTTCTGCGTAACATCAATGTTCATCTATAACTGGAAGCTTGCATTGATAGTTACTTTGACGATACCGGTGTTGACGCTGATATCTTTCAAGCTCAGAATGCTTATACTAAAGTATTCCCGCGAAGCTAGAAAATATAACAGCGAAATGACGGCAAGGTTCAACGAACATATCAATGGTGTTGAAGTAAACAAGAGCCTTGTTCAGGAAGAGCGCGTTAGTGATGATTTTAAATCGCTCAGCGAAAAGATGAAAGTATCATCATACAAAGCGGCCTATTACCAGGCGATATTTATGCCGCTGATAATTTTCGGCGGCTCGGTTGCCGCAGCTTTTGTGATATATTACGGCGGTTCAATGGCAATTGTAATTCCCGCAGCAATAACAGTAGGTACACTTGCGGCATTCTTTGGTTACGCTACTATGATATTTGAGCCGATACTTGATATTTCACGGTTCTATTCACAGGCGCAGAACAGCATATCAGCGGGTGAGAGGATATTTTCTCTCATAGATACCAAAGCTATGATAACCGATAAACCCGGCGCAGGTAGATACGGCAGGATATACGGCGATATAGTGTTTGAAAATGTTTCCTTCCATTATGATGAAGGCAAAACAGTGCTGAAAGATCTGAACCTGCACATAGAAGAAGGTACATCCGTTGCGCTGGTTGGCGAAACCGGCGGCGGCAAATCAACAATAATAAACCTTATCTGCAGGTTTTATGAACCGACAGGCGGTGTACTTAAGATAGACGGCGTAGATTACAAAGATAGAACTATGCAAAGCTTAAGAAGTCAGCTTGGCGTTGTACTGCAGACACCGCATTTATTCAGCGGGACTGTTAAAGAAAACATCAAGTACGGCAGGGATGAAGCAACTGATATTGAGATAATGAACGCATTAAAGGTAGTTGGCGCTGAGGATTTTATCGAAAGGCTTGATGAACAGGTTGGAGAAGGCGGCGAGCATCTTTCAATGGGTGAGAAGCAATTGATATCATTCGCGCGCGCAGTGCTTGCTGATCCCAGGATATTCATTATGGATGAAGCAACATCATCAATTGATACTATCACCGAAGCCAAGATACAGCGCGGGATTTCTGGCATCATGGAAGGACGAACTTCAATTGTAATAGCCCACAGGCTTTCTACAATAAAACATTGTGACAGGATCCTTGTTATAAACCGCGGACGGATAGTTGAAGACGGGAGTCACTATGAGTTAATGAAAAAGCAGGGCGTGTACTACAGACTTTATACAAGGCAGCTTAGGGAGCAAAGAGAAAAAGAAGTAATAAATGCGGCTTAATGACCCCACCCCAACCCCTCCCCGAAGGGGAGGGGCATTGAATAAAATGTGTTGCCCAATACTTACTCGGGTGTTGGAAGTTTAAAAAGTAAATTTGAAATGAATAATAATAAAATGATAAAATGCTGCGGATGTAAGGCAGTAATCAAAAATATTACGGGGCCCAAACATGCATACATCGGTTCTGATGCAGGCTGCTGGGATATTTTCTGCGGTGTACTTGCCAAAGAATACACGGAATATAATGAGCTTTGGCAGACTCACAGACTTACTGTGGATACATACGCTGCACAGCATCCGGGAAACCCGGGCAGGAAAGAAATTCAGTCAGTGTTTATACATTTAACAAGGCTGTATTTACAGCTTGAGCGTGGTTTGAACGGTAAGCAGGCTAATGATGTAATGCTAAAGATTTCGAAATTCAAAGAGCAGTACGTGTGGCTCGATCCGGTACCGGATTTTGAAGGGACTGTTAATATTACTGATGTTGCAGGAGCGAAGAACCTTGATGAACACAAACAGGCAGTGGAAAAATGGGCTCAAAGTGTATGGAATGCCTGGGAAAAACATCACGGTACAATTAAATATTTTGTTGAACATAATAATTTACCTGGAGAAAATATTCCCGGTATAAACAGAAAGGAATCAGCATATGGAAAATGAATATTACTACAACGAAACGGTAACAAGGTTTTATGACGCGGTATATGATAATTTTCCGAATCTATTATCAGGCGCTGATTTCTATCTTGATGAAATAAAGAAAACCGAAGGCAAGGTGCTTGAGGCAGGGGTAGGTACAGGGAGGATATTCATTCCCGCATTCAATAGCGGAGCTGATATTTATGGTATTGATTACAGCGAAAATATGCTCCTCAGACTGAAAGAAAAACTGCCGAAAAAGGAACATTACAGGGTATGGAATGATGATATCCGCAGATTTGATACTGGGAAGTCATTCAGGCTTGTAATATCACCTTTCAGGGTGTTTCAGCACCTGTTGACAATTGATGACCAGCTTGGAGCGCTGAATTCAATTTACAATGTACTCGAGCCCGGCGGCAGGCTGATATTCGATGTGTTTAACCCTGATCTTAAACGGCTTACCACACCGGTGGAAAATGTATTAGAGCATGACGGCGAATACCTGCCGGGGCATAAATTGCAGCGGTACGCATCAGTCAGTTATGATAACATAATTCAGCAGATGAATTTGAAATTCAAGTTCATCTGGGAAGAAGGCGGCATGGAAAAAACTGATACGTTTTCAACACCGCTCAGGTATTACTTCAGATACGAGCTGGAAAATCTGATAGGGCGTACAAAATTTACAATTGAAAACATTTACGGTAATTTTAACCGTGAAGGATTAAGCAGCAAATCAAGTGACCAGATATTAATTCTGAAAAAATGAACGAAGTAATAGCAGCACAGACATTCCTGTCTGTGCTTTATTTTTTGCTAAAACAATTATCATAAATGAAAATAGAATTAAAAGAAGTAACCGCAGAAAATCTAAGGAAGATAGCTGCGCTGAAAGTAAAACCCGGTCAGCAGGATTTTGTTGCGCCTAATGCACTATCGGTAGCGCAATCAAAATTCTACCCATCATGGGTATGCCTTGCCGCATATGCCGGTGAGGAACCCGTTGGATTTGCTATGTACGGCATTGAAGATGAAGATAACAGCCTCTGGATAATTAGAATGATGATAGATGAAGAATTCCAGGGAAAGGGATACGGCAGGGAAACACTGCAGGCAGTAATTGAATATATAAAAAGCAGAAATTTTGTGAAGGAAATATTCCTAAGTTTTGTGCCCGGCAATGATACAGCCAAGAAGCTGTATGAATCGTTTGGATTTAAAGATACTGGCAGGTTTGAGCAGGGTGAAATTGTTTATAAATTAGAACTGTAAACTTGGGGAAAATACAAGAAATTAAGATTGAAACGATTAGGCTGAATGAACTTCCGCCCGAAGGGTGGCAAAAGTATTTCCAAATGATACAGGAAGTCCGAAGGAAATATTACAGGGATATCTACAATCCTGATAGTACTGCTGAAGAAATGAACAGGGAATGGTTCAAGTATTTTACAACCTATAAAGGTAAATCATTTGAACAGTATGCTATTTTTGTGAATGATGTTCCCCGCGGCTGGGTCGGATTCATGCTTGATAGCCGCTCTGCGAGCTTCAATTTCGAAGCTAATCATGATGTGATAACTGCGGATTTTCTGAAGATAATGCTGGGAAAAGTTTATGATTATATGCTGAAATATAACATAAAAGATATGTATCACTGGACTTTTGAGAGCAGGAAAATTGCCGCCCTAAAGAGCATAGAAGCCGAAATTCAGGAAGAGATGATAAATACAAAGATCGACAGGAATGAAATTGATCCCGGATTTTATGAACAAATTGTGACAACCACAGATATAAACGGCTATAGACTGGTGTTTTATGAAGAGCTGCCTGAAGAGCTTTATGATAACTTTACTGTTTTGATGTATGATATTCTGGAAGACTACAGGAGCTTAAATCCGGTAAACCAAAATAGAAAACGCATGGAAAAAGAAGACTGGAAGCTAAGGGATAACTCAGAAAAACTTTCCGGTGCAAAGATGCAGATGTATGCGCTTTTGACCCCGAAAAATGAAATTGCCGCGTATTGCTCTTTGTATGTTGATAAGGATAACAAAGAAACCATAAGGCATAGCGGGGGATTCACCGCAGTGGCAAGGGCACACAGGGGCAAAAGATTTGCCGCATATTTGAAAGCAAAGATGTATTTAAAGCTGCTGGAAGAAAACAGTGATTTTACAAATATCGAAACTGATACAATGCCCTGGAACACATATATGTACAGGATAAATGAAGAATTCGGTTTTAAACCCTTTAAGTACGGGTGTGAATTTAAATTAACAGGTGATTTTATTAAAAACTGTTTAAAATTGTGATATTGATAGAAATAAATACACTTAATCCCGTTGTTGGTGTTGTCACCAACAACAGAAATGCAAGAAAATAAACTAAATTATTGAATAAAAAACACGATTTAAAACAATACGGGTGGAATGATTTTTTTGAAGCGTATTTTGCTGAATATGCTGCAAAAGGTCTGCTTGCCGCAAGAGTAGCGGTTGAACACAGAAATTATTACGAGCTGTATTCCGAATTTGGCGAACTTACCGCGGAAAAATCAGGCAAGCTGTTTTACAGTACAGATGATTCCAATTTACTGCCTGCAGTAGGTGACTGGGTCGTTTTTAAACACATGCCGGATGAAAACAAAGCGTTCATTACCGATGTGCTGCCGCGGAAAACGAAGTTTTCCCGCAAGAAGGCAGGCTCAACCACAGAAGAACAAATTGTAGCAGCAAATGTTGATACGGTGTTCATTATCAGCTCGCTGAACCAGGATCTCAACATGCGCCGTATGGAGCGTTACATGGCTTTGGCATGGGATAACAATGTGAAGCCCGTTGTACTGCTAAGCAAAGCTGACCTGTGTGAGGATGTTTTTGCAAAACTTATTGAAGTTCAGCAGCGCTTCGCGGGGGTTGATGTACACATTGTAAGCGCGCTGCAGAAAGCGGGAATTGATGAGCTGCTGAAATACTTTGAGGGTAACCAAACAATTGCCGTCATAGGTTCATCAGGTGTGGGTAAATCAACCCTGATAAACAGCATGCTTGACTGGGAAAAGATGAATGTATCAGAAATAGGGCTATACAAAGATAAGGGCAGGCATACAACAACTCACCGCGAATTAACACTGGTGCCGGGCGGGGGACTCATTATAGACACCCCCGGTATGCGTGAAATACAGATGTGGGAAGGCGCTGAGGGTCTGAGCGAACTGTTTGAGGATATTGAGAAACTGGTCATTGAGTGCAAATTTTCTGACTGCAAGCATGAATCCGAGCCCGGCTGCGCCGTTAAAGGCGCCATTGAACGAGGTGAGCTTGATGAGGGTAGATTCAGAAGCTACAAAAAGCTTTTGAGCGAAGTAAGCTATTTTGAGCGCAAGCAGGATAAAAAAGCGCAGCTTGAAGAAAAGAAAAAATGGAAGAAGATCTCTCAGCTTGGTAAGCAGATAGGGAAGGAAAAGAGATGATATTTGGTGTATAATGAATAATCAAAAAAAAATATGTTATTTATGTGGGATCGAAATTCAAGAAGTTGATGAAGCTAACAATGACCATGTAGTTTCAAGTTTGTTTTTTGAAAAAGAACAACCAAAACAACTTGGAAGAGATTACTATGGAAAACTTGAAGTTCATAAAGACTGCAATGAACTTTGGGGTGGAAATAAAGCAAAGATGGAAGATGTTGTATTAAAGGCATTAAAACTACTACATGTAAAGAATAATGTCCCTAAAGGTGAATACAAAGGGAAAAAAATAGTACTTTTCGAAAAGAAAGATATTTTATTCCTGGATAATGAAGACAGGAAATTCTTCGGATTTATTGATATGAGGAAAAAGGATTATAGTGAGATTTCAAGCGGCAAAGTTTTCAACGAAAACAAACCAAGTAATCAGTTTGAAAAAGCAGGTGATATTGCAATAAGTGTTTTATGTAAGAATGCAGCAGCAATTTTAATTAGAAAGAACTTAGTTTTTGAAAAACATTTTTGGCGTATTTTGGTTGTACCAATATTTGATCCGGATAAATCTATCAAAAATGATTTAAATCTCAGAAAAATAGGAAAAGAACTTGAATATTCCTACGAAGTTAAAACATATGGAAATTATGTTTTTATATTCAGTTATCTTTCGACAACTGTAGTTATAGGCTTTACTGATTTTATGGATTATTCAATAATAAATGATTTTGAAAGTTTATTCAAAAAAAATAATTATCCCATATACTTTTTTGAGGGTTCAAAACTAAATGATTTAATTGGATATAAATGGATACAAAATATATTTAGGATCAAATAATCAACAGGCATGGTAAACCTTGGCTTATTGCGCCGGCTTTCGCAGCTAACATAAGCAGTAAAAAAGCCCAGCTTGACGAAAGGAATGGAAGAAACTGACAATTTACAAAAAAAGAGGAGAAGTAAAAGAATAATCTAAAACTATGAAAAAACATTTTGTTGTTTCAGCTAAATTTGATTTACCATTTTATTTAAGATTGCCATCAAATAGATTTTTGTCATATGATGAAAAGCATAAGATTTGTGTTATAATTCCTTTGCAAAGACTTGGAGAGAAAATATTTAATAAGAAAACTAAATTAGCTGAAGAACAAGAATTATTGGATGATCCACAAATACACGAATTAACAACACGTAAGATTTTGGGATATGATTATAAAGTAGTAAGTGATTATAATGATAAACAAATTACTACATTGGAAACAAGAATCCAGGAAAATGGAGGCTTTACTCAATTACAAGCCTATACTGAGATAACTATGTTTATTTATGTCTTAAACGAAAATCCAAAATCAGAGGACATTAAAAAAAGGCTGTTTGCGAATCTAAATCACTTCCTTAAAATTTATAAACTAGTAACTCAGGATCCATTTATAACTAAAATTGATAAAGAATTAAACCTCTATTATGTTGATTGGGGCATCGGGAAAATTAAAGAAACTGCAAAAGATCAGGATGTTAATGAGATTTTATGGCTTAAGGATGTTATATTTAGTAGTCAAATAGGAGAGGATAGAGGAATTCAACTTCAAACAAATTCTATTGAAGATTTGTATCCGGGTTCAATGCTCGATCAAGAATATCTTCAAATATTTGCTAATAGTATCCTTGGAGAATACGAATTACCACTTTTTTATGATTTGATATTGGAAGCTCAAAGACAACTAAAATTTAGAAATTTTCATATAGCAATAATTGAGGCTCAAAGTGCTTTTGAATCATATACATCACAACTATTGACAACTTTTTTTAAAAGGGAAGGCTTAAGCCTTGAACAAATTGCTAATTTCTTTCAAGATAACATGTTTCATAAAAGATTAAAAATTTTGGATGGACATATAGCCAACTACAAGAATTTAAGAGGGGAATTGTATAATAATTTTATTAATAGCAATTTGTATTTAGAGTGGAAAGAGGATTTATATAGGTTGAGAAATAAAATTGTTCATGAAGGTTTTAGAGAAATTGATTTTGAATCAACAAGAGATGCAATTAGTATTACTAAAGATGTGATATTCCATTTTGAAAAAACGTTACCTGAATTTAGTAATACTGTTCAGATATAACCAGGTATCGAGTTTATAAAGAATACTGCTGGGCGAATTATTTTTTGACATTTTGGTAAAAGTAATAGTAAAAAATACAGTTCAAAATGGTAAATAATAGTTTGTGCTATTTTTGTGGTAGAAAAGCAACTTCGGTAGACCATGTCCCACCCCAAAATCTATTTCCGTCAAACATGCGGAATCAATTAATCACAGTTCCTTCGTGTAAAAAGCATAATGAAGATTATCATTTGATTGATGATCGAGTAAAAATCTATATACAAGGAAATTCCAGTAGCAAAATTGCTTATGATTTGTTTATTGCGAAAACTCAAAAGGGATTGAATAGACCACAAAGCAAGCATTTTGCTAATAGTCTTATTGAAGAGGCCATATTTTATAAATTGGGCTCATCTCAAATTATTGATATGAATGTCGAGAAGAAAAAACTAGATTTATATTTTGAGAAAATATCCAAGGGTTTATATTATTTTCATTATGAAAAGATTGCAATTGGTAGGATGTATTATTTCTTTGCACCATACACACCCAAAGAACACTATAAATATCAAGTAGCGCTCTATCATTTTAAGAGATTGATAAACAGTAACTTAATTTTTGAAGGAAATTGTCATAATCCAGATATATTTTTTTACCATTATGGTATTATAAAAGATCATTTTTATTTAAAGATAAGATTTTATAAGGACGTAGAAGTATTAATTATTTTTAAGTTAGAAACTAGAATACAATATTATAAAAATAATTTGTTACAAACATTGACTAAAATATGGAAAAAGGCAGGTCATTGACCTACCTTTTTAATTGTTCCGGTGGTGTCGGGTCCTGCGACCCGACACGAACTTACCCCGTTGTTGGTGTTGCCACCAACAACATTATCTAATCAATTCGTCCTCTTTGATCTATCCTGATTCCCATCATCGTACAAACCGTTTACCTCATATACAACACCAAGCGCATCTTTCACAAATTTTATCCTGAAGTATTCAAGATCTTTGAACATGAATGTATCTTCGGTCATTGGTGTCATCGCATATTTCTGCCTGCCTTTGCGCTGGTAATACAGTCTGCCGCCTTCGTACGTGATGGTCCTGTCGTCGTAAGTGCCCGCGTAATTCTTTAATGTAGTTTCATCTACTGTGGGAGCGTTTAATACGGCGTTCAATGATTCAACCATCCACCTGTAAGTGTTTGTCTGCTGTTCATCCTTTGACTTTTCCGCAAGCTTTTCGAGTGCAAGTATCTGCGCCTTCTCAAGCGCAAGCTCTGATTTTATGTTTACATCGGGGGCTACACCAACACCTTCCCAGTTTGTTTTAGTTATCGGACTTATCGCTCTGCCATTGGGCACAAAGATGGCAAACCCTTCATTTATTGCCCTAACTCCGCCCGGGTGCGCGCCTCCGCCGGTTGTTTCGCCAACGATTGTTGCGCGCTTAAGGTTCTTTAAGTTATAAGAAAATTCTTCTGCGCCCGAAAATGTGAACTTGCTGGTGAGTACATAAACCGGCACATCAGGCAATCTTTTGCCGTCGATTTTGCGCAGCGTCCAATATTCCTTGGTTTCATCAGTGGGCCTGTAATACAGGTCATTTAAATGAACAGGTGTTTCTGTAAAAAGGTAACTGCAAATTAACTGAACTCCCGCAGGGTCGCCGCCGCCATTCATTCGCAGGTCAAATATTATTGCATCAGTGTTTTCAAGGAATTTCATAACTGATGCAACTGTCTCTTTTGAATAATCAGGTGAAGCGAAATTCCTGAAATCAACGTAACCGATGTTGCCCGGCAGTCTTTCCACTTTTTTGAATCCGTAGTTTTCCTTCTTCATCATTTCATTCCAGTGTTTTTCATCATCCGGATCACTGCCCTTTTTTTCCTGCTCCATAAGCCGCTTCGCGTCCTCGGGTGAAAATCTAACACGTATGTGTTTATCATTGCTTACTGACTGCAGATCGGCAGTTAATGTTTCGGCAAACTTCATCGGGTCATCAATGCCATCGTAATTGCCTGCGGCAAGATTTTGTTTGATGAGGTCGCCCATTTTCTTTGCAAGATCGGGGAAGATGTAATTCTCATCCAGCAGATTAGATATCTTTTTAACGGTCTGCTGCTTTACTTTAGAATCAAAAGTAAAATTGACTGGCTCCTGCTGTGCAAATGATATCTTTGCAGCTATCATGAATCCGATAAATAGGATGAATATCTTTAATTTAAGCATTTATATAACTCCTTATGTATAATTTTATAATAATATGACGTTTCAAATAAAGATAAGGTTGCAATTTTAACCCAGTTTTAATTCCATTTTGATAGTTGAACGGGCATACTTGGAATTATGATTTTCTGTCAATACAAAACCAAGTTTTTTATATAACTTCATTGCGGCGATAAGTTTAACATTTGTCTCAAGGAATAGAATTTTGGCATTCTTTTCTTTGGCAACTCTTATGATCTCTTCGGCAAGCTTTTTACCAATTTGTTTGCCCTGGACTTTTTCGGTTACTGCCATTTTAGCAAGTTCATATTCGCTCTCACTGTACTTCAAAAGAGCTGCAGTGCCAACAACATCTCCTTTATATAAAGCAAAAATAATTTCCCCGCCTCTTGCAAGTATCTCTTCTTCCGGATTCAGGAGAAGTACTTTATCTTCATTTTCAATTGTAAAATATTTATTCAGCCATTCATAATTCAGTTCTCTGAATTTATCTTTATATTCGGGTTTGTACGCCAGAATTTCAATTCTATCAAACTGCTCCTGTTTTATCTTTTCGCTTATCCTGTGATACATATCTTTTTCATCAAGCGCGTTTTCAAGCTTGCTGATTATGTACATCATGTCAAAACCTGTTTCGGTAAAAAGATCTTTTACCGCGTTTTCGAATCCCCGCCAAATTGGCTTTAGCTCGCTGATCATATCAAGCCCTTTGGGTGATAGCGCAAGTAGTCTCTTGCGTGTATCAGTCTTATCCTTAATTACTTTTACCAGTCCTTTTTTAACCAGGATATTTGCGATCTGCGTAACAGCCGGCTGAGTGTAACCAAGTTCAGCAGTAATTTCAGTAATTGTCAGGGGAGATCTCTGGCTCAGAAGATAGAACATAGTGAACCACCGTGGTTCAAAGTCAATACTCTGCTTCTGATATATCTTAGCCCCGTCCTGGATGAACCGGTCAGTGAGTAATCTTAATCTTGTTCCGAATGCAACTTCACCCAATTGTTTTAAAAATTCCATATTTAGTAATTAATATATATAAGCACTTATATAAATATAATGTGTTAATTTTGAAATGTCAAGGGAATAGTCTAAAAACAGTGAAATAATGGGATTTTTGGCTGTATTTTTACAAAATTTATTAGTATCTTCGTAAGTCAAAAATTATAGATTTTCTTACCTGAAATTCCCCAATTTAGACACAAATATCACTCAAAAATTTACATTTAAACAAAGAAACAGGAAATAACTTGAAGAAACTTGTTCACAATGAAAAGATACGTAATATTGCTATAATAGCTCACGTTGATCATGGTAAAACCACACTGGTAGATCACATGTTCAGGCAAAGCGGTATGTTCCGCGAAAACCAGGAAGTAGCCGACAGGGTAATGGATAATATGGACCTTGAGCGCGAACGCGGCATTACAATATCGGCTAAGAATTGCTCGGTATTATGGAATGGCGTTAAGATCAATATACTTGATACACCGGGTCACGCGGATTTTGGCGGCGAAGTTGAACGCGCGTTAATGATGGTTGATGGCGCAATTCTGCTTGTTGATGCTTCCGAAGGACCGCTGCCACAGACAAGGTTTGTATTAAAAAAAGCGTTAACTTCAGATAAAAAAATAATTGTTCTGATTAATAAGATCGACAGAAAAGACGCCCGCGCAAAAGAAGTGCTTGATGAGATCTATAATCTGTTCATGGATCTTGATGCGACCGAAGAGCAGATCGAATTCCCCATACTCTACGCTATTGGCAGAGAGGGTATTGCTCAAACCACGCTTGATGGCAAAGGAACTGATCTTGCGCCGCTGTTTGATAAGATCATTGAAGTCATTCCCGGTCCGGTTCACGATGAAAATGAGCCTCTGCAGATACTTGTTTCTGATCTTGATTACTCTGATTACATAGGCAGGCTTGCTATTGGCAGGGTTGCAAACGGAAATGCGCACATGAATGACTCATTGGTATGCATAGGTGATGATGGTAAGCAGAAACCGCTTAAAATAACCAAACTGCAGGTGTATGAAGGTTTGAAACTTAAAGAAGTGGAAAACGCTGAACCGGGCGAAATTGCTATTCTTTCCGGAATTGAAGATGTTCACATTGGCGATACAATTTGCAGCAAAGATAATCCGAAACCATTAAAAAGAATAATGGTTGATGAGCCGACGATTTCAATGGTTTTCGGTATCAACACTTCGCCATTTTCAGGTAAAGATGGTAAGTATGTTCAATCAGCCAAGCTTAAAGAAAGGCTGATAAAAGAAACACTTCGCAATGTTGCACTTAAAGTTGAAGAAACCGAAAATTCCGATACTTTTATAGTAAAGGGCAGAGGTGAGTTCCAGATGGTTATTCTTATAGAAACACTTCGCAGGGAAGGCTACGAAATGTCAGTGGGCAGACCCCATGTTATTTACAAGGAAAAAGATGGCAGGAAAGTTGAACCTATTGAACATTTATTCATTGATTGCGAAGAAAGTTTTGTTGGTGTTGTTACCGATAAACTTTCGCAGCGCAAAGGCAGAATGGTGAACCTGGTTAACCACGGAACAGGCAGGGTAAGGCTTGAGTTCACAATTCCCTCACGCGGTTTGATTGGTTACAGGAATGAATTCCTGACAGATACCAAAGGTACAGGTATAATGAACTCATACCTTGAAAGCTACGAAGAATACCGCGGTGATTTCCCGATCAGAACCACAGGTTCGCTCATATCGGACAGGCAGGGCGAAACCACGGGTTATGCGCTGTTTAACCTTGAACCCCGCGGAACGCTGTTCTGCTCACCCGGCGAAGCGGTTTACGAAGGTATGATAGTTGGCGAGCATAACAGGGATAATGACCTGAATGTGAACGCCACCAAACCTAAAAAGCTTTCCAATATGCGTGCATCAAGTAAGGATGAGAGTATTATCCTTACACCGGTGGCACCTATGACATTGGAAAAAGCGATCGAGTTCATAAATGATGATGAAATAGTTGAAGTTACGCCAAAGAATATCAGGTTAAGGAAGTCCGTGCTTTCTGCTCAGAAAAGGCAATCCGGGGGTAAGGCTTAACATTAACCGAACATACTACCAAAAATCTTAACTTTTCTGTATAAATTAAATGTAAACTTTATTAAATTACGGAATTATTATTTTGTAAAAAATTAATACTAAACAAAACAAATGAAATTCAGCGAAATAGAATACAAACGCCCGAACGTTTCAATTATATCAGAAAAATTTGAGCACCTGGTGAATTTATTTCAGAAAGCGGAAAGCTTTGATGAACAGGATGCGCTTATAAGGAATATCAATGACCTCAGAATGGAATTCCAGACACTTGGTACTATTGCAAGCATAAAATACTCAATTGATACCAACGATAAAGAGTTTGAAGAGGAACAGAATTTTTATGATGCAAATTCACCTGTTTTTGACGGACTTGTTCATAAATATTATACAGCAATTGTCAACTCAAAATTCCGCCCCGAACTTGAAAAGAAATGGGGAAAGCAGTTGTTTGACGTTGCCGAAGTTACTTTAAGGACCTTTTCGCCTGAGATTATTGAAGATCTTAAGAAAGAAAATGAATTAAGAACAGATTACTCCAAACTTCTGGCATCTGCAAAAATATTTTTTGACGGCGAAGAAAAGAACCTCCAGGGTTTGATTCCGTATATGGAATCAACTGACAGAGAGCTCAGGAAGTCTGCGAACGAAGCCAAATGGAAATTCTTTGCGGAAAACGAACAGGAGTTTGACAGGTTGTATGATGAACTTGTGAAGATCAGGGCAAGGATGGCAAAAAAACTTGGCTATAAGAATTTTGTTCAGATGGGTTATGACAGGATGGGCAGGACTGATTACAATTCCGAGATGGTTAAGAACTTTCGCGACCAGGTACTTGAAACAATCGTCCCGATAGCAGTTAAGCTGAAACAGAAACAGCAGAAAAGGCTTGGGCTGGAATCATTCAAGTATTACGATCAGCCGCTTGATTACAAATCCGGCAACGCCAAGCCGCACGGCTCCCCTGACTGGATAGTAAGCTGCGCAAAAAATATGTATTCGGAGCTTTCGCCGGAGACAAACGAGTTCTTTAATTTCATGCTTGATAATGAAATGATGGACCTTGTGAACAAAAAGGGCAAAGATACCGGCGGTTACTGTACATTCATAGAAAAGTATAAATCACCTTTCATATTTTCAAACTTCAACGGAACAATGGGTGATATAGAAGTTTTGACGCATGAAGCTGGACATGCCTTCCAGGCATATTCCAGCCGCAATTTTGAAATTCCGGAATATTTCTTCCCAACTTCAGAAGCGTGTGAAATACATTCTATGAGCATGGAATTTTTAACTTGGCCATGGATGAACTGTTTCTTTAAGGACCAAACCGATAAATTCAAGTACTCGCATTTAAAAGGCTCGGTTATTTTTATTCCGTATGGAGTCTCAGTGGATGAATTCCAGCACTGGGTATATGATAATCCGGAGGCAACTCCAGCTGAAAGAAAACAGGCATGGCTTGACATAGAAAAGAAATATCTTCCTTATATAGATTATGATAATAACGAATTCCTTGAAAAAGGCGGCAGGTGGCAGCAGCAGAGGCATATTTACATGAGTCCGTTTTACTACATAGATTACTGCCTGGCACAGATCTGCGCATTCCAGTTCTGGAAAAAATCCAATGAGAACAGGGAAGAAGCGCTTGAAGATTATTTAAGGCTCTGCAAAGCAGGCGGCAGCCAGTCGTTTTTGGGATTGGTCAATACTGCGAATCTCATTTCTCCGTTTGAAGACGGATGCCTGAAGTCTTTTATGGGCGTTATCGATAACTGGCTTGAGAGCTTTGACGATGCAAGCGTAAACTAAATATTATTATTCCTGAAAAGAAGGAGGGTAAGATGAACAATCTGATAATCGCAATTCTGCTGTTGTTTGTTTTGGGCTCTGCTGTTAAAGCCGACCTCCTTCCCGAAGGAAAGAAGAAAATTTCTTATAGTTTTGAAGTAACCAATTTAGATTCATTCCCCGGTTACACTTTTATTGCTTACCCGGTTAACAATTCCAATGGGGTTCCTATGATCTTCGGAAGTGTCCTCAGTTCAGGAAAGAGTATCGGACTTTCCTGTAAATTCGGAGTCCCGGTAATATACGCCGTAAAGAATGAAGATTTCGACGCTGCGAGATTTGATTCTTTGAATTTGATCAGCGATGATAAAGCTCGTGAAGATCAATTGAAAAGTTTTGTTAATAGCGGGAAGTTCATACCATCATTAAAAGTTGTGTGCAGTTCTTTTGCAGATAGGGACGCTAAATATCAATATGTGCAGGAGATGTTCCGAATTGAAAGTATTGACACCGATACAGTGATCATTAAGTCCACAAAGACCCTTTACAAAGACTCTCAGAAGAATATTATTGATGCTAAAGATTCCAGAAGCGGCGTAAAAGATGATATAGTATCTCCTTCAGAAAAATACAGTTCATACCTTTTAATACTGATTCCGGTACTTGCATTGATCGCCATTGTTTCAATTGTTCTCATCAGGAAAATGAAGAAATAAAATGCAGGTTTATTTTACAGCTTTGTTGTTAACAATTGCTGTTGAGTTTGTTGTATATTACATTTTCATTCGCAGCAAACCCTTTAAGTTGTTTTTATATTCATGTATTATCAATTGTTTAACTCACCCTGTCGCATTCTATTTCTATTCAGAATATTCGCTGACATATGATCTTAATAATAATTTTAATATATATTTCTTAATTATCGAAATTGTTGTATTTTTAGCTGAGATCTTTCCTTTGAAGATCTTACTCAAGGTTAATTTGCAGAAAGCAGTAATGATCGCGTTAATTGCAAATCTTATAACTGCATTGTTGAGTTTTATATTTTAATTTATTCAGTGAATGAGAAAAATAATACTACCTGTAACGCTCGGTTTGGCACACGGGGTTTCTGATTGCTCCGCCGGATTGATATTAGGCAGCCTTTCTAATTCCATTTCAATTTATGGAGTTGGCTCGATGGTATTATTATATAATGTACTGGCTTTTGGAGCGCAGCCTTTGGCGGGTCTATTAACTGATAAACTGAAAAACCCCAGACTTGCCGTACTTACCGGACTATTTTTAATGGCTGCTGCTGTGATAATGTATTTCATAAATCCATTTGCAGCCGTGTTGTTTGCTGGACTCGCTTCAGCAGTATTCCATGTTGGCGGGGGAGCATTGGCGCTTTGTTCTACTCCGGATAGATCTTCCGGAGCAGGATTGTTTTCAGCTCCCGGGGTTGCCGGACTCGCAATAGGCGGATACCTTGCTGTAAGTGAAATTTTCCCGGCTGCTGTTTTAATTGCTTTGCTTTCAGCTCTTGCAGTATTTATTTTTGCTCTCAAAATTCCGGTTTTGCCGTATAACGCTCCCCGGAGTGAGAATGAGTTTGAAAAACATGATTTCATAATGCTGGTTCTCCTGCTTGCAATTGCACTGCGCTCAGCGGTTTGGAATATATTTCAGCATATTGAGCAGGGTGAGATTACCAATATAATTCTTATTTCAATTTCGGCTGCAGGCGGAAAAATTATTGGCGGATATGCAGGTGATCTTATCGGGTGGAGAAGGTATTCTTTTTCCGCTTTGATAATTGCAGTACCTTTGCTGATACTGGGTGAAAGCAGCATATACTTCCTTTTGCCTGGAATAGCATTACTGCAATCTGTCACTCCCGTTATGGTTACCGCGTTGTACAGGAATATGAAAAAACTTCCGGCAACATCGGCGGGACTTTCATTCGGGCTGGCAATAGCAGCAGGCGGGTTGCCGTTTGTTTCAAGTGATTTTTCTGCGGAAGAGTATTCCTCACCACTGATCATTAGCGGAGTTTTAGTTTTGACAGCGGTTTTAATTTATGTAAGTATTCAAAGGAAAGTAACCAAAGTTAATGCTTGACAAACTGCTGAATTATAACAACATTTACCAGCAATGGATAAATAAAGGATCAACAAAAGAGGCAGCAATTGAATTAACCATTCAGCAGCTCGATGGGCTTGAGGAAATTGCATTGAATGATGAAAGCTGGTATGAGCTGCTCGAAATTTCCGCCCGCGGAAGGAACTATGATGCATGGCTTGCTATGGATTGGCCGGAAGGATTTGATGAACTGCTGCTTTGCGTACCGCTTTGTAAGCTTGTCAGCTGGGAGTGCAGTAAATGCACAGTAGGCATGCGCCAGGAAAATAATTCATGTTCAATGGATTATTCACTTTTTGGATATATTGGTGAGCTTGTCAAAAACGGGTTAAGGCAGGAACTGCTTGATCATATTAATAATTCAAGAAAGTTCCTTAAGAATGAAGGATTTAACTGGAATGTACATAAATGTAAACTTGAAATAATTAATATCTGATGGAATACTTTTTTACATGTCCGTATTGCTGGAAAGAAATTTCATTTCTGATTGATACTTCAGTTGAAAGCCAGAAATATGTTGAAGATTGTGAGATCTGCTGTAACCCGATAGAAGTAAGTTATGAAATAATTGATAATTCTGTTTCATTCTTTGAAGCGTTAAAATTACAGTAATATATAATATGCAAAATGAAAATGAATACAGCGAACCAAGTGAAGTTTACAGCATAATTTCCACCAATTTTGAGCTTGCTTCAGGTAATGTGTTGTCTTTCGAAGAGATTCACAGAGTACTTACTGAAAGAATACATGAACTGCTCGAGAAAAATGTTGAGAAACTGATTTTTATTCTCTACAGGATAGATGTGGGTCAGAAAAGGACTGATGAGATATTTAATAATCCCTCTAAAGAAGAGATCGCATCATTGCTTGCAACTGCCGTAATTGAAAGGCAGCTTGAAAAGGTGAAGACCAGAAGAAAATACAGCAGCAAGTAATTTTCATATATCAAGTAAAATCAATTGCTTACTGATTGAAATATGTTGTCACACTCTGCCCTTTTAAAACATCTAATATAATATGACAGAAAATCCGTTTATCGAAAAAATTTCGACTGATGAAAAAGATGAACAGTTGATAGATCTTGCCCTGGCGGGCAGTAAACAGGCGCTTGAAAAGCTTATTTACCGGCACCAGGCATGGATATATAACATTGCTTTAAGAATGGTATTCTATCCGCAGGAAGCAGAAGATATTACCCAGGAAGTACTTATCAAGATCATTACTAAACTCTCATCTTTCAGGAAAGAAAGCGCTTTCAGGACCTGGGCTTACAGGATAGTTGTTAATCAGGTTCTGAATATGAAGAAATCATTAGGTGAAAAGAAGCATTCTGATAACTTTGATGAGTACTGGAGGATAATTGAAAATGTTCCTGATGGGGAATTGCCATCACAGGAAAATTATAAAGTTGAAATGAATACGCTGGTTAACGAGGTGAAAGTGAGCTGTATGTCCGGTATGCTGTTATGCCTGGATAGGGAACAAAGGCTGGTTTTTATTCTTGGCGGTATATTCCAGGTAAGCGATAAAATTGGAGCCGAAATTATGGATACTACCCGCGATAACTTCAGGCAGAAACTCTCGCGGGCGCGCAAGCAGCTTTTCAATTTCATGCATAACAGGTGCGGCCTGATGGATAAGAAGAATCCATGCAGCTGCGCGAAGAAAACGAAAGCTCTTATAGATAGCGGTTATGTTAATCCGGATAAACTGCTGTTTAACATAAACTATGTACATTCAGTAGAATCAACTGCCGAAGGCCGTGCGGAAAGATTTGATGAATTGCTGGATGAAAGTACGAACAGAATATTCAGGGATAGCCCGTTCCAGGAACCGCCGGACTTTGTAATATCACTCAGAGAAATGCTGGATCACAAAGAATTCAGAGAAATATTCAATTTTACAAACTAAATATACTAATGAGCAAATATCTTCTAATATTATCAGCCCTCGTTTTAACAATTTTCAGTATAAATTCTGAGATCAGGAATGTTCCTGCACAATACACAACTATACAGGCAGCAATTAATGCAGCAATAAACGGCGATACTGTTTTGGTAGCACCCGGAACTTACTTTGAAAACATTAATTTCAGGGGAAAAAATATTGTTGTTACAAGTACCTATTTTCAATCAGGTAATCCGCAAGTTATCAATTCTACAATTATAAACGGAAGCACACCAAGCCACATAGATACAGCAAGCTGTGTAATAATTGCCAACCATGAGGATTCCACGGCGGTATTGCAGGGATTTACCATAACGGGCGGCAAAGGAACACTTTGGGATGATGAACACGCACCCGGAAACAGGTACAGAGAAGGTGGAGGTATACTTATTCAATATTCCTCACCATACATCCAGAATAACATAATAAAAAATAACGAAGCAATAAATATTACAGGCGCTGTAAGCGCGGGCGGCGGCGGTATTAGAATGGGTGACAGTAATCCGAAAGTTTATAATAATATTATTATGCTGAACAAAGGCTTGTACGGACCCGGGGTGGTTTTGAATTATTGCGGTATTTCATTCCGAAACAATGTTGTAATCCAGAATACAGGCGCAACTTCGTATGGCGGTGGCGGTGCCCTTTGGATACTTGGTACTTCTCCCGGAACAACCAGATTGATAGAGAATAATACTATTTTGAACAATTCATCTTCAACCGGTACTGGCGGCGTTTTGTGTTACAGCTCGATCCTGATCATCAGAAATAACATTATTAGGGGAAATTCTGCAAGCCAGATACAGCTTTCAGGCGGAAGTGTAACTGCAACTTATAACAACGTTCAGGGAGGATATTCAGGTGCAGGAAATATAAGCGATGAACCTTTGTTCGCAGATTCAAATTATATCCTTCAAAATAACTCTCCGTGTATAGATAAAGGTGATTCAAGCATACAGTACAATGATGTTGCTGATCCTAACAATGGCACTCTCGCAAAGTATCCATCCAGAGGCGGTTTGAGGAACGATATGGGCGCTTATGGCGGGCAGTTTGCAAAATTGTTAACTGATCAATTGATCGCTGTAAATAATATTGGCAAAGAAATTCCGGTATCATTTTCACTTTACCAGAATTTTCCGAATCCATTTAATCCGGCAACGCAGATTACATTTGATCTTCCTGAAAGCGGCATAACAAAATTAGCGGTTTATGATATTCTTGGCAGGGAAGTTGAAGTGCTTGTAAACGAATTCAAGGAAGCTGGAAGGTACACAATTAGTTTCAATGCAGCTGCATTGTCATCGGGCATCCTTTTTTGTACTCTTCAAAGCGGGGGTTATAGCATAACCAGGAAAATGATCCTGAACAAATGATGTATACATTCATCAAAAAGCCCGGTTACAGCCGGGCTTTTTGGATACAGCAGGATACTTTTCTGTTTTCAATTATCTTCCCATAAACATGCCAAATGGCCCGAAGGAACTTAATAAAACCCATGCAAGCCACAGCACAAATACAAAAGGAATTGTTACCGAGTTCTTCAGGTCTGATACTTTTGCAAGACCGATGCCGACAATAACAGTGTACCAGATATTTATGAGATCAAAGTTCGCAATAAATGCAAACATATCCTTGCTTACGGCTTCTTTTGAAATAAGTAACACAGGGCCGATATTCATTAGCAGCTTACCCATAAGTATGGCAAGCACAGTATCTACGATCATTTGAATTGCTGTAATTAGTGCCGTCAGTCCTAGAACATTCATTATATCACCATAGCCTGCAGATCCTTTGAACAGTTTCAATCCTCCCCAGTATATCAATGCCTTTAAAAAGAATATCACCAGGACTCCCGCGATCGAACCGATCAATCCAAAAATAACAAATGTACTGCCCCCGAACATTTTTTCGGTCTGTGCAAGCTGCTCATCTGCCTGCTCCTTTGACATCTTACCCTCTTTAATAGCTTCATCGAAGCGCTTTTTCATCGCTTCTTTCTGCTGGGTTTTGATTTCTGATGTAAGTTCCTCATCTCGTGTTACTAAAATGCTTGAAAGCATACTTACAACTATTAATATCAACAGTGGTATCAGCCAGTAATTCTTTTTTGATGATGATTTAACAGAAAGGAATGTATTACCCGGCTCAGAAAAAACACCTGCCATTGCGTCGCCAATGGAAATGTTTTCCTGGATTTCGGTGCTTTCGATTTCTTCTTCCGGATTTAGCGGATCTTTATTTTCTTCCATTTTATTAAATGTTAGATTATTTATATTTTTAAATCACAAAAAATATCTTCGAACTTATAAAACCCTTTTTTGCCCTTTATGAATTTCGCTGCAAGCAGCGCGCCTTCGGCAAACCCGCGCCTGGATTTTGCGTTATGTATCAATGAAATTGTATCCGCTTCGCTTTCAAAATCAACTTCATGCCTGCCAACAACATCTGTTAATCGTTCTGAAACTATGTTAATCTCATTAGTTTCGGGATTATCGGAGTCATTTACAAATGAAGTCTTACTTCGCAAGCCCTCCAGCAGGTATTCCGCTATTCTGATGGCTGTGCCGCTTGGTTTATCAAGCTTCTGAGTGTGATGAGTTTCTTTGATGCCGGTATTGTACTGGGGATAATTACTCATCAGATTTGAAGCATTTTTAACTATATTGAAGAAAATATTCACTCCTACTGAAAAATTACTGGCATAAATAAAACCTGTCCCGTTCTTCCTAATTATATCTTTCACAATATCGGCTTTGTTATACCAGCCGGTTGTGCCGCATACTACATCGATTCCCCGTGATGAAAGAAATTCAATGTTTTCAATCACACTTGCGGGAGTTGAAAACTCTATTGCTACATCGCTTCCGTTCTTTAGATGTTCCTTCACCGGATTTATTACATCATATGTACCAGATATTGCAAATTGATCTTTCGGGGCAATTGATTCTATCATTTTGCCCATTTTACCGTAACCTACCAACGCCAGTTTTATCATTAAGCTATGCTCTTTTCTTCTTTTTTTGAAATTTTTTCAAATAATCCTGCATTTGAAGCCTTATTTTCAAAGAACTCCTTATGCAGATTCTTCAAAACTGCGTCGCAGTTACCTGTGCTGACAAGCAGTGAAAAACTATGCGGATTAAATCCGAATATGATTGATTCAGCTTTTATGCCGGGGTTGCATATAAATATACTCTGCTCAAAGTTATCAATGGAATTCAGGTCAGATCCCACAAGCGTAATAAGTACTTTATCCTTAACTATCTCACACTCAGAAATTTCGTCAAATTCCTGCTTAAGTTCATCATAATGGATCTTAGTGTAAGCGCTTTCAGCTATTACGATAATCAACGCATTGTTTGATGAAAGCAGAATATCTATCTGCGGTTTATGGCGCGATAAAATATTCAGCATCATTTCCCAGAAAATGAACTGGTTAAGTGATTCCTTTGGCTTAACCCTTAATACTATTATGTTCTTTTTGTAGGTAACCGATTTTATATGCTCAGGGTAATTTAACTCAGAGCATACCAGCGTACCTGTTGATGAAGTATTCTTTGAATTCAGTATTTTAATGGGAATATTTTTCTTCAATGCAGGCTTAACGGAATTTTTATGCAGCACCTTTGCACCGAAATTCGAAAGCTCTTCCATTTCTTTGAAAGATATCTCTTTCAGCTTCAAAGCGCCGGGTATAACATTAGGATCGCATGTCAATACACCATCCACATCTGTCCATATCTGGATTTCATCAGCATCTACTAGTGAGCCGTAAATTGCCGCCGAAAAATCAGAGCTTTCCCTGCCCATTGTTGTGGGAATTCCGTCATCTGTTGAACCCATGAATCCCTGTGCAAGTACAATTTTATTTTCTGCAAGCAGCGGTTTAACTATCTTATCTGCGTTTATTTGTGAAACTTCAAAATTAGGATATGCCCTCGAAAAATCATTGTTGGTTTTGATTACATGCTGTGAGTTAATAAGCTCAACATTCAGACCGGCATTAACCATTGCGTGGTAAATAACGTTTGATGACATAAGCTCTCCGAAAACCCTGAATGCATCAAGTATCCTTAGCGATAGCTCATTGATGATCGATAGTCCCTTGATCAGTTCGGTAATCTCTCTGTGGTAACCAATAATTTTTTCTGCAGCCGCGGATCTTAATGCAGTATCTTTAACGAGATCATTTATTATAACATGATGCCTGTTTATGATTTCATCAAGCAGCTTTTCCGCTTCCTGAACATTCTTTTCAGCTGCAAATCGTGCAATATTTTCAAGCGCTGTAGTTGCTTTTGAAATTGCGGAAACTACTACAACCTTTTTTAAACTATTGTTATTTACAATATTTATAACGTTTTTTATTGCTGTACTATCCTGAACGGAAGTTCCGCCGAACTTCATTACAACTATTGAATTTTTGGTGTTCATTAAAAGATTAAATGTTTATTTATATAGATTGTTTTCGTAGATATAATTTTCAACAGCTTGAGGCACAAGATATTTGATCGACCTTTTTTCATTTACCCTGAACCTGATATCGGTCGCTGAGATATCAATATTTGGAACAGGGACAAAAATACCCTGCCTGCTGTAATCATTTTCCACCTGCTGTATCAGGTAACCGGGACGGTTGATTATTATTACTTCCGCGAGAAGGAATAACTTACCGGGGTCTTTCCATTTATGCAGGTTTATCAACTGATCCATTCCGATTATTAAATAAAACTTCACCTCATCTTTGGGATATTCTTCGCGCAGTTTCAGGAGAGTTTTTACTGTATAATTCGGTTCTGTGCCCGGCATTTTCAGCTCAATATCACTATAACTGAAGGACTTGTTTCCTTCTATAGCAAGTTTCAGCATATTTACTCTGTGCTCAGCTTCTGAAATATTATCAATATCTTTAAGCGGGGGAATTCGTGAAGGTATGAATAATACTTCATCTAAATGCATTTGGTCCCGGACATTTTCAGCCATTATTAAATGACCGTTATGTACAGGGTCAAACGTGCCGCCAAATATTCCTAACCTCTTCATGGTGATAGTACCTCATTGTAAACTTCCTCTATCTTTGGTACTGTTTCGGAAATATCATATTGTGTAGATTCTATCATAGCATTCTGCGCCAGTTCTTCTCTTAATTCTTTGCTCTGATACATCGCTGAAATTTTCCTGAACAGGTCATCCATATCACGCGGATTTATAGTAAAAGCCGAATAGTCACTCTTAACTACTTCCAGCAGGTTAGGAAGCCTGCTGCAGATAATTGGCAGCCTCGATGCCATCGCTTCCAGCAAAACGTACGGCATACCTTCCCACAAAGAAGGGAATACGAAAATATCGAATATTGAATAGTAATCAACCAGGTTTTCCTGTTCACCTGCAAAAACAACATACTCTTCCAATTTGGAATCACGCGCAAGGTCACGCATTTGTTCAAGGTGTTTCCCCGAGCCGACAAATACAAATCTCATCTGCGGATACTTCCGTACCAGAAAATATGCAGCCTGAAGGATCAATTGCTGGTTTTTCTGCTCATCAAACCTTGAAATATTTCCAATGATAAAATTATCTTCATTAAAACCAAGCTTGTTTATCAGCCCGGAATTTTTCTTCAGGTTAGCGAACTTTGAAATATCTATTCCGTTCGGAATGATATCGGTTTTTGTTCTGTCTGCGATCTTGTTTTTTACAGCCGTCAGGTAATCATTGTGCGTCTCGCAAATTGTCCTGTCCGTAAACTGAACCAGGTACTGCTCAATTGTTTTCGAAACGTTTTTCCTGAAAAGATTGCGGCTGTTTACGTAATGAATGCCATGTATTGTATGCACGCATTTCACTTCCGGGTGATGTTTCTTCAGTATCCTTCCGTAAAATCCCGCTACGCCGCCGTGTGTGTGAATGAGGTCAAATCTCTGCTCATCATATAGTTTCTCGAGTTTCTTAAGATATTTTGTCCTTAGCAGTTTTGGAAGTTCTACCGGGTAAAATGTAATATTGCTTTTGTGAACTTCATCTTCAAACTTTCCTTCACCCGAGGCAGCAATTGAAATATCAAACTTCGTCTTATCTGCATTTTGGGCAATGGATAGCACATTCGTCTGTCCGCCGCCCAAAAAACCGCCATCAATTAGCTGTAATATCTTAAATTTACCCAAAAATGAATTGTTTGAATACAAAAATAAGCATTAAAATTGATTGTAGTAAGTGATTAGAGCAGTATAAATGAAATTTTATAAAGGGAGTTTATTTTTAAGGTAGTATTCAACTGGCTTTATGCCCATAACCCGTGAGTAAATATATGAAAGTCGGTTTAGTATTGCGGCAAATGCTGAGCCATCATTTACTATTTTACATGAAATGTACTTAATGATCTCTTTTTCATTAATCTGTTTAATTGGCGCAAGTTCTTTCCGTTTTTTAAGTATAGCGGGGATATGAAAATAAAACCATAAGTAAGCTCTTAATATGCCGGTAGTTGAATGTTTCCTGGAAAAAACAGAAAGCAGAGTCTTTAATGTATGATTGAATGTTATGTATGGCAGCATTCTAAGTATGAAACCAAAACTAAAGAATAAATACAGATTCAAAAACCTGTTCCTCTCCTGGCAGAAAGTTCTGAAACTGTTTGCGGTAACAGAACCTGTTCCTTTATGATGAACGATTGAACTCTTAACAAATTTGATCTTCATTCCTCTAAACCGGGCTTTCAGCCCAAGGTAAACATCTTCACCGTAAAAAAAGTAATCTTTATCAAACGGGATCCCGATCTCACTTCTCTTGAAGATCAATGAACAGCCGTTGGGGTAAAATTCATCTTCAATATCGGGAAAGATATTCATAATATTATACATCAGGTACGATACTGAGCCGTTTGTTTTGTAATATTTGTCCGGGATGCCTTCAGTTATAACAAACGAAGAAGCAACGGTATTGCCATCTTTAACTGCTGCGGCTAGATTTTCAAGCCATTCAGGTTCAACAACAGTATCATTATTAAGTAATACAATAATATCATTTCGACAATGCTTCAATGCTTCATTGTTCCCTCCCGCAAATCCGAGGTTTTTTTCTGAACTTATCACTTTTAACCTGCTATCAGAGAAGTTACTCTTTATAAAACCTATACTGTCATCAGCGGAATCATTATCAAAAAGAACTATTTCGAAATTACTGTAAGACTGTTTCAATACCGAGCCCAGGCAATCATTTAAATATTGCCTGCCGTTGTAATTCAGTATGATTATTGAAACTGCTTCGCTCATTTTACGAATAATCCTTTTATGTAATTTGCTGATACCTTTCGGCTTTTCTGTATCTTAAATCTTGCAGGCAGTTTTGTAATGAGTAAAAAAGATCCGCGGAGGTATCCTTTTATTGCCCTTGCGAAAATTGTAAATGAATGGAATCTTATGAGTGAATAATACCTTTTTACCCTTGCGATAAAAAACAGCGGCTGATAAAGCAGGTAGATTGAAAGGGGATAGTTCTTTATACGCATTAACACAAGATTGCGTTCGCACATTTCAGTCTGAAAGCCGTGAGTAGCTACTGAGCTTGTGCCGCCGCGTTTGTGGTAACAAACTGCCTTTGGCTCATACAGGCATTTATATCCGGCTAACTGCGCGCGGAAGCTGAGATCAATATCTTCATAATACGCAAAAAATGTTTCATCAAATAAACCTATATCTTCAAATACTTCCTTTTTGTAGAAAGCCGCTCCGGCGCATGCGCCGAAAATATATTCCTGCTTATCATATTGGCCAATATCCTTCTCATTATTTCCGCGTGCAAGCGGCGAACCGCCGTTTGCCTTTATGAAATCACCGCAATCATCAATTTTATCACGCTCAAAATAATTCAGCATTTTTACCGCCAGAATTGAAGCATTTGGTTCTGAATTCAATGATTTTAACGCTATTTCAAGGAAATTATCCTGAAGCTCTATATCGTTATTCAGAAGAAATATTACATTGCTGTTAAAATTTTTCAGTGAGTATTTAACTCCATCATTTACAGCTTTTGCAAACCCGGAATTATATCCGATTTCAATTGTTACCGAATCAGGGAATTGTTCTTTGGTATATGCTATTGAATCATCTTTGGAACCGTTATCTGCAAGTATTACAACAAAATCCTGCATAGTTTGCCTTTTTAAAGATGCATAACATGTCTCTAAGTGCTCAAGTCCGTTATAATTCGGGATAACTATGCTTATCAATTTTCTTCCTTCAATAACTGAATTAAATACCTGTGTTTATTTTGCCTGTATTCATCTTTTCTGCCAAATATATTTTTTAAGGCTTCAATGATCAAAATTAAATATGAATTTAGCTTTACCAATACTTTTAATAATGTTGTTCTAACAGGGGAGTAGTGCTTTTTAAAGAAGTTGATCATACTCATTATGTATCTGCCGTGCAGCCACCAGTTGTTATCAGTCTTAAAACTTGAACCCCCAAGATGCGTAACCTTTATACCCGTATCAACAGCAAGTTTTTTGTTTTTTGCCATTTTGTAGCTCAGGTCAACATCTTCAAAGAATAATTTGTAAGACTCATCCATCAATCCAAGTTTTTCAATTGTTGTTTTCATTGTCAAAAAAAACGCACAGGGAATCTGTTCAGTGAAATATATCCTGCCTGTTGACATATCTATATCCTGGTTCTCTAGATACTTGTTCATCCTCTTTGCGGAGAGGTTGAAAAATTTAGCAATTATTGAGTGATAGTAAATAAATTGTCTAATCGATGGATATCGCTGAAAATAATTTCTCTGAAAATTGCCATCTGTTCCAATTAAAGCGGGAGTAATTGCCCCGATATCTTCATTGCTTTTCATATCGGCTATCAATTTATCCATTACCGGCTCTGTGAAAATGATATCAGGATTCATTATCAAAATATAATCACCTGATGCCAGCCTGATCCCAATATTATTCGCCTCAGAAAAACTTATGAGCGCATCGGAAAATTCATACTTTATATTACTGCATTTACCGGCTAGATCAGAAATTACTTGCTTTGAATCATCGGTTGAATAATTATCTACAATAATAATCTCAATGGCACTTCCTGTTTCAAGTTTAATAATTGAATTGATGCAGTCATTTAGAATACTGCCGGTGTTATGATTCACTATTATTATCGAGATCAGCAAACTAATTACTTATGTATTTTTCAAAATGAATTATACTGTTATCCCAGTTCATAAATTCCCTGATGTGCGTATAAGCAGCCTCAGAAATTTCCTTTAACTTTCCCGGATTATCAAGAAGAAACTTTGCACCTTTGTACAAACCCTCTTTGTCATCTGGATCTGCGTGAATAGCTGTTTTCATGTGCTCGGAGTATTCCGGAATTGCAGCTACCTTATTCGCGACAATGGCGCACTTGCATGCCATCGCTTCCGATGGCGGTGAACCAAACCCCTCATGCCTGCTTGAAAATAGAAATATATCTGAAGTTGAATAAATATCCGTTAATTTTTCGTCACTTGGATTTTCAGCAAATTCAATATATTCAGGCAAATTATGGTACCTTTTAACCCCAAATGCCCTGAATTTTACCGATGGATATTCCTTCTTCAGTTTTTCGCATGTGTAAATCGCTCCTTCCACATTTTTGTTGGGGAGCGAGTGGTCCTGAAATGCTATAACAGGCGGATCATTATAAACTTTGTTATTGTTATGGAACCTGTTTCTGTCCAATCCAATATATATAAGCTCTGAATCTGAACCGAATTTTTCACAGAGTAATTTCTGCATATGTTTAGAGCATACTACTCTTTTCAACGGTAGTGTATATGATTTATCGACTAATTTAACATTTGCATTCCATATTTCATAATCCTGAATAAGGTAGTATTTCCTGCCTTTTGAAGGGCTGAAATGATAAACAGGATATGATGTTGGCCATGATGTTGCAATTGATACATCAGCATCTCTTACGAAAGCGTTCAGTATTATTGGCACAAAATTTATCTTAAATTTGTATGGATACATATTTGTGGGAATAATCCCCCTTCCGTATCTAAGCCATTTCAAAAGAGATTTAACCTGGTATTTAAAATAATACCACCTGATACCGTTCTTATGTAAATTAAAAGGAATTATTGGTGAATATAACTCAACATCATGTCCGCGCTCAAGCAGTCTGTTAGCATACTGGAAAATTATATTCATTCCGCCTGTTCTGGTAATTTCAGGAACTATAAAATTAATTTTCATTCTACCCTTTTTTCCTCATTGGGTTGATTAATTTTATCAGTTTATTCATGTTATCTTTATCGCGTTCATTCAGATAGCCTGATTTCCATAATATAAATATATAAGAGGTGAAAAATAATCCTGATGTGAAAATTATCAGAATAATACCCGATAACCTGCCGGTTGGTAAAGAAATTACAGATAAAGCGAAATAATATACGCTGTACACAATTATACACAGCGCTAAAGCTATTAACATAGGTTTTAAATAACTTCTGAGCAAAAATTTAAAAGGATTTTCTTTGAAGTACTGTGCTGATGTTATGTATATATATGTCGAAGCAATAAGCGTTGCTGCAGTTGTACCAATTGCAGCACCCACAATACCATAATACTTTATCAATACAAAACTCAACACCAAATTCACAGCAAGGCTGATAATACCTTCGTACATCAGGTATTTGGGCACTCCTAAATTAGGGATTATAGAATTCCCGGGAGCTGAAACCAGCAGGTTTACCAATTGACCTATAGCCAGAATCCTCAAAAGGTATATTGTCATTTCATAGCCGGTACCCAGCCATGTAGTTATCATTAGCTCTGCGAAAATAAAGATGAACAAAAATATAGGTGCAGAAAAAACCGTCATATATTTAGTTGCTTCAAAGAAGAGCTCGTTCAGCCTGTGCTCATCTTTATTTGCGTTCAGCTCTGCCGCAACCGGCGCGACCTGCTGAAATAACTGCAGCGGGAAAAATTTCCCAAGTCTGGTTACACGGTTTGCCAGATTAAAAAATGTTACGTTGCCAAGGCTTGAAAAATATCCAAGCAGAAATTCATCATACTTTTCAGATAGAAATGATGAAAAACGCGATACCTGCATTTGCAAACCGAATGAACCCATTGACCGGAATGTCCTTTTATTAAGAAATGAAAACCTTATCCGGATCTCCGGAACTTCTTTGAGGGCGAGGTAAACATTAAAAAATACGCTTACTGTAACGGCTCCAAGCTGGGCATATAAAATTCCTTTCAGCCCGAATCCGGATATGAGTAATATATATGTTATTACAAAATTAAATATATTTATGATAAGCCCAATTATGCTGTTCAAATACATTTTCTGTACGCTTATAAGAACGGAAACAAAAATTGTACTTGATGTTGCGATGAAAAAAATAATCAGGCTGATATACAACGAAAATTCGGCAAGTTCGAACAGCTCAGGCGGAATATTTATCAGCCCAAGTATCTGCCTGGCGAAAATTACAACGACTATACATATTGCAGCGGTGAAAAAAATATAGAAAAATAAACCTGTATTTATAGTTCTGTTCAGTTCATCATATTGTTTCCGGTTATAATGCTCTGAAATGAACTTTATGAAAGACGCCGAAAAACTGAAATCAAGCAAACCAAAAGTACCAATAAACCCGAGTACAATTGCGTAAATACCAAATTCTGTCTGTCCTATGTGTGAAATTATCAATGGAGTTAAAATGAAAGGGGATAAGAAGCCGAATGCCTGTGCTATAAAGTGGTAAAAAGTATTTTTAATTACCTTATCTCTTAATGACATTCTGGAATGTTTATTGGCTCCTTAGGCTTTAATAGTAGATACTACAATTAGTCTGAACGCTAAAATAGGGTATAAAAACTTAGCCTTAAAGCCAAAATGTTTTGAATAATACCTGTAAATATCGCTGTACATTATTTTCCTCAAGGCAAAATCAGCGTTTTTTGTGGAGTGGCTGCCGTAATGGATAATTGAAGCTGTATGCAGAAAATAGATCTTATAGCCTGCTTTCCATATCCTGCTGCAAAGATCAACATCATTGTATAATATCCTGTATGATTCATCAAAATAAGATATTTTTTCCAGCAGGTCCCTTCTTATCATCAGGAAAGTCGCGGCAGCCTGCTGGGCAGTACATGTTGTATTATATTCAAACCCGGACATATCATACTCGCGGTTCAGCTTATCAAAAGAAAGATAAGTATAAAATGCATTTTTTAGCTTTGGGAATTTCTTCAGGCTGTTTTGTGTGCTGCCATCGGGATTCAGCAGCTTGCAAGATACTGCTCCCGCACCGGGAGTTGTATCCAGAAATTCCGAGCAAGTCCGAAGCGTTCCCGGCTTCATTATCGTATCGCTGCCTAACAGCAGAACATATCTGCCTTTGGCGATTTTCATTCCCTGGTTACACGCTTTTGCATAACCTACATTGGTATCATTTTCTATCAGAGTAATCTTGTTTTTAATTGAACGGAGATACTTCCTGCTTCCGTCTGCTGAAGCATTATCAATTATTATCACTTCATAATCCATTTCGTTCAATGGGGTTGAATTGAAAATTGAATTTATACAATCTTCTATCAGTTCTTTGGTGTTCCAGTTTGCTATTACGATTGAAATGGTCATTTGATGAAATTAAAAAGCCAATCCGTAATTACGGGACTGGCTTTGAAAACTTTAATTACCTGATAAACTACTGCTGTTTTTGCTGGTTGTAATATAATATTGTGTAGATCTTTGTTCTTAAAGTTTCAACTTCCTTTACATAAACATTGCTGCCGGTTGCCTTAATATTCTTTATCTGGTTTTTCCTTATGGCTAGTTTTATAGCCGTCTTAACATATTCCTTCTGGTTAATACCGGCAGTAAGCCACCCTTTTTTATATCTTTTTGATGTGAACGGCAAATGCAGTAGGTGTTCTTTCGGTATGTAACCAGTAGTATTTGCTTCATCTGTCAGCTCTCTGTGAATTATCTTGCCTTCATGGTGTACAGCAAACTGGAATACTGTGAATATTATTATTACCGACATTATCATGAATGCAAAACCTATCAGCGCGGTTGAGTTAAAGCTTACCGTCAGGTTCCACATAAAATGCATGAACATTGCAATGCCCAGGCCAAGCGGTATAATTGTGAGCTTTGCAAACAGCCCCTTAAACTTTGCAAAACCTATGGCTGCCCCAAATACTGCCTGTGTACAGCAATGAAGAACTGCTGAAAACAGGGTTCTTATTATTATCAGCATGAAAAGTCCGACATAATCCTGAGGAAAACTCATAAAATAAAGGAAATTTTCAGTCATTCCAAAACCCAGTCCAACAGCGCCGCCATAGACTGCGCCATCAACCGGTCCGTCAAAGTGACGGCTGAATGCCATCATCAGCAGAAATATCCCCTTGGTTGATTCTTCTATTACAGGGGCAACAATAACTGCGCCGGCAAGGTTGTTTAGTGTTCCCGCATCAGAATCATTGGCAAACTGGTAGATAAACTCTGTTACACCAAGTCCCATAATCATACTGCCAATTATACCAAAAATTATGGCTCCGGTTGCACCCCAGAAAAAGTTCATACTTACAAGCCAGAACGGTTCCCGTTCATACCTGTCCATCCACCAGATAATTACCAGATACATTATCATAGGGACAACTGAAAAAAAGCCTGCCAGAAAAAGATGAATTAGTGGATTCATGTTATTTTTTTAGTTTCCTGCCGGGTCAAATATAATTAAACAATTGTGAATTAACAATTAAAGCAAAACTTCCTTTTTTAACAGGCAAATTACCCGGAAACGGAATACAACCGGGTGAATCAGAATTATTTTATGAGCGCCATCTTTTTTGTCAGTGTTACATCGTCAGTTCTAAGCTCAAATATATATATACCTGATGAAAACCCATTCATATTTATATTCTCCGAATAATTGCCAATATTATGAAAATTGCTGCTTATAAGCATGATTTCTTTACCACTCAGGTCGTAAATTGTGAGTCTTACGAAACCCGGTTTTGGTACAGAGTAACTTATTCTTGTTTCAGGATTGAATGGATTTGGATAATTTTGCTTGAGTTCAAATTCAACAGGTATTGTTGAATTTTCGGGATCAATTGCAAAAGGTTCACCTTCAAATCTCAAGACTTTACCGCTAGAAGCCAATGCATAAGCGCAAATTGTATTTGCCCCGGTTGGATAAACATCCATATGCGCGAAATTAGAAACCCCTTCTGTATTCATTTCATACCAAGTCACTCCGTTATCCGGGGATCGTTTGATATTGCTCGCGGCTATGAAGAATATATTGGAGCCGGGAATCCATTTAACTGTAGCAATCCCTGATGTGTTCACTCCAATATTGATAGTCTGCCAGTTAATGCCTGCATTTGTTGTCCTTGCAATATTAGGCACCGCAATATCACTTATTGCGATCCCCGTCTGTTTATCTGACTTAAAATCAATTGATGGTACTGAATTACCGTTCAATCCTATAGTTCTTACAACCCAGCTGATTCCGCCGTCTGAAGTCATATAAAACCTTGCAGGGGTTGTGTTGAGTCCAAATCCATAAAACAAACTGTCAACCGCGAAGTCAGAATTTTGTGTGGTGTATTGTGCGGTATTTGGCGCTGTTGTTATTTGCCATGTGTGTCCTCTATCGTGTGTTTTTGCAATCCAAAAAGGTCCGTTATTTTCCGCGGGGTCACTTACTATTATTCCGAAATCCGGGTTTAGTTGACTGAAAGTAATACCGCTGATAAACCCGCTGCTGCCGCCAGTTGTCAGCGCTACTGTCCAGTTAAGGCCGCCATTGGTTGTTTTATACACTTTAGCGTTTCCTCCGGCACCCCCTGCAGCGCCGCCATCACCGGCAAAAATGGTATCTTTATTCAGAGCATATATGGCATATAATTCACCGCCGGTAATGTTACCTGTAACATTTATAAAGTTAAGTCCGCTGTTTGTGGAAATGAAGACTCTTGGATTATTTGTGGCTCCGCCGCAAACCACAATTGTGCTGCAGTTGGGCACAGAAATGGACGGGTAACTGCCTAATTCATTTGCGGAAATTTGCGAGGTTACTGACCACTGTGAAAAGGCTGTTGTAACTGCAATGTTCAGCGCAATAATCAGCCAAAGGGCAAGTTTTACCATATTGTTGATCTGTTTTTTACTAATCTAACGATTTCTGAAAAAAATCTCAAACCATAATAAAAAACCCCGCTTTTCAGCGGGGTTTTTGTAAAACTAAATAAACTTCAAAACAACTGAATTATTTCACTAACCTTAGAAACAAGGTTTGCAAAATAACACCGTTATTTTACTAACATCATTTTCTTTGTATCAGTGAAGTTGCCTGATGTTAATGTATAGAAGTAGATACCTGATGAAAGACCGCTGAGATCAACGTTTTCAACATAGTTACCTGCAGCATGGTTACCGTTAACAACTGTCATAACTTCAACACCGATGCTGTTATATACCTTTATTGATACATTTCCGCTTACCGGTACTGAATATTTGATTGTTGTTGATGGATTGAACGGATTTGGATAGTTCTGCTCGAGTGCAAATGTTGATGGTGTTGTTGTGTTTGTTGGGTCAACAGCAACCGGTGTTGAAAGTTTTACAACACTTCCATCGCCTGCAACTGCATAACCAACTATGTTGCCGCCAACTACCTGAACTGAAATATCAAAGAAACCTGTAATTGAGCTTGTTGTCATGTTGGAAAATGATGTACCGTTGTTTGTGGTAACCATAATGCCAAGTGATGTAGCTAAATAGCAGATATCTGTTCCCGGAGCCCATCTTAATACATTAAGTGTGCTTGTTCCAGTACCGCCTGTTGAAAGTGTTGTCCAGTTCACACCGCCGTTGGTTGTTCTTGAAATATTTGGGTATGAAGCGCTTGAAATACCAAGGCCATTGAGCTTGTTATTGTTAAAAGCTACGCCTGAGGTAAATGTACCTGTAACACTGATAGGATAACCTGACCATGAAGTACCGCCGTTTGTTGTTATTGCCACTCTTGGAGTAGTGCTTGCACCGTTACCGAAGAACTGGTTATCAATACAGAACACTGCCGGTAATGAACCAATTGTAAATCCAACACCCGTCTGAAGAGAAGGTGTCCAGGTTGCGCCTGAGTTTGTTGAAACATACATTACGCATGTTGCGCCTGAACCGGTCGGTCCATCGCTCTGTGCTACAACAAATCCGGGGGTTAAGTTAGCTTTAACAATACCGTTAAAGAATCCGCCTGAACCGCCTGTAGTTAAAACTGTTGTCCAGCTAACGCCGCCATCAGTTGATCTCCACAATTTAGCATTTCCTGCGCCATCACCAACCATTAATGTATTTGCATCTATCATACAGCCTGCATATAATTCAGGTCCTGTTAAGTTTGCAGTTATGTTAACAAAGTTAACGCCGCCGTTTGTTGTTTTGTAAACTTTTGGTGCGCCTGTTACGCCTCCAACAACAATTGCATTGTTTCCATCAAGGCAGTAGATTCCGGGGTTTGTTCCGAGACCTGTCATACTTGCGGAACCATTGCAATAGGTCCACTGTGAATAGGTATTAGCAGCGAAGAGAAAAGCGACCGCTAATACAAAAAGTTTAAGATATTTCATGTAGTTATTACCTCCAATAATTCTCCTTATTTAGGGAGAGGTTTTGTTAATTAAATGTTAACGCTTTGATTGAAGCAAATGTAACTATCGAAATGGAAAAAAACAATATAAAATTTAATTTTTTTGCACAAAATTAGTAATTCTTTGTAATACTGTATCTTTACCCAGTATTTCCAGTACTTCAAAAATGCCCGGACTCACTGTTTTGCCGGTTACCGAAAGTCTCAATATATGAATAAAGGGAGCCGCTTTTAAACCTGCACTTTCAGCAAACACTCTTAAAATGTCTTCCAGTTCAGAAGAAGTCCACTTTTCACTCATATTGAGCTTTGTTATAAGATCTGCAAAATGCGGGCGAATTTCAGGCGTCCAGTGTTTCACAAGCCCTTTTTCGTCATAAATTTCAGGATCTTTAAAAAAGTAAATACCATATTCCAGGATCTCATTAACAGTAGAAATACGTTCCGTCATCAGGCCGAATACTTTTGCGAGATATTCATCTGATATTGATGAAAGATCTATTCCCAGTTCGCGGCTGAGTTTTGAATTTCTGAGAAAACCTATCAATTCAGGTATCCCGGCCTTCTTGATGTATTCTCCGTTGATCCAGTTCAGTTTTTTCATATCAAACACTGCGGATTTCTTATTCACTCTTTCAAACGTAAATACCTTTATCAACTCATCTCTGGAAATGACTTCAGCGTTGTTTTCAGGCGCAAATCCCAGCAGGGTAAGGAAATTGAAAAGCGCATCGGGCAGATAACCATTATCTCTGTAATCTTCTGTGCTTACAGGATTACGTCTCTTGGAAAGTTTTTTCTTATCTTCACCTAGTATCATAGGCAGGTGTGCGAACCGGGGTACATCCCAACCCATTGCTTTGTACACCAGAATTTGCTTGGGAGTGTTGGATAAATGGTCATCACCGCGAATAATATGTGATATTTTCATATCATGATCGTCAACTACTACGGCAATCATATAAACAGGTGAGCCATCTGAACGCAGTATCACGAAATCATCTATATCAGAATTCTTAAACGAAGTTAAACCATGCACAATATCATCAAATTCAGTTACACCTTCGGGCACTTTAAACCTTATTGCATAAGGTCTGCCTTCTGCAAGATATTTATCAATAGTTTCCCGTGGCAGACTGAGAGATGCACGGTTATATTTAAAGGGCACCTTGTTTCTTTGAGCAATATGTCTCTGCTCTTCAAGTTCTTCGGGAGTTTCAAATGCGTAATACGCATTGCCTCTTTCCAGAAGCTCTTGTGCAACCTGTTTGTGGCGTTCGATATTAAGTGCCTGGTAAACAATTGGCTCATCTGAAATCATTCCCAGCCAGTTCATACTTCGAATTATCTGTTCAGAAAGCTCACTTTTGCTTCTTTCCGGATCCGTATCCTCAATTCTGAGCAGGAATTTGCCATTTTGATTTCGTGCAAATAGCCAATTGAAAATTGCCGTTCTTGCGCCGCCAACATGCAAAAATCCGGTAGGTGACGGAGCAAATCTAACCCTTATATTGTCATTCATTTCCAAATTATTGAAATTTCGTGCTGAATTGTTAATTAGTTAATATACACTTTTTATTCGAAAATGCGAAATAATCAAATTGAAAAAGGCTCAAATATGATCTATTACATTGAAAAAAATCACAATTTCAATACTTCAAAATTTCGCAACTGCTGTAACTGCTTGCATTTGCTATTGACTAATCCAAATAAATGAAGTATTTTGATAGTTACCTGTTGAAAAGTATCACAAAAATAAGTATTTTTGAATTAAATCATAAGAATTAAATTTATGGCTATGAAAAATTTCTCAATGAAAAAGCTGTATTATTCTATCAGCGAGGTGAGCAGAATATGTGACCTGGAGCAGTATGTACTGAGGTATTGGGAAACAGAGTTTGAACAATTAAACCCTGCAAAGAATTCTTCAGGTAACAGGATATATACCAATAAGGATATCAAAATGATCCTGCTTATCAAGAAACTGCTGAAAGAAGAAAAATATACAATTGAAGGCGCCAAAAAGATCATAAAGAATTATAATGTTGGAGATGACGGCGCCGAAAAATCTGATATGAATGTAGTTGAGGTTCAGAAACAAAAGGCAGGAGAACTGAGCCTTTTTGACAGTCACCAGGGTACCGATACAGCCGTTATGGAAGATGGCGAAAGAGAAGGCGATAAAATGGTTGAGGATTTAAAAGAGTTGAGAAAGTTTCTCGAAGAATTGTATAACCAATTAGACGATTAAAATCAGCCAATATAAAAAATATTTTATTAGTCCGGTTTAATGACCGGACTTTTTTGTTTTTGCTTTAATCTAAAGTAATTATTATTTCAAAATATTATGTCATGCTGAACTTGTTTCAGCATCTTTATTAATAATTGATAGATCATTCAGCCATTTGGGATATATATAATAGTCTGCTATGAATATATCCTTGGGCAATTGTCAGTTATATGAATTGCAGGGAAATGAATGAGGGTTGAAACAAAAAAAGCTACTCGTTCCGCGAATTTAAATGTATTGAAAAACTTTCAATAGAAAGATAAACTTTCATTAATTTAGAATCATAGTTATGCATATTTGTGGCACGAGGATTATCAGCTTAGATAGTCGATAATATTAAGCAAAGTTCGTGGCTTTTTTTGTTAGATTTAAATATTTAAATTTGTACTGATTTATTCGGCGCGTAGCGCAGCCCGGTAGCGCACCACTTTGGGGTAGTGGGGGTCGCTGGTTCAAGTCCAGTCGCGCCGACTTGAAGTTCTATCTTAAATTAATGTAATTACAGTATTGCACAGCATGCAACCTTTATTTATTTTTAAGCATTAAATACTCAGAAGCCCTGCGAATAAGTCAATATTTAAACTTATTCTTTAGCTTTATACCGTAACTGCATTATTTTTATAGGGTTCTTGATTTTTAATACTTTATTGTTTAAGTTTGGTAAGTTCTTTTCAAATATTAAGCTGGAGTGGTGGAATTGGTATACACGTCCCGCCAAGGCGGGATGCCGTAAGACTTAAGAGATTTTAAACAATTCTAATTAATTGCTGGAGTGGCGGAATTGATATACGCATCCCGCCAGAGCGGGACACCGTAAGGCAATATACATAATATGCGAGATTGGCGGAACTGGCAGACGCGCTGGACTTAGGATCCAGTCCTGAAAGGGGTATGGGTTCGACTCCCTTATCTCGCACAACTGAAAAAATAAGGACTTAAATTATACATATCTAAAACATGTCCAATAAAACAAACATCAAAAACATTAATTCACCGGTTTGCTCATTTTGCGGCAGAAGCGCAAATAAGGTAACAAGCATGATCGCAGGACCATCCAACTACGTTGGCAAAAAGGTCTACATCTGCGATATGTGTATTACCAATGCTATGACTATTATAAAGCAGAGCACGGCAGCAAGCCTGAATAAAAACCTGCCCCAGAGGCATGAGCTTACTCCGGAGGGGATTAAGAAGTTTTTAGATCAGTATGTTGTTGGCCAGGATGCGGCTAAAAAAGTTCTTTCTGTTGCGGTTTATAATCACTACAAGAGAATTGACTCGAATGAGTTCAGCTACGTTGATGATGTTGAGATCGAAAAAAGCAATATAATGCTTATCGGTCCTACCGGCAGCGGTAAAACTTTCCTTGCACAGACACTGGCAAAGTTACTTGATGTACCTTTTGCAATTGCAGATGCTACTACTCTAACCGAAGCGGGTTATGTTGGCGATGATGTAGAAACAATTCTTGTGCACCTGCTGCAATCAGCAAACTATGATGTCAAGAAAGCCGAGCGCGGTATTGTTTATGTTGATGAGATTGATAAGATATCCCGTAAGTCTGATAGTACTTCTATCACCCGTGATGTATCAGGTGAAGGTGTACAGCAGGCATTGCTTAAGATTATTGAAGGAACAACTGCTAACGTTCCGCCAAAAGGCGGCCGGAAACACCCGGAGCAGCCACTTATCAGCATAAATACCAGGAATATTCTCTTCGTATGCGGCGGAGCATTTGATGGACTTGAAAAGGTCATACAGCAGAGGGTGTCGCAGACCTCTATCGGATTTGGAACTGAAATTATCAGCAAAAAATCAAAACAATATGATGAGCTTATGGGACAGGTTGAGCCAGATGATCTTATAAGATTCGGACTGATTCCGGAATTTATAGGCAGACTGCCCATAACCGCAGTACTCAATTCACTGAATGAGGATGCGCTGCTTTCTATTTTAACAGAACCCAAAAATGCCATTGTGAAGCAATATAAAAAGCTGTTCAGAATGGAAGGCGTTGAATTGGAATTTGAAGACGATGCGCTCCAGGCTGTAGTAAAAAAGGCGATCACTAAAGGAACGGGTGCAAGAGCTCTTCGTTCAATACTTGAAGAGATCATGATCGATATTATGTATAAATTGCCCTCCAAAGAGAATGTCTCAAAATGTGTGATAACAGAAAATGTTATCAACAAAAAAGATCAGCCGGTGTATATTCAGGAATCGAGCACAAAGTATGCTTAATTAATCCTGAGCGAACTGCCTTCAGGCAGTGAGTGAAGGATCTCATTCATTTAACGAAATTTCAAAAGGAACGGTATTACCGTTCCTTTTTTGTTAATAGTATCTTATAACTAATATTTTTATCTTTGTGAATTCACATAAATTACAGGAGATACACGCCATCAGTACAATAAAATCCAATATCACACAGGATAACGCTTACCATGAGCGCGAAGATAACATGAAGAACCTGCTCAGGAAAATTAATGCCGAAGCGAAAGAAACAATGCTTGGCGGCGGTAAGAAAGCAATTGAAAAACTCCATGGGCAGAAAAAACTTCATTGCCGTGAAAGAGTTGAATTGCTGATCGATAAAGGTTCGTATTTTATGGAAATTGGACTTTTTACTGCCTATGGTATGTATAAAGAGTACGGCGGTGCGCCATCAAGCGGAACGATTTTCGGTATAGGTAGAATTCACGGGCGTGACTGCGTAATTGTTGCCAATGATGCTACCGTAAAAGCCGGTGCATGGTTCCCCATAACTTGCAAAAAAAATCTCCGCGCGCAGGAAATTGCGATTGAAAACAAGCTTCCTATAATTTACCTTGTTGATTCAGCCGGAGTTTTTCTTCCGCTGCAGGAAGACATTTTCCCTGATAAGGAGCACTTTGGCAGGATATTCCGTAACAATGCTGTAATGAGTTCCAAAGGTATCCCGCAGATCGCCGCTATAATGGGTCCCTGCGTTGCAGGCGGCGCCTACCTGCCCATTATGAGCGATGAAGCGCTGATTGTTGAAGGAAACGGCAGTGTCTTCCTGGCGGGCTCGCATTTGGTTAAAGCCGCAATTGGCGAGAATATCGATAATGAGTCACTAGGCGGCGCGACCGTTCACACGGAAATTTCAGGCGTAACAGATTATAAAATGAAAAGCGATGAAGAGTGCCTTGAAACAATAAGGAACCTTGTCGGTAAATTCGGACGTACTGAAAAAGCCGGATTTGACAGAATTGATCCAAAAGAACCACTTTATCCTGAGCAGGAAATTTACGGCATAATGCCGCAGGATAGGGCAAAGCCGTATGATATGTATGAGGTTATTGCAAGAATTACAGACGGCAGTGAAATTGATGAATATAAAGCCGGTTACGGCAAAAGTATTATTACAGCCTATGCAAGGATTGACGGCTGGTCGGTTGGTATAGTTGCAAACCAGCGTACTATTGCTAAGACCGCAAAGGGTGAAATGCAGGTTGGGGGAGTGATTTATTCCGATAGCGCAGATAAGGGCGCGCGCTTTATTATGAACTGTAACCAGAAAAAAATACCTTTGGTATTTTTGCAGGATGTAACGGGATTTATGGTAGGCTCCAGGGCTGAACATGGGGGAATAATAAAAGACGGCGCAAAGATGGTTAACGCAGTGGCAAATTCAGTTGTACCTAAAATTACAATCATTGTTGGCAACAGCTACGGCGCCGGTAATTACGCAATGTGCGGCAAAGCATATGACCCGAGGTTTATTTTCGCTTACCCGACTGCATCAATTGCGGTAATGGGCGGCGCGCAGGCAAGCAATGTATTGCTGAATATTAAAATAGGACAGCTGAAGAAGCAGGGTAAGGAGCTTAGTGAAGAAGAACAGGCTGCAATGCTTAAGGAAATTAAAGATCATTACGATGCGCACGCTGATCCGCTTTACGCCGCTTCGCGGCTGTGGGTTGATGGAATAATAGATCCCGCTGATACGAGGAAAATAATTTCAACCAGTCTTGGCTGCGCCAATAATAATCCCGAAATACCTAAATTCAACCCGGGTGTGCTGCAGGTATGATAATTAACAATCGGTATTGTTATTTTCGTTTATGATAATTGTATTGAAAAGTAATTGGAAAAAGCCTAATTTAATATATGACATATACAATTCTATACGAAAAAATCACTGATGGCTCAATGCCGGATGGATATTATTATGCCCACATTCCTGTATTGGATTTAACTACTCATGGTATTGGAATTGAGGGAGCTAAAGCTGCTGCAAAGGATCTTATGAAGGTATGGATTGAGGAAAAAAGAGCGAATGGTGAGAATATTCCGGTGGAAGATGAGACACTTATATCAAAGATTGAAGTAGAAGATGCCTTACTCAGCTAAAGAGGTTCTAAGAAAACTTGAAAAAGCTGGATTTGAAATCAAACGGCAATCAGGTTCTCATATTGTATTAAGGCACTCTGATGGCAGGCAAACATACGTTGCAATGCATTCCAAAGATATTCCGATTGGTACTTTTAAAAAGATTCTGAAACAGGCAAGTATCAGCGAAGAGGATTTTAAAATGCTATGAGAATCTTTACTTCAAATAATCTATAATCTTCCCTACATTAATTTCAAATTCATTAAATGCGCTTAATTCCATATTGAATCTTATCTTCCGTGAGGTAAGTTCTTTTGCTGTTATCTCCATTTTTTCCCAGTTACGGGCTGAATTGGTTTTCTGAGCTTTGTCTCGCTCTTTTATATTCTTCAATCGCAGATCTTCCGGTGCTGTCATCCTGAAAATATAATTGCTCTTGGGGTAGGGGAGCATTGTATCGATTATCATATACCTTCTTATAGTGAAAGGTTTACCGCCGGATTTGTTGATCCTCATGAGTTTATTAAAATCGAAATCCGGAGTTTCGGCTGAGAGACCGATAGGTGTATTTATCACCTGTTGTATCATATCCCAGTCATACTTAAACGGAGTGTTCATGTAATCTTCAAGCGGTTCGCCGCTGTATGATTTAAGGTAATAGTTACCCGGAATCCTTGCTGCCATGTTTTCACCAAGCTCTTTTACAAGTTTTTTTGCCAGGGTTGATTTACCGGCTCCCGCTGCGCCGCATATGCTGATTACTATTTTATCGTTCATTTTGTTTTTTATTTGCAGAAAAGCGAAGCTCCGCTATGCCTCAAAGCCGCGAAGCGGAAAGAATGAAGCAATCCCGTTAATATTTGAGTTTGCTTACTTTCTTTCACTAAGTGCCAGCAAGGCATAGCGCTTCGCTCTTAAAATTTATTTACTTAAAATATATTCGCTTACAAATACGGGCTGTGCTATTGCTTCTTTGTAAAATCTTAATGATTCAGGGGATGAGTCTATCTGAATTGCTGACATTGTACCATCCTTGTTTATCCAGGTTGAGTTCCACCAGCCCACTGCTTTAATGCGGCTGAACTCAGGCTGCTGTACAGTGTACAGCGCGCTTTGTATCCAAAGCGCTTTGTTTACATTGGGCAGGTAATCTGCAACGCCAAACTCAAGTATCGCTATAGGTTTATCCACTGAAAGCTTCAGGAGTTCATCATAACCGGGCTGCATAATATCAACAAATCTCTGGTAACTCTCGCCCCATCTCTGTGCGCCGTAGGCACTGATGCCTATCCAGTCGATGTAACTATCACCCGGGTAATAATTTTTAATATTGTTCCACTCTTCATCCGGTGCACCGACTGAATTAACATGAAAAATCCATGTAACTTTTAATGCGCCTTCATCTTTAAAAAGGTCAATGATATATCTATACGCATCACGGTAAAGCTCAGGTCCATCAGCAAGCTTTTTATCACCGTAGCCGGTAGTTGTACCACCTCCGTTTTGTATACCGCTCCAGGGGAACCAGTCGCCATTGGGCTCACCGGCAAACCCTATCAACACCGGGATATCAGTTTTTTTTAATTCCTTTGCCCATGTTCTGAGCTTTTTCTCAAACTTGCCGTCAATAATTTTTTTTAGCGAGTAAGTCTTATCATTCTTATCATAAGTACTCCAGGGCAGCATTCTGATTGACGGAATTGCACCGTGCTTCCATATGTTCTTTACCGATTCAGCCGGGAATTTTATCCCGTTAAACCAGTCACTTTGAAAATTAAGCCACACAAGTTTCTTGCCAGCCAGATTTTCGAAATGTGAAACTTCGCTATCTGAAACATTATTGGATGAAGAATAAGTTGTAGAAAAAGCGGTATGATAAATCCCTGATTCTGGCGGAAGCAGTTTTACTTCTCTTTGCTGGCAAAAAAGGTTGATTGTTGTTAAAGCAAGTATAATTAGTATTTTCAATAGTTTAGATTAAGTTCTGGTCGTTAATACAAACATAATTTGGTCTCTTATACATTAAACGGAATCCGCTCCTCAATATGTTCCAATAAGATGGATTAGGATTCTCTTCAGAATCTTCTCCGGTATCTACAAATACCCATTTTACACCGCGCTCACGCGCAGTGTCTATTCGGCGTTTGAGAAGCTCACCCTGAATGCCGCGCCTTCTGTATTCAGGAAGTACATTGGCAAACGAGAGATATGCGGTCTCACCTGTAATGCATATTCCGGCTGAACCCGCAGGCTTTGAACCGTCAAAAGCCATAAAATTTATCCACGGCTCAGTGCCAACTGTTGAGCTAATCACCCCGTCAAATTCGTGAGGAAATCCAAAAACCTCATTAAGCATATAAGCAAAATCTGACGCGTTTTCTGCTGCTACTTCACGTATCTCAAGATCTGTTCCTTTCGATTCTACCGGGGATGTATCCCTGTAAAAGGTAATCCAGGAGTTAGCACAATTGTAGTTTCTTGATTTCAGTAATTCTTTATTTTCATCATTCAGCACATCAGGCGGAATCTGTAAAGCATATTTTCCTTCCTTGCCCTTAAAAAAATCATCAATCATATCAAGCAGTTCATTATCAATATTTTTCATTCCCAGCGCCCTGTTCAGAGAAAATCCCGGGAAAATATCTGACCTGATTGCAGTTAAGTTATCTCTGCGCAGCAATCTGAATCCGGCTTTTTTCATAGAAGCATCATCAGCGAATTTATGCATCAGGTATGTAGCTTCTGATTCAGTCCTCTCAAACATAGTGCCAAAGTACTTAAGTGCTTCGGCTTTCAGCTTTAAACACAGTTCATCTTTGGCGTGATTATACCCCTGCGGTTCTTCAAAATCTATATCTGCCAGTTTCAGTTTCAGGTCCTCGTATTCTTTCGCTGCTGCTTTGTTAACTGAAACGTAATCCCTGAATATCAGGTCAATGTTCCTGAAATAATGACCTGCAGGCGTAGCGTGAATGTGAAAAGAACGTTTGCCATCAATGAATTTCCTGAAGTACCTCCTGAACGGAAGTACTTCTTCAAAATCTTTGTAATATTCATAACCCAGTTCAGTTAAAGGAGTGATAAGGCTGTGTGCATCATCCAGGGTTCTTGTACCGATATAAATATCAATAACAGGTTTTGCAGCCAAACCCTCCACAGAGGTACTGCCGGCATGTTCAATTGTAAAAATCCTGTCACCGCATTTTTTCTTTATTGCAAGGGCTTCGCGTAAATACTTTTCTTTCCATGCAGGATCATATGGAACAACTTCGGTTTTCATGAAATAATACTGCTCTTAAGTATGAATGGTTAAATGTAAGATACTATATCAAATCCACTATAAAAATGCATTTATGTTACAAAATGATATTAATTTTGTTATTATCCATATCTCTTATCAGCATTTTTTCTCCGTCAAATTCATTTAAAACCAGCCCGGCATCACTTGCTCGGGTTTGAATTTCATCAATGTAATCTGCATCGGGTACTTTTATGGTATAATTTAAAAGTCCCATTGTATTATCCGGGGCAGGTGAGCCGTTTCTTGATGTCCACACATTTGTACCAACATGATGGTGATATCCTCCTGCTGAAAAGAACATAGCGCCGTTGTAGACTGAATTCGTTACATTCATGCCTAATATAAGACTGTAGAATTTCTGCGCTTTGTTCAGATCACTCACATTTAAATGAATGTGCCCAATCTCAGTATCCGGGTGAATGCCGTTCCACACATCTCTGTCATCAAGTTCATCAGTAATGACATTCAGATTCAGAGGCAGTGTATCCATTTTTACCTGACCCATTTCATATTGCCATTCATCTTTTGGCCTGTCAGCATAAAGCTCAACACCATTCTCATCCGGGTCCAGCAAATACAAAGCATCGCTTACAATGTGATCCGAAAATCCCTGGAACTTGATCCTTTCCTTAAACAGCCTGAGGAAAACCCTCGCAAGTTCTTTTCTGTTGGGGAGTCTTATCGCAATATGGAACAGTCCTGTGGTACCTTTATGTCTATACACTGCGGTTTTATCTTCAGTAAGTTTTAATATATACGGCAGTTTTCCATCGGCTGAAAGTTCCGCAGAACTATCAGTTTGGTTTATTATTTTGAATCCCATTAAGTCAGAATAGAAATTAAGGGATCTATTCAGGTCCTTAACTTTCAGTTCTGCGCTCTGAATTTTTGTATTATCAGGTATCTTCATTTTATGTTCATTCTAAAAAGTTGTGATTATAACATAAGGGCAAAACATGATTCATACCGGAAAATTCAGTTAACTGAAAAATCCGGTATCTTCATACTAATGCTGTTATGAAATGTCAGTCTGTGTACGTTGTAAAAAATGTGTTCAGCTATCGGGAAGCTATCCACCAAAGTTCTTGCATTGTCTTCTGATTCCGCGATAATATTTATCCATAGCTTGCCGCTTTCAATTGATAGGGCATAGCTTGAAATTACCCCTTCATTCATAAGTTTATTCACCATAGCTCTTTGTCTTGGCACCAGTGAAAGAAAATCATCGGTAAAAGGTACGGGCAGGTCAATATCTGCCAGGTATTCATACATAACTATCATATTTTTTTATTTGTCCTCTATTATAATAAACCTTCAAAAAGGTCTTTAAGTTTTGGTTCATGTTTTTCCCCGAAAATTTCAAATACTGCTTCATCCGGGATCTGTTCTTTGATCTTTGTAGCGTCAATGGTTTCTTTAAAAGTCACATAACAATCAAGAGATTTTATTGAATTTTCAACATCCTGCTTATCAACCTTAACAATGCAGTCAATTTCTTCGGGCTTTGAACCGCTTATTTTAAAATGAGTCTGCTTTGCAGCAGCTTCTTCTGTTATGGTAAATAGCGCAAGCCTTTTTAAGTAGGGATGATTTTCTTTCATTTCCACAAACACACGTTTTACAATGCCGTGGATAATTAAATGATCGTGGAAGCCGCTTATGCCGTGCACTGCGTATGTGACAATTACATCAGGCTTAAGGCGTTTAATTTCATCTGCCACAACTTTTTCAATATCTCTTGGGTCCATTTCCTTCAGGCCGCTATCAGGAAGATCAAGTACATTCATACCGCTTAGGTTGAGCACTTTTTCAACATCAAGCATTTCCTTATATCTTATCTCACCCATCTCTTCCACAGAATATCCAAACTTGTGGCGCTGCTTTGTTGCCCCGCCCTTTGTTAATGTCAGCAGGTATACTTCATGCCCGTCTCTGCGCTGTTTTGACATAACCTGTGCGGGTCCGAATGATTCATCATCGGGATGCGGGAAGATATACAGTATTTTCATTTTTCTGAATTTTAAATTTATTATACGTGTTTTTGCCTGATCTACTTCCAAGTAATTTTATCTTCCAGGGGAATCACTCTTTTTCCTTCATATTCACTATCAGTGTAGCCAAGGTATATCAATCCCATTACATTATCATCAAAGTTAAGCCCCAGAAATTCCTTCATTGCATCTGAATGCGTCATACCGCCGGTTGACCAGAAATTTGCGATGCCAAGAGAAGTTGCACCCAGCAGGATATTCTGTATTGCCGCTGCTGCGGCTGAAATTTCCTCAATTTCCGGAACGCGTTTTTGTTCATCGCGCTTCATGATGCATACAATCAGGTGAGAAAGATTATTCCCGTTACCCAATATCTTTTCATATTTATCATTGTTGAATTTATCTTCCGCAACGCTTTTCCTGTAAAGCTCAGCATGCCCGGAAACGAATTCCTTTGCTTTTTGTCCGGAATATACTATAAATCTCCATGGTTCTGTATGTTTATGTGTCGGCGCCCAGTCAGCCAACTCAAGCAGCTGCTTAACCTGTTCATCAGGTACTCTTTTGCCGTTCATTTTCGCCGGCTTTACAGTCCTGCGTTTTTTTATTACTCCAGATACAATATCGAAATCACTCATATATGTATTAACTATTTAATTCATTGGAACTTCGATCAACAGCAATTCAGAGTTTTCATTTGCGGAAATTGTGACTTTATCAGTATCTTCAATTCCCAATCCGTCACGCCTGCCAAGTTTTTCTCCGGCTGCAGTAATCGAGCCCTCCAAAAGGAACAAATATACACTATTTCCTTTTTTATTGATATTATATGAAACATCCTTACCTTTTTCAAGGTTCACCAGCGAAAAATAGGCATCCTGGTTTATCCATAGACTATCGTTATCCTTTTCAGGTGAAACAACAAGCTGAAACTTATTCTTACTTTCATCAGCGTTGTAAGTTTTCTGGTCATACCTTGGTTCAATATCACGTTCTTTTGGGAATATCCAAATCTGCAGGAAATTTACCTCATCTTTTTTGGATGCATTGTATTCGCTGTGATACAACCCTGAACCTGCTGACATTATCTGTACATCACCGGTATTTATTACATGTTCATTGCCGGTGCTATCTTTATGAGCAAGCGCGCCTTTTAAAGGGATTGAAATAATTTCCATGTTATCGTGCGGGTGAGTGCCGAAACCTTCACCCGGCTGTACTATATCATCATTCAATACGCGCAGCAGCCCGAATCTCATTCTTTCAGGGTTATGATAAGAAGCGAAACTGAATGTATGGTGTGAGTTTAACCAGCCATGCTCAGCTTTGCCGCGCGAATCTGCTTTATGCAATGTTGTTTTCATATTCTTTTCCTTTATCATTCTTTAGTAATTTGCTCGTATCCTGTTAGCTTATACTAAGCAGTAAATTTACCGATTTTTTTTCTTAATTAAAAACTTAAGCCGCTTTGCTTGCTTTGGCAGCTTCTTTCATCTCGGCAAATATCTCAAGTTTAACATCCGGACCCACGACTATACCGCCTGCTTCTGTCATAGCGTTCCATTGCAGACCGAAATCAAACCTGTTGAGCTTGCCTGTTATTTCAAAGCCCGCTACTTCAAGCCCGTCAAATCCTTTTGCTATCCCGTTATACTCAACATTCAGAGTCACTTCTTTTGTTATTCCCCTGATCGTCATATCGCCGGTAAGTTCAAATTTTCCGTCAGCAATTTTTCTGAATTCCTTTGAAACGAAAGTCATCTTTGGATTATTTTCCGCATCAAAGAAATCGGCTGACTTCAAATGACCATCCCTTTGTTCATTTTTGGTGTCAATTGAATCAACATCAGCTGAAAATGTTATTTTTGAATTTTCAAATGTGTCATCCGGTGATTCTATTTCAGCATCAAATTTATTGAATTGACCTGTTACCGTTGAAACAAGCAAATGTTTAACCTTGAATTTTACTTCTGAGTGTGCGGAATCAATTTTCCATGTTTTCATTTTATTACCCTCCAGGTATTTAATTTATATATATTATTATCTGTTAAAACAATATTTGTTTAAACACATATATGTTTAAATTTTTAAATTTCATTCATATATAATTTTTCAAGAAGTTCTGATAGCTGTCTGCACTCTTCATCTGATAAATACTTTGTATGGGCTTTATGTTCCGCCTCAACTATTTTATTCAGTTTATTCAAAATTTCGATTCCTTTTTCTGTTATCCTGGTAATCGAGATCCTCCTGTCTTCATTTGTTCTGTCCCGTTCTACCAGCCCCTGTTTTTCAAGCCTGTCAATTATTCGTGTCACATCAGAAGCTCTTTCAACCATTCGCGTTGCTATGGCACATCTTGCATGCCCTTCAGGATATACTCCCTTTAATATTCTTAATACATTATATTGGGCAGTTGTAATTCCAAATTGCTCGATCTGCTTATCAAATTTAGAATTAAGCAGCGCGACTGCCACCCTTAAATTTAATCCAACTTCCTCTCTCAGAGGAAGGTCCTTAGACATCTTTAACCATTTCTTTAATGCTTCACCCATTCGAAAAATTTATATGTATTTACATTGTTTGTTGCAACAAATATAATCAATTACATTATGTGTGTCAACACATAAATGCATAACTTATTGTTATTACAGTATGCTTATTTTGTGTATTTGTACATAAGGATGCTATCGACATATTTACCGTCAATGATCATGTCTCTGGGGCAGCAGCCTTCCTTTTTGAACCCCAGTTTTTTATATAGCGCAATTGCATTCTTGTTAGTTGAAAAAACCGCCAGTGAGATCTTTCTATTTACCGAATTATTTCTGCCCCAGTTCAGCATACTTTTTACAAGAAGCTTGCCAATTCCCATGCTCCTGAATTTTTTCTTCAGAAAAATTGAGAATAAACCGGTATGAGTAGTTCTTCTTGTATCCCAGTTATCAAAGGAAATGAATCCTGTTATTTCATCTTTGATTACAGCAACAAGATAAATTTTTCCGGGGGCATCTTTAAATCTTTTAATTCTTTTGGCTTCACTTTTTGCCGTTGAGCTGTATTCATCGCTTTCGTAAAGCGTAAAGGGACCTTCATTAATCACACCTTTCATCAATTTTACAACCTGTGATGCGTCTTTGGCAAGCGCTGTTCTTATTGTTAACTTCCTGCCATTTTTTAATGTATGATGTTCCGGAACTATTGTACTCATATAATTTTTATTTTAACAATATCATTTTTTTTGATTCACTGAAGGTCTTTGTAACTCCGTCTCTATAACCGACAGTTAAATTATAAAAATATACGCCGCTTGCCAGATTTCTGCTTTCAAAATTTATCTGCCTGTTGCCTGCCTGAATGTTTCCATCAATAATTGTTGATACCATTTTTCCCGTAACATCATAAATTCTTAGTGTTACATAACTATCAAATTTGAGTGAATATCTGATAGTTGTAACAGGGTTAAAAGGGTTTGGAAAGTTCTGGCCTAATGAAAAATTCTCAGCAATAGCCGGATTTTTTTCTTTCAGCGGAAAGTCTGTTCTGAGTACATAAAGACCCCTAGCCCTGTCGGAAGCAATTATCTTTTCTGAATTAAAAATATAAGGTCCCCAGCATCCTTCAAAACTGAAGTCATCATTTGCCGGGTAAGTATCGTAATATGCCGCTTCTACCGGTCCAAATGGATTGCTGATATCTATCACACGGAGGCCTGCGGTATAATGACCTGCAAACAAGTACCTGCCAAAAAGTTCAACATTATGAATAATTGAAGTTGTTATTCCCGGCGGATGCCACTCTGCAATTTTTACAGCGTTATTAAGATCTGAAATATCCCATATTTTTAATAACCTTGGATTGCCGCCAATTTCATCCGTTACAAATGCAAATCTTCGGTTTTCTGAAATAGCAATGTTATGCGGACCCGGGCTTGGTACATTTTCCCAGTACGCAATAGTGCGCAGATTGTCCTTATCTGTTGCATCAATCACTGTTATTCTGCCGGGAGGGTAGTAGATATTACAGGCAAAAATAGTATCGTTTACAACACGTGAATCATGCACGACATATTCTTCCCACTCACCGCGTTTTACAGGGTTAACAGGATCAATACTGAGATCAAGCACAAATACACCACCGATATTATAATCGCCTCCGTGAATATAAAGGTAGGGACCCGACTGAGATATTGTATGCCCCATAGTAAAATCACCGACAAAATATGTATTCACAAGTTTGACTGAATCAGGCAGATACTGAAGGTCTATTATCTGCAGACCGCTTGGAATGCCATCAGCAACAATGTACGCGTAATGACTGAATACTTTCATTTCCCTGCAGCAGGAGGCCTGGTTTAACCCCGGCAAATACGCGGCTTCATAAATATTATTCGTGTCTGTTATATCGATAAACGCTGTTCCTTTGGCGCAGCCCAGTATTCCATACTCTCTGCCGTCAGGGGCTGTATAACCCCAGCAAGCTGAATACTCGCCATCTGCATGGTGGTTGTTAATATTAGCCAGCAACCTCATATTCTGTGAATTCTGTGCAAATAATGACAGAGGAAACAGGAAGAAGGCAATTATTTTCAGAAGTTCTTTCGTCAAATTTTATTCAATATTATTACTCTTAACTTAGTATTATATTTAATGCAGAAGCACTTAAAAACGCTATAGCTATGAAATATAATCTGGTAATACTCATATTAATTTCATTTAATTTAACACAAAATTATTCGCAAGTAAAGGATAGTAATAATCTTGTACATTGCGATATAAATATCTCTGATCTGTATATCACTGAATGCAGCAGCCTTTTAGGTCCCGGTATTGTATACTCACTGAAATCAAAAGTACTTAGCTATGGCATAAATTACGAGTACGCTTTTGCACAGAAGAAAGCAGGGTTATTTGCCGCCGGATTCTCGGGGTTGTACAGTTCAAATTCTGAAGATGTTTTCGATAACAACGCAAAACTGAAAACTTCGGTCATTACTTTAGGTCTGCAATGCAATTTTAATCTGAATAATTTATCTTCAAAGAATATAGTCCCGTTTGCAGGCCTGATGATTGGCTACAATTACGCACTTACGAGGTATGAATTTAATTCCAACACAGAGGATCCATTTTTTCCCGAAACCAAAAAACACTCACTCTATATTTTCGGTCAGGCAGGTGTACGCTTCTTTGTTACCCGAAGACTTGCGGTAACAATAAGAACCGGTTCCGGAAACATTGATAAAAGCATGCTTGGATTTGGATTTGATTACAAATTTTGATCATGATTATTGATCAGGTATGCCGGGTAATGTAATTTTTTATATGCAAAATAATATTTTTCATTCGTTATGAATTTAGTACTGCTGGTTATTAAATAAGTCAGGAATTGTTTGTATATTCTTTTTAAAATCGTAAATTTTAAAAAATTGCTGCCGGAGGAGAAATTATGAAAAGAATCCTTTTAGCGTTGATCATAATTAGTGCAAGCTGTACAACAATCTTTTCTCAGCTTAAAGATAAGGATAACCTGCTCGGAGGTTCCGTTGGATTCTGGGCAAAAGGTGAGGTGCCCATGTTCGGGGTGAATTTCGAATCACAGTTAACTCAGGCGGGAATTGGTACTGTAAGCCTTGGCGGAATTTTCAGATACTATTCTTATTCGTTTGTATATACAAATGGTGATTCCCGTAAGTATTCCTTCACATCGATCGGACTTCAGTCAAATTACAATTTTAACCAGATAGGTGACGGAAAATTTGTTCCTTTCGCGGGACTTGTATTGGGCTATAATTATGTAAATTCAACATATACTGATTTTACGAGAAGGGGAGTATACGTGACCGATGTTTCATACAGAAGCGGTGCATGGCTTTGGGGTCAGCTTGGAATGAGATATTTCTTCAGTCCGAATGTTGCAGGTTCAATAAGGCTTGGTTTAGGAAACAATGATTTTAACACAATTGAGCTGGGAGTAGATTTTAAGTTATAGTTTAAACTTCACCGGGTTTTGAAAAATTTTTGAAAATTGAATCTTTCAGGTATAAGACCTATGTTTATATTTAAAGTATATTCGTTATTTTGAAAAAATGTGTATTTTAGCATGAAATAAATAAATTTTTATAAAATGAAAAAATTAGTATTTATATCAGCTCTCGTATTATTTTCATTCCTTAATCCGGCATTATCTCAGATAAGTATCAAACTAGGACCGGAGCTTGGACTGACTTCACCAACAGTAGATTACAGCGGTGATGTAAAAGATTTTTACGCCGGTACCAAGTACGGAGTAAGATCAGGACTCCATTATGGTTTAATGGGCAAAGTCCAGCTAGGGCCATTGAATGGAAGACTCTCAATCAGTTATGCTTCTTTGGATAACAGCGGGAATGCCAATCCTCTTCAGCCAGGCAGCACACTGGAGGTGAAGAACAATATATTTATGTTTACGCTTGGTACTGAGTTTGGTTTTGGAATACCCTTTAGTCCGGTGAAACCATATGCCGGAATAGATGTTTTGTTTTCAACTATCAGCGGTACATACAATTTTCACTCAACCGCAGAAGTATCTGATGGCGAAAAGAGTATAAAATCTGCCTCCAGAACCGGTTTGGGCTTTTCAGTCGGATCTGAGGTTGCATTCGGGAAATCATTTACTCTTGATTTAAGCCTTAGGTATAACCTGATAAATCTTTTTGGCAAGAGTTATGATGGAGTAACAAACTCAAATGACAGAAATGATGCATATTCAAGCCTTAACGACGCGGCAGACCCTAATTACAGCGCAGCAAACAGCAAACACCCGATTGGGAACGACAGATCAATTGCAACAATACAGCTGAATGTTGGATTACTTTTCGGATTTTAATATTTTTTTGGTATATTAGTATATTCCGAACAAATAAAATGTAGACATTTATTATGAAAAAACTGTACAAACCATTATTATCTGCAGTGCTTGTTGCATTTGCGTTTATGAACTTTGGCTGCTCCGGGGTCATGGATGCAATTACAAATATACAGCGTCTGCAGTTCAAGCTTGATAAAGTTACTGCTATGAAAGTGGCCAATGTACCGCTTTCCAATTTTTCATCAATATCCAGTATTGGCGTACTTGATGCTGCAAATCTGCTTGCTGCATTTACTTCAGGCAAACTGCCTGTAAGTTTCACGCTGAATGTACTTGCAAAAAATCCAAATGACGGCACGGGCGGTACAAAACAGTCTTCTGCGGTCATAGAAAATCTTGCATGGCGTCTTTTTATTGATAATAATGAAACCATAAATGGCAATGTTGGTAATATTTCAGTTCCTGGAGTTGGTCAATCAACAAATATCCCTATAGGGATGTCATTTGATCTGATCAAATTCTTCAGTAATGGCAGCTATAATGATCTGATCAATCTTGCACTTGCGCTTGGAGGAAAAAACGGGTCATCATCAAGGATCACGCTGAAAGTAAAACCGACGGTAAGTACTGTTATTGGGCCCATTACTTACCCCGGTGAATTTGATGTTATCGACAGGGAGTTCCGCGGCGGAAATTAAAAGAGATCAGTATTGATTTTTATTAAGGCTCATTAGTATTAATGAGCTTTTTTTATTTTGACAGGAACTTCAAAAAGGAAAATTCAGTTTTTGTTTTTATAACATACCGGGCAAATTCCTTAATCAGATCAATATTTTATTAATGTTACAATTCAGAAAGGAATACTGATGAATAAATGGAAACCTAACAGAACGGAGTTTTATGAATCAGCTGTCTCGATGGGATTTTACGGCAGGGAAGACTCAGGCTTAACAGGCAAGAAAGATAACGTTAGGAAATTCTGGGAAGATGTTTTCATGAAACTGGTTACAAGACCCTTTATAGAAAACAGACCTCATGACGATAAAAAGCTCCGCATACTTGATCTTGGTGCAGGCAGCGGCGAGGGTTTTGAACTGTTAACCCATATCCCCCCTTCTAATCCGTCACAAAGTTCTGCAAAAGATTTCGTATTAAAAAAATCTGATATTGAATTATACCGCGGGATTGATATCAGTCCTGCAATGATCTCGCAGGGAAGGGCTAATTATTCAGATTACGGTAACGTCTCCTTCAGTTACGCAAACCTTGAAGATGGTTTGCCGGCAGAGGTTTTAAAAGACAGGCCCTATGACCTGTATTTTTCTTCATATGGTTCATTATCACATCTGCACCCTGAGCCTATGGAAAAACTGATGGAGCAGATATTCAAACACGGCAATAACGGCTCCGTTTTGCTTTTTGATATTCACGGGAAATTTTCACCTGCATGGCCAAAGTATTGGGCAGAAAGTAAAACCTTTCTGCCTTACACTATGGCGTACCTATTGCCGGGTGATAAAAGAAAAGAAGAAAATGTAGAATGGTTCAATTTATGCTACTGGTCACCTGATGAACTTAAAGCTATGCTGAACAGAGCTGCGGTGAAAACAGGAGTTAATATTAACATATTATATATGCTTGACAGGAGTATATTCATCAGCAGGCATATGGATACCGGCTTGCTTAGCACCAGGCCGCTTCAGCTTAGGTACCAGGTAAGCAGACTGCTGGATCATGGTTACAGGGGAGAGGTGGAACATTTGAAAGTTGACCTTTCACACCTTGATAAATACAAAGAAATCAATCCTGAAGTGTGGAAAAGACTTACTGATTACAGTCACAAATGGAATAAGATCATATATCTCCTGGAAGCATTAATGAACAGTGAAGATAAAAAGGTAAAAGATTTTATAGAAAATACCAATATTGATCTTATGAGTGATGACCTGAAATTTATAACCTGGCTGTACAGGAATGCTGACAGGTTCCCTGTTGTGGATTTCTGGGCTAGTCTTATAGGTCCGCAAATAGCTGTAATATTAAGGAACATCGAGATGTCTTATTCCGAAGGGGTAGGCTGCGGGCACGGGCTTATTTGTGCTTTGGAAATAATTAAGTAACAGAAAATGAAATAGCCGGTACATCACCGGCTATTTTTCCAGGTATAACTTTTTTGCCCTAAAATCAATTGCAAGTCTTCTAAAGTTCTTCAATAGATCTGTTCCAATTATGCCGCCATTTTCTGTAAGTCCGTAATTTTCAAAGATCACAGATTCTGTAAAATGAAATTCGGAATCTTTGAATAGATTGCCTCCTAAATCCAAATTATTTAATCTGCCTTTGTGCGTACTGATACGTATCCTGTCGGCCCCATATACATCTATCGATTTTTCTAACTGTATCTTTTCAGATTCCGCGATCTGAATTGGAAGGAAATTGAAAGGTGAACCGGTATCAAGTATAAACTGAATATCGGTGTTGGCGGCTTTGCCTTTAATGAAAATATGCCCGTGTGAAAATGCAAATGGAATTATGTACGAATCTTTTACAGCAAATTCATTATTACCAAGATTAACTATTGTCGGTGAGTTTTCTTTTGGTATTCCTAAAGAGATATTGCCCGCATTTGAAAGTATGTCCAGCCCGATTATTCCATCAATCTTTTTCCCTTTTACATTTTTAAATGAATCTATTACATTGAAAGTGAACCTGCTCAATTTAATACTCCCAATTTCAGCAGAATCGATTTCACATGAGGTAAGGTTTTCTATCTTTCCACCGAATCCATTTATAGGCATATCAACCAATCTTGTTCCATCTGAAGAAACTTCTTTTGCGAAAATACTGTGGATTTCAGTCCCTTCCGGAATAACATCCTTCGTGAGAAATGATTGTGCGGCGCCAAGATCAATAATTACGTTTGCAGTTTTATCATTGTTAAGTTTTATTTTTGTAAAGTAGTAACCTGCATAATATTCCGTCTCAAATTCACCTTTCAGATTGAATGAATCCTGGTGTTCAGTAATTTCTGTGGTAATAGAATAATCTCCTTCGCCGAGAGGAATTTTACCCTGGAACATATCAATAACCGGGGAGTTATTATCTTCCGTAATAATATCATAATTGCTGATGTTAAAGACTTTTTTAGTTTTGAACCCTGTAACATTTACTTTGATATCATAATTTTTAAGTTCATCCGGTGTTTTTGAAACTAATTCTTTTTGAGTGCCATCCGGTTTTTGCACTGAAATGATGAGTTTACCATCTTTAAACCGGGCTATCATCACCGATTTATCACCTGCTTTGGAAAAATCGCCTGAAATACCGTTTGAAACAGGCAGAATTATTGAAATGTTCTCTGAATTCTCTCCTTTAATGAATGCTTTTGTTTCATTTTCAGCCAGTTCTATTTTTTCTATGGAAAGTTGATTGTTAACGGATTTCAGCAAAAAAACCGGAACAGTTTGCGGGAAGACAGATGCAATGCTAATGAAAAATATGAGAATAAAAAGTGATTTTTTCATGTTCTTAGTTATAAAAATGCCCGTTACCTGTAATAATAACGGGCAATGATTTTGTATACCTGTTAATTTATTTTAATTCTTTTTTATCAAAATTTACCTTAACCTTCACTTCTTTGCCAGTTCTTTCGATTGTAATATCACTATCCTTCAAATCGTAATTTCCCATATCTTTCCTTACCATTTCCCTGATTTCGCTATCGGTTTTTCCTTCAAATCTTCTGGGGTCAGCTTTTTGAGTTAATAGTTTAATTTTTTCTTTGCCGTTGTCATCTTCAATGTTCATTTCAAATGATTTAGGCTCATTGTTGGCATCAAGAATCTGCTCTTGATCAATTGTTATATCTCTCCTGCCGTCGGGTCCGGTTGTGAATTTGAATTTCATATCAACACCCTGTTCCCTAAGTTTTGACTCAATTTCATTCTTCAATTCTTCATCACTCTTGCCTGTTGCGTCAATATCAAGACTGAAGAAATCATGCAGCGCGGCTGAATACAGCGGACGCTTTACGTCATAATCCATTCCTGTTATTCTGATCGTAACAATACCGCCAAGAGCTTCAAGTTCACTTGCATAAGCTTTAACCTGCTCCTTAGTTGTATTAGGAAGAACGATCCTATACAACAGCTGTGCTTCACCGTTGTTTGTATTTTCGTTGGTTGTGATCTGTGCGTTCTTTATCCAGGGGAGTTCATTCATTTTACTCAGGAAATCACCATTATCTTTTGGAATGGTAAATGTTATCATCTGCCCGGCTGATTCAGTTTGAGTTACAGGCATATTGCATGCGCCAATTAATACAGCCAAAGCTATAATAGTGTATACAAGCCTTAGTTTTGTGCCAAAAAAGAAATTTTTCATTTTATGGAGCGTCCTTTCGTTTGATAGATCTTTATCTGTTAACTGCTGATTGCTTTGGATATTTACCGATGTTTTATAGATCCAGCTTTCAATTTCAGGAAATGTTGAATCGTAGTTTTCCTGCTTTAACTGATTAAAATGATGCTCCAGTGATTTATCTTTATTTTCGTTCAATTTACCGTTCTGTTCTGATCTCTGTGATGAGTTTGAGTGTTTCATTTTCCAGATCTCCGTTAAGCTCCCATAAAGAATTTTCCTTATGAGCTAAAATTTTCTCTTCTTCATTAATATATTTCCTTAGTTTGGTCCTTGCTCTGCTGAGCCTTGATTTCACAGCGGAAATACTCTTTTCGCCCTGTATTGCTGTTATTTCTTCTATTGAGAAATTTCCCAGTTCAAAAAGCAAAATAGCAGCTCTTTCCTTTCGCGAAATTTCCGCCAGAGCTTTGTTAATTATCATCCTGCTTTCGGTTTGTTCTGCCCTGTCAAATACTTCAGGCATATTATGAATGGGTGATCTTTCATTGTCAGAAGGCAGGAATTTTTTCCAGAAATGTTTCCTGATGGAAGAATAAAATGTTGTTGTTATTATTTTAAAGAACCATGAACGAAATTTAGAATGATCTTTCAGACTACCAAAGTTTTCAAGTGCCAGTAAAAATGACTGCTGCAGCACATCTTCCGCATCATCTGGAGACCATGTGGAACACAGGGCTCTTGAATACTTCAGAGCATCATTGTAATGCGGCTTTAAAAGACCGCTGAATTTTGCTGAATCTATAGTCATTAATGAATATTTGTGTTTACCGGTTTACAATGAATATGATGCTTAAATAACCGAAAAAGTCGCACAGAAAAATATTAGTTTAATTTATATAAAAATATGTTAATTTTGATCTTAATTTCATTCATTTATCCGGCAATATGAAAATAAGAGAATTATCTCCTGAGAAGGAATTAATGAAAATTCCGGGTGTGGGTAAATCAATTGCACGGGACCTGCTGAATATTGGTATAAATTCAATTAGTGATCTCGAAGGCAATGATCCTGAATTGCTTTACGATAAATCTAACCGGTACACTGGTGTGATACAGGATAGATGTCTGCTTTACGTTTTCCGGTGCGCAGTATATTTCGCTACTGTAAAGAATCATGAACCGGAAAAGCTTAAATGGTGGAGGTGGAAGGATAAAATTTGACCAGGCGGACAAAAAATTTATTGAAGAACCTATGGTTTAATCTGGGAATAAGTATTGCAGCAGGTAACCTGTTTGTTGTATACAGATTTTTCGGAACGATGGATTATTATGATCCCGGCATCATTATTACGCCGGTCCATCTTGCAATAAGTTTTATCCAGGGTACGGGTGCTGGATTTGTTAACGGAATTGCAATAACATTTATAGACAGGCTGGTTGATACAGAGGCGTTTAAAAAGAGATCATTCAGATACACTTTAATTTTCAAAAGTGCGGCATACTGTGTATCAATTATTTTTTGTGTGGCCTTAATTTTTATTCTGGATTATCTTCTTGATGAAAAAACTTCCTCAGGAAGCCAAATGGATCCGGCAGTTGGAACTGCCTTAACACTGCAGTACCTTGTGGCAGTTTTTATATATATGATGTTCCTGAATGTCTCAATAAACTTTCTGAAAGAAGCAAACAAAAAATTCGGACCGGGTATATTATTTAAGTTATTTTCGGGTAAATATTACCAGCCGGTTGTTGAAGAAAGGATATTCATGTTCATCGATCTTAAAGCATCTACCACTATTGCCGAGCGGCTTGGTCACTTAAAATACAGCAGGCTTATACAGGATTGTTTTTATGAGATAACGGATATTGTAGATAAATTCAAAGCAGAAATTTACCAGTATGTCGGAGATGAAATTGTCCTTTCGTGGGAAATGGATACCGGAATTGAAAATAATAACTGCTTCTGCCTCTATTTTGCTTTCCGGAAAAAACTCGAAGAGAACAGGGGATATTATCAGCAAAAATATGACCTGCTGCCGGAATTTAAAGCAGGAATGAATTGCGGAACCGTAACGGTTTGTGAAGTTGGGGAAATAAAAAAAGATATTGCATATCATGGTGATGTACTGAATACCGCTTCAAGGATACAGGGATTGTGCAATATATATAATAAGGAAGTACTTATTTCGGAATCACTTAACAAGGCTATGCCAAAAGAAAGATCATTCATAAGGGAACTGATAGGTGAAATTTCATTAAAGGGCAAAGAAACAGTTGTTGGAGTATATAGCCTGGAATCTGTTTAATAAAGTAAAAATGAATTATACTGTTTAATTACTTACAGAAATGAGCAAGAGATTTAAAGAGATCAGGTTTAACCTGGTAGCCTGGCTGATTGCCGGGAATATGTTTGTAATCTTCAGGTTTTTTGGTATGTATGATTTTGAGCAGTACTTTATCCTTAAGAAGCCTATTGAAATGGAACTGATGTTCCTTGAGGCAAATGTAGTAGCTGTTGTGAACGGGTTACTGCTATCACTGGTTGATATTTTAATGGATACCCCTAAATTAAAAAGAGAGTCTTTCAGGTATATCCTGACTATCAAAAGTATAGCATATATAGTAACAATGTTCATTTCCATAGTTTCGATATTTGTTCTACATGGTATTATCATAAACAGGGATAATAACCTGCTATATTCACTGAATTATACATTGGCAAGCCAATATACCATTGCTTTGTATCTTTATGGAGCGTTTATCAGTCTGCTGATAAACTTTCTCAAAGAAGTGAATAAGAAGTTCGGTCCGGGAATACTTGTTAAGCTTTTTTCCGGGAGGTATTATAACCCAAGGGTCGAAGACCGTATGTTCATGTTCATTGATCTGAAAGCTTCAACTACTATTGCTGAGAAGCTTGGACACATCAGATACAGCAGGCTGATACAGGACTGCTTTTATGATGTGACGGATGTTGTTGCCAGGTACAGAGCTGAGATCTACCAGTATGTTGGTGATGAAATTGTGCTTACCTGGGAGCTTGAAAAAGGTATTGAAAACGATAACTGCTTCAGGTTCTTCTTCGAATTTAAAAAAAAGATAGAATCATTGTGCGATTATTACAAAGAAAAGTACGGCGTTGTGCCGGTTTTTAAAGCCGGAATGAACTGCGGCACTGTTACAGTTGCTGAAATAGGTGAACTGAAAAAAGAAATAGCATATCATGGCGATGTGCTTAATACTGCTTCCAGGATCCAGGATCAATGCAATCAGTATAATAAGCCATTTTTAATCTCAAATAATCTGTATAAAAAAATGCCAAGAACCGGATCTTTCAGATTTGACCTAATAGGAGAAATACTTCTGAAAGGAAAAGTCCAGCCTGTAGGAATATACAGTGTGGAAATCCTAAAATGAAAAATTATTACTTAAGACCATCAGCCGCTGAAGACAGTGAACTAATATATTCAATTAAGAAGAATGCACTGGGTGAATATATAAAGCTTACCTGGGGATGGGATGAAGACCTGCAAAGAAAAATGCATGAAAAAGAAATGCTATCTGAAAAAATCAGCATAATAATATTTGAAAATAAAGAAATTGGAACTGTCGGGAAAATCTTAAAAGAAAATGAAATCATCATATGCAGATTATATATACTTGATAAATTTCAGTCTTACGGAATTGGAAGTGAGATAGTAAAGAATATAATTAAAGAAAATCCCAATAAAACAATTAGACTTGGTGTATTAAAAGTTAACATGAGAGCAAGAAAATTGTATGAGAAACTTGGTTTTATTGTTTATGGTGAAGAAAATGAATACTTCAAAATGATGTATAAAAAGTAAATAAGTTATATTGAATTATAAATTAAGAAAAGCTTCTCCTGGTGATCTGTACCTATCATTTGATATCAGAAAAAATGCAATGTATAAATATATTGCAGACTCCAAAGGATGGAATGAAGAAAAAGAGATGCAGGATCATATTGAAGATTTCAACACTGATATCATGCAGATAATAGAAGCTGGCGGTAAACCCGTTGGTGTATTTGAAAATGTTGCAGATGATAGGTATATTTATGTTCATGGCCTTTATATCCTGGAAGAGTTTCAAAATTATAAAATAGGTTCTCAGGTGATAAATAGTATTGTTAACACCGCTAAAACTGAAAAAAGATCTATATTGCTGCAGGTATTAAAAGTTAACAGTAAAGCAAAAGTATTTTATGAAAGATTTGGTTTTAAAGTATACAGTGAAAATGAACAGCATTACAAAATGATATATTACTTTTCTGATAAATGATAAACTGTAAAAATTGCGGCAACAGTTTCGAAGGTAACTTCTGCAATAATTGCGGACAGAAGGCAGATATTCACAGGTTTACTTTTAAACATACACTTCATGATTTTTTCCATTCGTTTACTCATATTGACAGAGGAATATTGTTCCTCATCAAAGAGCTGTTTACCCGCCCCGGCTATGCAGCCAAAGATTACATTAAGGGCAAACGCAAAAAGTATTTTAACCCGTTCCAATATTTGTTCCTGGCGGTTGCGTCAGCAACTTTTCTGAGTGTAAATTATCAACTAATGGGTCCCAAAGCTGATATTAATAATATTGGTACAGGCATTAATACATTCGGATTGCAGTACAATGCTTTTGTTTATAAATATTTTAATGTTTTTCAGCTTTTAAGTGTGCCGGTAATCGCTTTGTTTTCATGGCTCTTTTTCAAAAAGTCAGGGTTCAACTACGCTGAAAACCTTGTGCTGAATACTTTCCTCGGCGCGCAGCGCACATTGATGTTTATTCTCATAACTCCTTTCCTTCATATTTTTAACCACTACTGGTATATACCTCTTTCAGTTTATTATGCTGCATGGTTAATTTATTATGGTTGGGCATTTGTGCAGTTCTTCAATGAAAGTAAATGGAAGGTAATATTCAAATACGTTATTTCTATTTTACTTTTTATACCTATTGCCCAGTTGATTTCTTTAGCGATTTTTTATTTCTTCTTTTATCATAAATAGCTATTTTTGTAAAGCCCACATAAGTTAAATACATCTCCACATGAAAAAACCGTTCGTTTTATTCTTTACTCTTGGTGCAGGGTTGTTCACAGGTTTGCTGATCATTATCATTCTATTCCAGTTACTTGGTTTTACTATAAGTGATAGAGTCATTATGGAATCCTCACAGGGGGATTACATTAAGTATAACTCCAATGATCCATACACTCTCAGCATTATCAAACAATCACAGCCGCTAAGCTCAAAATACATAGTTCTCATTTCGGGTAAGATGGATAAATCTTACGGGCACGTGATAAATTACCTGGACCAATCGACCGATAGCGACGAGAATATTAAAAGAACAAGGGTGATATGGAATGCAGAGGGAATTGAAATGACCTTCCCAATGGGACATAAACTATACATACCAAAAGAACGGTTTATCGGGGGAAGGTAACATCTAATCTTTTACCTTAATTTCACCAAGTACTCCTTCGCTTTTGGCTAGTACAACGCTTGCCATAGTATCGCCAATTACATTTACTGAACTGCGGCACATGTTGATAATTCTATCCACGCCTACAATGAGCGCAATGCCTTCAACAGGCAGGCCCACGGCATTAAGTACAACAACAAGCATGATCAGTCCCGCACCCGCTACGGGTGCTGTTGCCGCGCCGGTAATTACACATGTAATAAAAATTGTAAACTGCTGTGCCAGGCTTAGGTCAAATCCGTAAACCTGCGCAATAAAAATTGCGGCTACTGCCTGGTAAAGTGCAGTTCCATCTTTATTTATTGTTGTACCAATTGGCAGTACAAATGCAGCAATTTTATTTGGCACACCAAGCCTGTTTTCGGTCACATCAATTGTAACGGGAAGAGTTGCCGAGGATGAACTTGTTGTAAACGCAACCGCCATTACCTGCTTTTGCGCGAGGAAATATTTTACCGGTGAAACTTTACCAAGGAATTTTACCAGAGCAGGATACAATACAAATCCGACAAGTACCAATGCTATAATACATGTAAGGGCATACCAGAATAGTGTGCCAAGGATGCTGAAACCGAATTCCGCAACAGTTGCGGAGATTAACGCGAAAACTGCCAGCGGAGCCATCAGTATTACTTTTTCCACAAGCTTTATCATTGCCTGCGTTATTCCTTCAAAGAAAGCAATGACGGGTTTTGCACGTTCTTTGGGAATGTAGCACAGAACAAGTCCGGTTAATATTGCGTAAAATACTATTTGCAGGAAGTCACCTTCAGCCAGTCCGCGAAACGGATTCTTGGGAACAATGTTCACCAGGAACTCTACAAGGTCCATTTTATATTCCTGCTGAACCGGCGATTTAATTTCATCCCTGTATGCTTCAACCAGGTGTGTTTTAGCTTCAGGCGTCATATGCATTCCCGGCTGAATGACAATAGTAAGTACCTGTGCCAACGCAACTGATATTGCCGCTGTGAACAGGAAAAGCACCAGCAGTTTACCGCCGAGTTTTGCCAGATGTTTGACATCATGCAGCGAAGCTGCGCCCACTATCAGTGATGCAAGTACTAAAGGTACTGCTATCATATTCAGGAGCCGAATAAATATTTCACCTACAGGCTTTATATCTGCCCCTATTGAACTTGTCTTCTGAATTGCTGAGATATTTTCGTAAGTGTGAATTTCCTGTGAAGCAGGATAAACAACATTTAATTTTACGCCTTCAGTTTTTTTATCTTTTTTTAAGGATTCAAAATACCTAACAATACCGGATTGTGAGCTTTCATTAAAACTAACTAATGTTGAGTCTCCTTTTAAAAAAGAAACCTGCTGCCAGTCTTTGATCTCTATTTCACTATTTTTGGCGGTTAGGAGAAAGCTGCCTGTATTCACAATGAAAACTGCACCGAAAATTATTCCGAGAATAAAGCCGATTAAGATCTGTATATGTAAAGGAAATCTTAGTTTCATATTTTTTTCCCGACTGTCAAATAAATGAACTTTAACGATCGTCTGATCCTAAAAATCATTTTGATGTCTTCATTAATGTTCTGGTGAATAATATTCATAGACTTTAATATTTGATGAGTATTTTGTCGATTTATTGACTTCATTAAACTAAAAATTCCATTTTTTGAGTTGAGAAAACTATTGTAAAAATAGAAACTATTTTCATATAAATTCTGAACCAACTTTGTATTATCCGGTAAAATTCTGTAGAATTTTTTATGAGCAAATAAGTTCTTTTCTAAAGAATGCTTATAAGTGCTATTGAGCATTTTATCGTTTAACTTTAATTCTGGGGTTGATAATTTACTTATAAATACATCTGCATCTTTGTTAAAAATTCTCATTTCTCTTCTTGATAAAGTACTTAATCTTTTGATTTTTTTTAAATGTACCGTATAAATAGTTAAGAGTGAATAAAACAAATTTTTGTTTATTTTTCTTAAGTTAGAACTTAGCATTTTGAATCTGTAATCAAGGTAAATACTATGATCAAATACATTTTTATAGTCATTGAATTCTGCAAATTGGTGTAATTCATCAAGCATTATTACAATTGATTTGTCTAAAATATTTGAACCTGTATTTTCACTCCTTTGTTTAATTGATTTTTCATCGAATAATTCTTCACAAAAATCTATTATTGGAATGAAAAGTGCATCATTGAATTTTTGAGAAATGGGATATCTTTGATTTAGTTGTGATATGAAGCTATTTATTATCAAAAAGATATTTCTTAAATAGCCATTTTCTGATGAATATGGGTTTTTAGGAAATTTGTAATTTTCAATTTTTGATAAGGTTTTGGAAATATAGGAGAAATTTGCCAAAATAATGTTTTCAGCAATTTCCTCATTTAATTTTTTCTTGTTCATTAATTTGTTCTTACTACTTTTTGTCTGACTTGCTGTAATATAAACAGCGCAGCTCCGCTGATAAACGCAATTGCAGCCGTTATTCCCAAATAGCGGTGCTCAAGGAAAGAGATCTCATAGAATGTCTTTATCCAGCTAATGAGTATAAACTGAGATTGCGTTAAACTCAGGAATGAATATAAAGCAACAAGCCCGATTGCGTACAGTACATAGAGTCTCATATTCTTTTCATTTTTATGTACTACAACCGATAAGAAGTTAACTGAAGTAATGAATATCATAACAGAAAGCATAACCATCTGTATATCTTCTGGGGTGAAACCATAGAATTTTTCGGTGTAATACTGTCCTGTATATGCTGCGCCCACAAGTATTCCCGCAGAGATCAGTACGAAGCTGAACAGGTCCTTCGAAAAATTCGTAAGCTTGCTTACGTTTGAATTCCGAAGAGCAATAATAAAAGAGGGGAGCCCGATAGAGAAAATATTTATCAGCGATACCCTGCGCGGCGTTAAAGGGAATTCAAAAGCGAAGAACATTGAAAGAATGGTGAAGTAGATCACCATAAAATTCTTGGTTAAAAATAGCTTGGCAACAGAGCTGACCGTATTGACAATTTTATTACCTTCATCAAATATATTCGGCAGCAGCGCGAATTTGTTTTTCAGCAGAACAATATCAGCGACCTCTTTGGTAATTTGACTGCCTTCTTCCATAGCAATGCCCATATCAGATTCTTTGATAGCTGGCAGGTCGTTTACACCATCGCCTATCATGGCAGTGTAAATCTTTTCCTTGCGAAGCGTTTTAATTATTCGGAGCTTATGCTCAGGCTTTAAGCGGGCGAAAATTTTCTTACTCATTATTACCTTAAATATATCACTATCGCTTACCTGCTCAATTTCGCTGCCTGAAATGAGCTCGCTATCTTTGATATCCCAGCCAATTTCTTTGGCTACAGCCTGTATGGCATATGCGTTATCACCTGATAAAATTTTTATTTCGATATTATTTTTATGGAAGAGATTAATTGCATCCATCACATCACCGCGCACCTGGTCTGTAATAGAAACAATACATACAGGCTCAATTTTTATATCCGATAAGTTCTCTTCAATCTCTTTCAAACTGCGTCCTGAAGTTTCTAACCCAAACAATAAATTGCGGTAAATCTTTAAGCCGTCATTTTCGAAAATTTCATCAGCCTTTTGTTTTTCAACCGATTTCTCATTTAATATATCATACCCTCCAAATATTATTGTAAGTTTGGTGCTATTTGTTATTTGGTATTTGGTATTTGTTAATTGCAGCAGGCTCATTTTATATTCAGAGCTGAAGGGTATTTCTTCAACAACACTTGCGCCGGTATCCGGCTGATATATCTCAAGGGTTTTTAATGTCGCGTTTTTATCGGATGAGAGCTTTGCATAAGTACCAAGCAGTTCTTCAATCTGTTCTTTTGTGTATCTGGTTGTTAGCGGAGTTATCCTGTTTACGGCAAGTTTATTTTGTGTAAGTGTGCCTGTTTTATCAGTACATACAATTTTAACGTTGGCAAAAGACTCGATTGCATTAAGTTTTTGAATAATAGCGCCAATTTTACTTATGCGGTAAATGCCAAGTGCAAATGTTACAGATGCCATCAGAACGAGTCCCTGGGGTATCAGCGAAAGCATAACTGTTGATATCCTTCGCACGAAATCGAGATCCGAAAATCCCCCGGGATTGCGGACAATTTCCAGTATCACCAGAAAAATTGCGGTTGAAAACAAAACCTTGACTATAAAATTCAGTTTAACCTGCAGGGGAGATAAGTTCAGTTTGAACTTTTTGGCAGTTTTGGTAATTTCGTTGGCGTAGCTGTTATCGCCTACTTTTTCGGCTGTATAAAAACCGTTGCCTGAAAGGCAGAAACTGCCCGAGAGCACCTCATCACCGTTTTTCTTGTTTATCGGCAGTGATTCGCCGGTTAATAATGACTCGTCAATTTCAAGTTTGTTTGATTCCACAACAGAACCATCTACCACTACCTGGTCGCCGCGCTCCAGTACGATAAAATCATCAACAACAACATCAGTTTGATTGATAATTTCTTCTTTACCATCACGTATGACTTTTACTTCCTTCTTTAACAGCAGACTGACCTTATCAAGCGCTTTTTTGGCGCGGATCTCCTGGTAAACTGCAATAAATGTGTTGAGTGATATAACAAGAGTTGTGCCAATAGTATCATAGAGCAGTCTCTCATCACCTGAGGTAATATAGAAATACAGAAGAAAGAGAATTACAGATGTAATTACAAGATTAAAGACTGAGAAAACATTTTCGAGTATGATCTCCCTTATCTTTTTAGTCTTCGTAACAGTCGACCTGTTTTGCTGACCTTTGTTGATTCTTTCCTGTACTTCGTTGTTTGTTAAACCTTTTAGTTGCATTAAATATTTGGTATTGAATTGCGGCTTGCCAAAGGCACTCCTTTGGAGAAAGCCGGGGATAATTTCTTAGATCTTCTTACAGCTGAACCGAATCTGCATTCAAAAGATTGTGATATCAACTGATTCAGCTTGCTCAGTGTTTCCTTGTCTCTGTGTTGAAGGCTTTGGTCGATGATAATAATGTCACCCCTTCGGGGTTCTCGTTTCTGGGTATGTATTTTTCTATAATAATAACACCCCTTCGGGGTTTCTTTTTTATGAAGCAAGATTAATGAATGTCAGTTACATTAGCTTTTTGACATTTGGATTTTGACATTTGACATTTTGCCATACTACATCGCTCCATCATACTCAGCATCCGGATTTATTTCGCCGAGCTCGCCTTCGCTGGAGGCAATTACCACGCAGGCAAGTGAATCAGCGATAACATTAGGAACTGTACGGCACATATCAAGCAGCCGGTCAACACCTATAATGAGCGCGATACCTTCTTCGGGTACACCGATGGATTTAAGTACTATAATAAGCATCAACAGTCCCACCCCGGGTACGGGCGCAGTGCCGATTGCTGCAAGTGAAGCAGTGAGTACTATTGTTAACTGCTGGGTTAAAGTCAGATCAAAACCGAATACCTGCGCAATAAAAACCGCAGCGACCGCCTGGTAAAGCGCGGTTCCATCCATATTGACAGTTGTACCCAAAGGCAGAACAAAACTTGCGATCTTGTTCGGAACACCAAGGCGTTTTTCGCATACATCCATTGTAACGGGCAGTGTTGCCGCTGAAGAACTTGTTGAAAAGGCAACCGCTATAACCTGCCGCTGGGCTTTGAAGAAATCTTTAAGTTTAATTTTTGTAAAGATGCGAAGCAGCAGGGGATACTCGATAAAAGTCAATATCATCAGTCCAAGTACAACGGTAAGGGAATACCATAACAGTGTTTTGAGAATGGAAAAACCAAACTCCGCAACAGTTGCCGCAATTAATGTAAAGACTGCGTAAGGCGCAATTATCATAATTTTTTCAACCAGCACTATCATTGCATCACTTAACCCATTAAAGAAATTTATCACGGGTTCTGATTTTGCCTTTGGTATCTGCATCAGGAAAATTCCCGTAAGTATAGCAAAGAATACTATCTGCAGAAAATCGCCATCTGCAATTGCCTTGAACGGATTTTTAGGAACAATGTTCACAAGGAATTCCACAATGTTCATTGAAACATTCTGGTCAATTTTACTTTTTGCGTCATCCTGGTATGTATCCAGTAATCGGTCTTTTGCGGCTTGATCCATAATGTGTCCGGGCTGAATGAAGTTCACACAAAGGAGTCCGATAGTTATTGCCATAACCGCAGTAAGGGCATAGAATCCAAGAGTTTTTCCGCCAATCTTTGCAACGTGCTTCAGATCAGTGAGTGATGCAGCGCCAACAATCAGCGAAGCGAGAACAAGCGGAACAGCGATCATGTTTAGGAGCCTAACGAATATATCACCAACAGGCTTAAGCCACACGCCGATTGTCCGGACTTTTTCTATAGCGGTAACGTTTTCATAAATTTTTTCTGAACCATCGGAGAGTTTAATTTTAAGTTTCACGTCCTTTTTATCTTTAAGGTTTTTGTAGTACTTGATAATTGAAAGCTGGTCTCCGCTGTAATATGTTTTTGTTAATGAGTCTTTTTTCAGGAAGTTAAATTCCTGCCAATTTTCCACCTGTTCTGAGTGATCTTTAAAATTGAGCTCCAGCAGATTAGTGTTAATGGCAAATATAGCGCCGAATATCGCACCAAGTATGAGTCCGATAACTATTTTTGTATGAAGTTGTAATTTTGGCAAGAAATTCTCCTTTTAAACTGACTTAATCCTGCAATTTAGGAATAAAGTTATTAATAATCGTTAATTTTATTAGTTCCTTTCGAACCCATGAAATTTTGCTTTAATACAAGCTCCTTCCTGTTTCATTTTCGCATTATGATTCTCACGATGAAAACGAATTTTTTTATTCAGGGGTTCGGGTGTTGTTTTTTGTGAATACGACGAATTTTTCTAAATTAATTTTTCTCATTATGAATATATTCATGTTGAGAAAGCGTTGCTAAGTGATAATCATAGTGAGAATGGATTGAAATTTCAGTGAGTTATAAACATTAAGATTCTCATGATGAATAATCATAGTGAGAATGAGTTTTTGCTGTCTTTTTTATAATCAATAAAAGAATCTAATGCATTAAAATTTTTCATGTTAAAATGGATTATATTTTTTTAAGCAATAATCAGGTAAAAATATAGTGAACCTGTAATTTTGGGGAAAAACTGACGCCATAGGCGTCAAACATTTATAATTAATAAAAAGAGACCATACGACACCGTAGGTGTCGCACATTCCGCGACCAACCGGGTATTGTTTATGTGCGATACCTACGGCATCGGTTTACATTCAATAATTAAACTATAAATGTGGAATCCCTACGGGATTCGTGTTAGAACTATGTGCGTGCGTTATCATGGAGGCACGTGAGTTTTTTATATCGGTTAAGTTTTCGCCGAGCCTCTCGCTTTCTGCACTTTTTTACAGTCCCGCGTTTCTGCTTAAGCGGGATTGAGGACTCTGCGGCTTGTGAACGATTAGAATTCCAAAAATTAGAAATAAAAAATGAATTGCTGACCGATTAGAATGCACAATACACGCTGAAATTGGCATTATTCCAGCCGTTGGGGTGAATATTGCCGAAAGGCTGGAATGTTGGAATATTCCATTTCCGGGAGATTTTTCATTATTCAGGTTTTTCCAATGACCGGAATAATAGGCTTGTTTTAATTTCAGCCAGAGTTTAGGATATTCGGATATTTCATGATAAAAGGGAAAAGTTACTTATATGCAATATGCATATAAGTGTAATATAATATATGATATTTACAAATGCAAGGAAAGTTTTTGTGAGAATATATCGAAACCGTTAGAATTAGAGGTTAATTCACTTTTTATGCCGCAAATCATTGTTCTGGCATTTTTGCTGTATTATATTTGTAAAGAGGGACATTGGCTCTATACATGAAAAAATCGCATTTAATATTATTTCTTCTCTTTAGCTATTACTCATTTATTCCGGGTACGAGGGATTGTTTTCCCCAGCCTCAATTTCAAGTGGTAATCGGAGATTCCTTAAATACCGCAGAGGCTCGCTCTATCATACAGACAACAGATGGCGGATTTATTGCAGTAGGTAGAAACTATTGGCCGGGCGGTCATATGTATATTGTAAAATTAACTTCTACCGGTCAAATGCAATGGAGTAAAACCATAGGCAGTCCTGGGGGCGACGATCTTGCTTTATCAGTAATTCAAACATCTGACGGTGGTTATGCTGTATCAGGATTTGGAAGTTATTTTGGGCCAGGTATTGTAGGTCCGTTTATTGTTAAGCTCACCTCTGCAGGCACAGTTGAATGGGCAAGAGTGTTGGTTGGTGACTTACTTGGTGCCGCTTATTCTATAGTTCAAACTGCAGATGGCGGATATATCACTGCTAACTCTATGGATGATGGTGGTGGTACGTTCAGAACGACTATTGTTAAGCTCAATAATTTGGGATTATTACAATGGAGCAAAAAGATTGGAAATAGTTATGGACGTTGTATAAAACAGACAATGGACAGGGGTTATATTGTGGCGGGCGCAACCTGGTCTTTTGGTGAAGATATGTTTGTAGTAAAGCTTGATTCAAATGGCACTCTTCAATGGGCAAAGACGATTGACGGTAAAGGCGATGATTTTGCTTATTCGATAGTACAAACTACTGACGGCGGTTATGCAGTAGCCGGATGGACCAGCTCGTTCATGTCGGAAAAAATGTATATTACAAAATTAGACAGCAGCGGTATGCTTCAGTGGACCAAAGTTTTTGCAGTAAATAGTGATCGTGCCTATTCAATCGTACAAACTATTGACGGCGGTTATGCTTTAGCTGGTTATACCGGTTGGGGTGGTGGTATGCTAATTGTGAAACTGAATTCTGACGGTTCGCTTCAATGGAGCAGGGTTGTGGATGGCGGTTCTGTACAAACTTATGCATACTCAATTATACAAACATCAGATGGTGGTTATGCCGCAGCAGGTTATGGGGGTATTTGGGGATCATCTGGAATGTTTATAGTAAAGCTGGATAACAATGGAAATACTTGCGGTAACACTGTTTCTCATAACATTTCAGAACAAACTGGTGGAATTTTGGGGAGTCCAAGCCCAACAGTTACCAATATTTCTCTTTTAGATACATTAGTCACACCACCTACAGGTTCACTCGGCTACGTAACCCCAATTTGTGTTATCGGGATTCAGCCGATTTCAAACGAAATTCCTGCTTCATATAAACTGTATCAAAATTATCCTAATCCGTTTAATCCTGTTACCAACATAAAATTCGATATACCGAATGATCTAAATGTAAGCATCAGGATATATGATATTCGCGGCAGGGGAGTTTTTAGTATAAATGAATACAAAAAAGCAGGAAGTTATGAAGTCCAGTTTGATGGTACGAATTTTGCATCGGGAATGTATTTTTATAAGATGGTTGTTGGTGATAACACCAACAACGGGGAGATTTTTACTGAATCGAAGAAAATGGTATTGTTAAAGTAATCCCGCCAGGGCCCCCAGGGAGGTAAACAGGGACTGCTCCAACGGAGTCCCTTCGGGACGAAAATGTCTTTGACATTTTCTTGAAAGCAAAAAAAAATAATTTGTTGAATGTCCGGTTGAATTTTGCCGGACATTTTTTATTGCGCCACTGTCAAAGCCAGTTCTGCGACTTTCAGGGCTTGGGTATGTTCTTTGCTTTTTTCGATGGGCTACGCCCATCGCTGATATATCTCGCCACTACGTGGCTTTTAAAGGCGACCCCACCCATCACGCCTACGGCGTGATTACCCTCCCCAAAGGGGAGGGTGTAATTGACCAATATTTTCGCTGTAGTAAATTTCGATGGGCTTCGCCCATCGCTGAGATAT
>CALMYL010000018.1 GCA_937873695.1 uncultured Ignavibacteria bacterium
TATCTGCTATTTGTTATCTGCTATTTGTTATCTGCTATTTGTTATCTGCTATTTGCTATTTATTATTTGTTATCTGCTATTTGTTATCTGCTATTTGTTATTTTCTATTTGATATTTTCTCTTTCACCAATGCCCAGCTTGCCAGTGTCATTCCGTCATAAATTTCATTTTTGCTTATCATTTTATCAATTTCATCAGTTGTAAACTCATAAATGATGAATTCTTCTGAATTATCTTTTTTATACGCTGAACTTGGTTTTAAGTTCCGCGCAATATAAACTTTACAAATTTCATTTGTAACACCGTTATAAGGGTTGAACATACCGGCATAAGTCAGCTCGCCTGTAAAGCCGGTTTCTTCAATTAGCTCCTTTTCTGCCTGATTATCGTGGTCATTTTCTGATTTCACTCCCCCGCCCGGGAATTCAATGCTGAAGCGGTCATTTAAGTACCGGTATTGTTTGACAAGCATTATTTTTCCTTCTGTTGTAACAGGGATTATGAATACTGAACCGTAGGTAAACGCATAATGATACTCACCTTCACTGCCATCAGGCAGTGTATATTTATCAACTTTATAGCTCCACCATCCGTTTGTGAATTTCAGTTCAGTTGATAATTTTTTCCATCTTTTTAATTCCATATTTTATAGTTGCTTATCATTTTCCTTAATTGAATATGCAGAAATTATTGAAAATACCTTAATAATTTAGTAAATTTGTAAATAAACTATTCAAAATAAATGGCAAAGTCTAAGTACGTTTCAAACAAGAACGAAACAATACCCCTGTTCAAGAATTCATTCCTGGAGTATTTTTCACACATCCATCCTGTTACACCGGTAGTGGTTTACGTTCCGGTGATACTTATTTGCGCATACTTTGGCTTTCAAAGGGTACCTGTGGTAAATGGAATTCTGGCTTACGCTGCGGGAATTCTTCTTTGGACACTGACTGAGTATGTAATTCACCGCTGGGCATTTCATTATGAACCCAAAACGGCTACAGGCAAAAAAGTGCACTTTCTTGTTCACGGCATACATCATGATTACCCCCGCGATGCCACAAGGCTTGTAATGCCTTTGCTGGTGAGCGTGCCCCTGGCAACATTTTTCTTCTATATTTTTATGGCTGCCTTCGGCAGTTATTACCTGGTTATTTTTTCAGGGTTTGTTCTTGGATATGTAAGTTATGATTCAATTCACTACGCAACTCACCATATAAATTTAAAAGGCAAAGTTGGCGGATTTTTAAGATCTTATCACCTGCGCCATCATTACGAAGATGATCACACAGCTTACGGTGTATCAACACCGCTATGGGATTACATTTTCCGTACTATCCCGAGCTATATGCTTGATCTTAAGAAAGTACCCGATATTGACCTGGATAAACAGGAAGAAAATAAAGCAAAGGCTTAAAAATGATTTTTGAGCAAGTAAAAAAGGGGCATTTCATCTGCCTCTTTTTTATTTTTCATTTACAGTCTCATTCTTGATAATATCATCAATTTCACGGGTCAGGAAGTAGCTTAGCAGTATCCTGATAATTACAATTCCCCCCAATTCAATTAATTCTTCTACTTCAGGTTTCAATATTGTTTCTATGATATCAGCGGCAATTAAGAACTGAAGACCAAGAAGTATATAATTACCGAAGTCAATCCTTACTTTGCTCAGGATCTTAAAAGAAAACTTTCCCTTTATCCTGCTGAATTCATTTTTCAAAAACATAAGTACGGCAAGCAAAGCTCCGTAGATCATAATTGCAAAACTAACAGCCTCAACTGCCTGGGCTATCATGTAAAAAAAATCATTCATAATTTTCTGTTTGTTTTACAAAGTTAAATAAAAAACAGTTAATTACATATTAACAAAAAAGGACTGTCCGGCAAAGCCCAGTCCTTCTAACTGCATGAATGAAACATAAATAATTTTTTTAAGACTATTTCAGTAAAACCATTTTTTTGATATCTGAAAAGCTGCCGGCGGCATTACCGGTTTGGGCAGCTTCTAACCTGCAAAAATATACTCCGCTTGCAAGAGATGACGCATCAAAATTTACTTCATAATTGCCTGAGCTGTATTCCGAATCAGCAAGCACTGCAACTTCCCTTCCCTGAATATCGTAAACTTTCAGGTTAATGTGTGTTTTTAAAGGTACACTGAAAGTTATTTTTGTTGCAGGGTTAAATGGATTCGGGTAATTCTGCATCAAACGGAACTCAGATGGCACTTCGTTGTTCTGGTGGATCAAACCTATAGGCACACCTGTACATCCCGCAGATGATATCATGTTCTTCGGTCCCTCTTCAGAATATATCATCAAACAACTATCACCTGTTTGATACCTGAATACAGGCTTAGGAGCAATTTCCTGTGATCCGGAATAATAATTCATCCTGTAAACATGGTTCATTATACCTGCGGAGTTCATAGAAATATAATGTATACTGTCTTCAGCTGCATCTGTAAAAAACGATATGTAATGAGTGCTTCCGTTGCGCACACCGATAATTTCAGGGGAATAGTTAGTATTTAAAGTACTGCCTAATAACGGAGAATCGCTGAATCCGCTTTCAAAGTTGCCGAAGTTTGACGATGAGAACCATTTTACATTCCATAAACCATCATTGAATTCACGGAAAGTACAAACTATACTCCCGTTATTGTTACCGTTTGAAGAAAGCTTCGCATGGGTTTTTACACTGTTCGGATTACTTCCACCGATATTACCTCCCGCACCAATTGAGCTTACAGGCGGGTTGCCCAGAATATCACTTTTGGCAAAGTACAGTTTTGTGCTGTCAGCCACACCGCAGAAGGACACTTCAACTGAATCTTCCCCGCCGCTGATGAAATATGCTATATCAGTATAAGATCTTCTTGGGACCGAACCAGCGTTATCGAACCAGTAAAAATTTGGTGACATGAATGAAAACACCGGGTTAACCAGGGAATACGGGCTAAGTATCCGTGCGAACTTCTGCGAATACACCCTGCTTCCGCTTGCATCAACTGAATCAAACGAACAGGCAATATATACATAGGGTGTTGCTGCATACTGCGCATTATCGGATGTCAGCCTGACATTGTAGTAATTCTTTAATGAATCGGCCTCCGACCACTCCAGAATGTTAAAGAACGTACCATTCAGACTTGGCACCTGCAGTATAAATGCGCCAACGGCTTTCCTGCCTGATACCTGTTTGAACCCAAAAGACACCCAAAGATATTTCTGACCGGTATTATTTTCAACCAGTTCCATATCAAGGTCATCGGGAGTTATAAAATCACCTGGCCTAATATTACCCGATACGTACATATTCCAGCTCACACCGTTGTTAAGTGAGTAGTAGACCTTCAATGTATCCGGGCTGAGGCTATCAGCGGAGTATACCACAATTGACCATAACTTTCCGGCGGTAGAACCGCGCTGCTCAATTGCGGCGGCTATCCCTTTAATTTTTCCGTTCCCGTCTGTATATATTCTGGTATTCTGAATGTCATCTGTAAATCCCCCCATTGAAGGCTGATGAAAATTTATGAGCGTACCATAATTATTTCCATCCTGCAAACTCCCCGTTTCAGTATTACCTGTACCGGTAATTCTTTCGAGCTGCCTGTTCAGTTCAATTATTTTACTCAGGTTTTCAATCTTATCCTGCTTTTTCAGGCGCTTCAATTCCTGTTCTATCTCAACCTGCTTCTCTGATTTCCTGAATGTGACCTGTGTTTCAGAATTTCCCATTGTATTCTGGGCGAAAGGGACTGTTGCAGTAATGCAAAATAAATAGATCACAGAAAAATGTACGTAAAATTTGAATACCATAATAAATTTTCCTCCAATAATTAAATTTTACGAAGGGCAAAAAATAAGTTAATATATAACTGCTTATGCATTGATCTAAAAAAAATCAGAATTTATTCGCCAATTAAAGTAATTACAAGTTTTCGGCTGCCTCCGTGATTGCGGTGTTCACATAAGTAGATGCCCTGCCATGTGCCAAGGTTTAATTTGCCGTTTGTAACGGGTATTGAAAGTGATGAACCAAGTATTGAAGTTTTTATGTGTGAGGTCATATCATCAGGACCTTCAAAGGTATGCCGGTAATAGTCAGCATCTTCCGGTACCATGATGTTGAAGTGGGTTTCCATATCAGTACGCACTGATGGATCGGCATTTTCGTTGATACTAAGCGAAGCAGAGGTGTGTTTGATGAAGATGTTCGCTATCCCCTGTTTAATTTGCTTAAGCTCGGGAATATGCTGAAGCACTTCATCAGTGATAACATGAAATCCCCGTGATCGGGGCTTAAGAGAAAACTCTTTTTGAAAGATACTCATTTCTTACCATTGAGTTTCAGTTTTTCTTCCTCTTCAAGGCGGATGGCTTCTTCAAGTTTCTCTTTCTTTTTCTGTTTTTCATCATCGTATGAGGTTTTAATGATAAAATACATATAAGCAGCGAACATCAAAGTCCCTATAACAGCAAATATGATTATGACTCTATCCATGATTTAAATAGTGAAATTGAGAAATAGTGAAATAGTGACCCTTGTAACTATTTTCATCAAAAAGGTCACCAATACTTTCAAAAATATATACTAAAAACTAATTTTAAACCGCTAAAATTTATGTTATCTTTTCTGCCGGTATTTCTTAAAGATCTTCATCAAAGCATCATATTTCTGTTTATCAGTATTACCGGTAAAGGAGTATTCGTCAAATGCCGGCGAAAGAGCGCCGATTATACCACCTATGAGCGCAAATGGCACTGCGGTTAACGCACCTAGCGCAAACCCCTGGTCAACATGGAAAGTTGGACTGTTATGAATATCCAGGAAGCCGCCAGCGATGAAGCCAAGAAAAAAGCCAACCGATCCTGCTATTCCTGCTATTTTCCATAACTGAGTACCGTTTCTCATTGATACAGATTCGATATCCTTAATATCTACTTTGTAAGTATATCTATTTGTATCGGGCAAAAGATGCGAGGGGGTTAATGTGAATATATTAAGACTGTTATCAAACATATAAGTTACCACTTTACCGCTTTCAAACTGTTTAATTTTCATTTCAGGCAATCCGAAAGTGCGGGATGAATCGTTTTGAGCAAATATAGATGAAGCCAGTAATAAACCAAGAAGCAAGGTCAGTGTTTTCATTTTACACAGTAAGTTAGTTTATAACAAAGGAACAAAAAGCATGATTATTACAAAAAACAACAGGATCCCTGAGAATAAAATTCCCAAACCTCCAAACAGCCATGCAATGAAAAAGAATTTCCACTTCTTCCCCCCGCGCCTTGCTTTTTGCGGGCGGGCAGGATCATATAAGACAATTACTTCATCGCCAATTTTATAATCAGGTCTGTTGCTGGACCAGTTTTCAGTGAATTCATATTCTTTGCCCATTCTGTCTGTAAACCTGATTTGCGGGGAATACATACTACCGCTTCCGTCATCACCGAAGCCTTTGAAAACCGATTGCACAACAGTACCGCGTGTTTCTATGGCAGATGCCAGGAATTTTTTCACCCGTACATATGAAATGATCCCTATTGTTAGCATGATAAATGATATCAGCCCGTTGACACCAAATACCAGTATTAGTTCTGTCTGCGTCATGCCCTGTGCGGGAATTGTTTATAACTTTTGATGTATTTTACTGATACTTTTATCAGTTCTTCAAGGATTTTTATATCAATATCAGAAAGTCTTTTTACATACAGGCAAGCCTTTCCCATTTTATATTTACCAAGTTTCTTCATAAGTTCAGGCGACTTATCAGGGCCTGCAAGCAAATAGATAGAAAATGCAGCTTTGCGCGGCGAAAAGCCGGTTATGCACATTTCACCTCCGTGACCGCTTTCATATTTGTATTCATACTTCCCGAATCCGATAATTGAAGGACCCCACATTTTGGGTTCTTCCTTTGTTATCTTCTTCATCATATCAACAAGCACATAGCTATCCTGACGCTTTTGTTCATCTTCAACTGCATCAATAAACTTCTTCACACTTACTTTTGTAGCTTTTGTTTTTATTTCTGCCATCATTAGAGGTGAAATGCTGAATTTGTGAAATAGTGAGAATGTTGTTTTTCATCAACTGCATTTTTGGAAATTCTGCCGATTGATTCCTAAAATAAGATAAATTCTGCAAACTAAAAATAACAAATTAGTTTTTTATGCGACCATTTAGCTCACAATAGCGTCATTTTGATAAAACCAATAATACAATCTGACATGAATCTAAATTTGTTAATAAAAATCCTCCTTTTTGCTGTTTTTATGAATAACATCTTTGCTGATGAATATGCTGATAAACTTGACAAGATAGTAAGTGGGTATAATGATCTTGGGTTGTTTTCAGGGAATGTGCTTGTGGCAAAGGACGGGAATATTATTTACGAAAAACAATTCGGCTATGCTGACTGGGAGAAGAAAACCCCTGTAACACCGGAAACATTGTTCCGTATCGGCTCGCTGAACAAGATGTTCACACATACTATGATCAAACAGCTTGAAAAAGAAAATAAGCTCGGTCTCGATGATCCATTAAGTAAGTATTTAGACCTGTACCCGAAGGAAACCGGCGATAAGATCACAATAAGAATGCTGATTGAAATGAAAGCGGGACTTGGTGATTATTTAATGAACCCGGAATTCAATCAGAACAGGGATAAATTCAAAACTGTGAACGATTTCCTTGAAATAATTAAAAGTGAACCGCTGCTATTTGAACCAGGTACAGCACAGGAGTATTCAAATTCAGGTTACGTTGTGCTTGGAGGCATTATAGAAAAAGTAACAGGCAAAAGTTATGTTGATAACCTTAAAGAACGACTGATAAATCCTTTAGGTATGAACAATACCCACTATCTGCTGATCGGCGAAACTGTTCCTAATATGGCAAGCGGCACAAGAATTACTTTTTCAGGTAATAAAGTAAATTCACCGTTTTTGGAGCAGCCATCACCCGCAGGCGGGATGTTTTCAAATGCTCGCGACCTGCTGAAGCTTGACCAATATTTAAAGCAAACTGGTTTGCTTGGGCAAGCTATCCGTGCCGGCGGCACACAAGTATGGAATAGTGTACTTGCGCAAATGAAAGATGGATACACAGTGATAATTAATTCCAATTTCGGGCAGGTTGCCGATGAGATTATCATGAGGTTCGAGGACGCTGTGAACGGAAAAGATTATCCAAAACCCGATGTTACCATGGAAATGAAAATGTATGCTATTTTGACAAATGACGGTATTGAAAAGCTTGAGAGTTCACTGAAACAGATCCTTGAAGCTAATGGTATGCTGTATAACGACCGTCATCTCAACTTCTTTGGTTATGAGTTAATGAAAGATAAACTGCTTGATAAAGCAATTGAAGTGTTTGAACTGAATGCTAAATTATTTCCAGGTGTGCCAAATGTATGGGATTCACTTGCCGAAGCATATATGAACAAAGGCGAAAATAAACTGGCTATTGAGAATTACAAAAAAGTACTGGAGCTTGACACCGAAAATCAGAATGCCCGGAAGATGCTTGAGAAGCTGGAAAGCAAGTAAAAAGTAATCCGTCAGAGCCGGATTTCAATCAAGCTGCGCTTGATTTCAAAAAAGTGAAAAGGCAAAAAAAAAGTAAATTGTACATTGGCATATATCAGTTTTTCCAATGCTCCCCTCCTTTTTTAAGGAGGGGAAGCATTCCCTGTTTACCCATTAGGGGCTGAAAGCGGGAATGCGGGGTGGTCAAATGTATTTCACTCAATCACATATCAACTCATGATTGGCTCCGCTCTCTAGAGTGGAGAAAAGAGTCACCCTCAAATAAATGGGATCTTTATCCCAAAAAGAAATTATTATTTACCTGATTTATCGTACTTTTTCAGAATTCTCTTAAACTGCTCTCTTATAATATAAGGATCTTTGGAGAATTCATCATAATGGTCATAGTTAGGCACAAATGAGCCGATTATGAATCCCAAAAGTCCGCCTGATAATCCGCCTGTTAAAGTAAAGTAAGCAATGGTTTTCGCATTATCTTCAAACTGAATAGAATTAACAAATATCAATCCTGTTAACAAGCCTATAACACTTCCTGCAATTCCATTAAACGTTGCAGCTTTTAATGACTGATTCCCATTCTGTATCACAAGGTATTTGATATACATAACCTGATAACTGGATTCATATCCATCACGATCAGCAGAGAGAACACTACCTCTTAGCGATACCTGGTTGGTATCTTTTTTGAAATATGTTGTCTGAATACCGGAAAGACTTTCGTCGGTTATCGCCATGGGCGGAAGCCTGAATTTATAAATTGAGTCACGGTGATCAGCCTGATATTCCGTCTGCGGGTACAGGATGGATGAAGTAAAGAGAAACAATAGAAAGAATTTCATTTTATATTTATTTTTGACCACGTAGTGGTCACACCCTTATAGAAAATTTCACAGATAATAACACGACGACATAGGTGTCGCACATGAACCAACCTATATTAGCGTTGTATTTTTGATTGTTTTTCCGGCCAATTCTCACTTCTTCAAACCAGTTTCAATCTTTTCAAGAGTTGCGGCAATTCTCTTCAGCAGCTCGGTTTGCTCGTTACCCGCTGAATTGCCAGAAGCCATTCCCCGCTTTACCAGCTCACGCTGCTCGAGTACCGCAGCACGGAATACATGCGCATCAACAACGCCAACAAGCTTCATGTGGTTGCCTGAGTGCTCAGCCTGTCCCGCTGTTTCAACACGCAGCATCGCAAGATTCAAATGACGCAGCACGGGTCCTTCGTAGAAAGTTAAGTCCTGGATGTTTTCCAGCGGAATGGTTTTATCAATAGTAAATAATATCCCCATCCTGAGCCGCAGGTGTTTTTCCGTCAGTACGCAATACAGTTTATCGTAATAATGACGGCTGTACCACTGCCCCACACCGCATAGCCATATTATGGCTAACGGGATCCCCACAATTGTTACAAGCAGAATGCCGCATATATACAGCAGTATATATGTCTTAACTATCGGGTTGAATTCTGCCTTAATTAATATTGGTTCATTTTCTGTCATAATAATTAGTCTTTCCCGCGCAAGCGGGAATCTCCATCTTGAATTACAGATTAAAATCATAATTGTCACGACCTTCTTGGCTGATCTCTCAGTTAGGTCGTGGTTTGAAAATATAACAAGTTAGGGCTTTATCCCCTAATAAATATTTCCTTGTAAAAATGAATTAGCGGCTAAAGCCGGGTTTTCTTCTAACTATTATCCACGACCTAAAGGTCGTGGCAACAAAGTTCTGTTATCGAAAAATATATAAAATGACGCAACTATTATTCGTTTCTTTTTTTATTCAGATCATGTTCATAAAGTATTTTCCGTAACTGTTTTTTCCGGACTTCAATGTCATTTGAAAAATCACTGTATCCATCGTATCTGGGCTTAAATGAACCTAAGAATCCCCCAATTATTGCCCCGCCAAGGAATCCGGCTGCTGCAAATCCCGGAATTACCAAAGCTATCTCAGCAAACTTTGGCCTGAAAACAACAGCATTCATGACTCCAAAAACGAATCCTATTCCGGCACCGATAAATCCGCCATATTTAGCCCCACCAAAAGTTGAAAAACCGTTCCTTATCGAAAAGGAATTGATATCATCAAGCCTAACTGTATATTTATATTTATCGGGGTTTGCTTTCAATAGGCTATCGCTTAAGAGGAAAAGATTATCATCATTATCAAATCCGTATGTGACGAGTTTACCATTTTCATACTGCCTGATATTTATTTCAGGTATGTTAAATCTATAAACAGAATCACTTTGAGCAAAAAGGATGGATGAAGTTAAGAGTAATGCTATTAACAGTTTCATATAGTTCAGTTGTAATTTTCAAGGTAGTTTAAGTACATCGGGTAGTTTTCAGCTACCCAATCTTTAAGCTGTAATTCATCATTTATAACAACTTTGTTATTGGTTTCGGTTTCTTCGATTGTCAATACATGTTTCCTGCTGCAGGCTAACTGGTAAATTACAAAAAACTGCCGAGCACCGGAATCATGGAACAATCTTTTATCATTGTAATAATCCACCGGGTAAATTGCATCAAAGTATTTACCGTTAAACAGTATGTTGTATTTTGGTGTTAGCAAAATTATTAATTATCTTTTTTTGTATGCTTCAATTTAGTAACCACAACCATGATTTCAAGTGGACTATATTTAACTTTGTATTGTCACCCTGAACTTGTTTCAGGGTCTATTTTCATACTCTCTCATTCTTGGGTATGCAGGCAGATGCTGAAACAAGTTCAGCATGACAGGTTGAAAAGACACTAATCACTATCATCAGCGTCATATGGTTCCGCTTAACCTAAGGCTGTTGAATAACTTAAAAACAAGTCAGGCAAGACCAACAGCGGGGAATCGGATTTCTATATTCTTTCGTTTTCACCAATTACAACTACTTCTATACCATAAATTTTACAAATTGGGTTCAAGATTTCATCATCTTTTCCACATATTAAGACTGATTTTATACTTTTGGGCTTAAACTTCTTAAGTAACTCTGATGAAAATAATGCTTGGCCCATGATGTACATTCCTAATCTGCTTTGTTTTGTTTGAATACAAATTACATCCCTATTTTCAATGTCAAAAAAGTTCTTATCATGAATTTTCGTTTCTTCATTAAGTACTATTACCCCGTCTATTAATCTAGTTCCGTTATTTATTCCGCGAGTGACCGCACAGAACTCTTCGATCAATAGTCCTCCGGTCTTCTCCCAGAATTTTCTCGTACGCCAAGTTTCATGTCTGCTCAATATTTTATTCCATATTCCAGAAAAGTGTTGTTAGGTTTTGGGCTTAAGCCCATAATTTTCTTTCACTTTCTTCCACGGCCTGAAGGCCGTGGCAACTATGACAGGAGGATCCGTTCCAATCAGTCAAATCCGTGTAATCCCTTTCTTTGCTATAAGCACAGCAAGGCAGGTGTGTTCTGTTTTTTCTTTTCAATTCGTAGTTCGTAACTAAAAATTACTCCTCATCTGTTCTCAAAGCTTCGAGTACTGAAAAATCCTCAAGTGTTGTGGTATCTCCGCTTACTGAGCCTTGGGTTGCGATTTCGCGCAGCAGGCGGCGCATAATTTTGCCGCTGCGTGTTTTTGGCAGCGCTTCGGTGAAGCGGATCTCATCGGGGCGAGCCAGCGCGCCGATCTGTTTGCTTACCCAAAGTTTCAGTTCGTTATTCAGTTCTTCACTGGGGTGATACTTCCCTTCAAGTGTAACAAACGCTGATATGGCTGAGCCCTTCATGTCATCAGGCTTGCCTACCACGGCGGCTTCCGCCACCTTGGGGTGCGCTACCAAGGCTGATTCAACCTCAGCAGTCCCTATCCTGTGACCGCTGACATTTATTACATCATCCACCCTGCCCATTATCCAGAAGTAACCGTCTTTATCCCGTCTTGCGCCGTCACCTGTAAAATACAGACCCGGGAATTCTGACCAGTACTGCTTTTTATACCGCTCATCATCTCCCCATATAGTACGCAGCATACTTGGCCACGGATGTTTTATGACATAATACCCGCCTTCATTCGCTTTGCATACCTTACCTTCCTTTGATACCACCTCAGGCATTATGCCAAAGAAAGGGAGCGTTGCTGTCCCCGGTTTTGTTGGCGTTGCGCCGGGAACGGGTGAAACCATAATAGCGCCAGTTTCAGTCTGCCACCATGTATCAACAATTGGACACTTGCCCTTGCCAATTACTTTATGGTACCACATCCACGCTTCAGGGTTAATAGGCTCGCCCACCGTGCCAAGCAGCCTTAATGAATCAAGCTTATGTTTCAGCGGCCACTCCTCACCCCATTTAATGAATGCTCGTATAGCCGTTGGCGCGGTATAAAAAATGTTCACTTTGTATTTATCTATTATTTCCCAGAACCTATCGGGATTAGGGAAATTCGGCGCGCCTTCATACATCAGTGTAGTTGCGCCGTTCAATAACGGACCGTAAACCACGTATGAATGCCCCGTAACCCAGCCGGCATCGGCGGTACACCAGTAAATATCTTCAGGCTTAAGATCAAATACATATTTGCTGGTCAAATACGTCTGCGCAGCATAGCCACCGGTTGTGTGCAGAATTCCTTTAGGCTTTCCCGTGGTTCCGCTTGTGTATAAAATATAAAGAGGATGTTCGCTATCTAATTGTTCAGCGGGGCATTCATCATCAACTCCCATCATAAGCTCGCTGTACCAGTGGTCGCGCCCTAAGTGGAAATCAATATGGTGACCGGTGCGGTTTACGACAATTACATTTTCTATTGTGGGACATCCGGGCATCGCTTCATCTACGTTTGCTTTCAGGTTAACAATTTCACCGCGGCGGTAGCCGCCATCGGCTGTGATTACCATTTTAGCCTGCGCATCTTTAATTCTATCGATAAGTGCCGATGCTGAAAATCCACCGAACACTATTGAGTGTACCGCGCCTATCCTTGTACATGCAAGCATTGCTACTGCGATCTCAGGTACCATCGGCATATAGATGCAAACACGGTCGCCCTTTTCAATTCCCATTTTCTTAAGTACGTTCGCAAACTTGCAAACCTGCCTATGGAGCTCCTGGTAGGTCCATGTAGCGGTATCGCCGTTCTCGCCTTCCCAAATGATTGCCGCTTTGGTTCTGCGCCAGCTATCAAGATGTCTATCCAGGCAATTGTAGCTCATGTTAATTTTACCGCCAACAAACCATTTTGAGTGCGGCGCTTTCCATTGTAACACTGTTTTCCATTTTTTGAACCAGTGGAGTTCCGAGGCAACTTTAGCCCAAAACTTCTGGGGAGCTTTTATAGATTCATTGTACATTTTTTTATACTGCGCCATCGATTTAATGTGCGCCTTTTTGGAAAATTCAGGGTTAGGTTTAAAAACACGCTTTTCTTTTTCAAGTGAAGTGAACTTTGACTGATCCATATAGTTTATATATTTATGATTATCAATTTATTATCTAATAGTAAGCAAAATAATTTTATTTTGTTTAAGTTGCAATTTATATAGAAGTTATAGGGTTAGTGAATACAGGGAATAATTTCACCCTTTCAGGGTTGATTTATTTGCTGTTTTTGTTTTACAATAATAACATCCCTTCGGGATTTTAAAAAAGCTCATATTTTTTTCAACACTGAACTCCGAAGGAGTGATATTATTGTAACAAAGTTTCAAATGAATCCAGAAACCCTGAAAGGGTGGCATTAAATAAATTTAGTTAAGTATCTACCTGATATTCCCTCTTTCCTGCCTTCTTCACGGATGGCACGGGAATATTAAAAATTTGGAACAAGGATAAATTTATCAAGTTCAATAAAGAGAATAAATTTTTAGTTTTGCAGATATGACATTTTTAAATCCGTTATTATTATGGGGTTTGGCGGCTGTATCAATACCTATCTTGATACATATCTTTAATCTAAAAAAGACAAAAAAGATTGAATTTTCTACTCTAATGTTCCTTAAGGAAATTCAGCAGTCAAAATATAAAAAGATAAAGCTGAAGCAGCTGCTGATTCTGCTTTCCAGAGTAGCATTTATAATTTTCCTTGTGATGATGTTCGCAAAACCGTTTGAAAAGGGTTTCCTGGGTGCACCAGATTCAGGATCAAAAAGTTCAGCACTGATCATTTTTGATGATTCCTTCAGTATGCAGACAAGAGATAATAACGGCAGCGACCTTGAAAACGGTAAAAAAAAGATCCGCGAGCTGCTTGATGCGCTGGGTCCCGGCAGCGAAATTTTCTTCACTACCGTTTCCGCGATCAACAGGCCTTATTCATCAATACCGGTTAAGGATATTAACAGCCTGAAAGATTCACTCGAGTTGATAAAGACATCTCCGGTAAGCAGATCACTTGGCGAAGTATTGTATTACTCCGATGATATTCTTAATTCAGCTTCAAATACGCTTAGGGAAATTTACCTTGTTACAGACGGCCAGTCAAGTTTTCTTGGAAAAGATGCCTCAGCAGTCCCGGTTTTTAAAGATAAAGAAAATCTGAACTTCTCGGTTATCCTGACCGGCTCTAGAAACGCTAATAATATTTCAGTTGATACGATAAATACAGTATCAAAAATATTTGAAAAGGATCACCCTGTTAAGATAAAAGCCGCGGTTAACAATCATAACAATTTCAATTCTGCTAACAAAAGCGTGATACTGACCCTTGGTAATTACAAAGAAGAAAAAGTGATCGATCTTCCGGCAAACACAACTGTTGAAACTGATTTCATATTAAAACCGGAACATACCGGGTACGTATCCGGAAGCATTGAGATTGTTCAAAGTGATATTTCAGATGATGAAATATCAGCCGATAACAAACAGTATTTCACATTCTACGTTCCTGAAATGGTAAATGTGCTCATAGCTTCACCGGGTCAGATGGATGCAGGTTACATAAAGCTTGCGCTTAATACATCAAAAGAAATAACTGCCGTTACAAATTCCTCTTCATTCTTCAATATCAAAGAAGTGAATTCCATGGATATATCCGGGGAAGACCTTACTTCATTTAACAGCGTGGTAATTGTTAACAAACAAAAATTTTCAACTGCTGAAGCGTCAAAACTCAGAAGTTACATTTCAGCAGGAGGCGGAGTGATTTTATACCCCGGTACTTTAACAGATATTGATAATTACAATGAGGAATTGTTCAAAGCGATGGATCTCCCCTACATTACCGGCAGGTTCAGCCAAAATGAGGCGATGAAATTCGATAAAATTGATCTTGACCATCCTGTATTTGAAGGAATTTTTAAGTCATCACAGGATAAGAGAAATCTGAATATTGAATCACCGTCTGTTCTAAGCGGAATAGTTGCGGGAACAGGCAAAAATACTCAGAGCATTGTTTCGCTGACAGGTGGAATGAATTTTATGACGGAATTTTCTTTGGGCAAAGGCAAGCTTATTATGTTTTCATCGCCGCCGGATATGACAAGTTCCGATTTCCCCGGCAAAAACCTTTTTTCACCGGTTACGATCCGAAGTGTTTTATATACTGCAGATATAAACGGCATCAAACCGGCTATAACAGGCAGAGATTATTTTATTGATCTTACCGGGATCAATTTGGCGGGTGATTCGCTTACTCTGATTTCTTCATCAAAGGATAATCAACCCCGCAAATTTACACTGAATGAAAATACCGAATTGATAAATATAGGTTCCGGTCTGATAACCGGTGATAACTACCTTATTATGAACGCAGGCAGGGATGTAATGACTGTCCCTGTTAATTTCAGCAGAACAGAATCTGTGCCGGGCAGAACCGGTTCTAACGATATCTCCGTAATATTCAAAGATACATACGGTATCAATATCAATGTTGCAGAGCATACAGAGCTGCTGCAATCATCTGTTTTAGATACCAGAAACGGCAGAGAATTATGGAAGTACTTTTTGGTGCTAGCACTTATATTCCTGATTATAGAGTACTTACTCTCAAGATCAATAATGAAAAGTAAATAAAAATTTTAACTTTTTAATAAGTTTTTTTTTGAGTATATTTAAGTCCTTAAAAATAAGGCGATTACAAGAAAATTATATAAATAAGAGGAGAATTCACCAAATGAGGTCCGCAAAAGTTTTAACGGTATTTTTGGTCTTATCGGCAGTTGTATTTTATTTTAGCGGCTGTACTTCCGCAGAGCAAACCACGGCAAAATTGGCTTACGCTCAGGGCGATTACAAGAAAGCTGAAGAAGAATTTTTGAAGGAAACAAATCAGAACCCCACAAATGAAGAAGCATGGTTTTACCTGGCAATGTCAAGAGCACAGTTAGGTAAAGCTGAAGGCGTAAAATCAGCAATGGATAAATACAGAACGATCGGGAAAAATTCATTCAGAACCGAGCTTACAGAAGCATGGGGTACAATGTACGACAGAGGCTACAAACAATATGAAGACGGCGAGAAGACAGCAAAAACCGGTAAAGATGATGAAGCTGTAAAAAAATTCCAGGAATCACTTAATAATTTCGAAATCGCATACGCATTGCTTCCGGACAGCGCTTTTGTAAAAGAAAACATTGCGGCATTAAACGGAAGAATTAACACAATACTGGTAAAACCCACAATTGATAAAGGCGTTGAGCTTGAAAAGAACGGTGATTATGCGGGTGCAATAAACGAATATACAAACGGTTTAAGTAAAGTGACAAAAGGTTCAGGGGCATATGAAGTTATCATTTATAATATTTCACTTGCTAACCTGAAATGGGGCGAAAAGATGAGAGAGACTAACTCAGATGATCCTTCATACAAGGATAAATACAAAGCTGCGCTTCCGTATTTAGAAGAACTTACTTCTTCAAATGATAAAGATAATAAGCTGAATGCTTATGAATTGCTGATACAGGTCTATGCTAATTTAGGCGAGAACGATAAAGCTCAGGACGCAATAAAAATGCGCGACCAGCTTAAGAACGAAAATAAATAAATTTAACAGATAAATGCAGCAGGATCCGCAAATACAAAATTCGGTTACGCAGAATCAGCCGGTATATCCTCCCAAAAAGGATAATTCAGGCAGATGGTTCTGGGGTATATTCCTTAGTTTGTTTTTACTGGTGATGATCATTGTTGCAATCAGCTTTTTTGCGTTCGCTTCCGCCATAAAACGTGACGGAGGCGAATTTGTTTCAGGCGGTTCAGGTGATAAAATTGCCATAGTTGAAATTAACGATGTAATTGTATCATCCGAAAAAACCGTAGAACAGATAAAAAAATTCAGGGAAGACAAATCAATTAAAGCCATAATTCTCCGCGTAAATACACCCGGCGGCGGCGTAGCCGCTTCACAGGAAATTTACGAGGAAGTGAAAAAGACCCGTGATAGCGGAAAGATCATTGTTGTATCAATGGGGTCTATTGCGGCATCGGGCGGGTACTACATTGCAGTTGGTTCAAGCCTGATTATAGCAAACCCCGGAACACTTACAGGAAGTATCGGAGTCATCGCACAGTTCATAAGTATAAAAGATCTTGCAGAAAAGCTTGGTATCAACCAGACGACTATAAAAAGCGGAAGCCTGAAAGATGCGGGGAGTCCGTTCAAAACCATGAGTGACTCCGATAAGGCTTATTTCCAGGATGTCGTCGATAACAGCTTCGGGCAGTTCCTTGATGTTGTAGCAAAAGAACGCAAGATGGATAAACAAACCTTGCTGCAGTACGCTAACGGCAGGGTCTTTACCGGTTTGCAGGCTATGGAGTACGGTTTAATTGATTCACTTGGTACATTCGAAGATGCAATAAGGATAACGGGGAAAATGGCTGGAATTGAAGGCGAACCGAGAATAGTAAGGGAAAAGAAAAAGTTTTCTTTCTTTGAAGAAGTAATGGGTTCTAAAATTGAAGATGTAACTGATATCAAAGGCAAGCTATTTGATGAGCCTATACTTCAGTATAAGTTTCAGCCGTAATATTTTTTTATATCCATTTTATTACAGAAAAAATAATATAAGTTAAATTATATATTTTAATTCATGACAAGAGCAGATATAGCGAATAAAATTGCGAACGCAACAGGATTAAGCAAAGTTGAAACTGAAACCGTTGTTGAAGGTTTCATTTTATGCGTTATTGACGCGCTGAAGGAACAAGAAAGCATCGAAATTAGGGGCTTTGGTACATTCAAAGTAAAAGAGCGCAAGCCGCGCATTGCGCGTAATCCCAAAACCGGCGCTAAGGTTGAGCTTGGCAGAAGATTTGTGCCAATGTTCAAAGTTTCAAAGGAGTTTAAAAAGACGGTTAATGATTCACTGCTTGAAAAGTATAATGAAAAGTAATAAATATAAAGTAAAAATTTAATAATAATCATAAAGCAAGGAGCAATAAATGCCAAGCGGTAAAAAGAGAAAACGCCATAAAATGGCTACTCACAAGAGGAAAAAAAGACTGAGAAAGAACAGACATAAAAAGAAGGTAAGGTAGTTTTTTTATAGTTACTAAAATTTCAGTTTATATTAGGGCAGAGAGTTTTTCTCTGCCCTTTTTTATGCGGCAAAAAATCAAAATCAAAATCCGAATGACAAATTCAATATCATTTAAGGGATTAATGTCACCTCTTCGGGGTTCTAATAAAATTTAACTTCATTGTTCTACAATAATATCATCCCTTCGATATTCAATCAATATTCAATTTAGATTTTAGAGCCTTATTTGATATTCATACTATACTTAGCTTTCAACTCCGAAGGAGTGTCACTATTGCAGTACCCCAATTGCCAATTGAGCCTAACCCCGAAGGGGTGACATTTTCCCGGGAAAAAAATATGCCACAACCTTCTGACATAACTAATTAAATATGAGATTTGTTTAAATCGGAAATAGAAATCCCCGCTGGAGTTTATCCCGTACTTGATGCGTGACGGGGATAAAAAAAGCCCAAATGCTTTTGGCATTTGGGCTTTGACATTTGAAATTCTGCTTTTATCTTCTTACCTGGTAATTCGGTGCTTCTTTAGTTACAATTACATCATGCGGATGTGATTCTTTTAATCCCGCATTGGTTATTTCTATGAACTTCGCGTTCTTCTGCAATTCAGCAATGGTACCGCAGCCGCAATACCCCATGGCGGCTCTTAAGCCGCCAACCATCTGGTATATAACATCGCTTAAGGGACCTTTATAAGGAACCCTGCCTTCAATGCCTTCAGGTACAAGCTTGCTTAGCTCTGATTCCGGGTCCTGGAAGTATCTATCACCGCTGCCGGCTTTCATCGCTTCTAACGAGCCCATTCCGCGGTACATCTTAAATACACGTCCTTCGTAAAGCACTTTTTCGCCGGGTGATTCTTCGGTTCCTGCAAGCAGTCCGCCGACCATAATACAATCAGCCCCGGCAGCGATTGCTTTGGGAATATCACCTGTTTGTTTTATGCCGCCATCGGAAATGATCGGTATTTTATATTTAGCAGCTGCTGATACAGCGTTAAACACAGCCGTAATCTGCGGCATGCCTACACCGGCAACAACACGAGTCGTACAGATCGAGCCTGCACCGATACCGACTTTCACTGCATCAACTCCGGCTTTGATAAGATCAAGCGTTCCTTCAGCTGTAGCAACATTGCCGGCTATTACATCAATATCAAAATTCTTTTTAATTTCTTTTACTATATTAAGTACACCCTGTGAATGTCCGTGCGCTGTATCAACAACCACAACATCAACGCTTGCTTTAACAAGCGCGGCGACTCTATCAAGAGTATCAGAGGCAATACCAACTGCAGCGCCGCAAATCAGCCTGCCGTGTGAATCCTTAGCTGCAAAGGGGTGTTTTTTGCGTTTAATGATATCCTTAAAAGTTATGAGTCCTTTTATTTTTCCGTTCTTATCAACCACGGGCAGTTTCTCAACTTTATGTTTCTGCAGAATACGCTCTGCCTGTTCAAGTGTAGTACCAACGGGTGCTGTGACAAGGTTCTCCTTTGTCATCAGCTCAGAGACCTTGGTATTCTGGTTAGGTTCAAATCTAAGGTCGCGGTTTGTTAATACACCGATAAGTTCGTTCTCATCGTTAATTATCGGGAAACCTGAAATTTTATAACGCTCCATTAAGCGGTTGGCATCGCCAACAGTCTGGTTAACCTTCAGTGTGATCGGGTCTAAGATCATACCGCTCTCACTTCGTTTTACCCTGTCAACTTCCGATGCCTGTTTTTCGATCGACATATTTTTGTGCAGTATACCTATACCGCCTTCGCGCGCCATTGCAATGGCAAGCTCAGATTCAGTAACAGTATCCATTGCAGCGGAAAGAATGGGAGTATTTAAAGTGATGTTTTTGGTTAATCTAGCGGAAATATTTACGTCCCTGGGTAAGACCTTTGATTTTGCGGGAACCAGCAGTATATCATCAAAGGTAATTGCTTTTTCGATTATTTTTGTGTGTGCCATAGCAAATATAGCAAAAAAATGTTTGAATTAAAAACCCACTGATTTAGTCACAATTCCGGTAACTTTGGGGTGCGCATTCCCAGCTATAAGAAACATCTGTTAATGATAATATGCAAGCCCTCAATCTGAATCTCAGCGCTCTGTTTCCCCATTTGGTATAAATCATATCATTTATCGAATTTTGTTCGAACTATTAAGCAGGATATGTGATTTACAAAGTAAAGAAATAATACAATGAAATGACGCACAATAGCGCGGTATTGCTTGAAAAACTGAAAGAAGGAGATAATAAAGCACTTTCTTTAATATATGATACATATTACCCTTCAATCGAAAGGATGGTAATTAATAATTCAGGCAGCAGGGATGATGCCCAGGATATTTTTCAGGATTCAATGATTACATTAGTTGAAAAGGTCAAAGATCCGTGTTTCGAGTTAACTTCTTCAGTAAATACATATTTATACTCAATTTCAAAAAATTTATGGTTAAAGAAATTACGAAGCCGCAAACCTGATATTTATATAAGTGATGATGAACTGAAGAACATTAAAGCTGATGACGGAGAATTGGATGCTGAACAAAGTCCTGTTGCTTCATGGCTTGAAAAAATATCAACGCACTGCAAATCACTGATCCAAAAAATGTTTTACGAAAATTCAACTCTTGATAAGATAATTGCAGCATTTGGTTATAAAAATAAGCATACAGCCGTTAACCAGAAATATAAATGCCTTGAACAGGTTCGCAAAGCTTCGAAAAAACAGTAACCTGCAATACGAAAGTCCCTTTTCACAAAATATTTCTTAAACATTGGGTGATATTTCCTTCAATTGCGGTATTAAGGGTAAATGAAGTTACCTAGTAATACAAAATTTTATAAGCATGGGTGAATCGATTGCCGCAGAGGGCAAGAACTGTCCCGTTCATATAGAAAAAGAACCGGTATGTAAAAAAATATTGTTGTTTTTTTTCAGGTTCGGCTTATGCCCGGCTTGTATGACTGCCAGCATTATTTACGGCACAGTAACATTTTTCAGATCATTAAGAAAAAACAGAATTAAATAATTTTCAAAAAACTAATAATATATCAAAATGAAAACACTAAAAATCTTCATTGCTTTATTCTTTATTTTCGCCGGATTCACAGCATATTCACAACAAACTAACGTAATAGCCGTAATAAACAAAGCAAACTGGTGCAACGTGTGTAAAACCAATGGCGAAAAAGTAACGATGCTTACACAGGATTATATGGATAAGAATATTAAATTCTTAATGAATGATCTTACTGATGACGCAACAAAAAAGGAATCTCAAACTCTGCTTGAAACAAATGGTGTAAACGGGTTTCTTGTGGGAGTTGATATGACGGGTATAATTACAATTATTGATCTTAAACAAAACAAAATAATTGAAACAATAAGCGTTAGTAAAGATACTGCAGAGTTGAAGAATGCGATCGATAACGCCATTTCCGGACATAACTAGATTGTGAAACCGGCTAGAGCAAGCTATTCATGCTGAGTCCACATTTTGTTTACAAATCACATGACAGGCAAAAAATAGATTTTTGCCTGTTTGTTTTATAGCTTACCTGCCTGTAATCAAGTCTTATTAATCTTACTTTTTTTGCATAAATTTTTACTTATTTTTGTATAATATGGATGCATTCTTAATTCATAGATTACAGTTTGCGTTTACGATAATGTTCCATTATCTTTTTCCCCAGCTTACAATGGGGCTTGCCCTGCTAATTGTTGTACTCAAATATAATGCGCTGCGCACAGGTGATGAAACGTTTAACAAGTCAGCAAGATTCTGGGCGAAGATTTTCGCTCTGAACTTTGCAATGGGTGTTGTAACAGGCATTCCTATGGAATTCCAATTCGGCACCAACTGGGCAAGATTCTCAGCTTTCGCCGGAGGCGTAATAGGCCAGACTCTTGCCATGGAAGGATTATATGCTTTCTTCCTTGAATCAACTTTCCTTGGACTCTTTCTATTCGGTGAAAAAAAGCTGGGTCCTAAACTTCATTTTCTATCGGCGGTGCTTGTCTTTCTCGGTTCGTGGATCTCAGGCTTGTTTATAATAGCAACCAATGCATGGATGCAGAATCCGGTTGGATTTCATCAATTGCCGGACGGCACTTTCCAGCTTGCGAGCTTTGGCGAGCTATTCACTAACCCATGGCTATTCTGGCAGTATGTGCATACCATGAGCGGTTCCGTAGTCACCGCGGCTTTTGTAATGTGCGCCGTAGGAGCATATTATGTACTATCAGATAAAAATGCCGAGTACGGTAAAAAATTTCTTAAAACGGGATTGATTGCCGGAGTGATTGTCTCCATCTTCCAGGCATTCCCAAGCGGTGACGGCCAGGGTAAAAATGTCGCTCTCTATCAGCCTGTAACTCTTGCCGCAATGGAGGGCTTATTTGAAACCGAGCATGGGGCGGGTCTTACAATAATAGGTCAGCCTGATGTGGAGAATATGAAGCTTGATAACCCGATAATCGTCCCGAACATGCTTAGCTTTTTAACATACAACAGGTGGAAAGCAGAAGTTAAAGGTCTGAAAGAGTATCCCCGAGAGCTTTGGCCGGATAATATTCCATTGTTGTATTACAGTTATCATATAATGGTCGGACTTGGTACAATATTCATAGCAATTACGATGCTGGGTATTTTTCTGCTATGGCGTAAAAAAGTATTTACCGCAAGATGGTATCTGTGGATATTGATGCTTGCATTCCCTTTCCCATACATAGCAAACACAACAGGCTGGATGACTGCTGAGCTTGGAAGGCAGCCCTGGCTGATATACGGTCTGCTGAAAACCGCTGATGGATTTTCAAGCAATGTAAGCTCAGGTAACGCATTATTCACAACACTTGGTTTTGCAGGAATTTATCTGATGGTAGGGTTACTGTTTATTATTTTGGTACTCAAAGAAATTATCGAAGGACCTGATCATGTGAAGAAAAAGACCCCGCCTATCGCACCATAGGCGAGATATCGCGCCATAGGTGCGATTTCTCTCCCAAAAGGGGAGGGTTGAAGGATCATTAATTCTGGGATTCTGTTAAAATAATTCAATAATTGTAAACAGAGATGCCCGCGTTCGCGGGTACTAAAACTAAATGGAAACATTCTGGTTCATAGCGCTGGCATTTATGATAATCATGTACGTGATACTTGACGGATTTGATCTCGGCACGGGTATGTTCTATCTGGGCACAGCAAAAAACGATAATGAACGCAGAACCCTGCTCAACTCAATTGGTCCCGTGTGGGATGGCAACGAAGTATGGCTCATTGCCGCAGGCGGCTCACTGTTTTTCGCATTCCCGAAACTCTACGCTTCAAGCTTCAGCGGATTTTACCTTCCCTTAACTATTGTACTCTGGTTATTGATTGGCAGGGCATTGGGTATTGAGCTTCGCAAGCATGTTGATAATAGACTGTGGAAATCATTCTGGGATGTAGTATTCTCAATTTCAAGTATACTGCTTGTTGTATTCTTTGGTGCGGCACTTGGCAACATAATACGCGGCGTTTCGCTTGAGGCAGACGGGTATTTTTTTGAGGCCCTGTGGACTACGTTCACAGTGGTACCGCGATCCGGAATACTTGATTGGTTCACGGTATTAATGTCTTTTGTTGCAGTTGCAACACTCATGGGTCACGGCGCTAATTTCATTTCAGTTAAGACTGCTGGTGAGCTTCAGATGAGGGCGAGAAATGTTTCAAAGAAAATAAATCCACTTGTATTACTGCTTTCACTTCTTATGTTTGCCGCAACAACATATATCAGACCCGAGCTGTGGAATAACTATTTTACTCATGTCTGGGGATTCATTTTTCCAGTAACGGGTATGGCTGGACTGGCCGGCATGTTCTATTTCAGAAGCAAAGATTCCGACGGGAAAGCTTTTCTGTCTTCAGCGGTATTTATTCTTGGAATGATGTCCGGGACTGCTTTCGGGCTCTACCCCACGCTGCTTCATTCTACATTAGACCCGTCTTACAGCCTGACAGTCACAAATTCAAGCGCGGGAAGTTACGGTCTCGGGGTCGGCCTGATCTGGTGGGTGATAGGAATGATACTTGCTATGGGATACTTCGGGTACTTATTCTATACTTTCAGGGGAAAAGTTGTAATGACTGAAGATTCAGAAGGATACTAAGGGCAATTAGCAATTAGCAAAAAAGAAGCACAAAGTAATTTTAAAAAATTCATGAGCCTTTGCAGCACTTTAAGAGAATAGATTATATCTAAACGGGATTTTCAATGGCTTTTTCGATTGCCTTATATTCCTTCTCAGGATTTTTAGCCTTGTGACGCGAGAAATATGTATATATTGCAGGCACAATAAACAGAGTTAAGAATGTCGAGAAAATAAGTCCCCCAACAATGGCAATACCAAGCGATACACGGCTTCCTGCTCCGATACCAACAGCGATAGGGAGCGCGCCAAGCGCAGAAGCTATACTGGTCATCATAATCGGTCTGAACCTTTGGACTGCGGCCTGGTCAACGGCTTCAATGATATTCAGTCCCTCTTCTTTTTTCTGATTCGCGAATTCAACAATAAGTATAGCATTTTTGGTAACAAGCCCAATCAGCATGATTATACCGATCTGGCTGAAGATATTAAGCGTCATACCGAAGACCCACAGCGAAAGCAGCGCGCCGAATAATGCAAGCGGAACGGTAAGAAGGATTATGAACGGGTCAATGAAACTTTCGAACTGTGCGGCAAGCACAAGATAAATTATGATCAGAGCAAAGACGAAAGTAAACAGCAGGCTGGATGAACTTTCTTCAAAATCTTTTGACTGCCCTGCAAGCGCTGTGTTAAAATCCTCGGGTAAAACATCTTTTGCAACGCGCCGCATAGCGGCAATACCATCACCTAAAGTGTAGCCCGGTGTTAACCCCGCGGTAATTGTTGCAGCTGAATACCTGTTATACCTGTATCTGGTTGTAGGCGCAGCCTGCTCGGTTAACGTAACAAGATTATCAAGCTGTATAAGTTCACCGTTTTTATTTCTTACGTACAGGTATTTAAGGTCATACGGGTTATCCCGTTTATCTCTTGTAACCTGCCCTAAAACCTGGTACTGTTTGCCTTCCTTAATGAAGTATCCAAATCTCTGGCTGCCGAATGCGATCTGCAGTGTTGATGCAACATCGCTGAAAGATACCCCAAGATCAGAAGCTTTTTGCCTGTCAATCGAAAGATTAATTTCAGGCTTATTTATCTTCAAATTTGCGTCAACAAACTGCAGTTCAGGCTGCTTTTTCGCTTCCTCCAGAAACCTTGGAAGTATTTCAAAGAACCTGTCAAATTCAGGTGACTGTAAAACAAATTGCACCGGCTGCCCGCCGAACCTTGACCCGATAGTAGGGGGTTGTGACGGAAATGCGCGAATACCGGTAATTGAATTAATTTCCTTTGTCAGTTTGTCATAAATCTGCTGCTGAGTACGTTCACGCTGATCAGGAGGAAGAAGATACAGATTCATAAACCCGTTATTTGCCTGGCCCCCGGATCCTGTAAAAGTAATCGGAGTCTGCACCTCCGGGGTTGCGGATAAAACAACGTCGGTCAGTTCTTCCATATATTTCTGCATGTACTCAAAAGTTGCCCCTTCAGGCGCAGAAGCCTGGATCCTTAAATTTGAACGGTCTTCCAAAGGGGCAAGTTCGCTCTTAAGCGCAGAACCTGAATAATAGATAAGAACACCAATAACCCCTATTATGATAAATGCCAGCCATCTTACTTTCATAAAACCAACAAGCATTCTTCTGTAAACATCTATCATTTTAACAAAGAACGGCTCTGTGGCATTGTAAAACCTGTTATGTTTAGCATGAGCCTTCAAAAGCCTGGAGCTCATCATGGGAGTGAGAGTCAATGCTACAAATGCAGATACCAGAACTGAACCCGCTATTACGATCGCAAATTCTTTGAATAATTTACCAGTAGTACCTTCAATGAACATTATAGGCAGAAATACGGCAACAAGCGCAATAGTTATTGATATAACCGCAAAGTATATTTCCTTAGAGCCCTTATACGCGGCTTCAATGGGATTCATCCCCTCTTCTATCTTTGAATAAATATTTTCCAGTACCACTATTGCATCATCTACAACCAAACCGATGGCAAGTATCATTCCCACAAGCGTAAGCACATTGATAGAGTACCCCATTATGTACATAATGAAGAATGCTGAAATTATTGAAGTGGGGATAGCAACAATAGGTATTATGGTTGAGCGCCAGTCTCGCAGGAACAGAAATATGATAAGTATAACCAGTCCGAAAGCTATAAAAATTGTTTCTTCCACTTCGCTTATGGTAGTTCTGATATACTCAGAAAAATCAAAACCTACTTCAATGTTGTAATCGGAAGGTATCTCTTTTTTGAGCTGTTCAAATCTTCTTTTGAATTCATCCGATATTTCAATGGCATTACCTCCGGGCTGCATTGTTACTGCAACACCCACACCCAGCAGACCCGCCCGTTTTAAAGATTGTCTTTCGTTTTCCGGTCCCAGGACAGCGTAGCCAATATCTTTAAACCTTATTACCGTACCGTTATTTTCCTTAACTATCAGATCATTGAATTCTTCGGCGCTTTTCAAACGGCCCAGTGTCCTTATAGTCAGCTCGGTGTTATCACCTTCAATTCTGCCTGATGGCAGTTCAACATTTTCCTTTTCAAGAGCAGTTCTTACATCAAGAGGAGTAAGCTTATAAGCCGCAAGTTTTTCCGGGTCCAGCCACATTCTCATGGCATACCGGCGTTCACCGAATATTCTCACATAACTGACACCGGGGATAGTCTGGACCCTTTCTTTAATTACATTAGTGGCAAAAGCGTTTACATCAAGAATATCTTTTGTATTGCTCTGCACATACATAAAAATTATCGGGGTATCATCAGCATCAGATTTTTGCACTACGGGGGGGTCAACGTCTCTTGGCAGGTTATTCAAAGCCCTGGAAACGCGGTCGCGAACATCGTTTGAAGCATCTTCAAGGTTTCTTGCCAGAGAAAACTCTATGGTGATCTGGCTTTGCCCTTCACGGCTCTGCGAGGTTAAGCTTTTTATACCATCAATACCGTTCAATGATTCCTCAAGAGGTTCGGTTATCTGGGTTTCAATTACTTCTGAATTGGCGCCGGGGTAGCCTGTTGTTACAGTTACTATGGGAGGATCCACACTGGGGTATTCGCGCACTTCAAGAAATGTGAACGCAACAATTCCAAAAATTATTATTATCAGAGAAAATACAATAGATAGAACCGGTCTGCGTATAGAAGTTGCGCTTAGACTCATGGGCTAATTCACCTTCTCCACTTTCACAGGTGAATTTTCTTTAAGTCTGAGTATATTTGTTGTTACAATTGTATCGCCCGGCTTTACTAGGTCTGACTTTATTTCGATAAGGGTCTCGGTTCTTGAGCCAATTTCAACATCAACTAATTTTGCTTTTCCGTCTTTCACTACATAAACACTCTGACCCTTCAGCTTTGGTATCAATGCCTCTGTTGGTATCATTATGGCATCTTTATTCTCACTTATCAGGAACGTTACATTGGCAAATGTGCCGGGCATAAGTTTTTTGCCGGGATTATCAGTGACTGCCCTCAGAACCAAGGAACGGGTATTGTTCTCTACTTTTGGCTCTGATGCGTATACTTCCGCTTCAAACTCTCCATCAATTCCTTCAACTCTAAAACTGATCTTCTGCCCTTTCTGAAAAAGGTAAATATATTTTTCAGGAATGGAAAAATCGATCTTGACCCTGCCGATATCCTGCATAGTTGTTAATACAGTCTGCGGAGTAACATAAGCTCCGCTGCTGACATTTCTAAGTCCAATTATACCTGAAAAGGGAGCCCTGACATATGTTTTGGAAATATCAATCCTTGTAATGGTAATTTCTGCGCGAATCTGCTCCAGGGTTGTTTCAAGCACGTCATACTCGGCCTGTGAGGTAAGTCCCTTATCAAGAAGCTGTTTTTCGCGCTCAAGTTTTGTTACGGCTAAACGTTCATCAACCTGCTGCCGCCTCAATTTTGCGGTTAGGTCATCTGAATCCAGCTTAAACAATGTTTTTCCTCTGCCTACATATGTGCCTTCTTTAAAATAGATCCCTCTAATCTTCCGGGAAACTTCGCTCCTTATTTCGGCTTCTTCATTAGCCCTGATATTGCCGATAGCTTTTATATCATTATCCAGTACTTCTGTTTTCAGGATGAAGCCGTCAACGGAAATTTGTTGTGACTGCTGGTTACCGGGTTTTTTATTAGCATCCGGTTTATCTGTTTTGGCAATAAACTTTGGAACAAAGATCAAACCCAGAATTACAAGCAATGCAAGGGGTATCGCAACATATAGTATGGTCTTTTTCAATATAGAATTAGTAAATATTTATCAAAAATACATAAAATTGGTATTTAAAGAAATAGGAATTGGTTAACTACCATTAAATAATAGCAGATATGGGTATTTAGTTCCTTTTGTTACAAGTATTTACATTCTTAAAGTATTATTAACAATGTATTTCAATATTGCACTTAATGTATTAATTTGAATCCTAAACTAATTCTGATAGATATATGAAATTAACGGGCAGAACCGCCATAATTACAGGCGGAGCGGGCGGAATAGGACTTGAGACCGCAAAATTATTCATTAGTGAAGGTGCGAATGTTCTGTTAGCCGATGTCAACGAGACATCAGGGAAGGAAGCTGCAGATAAGCTTGGAAGCAAATGCAGATTTGTGAAAACTGACGTTTCGGATAAGTCATCAGCTTACTTTTGCGTGATTGAAGCCCTGAAAAAATTCGGCAGCTTAGATATACTGGTAAACAACGCAGGAATAACAGCCGATGCCTCGCTGCTTAAAATGTCATCCGAGCAGTTTGAAAAGGTTATTGATATAAATCTAAAGGGTGTTTTTTTTATGACAAAATACGCGGCAGCTCATATGGCTGAAAATAATTACGGAAGAATAATCAACACTTCATCAATTGTCGGGATATACGGCAACTTCGGGCAGACCAATTATGCGGCATCAAAAAGCGGAGTAATAGGAATGACAAAAACATGGGCAAGAGAGCTTGGAAGAAAAGGCATCACCGTAAATGCTGTTGCGCCCGGATTTATAGCAACTGATATGATAAGAACAGTACCTGAGAAGATACTGAATTCTATTAAAGATAGAACTCCGCTTGGAAGACTTGGAACACCTGCTGATATTGCCCGGGCATACTTATTTCTCGCATCTGATGATGCTGAATTCATTACCGGAATTACTCTGAGCGTTGATGGCGGGTTAGTTTGGTGATGATGTTTACGGGTTGCTTGTTCCAGGTAACAGGATAACTAACATCACTTTCATAATATCACCTGTTCCGGGTTTATTTATTTATGGCAATGCAAATTACAATAGTTTCACCGCTTCGCGGTTAAGGAACAAAAACTTCTAACCCTAAGGGGTGATATAATTGTAGAGTTTAGTTTTTTTTAATAACCCCGAAGGGGTGACATTATTTTACATCAGTAAATTCTTTCTTGCCGGTTTGATTAGTTAATGATTTACTTTATTAGCAGCATCTTAATCGTATTTGAGTACATTCCGGATACCAGCTTCGCAAAATATGTACCGCTTGGCTTATTTTCTGCGTTCCATTGAAGTGAGTAATCACCACTCCCCAATTCACCTGCAAATATATCATCAACTTTTCTTCCCATGATATCATAGACTATCAAAGACGTATATACTTTATTTAGATTGCCAGATGCAATTGAAAAATTAATTGTTGTTACCGGATTAAACGGATTAGGATAATTCTGTTTGATTGAAAATCCATCAGGAATATTATTGCCTGTCTGTACAATTCCGGTAATGCCGGTCATTGTATCTGTAAGTATATTCACTGTGTTTGAATTGGCGCTGCGGTTTGATGTTCCCGTAGCACTTACAAACTTCCATATGTTTCCGATGTGCACACTTGCCGCTCCGTGATCGGTCTTAGGCGCAAGCAGTGTTGGCTGCGGGGTCCATGTATTCGCTCCCGGTGAATAAACATAACACTGGTTTGTGACAGATGACACCTGGTATCCGCCACTTACAATCACGCCTTTGTTTCCCCATGTTGCGCCGTAAATTGAATTCCTGACACCTGCCGGGTAAACTGCCCCGCTGGAATCCCATGTAATAACGCTGCGGTCACTTTGGCTGATAACACCGCGGAAAACTGAGTTAGTTGCTGCAGGATTTGTCCAGTTTGGACCACCGCAAACATAAACCAGCGTATCACCGGCAGCGGCAAGAACACCGCCGCACCTTGGAGCAGGCATACTGCTTGCAGGACGCCATGTGTTGCTGTTTGAGTTATACAGGTAAACATCGTTATATACTGTACCGCTAGGGAAACCCCAGCCTCCTGCACAGTAAAGCAGGCTATCCTGGTAAACAGTCACAGAATGGAACACTCTGCCGTAAGGCATATTTGCGCCATCTGACCATGTATTGGTCGCTAAATTATATATTTTAACCCTTGGTGTGCATTCATTTAAAGCAAGCGTATATGTACCGCCAAGACTGTATAGCTTATTGCCCATTACGGCAGCTGCGCTTATCCAGTAATTCCCGTCAGGAAAGTTGGTTAAAGTACTCCATGAATCAGCCAAAACGTTATACCTGTAAACAGTATTTGTGATGGCGTTTCCATCCTGCAGGCCGCCCAATACATAAACCCAGGCTGAATCATTTGCGGAATATCCCGCTGCACCGGGGTATCTTACCCCAGTTGTTATCGGTGTACCTGATGTCATTAATGGAATGTATGGCGAGTAGTTCTGAGTAAAAAGACTTCCAGAAAGTATCGCAAGCAGTATCAATAAGTATAATTTTTTCATTATTTTGTGCGATTTGTTAATTTAAATTTAAATAAAATCTATTTGAAATAATACACAATTATATTATTACCGGTACATCACTGTACAAATATTATTTTAACAGAAATGAAATAATTATTCACTATTTTAGTATTCATAAATACTTAAATTACATCAAAATGATATTAGATAAAATTGAGAATAGCAGTAAATATTTTTCACTTGGTGAAGGATTTGAAACAGGATTGAAATTCCTGAAGGAAAATGATCTGAATGAGCTTCCCGAAGGAAAGCATGAAATACACGGCGAAGATGTTTTTATTATTATCAGCTCATATATTACCAAATCGCCCGCGGAAGGTCAGCCTGAGGCGCATAAAGTTTACGCTGATATTCAGTATATGATAAATGGCTCTGAAAAGATAGGCTACGAATTCTGCAACGGGCAGAGTATATTCAAAGAATACGATCCCGAAAAGGATTTTATGCTTTACGATAGCGCCTTAGGTTCTTTTATTCTGAATGAAGGTATGTTCGCAGTATTTTACCCTGATGATATCCACCAGCCGGGTTTAATGATCGGTGAACCAATGAATGTTAAGAAAGCTGTTGTGAAGGTAAAATTGTAGTTCGCTTTTTTTCTTTCTCCGGAAATTTTGAAGACTTCTGAGGTTTTATACATAAAAAAAACTTCAAAAGTCATTTAGACTTTTGAAGTTAAGTAAGCTTAATCTCAAAGATAAACCTATTTAGTCAATACCAGTTTTACAGTTTTAGTAAAATTACCCGCAGTCAATTTTGCGAAGTAAGTACCGCTGGGCATAAAACCGGGATTCCATTCCGCTTCATATGAACCGGCTGAAATACTGCCTTTAAAGAGCTCTGCAACCTGCCTGCCGCGAATATCAAATATTTTCAGCGAAGCATTATCAGCAACACGCTCGGGGATATCAAACTTGATCTTTGTAGAAGGATTGAACGGATTCGGGTAGTTTTGATGCAATTCAAAACTGCGCGGCACTTCAGCGCCAATCTGCTGAATGCCTATAGGATCAATGATCTCAAAATTCAGCATCATTCCGTCATCTTCATGCTCAAGATTATGGCAATGGAAAAGATATAGTCCTTTATGATCAGTGAACTTCACCAGAACTTCAACTATTTCACCCGGACTTAAATTAACCGTATCTTTCCATCCTTTATCTGATGGCGGGAGATTCGTGCTGTTATTACGTGAAAGTACCTGCCACTGCGCCTCATGTGTATGCATCGGGTGGTAATCGGCCGTTTGGTTTGTTATCTTCCATTTTTCAAGTGAATGCAACGGAGTTTCCCAGTCAATTCTGTTTATATCAAAGGTCAGACCGTTAATTTTATGCATCGGGTGAGAGCCGCCCATGGTGAGAGTAAATGTTCTGGATGTTACAACTTCCGAAGGATCATAATAGCTGATTGGATCGAATGCCGAAGGCACAGTACCGCCCGAGGTGCTGTTATTGGTAATATCAAACCTGATGATATCAAGAGCTATACCCTGTTTGTAAGGAAGGGTGCCGCCGAAAGTGAATGCCAGAGATCTTAAAGTAACATCGGTACCTATTGTATCAGCTGAAAAATCTACAAGAATTTCAACTCTTTCACCCGGTGCAAGATTGAACTGAGTTGCCGTAACCGGTGCATCTTTTAAGCCGCCATCAGTCGCAATAATACTGAATGATCTGTTATCTGAAAAAGCAATCCTGTATACTCGCGCGTTTGACCCGTTAAGAAGCCTGAATCTGTAAAGCGTTCTTCCTACTTCAAAATAAGCATCGGGAGTGCCGTTTACAAGTACAGTATCACCAAGATATCCCCAGGTCTGCTCTGGAGAGCCGGGATTATATGTAAAATTGGGAATATCTGCGGTCCTTCTATCCTGGATACACAACGGTACATCATATGCCCCTGATGGCAGATTATAATTTTCAGCCGGGTCACGGACGATAAAAAATCCTGCAAATCCACGGTACACCTGTTTAGCCGTAAGCATATCAGCGTGCGCATGGTAGAAATATGTTCCTCCCCTGTTTATTACGGGGAAAGTATATGTGAAAGAGGAACCGGGGTTTATTGCATCCCTTGGGTGACCATCCATGTTAGCAGGTGCGCTTACACCGTGCCAGTGAGTAGTTATAACTTCATTTAGATTATTAATTACATTAGCAGTAAAGGTCTGGCCCTTATCAATTACAACACTAGGACCCGGGTATGAACCATTGATTGTTACAAGCTGTGTATCTTGTCCCGGCCAAACCTGCTCGGTAGTTTCTGCAAGCGTCATATTCCCGCCATTGGTAAATACCGGAGGAAACCTTAGCGGGTTCCCCGCGCCCAGAACTTCGGTCAAAACAGCGTTCTTTTTCTCATTTGCAAATATTTGCAAAGGTTTTGGAATTGTTAATAACGCTCCTGCTGCAAGCGTCTTTATCAACATATCTCTTCTTTTCATGAATTACCTGAATGAATTTTATAATTGCTGCAAAGTTAGGGATTTTTGTTGATAGTTAAAATGGTTTAGAATCAAATAATAATTCCGCATATTCCTCTTGTGAAGTGGGTCTGCGGAAACGGGAAAGTAATATTATAAAGTTTTTAAAGTCATTATATTACAGCAAGTAATTGTAATATTGATATGAAATCCTTCAAAAGCTGCAGTATTATTATTTGTTTTACTTTACATCTGATTTCTGGTAACGTTAAATCTGATTGGATACAAGTATCTAATGGAATTACACAGTTAAATATTAATGATCTAACAGTTACGGGAAATTATATTTTTGCTGCAACAAATGTAACTGTATCGGGTGGTGGTGTCTTTAGATCTTCAAATAACGGAAATAGTTGGGAACAAGTATACTTTACTACTACTTTGTCTTTGGCTTCTTTTGATAGTTTTGTATATCGGGGTTATCAGAATGGTTTTAGTTATTCGTCAAATTATGGTACGAACTGGATAACTCCCGGCGGAGCCAGCAGGTGGATTACAGCTTTATTGGCTGATGGAAATTATGTTTATTCTGGATGTTATACACCAACAATTACAACTAATAGAGGAGTTTGGATTTCATCAAATAATGGCTCGAATTGGCAACAAACATCTTTAAATAATGCCAATATTTATTCGTTAACTAAAAGCAATAATTTTTTATTTGCTGGAGGAAATGGACTGTTTGTCTCGACAGATAATGGGATTTATTGGAATCTATCATTGTCAACTTCTGTTTGGGCTTTGAGCTCAAATGAGAGTAAGATTTTTGCCGGCATAGATGGCTCGCCATATGGAGTCTATAAATCTACAAATTATGGAAATAATTGGGTTTTGACATCTTTGAATGTCGGTACTCATGCATTACTATCAAATTCAAATTACATAATTGCTGGTACAGGGAATGGAATTTATGTTTCAAATGATGATGGAAGTAATTGGATTTATCGTAATGAAGGAATGGGACCTTATTGGTTTACTTCTTTATCAATCATTAATAATTATTTGATTGCTGGAACAGATGGAAATGGTGTCTGGCGTAGACCTTTAAGTGAAGTAGTAAGTATAAAAACAATTTCAACAAATATTCCATTAAAATATGAACTCTACCAAAATTATCCTAACCCCTTTAATCCAATAACAAAAGTAAAGTTCAAAGTTCCGCTAAGAAGTTTTATACAGATCATAATTTATGATATTCTTGGCAGGGAAAAAGAAAAATTAGTTAATCAAGAATTAAGTGCTTCAGAATACGAAACCACCTTTGATGGTTCAGATTATTCAAGCGGGGTTTACTTTTATCAATTAATTTCAAATGGTAAAAAAATTGACACTAAAAAGTTTATGATTTCAAAATAAGATTTAAACACACAATCGGGACTACTTCCTGTACTTAGTCCAGTAAGTCAGGAAAGTCCCCGGTTGTGTGGAGCGATTGAATCCCCGCTCTGAAGAGCGGGGCTAATCAAAAAATCAGATTTATTTTCTTGTCATGCTGAACTCGTTTCAGCATCTGCTTTCATACCCGTGAATTATCGGCTAAAAGCTAAGTCGACACAACCTTCAACATGCGCAGCACACTCTCCTTCCAAGTCGATACACCCAGCCACCGTTTTTTGCGGTGCCACTAATGTCAAAAGGGGAATTAACTAAGGCGGCATATTAAACTTTCAGAATAAATAATCATATCTTCTTAATATTCACAGTTCGTTTGGCAGGATTTACAATCTTATCAGTACTTTTCAGCTGGGTAAATATCTTCCTAACAATTTCGATATTATCTTTGTTTACAAGCACCAGAATTGTATCACCTTCTTCAAGTATTGAGCCGCCGCTTGGCACGACGTAGTCGTTATCCCTGTAAATTACAGTTATCAGGCTTTCAGGGGGCAGGCTCAATTCCGCAAGTGACTTGCCCGCAACCGCTGAATGCTGCGGAATTATAAGGTCGAGCAGATCATTATTTGTCTTCTCAGCATCGGTCATTTCAATAGGAATGTGTGTCTTCAGTTCCTTGCCGCCTCTTACACCAAATAATTTCGCCATCAGCGGAATAGACCATCCCTGTACAAGCGCTGAGGTCAATGTGATAAAGAAAATCAGATTGAAAATATAAGGACCAATTTCGAGTCCTGCGGTTAATGGAAAAGTCGCAAGTATTACCGGTACTGCTCCCCTTAATCCAACCCAGCTTATGAACATCTTCTCATTCAGTTTGAATTTTGAGAACATCATTGAAATGAATACACCAATGGGTCTTGCGAAAAATATTAACACGGCTGAAAGTACCAAACCGGGACCTATAACCGCGTATAACTGCGTTGGATATACCAGCAAACCAAGAGTAAGGAACATAACAATCTGACCAAGAAGCGCAAGCCCGTCAAAAAATCTGATAAGAGATTTCTTCTGGATGAATTCACTGTTCCCCAGAATAACTGCTGCTATATAAACCGCAAGTATACCGCTTGCGCCAAGCGAAGCTGCGACTGCATAAACAAAAATCGCCGAAGCAATTGCAAAAACCGGGTAAAGACTTGGATATGAGAACTTAAACTTATTGAAAGCAATTGAAAGAAGTTTGCCTGCACCGAAGCCAATTGCCGCTCCGAGTATAAGCTGCTGCAACAGGAAAAATATGATCTTAAAGACCGTCACTTCTTCAGCCTGGAGTAATTGAATTAGTATAATGGTAAGAATTATAGCCGCCGGATCATTGCTGCCGGATTCAAGCTCCAGCAATGGTTTGATCTTGCCTTTTAACCGGGTACCCTTTGCGCGCAAAACAGAAAAAACCGCAGCAGCATCAGTTGATGAAATTATTGCGCCAATAAGCAGACTTTCAAGCACGGGCAGCCCGAAGAAATAATGTACAAATACACCCAATGCCGCTGTAGTTAAAACTACTCCTAATGTTGAAAGAGTAAATGCTGTCCACATAACGGGCTTTACATCCCGCCACCGGGTTTCAAGTCCGCCTGAAAATAAAATAAATATGAGTGCCACTATACCTACATACTGAGCTATGTACACATTATCAAAATGTATCTTCCCGGGACCGTCAGAGCCGGCAAGCATTCCAACTACCAGAAACAAAATAAGCGCAGGAAGTCCGAGATTTTCAGAAATTTTAGTTAAAGTAATGCTTATCAGTATAAGGACTGAGAGCACAAGCAGTATGTATTCAAATGGAAGCATGGAGAGAATTTAGCAGTAAGTGTTGAAAGAATAAATGTAAATAGAACAGGAATTAAAAGATTGCTGAGCAGGTAATTAATTTGGGTTATGACTGTTCCACTAGTTACGTGTCCTATGGGTTTATTTGTGACAAAGAACCTTCAGATCTATGGACTTGATGGAAGCGAAAGCAATCGGGACTAAAGTCCCGGCCTGGTGGCTGGAATTGCATCCCCGCCCTGAAGGGCGGGGTTATTCAGAAATAATCATTTTTATATTCTATTCACGCTGAACTCCTGCGTGAACTGCCGTTATAACAGACCGGTGATTCAAAATCTGTTCTCACACTTGCGAAGTGTAGATTGCAAACGAATGAATAAACACGTCAATTCTGTAAACTAGTAACGCCAGGCTTGTAACTGATGAAATGCGTTGAGAACAATTCTTAAGGCGTTCAAGCTGAACGCCTTAAGAATAATAAAAAAATCAATTATTCTTATGCTTCTTTGCCGTGGCAATTTTTGTACTTCTTGCCGCTGCCGCATGGACAGGGGTCGTTTCTGCCGACCTTGGGTCCGACCTTAATCGGTATTTTCTTCGTATCATTCGGCTGACCCTGCATATTATCTGACTGTTCCGGGGTCATTTTCATACCTACACCTTCAGCGCTTTGTTTTATTGTAGTCATTCTCTGCGGCAAACGCTGCCTTTGTACAGGCGCTTCTACCTTCTGTTCCTGTGTAGTGAACTTAAACACAAAGTTTATCACATCCTTGCTGATATCTTCAAGCATTTGAACAAATAAACCAAAGCCATCCTTCTTGTATTCAATCAACGGATCTTTCTGACCATATGCACGGAAATTGATACCTTCTTTGAGGTCATCCATTTCACGCAAATGCTCTTTCCATTTATCGTCAATTACTGTGAGCATTGCAAATCTTTCGATCTGTGCTATCAGATCAACACCGTATTTTTCTTCTTTGCGCGAATAGTTTTCATGAACGAGCTTCATTATATAATCTTCAACACCCTTTTCACCAAGTCTCTGGAATTCATCAGGGCTGACTTCCATCAGGACGGTAAATGTCCTCTGTATCTCATCCCTTAAGCCTTCATAATCAGCTTCAGGGTAATATTTTTTCACTGTATTTTCGACATATGAACCGGCCATATCAAAAATTTCATCTTTGATACGCTCACCCATTAATGCCTGGCGGCGCCTGTCGTAAATAACTTCGCGCTGCTGGTTCATAACGTTATCGTACTCAAGCAGCCTTTTACGTATACCGAAGTTATTTTCTTCAACTTTCTTCTGCGCGCGCTCAACAGAGCTTGTTATCATTGAGTGCTCAATAGCTTCGCCTTCTTCAATTCCAAGCTTTTCCATAACCCGCGAAATTCTCTCGCTGCCAAAGAGCCTCATAAGGTCATCTTCGAGTGATAAAAAGAATTTCGATGAACCGGGGTCACCCTGTCTGCCTGCACGTCCCCTAAGCTGTCTATCAATACGCCTTGCTTCGTGACGTTCTGTACCAATTATGTGCAGGCCGCCCAGGTCAGCAACGCCGGGTCCGAGTTTTATATCAGTTCCTCTGCCCGCCATGTTGGTTGCAATTGTTACAGCGCTTTTTAAACCCGCATTCTGAACAATTGATGCTTCGCGCTGATGCTGCTTTGCGTTGAGCACTTCATGGGCAACCTGCTTGCGTTTAAGCATTCTGCTTAAGGTTTCAGATACTTCAACAGAAGTTGTACCAACAAGTACGGGTCTGCCGATCTTCTTCATCTGCTCAATTTCGGCAATTACAGCATTATATTTTTCACGTTTGGTTTTGTAAACAACATCGTTCATATCATCGCGAATGCAGTCGCGGTTTGTTGGTATTACAACAACATCAAGTTTATAAATATCCAGGAACTCACCCGCTTCAGTTTCAGCGGTACCTGTCATACCTGCAAGCTTTTTGTATAGCCTGAAGTAATTTTGAAGTGTAATGGTTGCAAGAGTTTGTGTATCTTTTTCAACGTGAACGCCTTCTTTAGCTTCAATAGCCTGGTGAAGCCCTTCGGAGTATCTTCTTCCGGGCAGTACACGGCCGGTGAATTCATCTACAATCATGATCTTGTTATCCTGTATAACATACTCAACATCATTTTCGTACAGCGAATATGCTCTTAGCAGCTGCTGTACAGTGTGAATTCTATCACTTCTTAATGAATATAATTCACCTAATGCGTCTTTTTTAGCAACTTTTTCAGCTTCGCTCATTGTATCATCATTTTCTAGATGCGCGATTTCTGTGCCCATATCAGGCAGAACAAAGAAATCCTTGTCTTCCTGGGCTGATGTCAGAAACTCCCGCCCTTTTTCTGTGAGATCAATAGAATGCGCCTTTTCATCAATAGCAAAATACATTACATCATCAATTTCGGGCATTCGTTTGGCGTTATCCCGTAAAAACTCAATTTCCGTCTGCTGCATCAAAGTTTTGTTTGAAGGCTCTGAAAATAATTTCAGCAGTTTTTTATTTTTCGGGAAGCCGCGGTTAGCTCTTAAAAGAGCAACACCGGCTTCGTGAACTTCTTCCTTAGAAGCAGCTGAGCCTTTATTGATAATTGTTTCCGCTTCGCCAACAAATTTAGCAATCAGACTTTTCTGAGCATCAACAAGACGTTTAACGCGCGGATTCATTTCATCGAACTTATGTTCGCTCATTTCTACCGCACCTGAAATAATAAGCGGGGTTCTGGCTTCATCAATAAGCACTGAATCAACTTCATCCACAATTGCATAATTGTGCCCGCGCTGAACCATGAATTTTTTGTCGACAACCATATTATCTCTAAGGTAATCAAACCCGAATTCATTATTTGTACCGTAAACAATATCACAAGCGTAAGCATCGCGGCGTTTATCATTATCCATATCATTAAGTATAACACCAACTGTTAAACCATGAAACTTGAATATCTCGCCCATCCATTCACTGTCACGTTTAGCTAGGTAATCGTTAACGGTAATAATGTGAACACCTTTGCCCGGCAGCGCATTCAGAAACTGCGGCAGTGTACCCACAAGTGTTTTACCTTCGCCTGTTGCCATCTCAGCAATTTTACCCTGGTGAAGCACCATACCGCCAATGAGCTGTACATCAAACGGTATCATATCCCACTGCACTCTTTGTCCGGCAGCAAGCCACTCTTTACCGCATAGCCTGCGGCATGTATCCTTAACTACTGCAAAAGCCTGCGGCAGTATTTCATTCAGAGTATCTTCAATGATATCATCACGTTCATTCTCTGTCTTTTCCAGTTCGTCATATATTTCTTTTCTTTCATCGTGAGAAATATCATTGGTAAGCTTTGAGCGCAATTCAACAATTTTATCTTCATGCTCCTGAGTATTTTTGCGGATGAGTTCTTTGAACTCTGCGGTTTTACCTCTTAATTCATCATCACTCAAAGACGCAAGCTCTTTGTAGTGCTCATTTATTTCTTCGACAACGGGAAGAAGTTCTTTTACGTCTTTTTCATGCTTAGACGGGAATATTTTCTTTAAAAAATTGAACATATGTTTTTTATCCTGAGCGCAGCGAAGGATCTCATCCGGCGCGCGATTTTTTTCATCCTGAACGAAGTGATGAATCCCATGTGGATACCATCTATTTATTCGCTCTGCGGGTTTAATATTTATAAAAATTGTTTTAAGTTTTTGTTTCTATCTGAAAAACTTTATATGTCAAATCAACCCAATCAGGGTTAATACTATTTATAAGATCTATTTTCTTCTTTCTTATCCAGCCTTTAATCTGTTTCTCTCTTGCAATAGCTTCTGAGCCGTTAAGAAATTCCTCATAGTAAACCAATTTATCTGCATTATAGTGTTTAGTAAAGCCATTGTATTTCTTTGTTTTGTGTTCCAAAGTTCTTTTAGCAATATTATCAGTAGCACCGGTATACAGGACCTTATGGTGCTTATTGGTCAATATGTAAACGTAAAACTTCATACTAATAGCCTACCGAATGAGACCCTTCACTTCGTTCAGGGATTAATCCACTTAATACTGCAGCCCATCGAAGGTACCATCTCAAAATCAATACCTTTTCCTGCAAGCAGCAGATCAATTGCGCGTTCAAGATCCCTGTTTTTCACTGCTGATTCATCTTTCCAGTTATCGTCAATTCTGCCCCTGTATCTTAATATCCTGTCTTTATCATACAGGTAAATATCAGGCGTGCAAACTGCATCATACGCCAATGCTGCGTTTTGCGATTCATCCCTTAGATACGGGAAAACAAATCCCTTTTCTGCAGCACGCTTTTTCATCTCTTCGAATGAATCCTCAGGATATACACTTTCATCATTGGAATTAATACATAATAAGACGAATGACGAGTCAGAATATTTTTTCGCAATGCTGTTTATCCTGTCTTCAACTGCCTTAACATAGGGACAGTGGTTGCAGCTGAAAATGATACAAAGAACATCTTTATCATCAAAATCCCGCAATGAATAAACATTGCCGTCAGTTCCCGGAAGCGAGAAAGCATGTGCTTTTGAGCCGATATGTAATTCTTGTGGAGATACTGGCATTTTATTTCAATTAACAATTATCAATTAACAATCCCGCCAAGGCGGGACTTCGAAAATTACTTTGTAATTTTCTAGTGAGCAATGAACAATTACCAAATAACAAATAACAAATAACAGATAACAAATATCAAATATCAAATAACAGAAATCAGATACAAACTATCAACTATCAACTATCAACTATCAACTATCAACTGTAAACTGTCAACTATCAAACATTTTCTGAAACATCTTTTCAAATCCCGCGTGATCATTCTTATCGTAGCAAATGGTTTTAATACCGAACTCTTCGGCAGCGTCACAGTTTTCCTGCAGGTCATCTATGAAAACGGATTCCTCGGGTAAAATTCCCAGATGCGAGATCGTTCTTTCGTAAATTACTGCCTCCGGTTTTAAAGATTTAAGTTCATACGATAGTGCGTACTTTTCAAGCAGATTGACATAATCATATTTCTGCTTTATATATTCAAAATGCAGCGGACTTGTATTTGAAAGAAGAAAAAGCCTGTAATTATTTTGCGATTTCAATTTCCTTACCAATGCTCTCATTGGTTCAATTTCGCTGAACATATCATTGAACGCGTTTGCATAGTCATTGCGTTCCATATCCAGGTTAAGTCCGGTCAGACATTTTGTTACAAATTCATCTGTTGATATTTCGCCTGATTCGTAACCCAGCAGGCGGTAATTACCGCCTTTGAAAAAATTCATGTAAGCTTCTTTGCTTACTCCGCTGGCTGTAAGTTTATCTATGAATCTTTCATACTCAACATTTACAAGCACGTTACCAAGATCAAAAATAATATTTCGTATCAAACTATTGGCTGTTCTTTCTTTCCATTTCAAGCATGAATTTTTTCATATCTACCCCGCCTCCAAATCCGCCTATTGTACCATCTTTTGCAATTACCCTGTGACACGGTATAATGATCGGTACAGGATTTATCGCGCAGCATGTTGCAGCAGCACGAAAAGCTTTATTGTTACCTGCTCTTTTTGCAAGCTCTGAGTAAGACACAGTTTCACCATAATTTGTACCGGCAAGTGCCTGCCACACAGAGGTTTGAAATCCTGTGCCTTTCAAATAGATCTTCATATCAAAATCAGATCGTCTGCCTGCAAAGTAGTCCTTTAACTGAGAGATCTCATAACTTAATTCAGATGGCCTGAAAACTGTTTCATCTTTAATATATTTTTTCAGCCTTCCCAGAAATTTCCTTTCACTGCCGCTGAGATCAATGTAACAGATGCCGTTTTCATTTTTGGCGATATAAAATGAACGCTTAAGCTGACTAACGTAAAATTTTGAGTAAAAAATCATATTTTTTGTGATAAAACTAACAAATTTACTAAAAAAATAGGATAAGTAATATTCATAAAAATAACCCTGTAATTATAAAATCCGGGGCATTAAAAAACCACCCCTGTATAACAGGGGTGGTTTAATATAAAACTAAAGCTGTTATACTATTTTGTGAGTATCATTTTCTTCGTTGACCTGAATCCATCTGCAGTTATACTGTAGAAGTATATGCCGCTTGAAAACCTGATGGCATCCCATTTAACCATATACTCACCCGCCTTCAGCTGTTCTTTAACAAGATTTTCTATCTCTCTTCCCATAACATCATAAACAGTAACCTGAACAAAGGAAGCTTTAGGAATATCAAACCTGATAGAAGTAATCGGGTTGAAAGGATTGGGATAATTCTGGCTTAAAGTGAATTTGGACGGAATGTTAGATGATATCGGGTCAATAGCCGATATCTTTGAATATCTCAGAGTATAGAAGGCGATCCCTGTACCGGAGAAATTGGCAGATCCGGTTACGAAGATCCTGTCAGTATCCTGAACTGCGATACCGGAAGCATAGTCATTACCGCTTGATGAACTATTCTCTCTTTTTTCCCAGTTGAACGCTCCTGATGATGTATATGAAATTGTGAGATAATCATAGCCTGTACCAGAGCCAAAACTTGAGCCTGTTACAAACACAAATCCTGATGCATTATCAACTGTAATGAAAAACGGGAAATCACTCCCTGAGTTGGAAGTTCTTTGCAGCCACTGCTGCGATAAGTTTGAATTGTATTTTATGGTCGCGTAATCATAACCGGTCGATACCGCCGCGCTGTAACCGGTAACATAAACATTATTGCTGTTATCAATAGCCATTGCGGTAAGCTGGTCAGTACTTCCAAGCGGACCGTTATAAGATGCGGCAGCAAGACTATCGCCGGTAGAAGCATTGTATTTAATTGTCATATAATCCTGCACAGCACCGGTACGGAAACTGTATCCGCCAACATAAACATTGTTTGCGCCGTTATCAAGTACAAGAGCAAGAGCATTATCTTCAGAGTTCTGAGTGCCGTTATATTTTTTAGCCCATGCAACTGTACCATCGTTATTAATTTTCATTGTAAGGAAGTTCTCTGTTCCCGCCGTGCCTGATTTACCCGTAACATAGGCGTTACCGGATGCATCAAGTTTGATAGCCTGCGCCTGGTCAAATGCAGATGACAGCGGGCCGATATATACGCTGGGCCACCCTGCAACAACATTACCGGAGGCGTCATATTTTATTGTCGTATATTTCTGTCCCATTCCGCCGCCCGCGTCACTTCTTCCGGTAACATAAACTTCGCCGGCAGCATTTACTGCAATTGCGAAACCATAATCTCCGCCATTACCCGCACCGTTGAATTTTTTTACCCAAAGCCTGCTGCCTGTAGCAGCATCATATTTTATTGTGAGTATATCCCTGTTAGGATCAACCGACCAGCCTGTTACATAAACAGCGTTATTATCGCATGTTATAGCGCTCACTTTTTCTTCAAGATTGGAAGCACCGTTATACCTGTTTACCCAAATGGTATCTCCGGTTTCAGGATCATATCGCAGTGTTACAATATCAGCTGCGGTGCCTGAACCAAGGCTCCAGCCTGTTACAAATACATTTCCTGCTGAGTTAAGACAAACTCCAACAGCCGAATCCTGCTGATTTACAGGCCCGTTATATATCTTAGCCCAAATTGTATTAGGCTGAGAAAACAACTCAGAACTATTTGCTAATAAAAATGAAATCGAGATGAAAAACAAAATTGAATAGGATTTTTTCATATATTTACGTATTTAAAAATTACAAACTTATTAATACAAATTACTCGTTACACGGTATCATAACAATACCGTAATGAAGTTAGATGCCTCAACAAATCTGCAAAAATTCAATTTATTTATGAAATCTGAACTAAATATATAAAATTAAAACCTGATTTACAATATATCTTTTTAATTTTAAATATTAGTTTTCACAATATACTAACAAAAAAGCCGGGTAAAAAATTACCCGGCTTGTAAAAATATTTCAATTAACTATTACTGTATAAGAACTGAAAGAACATGTGAGCATTTTATTTAACAAGAACCATTTTCCTGGTATCTGCAAACTGTTCCGTGACAATTCTATAGAAATAGATCCCGCTTGTGAATGATGAAGCATTCAGATCGTATTTGTAAGTCCCGGCGCCAATGTTTCCAAGAGCAACTGAACTCAGTTCTCTTCCGAGAGCGTCAAACACTTTCAGTGTCACATTCTGCTGAAGAGGCAGAGAGAATTTGATTGTAGTAGACGGGTTAAACGGGTTAGGATAGTTTTGCGATAATGAGAACTCATTGGGGATCTCATTGTTCACCGGTTCAATACCAACCATATTACCGTACTTAATTGTTGCGTAATCATAATCAGAGCCGCTTCCGTAACTTCTTCCGGTAACATAGGCATTGCCGGCATTATCTGAAACTATTGAAGAACTATAGTCATTTGAGTTCCCGGGGCCGTTATAAGCCATAACCCACTGCTGGACACCGGCGGGTGAATATTTGATTGTAGCGTAATCATCAGAACCTACGCCTTTGCTGCTGCCGCTGATGTACACATTCATGTTTATATCAACAAATATCGATCTTGATACATCTACCGAGTTATTTGGTCCGTCGTAATACGCAAACCACTGCAGGTTCCCGCTGGGGTCATACTTGATCGTACCATAGTTTGAATCAAGTCTCGTTCCGAAAAGCTGAGTTGTGAGACCGGTAAGATAAATATTATTCGAAGCATCAACGGTCATCGCAGTTGCCAGGTCAGTTGAATTTGAAGAACCGTTGTATTGTTTTTCCCAAATAACATTCCCTGAAGGATCATATTTCAGTGTCAGGAAGTTCAGTCTTTGACCGGCACCCATATCTGTATAACCGCCGGCAATAATATTGCCTGCGCCGTCAACTTTTAGGCCAACTACGGCATCTCCGCCATTTCCGGCGCCGTTATAACTCTTCAGCCATTGCTGTACACCGCTGCTGCTGTATTTGATCAGGATTATATCCTGTCCTGAACCGGCGCCGATACTGTTACCGGCCGAATAAACATTACCGGAATTGTCAATATCAATTGATGTTACATAATCTTCATTGTTTCCCAAACCGTTATATGTCCTTGACCATGCTTCTGTGCCATCAGGATTATATTTTATTGTCACAAAATCCAGACCGGAACCGGTCAAAGTAGTTTTACCTCCCACAATAACGCTGCCGTCATCTGTAAGATGGATAGTTTTACCTTCATCCAATCCGTTTGCTGCTCCATTATAGCGTGCCATCCATTGCTGAGTGCCGTTCACATCGTACTTAATGGTCACAATATCTGAACCTGTAGTACCGTAATCAACTCTGCCTGTAACATAAATGTTACCGTTGTTATCAATAGCTAGTGCGTTTGAATAATCGCCGCCGTTTATGGGACCGTTAAAGACCGCTTCCCATAAAATTGTACCGGCGGTATTGTACTTAATTGTCCTGTAATCCTTTCCCGTGCCGGAACCCGTGCTGTAACCGGTTACTATTACATTGCCTAAAGGATCCATCGCAATTGCGTACGACCAATCGAGTGAATTACCGGGTCCGTTGTACCTGGATGCCCATTCCTGTCCGATTGCAAAAGATTGAGTTACATAAACCAGAATAATGATTAATGCTGTTATTAATTTATTCATCTTTTCCCCCATCCGTTTCTAAACGGAATTTAATTGATGAAATCTCTATTTGTGAGTGATCATAAATTAGTTAACGTAAAACGTTATGTCAATAATTATATTGGTTAGCTGATATAGCTATATTGACTTAATTTAATTTGAATTATTTCGTTTTTTCAGGGGAAAATTGTAAATTTGTATTATATTGTATTTGAATGAAAAATTTAAAATACTTAAAAATGAAAATTTTAGGCGCTTTAGTCTTGCTTGCAATGGGTACCTTTACCATAATTACATTTAATAAAGCCGAAAAAACCGGAACTGAAAATTCCGGAATGGACAAACAGGTTAACTGGAAAAAGCATTCTGATGAGTTTGTTATGAAGAAATTATCGGAAATGACATTAAGAGAAAAAATTGCGCAAATGGTAATTGCGAACTGCGTGCCCGAAAATTTTTCGGAAGGATCAGCTGATTTTAAAAAGTGGAAAAGACTATGTACGGAAACCAAGGTCGGAGGGTTTATTTTCTTCAAAGGAAGTTCAACTGATTATGCAGCTCTTTCAAACAGGCTTCAGGGATTAAGTGAGACACCTTTGCTGATCAGCTCAGATTTTGAGCGCGGCACCAGAATGCGTGTGACAGATGGCGCTCTTTTCCCGACCAACATGGCAATTGGCGCGGCCGATAATAAAGAGCTGTGTTATAAAATGGGACTCGAAATAGCCCGCGAAACCAGGCTGCTTGGAATTCATCAGAATTATTCACCCGTTTGCGATGTGAACAATAACCCTAACAATCCTATAATTAATGTTCGCTCGTTCGGAGAAGATCCCCAGCTGGTTTCAAGAATGTCTGAGGCAATGATAAAGGGTTTACAGGATGGCAAAGTAATTGCAACAGCAAAACACTTTCCCGGTCATGGAGATACTGATATTGACTCGCACAATGACCTGCCGCAGCTGAATTTCACTATGGATAGAATGAATTCAGTGGAACTGGTTCCGTTCAAAAATGCAATAGATAATGGTGTAATGTCAGTCATGATCGCGCACCTTGCTTTCCCTGAGCTGGAAAGCACTCCAAATATTCCGGCATCACTCTCCCCCTCGATTGTACAGGGGCTGCTGATAGATAAAATGGGTTTTGGCGGTCTGGTTGTTACCGACGCGCTGAATATGAAGGGTATCACAAAATACTTTTCCACTTCTGAAGTAGCCGTAATGTGCGTAAACGCAGGGATCGACCTGATACTGATGCCTCTTGATGAAGTGAAAACAGTTGATGCAATTGAAGCAGCAGTAAACAGCGGTAAGATATCTGAAGAAAGGATTAACCGTTCCGCTGAAAAAATTCTAAAAGCCAAACAGTGGCTTGGGTTATATGAAAAAAGGGAAGTTCAGGAAGCCGACGTTTACAAGAACATAAATACTATGGAAGCCAATGAACTTGCACAGCAAATTGCTGATGAATCAATTACACTGGTAAAAGATGATAAAAATGCGCTTCCATTTAAGAATAACATTGAAGGCAAAACTGCGATTGTGATAATAAGCGAAGGCGGAGATCTGGATAACACAAATTATCTGCGATCACTTGCGCCGGATTATTTTAAAGGCTGTGCATTTTTTACTTCAACAAGCTCCGCCATGGATAGTGAATTGAAAAGCTCTTTAAGCAGCTTATCTGGATATGATAACATAGTTGTAGCAATTTACGCTAAAGTGCGTTATGGCACGGGGAAGATATCAATATCTGCTGCAAACATTGATCTTGTAAACAAGCTTAAGGAGACCGGTAAAGATCTGGCTATTATTTCGTTTGGAAATCCGTACTTACTTAAAGAATTCCCGGCAGCGCCATCCTACATCTGTGCCTATGGTGACTCTGATTATTCCATAAAAGCGGCATTAAAAGCTATTACCGGCCAAGTGAAATTCAAAGGAAAGCTCCCGGTAACTATTACTGAAAATTATAAATTTGGATCAGGAATAAATAAATAAACTGTACTTTAAATACAAAATTTAGGGTAGTATTGCATAGCTACTAACATAATATATATGTTTTATGCGGTTCAAATGAGCATATAATGCTATATATTTGTTCAGCAAATATAAACTTGACAGGATTTATTCATGAACTTCAATTCATTTAATTCCGGTCAATCCACTTCATCCAATCCATATTTTTTTTCATATAAGTTAACTGTAAATATTTTAACCCCTTTCAACCAAAATTTTTGGAAGATCTATAACAACAATTAAGTAAGTTAATAAGATGAAAACAAAATACATATTTTTTTCAATCATCCTTTTTAACCTTTCGTTATTATCACAATCCGGTTGGCAGGTTTTAAGTACATTTACTTCAAACGATCTATCCCATGTTTGCTTTGTAAACCAAAATACTGGAATTATTACTGCATATTCACCCAATATCTACAGAACTAGTAATGGAGGATTAAATTGGATTCAATATGTTCATACCAATCCTAATGTTTGGTTTTGGGGAATACATTTTGCTAATGAATCAACTGGCTGGGTAATTGGTTATAATTTGAACAGTCCTTACAATAATGTAATTTTATCAACCACAAATAGCGGGATCAATTGGGCAGAACAATATTCCGGTACAGGACAAATGAGAGAAATATATTTTATAAATTCACAGACCGGATTTGTTTCAGGTGATTCTTTTTATAAAACAACCAATGCAGGAAACAACTGGATTTTATCTAATCCACAGGGATACGGCAGTGGTTTAGGTATTTTTTTCTGGGACCAATTAACTGGATGGGTGGGAGGTAATTCTAATAACAATAATTCAGTTATAAAAACTACGAATGGCGGAATAAACTGGGCTACCCAATTTTCAGATATATCCGCAATATATTCAATCAAATTCACATCATTAATGACCGGATATTGTGCAGGTTTGAATGGCATCAGAAAAACCACCAACAACGGAACAAACTGGACATTATGTTATTCCTGTAATCATGCAATATCATTAAGTTTTCCGAGTGTAGAAACAGGCTGGGCTGTTATACATAATTCAAATCCAAATTCAAGAAAAATAATCAAAACAACAGATTCGGGGATTTCTTGGCAATTGCAGGATATCAACGATTCAAGATTATTAAATTATATTTACATGCTAAACGTAAATACAGGCTGGGTTGTTGGTGATGAAGGAGTAATATATAAAACTACAAATGGAGGGGTAACAGGAATTCAGCTTGTTAATTCTGAAATTCCATCTGTATTTTCACTTTCACAAAACTATCCAAACCCGTTCAATCCGGTTACAAAAATACGTTTTGATATTCACTCAGCCGGGAATGTAATATTTGCTATTTATGATATACTTGGAAAAGAAATTCAAAGTATAAATGAAAATAGTTTATCCCCGGGGACTTATGAATATAATTTTGACGGCTCAAATTGCCCTTCAGGCATATATTTTTACCGACTAAGCTGCGGCAGTTTTTCTGAAACAAGAAAAATGGTATTGATTAAATAACTGTTATTGCCGATAATTTCTTAATTTTATTTATTATATTTGTGAACCAATAATTATACAGGAAGGAAATAATAATGAATAACAGGTTCAAATTAATGTCTGTTTTAACAGCATTTATTTTTGCCGTTTCAATATATCTGGTGGGCTGCGTTAACTATGACCAGAAGACCACATTAAAAGAAGACGGTTCAGGTTCAATGAAGATACACTACTGGAGCAGCATGAAGAATTTTTCGATGGGTACAACACTTGGCAAATTTGAGTTTGACGAAACAAAAGCAAAGGATAAATACAAAAGCAGCAACACAGATGTGACAAGCATCAAAGTTGAAGAAAAACTTGATGACTCAACAAAACATGTTAATATTGATCTGACTTTTAAAGATATAAACAAATTAAGCGATGCAAAAGGATTTGAAAGCGCTAAGGTAACCTGGAAAGAACATAAAGACGGAATGGAATTAAAATACATCCTTCTGCAGGATACTTCAGCTGCTAAACAGATGAGTGCAAGCGATTACAAAGTTACCTATGAATTCACTATGCCTTCTGAAATTGTTTCAACAAACGGAACAAAAGACGGGCAGACAGTAAAATATTCATATACACTTGCTGATCTTGGAAAAGATATTGAAATGACAACTGTAGTGAAGAAAGCCGGCGGCAAACTGTGCGGACTTATTGGAATGATAATGGGCACAATGCTTATTGGTTTTGCTTATTACTCACAGAGAAAGAAAAAATAGAATTTTTATCCAATTAACTCAAATCCCGTTTAAACGACGGGATTTTTTATAAAATTAATCTCAACAGCCATGAAGAAAACAATTTTAATTTTCATTGCTCTTTTTACTGTGATAGTTTTTACCGGCAGCACAAAAGCCCAGGATGATAACATGAAAAAATGGATGGACTATATGACACCGGGCGATATGCAGAAAATGCTTTCAAAAGGAGTTGGAACCTGGACCATGAAAACAAGCTGGTGGATGGCACCGGGGACTGAGCCAACAGTTTCTGAAGCGACTGCAGTATCTGAAATGATCCTGGGCGGCAGGTATCTTTCTACAAAAGTATCAGGCTCAATGATGGGAATGCCTTTTGACGGCGTTTCACTGGAAGGATACGATAACGCTGCGAAGCTATTTATGACAACATGGATAGATAATATGGGTACCGGCATTATGTATATGACCGGTAAATGGGATGATGCAGCCAAACAGATCAACTATACCGGCAAAACCATAGATCCAATGAGCGGAAACTGGATTGATGTAAGACAGGTTGTAACATATAACAGTGATGGAACTGTAAAGATGGAAATGTACGGTCCGGGTGCTGACGGAAAAGAATTCAAGACAATGGAAATTATCAATATGAAGAAGGATTAACTCAGCAACTTTCTTTCAGTTTAAAGCTTCACGGCAGCAAAGCCGGGAAGCTTTTTTTATGGCTGTATGCCTGAATGATGTAATATACTGTATATTTCATTGAGACTTAAATGCTTAATAGGTATATTTGTAAACAATTATAATTCCAAATGAATAAGCTAAAATGTCATAAATATATACCTATTTGGGGAAAATTTATGCCGTTAAGTTACTTTTCTTTTGCAGTTTTAGTTATTGTTCTTTCTAATTTTTCAGGCAGCTTATTTGCTTCATCTTCACAGGGAGATTTTTCGCAGGTTGACAGGCTGATAGAAGACGGAATACGTTCACAGGCCTTCCCTTCTGCCGTACTTGTTGTTGGGAACTCAAAGGGGATAATTTACCAGAATGCATATGGCAGGTTAACATACGATGAAGGATCAGAAGTCACAACTATGAGAACAATTTACGACCTGGCATCTGTAACAAAAGTAATTGCCACAACGGCAGCAATTATGCTGCTGTACGACCAGGGTAAAATTGACCTGAATTCGCCTGTTTATAATTATATCCCTGAGTTTGCAAATAACGGCAAGAATGATATCACTGTATATAATCTGCTGGTGCATAATTCCGGGTTAACGGCGTGGACCCCATTCTACCAGGACCCGAATATGGATTCACCCCAGGCGGTGAAGAATGCAATTTTTAACTGTACTAAAGAGTATGAAACAGGTTCCCGCACATTATACAGTGACTACAATGCTTTTTTGCTTGGTGAAATTGTTGAGCGCATAAGCGGTACCAGACTTGATAGTTACTGCAAGGAAAATATATTCAACAAGCTCAATATGTCTGATACATATTTCCTGGTACCGATGAGCGAGGATTACAGAATAGCGCCGACAGAGAACGACACATACTGGCGCAACCAGCTGCTGATAGGTTACGTACACGATGAATTAGCCGCGATCCTGGAGGGTGTATCAGGGAATGCAGGGCTCTTTTCTACAGGACCTGATCTTTTCAAATTCATGCAGATGATGCTTAACAACGGCAGGTTTACTGATGAACGCAGAATGTCTCCGCTGCCGCTGCAGGATACGATGTTCACAAACTCTACTGTTGAGCTCTTCACTTCAAAGGCAACCGGACTTGGCTATGCAAATACAAGAGCTTTGGGATGGGAAACCAAACCTGAACCAACAAAATATCCGCCTGCCTGCGGCAACAGGTTTTCCGCAAATTGTTTCGGGCACACCGGCTACACAGGCACGTCAGTTTGGTGCGATAGAGAAAAGGATCTGGTCGTAATATTCTTAACCAACAGAGTTTATCCAACACGCTCAAGCGAAGAAGTAAGGAGTATCAGGCCGAAACTGCACGATGAGATTTGCAGGATACTCGGGTTTTGATATTTTAAACAAAAAAAATAAATTTTCAGTTTTTAATAAATATTAAAGGTATATAATAAATATATGAAGGCTTTTAGAAACGAACCGTTTACAGATTTTACAAACCCAAAGAATGCTGACAAATTTCGTGAAGCGCTTGCCAAAGTAAAAAGCGAGCTTAACAATGAATACCCGCTGGTTATTGGCGGCGAAAAGATCTTCACGGAAGAAAAGATTACATCAATTAATCCATCAAATATAAATGAAGTAATTGGCAGAGCTTCCAAAGCTTCGCCTGAACTTGCAAACCGCGCTATTGAAACTGCTTACGCGAAGTTTGATGAATGGAAAAGAGTGCCTGCAAAGAAGCGTGCTGCTTTCCTGTTTAAGGCTGCCAAAATTATGCGCAAAAGGAAATTTGAGTTTGCCGCATGGATGGTTTATGAAGTAGGAAAAAACTGGGCTGAAGCAGATGGCGATGTTGCCGAAGCAATTGATTTTATGGAATTCTACGCAAGAGAAATGCTGCGATATGATAAAAGCATTAAGCTTGTAAAGATAAAAGGCGAAGATAACCGCCAGCATTACATTCCGCTTGGCGTTGGTGTGGTAATTCCGCCATGGAATTTCCCGCTGGCTATACTGGTTGGTATGACCACAGCCGCTTTTGTTACCGGCAACACTGTTGTGCTAAAGCCATCAAGTGATTCGCCCGTGATTGCATGGAAGTTCATGGAACTGCTTGAAGAGATAAAATTACCCGCAGGCGTTGTAAACTTCCTGCCGGGTTCAGGCGGCTTAATTGGTGATATGATAGTAGAGCACCCGCTGACAAGATTCATTTCATTTACCGGTTCACGCGAAGTAGGCCTTCATATTAACCAGTTGGCAGCAAAACCGCAGCCGGGCCAGAAATGGATAAAACGCGTGACCGCTGAAATGGGAGGAAAAGATTCAATTGTAGTTGATGGTGAGTTAAAATCCATTGATGAAGCCGCCGCAGGTGTTATTTCTTCAGCGTTCGGTTTCCAGGGTCAGAAGTGTTCGGCATGTTCAAGGGTAATTGTACACGAAAAGATATACGATAAATTCATAGACCTTCTGGTTGATAAAGCAGCAGGCATAAAAGTAGGACCCGCAGATGAAAACCCCGGTATGGCAGCAGTCATAAATAAGAAATCAGAAGACAGCATATTAGGATATATAAGCAAAGGTGTTGAAGAAGGCGGCCGGATTGTGTTTGGCGGAGCGAAAGCAAACGAGAGCGGATATTTCATCCAGCCAACAATAATTGCTGATGTAAAACCTTCCGATACAATTGCCCAGGAAGAGATTTTCGGTCCTGTGCTTGCTGTGATTAAAGCTAAGGATTTTGATGAAGGTATACAGATAGCTAATAATACCGAGTACGGCTTGACAGGCGCAGCATACTCCAAAGATAAGAAGAAGATCAAGAAGGCCGCACAGGAAATATTTGTCGGTAATTTATATCTCAACAGAAAATGCACAGGTGCGCTTGTTGGTGTTCACCCGTTTGGCGGGTACAACATGAGCGGAACCTGCTCTAAAGCGGGCGGTTTTGATTACCTGCTGCTTTTCATGCAGACCAAGATAGTTGCTGAGAAGATATATAAATAGATAAAGTGAGCCAAAGCGATGTTATCATTGCGGGTGCAGGTATAGTTGGGCTTGCCACTGCACTTAAGATTCTTGAATCAAAACCGGGTACAAAGATTCTGATTCTGGAAAAGGAATCCGGTGAAGCCAGGCATCAGACAGGCAACAACAGCGGCGTAATTCATTCAGGCATATATTACAGACCGGGGAGCTTAAAGGCGCAGAACTGTAAAACAGGCTACAATCAGCTCCTTGATTTTTGTAACAGGCACGATATTAAGTTTGATATCTGCGGTAAGGTGATAGTTGCCACCAGTGGAACGGAACTGCCAAGGCTGGCAAATATTTATGAGCGCGGAATTGCAAACGGACTTGTAAATATAAGATTCATTGAGAAAGATGAACTGAAGGAACTGGAGCCGCATGCATTTGGCATTAAAGCGATACACGTTCCGTACACGGGCATAATTGATTACAAAGAAGTTTCACGAAAATATGCTTATCTTATCCGCGAAGCCGGCGGAGAGATCAGATTCAACGAAAAAGTTGTAAAGATAAATAATTCAGGAAGCAGCATTGAAGTTTCTACGCAAAACAGTTCTTTTAATTCAAAAATATTTATTAATTGCTGCGGCCTGCAATCTGATGAAGTTGCAGGTTTAAGCGAAAAGAGACTGGATACAAGAATTATTCCTTTCAGGGGCGAGTACTACAAGATCAAACCCGAAAGAAGATATCTTGTAAGAAACCTTATATATCCTGTGCCTGATCCGGCATTCCCGTTTTTGGGAGTGCATTTTACAAGAATGACAAACGGCGAAGTGGAAGCAGGCCCGAACGCAGTGCTTTCATTTAAGAAAGAAGGCTATAAAAAGACAAGCTTAAGCGTGAAGGATAGTTTCAGAACTTTCACCTGGAAAGGATTTTACAGTATCGCATCAAAGTACTACAAAACCGGGTTTGGTGAATTCAGAAGGTCGTTCAGCAAAAAGGCGTTTGTAAAGGCACTGCAGAAACTGATGCCCGAAATCACAGCGCAGGACCTTGTACCCGGCGGAGCCGGAGTGCGTGCACAGGCAATTAGTATTGAAGGTAAACTAATCGATGATTTTTTGATACACGATTCCGGGCGCATTGTAAATGTACTTAATGCCCCCTCCCCTGCTGCTACATCAAGCCTTGCCATAGGGCAGGCAATAGCCGAAAAGATTGTAAACAAATTATAAGTAATATGAAAATAGTAAAATATTTATCAGCTTTGCTGGTTTTGGGACTTGTACTGAATTGCAGCAGGATAACGGAGAAGGTTGAAGAAAAAGTTAACGAGAAGGTTAATGAAAAAATTGATGAGAACCTGAAAAAGATCGATTCAAGCTTAGACAGGAAATCGATAGATTCATTAATGAAACAACTTGATACGCTGAAAACAAAAGCTGATTCATTGTTACAGGAAGAAACCGATAAGAGATCTAAAAAATCCAAATAAGAATCTTAAATGAAAAAGCCAATTTTGATTTTTGCCCTGATGATCTGTACTGCCGGCTTTTTCACAGGATGCGGAGTGTTCGGCAAAAAGAAGTTTGAAGATACAGATACTTACAGAGAAATGATGCGGGCACAGGAAGAAACTGATAAAAAGCTGGATTCTATAAGACGGGAAAATTATAAACAACTGAATGATTCCGTTAACAACGGCTTTAAGAGGAAACTGGATTCACTTAAACGCAGCACTGATTCACTTGAAAAAGAACTTGAAAAAAGCATACAGAACCTTAAGAACAGCAGATAACAGAAACAGGAATAATTAATAATATTAAATTAATTTTAAGATGAAAATACACGAATACCAGGCAAAACAGATCTTGTTAAAATACGGGGTGCCCGTACAAAACGGAATACCCATAAAGGATATGTCGGAATTTGACGGCGCTCTAAGCACACTTCAGTCACACGGAATAAACCAGTTTGTAGTTAAATCACAAATACATGCCGGCGGCAGAGGAAAAGGAAAAGTATATAATCCTGCTAACCGCGAAGAACTGATTCTTGATGGCGGCGTAAAATTCACCACAGATGCTGTTAAAGCTAAAGAATATGCTGAAAAGATACTTGGCAACTTGCTTGTTACTCACCAAACCGGTGAAGAAGGCAAGCTGGTTCAAACACTATTTATTACCGAAGGACTTGATTATACGCATGAATTCTACATCGGTATTCTGCTTGATAGAACCGTTGGCAAAAATGTCATAATGGCTTCTACAGAAGGAGGCGTGGAAATTGAAAAAGTTGCGGCTGAAACACCTGAGAAGATAATTAAAGAATGGGTTGACCCCAATATCGGCTTGCAGCCTTTCCAGATAAGAAGACTTGCTTTCGGGCTTGGTCTTGAAGGCGAAGTATTCAAGAATTTCGTTCCTTTCATTAAGACACTTTACAAAGCATATGAAGAAAGCGACGCATCACTGATCGAGATCAATCCGATGGCCATACTAAACGATAAGAAGATAGTTGCGCTTGATGCAAAAATGACACTTGATGATAATGCAATGTTCAGGCATAAAGATTACCCGGAGCTTAGGGATACAAATGAAGAAGACCCCCTTGAAGTTGAAGCATCAAAATACAACCTGAACTACGTTAAGCTTGATGGCAACGTAGGGTGTATGGTTAACGGCGCCGGACTCGCTATGGCAACAATGGATATCATTAAACTAGCCGGCGGAGACCCTGCTAACTTTCTGGATGTTGGCGGCGGAGCTTCAAAAGAAACCGTTGAAAACGGTTTCAAAATAATTCTGACCGATCCCAATGTTAAAGCCATATTGGTTAATATCTTCGGGGGTATAGTAAGATGTGACAGGGTTGCAGGCGGTATCATTGAGGCTGCAAAAAATATTCATATTACCGTGCCTGTTGTGGTAAGACTTGCAGGTACAAACGCAGATATCGCTAAAAAGATGCTTGATGAATCAGGGTTGAATATTATCAGCGCAGATGGATTTAAAGATGCAGCCGAAAAAATAACCCAGGTTTTAAACAATTAATTATTTATATATGCTTAAAACAATTGAGGCTTCAATTGATAAAGATGGCAATGTCCATCTTAAGGAATCAGTTAAACTTAAAAATTCCCGCAAAGCATTAGTAACCATTTTAGATGAAGATGACTCCGTAAACGAGATCACTCTTGTCAGTCAGGATGCTTTAAGTAAAGACTGGAATAATCCGGATGAGGATAAAGCATGGGCTCATTTGCAGTAGGCGATGTAATATTAGTAAAATTCCCATTTTCAGATCTTTCAGGCTATAAATTGAGACCTGCAGTTGTGATTATTGATGATTTGAATAATGATCATATTCTTTGTCAAATCACCAGCAAGGAATATTCAGATATGAATGCAATAAAAATAAATCCTTCAGACTGTCTAGATGGTTCTTTGGAGATGATAAGTTATATCAGACCGTTAAAATTATTTACAGCAAATGAATCGATTTTCCTGCGCAAAATTTGCAGTGTTAAATTGGGTATTCTGAAGACTGTAAATAAAAAATTGATTGATTTGATCAATACTCAAGAGACAACTTAAGTGGAAAACATATTTTCAAAATACGAACCGGTAATAGGGCTTGAAGTTCACGCGCAGCTTAAAACAAAAAGCAAAGCTTTTTGTTCATGCTCAACGGAATTCAATGCTCCGCCAAATACAAATGTTTGCCCTGTTTGCCTGGGACATCCCGGCACATTGCCCGTTCTGAACAGGAATCTGGTGGAGTTTATTTTAAGACTTGGCACAGCAACAAACTGCAGCATCAGGACAAGATCAATTTTTGCCCGCAAGAATTACTTCTACCCTGATCTGCCTAAAGGTTACCAGATATCGCAGTTCGATCAGCCAATATGTGAACACGGTAAGGTTGCGATTGGTGATAAGACGATAGGCATTACACGTATCCACATGGAAGAGGATGCAGGCAAATCTATACATGATATGTCCACAGATGAATCGCTGGTTGATCTTAACCGCTGCGGAGTTCCGTTGATAGAAATAGTAAGCGAGCCTGATATTCGCGATTCAAAGGAAGCGTACGATTACCTTACCATGCTAAAGCAATTAGTGATATACCTGGATATTTGTGACGGCAATATGGAAGAAGGCAGCCTGAGGTGTGACGCGAATGTTTCAGTCAGGCTTAAAGGAGCTGAAAAGTTCGGCACTAAATGCGAAGTGAAGAACCTGAATTCATTCCGAAATGTTGCTGATGCGCTGGATTATGAAATTAAACGCCAGATTGAACTTATCGAAAAGGGCGGCGAGGTAACTCACCAAACCATGACATTTGACGCGAGGAATAAAGCTACTATTCCGATGCGCTCAAAAGAAGAGGCCCATGATTACCGCTACTTCCCGGAACCGGATCTTGTTACAGTTTATGTAGATGAAAAATGGAAGCAGGAGATCTCCTCATCTTTGCCTGAGCTGCCGCATATCAAAACAAAACGCTTTATAATTGAATACAATCTGCCCGAATATGATGCTGAAGTATTGACCCAATCACGGGAACTGGCGGATTATTTTGAAAGCGTCTGCAAATTAATTGATAAGCAGAGTTATAAGACCGCAAGCAATTGGGTAATGGGTGAAGTGATGAGGGTACTTAACGAAAAGAAGATAACCATTTCCGGGTTCAATATCAGCGGTCAGAATCTTGCTGCACTTGTTAAATTGATTGCAGATGGCAGGATTTCTAACAATATTGCAAGAGAAGTATACTCTGAAATGCTGATGACAGATGGCCCTGAAGATACTAAGCAGGACCCGGAAAAAATTGTAAAAGATAAGAACCTGCTTCTGGTAACAGATACCACTGAAATTGAAGAGATAGTAAAGAAGATTATCGCAGATAACCCCAAAGAAGCTGAGCGCTTCCGCGCAGGCGAAACAAAACTGCTGGGATTATTTGTAGGAAAAGTCATGAAAGAATCAAAAGGGAAAGCTAATCCCAAAACAGTAAATGAACTTATAACAAAGAATTTAGGCAATAACTGATACGGCAATAAAACCGTAAGTGAACGGAGAACAACCTATGCCACACAAGAAACTGATAGTTGCAAACTGGAAAATGAACAAAGGACTTGTTCAGTCACAGCAATTTGCGGATGAACTGAAACTGTTTTCAGATAAACATAAATTAACTGATACAGAGGTAGTGCTTTGCCCCCCCTTCACATCACTTGACGCCGTAAATAAAAAAATTAACGGCACCCAGCTTAAACTTGGGGCGCAAAATATGTACTTTGAAAGCATTGGTGCTTTCACAGGCGAGATATCAGCCGGTATGCTTAAATCCTGCGGCTGCGAGTATGTAATACTGGGGCACTCAGAACGCAGGCAGTACTTTAATGAAACAAACTCAATAATTAACAAAAAAGTACTTAAAGCGCTGGATGAAGGCCTGAAACCCATTGTATGCCTTGGCGAAAATCTGCAGGAACACGAAGATAAGCTTACCGAATCAGTGATAGAAGAACAGCTCTCGGCATGCTTAACTCATGTAAGTGAAGAAGGCGTTGTAAACGTAACCATAGCTTATGAACCTGTATGGGCGATAGGGACAGGAAAGAACGCAACACCGCACCAGGTTGAAAGCGCGCATAATTTCCTTAGAAAAAAGCTGAAAAAAATGTATAACGAAGAGGTCTCGAAAAACACAAGGATCATTTATGGAGGAAGCGTTACCCCCGAAAATGCAAAAGAGCTTTTTGCTTCCCAGACTGTTAACGGCGGCCTGATAGGCGGAGCATCACTTGAAGCTGAAAAGTTCATTAAGATAATTAATTCATCAAACTCAAATATCAACAAATAAATCATATAAGGTAAATATAAAATGAAGGAAGTAGTAATAGTATCAGCAGCCCGCACTGCTGTTGGAGCGTTTAACGGAAGCTTAAGCGGATTTTCAGCTCCTCAGATAGGTTCATTCGCGATAAAGGAAGCAGTTAAAAGAGCCGGAATTAAACCCGAAGAAATTGATGAAGTATTAATGGGTAACGTATTGCAGGGCGGACTTGGCCAGGCACCTGCCAGGCAGGCTTCTATTGCAGCCGGAGTTCCGAATACAGTATCTGCAACAACAATAAACAAGGTATGCGGTTCCGGGTTAAAATCAGTGATGCTGGGCGAGCAGGCAATTAAGTCAGGTGATGCTGAAATAGTTGTGGCCGGCGGAATGGAATCAATGACTAATGCGCCATATATTCTAAAAAAGGCCCGCAACGGCTACAGGATGGGTAATGGCGAGATCTTTGATCTTATGATACACGATGGTCTTTGGGACCCCTATGGCAATAAACATATGGGTATGCTTGGTGAGCTTTGCGCTGCAGAACATAAAGTTACCCGCCAGATGCAGGATGAATTCGCAAAGGGCTCCTACGAAAAAGCGCTTGATGCGATAAAGAATGGTTACTTTAAAGATGCAATTGTTCCGGTAGAGCTGAAAGACAAAAAAGGAAATGTGACCCTGTTTGATACTGATGAAGACCCCGGAAAAGTGAATTTCGAAAAGGCATTTTCGCTTAAACCCGTATTCACAAAAGAAGGAACCATAACTGCATTCAATGCTTCAAATATCAATGACGGCGCGGGAGCAGTTGTTCTTATGTCTAAAGAACAGGCCGCAAAAAGCGGAGCAAAACCAATGGCAAGGATCTTAACACAGACAACATTTTCACATCACCCGGACTGGTTTACAACCGCCCCCGGTTATGTTATCGATAAAGCCTGCAAAAAAGCGGGCCTTACCAAAGATGATATTGACCTGTTTGAAATCAACGAAGCATTCGCAGTTGTAAGCTGCGCGGTAAATCAGATAGCAGGTATTGATCCCGCAAAAGTGAACGTTACCGGCGGAGCGATCGCTATCGGCCACCCAATTGGAGCATCGGGAGCCAGGCTGCTCATTACGTTGATGTACAATCTTCACAGGCTCAACAAACGCTACGGCCTTGTAACATTGTGTAATGGTGGTGGTGAGGCTACGGCTATGATCATTGAAAAGATATGAGGTATTTTGCATTCATACTTATCCTTTTTTTACTTTCTTCACACCGGGTATACTCTCAGGTTGATACGAACATATGGAATGATATGAAAAAAGTAGAAAGTGATAATTATTCATTTTTCGTTCCTAATAAGTGGCGGGATATGGATATGAGTATGTTTGGCATGCTTCACTATTATGAAGCCAGCGGTCTTGCTTTCCCTTTAATGCATAACGGGTCGAATCCGGTTATAGTAATATTGTGCCTAGTTAAAACCAATGAAAAGTCTTTGGAAGTACTGAAAACAGATATAGAAAATGGCTACGCAAAAAATAAGGACAGGGTTTTTAAGGATAACTTCTATTTCGAAAGTGAAGAATTCACTTTGGCGTCATCTCAGAAAGCATATTTGATCAACACTCGTTTTTTCAGGAAGTCGAAAGATCTTGAGCAAAGCAGATTTGACCTGGCAGTTTTTTCAGATAAAGCAAACCAGGGTTATATGTTTACAATCTCGATCCAATACGCTGATGAAACATACCAGTTTGAAAAGGATTTCAAGCTGAAAGAATTTGCAAGAAAATTCTTCAGTTATTTTTCTCTAAACTAAAAATAAATTACATTAATGAATATTCAGAATATTTCAGTAATAGGTTCAGGCACTATGGGCAATGGAATTGCCCATGTATTTGCCTTATACGGCTATAAGGTAACATTGATAGATATTAAGGAAGAATTCCTTGAAAGATCAATTAAGACAATTACAGGAAATCTTGAACGCCAGCTTAAGAAAGAAGCAATTACCAAAGAGAAAATGGAAACCGCACTGGCGAATATCAAGACTTCAGTAAATTTAACAGACGCAAAGGATTCAGAGCTGGTTATCGAAGCGGCGACTGAGAACTTTGAGATCAAGAAAAGCATTTTTAAAACGCTTGATGAAAACTGCAAAGCTGATGCAATACTTGCAAGCAACACTTCATCAATATCTATCACCGAAATTGCCGCATTTACAAAGAGACCTGATAAGGTTATCGGAATGCATTTTATGAACCCCGTGCCGGTTATGAAACTTATCGAGGTCATACGCGGACTTGCCACAAGCAATGAAACTTATGGTATAATAAAAGAGCTTTCAGAAAAGATAGATAAAGTACCTGTTGAAGTGAACGATTACCCCGGCTTTATTTCAAACAGGATACTGCTTCCAATGCTGAATGAAGCAATGTACTGCGTAATGGAAGGGGTTGCTGAACCCGAAGCAATTGATAATGTAATGAAACTGGGTATGGCTCACCCCATGGGTCCGCTTACGCTTGCTGATTTTATCGGGTTGGATGTTTGCCTGTCCATAATGGAAGTGCTTCATGGCGGACTGGGAGACTCAAAGTACCGCCCCTGTCCCCTGCTTAAAAAAATGGTAGCAGCCGGGTATTTAGGCAGAAAATCGGGTAAAGGTTTTTACGATTATACAAAGAAATAAATCAATTAAATAAAAACTACAATGGATTTCAATTTTACAGAAGAACAAATAGCAATAAAAGATACTGCCAGAGATTTCGCTCAGAACGAGATAGCACCTTCATCAATTGAAAGGGATATTAAGGCTGAGTTTCCTTTTGAAATTGTAAAAAAACTTGGCGAGTTTGGGTTTATGGGCATGATGGTTCCGCCGGAATGGGGCGGCGCGGGTTTTGACGCAGTAAGTTATGTACTTGCAATGGAAGAAATATCCAAGGTAGATGCGTCAGTTGGTGTGATAATGTCTGTAAACAACTCGCTGGTTTGCTTTGGCATTAATCACTGGGGTACAGATGAACAGAAGGAGCGTTTTTTGAAGCCGCTGGCTTCAGGGCAGAAGCTGGGTTGTTTCTGCTTAAGCGAGCCTGAAGCAGGAAGTGATGCAACGCAGCAAAAGACCGAAGCCGTTAAGGACGGAGACTACTATATACTGAACGGTATTAAAAACTGGATAACCAACGGGAAAAATGCCGATGTGTATTTTGTAATGGCAATGACCGATAAAGAAAAGGGCCATAAGGGAATTTCAACATTCCTGGTGGAAAAAGGAACAGAAGGACTTGATACCGGGATAAAGGAAGATAAGCTTGGAATCAGAAGCAGTGATACATGCACAGTCAGCTTCAACAATTGCCGAGTTCATAAAGATCAGTTGCTCGGGGGTGAGGGCTTGGGGTTCAGAATAGCCATGGAAACACTCAATGGCGGCAGGATAGGCATAGCCGCCCAGGCGCTTGGCATAGCCCAGGCATCACTTGAAGCTGCAACCAAATACGCTAAAACCAGAAAGGCATTCGGAAAGCCTATTTCAGATCTTCAGGCAATACAGTTCAAACTGGCTGATATGGCTACCAATGTTGAAGCAGCAAGGAATCTTGTACTTCATGCAGCATGGAATAAAGACCAGAACTTACCTTATGCCAAAGAAGCCGCAATGGGTAAACTGCTTGCAAGTAAGGTTGCGGTTAACAATGCGCTTGAAGCAATACAGGTTCACGGCGGTTACGGCTATGTGAGAGAATATCTTGTGGAAAGATACTTAAGGGACGCGAAAATAACTGAAATATACGAAGGAACATCAGAAATTCAGAAGGTCGTTATTTCAAGATCAATGCTTAAAGATTAAAATTTTCTGAAAAATTTGAAAACAAAAAGGGAGCAATTGCTCCCTTTTTTTGTTCTGACTGTAAGTCAATTTACTTTATCACAATCATTTTGCGGCTCTCGGAATAGTTATCGGTTTTAAGTACATAAAAGTATATCCCTGAATTGTATTTCTCTGCATTCCATTCAACACTATATGAACCCGCCGTGACATCACCTTTCACCAATTCTTCCACTTCCCTGCCTATGGCATCAAATACTTTAATGTTAACAAAACTGCTTTTCGAAATATCGAATTTAATAACAGTTACAGGATTGAACGGATTTGGATAATTTTGGTAAAGATTGTACGAAACAGGAATTTCTTCGTTAAGCTTAATTATACCAATATATGTAATACCATGCGGACCCGGTCCGGTTGGAGGAACAGTATGGCATACCATACAGTCATCAATTACACCGGCATGCCCCTGTACCCTTATGCTCTGCAGATTATCATTCGGCTGAGTGGTTGGATATATTGCATGCGGACTGCCATGGCAGGATGAACAAAGCAGCCCGCCATGACCTTTGGATTCCCTGTAGAGTTTATTCGGCTCTTCTGAATAATTGCTCCCGTGGCAGCTTGTACTGCCGCATTTGGGTTCGTCCAGCCATGGCCTCCTGCCGTTTTCAATTGTGTTAGCAATATTGGACATAGTTCCATGACAATCCTGGCAGGTCATATCACCTGAGCGCATGACATCCCTGAAGCACTGCGTATTGGGTCCGGGATGACACTTATAACAGGTATTGATACTGTTTGTCGGCTGAATGAATTTATGTTTGTCATGTATCCGGAATGAAAATGATTTTGCCTCAGGGTCGCCTGTTGTTCCAAGAGCATTTGATGCATGGCATCTTGCGCAAAGCTCAGGGCTGTTTTGCCTGAAACCCGGAACATTTTCGTGATTGTTCTTTATTGATTGTTCTGAACTGTGGCAGCCGCTCTGTACGCAGCCAATTTCATTGCTTACCGGAATAACATTATCCGTTGCGGCAACAATGTTGCCGGTAAGTTTTGCTATCAGATGAAAAGTTTGGAATGGCTTTTCGCTATTCAGGTCATTATCAGCAAACGGCGTATTAGGCACACCAATTACTTTAAAGTAATTGGATGCAATATCCATATTTCCGGTAAGCCCTTTACCTGTAAGTCCGATATTATCCGGAAGCGGATTTGGCAGACCGAACAAAACCTGTGCGTAAGACCAAAAGTTAGTTTTGCCAACTGAATATGTATTCCCCGGAATGGAATACTCAACGGTGAAACCGGTATTAACTATTTGTGGTGATTGTCCGGGCTGTTTTTTTATCAGTTGCGCAAAAACATTATTGTAAGGCGGCAATACAGCCATTTTGGAAAAATCTTTGTTGGAACAATGCATACCAAGGTCATTCCAACCAAGCAGCACATATTGCTGGGATAAAACAGGAACACATATTGTAAACAATAGAAGAACTGTGAAAATGAATCTCGGTTTGTATATCATAGTTTGCTCCTTCTATGAAATGAAGATAGTTATTGGATTGGAGCCAATGGGAGGATATGCAAATATACTAAATCAATACAGCCGATTCCTATGATATTTGTCGCTAATAACAACTATTTTGAAATAAAATTAAAAAAGCAGTGTAAATACACTGCTTTAGATAACAGCTCTGTTCTAATTTTTTTACAGGCTGAAATAAAACCTGAGTGTTATATCTACACTATTCATATCTTTAGCAAACCTTGTGGCAAAAGGCTGAGAAATATCCTGTTTAAGGGGAATAATGTTGTAGCTTAGCTCACCGCCAAAACCAAACTGCCCACCTGTACCGGTAAACCCTGCAAGCGCTCTGAATAGCGGAGCCCATTGACTGGTTGAGTAACCGTTCTGACCCGGATCGCTGTAATAATAAAATGTATTTGGCGAATTATTGTATGATACATCATTTTCTTCGCGAATCCATGCTGCACCTACTCCGCCCCCGATAAAGAATAATCTTGCAAATGTTTTTTGTTTGAACATAGGAAAGAATCGTACGTTCAGAGCAATAGGCAGCGCAATAATGCCGTTTGTGCTTGTGTGCGCATAATTATATGAAGCTCCATTTATCACTTTTGCCGGAGTCAAAGCATAATCAACCTGCCGGTTGTTGCTTGTAAACAGGATAGATGGCGATACTTCCAGTGTAACAGCTTTGGCAATTGCGAACCCAAAGAAAAGATTAATATTCGTCAGAAAACTTCCGTTCCTTGTATCAAGCACAGGGAAAGCATTACTCATAAATGAATTTGTAAATATCATGAATGAATACCCCGCGCCAAAGTACGATGTTATGGTTTTACGGGTTTTTAGCTGGTAATTTCTATTGAAATTATTTGTAAGGTCATTTTTCCCAATTTCTCCGGCAGGCGCCATACTTTTTATGGTACTTTTGCTGTCTTTCAGTTTAAGGCCGCCCGTATTTTGTGAATACACTGCAGCACACAGTAACAGCAACACTGCAAATACAGAAAAATTTAATTTCATATATTTCTCCTCAAATAGATTCATTAATAACTGCTACAAAGATAATAAAATATTACAGAATATACCTGCTTAAGTCTCTGTTCTTAACAATATCTTTTAGCTTCTCGTTTACAAGATCTTTATCCACTACAATTTTCTTTTCGCGGTTTTTATCGGGGGTATTGTACAAAATTTCTTCCAGAACTGTAGAAAGTATCGTATGCAGCCTCCTGGCTCCTATATTTTCAACCTGTTCATTCACTTCAGCCGCAATTTTAGCAACTTCAAGGATTCCGTTATCTTCAAAACTCAATTCAACCCCTTCTGATCTGAGCAATGCCTCGTACTGCTTAAGCAGGGCATTCTGAGGCTGTGTAAGTATCTTAACAAAATCCTCTTCAGTAAGACTGTTCAGTTCAACCCTGATAGGGAATCTGCCCTGCAATTCAGGTATCAGGTCACTGGGTTTTGCAACGTGGAATGCGCCGGAAGCTATGAAAAGAACATGATCTGTTTTTACTGAGCCGTATTTTGTTGTTACACTTGAACCTTCAACAATTGGCAGCAGGTCACGCTGTACGCCTTCACGGGAAACATCGGGTCCCTGCCCTTTGCCCTGTGGACCTGCGATCTTATCTATCTCGTCAATGAATACAATTCCATATTCCTGTACCCTTGTGACAGCTTCTTTAATTACCGAATCCATATCTATAAGCTTATGGGCCTCTTCCTGAACAAGCACAACACGTGCCTCTTTAACAGTCATCTTGCGTTTTTTCATCTTCTTGGGCATTACACTGCTGAATAAATCCTGCAGGTTCACCCCGATATCATCCAGCCCTATGGGCCCCATAACCTGCATCATCGGCATACCATCACCGCTTACATCAATTTCTATGACTCTTTCATCAAGCTCACCCTTGTGCAGTTTTTCGCGGAATTTCTCCCGGGTCTTAAAATTATCCTCTTTCTCTTCTTCGGCAGTCAGCGCCGGAGCTGAAAAGCCAAGTGTAGCTTGTGCTGCCGAACCTTCATCATGTTTTTTCTTTACCGGCGGAAGCAATATATCAAGAATGCGCTCTTCTGCTAGGTACTCCGCTTTTTTCTGTACTTCTATACTTCTTTCAGATTTGACCATACTCACGCCAAGATCAGTAAGCTCTCTTACAATTGACTCCACATCTCTTCCAACATATCCAACTTCAGTAAATTTAGATGCTTCAACTTTAATAAACGGTGCATTTGAAAGTTTTGCGAGCCTCCTTGCAATTTCAGTCTTACCAACCCCGGTGGGTCCTATAAGGATTATATTGTTAGGCATTATTTCTTCCCGCAGGCTGTCCTGGATCTGTTTCCTTCTCCACCTGTTTCTAAGGGCAATTGCAACAGATTTTTTAGCGTTATTTTGCCCAATGATATATTTATCCAGTTCAGCAACTATTTCTGAGGGTGTAAGTTCTTTATCAAGCGGCTTTTCATCTTTCTTCATTTCTTTTTTCACCCTTGATTTCTTTTCTGTTTTTCCGTTGGATATAGTTTTCTCTTCACCTGAGCCGTTTACATTTTCCCGGATCAAACTGTCTTCTGTTTTTTCTGACATTTTAGAATTTAGTACTTTCTATCATAGTTATTAAATAAAAGGGTTTTAAAGCTCTTCTATTGTTACATTGTGGTTTGTATAAATACAAATATCGGCCGCGGTGCCAAGCGATTCCTTAACAATTTCAGCCGCAGGCAGCTGCGAATATTTCACAAGCATTCTGGCCGCGGCCGTAGCGAAACTTCCGCCGGAGCCTATTGCAACAATGCCGTCATCAGGTTCTATCACATCTCCGTTACCTGAAATTATGAACGCATGCGTACTATCCATAACGGCAAGCAGCGCTTCAAGCCGGCGCAGGTACCTATCGGTACGCCAATCCTTAGCAAGCTCAACAGCAGCGCGGGGCAGGTTGCCTTTATACTGCTCCAGTTTAGCTTCAAATTTCTCAAAAAGTGTCAGCGCATCAGCCGTTGAGCCGGCGAATCCTGCCAAAACTTTATCTTTATATATTTTTCTGACTTTTTTGGTATTGTGCTTAAGCACGGTATTGGATACAGTTACCTGTCCGTCACTTCCCATAGCGGCCTTGCCGTCTTTTATCAGTCCAATAACAGTGGTACTCAGAATTTTGTTCTTCAAATTACGCTCCTTATCAAATTATGCTCTAAAATATTGATGCACGGATATTCTTTTCTATATAAAATCAGTTATTTAGCTATTAAATTCCACGGCCAAATACTAATATTCACAGATATTCCAATTAGTTCAATATGATTTTTCTTCTTAATGTTGCTTTTGGGATTTTCATATTTTCACGGTATTTAGCCACAGTTCTTCGCGCAAGGCTGAAACCTTCCTTATTCATCATTTCTGCAATCTTGTCGTCGCTAAGAGGCTTTGCCTTATCTTCATTTTCAATGAGCTCACGTATTCTTTCCATAAAAATCTTGTTAGAAACATCTTCGCCGCTGCCGGTTTTCATAGCTGATGAGAAGAAATATTTAAGCTCAAATATACCAAAATCTGTTTGCACGTATTTACCTCTTACTACCCTGCTTACGGTTGATATATCCATACTTACATCTTCGGCTATATCTTTTTCAAACATAGGTTTCAGGTTTTCACCGTGAGTTACAAAGAACTCGTGCTGTCTGTTCACTATCGCGTTCATGATCTTAAGCATGGTATCTCTTCTTTGCTGAATTGAATTAATGAACCACTTGGCAGAATCAACCTTGCCCTTAAGGAATTCTTTAGTATCCTTGCCTGTTGATTTATCCTTCATCATTTCAAGATATTTCCTGCTTATCCTTATCCCCGGACGGGAATCACCAGTGAGCTCAACTTCAAGCTTGCCGTCAGATTCCTTAACCAGAAAATCAGGGATGATATAATCAGCTGCTGTATCGTGCTTTCCGGGTGCGGGGTTAAGCTTATGGATAATTTCAAACAACTCGCTGATCTTAATAAGTTTAACATTCAGTAGTTTAGAAAGTTTCTCAAAATGCTTGAGTTTAAACTCTTCAAAATGTTCATTTATCATCCTTAAGCACAGGTCACGGTCATTATCTGTTAAGCCGTTTGAGCTGTCATTTAATTGTACAGAAAGGCATTCCTTAAGATCTCTTGCGGCTATTCCCGGCGGATCAAGATTCTGTACAATTTTAAGAACGCTTTCAATTCTTTCAGTTGATGGTTCAAACTTATACTTTTCTGCAATATCTTCAGCAATTTCATCCAGGGAAATCCTCAGGTACCCGTCATCTTCAAGATTGCCCAGTATTTCCTCTGCAATGATCAGTTCATCGCTTTCGAGTCCCATCCTGTAGATCTGCTCAAGCGGCGTTTCTTTCTGCCTTCCCTGCCTGTTAAGCAGGTAATCAGTTCTCTCTTCATCTGTCCCGGAAAAACTGCTGCTGTAATTCTGTTTTCCGGGGTAATCACCCCAAAAATCGCTGCTGTAGTTTTCGTCTTCATTGCTTTCGCGGGATACCTTATCTTCAGAATCCTGACCATCTTCAAGTACAGGATTATCTTCAAGCTGTTTTTTGATTTCCTGCTCAAGCGCAATTGTAGGTATAGCAAGCAGAAGCTGAGCTTGTATAGCCTGCGGAGATAGTTTCTGCTGTAATATCTGTCCTTGTGAATTCTTAAGCAATATTTATTTACCTTCCAGCATTAATTTCTTATCCTGAACCTCTTACCGGGAAGCTGTTCCACAATCCCTTTAAATTCCATGTTAAGCAATGTTACCAACGAATCTGAAATATTCAATCCCGATTTCTCTGATATCGCATCTATGTGAACCGGCTCAATTGTCATCAAAAACGTGTCATAAACCAGCTTTTCATTGCCCATTAATTCCGGTACACTCTGTACTGAAACAGAATTTCCGTTTGCAGAAGAAAGTTTCAAACCTGTAAGCTTATTACTTATTTCAACTAAAACATCATCCAGATTTTCCACGAGTTTTGCCTGTCCGTTCTTTATAAGTGCATTTGTACCATGGCTCACCCTAGATGTAACATAGCCGGGTACCGCAAATACTTCCCTGGATTGGTCGAGCGCCGTTCTGGCAGTAATAAGCGCGCCGCCATCTATATCACTTTCTATAACAATTGTTCCCAGCGATAGTCCGCTGATTATTCTGTTACGTTTAGGGAAATTTGCCGCATCCGGAAAAGCAGATATCTCGTACTCAGAAATAAGCAGGCCTTTTTCGCACATTTCTTCATACAATAATTTGTTTTCAGGCGGGTAAATCATATCCACTCCGCATCCAAAAACAGCTGCTGTAATTGCCGCAGAATTCTTGTTCTTGAGCACTGCTCTATGGGCATATGTATCAACTCCTCTTGCAAAACCGCTTATTACACATATGCCGGCAGAAGATAGTTCCTCAGCAAATCGTTCCGCCATTTTTTTCCCGTAGTCAGAAGGCTTCCTGGTACCTACAATACCTATGGAATTCTGAAGCTCTTCGGTTTTATAGCAGCCCTTCAAATAAAGCAGTACCGGCGGGTCGTATATCTTTTTCAGAAGCCCGGGGTACTCTTCGTCCGAAAGCGGAAGAATAGTAATATTCAGACTTTCGGCTTTTGAAGCATACTCATCAAACACTTGGTCAAAATCACCAAAACTCTTAAAAGAATTCAGGATAGCAACTGCAGTCTTATCGCTAATGTTCTCTATTTCTGAAAGCTCTTTATGCGAAGCATTAAAAACAGCTTCTGCGGTTCCGAACTTTTCGAGAAGTCTTCTGATCCGAACGGTTCCCAACCCATCTATCCTGGTAAGGAATAATAAGTGTTTCAGTTCATTCATTATATATATACATTCAAAATTTCAGTGATCATTAACAACAGGGTTTAAAATGTTACATAAAATACTATCTTCTCATTTTGGGATCAAAGGCATCTCTTAATCCGTCACCTATCAGGTTGACCGCAAAAACCGTGATCATTATTGCCAATGAAGGATACAGTGCCAAACCGTAGTTTGTACCTGCAACAATATATTTGTATCCGTCAAATACCATTTGACCCCAGCTGGCAGTTGGAGGCTGTACACCAAGTCCGAGAAAACTTAAACTTGCTTCAAAAATTATTGAAGTTGCCAATCCAGCCGTACCTGTAACAATTATCGGTCCTATAGTATTTGGCAGAATATGCCTGAAAATGATCCTTGTAGAACGATAACCCAGTGCCCGTGTAGCTTCTACATATTCAGTTTCACGCAGCGAGAAGAATTGTCCCCTTACTATTCTGGCAATATCAACCCAGCCGGTAAGCCCGATGGCTACAAATGACTGCCAGAAACCCTTTCCCAAAACAACAGATAATGCAATAATAAATAATATTGAAGGAAAGGACCAAACAACGTTTATAAACCACATTATAACAGCATCGGTTTTTCCCCGAAAATAGCCGGCAAGAGCTCCAAGCAAAACACCTATAAAAATAGCTATACTTTCGGATATTACACCGACAGAAAGACTGATCCTGCTTCCATAGATCAGCCTGCTAAGGATATCGCGCCCGTACCTATCGGTTCCAAGAAGATAAACAGGTTCTATATGCCAGTCTGATTCATCACCCGTTACCAGTTCATTCTTGGCGATAGTTCTTTCAGAACCGCTGTAATCATTATATGTTACTGTATCAGCAGAGATCCTGATAATATTCCTGATGGGAATAAAGTCAGTGCCTTCAAGTGCTTTTTTTAACAGTACATTACCCTTAAAGCCTGAAGGTTTTGTAGCGTATTCCAATGTCTGGTCATTTGGATCAAATGGAGCAATAATTGGGGCAGTAATTGCTATAAATATCAGTAAAATAAGGGTAAAAAGACCCGCCATTGCGAGCTTATTTCTTTTGAATCTTATCCAGGAATAGTACCAAAGACTGTGGGAAGCCCTTTGTTTTTCAGCCTCTGAAAACTTGTCTTTATCCTTAAAAAATTCATTTTCCTGCATAATTTAGCTAAATATACCGAAAATTCATTAGATATTCAAAACAAAACGCAAAAATCAGAAAATTGTTAAGGCATTTGAAATTATTTTAGCGGTACCTGTGTTATTATAATTGGCAGGCTGTAGGCTGGTAACACAAAAGAAACAAATCGCTGTTTACCTAAACTGCCTCCTGGTAAACAGCATGTGAAATCGCTTGACTCGCTGATTTCCTCCTGTATTGTTTTCTCCTTTAGATCCTGCAGTTTGCCGATTTTTTTCATGCTAAACCCGGAAGTGATTTATTGCTTCCGGGTTTTATATTATAACCTGACTGCGCCGGCTTTCCGGATTCATTAAAGAAAACCAGGAATGTCACTTACTGTTTGATACCAGGTATTTCCCGGACCACGCCGCTATAACTTCACCAACGTAATTCGCGTCTTCTTTACGGAGCATTAAGTGGTCAATTTCATCCAGCGATACAAAGCTCTTTGGCTGATTGGCCCTTTTGAAAAGTTTAAAGCCGTTTTCCACATCAGAGTAGGTATCCGCATTTGAATGCATTACCAGGTAAGGCAGGTGAATATCTTTTTGCAGCTCTGCTGCATCGTACTTTTCAATATCGCTGAAGAATTGCGGCTTGAAGCTGAATTTTACACCTCCAATTTCAGTTTCAGCCACTCCCATTTTTACAGACCTGTCTTTGGTTCTTTTGAGCTTTATCGCAAGATTTGAGGGTTCTTCAGGTGATGCTATACTTACCAATGCCTGAACCGAGCTTACTTGCCGTGAAGCAAATAGAATTGCTGAACCGCCGAGTGAGTGACCTATAAATAATTTCGGGGACGAATATTTTTCCTTAAGAAATCTTGATGCAGATACAATATCATCTATTTGGGTTGTAAAATTTGTATCAGGAAAATTCCCCTGGCTGCTGCCTATTCCTGTCATATCAAACCTCAGTACAGCTATGCCGTGTTTTGTTAACGCCCTGTTTATGTTCAGGATCGCTTTCAGCTCCATTGAACACGTGAAGCAATGGGCAAAAACTGCATATGAACTGATATGTTCATTGAAAGGCATATCCAGTTTACCTGCAAGAATATTGCCGCGGGAATTCTTAAATCTCACTTCATTGGTTTTCATTTTACAAAAATATGAATAAGAATCATTAAGCTCAGTCCATTATTTGCTTCTGATATTACCTTGAACCGATAATTCTGTAAACTAAAACAATGCCGGAAAACCATTTTTCAGGTTTAATTTGCGTTTGAAATCTCTGTTTTTATTTCATTGTAATAATAAATAAGTAAAATTATCTTTGCGCATTCCAGAATAAATAGACAGGGAAAAAACAGCAGTATGAAGGGAATAATATTAGCCGGCGGAGCAGGTTCAAGAATGTACCCCATTAGCCAGCTTTACAGCAAACAACTTACCTTAATATATGATAAACCATTAATTTACTATCCACTTTCTATCCTCATGTTGGGCGGAATAAAGGATATACTAATAATTTCGAACGAGGAAACTATTCCATTTTATAAGAAGCTTTTTGGTGATGGAAGTTCATTAGGACTGACAATTGAGTATGTTCTGCAGTCAGCTCCAAATGGTATTGCTGAGTCATTCATTCTTGGTGATAAATTTATTGGAAATGACGCTGTAACTTTGATACTTGGTGATAACATATTCTATGGTAAACTTGATTTCTTCCATCGAGCGCTTGAAAGAACATCGGGTGCAACAGTATTTGGATACAGGGTAACAGATCCTGAACGGTACGGAATAGTTGAATTTGATGAAAACGGAAAAGCAATTTCAATTGAAGAAAAGCCGGCTAAGCCAAAATCTGATTTTGCGGTACCCGGTTTGTATGTATACGATAACAAGGTGGTGGAAATATCAAAGAATCTGAAACCTTCGCCGCGCGGAGAGCTGGAGATTACAGATGTTAATGTGGAGTATATGAACCGTGGTGAGCTTAATGTTGAAAAGATAAGCCGTGGTGTAGCATGGCTTGATACAGGAACTCCTGAATCATTGCTTCAGGCATCAAATTTCTTCGGTGCTATAGAAGACCGCCAGGGCCTTAAAGTTGCCTGCCTGGAAGAAATTTCGCTGCACATGAATTTTATTGACCTTTCCCGGTTTGAAGATGTTGTTACAAAAATGCCTAAATGCGCATACAGAGAGTACCTGGTAAAAATACTTAATGACAGGAAGAATAAATAAGCAAACATGGAAATCCAGGAAACTAAATTAAAAGATGTACTGATAATTACTCCCAAGGTATTTAAAGATGACAGAGGTTATTTTCTTGAATCATTCAGGAAAAAAATTTTTGCCGAAAGAGGCATCGAACTTGATTTTGTACAGGATAATATCTCACGTTCAAAAAAAAATACTGTCAGGGGGCTGCACTACCAGGCAGGAGAATATGCACAGGGAAAACTGTGCCAGGTAGTTTACGGCAGAGTGCTTGACGTTGCGGTAGATATACGGTTTGGATCTCCAACTTTTGGCAAATATGCTGCAACCGAGCTATCCGAAGAAAATCATGAACAGTTATGGATCCCGCCCGGATTCGCTCATGGATTTTCGGTCCTTTCCGAATTTGCTGTCTTCTATTACAAATGTACAAATTACTACAATAAAAACAGTGAACGGGCAATTGTATTTAATGATAAAGAGCTTAATATTGACTGGAACATAGCTGATCCGCTTGTATCAGAAAAAGATCTTGAAGCTCCGCTGTTCAGGAATATAGAAAAGGATTTTATTTATAATTCCTGAAAATATACATTTTACCCTAACTAACATTATAATTGAAATTTTTTGTTTATGAAAGATAACAACAAATCAATTTTTTTTACTGACGGGGCAAAAGTGAAACAAAGCTCATTTGTTACACAGTTTGCCGAACGGCTTGAGTTTGACCTTGTGAAAGACAGAACAACCGTAACTGATCATGATATACTCGAGGCAATATCTCTTGCAGTAAGAGACAGACTTACCCGCAACTGGCTAAGAACCCAAAATGAGTATAGTGTAAATAACGTAAAGAAAGTTCATTACCTCTCCCTTGAATTTCTTATGGGCAGCCTGCTTGGGAACTCATTAATAAATCTGGGTTTGTATGAAGAGTGCAGAAAACTGCTTGATGGATTCGGATTCGATCTGGACAGGATAATGCGGGAAGAACCAGATATGGGGCTTGGCAACGGCGGATTAGGCAGGCTTGCTGCTTGTTATATGGAATCTCTGGCTACCCTGGAATTGCCCGCCTGCGGTTACGGGATACTTTACGAATATGGAATTTTTGAACAGGATATAGAAAACGGTTACCAGATTGAGAAACCCGACCATTGGCTGAGGTACGGCAATCCGTGGAAGGTTGTGAGACCCGAATATACCTATACAATAAAATTCAACGGAACGGTTTCAACATATTTTGATGAAACCGGCAGAACCAGGTACACCTGGATAAATACAGATGACGTACTTGCAATTGCGAATGATGTTCCTGTTCCGGGATACCAGAATAAAACTGTAAATACATTAAGATTGTGGCAGGCAAAATCTACAGATGAATTCAATCTTAATAACTTCAACCAGGGTAATTATCTTTCTGCTGTAGAAAACAAGAATCTGAGCGAAACAATATCGAAGGTTTTGTACCCTAATGATTCGATCCCGCAGGGGAAAATACTCAGGCTTAGACAGCAGTACTTTTTTGTATCCGCCACACTTCAGGATATAATATACAACTTCAAAATGCGCAATACAGATTTTGGTTTGCTTCCTGAAAAAGCCGCAATACAACTTAACGATACACATCCTGCGATAGCAATACCTGACCTGATGAGAATTCTGATGGATGATGAAGGTTTGGAATGGGATAAAGCGTGGGAAATTACTCAGAAAGTTTTTGCTTATACCAATCATACCATTGTACCTGAAGCGCTTGAAGAATGGACAGAAAGTCTTCTGCAGGCCCTGCTCCCCCGTCATATGCAGATCGTTTCGGAAATTAACCGCAGGTTTACAGAAGAAGTTAAAGAAAAATACACCTCTGATGATTCAGTGCTCTCAAAAATGGCAATAATACGTCAGGAGAGTCACGGTAATTCCGTAAAAATGGCTAATCTTGCAATTGTAGGCAGCCATTCTACAAATGGCGTAGCGGAACTGCATTCAGATATTCTGAAAAAGTACATATTCCCGGATCTTAATTCATATATGCCCGGAAAATTCAATAACAAAACAAACGGGATATCAATTCGCAGATTCCTGCTTCAGGCTAATCCGGAACTTTCAGAACTGATAACATCAAAGATCGGCAGCAAATGGGTAACCGATCTTTCTGAACTCAGAAAAATCGAGTCGTTTGCAGAAGATGAAACTTTCAGGAATAAATGGCGGAATATCAAGCATAATAATAAATTGCGGCTTATAGAATTCATTGCGAAAAACCATGACGTAAACATAAACCCGCATTCTATTTTTGATTCCCAGGTAAAGCGTTTTCATGAATATAAAAGGCAGCTTCTTAATATTCTTCACGTAATATCTTTGTATAACCGGATAAAGAACTCACCCGGAGATTTTTTGGTGCCAAGAACAGTTATTTTTGGCGGCAAAGCCGCGCCAAGCTATTTTATGGCAAAAACCATTATAAAACTCATCAACTCAGTGGCTGAACATGTAAACAATGACCCCGTAATAGGAGATAAGCTGAAAATACTGTTCATTAAGAATTATGGTGTTACGCTTGCAGAACGGATAATTCCCGCCAGTGACCTCTCGGAGCAGATATCTACAGCAGGATTTGAAGCATCAGGCACCGGCAACATGAAATTTGCTCTGAATGGAGCTGTTACTATAGGGACACTTGATGGTGCTAATGTAGAAATAAAGAATGAGGTGGGTGATGATAATATTTTCATATTCGGATTGACTTCGGATGAGATTATGGCCGCACGCAAAGAGGGATACACTCCGATAAAATATTACGAAACTAATCCTGAGCTTAAACTTATTATTGACATGCTCAAGACGAACTATTTCAATAAAAATGAGCATGGAATATTTGACCCGATTGTTAATGAACTTCTTTACAGAGATTATTACTTTGTAATGGAAGATTATGCTGCTTATGCAACTGCCCAGAAACGCGTTGAACTTGCCTACTTAAATACCGATATGTGGACCAGGATGTCAATTGTCAACTCAGCCAGGATGGAAAAATTTTCAAGTGACAGGGCAATAAAAGAGTATTCAGATGATATCTGGCATATAAATAAACTGAAAGTAGTTTAATAACATCCGCATCAGGTGTGACTGCTGAATACTTCATTGCATGGCTCTTTGTGCGCTGAATAATGATGCCTGTGAGCGGAAAGCAGCTCCTTTTTCAGTTTATCAAATTTCTCTTCGCTGCAGTTCACTTCTTCAAACAATATTGAAAGTATATTCTTTGAATTTCTGTGAACAGTAACTCTTTCAAAATAATTACTTGCAGCCGAAGAGTGGCTGACTGTATGTAATGAATAGTGCTCCATGGTTATACCATTCCCGGCATTGTCTCAAGGTATTCCTTTTTGGCGTAAAGATGCTCTTCGCTTTCCCACCGCTCCTTATCAGTAAACATCGCATTCTTTGTACAAGCTGTACGGCAGATCGGCTCAGGGTATTTGCCGACACATTCAGTACATTTATCAGGCACAACATAATAATGAGACGGTGACCAGAAATCATCATGCATCAGTTCTTCATCACAGAAAATGAAGTACCTGTTGTGTATCTTTCGCCAGTTCACTCCCCCGGGATAAATTGCACTATACGGGCACAAAATTTCACAAATACCGCAGTTCATGCAGTTATCTGTTATCATCATTGGCATTTTTCATATCTCCCTTCTGCTTCGGGCTGATATCCCGGCGCTTTAAACGCCGGAAATGCTCGTAGTATTGGATTGTTTCCAAATATAGGTCAAGACCTGTGCACAAAATATGACCATTGTCAATCACAACATTGATAATTATCGGGATTTTGATATTTAACCTGATCAGTTAGCAATTATTAATATCCTTCAGTGACTTTTATGGTTAATAATGTTATTTTATATTGAAAATATTTTTTAAATAATCCTAAGAACAGGGCAAAAAAATGAAAATCGGATTTGTGGGGCTGGGGAAAATGGGCGGAAACATGGTTGAGCGCCTTTTGAAAAACGGCCATGATGTTGTTGTATTTAACTTAACCATGCCTGAAATTGAACTGGCGATCAGCAAAGGTGCAGAAGGCTCCGGATCACTTGAAGATATGGTAAGCCGCCTTCCAGAAAGGAAAATAGTTTGGCTGATGGTTCCTTCAGGTAAGCCTGTTGATGAAAATATCAATGCTCTTAGTACACTGCTTAAGCAGGGAGATATCATAATTGATGGCGGTAATTCATACTGGAAAACAACCATTCAACGCGGAAACAAACTTAATGAAATTGGAATAGACTATATCGATTGCGGTACAAGCGGTGGGATATGGGGACTTAAAAACGGTTACAGTCTTATGACCGGGGGAAATTTTGAAGCTGTAGAGTATGCTTACCCGGTTTTTAAGTCACTTGCTCCCGAGGGCGGATATACATACTGCGGTGCGAGCGGAGCGGGTCATTACGTAAAAATGATACATAATGGTATAGAGTACGGGATGATGCAGGCTTACGCCGAAGGATTCGAGATCCTGAAAACTTCTCCATATAAAATTGACGTAGAAAAAGTTGCCGGCGGCTGGATGCATGGCAGTGTGGTGAAATCATGGTTACTGGAACTTGCAGTGAAAGCCTTCCGTGAAGATCCTGATCTTGAATCAATTAAAGGATATGTTGAAGACAGCGGTGAGGGCAGATGGACGATCGAAGCGGCAATTGAACAGAATGTTCCGGCACACGTAATTACTTCATCACTTTATACAAGATTTGAATCACGGCAAAAAGATTCTTTTGCAATGAAAGTACTGGCTGCACTTAGAAACCAATTCGGAGGACACAAAGTTCTTAAAGATAAGTAAGTCAGAAGCAGAAAGCTGCAAACAATATAAGAAAATTTACATCATTACAGAAAGCAGATATTGAAAAAACCGGATAATTGTGTAATCATAATTTTTGGCGCCTCAGGTGATCTCACCAGAAGGAAATTGATCCCCGCTATTTATGAACTATATAAACAGAATAACCTTCCTGAAAAATTCGCGGTATTGGGCACAGCCAGTACTGAATTTACAGATCCTGAATTCAGAGATGCAATGAAATCAGCAATATTAGCAAATGAGTCTACTGCTGATGAAGCAGAGATAAATGATTTTACTGCAAAGCTCAGTTATTTCCGTATGGATTTCAAAGACACTTCAATGTACAATGAATTATCACTCAGAATAAGGAACCTGAGCGGAACTTGCGGAACCGAATGTAACTATATTTTCTATCTGGCTACAATTCCTTCTTTATTTGCTGAAATATCTCTTAATCTTGGCAGAGCAGGACTGAACAGAAGTTCAAACGGATACTCCAGGATAATTGTTGAGAAACCTTTTGGCTATGATCTTGGCTCCGCAATTGAACTTAACAAAATTATGCACACTAATTTTGAGGAAAGCCAGATTTACAGGATAGATCATTATCTTGGTAAAGAGACTGTATTGAACATTCTGGCAACTCGGTTTGCAAACGGTATCTTTGAACCGATATGGAACAGGAACTATGTTCACCATATTGAAGTTACTTCCGCTGAGAATTTTGGAATAGAGAACCGCGGAGGATTTTATGAAACTTCAGGCGCATTGCGCGACATGATCCAGAGTCACCTGCTTAAACTGGTATCCCTCATCGCTATGGAACCGCCTTCCACTTTTGAACCGGATGCAATAAGGAATGAACTGCTAAAAGTACTTCAATCACTAAGAAAACTTAAACCCGAAGAAGTTGAAGAAAATGTAATAAGGGGTCAGTACATTGCTTCAACTATAAAAGGAAGAAAGATCAAGGGCTACAGAGAAGAAAAAGGTGTTGCACCTGATTCCAGAACTGAAACCTATGCTGCAATAAAATTTTATATTGATAATTGGCGATGGGGCGGTGTTCCGTTTTATATAAGGACCGGGAAGCAGCTACCTACAAGAGTAACTGAGGCTGTTATTCATTTCAGGAAAACTCCGCATTTTCTTTTCAAAGAGAGCCTGAACATTAGCGATAACCAGCTTATTCTGAGGATTCAGCCGGATGAAGGAATTCTGCTGAAATTCGGAATGAAAGAACCGGGCTCCGGGTTCAAGATTCATAATGTCAACATGGATTTTCATTACAGTGATATTTCAAATGTGAATATTCCTGAAGCTTATGAAAGGCTGTTATATGATTGTATGATCGGAGATTCGACTCTCTTCTTGAGGGCCGATGCGGTTGAAGAAGCATGGAAATTTGTTGAACCTATACAGAAAGCATGGGCTGACGATCAGAATGTGAAAATTTACGGCTACCCTGCCGGTACATGGGGACCCGACATTGCAGATGACCTTATCGCCGGAGGTGAGCACATTACATGGCGTTACCCGTGCAAAAATCTTGCCGATGACGGAGTTTACTGCGAACTGTAGACAATGAATAATTTGCAATGAACAATTAACAATAGCTCTTGGATAAGAAAAATATTATCATATTCGATTCACCCAAAGAATTAGCCTCTGGTTTTGCAGCCATTATTAACAAAAAGATTGATGAACTTCTAAAAACCAAAGCCGAATTGAATATCGCTCTTTCTGGGGGTAATACACCAAAAGAATTTTTTAAGGAACTTGCTTCAGAATATTCACGAAAGATTGATTGGAACAGGCTCAATTTTTATTGGGCAGATGAACGTTGTGTTGAACCTGCTTCCCGAGAAAGTAATTTTGGCAATGCATACAATACCCTTTTCAAAAATATCAGTATTTCTCCGGCCAGGCTGCACAGGATAAAAGGTGAATTACCTGCTGAAAAAGAATCAGCAAGATATTCAGATTTTGTTGAACATAATGTTCCGCCAAGAAATTCGCTGCCTGAATTCGATATTATTCTTCTGGGCATTGGTGAAGACGGTCATACCGCCTCTATCTTCCCAGGACAAATGGAACTGCTAACTTCAGCAAGACTATTTGCAGTTTCAAATCACCCCGAAAATCTTCAGATCAGAATAACGATGACCGGTAATGTGATCAATAATGCAAAATTCATATACTTTCTGGTTAGCGGCACTACGAAGATATCAATTGTTAATGAGATTCTAAGCGGAAGTGAAAAAGCGAAGCAATACCCCGCCAGTTACATAAAGCCGGTACAAGGTGATTTATTTTGGGTGATATCTAAATGATATAAAAAGAGAAAATGATATTTTTTTCCTGGTACACAACAAAGGATACCTTCAAAATTCCGAAGGAATAAGCGAGAGTCCCTTAGGAGGAACCCCAAAACTTCTGATTCACTAACAAAAAAGCAGGTTTAGTAACCTGCTTATATTGTACACCCGCTCCAAAGGAGTCCTTTTGGGATAGGGAGTCCTCCAAATGAGTCCCTTCGGGAGAACCCCAAACCTTCTGATCTCCCGCTTGTCAGCGGGATAGACTACGTCAGATGCTCATTGAAAAAGCAGGTTTAGTAACCTGCTTTTATTGTACACCCGTAGGGAGTCGAACCCCAAACCTTCTGATCCGTAGTCAGATGCTCTATCCAGTTGAGCTACGGGTGCATAAAAACGAAAAATATTCACTATTTTATCGTTATTTAACAAATTTACCGAAATTTTATGAGTTATTCAATTCCAATTAATTGGATAAATCCGGGTAATATTTTTGTTATACTTATAACTATAATATTCATAATCTCTGAAAAAATGAAAAATTTATATCAAATTTTCTACGGCGTATCGGGCTTACTGCTGTTGGTAGTAATGCTGGGTGGTTCATTAACTAAGCCTGTATTCAACAATTACTCGGTAAAAACCCTGGAAACTGCGGGTGTAAAAAAAGCTGCAATGGATTCCATTGATAACCGTATTGATGAAATGCTTTTCAGCGTTAAAAAGGTACAGCTGCAGATTGAGAAGATCAGAAATATCTTTTCCAGCGACCAGATCGATGAAAGTAAATACCAGCGTACAAAAAGTGAAGTGTTTGTGAAAAACATTTACAATCCTCTGATTGAGCTGCTTATTCTGTTTTACAGGGCAGGTTTTTTCTTCATAAGCGTGATAATGCTGCTGATAGCAGTTATATTTCATCTGACATACAGAAGTATTGATCTCAGAAGAAGAATTGAGACTCTTGAAAAGTTGATAAATAGATAAACGAATTAAGCTTTCCGTTTCAACTATAAAGAAAATGAGCAATGTTTAACTAAACATTGCTCATTAAAAATCCCGGTTTACTAATTGATCTTACTTATCGTTTTTCTTTTTCCAGATATCAAGCAGGCTTTCATTTTTCTTATCGTTCTGCGCAATAGTTGTTTTGAATTTGAACTCATCTTCATTTCCATCCCAGAATATTGCGGGCATATTTTCACCTCCAAAAGTTCCGTTTGACGAGAAATAAGTCTCACTGCCGCCAAACAAGCTGCCGCCGCCAAGTGAATATGCCCAGACTTTATCCTTAAAATTATAGAATTTCAGGGCAGTTATATCATCAAATTCAAAAGTTATTTCGCCGCACAGATGATTATCTTCTTCAAATAAGCGCTTCTTCACATTCTTTACGCCCAGCATTTCATCTTCCGGTTTTTTGCCGTTCAGATAGTTGGTCATAAGGTCCTCGTATTCAGCTTCAACGGTCGAAGCTGAATCCATAGTATGCATAATGTTAATATATTTTATTTTTCCTGTGCCCGATTTACCGCTTTTGAGCTTAAATGAATATTCCTTAGTTTCAACTGTCAAACAGCCTACAAGACTTACAGAGAAAACAAAAAAGAAAATATAAATCAGAGATTTTTTCATTATTTTTTTATTACTTTTCAGAATTTCTTTTCAAAATACTACATTACACCTTTGTGCTTCAGCACATCACGGGCAATAATACCTTTTTGGATCTCATTAGTGCCTTCAAATATCTTATTTATCCTTGAATCCCTGTAAAACCTTTCAATTGGGTATTCCCTTGAGTATCCCATGCCGCCATGAATCTGTACAGCCATATCAACAACTTTGTCAAGACCCTCAGAGCAGAACAATTTAACCATTGCTGAATGAGTACTGATATTCTTTTTCAGATCATAATCAACAGCAGTTCTGTAAATTATGGATTCCATAGCGTAAATTGTAGTCGCCATTTCGGCAAGCATGAACTGAATTGCCTGAAAGTGACTGATAGGATGATCGAACTGTATACGTTCTTTTGCATACCTTGATGACATCTCAAGCATTTCTTTTGCTGCCCCAAGGGTTGCTGCCCCGAGCCCGAGTCTTCCTGCATCAAGTGTTTTCATAGCTATCAGGAATCCTCTGCCTTCTGTACCAATCATATTTTCTTTGGGAACCCTGATGTTATCAAAAGTAATAGCGTTAGTTGTACTTCCTCTTATACCCATTTTCTTCTCAGGCGGCCCTGCAGAAAATCCGGGCATACTTGTTTCAACAACAAAGGCGGTAACTCCTTTGGGAGTTCTGGCAAAAACTGATATTATATCGGCCAACCCTCCATTTGTGATCCACATTTTATCACCATTAATGACCCATTCGTCGCCATCCAGCTCGGCAGTCGTTTTAACGTTAAATGAATCTGAACCGGCCTGTACTTCAGTCAGACAAAAAGCGCCTATTTTTTCTCCCTTGGCAAGAGGTACTACATATTTTTGTTTCAGTTCTTCACTCCCGCCCAGAAGTATTGCATTTGTGCCTATTGACTGATGCGCTCCAATGAAAGTAGCAGTAGATAGACATGCTCTTGATATCTCTTCCTGCATGATACAATAGCCTACTTCTCCAAATCCACCGCCGCCATACTGCTCCGGTATGGAAGCACCAAGCAGCCCCAGGTCTGCGAGCTTTCTGATAATTTCGTCAGGGATCTTTTCGTTTTGATCAATCTGTTGAGCTATCGGTTTTAATTCATTTACAGCAAAATCGCGAACCATTTCACGGAGCATTAATTGCTCCTCAGTAAATCCAAATTCGAACATAACCTGTATAATTTAGATATTTATATTTAAAAGAGTTTATTGTAATTTTAGATCCATATTACTTAATATGGTGGGCAACCCTTTCCCCTGTAAAATTGATTATATCCTCAGCGCCATCAACACCAATTAAATTACCTGAGATCCAGCCGGCTTCTTCTGAGCATAACATCAAAATAGCTTTGGCAACATCTTCAGGGTGTGTTAATCTTCCCTGAGGGTTTTTGAGCTTGGTTGATTCTATCATATTTTTTGCACCGGGAATTTTCTGTAAAGCCGGGGTATCTGTTACGCCTGCCATTATGGAATTCGCTGTAACTTTCATAGGAGCAAGTTCGTATGCAAGCTGTCTTGTATGCGCTTCCAGTGCCGCTTTTGCGGCAGATACAGCGCCATATGAAGGAATGACAGAATGGGAGCCAGCGCTGGTTAAAGTGAAGATTCTCCCTCCTTCTGCCAGCAGATTGCGGAATATAAGACCCTGGGTCCAGTAAACAAGTGAATTAGCCATAACATCAAGTGTCATTTCCATCTGCGCCTGCGAAATGCAGTTAGCCTGGGATTTTGCTATAAAAGGCTTTAATGTACCAAAAGCAAGCGAGTGTACAAGTACCTTTATGCTTCCCTTTTCGTGGCCTTTAAGCCTTTCGGTAATTTCATCCAAAACCTCATTTCGCTTTATAGCATCGGCTGCATTAATATTAAAAAAAACTGCATGCTGTTTTGTATGCTCAATTTTTCTGATGAGATTTTTAACATCCGGAATTGTAATAGCCCTATCTAGATGTACTCCGAAAATGTTATAGCCATGCTTCGCAAGTTCAAGAGAAACTGCCCCTCCAAATCCGCTGGAAGCACCTAATACCAATGCCCATGGTTTCATAAAAATTACTTTAAATTTTACAAAATATTATACAAATATACTCGTAAATCTTAAGTTATTCAAATGAATTATGGCTGCATTTGTACAAAAAAGCCCCCGCATTTCTGCGGGGGCTTGTGAAAAACAAATTGTTTCTTCAGTTATTTTACTAACATCATTTTTTTGGTGTCAGTAAAATCTGCTGTTACCAGTTTATAGAAATATATACCGCTTGATAATCTTGACGCATCGAAATCAGCTGTATATGAACCTGCATTCATGTTTTCATTAAGCATTGTTGCAACTTCCCTTCCCATAATATCAAACACCACAAGTTTTACATAGCCTGATTTAGGCAAATTGAACTTTATGTTTGTTACCGGGTTAAACGGATTTGGATAGTTCTGCTGCAAACTATATGCATTAGGAATTTCCGTTCCGTTAGACTGGATTCCTGTTACAAGTCCTTCCTGATTTGCATATATATTGGTTGGCCCAAAACCGGCATATGAAAATGCGC
>CALMYL010000019.1 GCA_937873695.1 uncultured Ignavibacteria bacterium
CTTTTACGAATATACACCTTAATTTCTTGTCTACAAAATCGAGGTCACTTCAATAAGACCATTTCTCAAAAGTTATTGCTTCCAAAATGGTGTCATTGATCTTAATTTCCAGATTTTTTGTGTCTAGATATTTAGCATATACTATTTCTAGATGTTCTATTAATTGTTCAACCATCTTTTCAGTAACTTGATAGCGCAATTTAAAAAGTTCTATGATAGTAGTACCTTCATCGATATTTTCTACCTCAAATGTTGGCAATTCCCAATCATCATCATTTTCCAGCCATTGATCATTGTAATTGATCATGTACGATTTTTCCTTAAGGAATCTTGTATAAATCCTAATCTCTTCAGCAATTGCAACTACCGCCCTTTTAGAGCCTACACCAAAAAAACCAATTACTTCATCACCTGGTTTGTTTAAACTATATCCCGGAGCCACAATATATTTTAGGTCTTCTAATTTTAACCCACCAGCATTGTCTTGTACTCTAATGGTTTGTTGAGTAGTATTAATTTTAATGTTAATTAATACTGAATTTATCTTTCCATTCCTTATCCAAATATCTAAAACATTATCGATTAACTCACATATTGTTTTATTTAGATCGTAATCAGAAATTATTGACCTATAGATTCTTTTTGACGGTCTTGCGTTAGTATTTTCAATTGGTTTCATTTTGTTCATAATTAATTATTGCAAGTCTGCCAGCAAAAGTAATTTGAAATTTTTCTCCTGAAGATCTCATTACTCTAAAAATAAAATGTTTTTTAAGCAAACTTTCGAAAATGATTTGGATTCCATCCAGTGGCATTGCAAGTTCTTTGGCTACATTAGTAATTGTTCTGTAAATGAATCTACTATTATTGAATGAATTTAAAACTTTATATTCGTCTTCTGTCAAATCTTCTCTGTCCTTAAGCTGAGTATATTCTTCATCTTTGACAAGTGGTAGATCTTGTTCTTCGAGGTTTGTTTCAATAGCCTCAATTTTATTCTCAGCATTTTTTAAATCTTTTTTAGCAATTTCAACTTCTTCTTTTGTCTCCTTGGTGAGTTTTAATATTTTTTCCGAAATTGATGAAATAAATGCACGGGAAGAAATAGAAGCAGTTAAACAAAAACCAGATATTATGAAGTAATCTATGGCATCTTTTCCACTTGATTCCAATAAGTTACTTGAAATCATTTTCAATAATAGTGGGACCAAAAAAGAAGCGCCAACTCCAATTATGATACATTTAAACAAAGTATCTTCATAAGGGTTTTTTATTATTCTTTTACCAATACTATCATCAATTTGTATAGTATGATTTAAATAATAATTTATTATGCCTCCTCCAATACCACAAGTGAGCATAATTAAAGCTAGTCTAATGATATGTAGATTCATTGGATTTTCAAAAATTTGCATTATAAATATATTTAAGTGTTTGTTAATTTAATATTACTTTTCAACAAAAAAAGGCTAGCCCCGTTTTTGGCGGGGTAGCCCTCTATCTAATTTTTTCGCGTGATTTGAACCCTAAATATATCTGTGCTTCGGCAGCACAGGCAAAGCGCTTAAACAATGCCCCCATCGCTCGTCACTCTGCATAACAAACATAAGTAATTGTAACATTTATGTCAATAGCTCCGCCTGTCGCCGGGCAAAGTTGTAGCGATTCATCGCTACAGTGGAAAAGCCCCGCCCGATATTTCGCGGCGGCTTTTGTAGAGACGACCCGTTGGGTCGTCTCCAATTACAATAGCCCCCAAATTATGAGACGACCTTTGAATGCACTTTACACCTCACCCCCCAGCCCCTCTCCTATGAGGAGAGGGGAGCAATATCCTTAAGCTTTGGGGTTCTGTTCCCCCTCTCCTTTCAGGAGAGGGGGTCAGGGGGTGAGGTCACTTAGCACTGCCTGTCGCCACTCAAAGTTGTAGCGATGCATCGCTACACTGCAAAACCCGACCACTATCTTACCGCATCAGCAGTTCACGTTCAAGGCAGCGCAGGTCTTTTGGATTGTAATACTTTTTATACCACCTTGTCTTCTGCGTGTTATCATATAAAAACAGTTCGTCTTTTTCCGTTTCGCCCTCAAGCATCCTGTTCAGCCATGAGTAGTGATCTATCAGCCTTATTGCCTCTATTGCAAAGGCAAGTACAATATCTTTATCCCTTATCTCTATAAGGTTATCGCCATTATTCTGCTCAGGAGTGTATGCAAGGTTGCTGCTGCCGCAGTACACCACGGGGTTGGCTCCTTTAAAATCTACCACAACAAATTTATGGTGTATGTTATGCCCCAGTCCCGGCACCTTGATGATATTATTAAAAGGCTTAGGCAGTTTTGTTGCTATTTCCAGCCCCGATATCCTGATGCCTGTTCTTTTGTTGGGCTTGTAAAGCTGCATTCCTTTTCTTACATCGGTTATGCCGGCGGTAAAAATATCATCCGCCTTAACCTGTTTCTGCAGCGCGTCAAGTATAATGCTGCTGCTGTCATCTTTCATCACGGCAAACAGCACATCGCTTGTCGCTTCGTTAATCTTTTTGGCTATCTTCCCGAAAAATTCCTTAACAACCGCGGCAGGGTGGGGCGAGAACCTTATGGTCATATCAGGCAGGCCGTTCGGCTGAAAGTTAAAATCCTTCTTCGCCTCAGGTGACTTCTTAAATGAATCCATCTTTTCATCACCAAAAGAGAGATCGAACATATCAGCGTAAAGCTGTGCCTCATCTTTATTGTTAAAAATAATTGTGTGATTTGCATTAACGCACAGGCCGTTTAACGTAAAGTTGGTTGAGCCAGTTAATACCTTAACAGCTTTCGCGGCTTTGTTATTTTTCCGCATGATAAATACCTTGCTGTGCGCCTGGCTTGAAAAATTCCCCCTGAAGATATCGTCCTTATTCTTAGCGATCTTTTTGAATTCCTTTTCGAATACCATCTCAGCCGAGCCGGCTTTCCTGTGGCCGGGGTAATCATCAAGTATTATCCTTATGCGCCCGTGTTTTGCCAGCTTAAGGAAAGCATCAACAACTGTCGGCTCATTCAGGTCATATGCAAATACATCAAGGCGCATAGTTTTATCGGCAAGGGCTTCATTTAAAAATCCGGTTATCATATCGCGCGCCTGCCAGCCAAGGTATTCGTGTATCTCTTCATAGGTAAAGGGCATTTCAGTGAATTTCTTTTCTGCCTTGTTATACCTTTTGGCGGTTCCCGCCTGCTGTTTAAGATCGAACACAAGTCCTGCGCCTTTAGGCTTTAAGTTCAGGTTGTTGCCAAAGTGGTATGCAAACGCCTGCGAAGAAATGAATGAGCGCGTAAAGCCCACTGCAATATCGCCGTCTTTAAAAGGACTCACGTCAATTGTCACATCAACCGTAAGGTTCTTATCCGGCGCAAGCAGGGTTTTATCCTTAATGTAGCGCGGTGTTATCTCGTAGGTGTACTCGCCGAACTGCGGATTGCCCACGTAATGCTCGCTTGATGGCACATGTATCCACCTGAATTTCTGTATGGGTGAAAATTCGGTTGAGTATCTCTCACGTACATACTTTGGCTCTTTGTGTAATTTTATTTTACTGTTGAACTTAAGCTTGTTATACAGATAATATTCCTTTGACCCCGTTTTCACTTTGATCGAAAAACCCGCAAGACCTTCGGTCAGATTTTTTTCCAGGTCAAATGCCAGCAGTGTCATTGCGTCGCCTTTATAAGCGTACACGCTGACCCCGTTTTTTGATGAAAATTTTTCCATAGTGATATTGTTTAAGTTTGTTAAATGAGTGAATCAAGCCTTTTTAAATACAAAAAGGCTTCTCCCGTTTTTGGCGGGATAAGCCCTCTATCTAATTTTTTCGCGTGATGTAAACCCTGAATGTAAGCTATTTCTGTGTTTACACAGAAATAGTGGAGCGGTTACCTGTGATGCCCCCATCACTCAACTCGCATCCTTATAACAAACTTAGTTTAATTTGTATTTTATGTCAATAGCAGTGCGCGTCGCTGCCAAAAGTTGTAGCGATGCATCGCTACAGTGGAAAAGCCGGCTCTAAGAGCGAAGACTCATATAGGGGTGAGATCTTAAACCAAGTGACCACCTTCCTCCCCTTCGGGTAGTAAGGCGTAGCCCCCAGTGTCGTGTGCATTTCTATGTCAATTGCTATAAATGTTTGACTACTCTGTGGTCAGAAAGATAAAGCTTAATATAATCAATCCTGTAGGTTGTAAATCCCGCTTACAATAATACTAAACAATCCCGTAGGTTGTAAAACCTGCTGACAATATAATTAAACTGATAAGCAGGGATTGCACGTTTATAGCAAAATGTTATTATTTGATTCCCGATGCCGTAGGTATCGCACGTGAAGAGTGGTGAGCAATGTCCGAGAGCCTTCGGGTTTAGTTCCCTCTCCTGCGTTTTTTGCCACACCTTGCAAAACAGAGTTAAGAAACGCAGTCCCGCTTTGCGGGATCCGGAAACGTAAGAGGGGGTCAGGGGCTACGCCTTACTCCATCTTAGCGGAGGAAGGTGAGGTCAATCTTTATTTCAATCCGTCAAAGCCGGATTTCTCTCCGTGGGAGAGTCCCTTCGGGACGTAACTGCTGGCGCAATACCTACCTGCCGGGGCAGGTTTCGTAACTGCTGGCGCAGTTACTCAATACTATATTAATCATTGTAAATACCTTAAAATTACAGTATATTTAAGTTTATTTTTAATTTAAGTCGTTGTTTAACAAGGGGTTGCGATAAATATTGCTGCCACATTATAACTTTTTATTAATCTGAAACAGAGACCCCCGTTTCCACGGGGGTGAAAAATATGTTCAAAGAATTACCCGATAAAATAGATCAGTCACAGTTAGAAAAAGAAGTAATATCTTACTGGAAAAGTAATGATATCTTTAAAAAAAGTATATCAACCCGTGAAGGCAAACCGTCATTCACTTTCTATGAGGGTCCGCCCACAGCAAACGGCAAACCCGGAATTCACCACGTTATTGCGCGCGCAATAAAAGATCTTATCTGCCGCTACAAAACACTCACGGGCTACCAGGTTTACCGCAAAGCGGGATGGGACACTCAGGGGTTACCCGTTGAAATTGAAGTTGAAAAATCGCTTGGCATAAAATCCAAGGATGATATAGAAAAACTCGGCGTTGAAAAATTCAACAAGGCTTGCCGCGATTCCGTATTCAAGTACCTCAAGGACTGGGAAGACCTGACAGAGCGTATGGGTTACTGGGTTAACCTCGAAGACGCGTACATCACATATAAAAATGAGTACATTGAATCAGTGTGGTGGTCGCTCAAAAAATTCTTTGATGCTGAGCTTATTTACCGCGGCTATAAAATTCAGCCGTACTGTCCACGCTGCGAAACACCGCTCTCGACTCACGAAGTGGCGCAGGGTTACGAAGATGTTAAAGACCCCAGCGTTTATGTTGTATTCAAAATTAAAGCAGGGCAGCCCTCCAAAGGCGGGTCGCTTCGCGAGGATTTATCAGGTTTCAGCTTTTTGGTGTGGACAACTACTCCGTGGACGCTCATCAGTAACGTTGCGCTCGCAGTCGGCGCCAACATTACTTATGTTAAGATAAAATTTAAAGATACCGGCGAGAAAATTATTCTTGCCAAAGAGCGCCTTGCTGTAATTAAAGAAGAGTATGAAGTGCTTGGCGAGGTTTTGGGTAGCGAGCTTGAGCGTGTAGAATATGAACAGCTTATGCCCTATGTGCAACCTGATCCCGAAAAGAAGGCGTTCTATGTAACGCTTGGTGATTTTGTATCCACTGAAGATGGTTCAGGTATTGTGCACATCGCACCCGCATTTGGTGAAGATGATTACCAGGTATCGCGCAAATATAATTTGCCTGTAATGCAGCCGGTTGATAAAAGCGGTAAGTTCACAAGTGAGGTCACAGATTTTGCCGGCCGCTTTGTTAAAGAAGCCGATGATGATATAATATTAAAGCTTAAGGAAGAAAAAAAGCTTTACAAAAAAGAAAAGTTCGTTCACTCATACCCGCACTGCTGGCGCTGCCACAGTCCGCTGCTTTATTATGCCCGTGAAAGCTGGTACATCAACACACCCAGCTACAAGGATAAAATGATAGAGCTCAATAACCAGATTAACTGGTTCCCGCCGGAAACCGGCACGGGACGTTTTGGCAACTGGCTTGAAGAGAACCGCGACTGGGCGCTAAGCCGCGATAGGTATTGGGGAACTCCGCTGCCGATATGGGGCGCGGAAGTTGAGGGCAAAATGGTTTACGAGGCGATCGGCTCAATTGAAGAATTGAAGGCTAAAGCCTTAAACTATGATGAAGTTTATCCTGCGGGCACTGAGCTTGATCTGCATAAGCCGTATATCGATAGAATAAAAATTAAGTCAGAGAAGTACGGCGTTGAAATGACGCGCGTTACCGAAGTTATTGACGCATGGTATGATTCAGGCTCCATGCCGTTTGCGCAGCATCATTACCCGTTTGAAAATAAGGAACTCTTCGAGCGCAACTATCCCGCTGATTTTATCGCCGAAGGCGTTGACCAGACAAGGGGATGGTTCTATTCACTGCATGCAATTGGCTCGTTTATATTCGGTGATAAGGCATATAAAAATCTGATTGTTAACGATCTTATACTTGATAAAGACGGCCGCAAGATGAGTAAGCATGTTGGCAATGTTGTCAATCCGTTTGATATAATGGATAAGTACGGCGCGGATATTCTGCGGTGGTACCTGATAAGCTCATCACCCCCGTGGCGTCCCAAGATGTTCAGCGAAGATGACATGCTTGAGGTGCGCAATAAATTTTTTGATACTGTAATTAACACATACAGATTTTTTGTGCTGTACTGCAATCTGCTGGGCGTTACACAAAAGGAGCTTGAAAAGAATTCAGTTCCTGTGAGCGAGAGGCCCGAGATAGACCGCTGGATAATTTCGGCATTCGAAAAAACAAAATCGTTATATATAGATTTAATGGATGGTTACCAGATAACTAAAGCTGTTAGGGTGCTTGGCGACTTCGCAATTGATGACCTATCCAACTGGTATGTGCGCCGCAACAGGAAACGCTTCCGCACGCCGGATGGCGAGGCCGATAAAATGGCAGCCTACGGCACTTTGTATGAGGTATTGACGGGTTTACTGCAGCTGGTATCACCCATAGCGCCCTTTTTGACAGAAAAACTTTACCGAAATTTAACTGATGAAGAATCAGTTCATTTAAGTTATATTGCGGAAAATAGCGAGAACATTGACGCTGAGCTTAACTATAATATGGATCTTGCAAAGCGCATTGTTTCTCTGGCTAGATTCATGCGTGTTAAAAATGACCTGAAAACACGCCAGCCGCTCAGGCAGATACTTATTGCCATCACAAACGATACTGAGCGTGAGGCAATTGAGACGATGAAGGATATTATCCTTGAAGAGATAAATATCAAAGAGCTTAAGTTCATCGAAAAGGATTCAAGCCTTATCAGGCGTTCAGCGAAGCTGAACTTTAAGGTAGCGGGTCCGAAGTACGGTAAGGATGTGAAGAAAGTGGCTCAGCTTGCAATAGAGCTTCCCCAGGAAAACCTGAACCAGGTGATAGCCGAAGGCAAAACAGCCTACGGCGGGTATGAATTCACCATGGATGACCTGCTTATACAGACCGAGAACATCGAAGGCTGGGTAATTGAATCACAGGATAACCTGACTATAGCGCTTGATACCAAGCTTGATGATGAGCTGTTGAGCGAAGGCATAGCCCGTGAGTTTGTAAGCAAGGTGCAGAATATCCGCAAAGAAAGAAACATGGATGTGAACGATAAGGTGAAGATAAACTTCCTTGCTGATAAAGAACTGAGCGGAATAATCACCGGGCAGAAAAAATATATCCAGGAGCAGATAACGGCAGTATCACTTGATGAGGCCTCCGGCGATAAGTTGAACGGATACGAAGAGCTTAATATCAACGGGCGGAATTGTAAGGTATCGGTTGAGAAGGTTTAAGATTGCAAATTGCAAATTACAAATTGCAAATTTGCGACGGTAGGCTGAAAGACTGCCCTGGCAGTAGCGATATGTTAAAAAAGTTTTTATAATAATTCATAAAATTCCGTGTTTACACGGAATGGGCATCAAAAAACACGATAAGGAATCATAAAATGGCGGGCAGCAATACAAAACCAAAAAAGAAAACCGCGGTTAAGAGCACAGGCGGTAAGAAAAAAACAACCGCAGCAAGAGTCACAAAGAAAAAGGTTGTTAAGTCTGCGGCAAAAAGCCCCGGTACTAAATCCGCAGCTGTAAAAAAAGGAACTGCTAACATAAAAAAAACTGTTAGTAAGGTATCAGTGAATAAGAAAGACCACAAAATGACAAATGGAATGAACGGCAAGCCGCTTGGCAAAACTTATCTTACAGATAAAGACCTCAAGTTCTTTACCGAGCTTATTGTGGAACAGAAGAACGAGATCCTGGAGAATGCCAGGAGGCTTAGGGAATCTTTGATCGATGAGAACACCGGCGATTATGTGGGCGATAACTCAACTTTCAGTATGCATATGGCTGAGCAGGGCTCGGATGAAATGGAGCGCGAAAAGGCGTATATGTTCATACAGCGCGATGAGAAGCATTTATTCTACCTTGAAAACGCGCTTGAGAGAATCGCCAAAAAGACCTACGGTCTGTGTATATCGTGCGGTAAATCAATTAGCAAAGCAAGGCTTGAAGCCGTGCCGATAACATCGCACTGTATTAACTGCAAGCAGACGCTATCGAGTTGAGCTGAGACCGTGTATCATAAACAGATCCTGGAGCATGTTCAGGTGACATTAAAAGTGAAGAAGGAAAATTTTTGAAAGTATTATTCATAACGCTGCTTGTTGTAATTGCCGACCAGGTAACCAAGCTCATGGTCAAAGGGCTCAAGATCGAGTCACTTGGCATTAACTTAAAAGGTATGCCCTACGGTTCATCAAAACCGCTGATAGGCGATCTTGTAAAAATTACCTTTATAGAAAATCCGGGAATGGCCTTCGGCATTGATGTGGGACCCAAGATGTTCCTTACTATATTCACCATTGTAGCGTCATTATTCATATTCTTCTATATTTATAAGCACAGGAAAGATGGAATCCTGATAAGGCTTTCGCTTGCGCTTATTCTGGCCGGTGCTATTGGTAATTTGATCGACAGAACATTTTATGGTGTGATATATAATTACGCACCGCTGTTTAACGGTAAGGTAGTTGATTTCATGCAGGTTGAGTTCTGGGATTTCACAATACTTGGGCGAACATACACTACATGGCCTATATGGAATATCGCTGACGCATCTGTATCTGCGGGATTTTTGATAATACTGTTTTTCCATAACAGGATATTTAAGACCAATGAACCTGTTCCCGTTATTGGTGATGATACGCAGGTATCGCCGCCTGTTGATGGCGAGTATCCCATTGAGCCTGATAAAATTGTGCTTGAGGAGAATTCAATACAGAACGGTGAGGAGCTGAATAATATTTCTGTCAGTAACGATAAACCAATAAATAATTTTAACAATTCTTTAAGCGAGAGTATCCAAATTGAAGATACAACGGAAAATGCTGGTACAGGTCCCGGCGGGCCAATCGAAAATAAGAATTGATAAGTATCTTGTAAATCACATTGAAAATTCTTCCCGTACAAAGATAAAAAACGCAATGACCGACGGCTGTGTTGAAGTGAACGGCAAAAAGATAAAAGCCAATTACGTTGTACAGCCAAACGACCTCATAGAAATTACCCTGCCGTATTTACCCGATAAAGAAGATGTGAAGCCTGAAAATATTCCGCTTGATATTTTGTACGAGGATAATTACCTGATGATAGTTAATAAACCGGCGGGAATGGTAACGCACCCGGCGTATAAAAATTATTCAGGTACGCTGGTAAACGCGCTTATGTATTACATGGGTGATTCCGCAGCGAAGCTGCCGCGCTTAAACGGCGATGAAGATGAAGGCGG
>CALMYL010000020.1 GCA_937873695.1 uncultured Ignavibacteria bacterium
AAAACTTAAATTATCACTCTTAATTTTTTGTCCATTTTTTTGAGGGCATTCCATATCCACCGAACGCTGAACCAGAAGAAATAAACTTTGATATTTTTACGAAGGATGCTGACAAAGTTAATGTTAAAATTATGGGAGGTCTTTCCGATATTTCTAGTCCCTCTGGTGAATATGGAGTTTATTTTTATTGCAATGATAGATTGATTGCAAGAGCTTTAACAACTAGTGTGGTAGGATTTGAAACTGGAACTTTGGGAGTACCACATCCTTCTATGTCATTAGCAAAAGTTTTTGTCTTTCTTAAAGGACCTGCAGATTTAATGCCATGGAATAGTAGTAAATCGAATATTAATGCGAATCATGAAGTATTTATTGGAATAAAGCCATACATAATACAAACATTAAAACAATTTACTTCATTATCAAAAAGAAAATCTTGGAAGAGTGACGTATTTCCATTTAAAGAAGGTGAAATCAAATCACGAGAAATTAAGAATATAAAGGAACTCAAAAGAATCAAATTCCCTGACCTACCAGATGGAAGAATGTCTCAAGATAAAGTACTAGCACAAATCAATGAAAATATCGTAGATTCAAAACCTTGGACTAAAGCTATTTACGAGAACTTTCAATTTACTAAAGTTGTTGAGAAGCAAAAATTATCAGATAAAAATTTATTAAATTTGATTTACATTGACACTATTTTCGAAATGTCTCTTAAGCAATATTTAATATATGAAAGCAATTTGGCGATTTCGGATTCTGAGTTTATTTCCTTAATGAAGGACAGAGATAAATTAATTATTGAAATTAAGAAATTGTCTGGTCTTAATAACTCTAAATGGAATAAAATCTGGGAAAAAATACAATATTATCATAATTTAAAAGACAGGTCTCAATATAGCAGGAATAATGTTAATATTGATGATAGTGATATAACCATATTCAGAGATAACTTAAAAGTATTATTTATTGAACTCTTTGGGATTAATTTGTTATAATAGAGAATATACCTACATGAAAATATACTGAAATTAATTTTATTAGTTAGAAGTATTGAGAAGATCCTTAATGCTGATAGAACAGAAAAAATAATTAATGATATGAAATAATGCCTGAATTAAAACTTTCATTGTTGCATAATTCACATAGTTTTTTAAAAGAAGCCTTAGAACGTGCACTAGAGGCTGAAAATGACATCCAACAATGGAAATTTGCAATTTTGTCTCTTGTACAGGCAATAGAATTATCAGTTAAAGAAAAATTAAGAAGAGAGCATTGGGTTTTAATTTATAGAAATGTTGACTCACAAGATCACACAGTATCATTAGAACAATCAATTAAACGATTAGAGCAAATTTGCAAAATAGATGTCAGTTCGAAAGATATTGATGCTATTAAAATTGCTTCCCGCTGGAGGAATGCAATAGTTCACTTTGAAATAGAATTTAATATTGAGACTGTAAAATCTATTTTCGTTAAATTATTTTCCTTCCTTGACTATTTTCACAGAAAACATTTACAAGAAAATTTAATGAATATCCTTGATACTGCATTATGGGATGAGGCAATGAGTATTAAGGAATACGCAAGAGAAATATACGAAAGGGCACAAGTTCGATTCCAAGAAGATAAAATTGAAGCAGAATTTGTTTGGAATTGTCCCAATTGCGATATGCCCTCATTTGTAATTCAAGACGATATTAATACTTGTTATGTTTGCGGATATGAAGATGATGTAATCCAATGTGAATCATGTCAAGAATTTTTTTTAATTAGTGATACTGAAGCCGTTGAACAATATGATTACGAAGGTAGTGAAATCAGGAACTTGTGCTTCAAATGTAAAGAAGATTATTTAGAAGAATTAGACTATAGCAGTTACTATGGGGATGACTATCCAGATTACCCTGAATATTCCGAAGACCCCGACTGAGTTGAGTGTCTCTGTTTTATTCACCTCACACACAAACAGATCATTCGGTATAAAGCGACCTCTCCACTGTCAGAGCCATCTGCCAATGCAGACAAGAATCCGGTTCTGCGACCTGCCCCTCTCCAACTCCAAAGGAGTCCCTTCGGGAAAGGAGAGGGGTTTTTAGTTTTACACTTCCCTACACCTCACACACAAACAAACCGTTGCATTCACTGTTTAATTTGCTGAGTGATTCAAAGCCGACTTCAGCTACTACGTAGCTAGAGCCTGTTGTTGTTGAGGTGTATTCCTCCTCAATGCGGCGGATATCGAGTCCGCGGAGGCTTTGCTTATCATCATAGCGTATGTACAGGCGCAGCGTGAAGCCGGTTTCGGGCAAGCGGTTGTCACGGGTGACGTCAATTGGTTCTTCGCCAAAAGAAACACACCCCGTCAACGCCTTCGGCGTTGCCACCCCTCTCAAGAGGGGAATTTGGTTCCGGAATTTCTTCAGCTTCTTGTACCCATACTTATAGTTGTAGGTAATGGCGGATATATCCGAGAGCACGGCGGAGCCTGTTGGGTGGCTGCCGGCGCCTTTGCCGGTAAAGAGCTGTTTATCGCTGTAAACACCCTCAACTTCAATTCCGTTATACTCGTAATTTATGCCCGCAAGCGGCTCACCGGCCGGCACAAATTTGGGCAGCACGTACGCGCGGAATCCGGCGGAGGTTTTATGTATCCCGGCAATAAGCTTAATGCGCAGGTTATTTTTTGCCGCGCAGGTGATATCAAAGGCTGTGATATTCTGTATGCCAAGGTTAAACACCTCAGCGGGTTTAAGTATCACCCCGAATGCGTGCACTGCAAGCAGGCACAGCTTGTATTTAGCGTCGGTTCCGTTCACATCAAGTGTCGGGTCGCTCTCGGCAAATCCCGCACGCTGTGCCTGCGTAAGGGCATCGGCGTATGAGAGTTTATCGAACTCCATTTTGCTGAGTATATAATTACTCGAGCCGTTGAGTATTCCGCGTACTGAGCTTAAGAGCTCGTTATCGTAATACTCCTCAAGCGTGCGAATGATGGGAATACTTCCCGCGCAGGCGGCTTCATAGAGCAGTGATGCGCCGGTTTGCTGCTGCAGCAGGTAGAGCAGCTCAAAGTTTTCGGCGAGGACCTTTTTGCCTGCGGTAACAACGCTCCGCCCTTTTGCAAGTGAATCAGTGATAATTTCAAGGGCTGCATCAGCGTCACTGGTGAGCTCAACAATCAGGTTATGCTCCGTGCTTTCAAGCACTTCGTGCTTACTGAATGTGAAGTGATCCATATCAATGCTGCGGGGCTTGGATTTATCCTTCACACAAATTTTCCCGATGGAAGCTTTGAGTCCCTGGGAATGATTGAGCACATCATAGAGCCCCTGCCCCACACAGCCAAAGCCGAAGAGTCCGATGTTGAGGACCCCAGAATTAACGGACTTTGATCCCATCTCAAGAACTGCCGAGGCAGTCTTAAGGGAATTAATATTATCTGTGTCCCAATCCGCCAATGGCGGACCGGTTTGGGACACCACATGTTCGCGAAACTCTGTTTCGCTGAGCGAAGCTGAAGCTTCGCAGGATAGTGCGTTCCCAAGCGGAAGCTTGGGAACGAGGGTATTGTTGGGAACGAGAGTATTGCTGTGAATGAGGGGAGAGACAGAGTTTTCGTGCTTTGCACCCCTCTCCTTTGGAGAGGGGTCGGGGGTGAGGTCAATAGCTTGGAGACGTGCCACCGGCACGTCTGTACAGGAGTTTATATTAATTTGGGGTATTGAAGCTGTGTGGATAGTTTCATCAGCATGATAGTTTTTCTCACCATTCGGAGATTGAGATCCCCGCCTGCGCGGGGATGATAAAGAGGTCTTACTCATTTCGCCACCTCATTGCTAAGCTCGTTGGCGAGGATGAAATCGAGTCTGCCGAATGCCTGCTTGAGGTCGTTGATAAGATCATCGGCATTTTCGATGCCTACGCTTAAGCGTATCAGTGAATCTTTGATGCCTGCATTGCGGCGTGTATCAGTAGGGATTGACTTATGCGTCATTTGCGCGGGGTGGCAGAGCAGTGATTTAACTCCCCCGAGGCTCTCGGCAAGTTTGAAGAGCTCGGTTAACTGAGTGAACTTCCCTGCTGCGGCTTCCGTATCGGTCTTAAGTGTGAATGAAACCACGCCGCCGAATCCGCCTTGCTGCTGCTTTGCAGCCACTGCGTGATTTTTGTGCGAAGCGAGCCCGGGGTAATATACTTCATCAACCAGCTCAACGGTTTGTAAAAATTCAGCTACCTTCTGCGCATTCGCGGAGTGCTTCGCCGCGCGAAGCGAAAGTGTTTCAATCCCGCGTATTGTTAGCCATGAATCAAATGGCGCTAGTATAGCTCCGCTTGAGTTTTGGATGAATTTTATTTTTTCGGCAAGCTCCGGGGAATTAACGGCAACGAGTCCCGCGATAACATCACTATGTCCTGCCAGGTACTTTGTCGCGCTGTGTATGACGATATCCGCGCCAAGTGTTAGCGGCTGCTGCAGCGCCGGTGATGCGAAGGTGTTATCAACCACAAGCAATGCATTATTCGCATGCGCGGCTTTTGCGATCTCTGAGATATCGCTGATCTTCAATGTTGGATTGGTTGGGGTTTCAAGCCAGATGAATTTTGTTTGCGGAGTCATGTTATCAACCACATTGATGATATCGGTGGTATCAACATATTTTATTTTAATGCCAAGGCGTGAATAAATGTGTGTGAATATGCGGAACGTTCCGCCGTAGATATCATCTACTGCAAGGACTTCATCGCCGGAACTGAGGAGTTTGATAACCGCGTCAATTGCGGCGAGTCCCGAGGCGAACGCAAAGCCGTGCGTGCCCTCCTCGAGTGAGGCGATGAGTTCTTCGAGGACCTTGCGTGTTGGGTTGTTGGTACGGCTGTAGTCGTAGCCTTTGTGCACGCCCGGCGCGGACTGCTCATACGTGGATGTCTGGTAGATGGGTGTTGAAACGGCTCCGGTGAGCTTGCATGTTGGTACTGCGTGTATCGCTGCTGTTTCGAATTGCATGGTGATTCTCCTTTTTATGGGCATGTGAGCCCTTTATGGTTTATGAAATGTGTGTTTGTTCATCTCTGCGAAGCTGAAGCTTCGCGTGATAGTGCATTCCCAAACTGGAAAGTTGGGAACGAGGAAACTATTACCCCGTTGTTGGTCTTGTGTCCAACAATATTTCAGCTCTGCGAAGCTGAAGCTTTGCGGGATAGTGCGTTCCCAACTGGAAAGTTGGGAACGAGGAAGACCTCTCTCCTACCCCTCTCCTCGGGTCGTCAGCTCTGCGAAGCTGAAGCTTCGCGGGATAGTGCATTCCCAAACTGGAGTTTGGGAATGAGAATATCGCTGTATTCGCAGAGTCCCTTTCAGGAGACTCCGCGGAGACGTATGATTATCAAGACCTCTCCCCTACCCCTCTCCTCGCGTCGTCAGCTCTGCGAAGCTGAAGCTTCGCGGGATAGTGCATTCCCAAACTGGAGTTTGGGAATGAGAATATCGCTGTATTCGCAGAGTCCCTTTCAGGAGACTCCGCGGAGACGTATGGACTCTGCGGAGACGTAAAGCTTTTGAGAAATCGCGATTGACGGATTGAGGTTCCCGCTTTCCTGCCTGAACTGCCGTTACGGCAGGCAGGCGCGGGAATTGCATGAATCAGGATTGATGATGATACAGATATGAGAATAAAAAGAAGTGTGTGAAATTTCTTTTACGGTATAAAATAAAAAAACCTCTAAAGCAGGCTGTTAGAGGCGTTGTTGTAGCAAACCTTTATACCTGTTTATCTGCCTTCAATTTGAAATTGAAGAAGGAGTTAGCACCTATCACGTTTTTTGCCGGTTTAAAAGCTCAACGCGGGTTGCTAAGACTATCATCGGGCCTGACCCTCAAGTCTTTCTTGATAAACGTCACTTAGCAGTGACAAAAATATTTAAAAGAACGCTTTGAATAATTTGTGATACAAAGATAATATAAAAGAAACATTAATGTCAAATAGTTTAAAGATCATAGTTGACAATTGACAGTTGATAATTGACAGTAAATAATTGACAGTAAATAATTGACAGTTGACAGATTGCAGTTGATTGTTGGTTAAAAGTTAATTGATAAATGCTATTTGTTTTTTAGTATTTGTTATTTGGCATTTGGTAATATAGGTTTTTATTGGTTTGAAATATGTTTATATTTGTTTCGCATACGGCAATTTCATCCAGTCTGCTTAACAAAATCAGTAATTTAACGATTTAGTTTCACAATGGACCAGGAAGTGGTCTGTATATTTATCCGGTATTCAGGTTTTAAAGGCACCGGACAAAAAACTCAAATTAAATTCAATTCATGTTCATATTATTTTTTATTGTTCACTGGTATCTGGCATTGTTTTTTCAAACCTTTTTTCACCACCGCTACGCATCACACCGCGCATTTAAAATGAATAAATTCTGGGAACGCACATTTTATGTGCTGGCGTATTTAGCACAGGGTTCATCGTATATGAGTCCGCGTGCATACGCTATAATGCACAGGATGCATCATGCGTATACTGATACGCCAAAGGATCCACATTCACCTTTGTTCTTCAAAAATGTATTTGCTATGATGAAACATACGCGCAGAATTTACCAGGATATATTCTTTAAAACGTATGAGCCTGAAAAGCGTTTCGTGAAGGATATTCCGGACTGGCCATGGTTTGACAGGTGGACAGTTACAAAAACCTCGAAGGTTTTATGGAGCGTGTTCTATATAGCTATATATTTCTTCTTCGCGCCATCATACTGGTACTTTCTTCTGCTGCCGGTACAGATAGTAATGGTGCCTTTCCATGGAGCAATTGTAAACTGGTTTGCCCATAAATACGGCTACAGGAATTTTGAAATGAAAAATACTTCAACAAACCTGGTTCCGGTGGATCTATTCCTGATGGGAGAGGCATATCATAACGACCATCACAAGTACGCTTCGGCAATAAACTTTGGAGTAAGATGGTACGAAATAGACCTGACTTATTATATAATACTGGGATTGGGAAAACTGGGAGTATTAAAACTGCAGGATAAATACCGGGCGGATGAAATAGCGGCAATGAATGAAGCATAAGGCAACGCCGGAAGCCAAGCCGAAAAAAAATGCTGCCGTAAAAACTATTAAATAGTGTTTAACGGCAGCGGGGGATTTGCGCGTGAGTATGCGCAGCGAAACAAAATCTGCTTAATTAATAACTACAACTCAAAATTAAACCCTTTTCAGGAAAGAATATTTTCAAACTCGTTATACTTAAGTTTGTTCAGAACGTACTTATCCTTTGTATCTACTACATAAAATTTTTCAAGCTCAACAACTTCGAAGTAAGCGTGCATTACTACCGTGTACATTTCGTCAGAGAAATCATAAACAGACTTAATGTACTTTACAATGGTATCAATATTAAGCAGCGCTTCATACCAGTTGCCCTTTATAATCTTTGAAATTATCAGGACATTCTTTTTTGACCTGGTAACCACGGGTGTAATATAGAACTCAAGCACTGTGTTTTTTGAATTTGTGCATCTCATAGGGGCAAGATATTTTCCGGTTGAACACTGTTTATTGAGCAAAATTTCCTTCAATATACTACCCTGCAAACTTTTGGATCTTGCTTTTTCCGTCATTTATTTTCAGCAGTTTCAAAAATAGTAAGCGCGGTCACAATTTCAAAAGCAATGTTTACCATTGTAACCATACAGATTTTTCTTTATCTTTGATTTCACGCGAATTTAGAATTTTTTTTCGGTTATTGTAACCAGAATTTATACGGGCAGTTTATGAAAAAACTTCGCATTTTTGACCTTCTATCCTCAATTCAACCCATTGAATTAAAACGATTCCATAAATACATGCAGTCTGATTCGCTGTTCAACAGCAGAGACTATATGCCGCTTGTTGATACACTGCTGAGTTTTTACCCGGGATTCAGTGATAAAAAGCTTACCATGGAACTTCTGTATTCTTCATTATACCCGGGAAAGAAGTACAACAACAGGGTGATAATTTCAAGACTTTCTGAGCTGAACAGAATGACAGAGAATTTTATTCTAACCATAAAACTTGAACTGGATACAACCCTTAGAAGCAGAGTTTTGGGCGAAGCCCTGATGAACAGGAAAGCTTATGAGACATTTGACCTGCTGCTTGCCAGGGCTTTGAATAACGAGATGAACATCAAAAAGATAAGCGAGAGGCAATTATACGAGCTTGACCAGCTGCTGATGCTGAAAGGACAGTGCCTGGTTGAAAGGGAAAAGTTCATAGAGACCCATGAATTACTGGAACAGAACATTGAAGTATTCATGATATACATTATGACCCGGCTTTTAACAATGTACTGCGCCATTAAGAACATAGAAAATTTTCAGATAGCCGGCACATCAGTAAAAAGCCTGGCCGCCATGATGAATAACATAGATATAGAAGGACTTGTGAAGAACCTTAAGGGAAACAGACTTTCAGCATATATGAGGGTTATGCTGCAGATATACAGACTGTATGATAAGAAAGTGAATGACACACTGTACTTCCGGGCAAAGAAGGAATTCCTTTCGAATATTGATGTTTTTGAGCAGATATCGAAGTTCACCATATTCAGTTTTCTTTATTCATATACAATTACTCAGCTAAATAGCCGAAGAACAGAGTTTGTAAACGAAGTTTACGAACTTCTGAGGCTGATAATTAAACATGACGCATACAGAAAGGCCGGCAATGAGTATATGCCTTCAATGCTTTTCAGAGAGATGGTACTGACCGGGCTGAAACACAATGATGTGAAAGGTACTGAAAAATTCATTGCGGACTACACACTTAATCTGGCGCCTGAATACAGGGCAGCTATGAGCAAATACAGCACGGGAAAGATATTTATGCATAATAAGATTTACTCAAAGGCGCTTAAATGTTACGATGAATGCCCTAAAAACATTAAAATACTTAACCTGGACATGAAAATTGACACATTAGTATGCCTATATGAATTGGGGTTAATAGACCGATCAAGGGATGAAATAGCCAAAAACTATACACTTCTTGCAGGAAGCAAGAATATAACAGTATTCCAGAGGAAATCTTTCAAAATTTTCAATGTAATCATGGAAAAACTGATCAAGCTGAAGCTGGATTTCAGTTCACTCAATAAAAACAAGCTGACAAAAGAAACTTCTTCAAAAAAAATACTTCATTACAAGGACTGGATATTAAAAAAGATAAGTGAAATAAAGTAAGCTGACTGACAGGGACGAGTGCTGAATGGGGCGGGAAGATTGAAAATTTGCCTGAGAAACAATATTTTTTCAGGATCTTTTCAGGATCTTTTCAAGATTTTCTACAGTGATCTTTCCAAGTTTACTGCTTTTAGCAAAATCTATTGTGTAGAAGTGCTCGAATTTTATGTTGCTTATATAAATATGAAAGAAAAAAGTGTACTTGTTAGGCTGGTAATTGTAATGATGTATTATGAACGACAAAAGATCTTCGATATCCCTGATGCTTTCAAACCAATTGCCGTTAATAACCCTTGTAATGAATAAAATACAACTCTGCCCGGCGGTGACGGCAGGGGTCAGAAAGAGCTCTTCCCTGATATCATCCTTGGTTTTTATATACTGAAATTTAGTAAGGTATTTTTCAAATGAACAATTGTTCTTTAACAGAATGTTCTTTAATTGTGATTCAAGTTCAACAGGATTAGCAGAAATAGTAACCTCCAAATTTCCCTTTATTTACTATAAAAATATACAAAAACCACAATATTCTCAACAATCTACTTCATAAAGTAACCAAAAACCAGAGCAATAACCACAAAAAAAATGCTTGTAAATACAAAAATTTCAAACATTTGCTGTCTTAAAGTAACCTGTTCTTTTTAGCCACAATATTAACAAATAAAGATCCGGAGAAACTACTTATAATGCATGAACACCGGATATTCCGGATCAATTCAGACGCATGATATAAGAACAAAATACCATAATACAAATATAATACATATTTCAGTAAATTGGTGCAGCCAATACCGTGAAAGAGCTATAATCTAACTAATATCACTACGTAAACCCTAGACCGTAATAGTACAATTTTCGTAACTGTTTTATAACAAAATGCCTTAGAATTCTGATAGAAATTGCATTTCTTATACCGTGATTAGAGTAAATACTTGTCTATAACTACCTGCGTGACCAAAAAGATTGATTTAAAAGGCTAATTTTGAAGTAATAAAGGAACAAAAAGGGACAATTAACTAATAAATTATAACAAGACAATGAAAAAGCTATTATTTGCTGCATTATTTCTTTTAACAGTCAGTTTATCACATTCGCAGTGGATCTCCAATTTTGGGGATAAAGGCGGTGATGTGAATTTTTCGAGCGCTAAAGGCAACGCCGTTACTACTGATGCCTACGGTAACAGCTATGTAACCGGCTACACTTATGAAGGCGCTACTTTAAATGACATTGTTACTATAAAGTACAACTCACAGGGTGATACTTTGTGGGCAAGGAGTTACAATGGTACAGCCAATAAGAATGATGAAGGCACCGGAATTTATGTAGATGCTTACGGTAACGTTTATGTGGTTGGATTCGCAGAGTTTACCAGCAAGGCAACTGATGTTGTAGTGCTTAAGTATTCACCTGAGGGTACCCTTTTGTGGAACCTGCCATATGCAAAAACAACGGACCCGTTTATTGATAAGGGCCTTGCAATAGCAGCTGATTTGAACGGTTTTGTTTATGTAACAGGATTTACAACAAACATAGACGGCAGAACGGATATATTTGTAAACAAATACGGATCAGCAGGCCTTATCTGGACTTCTGCTATGGAAGATGGCGGTACCGGGCTGGATGCAAAGGGTTTATCAATAGCAGTAACCAGAAGCGGCAATATATACGTAGCGGGTTATATCACCGGCGCAGCAAGCTCAGAAGATATAGTTGTCATAAAGTATAACAGCGCAGGAGAAAAACAGTGGCTGCGCTCAGTAAACGGTAATGTAAACCAGAGTGATAAAGCGTGGGGAATAGTTGTTGATGAGCTGGATAACTGTTTTATAACAGGTTATATCACAAATTCTGTGGGTAACGCTGATTGTTACACCGCAAAGATCAATTATGCAGGTATATTCCTTTGGTCAACAACTTACGCCGGAGGCGGAAACCAGACAGATAAAGCCTGGGGAATTGTGGTAGATACAGACGGCGCCGTATACATTGCAGGTGAAACTACAGACGCATCTTTTAATGTAAATTACGTAACAGTTAAGTACTCAGCAGCAGGTGCGCCAATATGGAGCTCTTTCTATAACGGCACAGGTAACGGAGAAGATGTTGCCTCATCAATAGGATTGGTAAGCAGCAATAGTGTTGTTGTGACAGGAAAAAGCTGGGGAACCAGTGATACATATGATTACGCAACAGTAAGATACAACAAAGATTCAGGCGTACAGAACCAGGTTAACATATACAGCTTCACAGGAACATCTTATGATATTGCTATGGATATAGCAGTAACACCAACAAACAAAGTAATAATAACAGGATTCAGTGAACTGGTTATTGATAACGCGGCTAACATGTCTTACATATCCACAACTTCACTTGATTTCAGCAGTGAGCTAACAACGGCTAACACCACGCCATACCGCTATTCATTGCATCAGAATTACCCGAACCCGTTTAACCCTGGCACAACCATAAGTTTTGAACTTGCGGCGGGTAATAATGTAAAACTGGCAATTTATGATATGCTTGGAAGAGAGAGTTCGGTCCTGGTAAATCAATATTTAAGTGCAGGAAGTTACACGATCAATTTTACAAATTCAAATTTGGCATCAGGCATATACTTCTACCGTTTAACAGCGGGAAGTTTCACGGATATCAAAAAAATGACTTTAGTAAAATAACCTCCATTTAAAAACTATTTTCTAGATAAAGAAAAATGAAATCTATAAATAAAATAGAAAATACCAATAGAAATAGCTTTGAAGAGGTTGATTTACTTAACAAACAAGCTGATGAAGCGAGAAAAGATAACAACAACCTCTCATTGAGCCTAAGCAAAGAAGCTATCAGCCTGGCACAGCTTTCAGGTTACAGCAAAGGGCTGGCCAAAGCTTTCTTAAACGCAGGCATCTCCTGCAGGCTCTCATCAAATTTTGAAGCAGCTATTGAGTATTACCAGGAAGCATTAAATATCAACAGAAGGCTTAAAGATAAAAGAGCCGAATCAAGGACACTTAACGCAATTGCAAACGTATATTACAGTTTAAGCAACTTTGAAAAAGCGATTGAATACTACGATGAGTGCATATTTGTGCTCCAATCAATCGGAGATATGACCTTTGAAGCAGCAGTTCTCACAAACAGAGGACTTTCATACCAGCTTAACGGCGATCTGAAAGCCGCTTTAAACAACTATCTTGAAAGCTTAAGCATTTACAAAAGCAGTAATACAGATATTCACTATGCATTGTATAACAACCTCGGAATAGTTTACCTGGAAACAGGCAGCTACCAGGAGTCATTATTATACTTTACAAAGGCATTAAAAGAGACCCAGGAATCCAAAAACATCATGGATGAAAGCTTTACACTTGCAAACATCGGCAGGACATATATTTATATGAGCGACTTTGCAAACGCTATTACATACTTAAGTGAAGCAATGCTGATCATGAAAAAGTACGGCAACAGGCAGGCTGAAACGCAGGTTTTCGCTAATCTTGCCAAAGCATATATGAAAATGAGATGTTTTCCGGAAGCAATTAAATATTATAACCGCGCATTGAAGTACTACAAAGAAATAGGCGATAAGAGCTCTGTAGACCATACCTTATGCGAGCTTGGCGAACTGTACTTTGAGCTCAATGACTACAAGACAAGCAAACAGTTCTTTATGGATGGTCTTGAAGTATCACAGAAGATAAATGACATAATGAACGTAGTAAGAATAAACACAGGTCTTGCAAGGTTATACCTCAAATTCAGAGATACCGAAAAAGCAATGAGCTTTCTGGATACCGCAGAGAAACTCGCAAAGTCAGCAAAATCATACAAAGATCTCAGTAAGATTTGCATGGTGTACAGCGAAAATTACAGTATCAGCGGCAACTTCAAAGAAGCTAAGTTATTCCTTGACAAACATTATAAGTATCTTGAGAAGATGAACAATATCACAGAATCAAATAAAATTCAGGCAATAATGCTTGGACATATAAAAGATACAGAAGTAAAATCAGAACCGGCTTATTATTACAATCTTCAGAAAGATCAAATACTAAGCATTGCATAAAACGGCTTAACAACCAATCCCCCTGGAAAGGCGGTTACAATAAACCGCCTTTCCCATTTTTCCCAAAAAACGGGGCGAGAGGCAGCAGGTTAATTGATTGAAAAATTCGACAAAGGATAATGAAGTAAAAAGTGAAATTTTTTCGCCGGAATCAGAACAAACAAAATAAAACGTTCTCATCCCCCTGAGAACAGGGCGGCCGCAAGAGCCGCCCTTTTTGTTATCGCACACTAAAACCGTGGATCTATTTAGCTGAGTCTTTCTGTTTATTCTCTCCCCTGTTCTTGCAGTTCATACAGATAATTCTTTCATTTTCACGGGCTTTCTTCCGTGATACTTCAAGCACATCAGCGGAGCACTGCTTCAGCGAGCCGCAATCGCGGAAAGTATGATAAGTTTTTGCTGAATTGCTTGTGCATACGTAAACAATATCGTTATCGCCCGGCAGCGGAGGTTCATCCTTAGAACAGGAAAACAAGATCAGGCATGAAGCGATCAATATAAAGTATTTAATAACTATCATAAAATCTATCTAAGCAAGTTTTTCAACCGGTTTTTTTACCGGGTTATATTACCGGGTTATTTTACCAGTATCATACGTTTTGTTTCAGAGAAACTGCCGGCCGTAAGTTTATAAAAGTATACACCGCTGGTTATCATAGAAGCATTCCAATCTGCAAGATAAACACCGGGTTTCAGGGTTTGGGAAACCAGTGTATTAACTTCCCTTCCCATAATATCGTAAACTGCAAGCTTTACAAATCCAGCCAAGGGCACGCTGAACTTGATATTTGTCACAGGATTGAAGGGGTTGGGATAATTCTGTGATAAACTGTATTCTCTCGGAATCTCTCCTGAAACCGGTGTGATACCGTTGACCTGTCCGCACATACCGTTGAGGGCTATTTTCATTGTACTATCGCTGTTGTTGATAGTCAGCTCACCTGTGTACGGTGTATTTGAGGCTATTGGAGTAAACTTGATCTTAGCATATCCAAACTGGTTTGCGGATATTGTCGAGGGGAAACTTTCAACTGTAAACACGGGATTGTTTGATGTAACCGAGCTTACGGTAAGATTTGTATTGCCATAATTGCAGATGGAAACGAAATAGCTCACCGTATCGCCTGGGTTTGCGAGAGTATCAAATTTTACTGAAAACGGCGAAGCGGTTATTTTAGCTTTTGGGGGAGTGTTAAGTGTTGTATAAAATGCCGCTATTCTTTCAACAAGTTCCGGGTGATCGGCAAACGGGTTACGGTTATTCTGGAATTGTTTTACCCGGTCATTACGCAGTCTTTCGCGGGCGTCAACCGTATCCATCAAATGGAACTGTCTGAGGGCGGTTTCCTGGGATAAGGCAAGATACGAACCCCAGTTCTGGTGTCTTAATACAAAATAAAAAATTGAGCGTGCTGCGTTGCCTTTATGTTTATCACGCGGTTCAAAAACTATGTTATTATTAGCATCACGCCCCAGTTTTGAACCGCCATCCTGGTATGTTATGCCTGATACAACAAATCCAAAGGCATAGTTTGCTCTGCGGTTATTTGGTTCAGCGTCTGTTGGGAATAAATGATGCAAGTCGCTAACCATCGGGTCGTTGCTGTTGAAAAAGCTCTGCGGCCATGTATGTTCGGTGTTAAATCCAAGGTTCTGTGCAATTGTCCTGTTAGTAGCGTATATTTTTCTGCCTATATAAACACACTCAATAGTATCCCCGCCGTAATCATCAACAGTCTCGAACATTCTGTCACGGGCTGTATTGTAGCCAAGCGTAATTGCACCGGTTGAAGTAAATGTTTTTAGTGCGGCTTTAAGCGGCTCATCGCTTAGTCCCTGTGTGAATGCATACTGCACATCAGGATATTTTGAAGTGGCAATTAGTCCGTACACCAGCGAATAATGCAAACCGCCGTTAGGCACTTTTGCATCAAGCAATAGAAACGCGCGGTATGTTAGGTTCTGGTAAGATGAATAAATAACCCATAGTGCGGAGCTATCGCCTGCGGCAATATTCAGCGTGTTTACACGCGTGAAAAAAAACGGCGAAGTTGACCTTATTGAAGTTACGTTAATTAACTTGTTAGTCGGATTTTTTACGTAGATAAGTGAACTATCAAGAGTCTTTGTAATTGAAGTATCCAGGTTCACCGTAAACGGAACTATTTGTGAAAATGCTGATGAGCATAACACAACTGCAAGTAATACAATAATTTTTCTCATAGGCTGCTAAAATACTTCAAAATTGGGCAATATTCAATTTGATAATTTGGGTGAAATGCCGAATTGATACGGCAAAATTACCCTAAATTTATATATATTTATAGATTGTAAACATCTATTAATATTATATTTTTGTAGTTATGAAAAATACATTCAAGCAGAGTATATATAGAGTAAAATCACCGGCAAAGATAAATATAGGACTCAGGGTGCTTTCAAAAAGGAAGGATGGCTTCCATAACCTTGAAACGATATTCTATCCGATAAAGATATATGATAAAATTACAGTTAAGATAAAGAAGCTTCCAGTTTTGAACGGGAATAATAACATTAGTGTTAAAACCGATTCAGAAGAAAATATTTCAGGGAAGAATAATATTTGCTACAAAACCGCAGAGCGGTTTTTAGATACTTTCGCTATCCAGGGTTCACACAAGATTGTTATCACTATCAAAAAGTATATACCAACCGGAGCGGGACTCGGCGGCGGCAGTTCAGACGCCGCCAGCGTGATAAAGATATTACTCAAACATTTCAGGAACGATAAAGGTCTTATCTCTTTCTTAGATTCACCAATACGCAGGAAGATGCTGAAACAAGTTCAGTATGACAAACTTTTGGGTTTTGCCATGGATATAGGCAGCGATGTTCCGTTCTTTCTGCAGGCGAAGCCTGCATATGCATTGGGCCGCGGTGAAAAGCTTACTCCCCTACCGGATTTTAAATTACCCGGAAAAATACTTCTGGTAAATCCGGGGATACATATTTCGACGCCATGGGCGTTTAAGTCACTCGGTATTAAACGCTTCAAAAAGAAATTGATGGGAAGTGTGAAGAAGTTCAGTGCAGATAAGCCTGAGCTGATGATAAATGACTTTGAAAGAGTTGTGTTTAGGAAGTACCCGGAAATTGAGAAGATAAAGTATGATATGTACAGCTTCGGGGCATCGTATTCATTAATGAGCGGAAGCGGTTCAACTGTTTACGGGATATTCAGTAATAAGGATATAAAAGCGGCTGAGAGATATTTCAAAATGAAAAAGCACAGGGTGTTTGTGAGCTGATATTAATTGCAGCAGAGTCCCATTCAGGAACTGCAAGGGCAGCCAGATACTATGCGAAGACGGAAAATATGGTATAAAGAAAAGACAGGTCTATGACCTGTCTTTTCGCGTTTCAATAATTAGTTACAGACTAAAAGCTTACCGCTACATTGAATGTAGGGAATTGCTTTATCTGGTATGTGTAGGGCGATACCCTGTTCTGCATTCTGAAGCCGGTCTCAACTTTTATCTTACTGTTATAAGTTGAAATAACCCATGCAGCATCCGCTGCGCTTAAAATGTGATTTACAATTGCGGTAATGGGTCCGATCTTCGCATAATCAAAAAAGTCATTTGCTTTTTGTCTATCAGCCGCGTAATTTGTAAATACGGGGTCATGGTATGTCTGGTAATTATATGGTCCCGCGGCCTTGGTGGGCACGTGTTCAAGATTTGTCCACCCTGCCTGGAAGTTCTGATATTTGCCAATCAACTCGTAATACTGCTGCGAGCCGTATTCAGGCATAGTGTGTGAAAAATTCGCGCGTTCGCAGACCATTATCTGTTCACGCAAAACATCCCTGTTGGGTTCATCGGGGTCAATACCGCCGGACTCACTGAATCCTTCATTTTTAAGCCAGCGCGCGTATGTGCGTACGTCCCAATACTGGTCTGCATAAGCCTGATATTCTTCTTCTTTTTTATTTCCTTTGCTTTCAAAATAAGCAAATGTAGCCCATGCCAGCACTTCCACACCGAAAAATATTCCTGCTTTCAGATAATTGCCTCCGTAAAACTCACCTGCCCCGGGGATAACCGCGGAGAGCAAAACGCCCAATCCGACTGATTTCTTTTTTTTCTTCACCTGCAGGTTATCTTCCGCGCCGCTGAAGATATTTTCTTCTGAGTTAAGAGAAAGAAGTTCCTGCGTCCTTACCGGATGAACCTGCTGATACACTGTACCCTGTTCAAATTTATCATCAATTATCAGTTTACCTGAGCTTTCCTTTTTATTTAAGGAAAAATTCTGCAGGTTTAACTCCTGAGAAAATAATGATGAGGAAATTAATACCGTTAAAAGTAATGCAGATAATGTGATTTTCATATTTTTTAATAAGTTACTTTTGATAAAAATAAAGCTTTAGCAGGTACATACTGTATCTTCATTTCATCTCCGTTTTTAAATTTTTTGATAAATTCTTCTTTGGTTAAATCTCCCGAAGCAACTTTGATCATAGCGCCCACAACAGCCCTGACCATAGAGTGAAGGAAGCGGTTAGCCGAAATTGTGAATTCAATGATACCATCTTTTTTCCGTTTTACATCACAAGAATATACAATACTTCTGAAATCGTGCTCATCTTTTTTGTTCTTGCAAAGCGAGCGGAATGAGTGGTTACCCTTTATCACTGTGCAAAAACTTTTTGCAGCTTTGATATCAAAACTGCTTCTAAGCAGCAGGAGTTTATCACCTTCGATAGCTCTCTTAATTTCAGTGAGCCTGTAAACATACTCCCTGCGCTTTGCGGAGTATCTTGCATGAAATTCAGGCGGAGCCTTCCTGATATCCTTAACTACTATATCATCGGGCAGCAGCGCGTTTAATGAAACCAGTAATCTGCTTAAGCCCGTTTTTTCAATTCTGCTTTTCTCTATCTTAAAATTGGCGCATTGCCCGTAAGCGTGCACGCCTGCATCTGTTCTGCCTGCTCCATTGAGCGTTACCTTTTCGCCCGGCAGCAATACAGATAATTTTTCTTCGAGCGTCTGCTGAACACTTCGTTCGGTTTTCTGCCGCTGCCAGCCTGAATAATTCTTCCCGTCGTATTCAACAATCAGTTTTACATTAACCTGATTTACGGCTGCCAAGTGTGAAGACAAGCTCAGAAACTTTTGGAAAGACTGAATTTAATTCCGTCTATCCTGTTGTTAAAATTCTTTATTACCGAGGCATTCATCCTGAATCCGCCTGAAGATCTTTCTTTCAGTTCATCGTTATAGCTATTGGCTGCAAACACAGCACTGATACCGCTTATAAGATGATTAATAAGCACAGCGCCCACAACAAAAAGCCTGTCGTTAAGTGTTCTATCGCCTGCTATTTTATCAGAGCGGTAAAGCCTGCGCTCTTCATCGGAATTCCACCAGAAGTAGTAGCCATTTTCAGGCAGGTACAGCTTTTCATACTCGCCAAACCTCAGCTTTTCGTTGTTATACTCATCTACGTTGCTGTAATTGGCAATATCAATAAAGAACTTATCATCGCGGGCTTTGCTGCCAACGGTAATGCCCGCATGGGTTGAGGCGTAGCTGTAAGAATCATCAAGCATCCAGTTGCCGTAAATACTGAATGCGGCGTAAGTAAGCCACAACGCAGCTTCGGAAATCATGAAATACTTTCCTGTATTGAATCGGTCAGCATAAACGTGTCCCATTCCGGGAACAAGCAATCCGTATATAAAAGCAAGTCCGGGTGATTTTTTAGAACCCCTCGTTTTAGCGGTAGTTTTGTTATCACCTGTTATGGAATCAAGAAAGGATAAATTTGATCTCATCTCAACAGGAGCAGTTACACTTCCTGTCAGCGGAATGACCTTTTTATCACTGTTTTTCAGTCTGAATTCAGGCTCAAACTTTGCCTGTGAAAAAAGTGTAAACGGTAATAACAAAAGTACAGCGATCTTCAAAAATCTCATTAATATATTATTTATTTATTATTCTTTACAAAAAAAGCCGGGAAAAACGCTTCCTGAGCATATCACCTGCTGAGCGCCTTTTCCATTACTTTAACAAACTCATCTGCCTTTAAAAATCCCGTTATTCTCAAGTCTTCCATTTCTTTTCCGTTCTTATCAATAAACGCAACTACAGGCAATCCCTGTATTTTGAATTTACCTTCGATTTCTTTATCACCTTTGGTGAGATCGACCTTGATATTATTGAATTTTTTGGAAAGTTCAATGACTTTGGGATCAACATACGTATATTTATCAAGTTCCTTGCATTGCGCGCACCAGTCAGCATAAAAATCGATAACAGTAGGCTTATCTTTTGCCTGCGCAATTGAGCCATCTATCAATGTCTGTGTCTGCAGCATCTGCCATTCATACTTGCCGGTTCCGACCGGTGTCTGCTCACCAAAATGCAGGTTCATAGAACCCCATACAATTACTGCAATAGCTATAAAATATTTTATCCTTGTATAAGTCGGCGCATTAATTGCTTTCCTGTCAATTAATATCAGGTATGCACCGCTGAGCACGAGGAATATCGGGAATATAAGTTCATACAGCTCAACTGACATGAGCGGCTGCGCGGTATAGAGCGCAAGACCTATCATCATTAAACCGAAAATTATCTTCACACCTTCCATCCACTCACCTGAGCGCGGAAGTTTGGTGATTGAGCTTGAAAACATCGCAAGGAAAACATAGGGCAAACCGAGACCGAGTGAAAGTACAAAGAACATTATGAATCCCAAAAACGGACTGCCAATTTGACCGACATAAACAAGCAAACTTAATACTAACGGACCGATACATGGAGCGGCTATGAATCCGACAGTTAAACCCATTAAGAAAGTACCGAAGTACCCCTGGCGGTTCTTACCGCTGAAGTTAGCCAGTGACTGCGGAATCTTAATTTCATATACCCCGAACATGCTGAGCGCAAGTGCGAGGAAAATAAGTACCAGCAGACCTATCACAAGCGGTGATTGCAGCAGGCTGCCGAATACGCCGCCTGTTAAGGCGGCAACCAGTCCAAGTACAGAATACGTTACTGACATGCCCAGAACATAGAAGAGGGCCATTAACAGCTTTCCGCCCTTGCTGTTTGATACCTGCGCACCAAAGTAGCTTATTGTAATTGGTATAAGCGGGTAAACGCATGGAGTCAGATTCAGCCCGATACCCAAAACAAAAATTATAAGCAGAGCAACGAACATCCCGTTCTCTTCAATATATGCAGCTATTTGGTTTGTGTTTTGCGGAGTTGTTGACTGCTGAGTTGTATCTCTTTTATTTTCTGTAAGCTGAGAAGTTTTGGAAGTTGTATCTTTTTTCTGTGAGTTATCAACTGAATCAGTTTTTTTAGTTGTATCTGCAGGAGTCTCCGTTTTTGATGTATCTACTTTCGCGGTATCTTCTTTTATAACAACTGTTACACTGAATGGAGCTTCTTTGGGAGCGAAGCATGCTCTATCATTACATGCCTGGTAATTAAGTGTACCGGTAACATCGTATTTGCCGGGCTTGATATCTTTTGGAGCCTTCAGATTTACGCCTATAGTAATAGAGCCTTCATATACATCAAGCTCAGTTTCAGAGAAGCTGAACTTAAATTTGTGTGAGCCGGGCCATGAAATTTTTCCAACTTTAAGGCTGCCGCCATCTATTGTGAGTGTTGTTGGAATAAGATCCGGGTCACTAACGCTGTTAGCGTTGATATGATATCCGCCCTGAACATCAGCTTTTACATTGATGCGTATGTTTTCACTGGGATAGAAATCCTTCTTTTGGGGGGCTGCAGTAACTGTTACGTATTGTTGTGCGTAGCTTAGGGTTGTTAGTAATAGAACTAATAAAACAGAACCTACTGTTTTTGCCAATTTTACCTGAATTTAGTTAATTTTTAATGATTTATACGGTAAAATTATTCATAGATTAGGTTAAATTCAATGGAAATTGTTAAATAAAAGTAAGTTTATATTTGAAGAAAATCAAGGCGATTTGAGGATGGAAATCACCCCCAAACCGGCCTTGAAAATTGATTCAAAATAACAGCTTATAAGTTAACCTGAGATTAAATCCCGGCTCAGGCAGTATTGATTTAATTCGCGATAAATGATTTCGGTAGATGCGGTTCGTGATGTTATCAGCATTTAAAGAAATGCTATGGATCATGCTTCCGGTTTGACCGGTGTATTGCGCAAATGCGCCAAAGATAATATAACCCGGAGTGCTTTGTTCAAATTCATCGAGCCGCTTTTGTGCAGCGGCATATTCTGAATTTACACCAAACTGCAGTGAACCGTTGTTATAGATAATTTCACTCTCCCCTTTCAGCGGCGGCATTTGCGGAAGCGGTGAGGAAGAATTCCTTATTTCACCGTAAGTATAACTGAGCGAAGAGTTGAATTCTACCTTTTTGCTCATCTTAAGTTCTATCTGCGTTTCAAATCCGGTAAGCATTGCATTCACACCTGTTGTCTGGTAAACAGGAAGGAGAGTCGCGACATTCAGTCTTCCTGTATTACGGGCAATGATGTAATCATTAATGGAATTATAGAAAAAAGTGATCATAGCATACTTTGTTTTATCTTTATAGTACATAAATAATTCTGAGCCGTATGCTGTTTCCGGTTCAAGATGCGGATTGCCTATTTCATAGGAGTAAGCCGCAAGGTGCGGACCGTCTGAATATAGTTCTTCTATGGTTGGAACACGTGATGAGCGGCTTAAGCCCAGACCGGCATTCAGATTTTTCCCAAGTGCAAGGACTGATGAAAGCGAAACAGAAAACGTATTAAAGCTGCGGCTGTAAACAGAATCAAGATTCGCAAGCTGGATAACCTGATCAGGCTTGATGCTGTTATAGTCATATCTTGCGGAAAACTCCATGCTAAGCCTGCCGGATGCCCTTATTTCTTCTGTGAAATAAAACGCAGAGTTAAGAGATCTTGTGGGAGGAGAAAAAACAAAACCGCCGATATTAAAATCCCTGTATTCAAAAGATGTGCCTAAGGTCCCCTGCGTAAAGATACCCTTTTTAGTATGGATCAGATTTAAATAGCCGTTATAATCCAGTATCCTGAATTCTGCCCCAATAATCCCGGGGGCTTCATATTCAGTATGTCTGTAATAGGTCCTTGCAGCATCAAGATCAATATGATCAATAAAGCTGCTTTCAATTTTGTAATGCAGTTTAAAATTATAACCCCGTTTAAGCATTGAAATATCGACACCATTTGGATGAGCGCCAACAAATCCGCCGGGTATGCCGTAATCAGTATTGTATTCACGCACGGAAAGTCCGGTAAATCCCCATTTCCTGATGAAGCTAATACCGCCTGCCAGATTTACAGTCTTAATATCAGAATTTTTCAGTTCACCTTCCGGCGTATGCTGGTCAGAAGTGCGCCTGTAGCTGGCTTCAAGCCTGGCTGCGAAGCTGCCGTACGGGATAACAACAACTCCTGAGCTGAGGTATCCCCTGTTAGAAGTTTCCCCGAACCCTCCAAGTTTCAAACTGAACTTAGAAGGCAGGTATTGAGGTATCTCATATCGTATTACATTAATTACACCTCCAATAGCCGAAGGTGTTTTAAGCAGAATTTTAGGACCGCGCTGAACTTCGATTCGTTCAGTTGTGAAAGGTTCCACTGTTACTGAATGATCGGGTGAAGTTGCAGAAAGATCTATTGTCTTCATGCCGTCTTCTGTAATAAGGACCCTATCCCCGCTCAAACCCCTATATACCGGGCGTGAAGGCGCGGGACCCATTGAGCGGATAGAAATTCCTGTCTGGTTCTTTAAAGTAAGCGCAAGCGTTTGACCCAGATCACGGAGTAACTCTTTTTCTTTTAAGACTGCTGAAAGTTCAAGAAGATCATCAAATTTTGATTTAGGATGATCATCTGTTACTGTAATGACACCTGTTGTAAAACCAAGTGAGAACATTCTGAAATAGTAAACATTTTCACTGCCCGGGCTTACGATAATTTCTTCAGTGAAATTTTTATAGCCTGCCAAAGACAACTGGACAGTATATTTCCCTGAAGCTACCACAGGAATGCTGAACTCACCTTTGGTATCAGTAAACACAGATGTTCCCGAAGGCAGTATCTTAATGTAAACATTTGATAGCGGCGCCTGGTCTTCCGCATCAGCAACTACACCTTTTACATACAGCGAATCTGTGTATACGTTTTTAGTACCAAACAGGAAAATACCTCCTGTCAGTATCAACAGGAGGTAGTATTTCATTTTAATTCTGCACATTAGTTAACCCTGACCGGTATATTCCTTGTTCCGTACACCAGGTTTGCATCCCTGAAGAGTCTAATAGAAAGAAGTGTTGTTCCCGATGCAATACCTTCAATTTTAAATGAAAACTCACCGGGCTTGTTGGTAAACAAAGCAATTCCATCCGGATTAGTTAAAGCACTTAATGTGTAAGCGCTGCATGGCTGAAATCTGGCACCTTCTTTATCAAACCAGTATATCTTTAGCCTGTTTGTAGAAGAGCCAGAATTTATTACTATGGTATCTCCGGTCTGTATTCCGGCTGAATCTCGGGCAATAATCTGGTTTGAAGCAGTATCAACAATAACAAAACCTGCGGGGTCGGGAATGGCGCACGGATCAACTTTTACAGGTATATATGGAGTTGTGAAATCAGAGTGACCCTGATGAAGGATCTTTATCTGCATGGATGTTGTATCGGGATTGAGCGAAAGTCCTTTTAAATGAAAAGCCCAGTCATTGGGATTATCCATTTCGGTTTCAATTACCGATGCGTCACGGATAGTGAAACCAAGCGTATGACTGCCGTCATTTGGGGGATCAATTACGTTCCGGTTCTCACCCCAGAAAAATACTTCCCAGTGTGCGGATAAAATATTATATGGTGCTTTCAGTGTATCACCGGTTCTTACAACAGCGTTAAAAACGCTGAGTAAGGTATCGGTGCTGCCTTCGGCAATTATGAAGAGCCCTGCGGGCTCAAAGTGCTCGCTTTGGGGAGTAGTTACATTATCTTCTCCGCAGCCATTGATAAATAAAACAGGAATAATAATAACAGCAAACAGAACCAATAAAGCAAAATGCTTTTTGATAATATGCATAACAAAGTCCTTTCTTAATTTAGAAATTCAAATAATAAAACGGAATGTTGTCATGCTGAGGGAGGAGCTTTGTTGTTTAAATTAAACTGGAGGAGTAAATTTACGAGCGGCGCAGGGTTATCATGCAGAATGAATTCAACAGTAAATTCAGCTGTTACGTAATCCTGTGGAGATATTACGGTTTGATTCAGAGAGTTATTGAGGATACACTCTGCACATTTGGATTCATCAGTACCATCGGTATAATGGTCATGATGATGGAAAATATCAGCCCCGTTAACGGCAAAAACTGCCGCTAAAAGAAAAAGCGAGATCAAATATTTCCTTAAATTACTCAATATTATGCAATAGTAATAATAGTTGTTAATTGTAACAAGGCATAATTTAAAAGAGTTCTTCAAAAACCAGTGAAAATGATAAAAAGCAGCTAAATGAACAAAATTTGAAAATTGAGAAGTATTCAATGTTTTAACATATTTTATTATATTTAGGCATCATCTATCCTGTTAATTTTACCTGAGAAAGGAAAAACAATGAGTACTGAAAACGGAATATCCGCCGGATCAAAACGTCCAAAAAAATTCCTCAAGATCATATTGGTTTTACTATCCGTAGTAGTTATTCTGTGTGTTGTGGTATATATTTCATTCCAGGTGAGCCCCTGGCCATCTGCGCTGCTGATAAGAAGCGCATTTACAAAAGATGGTGTAAAACTGAATGATGAACTTGGTAAACATGTGAAGGGAGATATCAGTTCTGAGCTGAATTTACAGTATATACAGGGTGATGATGATGCATATCTTGACCTTTATTACCCTGAAAATTTCGAGGGGAAAGAGAATCTGCCTCTGATAGTATGGGTGCATGGCGGCGCATTTATTGCAGGAGATAAGAGTGAGATATCAAACTACTGCAAAATTCTCGCATCAAAAGGTTATATAGTAGCCGCGGTAAATTATTCTCTTGCTCCCTCAAAAAATTACCCGCTGCCGGTCAGCCAGGTCAACAGCGCGATAGGCTTCCTGTACAAAAACGCGGGAAAGTACAAAATAAATACGGAACAAATTTTCCTGGGCGGTGACTCGGGGGGCGCGCATATCAGCGCTCAGTTAAGCAATGTATTCGCAGAGAGATCATATTCTGATCTTCTGCAGGTGGTACCATCAATTGAGCCAAGCCTGCTTAAGGGTGTTATTTTATACTGCGGACCGTATAACGCGGAGCTTGTTAATATGGAAGGGGCTATGGGCGGATTCCTCAAAACCGTGTTGTGGTCATACATGGGCAGTAAGGATTTTATGAATGACCCCGGGATAAAATCGTTTTCAGTTTCAAACTATTTAACAGGAAATTTCCCAAGGGCTTTCATTTCAGTCGGGAATGAAGATCCTTTGGGGCCTCATTCACATGAACTTGCCTCCAGGTTAGTATCAAAAGGGGTAAAAGTTGACAGTCTTTTTTTTCCGGGTGATCACAAACCGGGATTACCGCATGAATATCAATTCAATATGGATACAGAAGCGGGGAAAATTGCGCTTGAAAGGACAGTTGAGTTCATTAAGAGTTTTTCAGCTGTGACAACAGACAGCACAAAATAGAAAAAAAAATCCCGCTTTTGAGCGGGATTTTGGTAACAATTTCAGCGTTGTGCTGGTGAAAAACACCAACAACCGGGGCCTTCAATTTTAGTTTTTAGGACCGTTTTTGTATTTGTCGGGGTCATTCTCAAATTTCTTTACGCATGATTTACAGCAAAGATAATATTTTGTTCCTTCATGCATCACGAAAACGTCTTTTGATTCTATCTTCTCTCCCATTACCGGGCATGTCATTTCTTCTTTTATATAATTCATCGGTTCTTTTTTGAACTTTGCAACGCAGCCATCGCAGCAGAAAGTGTAATCTTTGCCGTAGTAACTGAATTTAACTCCCTGGCCTTCGCCAATTGCTTCGCCTGATACTGGGCAGGTCATACCTGTTGATACGGTTGAGTCACCGCCGGCATTTCCGTGTTTATCGCAGCATTTGCCGTCTTCCGGTTTTGTATCATTGCTTGATTTCATATCGCCGCAATGATTTGATGATTTATCCTTGCAGCAATCTTTTTCCTGGCTGTATGAGTTTGAAACTGACAGTGCGAATAATGCAATAAATAATGATGCTAAAAATAATCTGGTTTTCATTTTATAAAATTGATTTAGTTTAAACAAAAAGTTATTTCAAAAAAGCTTTAGTTGAAATATTTTAAGTTTAAATCCGCAGAATTGAGTTTGTCAGATAAGTATCAGTAGAGTACTTTTGTGGCGGCGAATAGTTACCTGTAATGTTACCTATCAACTCAGGATGAAATCCTGTTTCAGCAGGTGAACTATATTGAATTGTTCTGGAAGTTAAATTTGAGTTTGAATTCTTCAGATCGTGGTAAAGATCAGCGGTTTGCTGAGTTTCATTCACAGTGCAGCCGCAGTGACCTGAAATTCTTTCATTGAGGGTAAGTTTGAGATGCTTGATACAGCACTGTTTAACCGTTTTGGTGACGTGGCAGCAATTATCTTCCATACTGCCTTCAGTACAATGGCGGAATGTACCCCAGTTCAGCATTAATACTGAACAGGCAATAAGCACAGAAAGAGCGGTTTTTGTTATATTTTTCAGTAAATTCCTCATATATTCACAACAAATATAACGAAATTTTACATTTATAGTTCCATAGAAATATGGTAGTTGTGGATATAACTTTACAAAAATGTCACCGCTTCGCGGTTATAAAAGCTTTGTATAGTTTCATTGTTACAATAATATCACCGCTTCGCGGTTATAAAAGCTTTGTATAGTTTCATTTTTACAATAATGTCACCGCTTCGCGGTTCAGAAGCATAGGATTAATGCATTATTACAATAATGTCACCGCTTCGCGGTTCAGAAGCATAGGATTAATGCATTATTACAATAATGTCACCGCTTCGCGGTTATATATAAATCAGATAACATAGCCTAAAAGTGTAAAATTATTTACTTCATATTGTATCGATATCAAACCCCGAAGGGGTGAAATTATTGTAGGTTTATATTTGGGCATAAGATCAAACCCCAAAGGGGTGACATTATTGTTAGATTTCTTTGGGCTAAAAATAATCTTCGAACCAGCAATATTATTTATTCAATCCATTCGAACAAATATTTTTCATTAAATTCTATTTCGAATTTTTTCAGCAATTCCAGGTATTCTTCCTTAAATGTCTTCTTCTTATGATGTTTCTCCTGATTCAGTATATAATTATATACTTTTTCAATTTGAGATTTGGAATATGAAAAAGCACCGAAACCCGATTGCCAGCTGAATTTACCTTTTACCCAATGATTATCATTAATGAAGTTAGATGAATTATTTTTGACATCCCTTGCCAGATCAGAAACAGACAATGACGGTCTTAATCCGATAAATGCATGTATATGATCCTGCATTCCGTTAACAATAATTGATTTGCATTCTTTTCCTGTGATAATTCCTGAAATGTACTTGTTCAACTCTGATTTATTTTTTTGTTGAATTAGATTTTGTCTGCCCTTTACAGCGAAAACCAATTGGATGTAAATTTGTGTATATGTTCCGGCCATTTATTTTTTGTATAGTTTTATAATGTCACCCCTGTCGGGGTTTTGATTACAATTATAATAATTTTTCTACAAAAATGTCACCGCTTCGCGGTTCAGAAGCATAGGATTAATGCATTATTACAAAAATGTCACCGCTTCGCGGTTCAGAAGCATAGGATTAATGCATTATTACAATAATATCACCGCTTCGCGGTTATAAAAGCTTTGTATAGTTTCATTGTTACAAAAATGACACCGCTTCGCGGTTCAGAAGCATAGGATTAATGCATTGTTACAAAAATGACACCGCTTCGCGGTTTGGTACTTTAAAGTTTAACTTTTGCGATAATAACACGCCTACGGCACTAAAATAATCAGCCCGGTATTCGCTCATTAAATCTTTGTGCTTTTCGGTTTTACAAATTATACATAACATAACCCCGAATGGGTGACATTACTGTAGTCTACAATGTATAGATATCAAAACCCCGAAGGGGTGACATTATATGAATATTTAGAGAATTCATAAATAATATATTATCGATTCTTAGTCATAAATAATCATTTAATCAAAATCATTTTTTTGGTTTCAGAATACTCTCCGGCTGATAATTTATAAAAGTATAGCCCGCTGGGATGATTTGATGCATCCCAATTGACCTGGTATGTGCCGGGTGAGAGGTGTCGGTTGATGAGGGTGGTAACTTCTCTGCCGAGTATATCATACACAGACAGGAATGTCTGTGCCACTGATGAAGCTATGGGAATTGTGAAGCTAATGGTTGTTGACGGATTAAACGGGTTTGGATAATTTTGGGAGAGTAAATATTCTTTTGGGATATTGGTTTGTATTTGCGTTACGGGAATAATATTCCCGTTATATTCCCATATTCCCCTGCCATGTGTAGCAACGCGGAGCTTATTTTGCTGCAGGTTATAATCCAGATGAATTGAAACCGTATTCGGCAATCCTGAGGCGAGTTCACTCCACGTAGTGCCAAAATTCTGTGATATAAACACGCCAATATCTGTTGCTACAAGCAGGGTATTGGTACTGCGGCCCGGCCAGTAGAACATCCCGTCGTTTACGGGAATATCCGGTAAGTTACCTGATACATCAAACCAGTTTATTCCGTAATTTGTGGTTTTATAAACATGACCGCCGCCGAATCCGCTAAAAGTAACTAATGCGGCCGCAGAAGAATCAGGGTGAAAATTAATACTTGTGATGGTCCTGATTGGAAGCCCGTCAATTCTGTAATCAAATGTTGCGCCGCCATCACTTGAAAGAAATACGATATTGTTCGAAACAGTATAGATATGTTCCGGTTCACTTTGGGAAATTGCAAGCTGCGAAAGTATCCCTGCCGTTCCGGCGGAATAAACAAACCAGTTGTCGCCGTTATCGGTTGACTTAAATACTCTTTCACGGGCAGTGTAGAATATCCCGGCGGAATCAGGGTGACTTATTATTGGCGCGATCCATGATGCCCTGCCGAAGAGACCCGCAGTATCAATAGCCCAGTTCAGGCCATTATCAGTCGAGCGTTTTATCCTGTTAAACTGATTTTCAGCAAGAATAAAATTTGTATTTACATTCTGGAAACATGCGTCACCTCCATCACCGCCAAAAATAAGCACGTCCCAAATCTGCGAGCCTGTTGTCTGCTGAATGCCGTTATCCTGTGTGCCGCCTACCATATGCAGCCCGTTTGAGGGATTTGAAGCAACCCTGTAGAATTGCGTTAAGTTGAGATCTGTATTAACGTTTGCCCAATTATTGCCCGCGTTGGATGATGAATATACTCCGCCATCAGTTGCGACAATTATTTGAGCGGGATTAAGCGGGTTAAAATCCATATTATGATGATCAACATGAACAGGTCCCGCAGATGTATTGGTAATCTTAGTGAAGGTTGTTCCATTTGTTGTTCTCCATAGATCGATCAGTCCTAGATAAGCTATGTTTGGATTGACAGGATTTACGTGAATATAAAGATCATACCATCCCTGGTTAGCGCCTGTAAAATTATTCTGCAGTAAGGTATAATTCATGCCCCCGTTAGTGGATTTATACACGCTTGCGGTTGTTCCCATGTATGATACGGCATACATAATTTCAGGCACGGCATTACATAATGCAATATGATTGCGTGTTCCCAGGGTGAAAGGAGTATATGCATTGAATGTATTACCACTATCAAGCGATATTTTATAACCGCTGCCCTGCCCAATGCAATATACTTTCGCGCCATCGGGTGAAAAGAGAACATCATCACACCTGCCTGAAACATATTGAACCCACGAAGTGCCTGAGTTTGAGCTTTTGTGCAAACCCGCAGTACCCATAGCAGCGAAAAGGATATTGCTGTGATTTGGGTCAATTACTAATCTCGAAAAATATGTGTTAGCCGGCAGCCCTGCCGTATAGTTGATCCAGTTATTACCGCCGTTTGTTGATTTAAGCAATCCGCTGCCTGAATACGAGTATGTAAAATATGTAGCTTCACCCGTTCCGTAATAGATAATTTCAGGATTGGTTTTATCAATTGCCAGGGCGCCAGATGAAAGGGTGACCTCGAAATCAGCTTTAGGCAGCCAGTTAAGTCCGCCGTTAGTTGATTTCCACACTCCCCCATAGGCTGCAGCAATGTATATTATATCAGGATTAACAGGATGATACTTCACGGAAACAATACGAGATGAAACATTGCCGTAATAAATATTCACCGCAGGAGTTGGACCAATGCTTACCCACTCATCAATACGGTCATAATACCCCGCAGAATTCAACAGACTCATTTTTTGGATAACTGCGTTTTGGTAAGCGTTTGGAGGAAGACCTGCATTTGGAAATATCCTTTGTTCATAGAACCATTTTTCACGCTCAAAGGAATTCCGGTATCTTACTTCATCAGGAACATTTTTATATATATCAATTCCCTGATCATTAATCTGAGAATTAACTGCAGCCGCAAGAAACATTAATATTACAGCAATTACTTTGTGCATTTTTATTTTAAGTAGTATTTACTCAATCTTTAATCTGAGTAAAAATATACGGCTTTACCGTTTAAGCCATCATTTATTTCACCGTAAAATGTTTCATCCATTTTCACTTCCAGTTTATCAATCGTCAGATACCTCGCGGTAATTTCGACTTTGTTGTCTTCGTAAACCCGGAGTTTAACGTAATTGTAGAGATATCCTCCGAATCCTTTTAAATATATCATCACAGTTTCAGATGACGAAATGAAAGCAATATTTTTGCCGATAACACCGGCTGCAAAATATTCATATGGCAGGATATCCATCCCCCCGATCGCATCTGGAGCTTTGGCTGTATCGCCCTCGGAAACCAGCAGGCAATCCTTATAATGAATGACAGCATTCACCCTGTACCCGCTGTTGAGGGCTTCCAGGATTTGGATAAAATTAGTTAATTGTTTTGGTTCAGAATGAACACCTGAAATGAGCAGAAATAAAAACGGTAATATTTTTAGTGATTTGAGCATAAAATCCGCAGTTATATTAATCAATTGTTTCCAAATTGCCATTAGTTTTAACAAAATTCAATGTCATATTTTGTTTAAAAAGCCGGTAATCTATTTGATTTAACGCGCGGAAATTGTATTTTTGTTCATTAATAAATTAATAAATCAACTAACAACAAAATGACAGATCTAAATTCACAGCTTAATGCTGTAAAATCAAAAGAGAACTTCCTTGAGAAGATAACAAGGATTATCCCGGGTTATGACGGGTATGTTAACAGGGATAATTCCCGTGAGCTTGATACAATATTAAGGAATACACTTGCAGCAAGACTTGACGCAAATCATGTAAAGCTGAAAAATGTGATATTGAACCTTTCGCAGCGCGGAAAACTTTTTGAGTCAGATGGCATTGATAAACTCGATAAAAAGCTGCAACTTTGCGTTGGCAAGTTCAAAGCGGCCGCACGCGGCTACAGCGGAGCTTTTGATGTTGTAAAAGTTAAGGAAGATAAACTTAACCAGCTTTACCAGTTTGATGCGAGCCTTCTTAACAATGTTGATGTGATCTCAGCTGCATGCACAGATATGGATAACAACTCAAAAGCGAATGTTGACGTTAAGGCTGATATGGATAAAGCCGGGCTGCTGATGGATGAACTAGTGAAAATGTTCGATCAGCGCGAACAGATTTTAAACACGGTATAAGCACATTATTTGATATTTAAGAAAAAGAAAATAAGGAAAACCAGGGTATTGCCTGCAGTGTTTGCAGGTAATACCTTTTCTATTAACGCTTTCCTCTTTCTGTGTGCGCTCGGGTTCATTATTGCAGGTATAGATCTTAGTACAGAACTTGCACGCGAGAAGAACGAAATAAATTTTGTGCTGGATAACCTTGAAGACGGATGCAACATACCGCAGCTTTCTCCCAAGGGCCTCGATAATATTTCTCTTCCGTTCCAGTTAAGAACACCTGAAGTACATAATTTTAATTACTCGCATATATTCAAAACCTCTGATACAGACAGGGGTCCCCCCGCAGCTTAATTTAACTCAGTTTATTTTTGTTCATTTTTGAACTCACTGCACAACAATACGTTGCCGCAGCGCTGTATTCATTTATTAATTTAAAAAAGAAAACAAATGAGAAAATTAGGCGTTTTACTCTGTGCATTTTTATTACTTTCCGCATCAGCAATATACACTCAGCCCAAATTAACGCTTCACTTAACCGGAGGTTATGGAGTGCCGCTTGGTGATTTTAAAACCGATCTGCCTCCAACCAGTCCGGTAACAGAAGATAACAGGGCAGACGCGGATTACTTTCCGTATTTCACAAAGCAGCTGTTAAATTTCGGGGTTGACGGAAAGCTTGCTTTCGGGAAACAGGGTAATGCAAGGGTCACAATGGGATTAACATATAACATGTTCAGCAACAATGCAGACGCAATATTCAGGATAAATCCGAATAATGATCTTGCAGTAACTACTTTTAAGCCAAAAGTAAATGTACTTTCAATATCACTGGGCGGCGAGTGGGCATTTGCACCAAAGAAAAAGGTTAACCCGTTTCTGGGGGCAGGTGTTGCGGCAAACTTTTTCAGCGGAGAGTTTGAATTTGGCAGAGAGGTACGCATCAAGGGCGCACAGAGGACCGGACCAATGGATATGAAATCAGAGACCAGGATAGGGATTATCTTTGACGGCGGAATTGATTTCCATCTAAGTCCGCAGGTAGGTGCCATAATAGGCGTTAAGTACCACATGATAAATCCTTTGGGCAAAGGCGCGGATGACCCGAGTGAAGTAGGGGCAAACGAGATCGATCTTGGCGACCAGGAACATACAGAAGACGGCAAAACATTTCCCAACAGAACGATCAGTTCAATTAACGGATATGTTGGTGTATCATTCTATTTTGGAGCTCCAAAAACTGTTAAAAAATAATAATCTGTTTACAAATGAGGGGAGCAGTTCAAAGCCTGCTCCCTTTATAATAAGCTCCAATTTATGAAAACAATTTTTATCACAGCCGTTATGCTGCTGCTTGCCATAGATCTGTTCTCACAGGTAACTGTTCAGGGCAGAGTCATTGACGCAGTATCAGGTGAACCTCTGGCAAATACATCAATATATATTAGTGATGTTCAAAAACTTATAACTTCTGACAGTGACGGGAATTTTTTATTCCCGGATTTACCCAGGGGATTTTTAAAGTTCAGGTTTTCATTACTGGGGTACAGATCATTAAGCATAGTAATTGAAACTGACAAGATTGATACGCTTCTGGAAGCAAAAATGATGCAGGAAAATATAAGTACAGAAGAGATACTTGTTAATGAACTAAGACCGGACAAATCTTACCCCAGCTCGGAAATAAACTCAAAGGAATTGATGCGATTTGGAGCGATGAATATTTCTGAAGCAGTTACAAAAGTACCGGGCGCATGGCAGCTTTCAACAGGTACAGGGATTTCAAAACCGGTTATACGGGGATTATACGGCAACAGGATAGGCATAATGGTGAACGGGATAAGATTTGATAACCAGCAATGGCAGGATGAACACGGACTAGTAATGAGCAGTGACGGCATAGATAACGTAGAAGTGATAAAGGGACCTCGCAGTCTTCTTTACGGCCCCGAGGCGATAGGCGGAGTTGTAAGCATTACCGATGAACATCCTGCGCCGGTAGGCGAAGAAAATGCTGACCTGAGTACTAAGTTCTACACAAACACCCTGGGAATACTTGCAGATATCGGGATGAAAGGCTCCGGGAAGGATTTCAACTGGCTGGTACGATTTGGCGGAGAAACCCATGCTGACTATCTTGACGGCAATGAAGACAGGATACCGCAAACAAGATTCGGTGGGTATACCGTAAAATCTGCAATTGGTTACAACAAAGCAAGCTGGGTAAGCAGATTAAACTACAGCTATACCAACTATACTTACGGAATTCTAGAAGCTCGTGATTTTGAGAAAGAAATAGCATCAAACGAAACAAGATTTGACCGCAGTTTTAACGGGCCGCATCATCAGTTAAAAGTTCATAACCTGGTACTATCAAATACTGTCATAAAGGAAAGATCGAAATTCAGGTTTAACATTGGATATACATACAACCGCAGGCAGGAACGTGAAGGCAATGATGAACGTTTTTTACCCGATAGTCTGCAATTCGGAAATCTGGATATGATACTGAACACTGCTTCAATTGATGCCGGCTGGATATATACACTGAATAAATACACAGAGGTTACTTTAGGTACACAGGGATTTATACAATCTAACACAAATCACGGCCAAAGAAGGCTGATACCGGATTCTGATGTAAGGTCTATTTCAGCTACAGCTATGTTAAATTACAGGAAAGAGAAATTTACTTTTGATGGCGGAGCAAGGTTTGATATATTCAGTGTTAAAACGGTTGAGTACGGAGTTAACAATTCACTTGATTACTACCCGGCAATTGATCCAACATACAGGTCAGTAAACGGTTCAATGGGAATGACATATAAATTATTCAAGCCGCTGTTATTTAAAGCAAATTTATCGACCGGTTTCAGGGCGCCAAATCTTGCGGAGCTGACTTCTAACGGACTGCATGAAGGCGTATTCCAGTATGAGCTGGGCAACAAAGATTTTACAAGTGAGCAGAGCATTGAAGGAGATCTTGGCCTGGAATTTGAGAGCAAATATGTTTCGGCGGAAATTTCAGGATACATTAACAAAATTAACAATTACATTTACCTAGGGCAGACAAAGGACACATTGCGCGGCTATCCTGTGTTCCGTTACTTCCAGAATGATGCCACGCTAAGAGGACTGGAAGCTGACCTGACGATCAAACCCTATGATTGGTTAAGCCTGAGAACAACATATTCTACTGTAATAGCAGCCAGAAGTGATGACGTGAACCTGCCGTTAATTCCCGCAGATAAGATTACAGCTGCTATACACATAGAGATGAACAACTGGAAATTTTTCTACTCGCCATATTTTGAGATCTCATCTCTCACCGCGCCGGCAAAAACCAGGCTTGGTGAAAATGAAACAGGAGTACCGGCTTACACTATCTTTAATGCAGGTTTTGGCTGTGACCTTAGATTTGAAAAACAGCTTATTAATATAACTATCAGCATCAATAATCTGCTGAACAAAGTGTACACAGATTTTATGTCGAGGATCAAACTTCTTTCTGCGGAATATAACGGCAGAATATTTAATGCCAATAATATTGGCAGAAATATTGTGCTGGCTGTAAAATTACCGTTCAAACTTTCGTATAATTAAAAAAGCAAGAATTTATTACTTAATAAATCCATTTACAGAAATTGAAATACTTATTGTTATTGTTAATTTGTTTCCTTATCAGCTCTTCTTCTGTTTTTACCCAGGATGAAGAGGATAATGAGGAATATGAATCAAAAGAAGAAATTACAGATACAACAAAGAAAAAGATCACAGCACTTGAAGAGATAGTGGTCACCGGGACAAGAAGCGAAAAGAAGATAATAGATATCCCCTATTCGGTATTCAGGGTCAGCAAAAAAGAATTTACATTCGGGCGCGACCTGAACGCAAAGGATATTTTACAGGATGTGCCGGGTCTTTTTATACAGACAAGGTACGGCAGCGAAGTAAGGTTATCTATCCGCGGCTTTGGAACGCGTTCAAACTCAGGTGTACGCGGCATAAGGATTCTGCAGGACGGCATACCGGAATCTGAACCCGACGGAGAAACCACACTGGACGCAATAGATTACACATCACTTGGTGGTGTTGAAGTTGTTAAAGGCAACCTGTCATCACTCTACCCGAACTCACCCGGCGGTGTTGTGAATTTTCTTTCTGATATGAACTTTACAAAAAGTTTTATAAAATTCACAGGAATTGCCGGCGAGTATAATCTTTTCCAGGGCGGGTTCAGGGCAGGAATAGCCGGTAAGAGCACTAAATTATTCGTCTCTCATACCTATAAAAGCTATACCGGATACAGACCGCACGGCGCGGAATTTACTCACCTGCTGAACATGAATTTCGTAACATTCCCCGGCAAAAGATCATCATTGATGCTGCTGGGCAATTATTTACGGGGGCTCGCAAGATTTCCGGGCGCACTTACTGAAGGCGAGTACAACACTGACCCCTTCCAGCCTTACTTCCAGTCAGTTGCAAGTGATATAAGGAGAATGACTCAAAGAGCAAGAGTGGGACTGAAGTTTAAAACTTCGTGGGGCAAACTTAACAGTAATGAATTTGAAATCATTGGGTATGGGGCTGTTAAGGATATGCAATACACTACAAATACTTTGTATTTCATTAAGTATAAATACACCACGGGCGCTACAGTTCGTTATACAGGAAGACGCCAGTTATTTGGCAGAGATAATGAGTTCACGGCGGGTATTGATTACAACTTCGTGACCGGGCCGCTTACCTCATATAATAACTCAGCGGGCAGCAAAGGCGATGACCTTCAGAGTCAGAATACTGAGGGGCAAAGCAACTTAGGGGTATTTTTTGAAAACCAGTTCAATGTACTTAAAGGCAAACTTTACTTTCTGCTTTCAGGAAGGTATGACAAACTGAACATCAGCAATGATGATGAACTTTTTTCCGCAAGGAATTCTGAAAGGGATTTCAGCAGGTTCACCCCAAAGGCTGCTTTAAATTTTAAACTTACCCCAACAGTTTCTGCATACACCTCATTTGGGTTTGGCTTTGATACACCATCGGCGGCCGAATTAGAAAATTATCCACTGAGCTCTAACAGCGGTTTCACTACGTTAAATCCGGATATCAAGCCGCAAATTTCAAATAATTTTGAGCTTGGAATTAAAGGGAATGTTTTCAACAGGGGCAGCAGAATATTCAAAAAAGCACTTTTTGAATTTATCTTTTTTAATACAATTGTAAAAGATGAGATCATACCTTTCATAATTAGTGACAGGGTGTATTACAGGAACGCGGCACAGACAAACAGAATGGGCGTGGAGAGCGGGATAAAAACAGAACCGTTTGAAAGAGTTGACCTTATTTTGAATTATACTTACACAAATTTTAAATATGACCGTTATTCAGCGCAGACTTTTGACTCAACGGGTAACCTTGCAGAAGTAAGCTATAAAAATAACAGGGTACCCGCTGTACCGCAGCACCTGTTCAATTTCATTCTTGAAGGTGAACCCGAAATTGCAAAGCACATAGACGGATTGCTTATTTTTGACTGCGATTATGCTTCATCAATGTTCACCGATGACAGGAACACTGAATCAACAAGCCCGTATTTTTTTGCCAACGTGATGGCCGGTATTGATTACAAATCTGAACATTTTGATCTTATATTTGCCGCAGGAGTGAAAAATATTTTTGACAGAAGGTATATAGGGTTCATAAATGTAAACGCCAACCCAGAGCAGCCCCGGGGTCAAAGGCGGTATTATGAACCAGGAGAGCCCAGAAATTACTATGTATCACTTAATTTTAACTATAAGTTATAAGATTAAAAGGCAGGGCCGGCATTATTACTGCCGCTGAATAAAAGATGAATTATATATTTCACTATTAAAGGTAGTGAATAATAGTAGTTTATCCCACCAAAACTTCCTTTGAATTTCGCAAAGTTTAAGTTATTTTACTTTTGTTAAAGAAATTGAGCGAAGAATTTGTATTTTTTCGGCCGGCGTTACCGGTCAATATACCAGGAACCGAAAATTGTTATCTAAGATAAGCGAAATCAAAATCAGAATAAAATCAACTCCGCTGTTCCGGGAAAATTCAGGAACGGTTGACGCCATACTTATTTTGCTTTTGGTTTCGTTTTTTGTTGTTGGCGCGGATCTCACGAAAGAAATGGCAAAGGGCGAGTTTATTTTCTTTGCCTGCATACTTACAGAAACACAGACCGCAGATGCGGCAGCGATACTTAATTCACTGAAGATCGATCCGCCGGTTATTGGCGTGATCAGCATTATCAGCTTTATTCCTCCAAAGAGTGACGTCTCGGAAATTTACCGCGGAAGAGCACCTCCTGAACTGCCCTCATATATATAATATCAATGTTACGATCGCTTTGATCTTTTTTGTTACATCGTGTTTTACAGGGTGCTGATTTTATCGGTTATGATTGGCATCCTCCGTTTAATCATACCGGTGCAGTATGCCGTATACAAATGTACACAAAAAAGGAGCACAGCGATGATTTTAGTTTCATTTCATTTGTGATTAGATGGAGGCAGGTGCTGACCGAATTTCGCCAAAGAGGCGTTATGGATACGGATACCCCCTGCCTTCAGATTATTTTTTGACAATACTAATAATAATTAATACAGGAGCATATAATGTTCAAGAATTATAGGTTTCTTGTTCTGCTATGCCTGTCAGTTGTATTCTCATTTCCTGTTTCAGCACAGGATGACCCGGTTGATACGCTGGAGTATAAAACCGACGAGATAATTATAACAGGTACAAGAGTAGAGCAAAAGATCATTGATATTCCATACCCGGTATTAAGGATCAACCAGACAAGCTGGATAACCAGCAGAAAAGTTGGGGTGCAGGATGTACTTCACACTGTTCCTGGACTTTTTCTACAGCCCAGATATGGAAATCACGACACTAGAATAACTATACGCGGATACGGAAGCCGTTCTAATACCGGGATAAGAGGTGTGAGGATACTGCTGGACGGAATACCTGAATCTGAACCGGACGGACAGACAAGGATTGAAGCTATAGACTTCGACGCAATAGGAAGGATTGAACTTGTAAGAGGTTATTCATCATCCCTGTACACAAACGCACCGGGCGGTGTAATTAACTTTCTTACAGATAAGTACTTCCCTATATCTTTCTTCCAGCTTAACAATGAATTCGGTTCATATGATCTGAGGAAGAACGGGTTTAAAATGGGTATTAACTCAAAGAACTCGAGATTCATGACTTCATACAGCTATCAGAACTACAATGGTTACAGGCAGCACAGCCAGGAATACCAGACCAGACTGAATAGTCTGTTTGAAACAGACTTCACGCCGAATTCAAAACTTTCCGTATACGGTTATTATGTAAACGGAATAATAAAACTGCCGGGGGCTTTAACACTTGCGCAGTACAATGAAAACGATACAATTGCAAATCCAAGATCACTCAGCCGTGATGAAAAAAGGGACAGCAGAAAAGGCCGTGTTGGCGTTACATTGCTTACAAGCCTTGAAAAAGGCAGCATGAAGCATACCTTTGAAGCTACCGGTTACGGTACAGTGAAGATCTTCGACAGGGTTGCAAGAACTTACCGTTTATTTACAAGGTACGGTATCGGCGGGTCGTTCAGGTATGTTAACAAATATACATTTGGCGGCAAAGTAAGATCAAAGCAGCGTACAAATGAATTCACTATAGGTACAGACTTGTTCTACCAGGATGGACCTATAAGAGAATTCAACAACATTGGCGGAACAAAAGGAGATGACCTGATAGGGGTATCTAACGAGGTTATTGCAAATGTTGGCGCTTATGCATTAAACCAGTTCGAACTTGTTCCCCAGAAACTTTCGCTGCTTGTGAGCGGAAGATATGACAGGGTAATTTATGATTTCAAGGATGAACTTGCAGGATTCAGGGATACCAGCAGGATATTCGCAGAATTCACACCTAAGGCAGCTTTAAACTTTAAACTGACACCACACATAGCACTTTATACTTCATTTGGCTTAGGTTTTGATTCGCCTGCAGGAAATGAACTTGATAACTATGTGTATTCATCTGACCAGGGACAGCATACTATTAATCCTGATCTGAAACCACAGAAATCAACCAGTTTTGAAGCAGGTTTAAAAGGTGAAGTACTCAGCCTGAAGAAGAAATACTTCATGAACACTTTCTTTGAAGTATCATTCTACAACACAAAGATAGAGGATGTTATTGTACCATTTGTTGTTGATGGTGATGTTTACTTCAGAAATGCTGCTGTATCAAAAAGAACCGGTATTGAAGTAGGAGTTAATTCGGAAGTTGTAAAGGGTCTCACATTAAAAGGAGCTTTTACATACCAGAATTTCAAATACGATAAATACGAAGCGGGTACAATTGATTCAGCTGGCGCTTTAACCAATGTTGATTACAGCGGAAACCTGGAACCATCAAATCCTGAAATGTTCATATCGGGTGAAGCAATGTACCAGTATACTTTTGCGAAAAAGTATACCGTATACGTTAAATCAACTTTCCAGCATATCGGTGAGATGTTTGTAAACGACGCTAATGTTGACAGTTTAAAGACAGCATCCTATTCTTTGGTAAATGCGCAGATCGGTGTTGATCTGAACTTTGATAAGTTCAGGCTTGTTGCATACGGCGGGCTAAACAACATTACAGACCAGAAGTATGTAGCATTTATCAACATTAATTCAGATGCAAATAAAGATTATTACGAATCAGGTCCTAAGAGAAACTTCTTTGGCGGACTGACACTGGCTTATATGTTCAGGTAGTAATCATCTATCATAACAATCAGGAGGCAGGGTTACTCCCGGGGAATGAATTTTTTCTCCGGGAGCATTCTATACCCTGCCTTTTTTATTAAATACCAATGGAGCAAATGAACAGGAATACGGACAGAAGAAAGAAGCAAGCGTCAACAATACGTTTCTTCAGAAAGATCCACAGGACAACAGGGGCAATACTATTCTTATTCTTCTTTTTGACTGCAATTACCGGCTTAACCCTGGGCTGGAAAAAGAACAGCGGCGGATATATCCTGCCGGAATCATTCAAGGGCAGCTCCACAAACCTGGATGACTGGATAAGTTTTGACAGCCTGCATACAATAGCGTGTAATATTGCAAGAGATTCAATTTCGCCCTCAATTTCAACTGAGCTTGAAAGAATTGACGCAAGACCCGATAAAGGAATGGTAAAATTTGTGTTCCTTGAAGGCTTTTGGGGCGTGCAGCTTGATGGAGCAACCGGAGGACTTCTTCATATTGAAAGAAGAAGATCTGATTTTATAGAGAACATTCATGACGGCTCAATATTGGATCATTTGTTAGGTACAAAGAACGAAATACTAAAGCTTATTTATACAACTATTATGGGTTTTTCGCTGTTACTGTTTACAATTACGGGTTTCTGGCTCTGGATAGGACCAAAGAGAATGAAAAACAGAAACTGAACATAATTTCCTGTGACATACTAAAGACTTTTTTAAAATTACAGTAATGGTTAAATTTAAAAAAATAAGACCAGCACTAGAAACTAATCATAATCCGATGAATACTGCATCCACAATTTTTGTTTTTTTATTCAGTTTACTGATGATAGATCCTCATTTACACTCACAATGGTCTAACTACATCATTTTCCCTTCGGCTGTGAACCAGATTGAGCCGACAATTACCCGGCATCAGTCAAACCAGCAGATACTTTTTGCGAGCGCATACACACTGAACCTGAACTCCAGAAGTGAAGGAACATATTTTTCAACCAACGGCGGCGCAACATGGACAGGAACTGATTTCTGCACAGGCGCTCCCGCGCAGAATCACGGCGGCGACCCCGGGACTATAATAGATAAAGACGGTGTATTCATTTTAACTCACCTGGGGAATATCCAGTCAGGCATGTTTGCAAACACAACAACAAACTACGGGGTAAACTGGTCAGCAAACGTTTCTATACAGTCTAACGTAGATGTTGATAAAGGCTCCCCCGGTACTGATGACGCGCCGGCAAGTTCTTTTTACGGCAGAAGTTATCTGGCATGGACTTATTTTGTGCCGCCCTTCAGAATAGTAATGGCATATACAACAACAAACGGTTCAAGCTGGTCACCCATAATAAATGTAAACAATGGTTTCGGCGGAAACAGGTCATACGGTCCGGCAATATGTGTCAATCACACAGGCACTCTGTTCATTGTATGGGCTTCCGCTAATCCAAACTCTCCTTACACAGAAGATTACATTGGTGTATCACGCTCAACAAACGGAGGTGTTGATTATACCATTAATGAGAATGCCATTGATATAAACGGTATCAGAACCTCGCAGCTTAGCCCGTGGACAATAAGAGCAAACAGTTTTCCCGTGATCGATATTGATAAGACCGGCGGCCCGCGGAACGGATGGATATATATTGCCACAACAAGCAAAAATCTTGCCCCCGCAGGAAACGATCCCGATATAGTAATGTACCGTTCTACAGATAACGGAAATTCGTGGAGCACAGGTGTGAGGGTAAACCAGGACCCGATAAATAACGGGCGAAATCAGTTCTTCCCCGCATTAAGGGTTGATGAGAACGGCGGAGTAAACATCATTTATTATGACAACCGCAATTCAGTTGATTCAGTTGATGTTTATCTATCCAGGTCAGAAAATGGCGGCAACACATGGAGCGATTACAGGGTAACAACCCAGAGATTCAAACCAAGATCAGTAGCCGGCGCAGGCGGCGGTAATATGGGAGATAACCTTGGACTTACATCAGGCAACGGCAAACTGCATCCTGTATGGATGAGCAATCAGCCTGATGATGTGTTCAAAATATGGAGCGCGGTGATTGATTATACTACAATTGGAATAAATCAGATTAGCACAGAAATACCCGGTAAATTCAGCCTGAATCAGAACTACCCGAATCCGTTTAATCCTGAAACAAATATTGTGTTCAACATACCGGCGGCAGGAAGTGTTGCGGTTAAAATATACAACTCAGCAGGCGCTCTGGTAACCACACTGGCAGATCAGGAACTTGCTCCCGGACAGTATTCAGTCAAATGGAACGCAGCCAATGAACCCAGCGGGATATACTTCTATACACTGGAATCAAACGGTTACAGGGAAAGTAAAAAAATGATATTGGTGAAGTAGTTGAGAGTTGAGGGTTGATATTTGACAGTTGACAGTTTGGGAAGTAATGATAATTTTTGAAGCAATTAAATCCGTTAAATAATTTAACGGATTTTTTATTTAACTATCACCATTCTTTTAGATTCAGTAAACGGACCGGCTTCGATCTTATATATATAAACACCTGAAGCAAGCCCGGGGTTCACAAACTTCAGCCGGTTAAAACCGGCGGGTCTCAATCCTTCAACAAATACTTTCACCTGCCTGCCAAGCAGATCGTAGAGCGTAATTTTAACGTTCTGCGGAGAGGCAAGTCTGTAAACAATGTTAGTAGAAGGATTAAAGGGGTTTGGATAATTCTGACCAAGCGAATAATCACGGGGTAAAGAAGTATTTCCGGGAGTAATGCCAATTACAGCAGTATTATATTTAAGAATTGCGCCATATGAACCAAATGCAAAGCCGAAAGTCGGAGATTTAAAAACCGCAGCATATACTGCAGTAGAATCCGGAGCGGGAACACCTATCCACGGCACATTCACGTTACCTGAATCAAGGTGAACAGCCCATGCCTGAGCGAATGCCAGCGGCATCCATATCTCTTTTTCAGTCCTGAATGCCAGATCTCTTCCTATCCCGAACAAACCGGTATTAAAGTAATTCCAACTGGTGCAGCTGTTAAAGGATGTTGTTGTTATAGCTCCGAACTCAAAATCACCTCCGGAAGCGACTATTTTATTTTCATTTATAACCGCTAAATCAAACAAAGGTTCAGGTGTAATACAGTATGTACTCCAGGAAGCTCCTGAATTAGTAGTTCTCCAAACAGCTCCAATGATATCATATTTACCTCCGCAAACATAACCTGTCGTTGAATTGATAAATTTAACTCTGTGCTTAGGGAAACCATACAAATACGGACAGCCGGCGGTATCTATCTGACATTGATCCCAGGTATTCCCCCCGTTTGAGGTCCTGAAGATCTGTCCGCTGACACCCGCCGCATAGCCATGCAGTGAATCGGTATACTGAATTGTTGTGATAAGTACAGAAGTGTCAGGAAAATTTGTAATACTCCAGTTCAGCCCGCCATTAGTGGTTTTAAGCATAAATGTACCGTTGAAAAAATAATCATTTGATAACGCCCACCCAAGATTACGGTTCAGAAAAAAGACATCATCTATGTTATAGTTCAGTATTCCAGAATTCTGCAAACCCCAGCTTGCTCCGCCGTTTGTTGTATTAATTATTGTACCTGAGTCACCTGCAGCCCAGCCGTAAACTGAATCCACAAAGTAACATTTTGTCATTATTCTCTGAGTAGGAGACGGGACTCTCAGCCAATACTCCTGAGCAAAGATCTGCGATGAAAGTACAAGCAGAATGACCGTAATAAACAGCGAATTGTTTGCTTTTTTTATCATTAGAAGTTGTATGCTGCGCAAAAAAATATCACAGCAGTTATTTAACCAGTATCATTTTGATGGTTTTTTCAGCGCCGCCGGCTGATACCCTGCAGAAATAAACCCCGCTTGGTTCTGATGAGGCGTTCCATTTAACACTGTGGTAGCCGGGCGGCTGGTAACTGTTATGAAGCACATCAACCAGTTCACCTGTAATATTGTACACACTTATTTTTACAAGCCCTCCCCTGTTCAGCATATATCCAATTGTTGTAACCGGATTGAACGGATTGGGATAATTTTGTTCCAGCATAAAATCATCAGGTAAATTTCCGGAATGGTTACCGTTTATTCCGATAACAGCGGTGTTATATTTAAAAATTGTGCCACCTGTCCCAAAGGACCACCCGAAAGTAGGAGACATAAATACAACCGAATTGATCGTTTCTACTCCAACAGCAGGTACCTGCGTCCAGTCTGAACTAAGATTTCCGGAATCAAGGTTCACCCCGTATGCAGGCACAAAATTAAGCGGAACCCATAATTCGGCGGGCGTTCTAAATCCAAGGGAGAGACCCCTGCCCGGCAGCGGAGTAACCCTGTAATTCCACGAAAGACCGGCATCGGTTGAAAGCACCATGCTCATTCCATATTCAAGGTCACCTCCGGTGGCAATAATTCTTGATGACGTTATTGCTTTTATGTCATAAATAGGCTCAGCCGCCACACAATAAGTATACCAATGCGCGCCCCCGTTTGTGGTACGCCACACCATCCCCTGGATATCAATCTGACCTCCTGATACAAACCCTACCATATTATCAATAAAATAGAATTGTTTTTTGGGCATCAGGTAAAGAAAAGAGCAGTAAGCGGAATCAATATAACAATTGAACCAGTTATTGCCGCCATTGGTGGTTTTATAGATAAGTCCGCTGGCGCCGCTCATAAATCCTGTTGCAGAATCAAGAAAGTAGATAGTATTAAATACAACTAATGAATCGGGGTACCTGGAGTCACTCCAGTTTACCCCGCCGTTGGTGGTTTTAAGCAGGATGGTACCGTGGAAAAAGAAATCATTCGAAACTGCCCAGCCTAGATTCCTGTTGATAAAAAATATATCATCTATAGGAAATTCGTTGGTCCAGTTCTGCTGCAGTACCCAGTTAGCGCCGCTGTTGGAAGTGTGCACAATTGTACCTGAATCACCGCAAGCCCAGCCGTAGACTGTATCAAGGAACTGCGCTTTCATAATTTTATGTGATGCGGGCGAGTTAACAGGCAGCCAATACTGCTGGGCGTTAACGCCCGTGCAGATCACTAAAACAAATATTATCAAAAAACTTCTCATATAATGCAAAATATAACATATTAATGAAAATAAGGTTAGTCAAGAAAGTATCTCACATTGTTAAGTGTATTTGTTTATTAAAGTTAACCAATTTGTTTTCATTGCAATAGAAATTGCTTATTAGTAATTTGCGTGAACAATAAATATACAGCATTTACCAACTATCCATCATGCTAGATATAGAATATATCAGGGAAGAATTCCCTATCACAAAAAAACGCTTCCAGGTTTACGGCAGCACTGAACCGAAGAATTTAATTTACCTCGATCACGGCGCGTCCACTCACCCCTGCAGTACAGTATTAAATAAGTATATCGATTTCATAAAAAATTACTATTCAAACGTGCACCGCGGCAAACATTATTTAAGCATGATAGCCACGGAGTTGTTTGAAAGGGTTTATGATACTATCTTTAAATTCATAAATGCGAGTAAACCTGATAATGCGATTGTACTTACCGCAAATACTACCAGCGCGCTTGATATGACCGCATGGCTGATGAAGGATTACGAAGGCATTACACTGGTTTCATTGATGGAGCATCACAGCAACGACCTGCCGCACAGGCACAGGGGTGAAGTTTTGCATTTTGGCGTGAATAAAGATGGCACGCTTGATATGCATGACCTTGAACATAAACTTGCAAAACATAAAGTGAAACTTGTTGCAGTAACAGCTGCATCAAATGTAACAGGCTCAATTAATGATATACATAAAATCGCGGAGCTTGCACATAAACACGGCGCGCGGATACTTGTAGACGCGGCGCAGATATTGGCGCATAAACAGATTGATGTAAAACCGAACAACGATCCGGGGCATATTGATTTTTTAGCAGCGGCGGGACATAAAGCATACGCTCCGTTTGGTTCTGCATTTTTATTCGGTCCGCGTGAAGTGCTCGATAGAGTACAGCCATACACTCCGGGCGGCGGGACTGTACTGTTTGTAAGCGAGCATGATTACATTTATGCAAGTTCACCTGATAGACACCAGGGCGGGACACCAAACATAGCCGGCGCGATAGCGCTTGCGGAGTCACTTAACTTTCTATCCGCTGCCGGACTTGACAATGTAAGACAGCATGAAGTTGAATTGACAGAATACGCTCTCAGCAGATTAAAAGATGTACCTGAGATAAATATTCTTGGTGATATACCCGCCGGCAGCAGACTTGGTGTAATTACTTTTAATATTGGTGAGCTAAGCAACGGTCTGGTAGCTGATATATTGAACCACGAAGCGGCTATAGCAACAAGGAACGGCAGATTTTGTGCGCATCCATATCTTAGCTTTTTACTAGGACGCAGTGATTCCGAAGAAATAATTGAGCGCTTAAGGCGCGGAGAGAAGTTTGATATCGGCGGAGCGGTAAGGATATCGTTTGGTATCTTTAACACTGAAACCGAAGTGGATGACGTAATTGAAAACCTGAAAATGATTGCCAACAGGAAATGGAAAGCAATGTATGATGATGATTCCGCCTACTTTGATTGCAAGGGTGTGCAGTTAAGCGCATCGTAAGTTGTGATGGGCAATCGCAAAATAAGGAATTGTTGAGACGACCTAAGGGTCGTCTTTTTTTTTGCCGGGCATTTTTTATTGCGCCCCTTCAGGGCTAGTGATGCATTTTGTGCTTTGTATCGATGGGCTTTGCCCATCGATAATTTATCACGCCCCGTTGGGGCTTTTTATATTTATAGTTACACCTACTTCGCCCGCCCAAGGCGGGCTCTTCTCCCCCTGTCAGGCCGCAGGACTGCCCGCGGCATGTGGGAGATTGAGAGGGGTTTTTTTTCAATTTTTGCTGTAATCATCAATCACATCAGGGCTAAAGCCCTTTTTTTATTTTATCCCATCCACGGTCTAAAGACCGTGGCTAATCATACATAAAACTTGCTCCTGAGGATCCAATTTGGGAATTAGTAGATAGCACCCTCATACATTGTCCTCTGGCATTCAATCATAAAAAATCATTGCTAAATCCTTATTTTTTAATTATATTACTTTTTTGACATGATGAATAGGGATATTGTTAGTTTAATTAATAATAATCAAGAGTTTATATTAACAAGCCACGTTAACCCCGATGGGGATTCAATAGGCAGTGAAATTGCTCTACAGTTATATTTGAAGTCACTTGGCAAAAACGCCGGAATTTTAAACTACTCCCCTACGCCTGATAATTACACATTCCTTGATAAGGAGCGCGTGATTGAGCAATTTAATGAAGCGAGGCATAAGGATAAAATCTTAAATGCCGACGTGATATTTATACTTGATACCAATGAATTCCAGCGTGTAAGAACACTGGCTCCTTACATACAGGCAAGTAAAGCAAAAAAGATACTGATAGATCATCACCTGGGTTTTAACCCTGAGCAGTTTGATGAATATATAGTTGATACAGATTCCCCCGCAACGGGAGAAATGCTGTACAGGTTCTTTAAAGAGATAGAAGCATCTGATGGCGGCAAGAAAGTGATCACCCGTGATATGGCTTTGGCATTATACACAGCCATAATGACAGATACCGGTTCATTTAAATTCAACCGTACTGATGAGGAAACGCATACTATAATAGCCGACCTGCTGACATATGGACTCGATCCATACGAAATTTATTCAGAAGTATATAATAAAGCAACAATAGGCAGGCTTCACCTGCTTGGCAGGTTTCTGAACAATGTAAATATGATGTATGACGGCAAGCTTGCGTATTCAATAGTATTGCAGAAAGATTTTGAAGAGACTTCCACAGATGAATACGCTATTGAAGGATTCAGCTCGCATTTGATGAGCCTTGAAACAGTTGAGCTTGGTATCGTAATGACCCAGACCCAACGCGGCGTGAAGCTAAGCTTCCGCTCAAAAGATAAAGTTTTTTCGAACGAGCTTGCCAAAGAATTTGAGGGCGGCGGACATAAAAATGCTTCAGGGGCATTTGTTGTGGGCGGCGATATTAAGAAGCTGGAAAAGGAAGTTACTGAGAAGGCGGAAAAATATCTTTAAGACAAATAGCAAATAGTAAATAACAATAAAAATAAATCAATAAAAATTAAAATATAAAACTTATTTTACGCGGAGATATAAATGAAAATCAAATATGATGTAAAGAAGATCAAGGATATAAAAGCCGATATAGTTTCATCGGTAACCTTTGAAGACCAGGTTTCAACAAAAATGCACTGGTTAAATACACTCTTCAAAGGTACACTTGATACATTAATAGAGACCAATGATTTTAAGGCAAAATCAAGCACATCAATATTAACCTACCTTGGACCTGATAACAGAAGCAAAAGATTAATGGTCATTGGTTTGGGTAATTCAAAAGAAGTTACACTTGAGTCAATAAGGAAATCATACGCAGCGGCAGCAAAAAGGCTTAATGCTATGAAGCTTACATCGGTTGGATTTGAAGTACCGGACCTTGCATACATAAAAAGCGTTACCAATGCTTCTCATTATGATATAATGCAGGCAATATGCGAAGGTGTATTTTTAACACAGTATTCACCCAAAAAATACCACGCAAAAAATGATTTTGCACCGTTCAATGAAGTTATATTCTTTACAGATTCACCCAAATATACCCGCGAAGCTTCAGAAGCGTTAAAGGATGCAAAAGTTATCTGTGATGCTGCAATAGTGGCAAGAGAGCTTGAGAACGAACCATCGAACTTTTTAACCCCTGATAAATTTGCTGAGTACGTAAAGAAATCATCTGCAAAAGCAGGTTACCAGGTAACCGTATTTGATGAAAAGAAAATAGCACAGCTTAATATGGGCGGAGTGCTGAATGTAGGGAAAGGCAGTGTAAATCCCCCGAGATTTTTGATTCTGCAGTATTTCGGCGCCAATAAATCAGAAAAGCCGGTAGTACTGGTTGGTAAAGGCGTTACATTTGATTCAGGCGGAATTTCAATTAAACCCGCAGCGGGAATGGACGCTATGAAGATGGATATGGGCGGCGCAGCCGCTGTTGTTGGCGCATTTGAATCCATTGCAAGGCTGAAATACAAAATGAACCTTATAGGTTTAATTCCCGCAGTTGAAAATATGCCTGATGCAGGCGCATACAAACCGGGCGATGTTATTAAGAGTTACGGCGGCATTACAATTGAAATAGATAATACTGATGCTGAAGGCCGCCTGATACTTGCGGACGCGCTTGAATATGCAGCTAACTATAAGCCTAAAGCTGTAATAGATCTCTGCACATTAACCGGTGCTGCAATTATATGTTTCGGTCATTTACTTGCCGGATTAATGGGTAACGATAAGGAGCTTAACAAAAAAATATTCGCAGCCGGCGAAAAGACATATGAGCGGGTATGGGAATTGCCGCTTTATAATGAATATGACAAATTGATGAAGAGTGAGATAGCTGATATTAAGAATGCGGGACCTGCAAGGCAGGCCGGCACAATTATGGGCGGTATATTCCTGAAGAAATTTGTGCAGGATAAATATCCATGGGCTCATATTGATATCGCAAGCGTGGCAATGGGTCTGGGCGAGTCAACGGAAGATTATCATACTCCGGGCGCAACCGGATACGGCGTAAGATTGCTTACTGAGCTTCTTAAACAATATTCACATTAATAAGCGTATATTAAAAGGTAAAAGAGGATAATTTAGCGGCTTGAAAAAAATCGAGTCTCCCTCGAAGATACTGCTTGTATTAACCTTAATTGAATTTATCAATTATTTCGACAGGCAGGTAGTATTTCCTTTGTTCAGTTTTCTGAAAACTGATTTCGGCCTTAGCGATTTTGAGCTTGGGTTGATAGGAACAGTGTTCATGATAATTCATGCTTCATTTTCGGTTCCCCTTGGGATACTTGCTGATAAATGGGTACGGAAGAACATTATCGCAATGGGTGTTGCAATATGGTCAGTAGCAACCTTTATAACCGGATTAGTCCAGAATTTTACTCAGCTATTATTCACACGCGCGGCTGTTGGTATAGGTGAAGCGTCATACGCTCCCGCCGCAACTTCGCTTATAGCGGATAATTTCCCGCTCGAAAAACGCGCGCGCGCAAGCTCTATTTTTCACCTTGGTATGTTCTTTGGCGGAACGCTTGGAATGATACTTGCGGGTGTGCTTGGCTCAAAGCTTGGATGGAGAGCATGCTTTTTTATAGTAGCCATACCCGGCATTATTCTTGCGCTTACTTCTTTAAGGATCAAAGAAGTAAAGCATGAGCATAAGAACACCTCGGAGGTTAACAGAACCAACATCCTGCAGCTGTTTAAAAACCCTGCTTATATTTTAACACTGCTTTCCGGAATAATGCTCACTTTCACTTCATCAGCTATAATAAGCTGGATGACACAATTCTTTATAAGATTCCATAATTATTCAGTTGACCAGGCTTCAATAACTATAGGGCTGGCGGTCATAATTGGCGGACCTATCGGTATATATTCAGGCGGGTACTTTAGTGATCTGTTATATAATAAATACAAAAAGCCAAGATCACTTGCGATGGCAATTGCTTTTATTCTTGCTACTCCGCTGATGTACATAACGTTGACAACACACAATGAAATACTACTGCTGATCACGCTTGTTCTTGCAACATATTTGATGACGTTCTATTACGGGCCTATGGTTGCGTTGATACAGGATATCGTTCCGGGTTCACTTAAAGCTACAGCTTTCGCGTTCTATCTGTTCACTGTCCATTTGATCGGTTCAACCCCGGCTCCCGCACTTATCGGGATAGTTTCTGACGCAAGCGATCTGCAGAAAGCTATGTTCCTTGTAGTGGCATCCAATTTAATTGGAGGAATAATGCTGCTTGTAACCAGCAGATATTTGATAAAAGAACGCTTAAAAACACAAAATTTGTAAATTCATTAGTTTAGGCTATTTGAAATTACGTGAAATTTTGACTAAATTATTAATAATGAATAAGATAAATTTGTAAGCCGGGAAAGTGATTCTGAAACATAAATGAACATATTGTGATTTAAATAGTAAACAGTTTTATTGGAAGATAAAGAGATAATAAATAATACAGAAAAGGGCGATAAACAGCACCAAAACGGCAAGTTTTTGAGATGTATAAATATTGACTGTATATTCAACAGTTCAAATGAACATGGTGCAATACGAAATACGTGCTCTCACCCGAATGTTGTGGTTGAAAGCCGTTTTGCTGATATAACGATCGCAATCTGCTCAGAGTTCAGGAGTAAAAAAGATTATACTTTTGAAAAACCGGCCACTATAGTTGAGACCAAAACCGGGGAAAAAACCGAAATAAAAGGAAGACCTGACGTTGGAATTGAGACGATAGAAAAGGTTACAACAAAGGAGCTTGAAGATAATATTAACAAACCCGCGGTAAAACCTGAGACAGCAACTGATGAACAGAAGAACATTAATGTTCAGGATCATATAAAACCCTTTGTAATAGAATCAGCCGCAGCAGAACCGCATGAGCTGACACCGGATGAGATATATAACCTGAGTACAAGACCCGGAACCGACTTCCTTGTTTTGAAAAAATTATACCAGCCCAACACCCGCAAGGGTCTTATAGGCTCAATAATATTCCATTTCTTCCTGCTGTTTGTAATGTACCAGACACTTGTTCCAAAAGAAGAAAAACATAATGGCGAAAACAATCAGCGCATAGTAGTTGTTGAAGATCTTGAAATGCCGAAGTTCGATCCGCCGGATATAGACAAGATAAAAGAAGAAGAGCAGAGACTTCTTGAGGAACAGGAAGTTAAGGATAATACTAAGGACGTAAGGCCGAAGATACAAAAGAAAACAATTACGCCAAATATTAAACGTCCTGTTGATAACACAAAGGATACAAACATAAGCAAGCTTAACGATACGAACAAAGTTAACAACGATTCTAACCTGACCAAGAATCTGAGGGATACCAACAGGATCCAGATACCGGATTCACTTAAGGCTTCATATGATGAGAACGAAGTTGGTTTAAAGCTTTGGTTCCCGAAAGGATGGAAGCTTATTGATAACAGGACAGTTAATATGAACCAGAAAGAGTTCAGCGGTATTATACTTGCAACTGATTCATTGAGTGAAGACCCCGGAGCAGTGAATATGTTCCTGTTGATCGACGACCCGCAGCACAGCGCGTATAATAAAGCTACGTACAAGAATCCATTCCAGATGGATGATTCGCTGGTGGTTGGTTATGTAACTGACCCAATAAAAGCAAGCGGCAAGAAATTTTCCACGAAGTATTACCTGTTCACTGATCCAACCGGAGCAAAGAACATTCAGGTGAATGTTGATTACGCATCACAGGCTATGATGGAAAAGTACCAGCTGATGGTGGATGCTGTAATTCGTTCGATCAAGATCGCTCCCCCGCCAAAGAAGGAACCGTAGAACAAATTTGATTGTCATGCTGAACTTGTTTCAGCATCTTCTAGCATACCTGCAAATTAAAAAGTAACCATAAAGATAAAGAAACAAGTTTTTTTGGCGAAGCACTTTTTTGAATAAAATACCTGACTTAATTCTGCATTAACTATAAAATTGTTGATTATCGTGTAGGTTGGCAGACCCTGAAACAAGTTCAGGGTGACATGAATCTAGTTTGTCCACAAAAAATGAATATTACAGACCAATCATTTAAAAATTCAATAGTATCAAAAGCCAGAGAGCTTGGTTTTTTTGCATGCGGATTCGCTAAGTATGAGGCGCTTGAAGCAGAGTCCGAAAAGCTGCGCAAATGGCTGGATGAAGGCAAACAGGCTGATATGGCATGGATAGAGCGCGGATTCGAAAAGCGAAAAGACATCCGGAATATAATGCCTGAAGCAAAGAGCGTAATTTCGCTTGCTTTCAATTATTACACTCCCTTTGAGCATGACGAAAGCAAACCCAAAATTTCACGGTATGCATGGGGTAAGGATTACCACAAAATTTTAAAGAAGAAGCTGAAGGAGTTGTGTGAGGTAATTGTGTTGACCTCACCCCCTACCCCTCTCCTAAAAGGAGAGGGGAGCAATACCTCTGAGATTTTGGCTGAATCTAAAAGTTTGAATAACATCTCACTACCGGCTCCTGAATTGAAAGTAAAGGAAAGAATTCTATTGAAGAGTTATGTTGATGACGGTCCTGTGATGGATAAAGTATGGGCTCAAAAATCAGGTATTGGATGGATGGGTAAGCATACTAACATAATTAATCCCGATTACGGTTCATGGTTTTTCCTGAGTGAAATTATTACCAATATTGATTTCGGGACTTACGATACACCGATTGAAGATATGTGCGGAAGCTGTACGCTGTGCATTTCAGCCTGTCCAACCCGTGCAATTGAAAGCGAATATGTTGTAGATGCCAATAAATGTATATCATATCAGACGATTGAAAATCGCGGTGATATTCCACCTGAAATTAACTTAGACGGCTGGATATTCGGCTGCGATGTATGCCAGGATGTGTGTCCGTATAACTCACCTAAGTATAATCACGTGACTGAGGAAAGGGGATTTTGGCCATTACAGGAAATATCAAAGATACTTAAAGATGAAAGAAATGTAGAAGAATTGAAAGCGACCTCCCCCAACCCCCTCACCGAGAAACCGATTCAGGGACTTACCAAGGAGGGGACTTTAGAGCTTACAGAAGAACAGTTTGCAAAAACCTTCGCAGACTCACCTGTTAAACGCACAAAGTATAAGGGCTGGAAGAGGAATTTGGCGAGATAAATTAATATAAAATGAATATATTTAATAAATTAATATTTTATGGATAGAATAAAAATATTGACACTTCTGAAGGAAGGGGCTAAAACTTGGAACAAATGGCGCAAAGAAAACCTTGATGTTAAGATTGACTTAAGAAATGAAACTTTTAAAAAAAGTGATTTTTCGAAAATGCAATTGGATAACATTGACTTTACTGATTCTTTGATTTTAGATTCCGATTTCACTTCTAGCAAACTGACTAATGTGTCATTCAAAGATAGCTATATTGAAAATTGTAATTTTTCTAATGCGCTAATAAAGAACTCTAATTTTAAATTATCTCACTTAGTTTCAAGCAAATTTATTTTCTCAAATATAAATAATTGCATTTTTGATGAAACATTCATCAATGAAACCATTTTCGATAATACCGAACTTTTGGAAAGTGATTTGAGCAATTCTTTAATCAGTTTTACAATATTCAATTCTACTGATTTGGCCAAGAGTAATTTCCTTAAATCACAATTTAGCTACAATATTTTCGCAGACATAGATTTAAGTCAGGTTACCGGATTAGAAACAGTCATTCACGCTGCACCATCTACTATTGGAATAGACACTTTGTTAAATTCTGAAGGCAATATTGATGTTAAATTTTTGAGTGGAGCAGGAATTCCAGAGAATATAATTAGCAACTTTAAGAGTATCTTTGGCAACTCATATCAATTTTATTCCTGTTTTATTTCATATAACGAAAAAGACGGAAAATTTGCAAAAAAAATCTATGATAATTTAACGAATGCAGGAATAAGATGTTGGTTTGCCCCTGAAAACTTAAAGGCTGGAGATCCAATAGTGACTAGAATACAGGAAGCAATGAACCAGTACGATAAACTTATCTTAATACTTTCAGAAAATTCTGTAAGTAGTAAATGGGTACAAAACGAAATTGAATTTGGACTACTTAAGGAGAAAAGGACAAATACAAGTTTTTTGTTTCCAATAGTACTGGATAAATCAATAAACGATTCTAGTTCTTTTGTTATTCAAGAAATGTTATCGAAAAGAGTATATATTGATTTTTCAGATTGGAAAAATGAAAATTTATTTAAGAATTCACTATCAAAATTAATACGGAGCTTAATATTAAGCGTTGCAATCGAGGCAGAGAAGGTCAGGAGAGATAAATTTGAAAAATAATTTACAAGCCTTTCAGGCCTTTCAAGTATTTATGAATTATCCATATGATGAAGATTTTGAGCCTTTGTCAAATGCTATACATTTTGCAGTAATTGCGGCTGGTTTAATTCCCGTATGCGCCAAAGACTTGAGTATGCCAGATAAATCAAGACTCGATAATTTAATAGAAGCAATAACTAATTGTAATTATTCAATTCATGATTTTTCGAAGAGTAAAGGAGAAGGTTCTGATAATTTTGCTAGGTTTAATATGCCCCTAGAAATGGGCATGGCTGTTTTTCACGCATTGTATACTCAAAGAATAAAACACAGATGCGCTTTTTTTGTTTCAACCCCCCATGATTATCAAAAGTTTGCTTCGGATTTGTCGGGCTTAGATCCTATATGTCATAATAATAATGAAATAACATTATTGACAGAAACATATGAATGGCTGCGAAAGATCAATCCACCTCTTTTTTCCAATCTAGCAATTACTGTTGTCAGGGATAAATATTTATCATTTAAAGAAGAATTAAATAATATCGTAGGGTCAAGCAGTATTAATACACCCACCCATGATGAAATTCAAGAATTGATGTATTGTATTTGTTCAAAAGAAAAATGGTGGGGATGGAGGGACAGTCCTGTCGGCCTGCTTGAATTTCCTGTTTTACCCCTAACCTATAAGACAAAGTGAGCTTTTCTGAATTAAAAGAGCTTTAATTGTAACCAGTAATAATCCGAAAATAAAGCTCATTTTCAACTATGCCAAAATCGAAATTCCTGAAAATATTCGCGCTGATAGAGATGCTTTCGGCAACGATATTCCTTGCGCTTGCGCTGATATTTTTCCTTTCGCGAGATAGCATGGGCGGCGATGTAATGATCGCGGCAATTTTCGGATTTATCGGTGTATGTTCATTCATAGCAGCTCCGCTGCTTATGAAATTCGCTAAAAAAGCTGAAGCAGAAGAACAGAAAATCAAACATTAAATAATTAAAAAAATGTCAACCTCACCGCGAAACGCTCCGCAAATATTGAAGTATATCGCTTTCGGTATGCTCAGTGTATCAGTTGTTTTGGTTATACTGGGAGTTTACTTTTACCAGAAAGAAGATGCATTTTTAAAGGAATGCAATCTTATTACATGCAAAATTACTAAAATTGAAGAAAAAAGACTCGGCAAAGCATATGTGACTTTCTCAGAAGTAAACGGTAATTACAAACCATATGTGTATTATGTTGAATACGACGCTTCTGAAAGTGACCTTGGTTACAATGAAGGCGAAGTGCATGAAGTTTATTACTATTCCAAAGATCCTGCCCAATCGCAGGTTAAAGGATTTTTTGAAAATCACATGACTTCATTCATATTGCTGATCGTAGGATTCGCCTTCATGCTTGATTTCCCGATACTATTAATGGTGGTGGCAAAAACTAAAAAGCAAAGAATGGCTCAACGGCAGTATGGAATAAAAGATGAAGTTATCAGTGAATAGTTTATAGTTTACAATTGACAGTTGATAATTGATAATTGTTGAGTCCGGCAAAGCCGGACGAAACCTTACTCCGCAGGAGGAAGGTTAATTGTTATTTAATAATTGACCCCGCTGTCACACTCCCCTTTCACTCATTGTCTAATAATACAAATAACCATAAAACTATGATAAAATTCTTAATTTTATTACCTTCAATTATTTGTATGAATATACTTGCGCAGGATCAAAATGCTGAGGCTCTAAAGAAAGCTGACATTGATTTTTCAAATCTTTCCAAAGCAAAGGGGGTCAAAGAGGCTTTTATAGCTTACACAGCTGAAAACGGGGTTCTGTTAAGACCTTTTATGATGCCTGTAGTGGGGTATGATGCTGTTAAAAAGTTTATGGAAGAGGGCGACAGTAATTTCCAGTTAACGTGGGAACCGCTGTACGCGGATGTCAGCACTTCAGGGGAAATGGGATATACTTACGGTCTGTATACCGCCGTGTATAAGGATGAAAAAGGAGTTGAGCAATCAATCCGGGGAACTTATGTATCGATATGGAAGAAAGATAAGGATGGTAACTGGAAATTTGTTCTGGATACGGGGAATCCGGGCCTGGAGCCGAAGAAGTGAAGGAGATCTATGAACATCGTTAACGAATTCAGTTTGTTAATTTGCTGTTAACACAACTTCAACTTTAAATCTGTCAGGATCCTCAAAAAAAACCGCATAATAATCTTTACCTCCCGCATATGGATGTTTATCCGGATAAAGGATGTTGACACCCTTACTCTTCAATTCAAGAGTAAGATTATCAATAAATTCCTTAGAATCCGAGTGAAACGCCAAATGATTTAATCCTGTATTTTTTCTGTTAAAGGACTGTTTAAGGTACTTTTCTTCGGTCTGCACAAAAACCAGGTATGTATCACCTAGTAAAAAGCTGATGCCGAAATCCCATTTCTGGGATATTTCATAAGAAAACTTTTCTGTAAGAAGCCACTTCCAAAACTCTGTGGTTTTGTTAAGGTCAGATACATAGATTTCAACGTGATGTAATGTTCCATTCATAACTAAGCCAGGTAATTTATTTTTTAATTTCCAAAAATACTGATAAGTTATGAATAATCGAAATGTTAAATGTAAATAAGAAAGCAGAGTAACTTAACAGTGGACTCTGCTATTCAATTATTAACGAAACAAGGGGCACAAACAGTCTGTCTCAAAACATTGATTTATCATGGTTGAGTCAGGGCTAAAGCCCAATTCCAGTTCAGAATCTCAAAATCCCCGGCTTAAAAGCCGGGGTTAACAAGGTTTTTCGACAAACTCACACAGCCCCTTGTTATGTATTTACATGTTGTAATATGCTGAGAGAAAAAGAACAAGGGGTCGCAGCCCCTTGTTCTTTTGACACCCCCTCCCGCCGCTGCGGGACAAGCAATCTTCACCATCGGTGAAGCCACCCCTCTCGAGAGGGGAATTTTATAGCTTAATCAGTAATTTCAATTTTTATTTCTTCGCTTGAGCCCCTTACATCTGGATAGTACATTAACATTCCCGTTGCGGGAATAACGTTATACTTACCCGGAATCTGCGCGCGCATAATGTAGGTGAACTCATATGTATCGCCATACAGGTAGGTTGCGAAGAATGTCACGCGGTTATCGCGGATATCTTTATCAGCGTACCACCATCTCCACCAGTAGTAATCATACCCTGTGTAATCCTTTTCATCTTCAATTGTATATGCCCAGTCATCCTTTATCACTTCACAACCTGCGGGAATCGGGTCTTCAAGCATGAAATACTGCATATCCTTATCTTTTGCTTCTACTCTAACCTTTACAAGTATTTCATCTCCTGATTTTACTTCACCGCCAAAGTAACGTTTCTGATAAATTATCTTTTCATCATTATACTTTGAATATTTCTCAAGTTTAAAATATTCCTTGTGTACCCTAAATCCATTCTCGCGGGGCTGAATAACGCCCTCGCTGGTGAAATACCTCAGGTCACTTGATACATAAACCTTACCTGCTCCAGATTTCTCGATCTTGATATCATTCTGCCCTGCTTTAAGCTTAGAACCATGAATAACGAACTTCAGGTCCTTTTCAAATACATCGGCTTTGGTCATTTTCTTATCAAGGATGAGCTCACCGTTAACTGATATCTTTACATTGTAATCAGGTTCAAGCTCCTTTGATGTTTTAAGGTAATCAACCATTGCGTAAATAATGAACGCAGTTGACTGAGTATTCCACCAGCCGCCGCCCTGGCGCTGCTGCATCAGCCAGCGAACTGCTTTGTTCATAAGTTCGGGGTTATCCTTTAAGCTAACCGGGTCCATAAGCAGAGCCTTTACAGCCATTGCGGTTGTTTGTACTTTATCATCCTGCCATGTGTAATGCCAGGTCTTTCCGCCCCAGTATGAACCGGATTCACCCATATCCTGCACATGCGATAAGAGCATCTTTGAATATTTATCGGCTGCTGCGGTATTACCAACATTCCTTGCAGCCATCGATAGCAGCGCGATTGAATAATCATTCATCTCAGTTTCACTAAGTATCTGGAACTGCTCTTCGAAGAGTTTTGTATCGGTATTTTCAGCATATGAAAGTGAATACAGCATATAAGCTCTTGTTGTAGCTTCAAGGTTTTTTTCCTTCAGTTGTGATTTAATTGCTTTTATTCCTTTGCTTAACACATCTTTTTTAACGGGGTAGCCTGCTTTATCACCCAGCGTTAAACCGTAAACTACATATGATGTCATAAACGGGTGTGACTGATCATTTGTCCACCAGCCCCAGCCGCCATCATAATGCTGCATAGAGTACAGCCTGTTATAGCCGGCCTCAACCATTTTGGGCATATCTTTCTGCGTAGCTTCGCTGATAGGGGCATTCAGATCCTTAAACGCATTTGCTACAATTACAGTTGGCAGGAAACGCGACATGGTTTGCTCAACACAGCCGTACGGATAACCAACAAGCTCATCAAGTGCGCCAAGCATTGTTGCTGCAAGTGATGGCGCGACATTAAGCGTCAGCTTAGTGCTCCGCAGATCGGTATACTCAGGTATAGTTACAAATTTATAATCTGTTTTTTCGGGGTCAGAAATATCCATTGCCTGGTAATTTGCAAGCTGCAAGCCATGCGGCTGAAGCGGTATCTTAATTTCAACCGCGTCTGATTCCTCATTTGTGAGTGCAGTTGCTGTGAGTTTTGCAAATCCGTTTGGATTTGTAACTTTTATCTTCCAGTCAATGCGTCTTTCTTCATTCTTACCCATGGTGATAGTCTGCTCACCGGCATCACCCATTATCTCGACGTTTTCAGCTTTAAATGTAAGCTTTGTAGTCTTTTCTGTTTCAAGATAGTTATGTATGATAGTAGAAATTGTTACTTCATCTTCCTGCTGCAGGAAGCGCGGTGTTTCCATTCTAACAAGCAGATCTTTGCGTGTAATTACAGTATTAACCTGTTGTCCGACCTTGGTATCGCCGGTAATTACCCTTGAAGTAAGCGTCCAAGATGTCAAGTTATCAGGAAATTTAAACTGTACAGTAGCATATCCGCTTGCATCTGTCATAACAGAGGGATTCCAGTAGATCGCATCGCGGAAATCACTTCGTACTTCAGCTTCAACAAATTCATCCTGATTTTTACCTAATTCTATCCCTGATTTATCTTTGCTGTCATAGAAGCCGTCACCATCAAGAGATTGCTTCATTTTTTTGGATTCGGTTTTTGGGGCATTTTCAGTTGATTTCTGCATATCATCCATTCTGCCGCTGCGAAGATTCAGCTGACCGCTGAGCACAGTCTCCTGGTCCTGCTGTGTGATATTATCAAGAACAAGTCCGCTTGAGCTGCTTTTTAGATTAACTTCTCTTACCTGTCCCTTAACAACTTTAAGTTCCTTTTCACTTTCGTTTGATTTTTTCTGCTGAACCACTCCGATAGTATAACTGCCTTCGGGTAGTTTGAATTCATACGTACCATCATCAGCGGTAGTTGCCGCTACAAAATCACCATCAATCACAATGGTAGCGTAGGCAATGGCATTGCCGTTCTTATCGGTAAGTTTACCTTTAATTGTGCCCAGTTCACCTTCTTTAAGTGATTTTACATCAAACCTTTCGTAAATAGTTATAAACCGTGAATAGCTGTAATATGAGTATGCATTACTGTAATGAATGCTAACCGTATTCCACTTAGGCGCATAGAAAAAGCTCTTTATATCCTTTGTATTATCAGGTTTTATCGCGTAAATGCTTTCATCAATTACACCAAGCGATACCTCGGCATTGGGCACGGGATTTCCTGCCGCATCTGTGACCTTTATCATTACAGTGCCGTCATCCTTGGGTTTATATGATGTTTTATCTGTGGCAATATTTACTGTAAGGAATTTTTCTTCCGGCATTACCATCACTGATTTGCTTGCGGAATAGAACTGCCCGTTGCTGACGTATGCGGCTGAAATATAGAAATTGGGACTTGAGTTTTCACCGACTGTTATTTCAACAAGCTTTGATGTGCCTTCAATTTTTTCTACTGTGTAGGTTAAAATATTATCATTCTGCGTAGTGATAAGCACATTAGCGCCCGGTGTTGTTGTGACAATAAGCGCTTTGCATATCTCGCCGGGTTTATAGCTGTCTTTATCGGGGAAGATCTGCACTGTGCCTGATTCATTGTACCACCACCACATATCCCCTTTGGAAACGTAGCAGTAAGTATTATCGGTGACTTTTTTACCGCGACTATCGTAGGAATTTATTTCGATTGAATAGTACCCTTCGCCAGCGGCATCAAAGCTAACATTACCGATACCTTTATCATTTGTGCTGCCTTTTACGGTTGTAACATAATCTTTGCTCTGTTTGTAATCAGGGTAGCCTGTCCATGTAAGCCTGTTAACAACAGCTTCAAAGTTAACCTGTTTTGGTTTTTCGGCAAAATCCATTGCACGTACTTCAACATTTATCTTTTCATCAGGTTTATACATGTACTTATCAACTTTTGATGTCATGAAGAAATCTGACCTGGTAACATAAACTGTCTTGGTCGAAGAAATTTCTCTTCTTGATTTATCGGTTACCTTAGCCTGAATGATATACATATAGTCAGTTTCATATGTAGCATTTCTATCCCAATACCACCAGCTATTGTATTTGGATTTAAAGTCCTCTTTCACCAGGTAATCGAAGTCAAACCTGCCTTCTTTATCAAGCTTACCTTTTCCGCTGAAGATAAAATCAGCGTTGTTATATTTCTGGTTATCATCCTGTGTTGCGTAATAATCTTCATACCACCATTTATACTCACTGAAGTACCACCATGGTTTGTAAAATGTCTGCTTGTACACATTATACTCAACTTCAGCATCCTGAACGGGTGAGCCGAAATAATAATCGGCGTTTACAACGCCCTTAATGCTCTCGCTATCTAAGTACTGATCTTTATCAAGTGTAATGCCTACTTTGTACTCAGGTTTTTTGTATTCTTCAACGGCAAAGGTGCCTGTGTACTGCTGACCCTTTTCAAGCTCAGCGTAAATATAATAATCACCCAGCGCAGCGTTCTCTTCAATTTCGTATGAACCTGAAAAACTTCCGTTGGAATTTGTTCTTAACACCTGTTTGGAAACTTCCGCACCGCGAGAGTCTTTAATACGCACGGTTAGATCTTTTTCGGGGTAATTCTCAAATCCCGTGTTATTTGCTTTACGTATAACGCCTTTGAACTCAACAATTGATTTGGGTCTGTACACAGGCTGGCTTGGATAAATATAAACACTGTACATATTCGCGCCATAACCAAAATACAGGTACGGATCAGATACGGCGATATCATCGCCTTTTCTGCCGATAATTAGCGGGTAAGCAACATTGTTTGCAGCAGCATAGTCTCTATCTTCCTGGTTCACATCCTTATAGAACAAACCGCGCATTGTTTTACCAACTCCAATTTTTCTTTGTCCCATAAAGAATGAAAGGTCAACATCGCTCAAAGGCTCACCAGATTTTCTATCAACAGTATATGCCAATAGCGCGTTGTTTGATGCCTCTGTAATTGTACCAATATCGGTAACAAAGAAGCCTGTATAGGCTACTTTATTTTTGTAAGCCACTCTTACAACAAACGCACCTTTTTGTTTTGGTTTGTACGTGATGGTTTCATAGCTGTAATAATAATCGTTATCGCCTTCAACCTTCATGCGTTTATTAAAGCTGTCGACTTCATCGCATAAGCCGAGTAGATTTAAGCTGTCTTTGCTTAAAACATCTATCTGATAATTGGAGGTCTGCCTTGAAAAAAATCCTTCAATATCATTTATTTTATAAATTTTAAAATTGAACTCCGCGTTTTTGCGCAGGTAGTAAGCATAGACATTTATAGTAACCTCATCACCTGAGGCGTACATATTATTGCTGTAAACACTGTACGACATATTGAAATCATCATTATCATTCTGTGAAAATGATATTGATGGGATCATTATTGCCAGAAGCACGGCAAGCAGCATAATTTTTTTCGTGATATTTCTCATGGTAATTCTCCTTTAGAAACCTGATTTGTAAAGCTGATAACTTTGTTTTTTTGAACTTTCTTACTTATTTATATGTAAAATAATGTAATTTGTTCCCATAAATGTGAGAAAAATAAGTTTACTGAAAGTTAAAAGTATTAAAGCTAAATTGCCGGAATATGCTATCAGTCGCAGATGTTACGGTACAGTTCGGCTCAAAGAAGCTGTTCGAAAACCTATCCTTTATAGTGAACCCAAGGGATAGAATTGGGCTTGTGGGCTCAAACGGGGCGGGTAAATCGACCCTGCTAAAGGTAATTAACGGCCAAATCGAGTCAGATAAGGGTGAAATTGCCGTTTCCAAGCACACAACCATTGGCTACCTGCCGCAGGATGGTATTACGTTCCTTGGCAAAACCATTTACGAAGAGGTTTATTCAGGTGTTGGCGATATTTCAGCCTTAAAAGATGAAATCGACCAGGTACAACTTGAGCTTGAAACACACCCTGACCATACTTCGGATGAATATATGGACCTAGTGGAAACCTACGGCGAACTTCAGCATAAGTTTGAAGTGCTGGATGGCTTTAAAATAAAATCGAATATCGAGAAGATACTCGAGGGATTGGGTTTCCACACAAAGGATTTTGACAGGCTGACCGATGAATTTTCCGGGGGATGGCAGATGCGCATAGCGCTTGCGAAGCTGCTGCTTAAGCAGCCATCGGTATTGCTGCTTGATGAACCAACGAACCATCTTGATATTGAATCGCTTATTTGGGTTGAAGATTTCCTGAAGTCATATGAAGGCGCGATAATTCTTGTCTCGCATGACAGGAAATTCCTTGATACCATAACTAACAAAACAATTGAAATTTACGCCGGCAAAGTTACTATATATAAGGGCAACTATTCTTATTACGTGCAGGAGCGAGATATAAGAAAAGAGCTGCTATTTAAGAGTTACGATAACCAGCAGAAATATTTAAAACAGCAGGAGCGCTTCATAACCAGATTCCGCTCAAAGGCATCAAAAGCTACGAGTGTACAGAGCAGAATTAAAATGCTTGAAAAGGTTGAAAGGATTGAAATCGAAGATGAAGAAACAGCTATTCATTTCAACTTTCCCCCGGCGACTCACAGCGGCAGAAAAGTATTTGAGCTGAAAAACGTTACCAAGAGTTACGGTGATAACCTTGTATTAAAAGATCTGAACCTGGAGCTTGAACGCGGCGAGAAAATAGGGCTGGTTGGCGTGAACGGAGCGGGGAAATCGACATTAGCAAGAATAATACGAGGCACAGAGGAATTCCAGTCAGGCACAAGGAAGCTTGGTTTCCAGGTTGAGCTGGAATATTATTCCCAGCACCAGGCAGATACACTTGACCCTTCAACAGATGTACTGGGGACACTTGACGCAGTAGCAACGGGTGATGTAAGAAAACAATTAAGAACCATTCTCGGCAGCTTTTTATTCCGCGGTGATGATGTGTTCAAGCAGGTATCGGTACTTTCAGGGGGTGAAAAATCACGCTTAGCGCTGGCGCGCATGCTGCTTAAATCCTCAAACTTCCTGATACTTGATGAGCCTACAAATCATTTGGATATGAACAGTAAGCAGGTACTGATGACGGCGCTGCATAACTACGGCGGAACGATACTTATCATTTCGCATGACAGGGAATTCCTTGACGGCATAGTAACAAAAATAATTGAAGTAAAAAATAAGAATGTTAAGACATATCTCGGTAACTGCTCGTATTACATAGAAAAACTGGAAGAAGAGAAGGCCGGTATATCTATGGCTAAGCAGTCAAAGAACGGCGCTTCAGGCAATGGTACTGCAAAGAATGAACAGGTGGTTATTACAAAGCAGAAGAAAACCAAAGAACAGAAAAGGCTTGAAGCGGAACAGCGCAATAAGATATACAAGCATGCGAAGCCATTGAAAGACAGCATTCATAAGCTGGAGAAAGAGATAAAAGTGCTGGAAGAAAAAACAGGAGCCATAGAAAAAGAAATGGCGCATCCTGATTTCTTTAAGGATCATCATAATTCCGCGCAGAAAACAACCGAGTATAAAACAGCTAAAGAAAGGCTAAACGACCTGTACCACAAGTGGTCGGAGGAATCAAAGAAGCTGGCGAAGATAGAGGAAGAAATAGCCGGGTAATGAGCAATGAGTAATTAGTAATTAGTAATGAGTAATGAGTAATGAGTAATGAGTACAAGTTACGTGATTTAATTTTATTAGACAATTATAATGAAAGGTTATAAAATGAAAGATAATATTATAAGAGATAAATCATTTAATTTCGCAGTTAGGATTGTTAACCTGAACAAATACCTGGTTTCGAAGAAAAAAGAGTTTGTACTTTCTAAACAAATTTTGAGATGTGGTACTTCAATTGGTGCAAATGTTGAAGAAGCCATTGGGGGAATTTCTAAATCAGATTTTTCGCATAAAATATCCATTGCATACAAAGAAGCACGGGAAACACATTTTTGGCTGAGATTGCTTTACGCAACTGAATATATAGATAAGAATATGTATGATTCACTAATACAGGATTGTGATGAAAACTGTAAGATCCTCTACTCAATTCTAAGTACTTCAAGAATCAAGAAACTCAAAATTGTAACGGTAATTATTGCTGCTTTAATTGCTCATTACTCATTGTTCATTATTAATTGAATTTATGAAAATCGGAAATTACGAATTACATTCAATACAAACGGGTTTATTCAGGCTGGATGGCGGCGCGATGTTTGGCGTTGTACCAAAACCGTTGTGGTCTAAGACCAATCCCGCAGATGAGAGCAACAGAATTGATATGTGTATGCGTTCACTGTTGCTTATTGGCAATGGTAAAAAGATAATAGTTGATAATGGTGCAGGCTATAAATTAAGTGACAAATTGAACGCAATATACGGTATGGATCACTCCAAATTTACCCTTGAAGATGCACTTACAAAGCATAATTTGAAACCTGAAGATATTACTGATGTTTTATTGACTCATCTGCATTTTGATCATGCGGGAGGCTCAACAAAAATTGCCGAAAATGGTGAAATTGAACTTGCTTTCCAGAATGCTGTTCACCATTTGCAGAAAAGGCATTGGGAGTGGGGGCAGAATCCCAGCGAGCGCGATAAAGCAAGTTTCATGCCTGAAAATTACGACCTGCTGCAGAAAAAAGGTGTGTTAAAATTGTATGAGGGTGATTCTAAATTTGATGAAATAATTTCGCTGCATACTGTCAGCGGTCATACTCCGTTTATGCAGCTGGTAAAAATTAAAGATGACGATAATACCCTGCTGTTTACCGCTGATCTTTTCCCGATGACGTCTCACATTCCCCTGCCCTATATCATGGGCTATGACTTATTCCCTTTGACCACACTTGATGAGAAGAAAAAATTCCTGCCGCAAATCACAAAAGAAAACTGGATACTCTTTTTTGAACATGACGCGTTTACAGAAACCTGCAGGGTTCAGCAAACCGAGCGCGGCTTTACGGTTACCGATAAAATGGAATTAAATAAACGCTAAATTGTTATTATATTAAATAAATAAACCAAAGTAATATTATGACAACAGCAGAGTTAAAGAAATCAATAGTTCGGGAAGTACAGGCTGTGAGCGACGAAAAAATGCTGGAACTGATTCTAATTGCCCTTGAAAACATAAATTCACCTATGCCTGTGCTTGAAGAATGGCAGCAAAGAGAAATTGAGGAAAGTGAAAAACAATTTGAGAGAGGTGAATTTGTAACCAAAGAAGAGGCTGATAAAAAGATTCTGCAATGGCTGAAAAAATAGTCCTTTCCTTGAAAGCTGAAAAAAACCGATATGATATTCTGAAATATTATTTCGATGAAACAGGAAGCAATAAAATACCTCTGCAAATATTCAATCAATTAGATAGTGCATTCGAGACTATTGCAATATTTCCGAATGCCGGCAAAATTGTTAACAAGAAAGGTTATCATGTGTTCGTGACCAAACCTTATAATATAGTTTACAGGATCAACATTGACTCAATTGAGATCTTACACATTTGGGATAACAGACAGAATCCAAAGAAATTGCCTTTATGAGTGAAACCAGCTATAAAAAAATATGCAAAGTAACTGACCTGCCCAACAGGCGCGGGAAGAAATTTACAATTGCCGAAGATACCGATATTGCCGTATTCAGGGTTGCTGAAAAAATATACGCGGTATCAAATGTTTGTCCGCATAACCAGTCAAATGTTATGAATGAGGGCTACCTGGATGAATCACTATTCATAGCTTGTCCAATACACGGTTGGCAGTTCAGCCTGGAAACAGGCAAGGTACCGCCCGAGTGCAAAGGACTCAGCGCAACACTTGAAACATACGAAGTAAAAATTGAAAATGATGAAGTTTGGGTTGAGGTGAAAGAGAAGAAAAAGAAATGGTGGTTTTAACAAATAACAAATAGCAAAAACCAAATAACAAAAGGGCTGCACTATAAAGTAATTATTTGTTAACTGTTATTTGCTATTTGAACAAACGGCCAATGTTTCTTCCTCCATGCGCGCCAAATATAGATCACCGTCCCTACAACTAATAACACAACTGCATATTTAATTTCTTTCTGGAAGTTTTGCCGGGAAAAGAGCACGTAAACAAATCCGATAAATGCCAGTATTGCCGGCAGTGGGTAGAGCCACATTCTGAATGGTCGCGGGTGCTGCGGATTTTTGATACGAAAATATATCACGCCAATTGTCTGCGCTAAAAACTGAACCATAAGCCTGATAACGACAAGTGCAGCAATGATATCTTTAAGTTTCAGGAAGCAGAAGCAGATGGCTACTCCCCCTAAAATCAGCAATGATACATGCGGGAATTTATGTTTGGGGTGCACTTTGGAAAATACTTTGAAGTAATCACCATCAACAGCTGCAGCATAGGGCACTCTTGAATACCCCATTAGCAAAGAGAACACCGATGCGAAAGCGGTCCACACTACAAGCAATGTTACCAGGTTACCTGCCCACGTTCCGTAAATTTTCTGCATAAATACCGAAACAATATATTTCCTTGCATCACTTCCCGCTGTTTCGCTTACTTCCTGCCATGGCAGTACGCCAAGTATGGCGATATTCATTACAATATATAATCCGGCAACAGCTAAAATTGAATAAATAATTGCGCGCGGTATGTTGCGGGTCGGATTCTGCACTTCGCCGCCGAAGAAATTTACATTGTAATATCCCCAGTAATCGTATAGGGCTATGAGCATTGCTGAACCGAGTCCGAGGAAAAAGGCTGAATCGATATGAAACGCATTTGGCGGAAAGTCAAATGCAAGCTTTGGGTCAAAATTTGTGATACCTGAAACAATTATCCATACAACAGTGATAATAACACCACCCCATAGGAATTGCGAGAACTTGCTTATGAAAGCAACCTTGCGGTAAAGCATAAATACTGCGAGCAGCACTACTCCGATCGCGACAAATGTTCCGTTATTCAGAGTAATTGCAGCTTCAAGTGAACCAAGTAAAGGCAGCGGCAGATTCAGGTCATAATTAAAATAAGTAGAGTTCAGCCCGGGGAAAATATAACTTGCGTACATCGCGAGTCCGACACACCCCGAAGCCATCGAGAGCGGCGCGGAGAAGGTCAGCTGGAAAATGAAAAGGAATGAAACAAGTTTGCCGAAAGTATCTTTTCCGTAAATTTCCTTGAGGTAGTTGTAAGAACCGCCCGCATGCGGCATAGCCGCGCCGAGCTCAGCCCAAACAAGGCCATCACTCAGGCAGATAATCGCTCCGATTATCCAGCCGATCATTGCCTGGGGCCCGCCCATAGCCGCAACAATTAACGGGATAGTAATGAAAGGACCCACGCCTATCATATCAATCATATTAAGCGCAGTAGCGCCTTTTAGCGATACTCCCCTTACAAGCTGTTTATCTGCTTTGTTATCGGTTAACATTATCTGATATTATCAATTGAACGTTCATTTGATGTCTTCTGTGATATCATATTCATAAACAGCTTAAGCGCACCCTTGTGGAAGATTTTCAACTGCCTGTACAATGCAAGTGAACAATAAGTATATGTTCCGTACTTATAACCGGCATACAGCAAAGATGTTGACGGCACGGGGTCATCATCATCCTGCATTGCCAGCAATCTCTGATATTCAGATGATGTTTTGATATTTGTACCCGGTCTATCTGATGGCAGATAAATATTTCTTTCCTGTATCCATCCTGTCCAATCGGAATCGTTAATTACATTTGGATTATTAAAAAAGGTATGATTAGGGACAAGCACTTTTACTTCCGCATCTTCTTCGGTTACGCGCTCACTTGAAATATATATTGGATATGGTGCCAAATCTCCTTTTTCGTTCCAGTCCTGCGGCTTGTTGTAAAATACAAGTAAGTTACCGCCGCCTTCGGCATATTTCAGGAATCTTTTATTGAATTTTACCACATCGGGTCTGTTTAAGTAAGCCCTGATATCAAGTATTATTGTTGAATACCTGTTCAGATCCCAAACTTCAACAGCCAAAGGGCTTAGAGTATCGTATTGAACATTAAAGGCCTTCAGGATATTCTCGATAGTATTATCATATGTTTTTACCAATCCGATCCTTCTGTAGGGAGCAACTTTCACTTCATTCAGTATTTTTAAGCTGTCCTCTGCCGAAACAGTTCTGTATGAATACATCGTTTCATATGATTTCAGATCATTAGTATTCCATTTCATGTTATGCTCAAGCCCTGAAAACAGGTCATCACCTTCAAGCGGATACATCCTGTCGCTCCTTACAAGCTGATAGAACCTGTTGCCGAAGAAAAACGGGCTATCTTTTGACACTTTATCCATTCCTTGCGTTTTATGCTGAAAAAGCGCGTCACGCGATATTTCCGCAATGGTAGTTTTACCGTCAGATATTGTTTTTGAAATATCAATTTTATACAGGTCTGCTTTGGTGGAATCAAATGAGCGGAAGAAAAGCTTTTTCAGCTGCCATGGTTCAATACCGTTCACAAGCTGTTCGGGGTGATAACGGTAATCAGCGGCTTTATCAAATGCTTCAAATATCGTAATTCCGCACGCCTGGTGATTACCATGCTGCCGGTCGGGTTTGGTTGTAATTGTATCGTGATTTGTAATAACTACATCGGGTCTCAGTACCCTTATCATATAGACAATGCGCGCTAATACTGAATCTTCCCCACCCCAAATTTTAAATGTTTCCTTAGCGGTTTTTGAAAAACCGAAATCAAGCTCACCCAGAAAGTATGCTTTTGTGCCCTGAATTTTAGCAGCATCATAGCACTCCTGTTCGCGCAATCTGCCAAGTTTGTCGTTAAGCTCAGGTCCGATCTCATTCTGTCCGCCTTCGCCGCGCGTATAGAATACTGTGTATGCATCATAACCGTAGAGATAGCTGTAATAAGCGAGTGCTGCGCCATCTTCATCATCAGGATGAGCGGCAATACAAAGAATTGTAAATGATGGCTCCTGCGATAATATAGAAACAGGAAACAGCAGCAGTAATGCGAGTATAAACTTTTTCATAATCTTCAAAAATAAGGATAAATGATTAAAGAAAGTAGAAAAGAGATTCTGCAGGGACTGTGATTTGGGTTTAATAGTTGAGATCCTTCGCTCCGCTCAGGATTAAAGCTTACTTCAACACAACCATTTTCTTTACATCAGAAAATTTGTTGTCTACTGTTAGCTTATAGAAATAAATGCCGCTTGCGATATTTGATGCATCGAAGTCAACTTCATAGACTCCCGCTTTTTGAACCTGGTTAACAAGTACTGCAACCCGGCGGCCGGTGATATCGTAGACATGCATCCTTACAAAATTACCGAAATAAGAGGAGCCGGATGGAATTGAATATCTTATCTTTGTAGCCGGATTAAACGGATTCGGGTAATTCTGCCCAAGCGAAAATTTATCTGCAATTTCAGAAATTGTCTGAATACCGAAAACATCATAGTATGATATACGGGCATTGGTTTCAATTTCAGCAAGTCCCGCTTTGCTCTCGCCATTTATAAGTCCGGTGAATGATTTTACTATCACTTTAGCTTCATTAATCATAGGTATTCCGGGTACAGTTACTGTTGTGCCGTTGGGATCTATAGGACCGGTACTTAATACCCGGGCAACTTCATTTCCGTTAAAGTAAAATATTACTTCACAATCAGTTACCTGGATATTAGTGTTATTAGAAGCGTTTGGTCTGATATTATAGATAATTAAATGGCGTACATCAATAGGAATGCTCCACTTCAAATTCACAAATTCATTGTTTGTACCATTAGCTATCCAGTTAACTCTAAGTGAATCATTCCTTGCTTTTCTATCCACAACCCTTTTGCCGGGGTACTGAACACTGTCATTAACAAATTTAAATGAACTCTGAGTTACTTCTGCCGAAGTTGATGTATTAAAGAAAGACGCTTCAGTAATTGTGGGGGGTACAGGAATTTGCGTGTGACCCGAGTGACATCCTACGCACTTCGTGCCGGTTCCCGGCTTTCCGTAGTTCATGCCTATAACGTGCGCAACCTGACCGTTTGAACCTCGCAAAACTTTGCCGGCGGAATCAACCACCTGCTCGAACATCGATACATTCGCAGGCGCGTTATCAAGGGCAATCTGCCCGGTGTGGAAGATCGGTACCTGTGTAAAGTAAACTGCGGAATCGTGCCCCAATGAATCCTGACGCTGGAAGCTCATAAAGAAATTAATTTTCGCAAATCGCGTAATTGGCGGTGCATCCTGCATCGGGAGATCAACATCACCATTTGTGAAAGTATTTACGCAGTCAAACCTGAATCCTCCATCTTTGAACCATGTTGAAGGATCAAGTGTGGGAGGAAGTTCATCAGCAACATCAACAACGCCATCAATCAATACCGGCGGCACTGCTTTTGGAAGCAGTACTTCTGCGTTCAATTCCATTTTACCAATAATATCATAAAAAGGTGTAAGTCCGCTGCCGTTCAGATTAACAGTGTATAATCCATAATCCTGGTTTTCAACCTGAGTAGCGTATGATATGAGTATTAAATTATTCGGAAGTTCAACCGGGTCACATGCATAAGGCGGCTGCATTGTGCCATATGATGGCGGGTTATTGATATAAAGCTGCATAGTTGCAGGATTAACTCCAATAACATATGTTCCGTATCCATTTCCGGTATCAAATAACCTGATGCCTGAGCTTCCGGTGGTATGCGCCATTGCGTTATCTGGAGTAAACAGGCTCAGCATTCTGCCATCACTCAAAAGTGATGGGCGGTAATTATTCTGACCTGAGCGCAGGTTTCCTGTGCCTGCATAAAATGCCAGCCCTTCACCATCGGGTCTTATTTTCGCTGCAGACCATATGTTGGAAATATCATTTGTCACTGCCAAAGCGGAATCGCGAGTCAATCCATTTGGTGTTAAAATAGATGGGTGATCTATATTCAGCCACCACCTGCTGTACACTATTTTTCCTGAAACAGGGTCAATAGTTGGCTCATCCGCCCCGTTGCGCTCGGTAGTAACTCTGTGCAGGTTAAGCGAGGTTGTATCGATTATATATAAATTGGTTACACGTTTACCTGTGTATTGTGAAAGCGCAGGGTAACGGGTGCTTGAAAAGCATATTCTGCCATCAGGCAGATAGCATGGGTCAACGTCATCGTATTTTACAAATTTGTATGCAATGGGTCCGAACTGCGCAAGGCTGACATTGCGGCTGCTGTGGGTAATTTTTCTGAATCCCGTACCATCTGCACGGATCTCATAGATCCTCCAGCTGCTGTCGCGGTGCTCAATGCCCGCAAAAACTAACTTTGACGCGTTCCAGTAGACGCACGGGTCAGATACATCAATTAGTTTAGTACCTGAAAAATTTATGGTGCTGTCAACCAAAACGCGGATAGTTCCGTTTGCTTCCCTTACAAGCAGTCTGCCTCCAACAACAGATGTCCTTGAAAACGGCCCCATACCCGGCAGCAGGCTTGCCTGCGGGTAATATATACTGCCTCCGGAAGTGATATTCCTTGAAACAAATACAACAGGATACTGTGAGTAAACAGCATTAAGAAAGGGCTGTAAAATGAATATTGAGCATAGAAGAAAAACTATGCTCAATATTTTTTTATTAAAATTCATTTTAATGTGGAGTATAATTCTCTCTATTGATCTGGCAAGCCGATTCAAAAACAGATTGCCCCGCCAGATTATTTTTATTTATATGTTACTACAACAGATGAATTATTTTTTTCTTTATCCCATGCAAGCATAATGCTTACTTCGCGCTTATCAAGTTTCCACATTACCATGCCGCCGTCATCGCTCATCATTTCGCCTTCGCCCTTTTTAAAGCCGGCTTTTTCCACACCTTCAGCAAATGGGGCTAAAATAGCCTTCGGTTTATCTGTTGATTCAAATGTAACAACAGTACCTTCAGATGTATTGAGTGAACCGAGGCATTTTGAATTTACGGGCTGCGGAACATCATTAGGATAATCCGCAGGCATGCCTTCTTTTATGCCCAGTTCGTTCGTCTTACCGTCAGTGCTGGTCTGTGTTTTGTTATCGCCTGCAACCTGGTTCTGGTTTGTAGTATTTTGTTTTGTTGAATCTTTTTTGTCGCCATCAGTTTTCTGATCGGTTTTGCCGCAACCTGAAACAGCAATAATTATTGCTGTGAAAATAGGAAATAATAATTTGAATTTTGTTTTCATGCTATGGTTTTAGTTGTTAATAAAATGTCCGTTCTATGAGATACTTCCATCCCCCCGTTACACTGGATCAAGGCTTGGCGCTACGCTAAGGATCAAAAACTAATTATTACAAATAACCGCTTCGAATTTGCCGGCAACCCAGCTTTTTGAAGCATCGTTGAAGAAAAGCGCGATCTTCCCTTTTACGGTCTTATCGTTCATACTTTCTATTTCCAGCGCGCAATTCCAAGGTTCAGTTGACTTATTTCCAGACTGCTTAAAACCTGCAGAAAATGTTTTCGGGTCATCGGCAAACTTAGCTTTAACAAACGGACCCTGTTTGATCTCGGCGCCCTTATTCATCAAAGTAAAGCCTTCAAAATTTTCAATGTAGCCGCAGTTCTGTTCCGGTTTAACCAGCGAAAAATTTATCACATGGTCATTTGAACCGCGCCATTTTTCGAAATTGATATAAGCAAACTGAACTTCTTTGCCTCCTATACTGCCCTTAACGGGGAAATCAGGGATGTTTGATGCAGAAACATCATCTTTCCACCCGAATTCGCCGGGCTTATTATCCCCGGTCTTATTTGATGTATCATTGGTTTTCTTGCCGCATCCGGCAGAAACCAATAATACAGCAGCAAAAAACAGTAACAGGAAACCTCTAAATTTAGCCAAATATAAATTGTATTTCAATAGGTTTATATATAGTAAACCTGACAGATAGAATGTGCTGTCAGGTTTATTAATGTAATATTATTTGCAGTATTTGTTAAATCTATCGTTTATTCTTGCCCAGTTAAGATTATTGATGAAGTTATCAATATATTTCACCCTGCCCGGACCATCTTTATGGTAGTATGCATGCTCAAATACATCGCAGGCTACAAGCGGCACGCCGCCCCAAATTGCGCCATACTGATGTTCATCAACCAGCACGTTAATGAGTCTGCCGGAATATAATCTGTCAAATACCAGCAATCCCCAGCCGCTTAACTTAGCCGAAACGGCGCATGCTTTGAATTCAGCTTTCCAGTTATCAAATGAGCCGAAGTTAGCTTCGATAGCTGCTTTAACATCGGGCCCCTTGGAGATATCCCCATCGCCGCCCATATTATCCCAATAAACATCATGCAGGTAAGCGCCGGAGTGGTTCCATGTAAATCTTCTTTTCAGCTCGCCTATATCAGACCAGTTGCCGTTTGCTTTTGCCAGATCAGCTGACTCAAGCTCTTTTTCTATATTATTAAGGAAAGTAACATATCCTTTATGATGAGTATTATAATGCCAGTCAGTAGTTTCTGCGTCAACAACATCCTTTAACAGAGTTTTCGCTTCTTCATCACTGTACGGACGGGGATTGAATTTCCATTCATATGCCATTTTGTTAAAACCTCCTTCAGGTTGCAAAGCCGTATGGCTTTGATTATATTTATTATTCAGTAAATCTAATTTTGAAAATAACCCAAGGGAAACTGCTCCCAGGGCAGAAGTTCTTATAAACTTCCTTCTGCTGTTATCTTTCATATAAGCTGCTCTCTTTTAAAACCTGCTGTTTAGAAACAAAATAAACTAAACTCCAAACGAGCTTCCGCATCCGCATGTTTTTTTTGCGGTGGGATTATTGAAGACAAAACCTTTGCCGGTCAGCCCGTCAGTATAATCTACGGTTGTGCCGGTAAGATAAAGAATACTCTTCCAGTCTACAGCGACTTTAACATCATCAAACATCAGGACCTTATCGGTATCTTTAAGTTCAGCATCAAAACCCAGAGTGTAACTTAGTCCTGAGCATCCTCCGCCTTTTACCCCTATTCTTAAAACATAATCAGCGGGTATGGAGTTTTCAGCCATGATTTTTTTTACTTCGCCAACGGCTTTTTCTGTTAAAGCGATCCCGTCAGTTACTTCGGGGACCTTTACATCAGGTGCAACTATGTTTGTATCTGCCATAATAATATATATTTAATTGTTAATCGCTGCTCTATTTTTCATAAAACCAGGTTAATAAATTGCCTCGCTGCCCGCTATTTGAAAATTGATTCAGATTTTGCGAAAATAGTTTATTTAAAGAAAAAATTCATACCTAAATACAATCCCCAATACGCAACGCGCCTGTTGGCGGTCAATCCGTTTGAGGAGCTTTTTTCATCTCTGAAAACGATCGTTCTATCAGTTGTTACTTCGTTATCCCCGGTTTGTTTGCCCCAGGCATTATCGTAAGTATAGCTGTAACCGGCAAACATATCAATAGTATTCTTAACCCTGAAATACATTTTGAACCCCGCAGTATAACCGTACCTGGGAGTGACCTTAAAAAAATCGAGCCCTGCTTTATGATACGTTTCGCCGCCCATAAAATTCATTCTCATGAGCCCGAAAACCGCAGGGTAAACTGCATAATTGTGCCCAAGCGGATTGACCTCTGAGCCAATACCAACAGAAAATGACTGAATCCTTACACCTATATCATAATCAGAGGGTCCGGGATAATTGCCTTTAAGTATATTGTATCCCAAATTTAAAAGCGCTTTTACACGCCCCCGTTTCATCAGGCTGTATTTAAGATAAGTCTGGACGCCGTACCCGGTATTAGTTCCGAAGTTATCGGAATCAATCAGTCTTTTTCCATCAATAAACAACTGGTCTTCAGCGGAATTGATAGTAACATTATTACCGTATGCTTCAAGCAGCGGTCTTGAGTAACCAAGATTGAAGCTAAGCTCAATTTTGCTGTAATTATCCTTTGAATCCTTAGTTTTCTTGACCTGCGAAAAAGTTGAAGCAACAAACACAGCAAGAAGCAGCATAATAATTCTATACTTCAACATACTCCCCCTTCTTTTGCCTGGTGCCGTTGTTTGATGGGGATACAGATCTGAGGTATTCAGCTTTTTCAGCGAACTTTTTAATTACATAGTCAATTTCTTCTTCAGTATTAAATCTGCCAATGCCAAAACGTATAGTCGAACGCATCAGGTTTTTATCCAGACCGATCGCGCTCAGTACATGCGATGGTTCAACAGCTTCAGAAGAACAGGCGCTGCCGGTTGAAACGGCGACTTCCTTCATTGAGATCATTAGTGAATCAGCGTCAATACCATCTATGCTGATATTCAGATTACCCGGAATCCTTTTTGAGAGGTCACCATTTAATTTAACACCTTTTACAGCTGAAATAATTCCATTATATAGCCTGTCACGAAGCAAAGATATCCTTATTGATTCATTTTCAAGTTCTTTCGCTGCAATTTCACATGCTTTGCCAAGTCCTACTATACCCGGAACATTTAATGTGCCTGCCCTGAGTCCCTTTTCCTGGGCTCCGCCGTCTATCTGCGGCGCTATTCTGACCCTGGGTAATTTACCTGTTTTATACAGTGCTCCAACGCCTTTGGGACCGTACATTTTATGAGATGAAAAACTAAGCATATCTATACCAAGTTTCGAAAGATCAATAGGTAATTTGCCAACAGCCTGTGTTGCATCTGTATGGAATAATATCTTTTTAGCTTTGCAGAGTTTTGCAATCTCTTTGATGGGCTGAACAGTACCTATTTCATTATTCACGTACATAACTGAAACCAGAATTGTCTTTTCTGTGAATGCATCAGCAATATTTTTGGGGTCAACGATACCGTTTTCATTCACCTTAACATACGTAACATCAAATCCTTTACGCTCAAGATTTTTACATGAATCAAGCACTGCTTCATGTTCAATTACAGTAGTAACGATATGGTTGCCCTTTGCTGAATGAGTTTCCGCTGCGCCTTTAATTGCGAGGTTAATTGATTCAGTTGCGCCGCTGGTAAAAATTATGTCACGGGGTTCGCACTTAAGAAGTCTTGAGACCAGCTTTCTGGCCAGCTCGACTGAGGCTTCAGCCTTCCATCCGAATTCATGTGATTTGCTGGATGCATTGCCGTAATTTTCAGTGAAATACGGAAGCATGGCTTCAACTACAAATGGATCTACCTTAGTTGTTGAATGATTATCGAGATATATTGGAAATCTTATCATCTATAACTTTTTCAGACTATTTCTGCGAGTGTTGTTGAATTAAAATAACTGTTTATCTGCCGCTGTATCTTTTTTAACGGGCTGCTTAGTATACACGTTTCATAAATAGAGCATGCTTCGGAATCTTCATGCTTGCCGCAATCAAGTATATAACTTTCGCCTTCTATTGCATTAAAGATCTGCGCAAGAGTAAGCTCTTTAGGATCCTTTAAAAGCTTATATCCGCCGTGTGTACCCTGTACAGAGCCCAATATTTCATGTTTTTTTAATTTTTGCAGAATTTTTGAAAGCAGGTCGTACGGAATTTTGTACTTATCGGCTATTTCTTTCGCCGAAGACGTACAGTTTTCACCAGGCATTGCCATGTGCTTAACTGCTATTAGACCGTATTCTACTTTTTTTGAGAGTTTAAACATTTTAGAGACCTAATACCCGCGAACGCGGGTACCTCAAATTAAAATTTAATGTGAAACTTTTGAATAATAAATATTTTACAAGGTAAAAATCAACTAATATGGCAGATTGAGTTCCCCGCTTTCGCGGGGAAACGTTATGATCTTACCAATCGTGCGGCAAAAGAGCCGTCAATGTTGTGCCTGTGCGGGAAGGTTTCTATGCAGCCTTCAGCATTCACAAGCTCTGATCTCACATACTGCGAAGCGTTATCAATCTTAAAATCAGGATTTTTTTCGAGGAAATCCATAACAACATCCATGTTCTCTTCCTTCTCTGTAGAGCAAGTGCTGTATACAATTACACCGCCGGGTTTAAGATACTTCACCGCGCTGCTGAGCAGGTTCTTCTGAATTTCGTTTAGTGCCAGTATATCTTCAAACTCACGTTTCCATCTAATTTCAGGTTTTTTGGAAAGAACTCCGAGTCCGGAGCATGGTGCATCAAGCAGGATCTTATCGAACTTAAGATCTTTAACCCGATCATCTTTAAGGTCAGCGGCATCATCCTGTATGAACTCAATATTAGTTATGCCCAGTCGCTCTGCGTTCTGTTTCATCATTTTGATCTTTGCGTCGAATTTATCAACTGAATATACTTTACCTTTGCCTCCAAGAAGCTGGGCTATGTGAGTTGATTTGCCTCCCGGTGCTGCGCACATATCAAGTATCATATCATTTTCGGTTGGCTTAAGCAGCACTGCCGGCAAGCCGGCGGATTCATCCTGAACTGTATATTTGCCATCTTTAAAATCTTCATCAAGATATATTTTTGACATTAACCTGAGCGTTACAAAATAATCGATGTACCGGCATGTGCGGTACACAATACTTCTTTCATCAAAGCGTTTGAATACTTCTTCTTTTGAGGCTTTGAGTGTATTAATCCTAAGAGTAAGTATAGGGCGTTTATTATTTGCTTCAGCCAGTAAAGCAGCGTCATCAAAGCCAAATCGTTCAATCCATCTTCTTATCATCCAGTTAGGGTGTGACTGCATTATGCCCAGATATTTAATTTCATCAATTTCGCGTGTGGGATAAACAAGATCATTCTTAGTACGTATAATTGTACGCAATAACCCGTTAACAACATCAGCGTGTTTTTGAGTGCTGATGCGTTTTACAAATTCAACCGCTTCATTTACAGCGGCAAAATCAGGGATCTTGTTCAGAAATAATATTTGATATAACGCTACGCGGAGAGTATTTTTAATTTCGGGAGTGCATTTTTCCCAGTTGCCGCGGTAGAATCCGTTCAGGAACCAGTCAAGCCTGCGCATCCAGCGGATAACGCCGTGGCAGATCTCGTTGAGCAAAGATTTGTCATAATCGTTGAGTACATCCGTGCGAATTTCAAAATCGATTAGCTTATCAAGATATGCATCGGTACGCTCAACACGGGTCAGGATCTTCACGGCAAGGCTTCTTGCATCGGAATAAATCGTATCACCTTTGGGGCGTTCGCGTTTATTCTGGTAATTGCGGTTATCCCCTGACTTGTTTGCCGGTTTATCGGAATACGATTTATCGCCATTTTTGTTAAATGGCGGTTTATTGTAGGGTTTGCTGCCGCTATTTGCTGATTCATTCTGATTTGATTCAGGCTGCTGTACAACAGGCTGCTCTGCATCAGTTTGCTCAGCTTCTTTTTGTTTTACTTCCTTTTGAAGTACTTCAGGTTCTTGTGGATCTGTAACCTTAGAATCTTTAGTTTCAGTTACAGTTTCATTCAATACAGGTACTTTCGTTTCATCCGGTACTAAATTATTCACATTTTCGCCTGAATTTTCATTGATTTCGCTCATATATTTAACCTCTTCTGTTTGTTGGTGGTAACACCAACAATGGGGGTAAAGCTACACATTAATTCAGATATTCTGCAAATATAGCGGTATATTATAGTAGTTACAATGAAGAGGGATAACACAGCAAAGGAGAATGATTAACCACGATTTACACTCCTGCCTTATAGAGCAGAGCGATAGAAGGAATTATCACGAATTTTTTATAAAACCATATTTAGATTTACATATACTATGAGAAATAATGTCACCCGTTCCGGGTTTCAATATTTTTTATAAACATTTTCTACAAGAATTTCACCCCTACGGGGTTAATTTACATGATCAAATTATTTCAACAATAATTTCACACTTTAAGTTAGCGAATCCTTAAAGGAAGGTATTGCCGTAATAGCTTAAATTGAGAAAAACTAAATCTCGAAGGGATGATATTGTTGTAATTGCTCAGCCTTCGTTGTTTCGAATCACGAAGGGATGACATTTTTGTAATGAACAATATAGAAAAAAACGAACCCCGTAGGGGTGACATTAAAATGGGAGTTTTAAAATATGTTTAAAATAGAGTTTTGATTATTTATTTTGCATATATGCAAAACCGCTGAAGCGGTTTTCAGTTTTTCCAGTATTTAAAACCCACGACTGAAGTCGTGGGCTATGCACAGACGGGACTAAAGGTCACACAAATATCTGTGACACTAATTAAATCACATTACTAATACATAAAACATGATATCACTCAAAGATCTTAATCCGCATTTACTAACTGCTGAATATGCCGTACGCGGCCCCATTGTTATACGCGCGCAGGAGCTTGAAAAAGCAGGCAAAAAAATTATTTACTGTAATATCGGTAATCCCCAGGCATTGAAACAGAAACCGCTAACATACATTAGACAGATACTCAGCTTAATGGAGTACCCTGCTTTGCTTGAACATCCGCAGGTAAATGAATTATACCCGCAGGATATTATTAAACATGCAAAACATCTGCATCATATGATGCCGACAGGAACCGGCGCATACACACAAAGCGCGGGAATGCCGTTCATTAAACAGGCTGTCGCCGAATTTATAGAAAAGCGCGATGGCATACCGACAAACGACAATCAAATTATACTAACTGACGGCGCATCGAAGGGTGTTTCGGCAGTTTTAACAGCCCTGCTGAAAAAACCGACCGACGGGTTTATGATACCGATTCCCCAGTACCCATTATATAGCGCTACAATTGAGCTTTACGGAGGAAGCCAAATAGGATATTATTTAGATGAAGCAAACTCATGGCAATTGAATGAGGAGATATTGACGAAGAGTCTGAATGACGCTAAAGCTAAAGGAATAGATCCGGTTGCAATTGTAGTAATTAACCCGGGCAATCCAACCGGAGCAGTGCTTTCATTTGAAAATATTCAAATGGTGATAAACTTCGCGAAGAAACATAAGCTGGCAATAATGGCGGATGAAGTTTACCAGGATAATGTTTATGCAATAGACGGCATGTTCCATTCATTTGCAAAGGTGATGCACCAGTTGGGCGAGAGTGATATATCGCTTTTCAGTTTCCACAGCGTAAGCAAAGGATTTATGGGTGAGTGCGGTCATAGGGGCGGTTACCTTGAAATTCGCAACGTACCTGCAGATGTGATGGGTGAGTTCATTAAGCTGCAATCGATAAGTCTATGCAGTAACACTGTTGGACAGCTTGTAACATATTTAGTTGTGAATCCACCAAAACAAGGTGAAGCAAGTTATGACCTGTATATAAAAGAACGTGACGGAATATTGAATGAGTTAAAGGCTAAGGCTGAAATATTAGGTAAGGGTCTGAACGCAATTGACGGTATGGAAATTGATGTACCGCAGGGCGCAATGTATGCTTTTGTGAAGCTTGAGCTGCCGCATACGGCTGATGTAAGTAAAATGTCCCCAGCAGAACAATTGGCATACGAAAGCAAACGCGATAATGATTACTGTATGTCACTGCTTGAAGAGACCGGCATTTGCGTAGTACCCGGCTCGGGATTCGGTCAATTACCCGGCACGCTGCACTTCAGGACTACGTTCTTACCGCCAAGAGACGAGATGGAAGAGCTGGTTGAGAAGATGCGGGTGTTTCATGGGAAGTATGTTGGGAAGATGAAATAAATAAATCCCCCTTTATAAAGGGGGACGGGATCTGCGGAAACGGTGTATGTTCGATCGAGCAGGATTTGTTACCTTCGAAGATCAGAGATGGGGATTAAAAAAGTAAAATCCCCATCGTTATTTTTGGCAGTAGTTAGTTATATGATCGATTGTGGATTAAAAGTGTCTGCGGGCCGGTGCTCCCCCTTTTCAAGGGGGACTAAAAGCCGAGAAAATAAATTTAAAAAATGGCATTCACTCCATATAATAAGAGATTAAAAGATAACTCAAGGAAGTTGAGAAATAATGCAACACTTTCCGAAGTGTTGTTATGGAATGAACTGAAAGCCGGTAAATTGAGAGGTTATAAATTTAACAGACAAAAACCTATTGATAATTTCATTGTTGATTTTTACAGTAAGAAGTTATCCTTAGCCATAGAAATTGATGGAGATTCGCATATTGGTAAAGAAGAATATGATAAAATAAGAACTGAAAAAATTGAGGCACATAATATTTACGTGTTAAGATTTCCTGATCATTATGTTAAACAGGCAATGGGAGTTGTTTTGAATAAACTGAACGAGTACATTGACAGGTTTGAAAATGGAACTTTGAAAGAGTTTTATGATTATGAAATATAATTTTTGATAAATGCCTTTAAAATGATCCCCTTGCAAAGGTGGACGAGATTTTTAGGAATAATATAAATTATAATAATACTTTAATCTTATCAATTGTAAATTTGAGTTGGGGATTTAGAAGCAAATTACTGACTAAGATTAATTTTTTTAAATTTTAGCTCTATTGTGGCTTTACAGAGTCTAAAAGATTGTGCTCACCACTGTCAAAGCCAGTTCTTCGACTTTTCAAGGAGGACTTTAAGTACAAGAAACTAATATGCCTAATACCAACAACCACCTCGCCCTCAAATTAACGCAGGAAAAGCTTATAGCATCGGGTAAGGAGTTTGTGGAATTTTTTAGCCACGGCTCGCTGGTTTTTGAGCTGTATAAACCTGATGAGGTTGATAAGCAGACTCCACACACGCGCGATGAAGTATATATTATTGCAAGCGGCAATGGCAGATTTTTTAGCGCGGGCACATTTGTAGATTTTGCCCCGGGCAATTTCCTTTTCGTGCCCGCCGGTGCAGAGCACCGATTCCTTGATTTTACGGAGGATTTTAGTACATGGGTGATATTTTATGGACCTGAGGGTGGTGAAAGATAGAGATCCCCGCCTTCGCGGGGATTTGAAAACAAAATATCCCCTTTTTACGGGGTTAAATGTTATATTTGTATGTAACAAATTGGTATATCAATTCATCATTTTATTGATATTTACTGAAATTAACTAATTTTACAGCATGAAAATATTACGTTTAATAATTATTGCTTTTCTTTTCACAAATATTACTTTTTCACAGGATCTCGAAGTTAAGTTAAACGAGATCATCAAACCGCTATTGGATGGCAAAAAGAACATGAGCTTTGCTATCAGTGTTTATGATGTGAACAGTGAAACTCCGAGGTATTTTTATTTCGGGCAAACAGCAAAAGATAATAAGACCTTGCCTGATGAAAATACCGTTTACGAAATAGGATCTATCACCAAAATATTTACAACCACTCTGCTTACCATGCTTGCGCGGGAGAATAAGATGAAGTTAAACGATCCGGTACAGAACTATTTGCCGGCCGGGGTAACAATTCATAATTTTTCAAGCACTGAGCCATACAAACTGCTGCACCTTGCTTCGCAGACATCCGGTCTGCCAAGGCTGCCGTCAAATCTGATGAATGACCCTAAAACTGACCCGAAGAATCCATACAAAAATTACGGCAACACAGAACTGGAGAGTTTCATCAACAACTATATTCCTGAAATGGAACCCGGCACAAGGTACTTGTATTCAAACCTGGGAATGGGGCTGCTTGGTTACCTGATGGAAAAATCATCGGGCAAAACGTACGAAGAACTTCTTCATTACTATATAACAGATTCGCTTGGCATGACAATGACATCAACAAAACTGAATGCAGAGATGCAGAAGAATCTTGCCAAAGCCTACAATGAAAAAGGTGAGCCTACCCTAAACTGGGATTTTGACGCCCTGGCAGGCTGCGGAGCAGTCAGATCAACGCTTGGAGATATGACAAAATGGCTGGCTTTTCATATGGGCAAAACAGATAAACTGGAGTTTAAAGAATACCTGAAGATGATGCAGACAAGAAGATTTGAAACAGATGTTCAGAACACGGCAATAGGCATGGGCTGGCATATTTCAGAAACAATGTGGGACAGGACAATTATTTGGCATAATGGAGGCACAGGAGGCTATGCAAGCTTTATGGGATTCATACCCGAAACCAACAGCGGCGTTGTTGTTTTAAGCAACCAGGCAAACAGTGTTGATGGCGTAGCAATAGAAATCCTGAAATATCTAAACAGATAATTTATATTGAAGAAGATCTTAATAACTGGTGTATCAGGTTACATTGCGCCTTACTTGTGTAAGGCGCTTTTGTTAACAGGCGGCAATAAAGTAACCGGAGTGTATAATTCCAACAAGCCCAATATTTCCGGAATAGACCTGATAAAATGTGACCTGGTAAACAATGACGAATTAAAAAAAATATTTAGTGAAGTGAAGCCAGATATTGTTTATCATTTGGCATCTGTCACCCCTACAAGAATAACCACACAGAAAGAAGATTACATAAATTACTTTAACGCTGAAGTAACAGGAAACATCGCGAAGCTTTGCAGCAATATTAAAGCTTTGATGATTTACACATCAACTGACCTTGTTTACAAAGCGGGTAATGATCTGCGGGAAAATACTTCACCGCTTGAACCGTTGACCATCTACGCACAGACGAAACTTGAAGGTGAACGAAGGGTTAAGGAATTTGCCGGAAAATATTTAATACTCCGTACATCGCTTGTTTACGGATTCACTTTATCTTCTTATACATCATTTTTTGATGTTGCGTATAAATCGCTAATCGAAGGAAAAGAACTCCGCGCGTTTACAGATCAGTTCAGGAATGCACTTTATGTTGAAGATGCTGCGGATATTCTGGTTAAACTACCTGCAAAATATAAACAAAATGATGTTATAAACTTCTGCGGGAATGAATACTTATCACGATATGAAATGTGTATTGGTATGTGTGAAGCCTTCGGACTTGATAAGAAGTTTGTAATTCCCGCAAGCTGTGATGAGTTTACAGCTTATCCCACGGTTAAGGAATTAGGTCTGAGCAGTAAAAAACTCCACGAGTATGGTTTAACAACCGGAAGTTATACGGATAATCTTGAGAGAGCAAAAAAGTATTTACCCGGATAAGATCAATGCTCTATTATAAAAAGAGCCGGGCGTTAATCCGGCTCTTTTTATTATTGGGGGTACTACATGAATCTGTTTATTTTAGTTTAAAGAATCTTGATATATATAATCTTATTTTACTAACATCATCTTCTTTGTCTGGCTGAATTCTCCTGCTTTAAGAACACAAAAATATACACCGCTTGGCAGGTTTGCCGCGTTCCAATCATATTGGTACTCACCCGCTCTTAACTCACTGTTCACGAGCACCGTTACTTCTTTGCCCGCAGCATTATATATCTTCAAATTTACCTGTGCACTTTGCGGAATAGAAAATTTTATCTTAGTTTCCGGATTGAACGGATTTGGGTAATTCTGCTGTAGACTATAATCACGAGGTACTTCATTAGAAAGCGGTACCAATCCGGTAGGATTATAAATAATAACAGTATTCATAAAGTCTATTCCAATCGGTCCTGTATTAATATCCCTGTTCATCATTACCGCTATTGAAATGCCGCCTACGGAATAATGCATTGAAATACTTGAGTGCCCGAATGAATTACCGCCGTGCCCCCAGCAGGTTTTCCCGTTTACATTATACCTCATTGTACCCAAACCATAACCGTTCGCGCCAGAAATGCTGGCGGAAACAAATGTAAGCATTTGGTTTAAAGTGTTGTTAGATATTATCTGACCGCCGTAAAGCGCTTTTGACCAGCGCAGCATATTTTCAGGTCTGGTAATAACTCCGCCCGGTCCGTAGGCTGAACTGGTAAATGCCGTACGTGGATAGCCGTACGCATCAATTAATTGTGAACCGGATTGCACCCAGTTATGGGCAAACGGAGCCGTGATGGTATCACCCATTTCCACAAATGCCTCATTCATACCAAGCGGAGTAAAGAACCTGCTTCTGAAAAGCGCGGGCAGATCAGAATCTGTTATCTGCCTTATTATCATAGTAAGCAGTGTATAATTAGTATTGCTGTAACGCCAGCCGGCGCCGGGCGCAAAGTAAGGAGCGAGTATATATCCCTGCACAACTTCTTCCAGGGTCCAGAATCTTGTAGGGTCTGAATTAATTGCATTTGCCCAAACAGGATTATCTGTGAAATTATATATACCGCTTGTGTGATCAAGCAATTGTTTAATTGTCACTTTATTGTTCACGTTGGGATATTGCGGCAGCCACGTACCGATGGAATCTGTAAGACTCAAACTGTCAGCTTCTATAAGCTGAAGTGTTAATGCGGCAACGAAATTTTTTGTAACACTGCCCACATCAAACACCATGCCTGTATCCATATTTACATTCACGTGTGATATTCCCGCAGTACCAAGCCATACACCCTGACCGGGTACTTCCGCGGCAGCGGATATGCCGACAAGATTGTAAACTCCCTTTAGGTATTCAATTCTTTGCTGCAAAACTCTTGCATACGCCGTATCAAAAGTGCTGCCTGAATAAACCTGCCCTGCAAACAACGCTGTTATTAAAAAAGCCGACAGGATGTATCTGAATATGTATTTTCTGATTATCATTTTTTTAAAGAGAATTATTTTATTAAAATCATTTTGCGGGTTTCTGAAAAATCCCCTGCTTTAAATATGCAGAAATATACTCCGCTTGGCTGAGCTGCCGCGTTCCAGTTCAATTCATAACTCCCTGCAGTTAACTGCCTGCCAAGAAGGTTTTCGGTAAGTTCCCCTTTTGCATCATATATATTCAATTCAGCAAATGAGCTTACAGAAAGTTCAAATCTTATATTAGTTGAAGGATTAAACGGATTCGGATAATTCTGCAGCAAAGAAAAATTCCCGGGAACTTCACTTCCTGATTGGTTTAAACCGATTGTTTTTGCGGTATCATTTCTCAGCAATAGCCTATCCTGTTGGCCACGGTTTACGATATAAAGATCGAGGAGGTTATCACCGTTGAAATCACCTGCTTTGATGCCTATGCCCTCTCCAAGAACACCAGGCGGCAAAACCAATTGTGTCACCTCCTCAAAAACTCCGCTTGAGTTATTCGCAAATACTTTCACGGGACGGTTATTGAATATATTCGCAGTAATAAGATCAGGGTCACCGTCATAATCTATATCAACAAATATTCCTTCGGTAGTATGTTCATTATCAAAGGGAATGTTTGATGAAGTTACATCTGTGAATACACCTGAACCGTTATTCAGCAAGAGCCTATCCTGCCTAAGCCTGCCGGCTCTGAATGCTACATTGGCAAAGAAAATATCAAGGTCTCCATCGGCGTCAACATCGCATAAAGTGACCTTTCGTGTTTCTTCCGTTCCTGTTAACGGCAGTCTTGCAGAAGTTTCATCGGTAAAAAAACCGCTGCCGTTATTGATATGGATCTTATTACCGTCCTCATTGCCAACTACCATATCGTTATCTCCATCACCGTCAATATCACCAAGCTTTATATCCTGCGTAATATCCAATACCTGCGGAAGCCTTGAGGCAGTTGCATCTGCAAATGTTGAATCACCGTTATTTATCAACAGAAAATTCTGCGCTGCAGTATCAGAAGCACCTGCATTACCGAATATGAGGTCCGGGAGTGAATCATTGTTCACGTCAACAGCAAGAACAGAGTTTGCGATACTGTTTGGCAATATGCTGCTTTTATCCCTGTACACTGCATTGCCGTTATTGAAGTACAGTTCATGTACAGCATGGTCTTCGGTCGCAAATACTATATCCATGTCATAATCACGGTCCATATCAGCAATACCAATATCTTCGCTATCAAGAAATTTCTGCGGAAGCTTTCCGGGTGTGCCGTCAGTGAAAACTCCAAGACCGTTATTGAGCAGAATTTTGTTCGGCTGGTATTCATTGGCAATAACAATATCCAGGTCACCATCGCCATCCAGGTCACCTGTTTCAGCATCCATGCCGGGTCCTGAAACAACTGCAAGAGGCAGATGAGTTGCTGAAACATCCCGGTATATAATAGTATCACCCGAAAAGGATGTACGTTTAACCGGCGAAATCGGGATAGCCGCGGGGATCAAAAAACAAAGTATTAATAGAGAGCTTATTAATAAAATGGGGTTTTTGATAATGATCTATGATTAATTTTCTTCAAAATTAGAATACATTGAAGAATACACAAATTAAAATAGTTTTATTATTAGAAGTCAGTTACAGCAAATTTGCCAGGTATACTGATTTTACATTATATTATCGTTATTTTCCGGAAATTATTATTATAACTCAATGAAACCAAGAAGCGACTTGCAGGAGTTGATCAACTCACTTTCATCTACTGAAAGAGCATATTTCAGGAAATTTGCCAGAAGGCATTACAAAGAAGACAGCATCTTTTTAAAGCTTTATGGGGAAATTGAAAAAAGAATCGGCTTGGGAAAGTATAGTGAAAATGAAATCAAGTCGGCATTCAAAAATGAAAAATTCGTTAAACAGCTCCCGGTAGTTAAAATATACCTGTATAATAGTATATTGAAATCACTGAACCTTTACTACACCGAAGATAACATTGATCTTAAGCTTGGGCAAATGATAAATAACGCGGGAATATTATACCGAAGGGGGCTGTACGGGCAATGCATATCTATGATAAGCAAAGCAAAGTCACTAGCCGAAAAATTTGATAAACCTGTAAAACTTCTTGAGGCGATCCAGATAGAAAGGCTTGCTTTGCGGGTTAATACACCCTTGAACGAAGTATCAAAAGAGCTGATGAACAACTACGATGATGAGCAGGAAGTACTTACAAAGATCAAGAACATTTCGGACTACAGGAAGCTTTATGATATGATGGTTATTCACGCCACCGCCAAGGGCGTAACAGCAGGTGAAGGCAAACAAAATACGTTTGATAAGCTGCTGGCAAACAGGATGCTGAAGGATTACAGCAATGCGCGCTATTTCCAGAGCAAAGTAATATTCCTGCTTATGCACTGCTTCATAAACAACCTTAACGGAAACAAATCCCGTGCTTATGAATACGGGATGGAGTGCCTTGGGCTCTTTGATGAAGCGCAAAATAATAAATTGATCGCAGTATATGAGTACATTCTTATTCTGCAGGAACTGATGCAGATAACTTATTCATTCGGCAAGCCTAATGAATCAGAGATGTATTTCACGAGACTACAGACAGAACAGGATAAGCTGCTGGTTAATTCACCCGGGAAAGTTAAGAATTTTCTGAAAGTAAGGACATTAATGGGAAGACTTAATATCAATTCAGCCCGTGGAGTTTATGAAAAGAACCTGGAAGTTATCCGTGAACTTGTTGCAGTTTCAGGCAGAAATGAAGATTCTTCATTCCGCGATGAGATCATAGTAACTGATTTCATTGCATCGGCAGTATATTTTTCACTTTCAATGTACAATGAATCGGTTCATCATATCAACAGGATATTCAATTCAAAAGCATTTGAATTGCGCGAAGATATCCAGGTATCAAGCCGGATAATTAACCTTATCCTTCATTATGAACTAGGAAGTTTGAGTTCGCTTGAATATTACACAAGATCAACTTACAGATATCTAAAAAAGCGGAAAAAACTGAACAGGTTTGAAAAAGTTGTTTTTGAGTTTCTTAAGAATGCTCAAAGAATAAACGATGATTCAGAATTGCATAATCTTTTTAAAGAAACCCGTTTCAGCTTAAGAAATGCTGCAAACGAAGAACCCGGATTATTGCAGATAATTGATCTGGATGCCTGGCTTGAAAGCAAATTATCAAAAGTATCATATCTTGATATAATAAATAAAAAAAACAAAAAGCATTAAACCTATTGCAATTATTTGTGTCAAATAACTATATCTGTTAAGCACTTAGACTAAATATCTGTTTTATGAGGAAAATGATGATTTCAAATATAAGTAATAATAATACAAAGCTTGTTGTATCGGTATACCTTCTGTTTATTGCATTCATTACCCTTCTTTTGGTTCTGACCTCAGATGCAGTCGAAACTGAACTGACAAGCAGCAAAATAGATAAATTAACAGCATCCAAATGGAAAGAAAACGGGCTGGAATCATCTGCTAAAACCAGTGATGAGGAATTCCTGAGGAGATTATATATCGATCTGGCAGGCAGAATACCCAATGCAGAAGAAGTTAAGAAGTTTCTTGAAAGTAAGAATAAAAATAAAAGACCGCTAAAAATTGATGAGCTCCTTGCCTCGCAAGAATACGGCGAATATATGGCTGATATGTGGATGCAGATATTGTTTTCTGGTGATGCGAAGCGCAAAGTTCAGGCGCCGACATATAATCTTGTAAGGAATGAATTTGCAGAGAGTTTTAATTTGAACAGGCCGTATTATGATTTCGCAGCAAAGCTCATAAGCGCGCAGGGATTTGTGACAACAAATCCGTATGCGCTTTACATGGGCAGGTTTGAAACACCTGAAGATGCCGCAGGAAGCGTTATGAAGATATTTACCGGCAGGCAGATACAGTGCGCGCAGTGCCATAAACATCCCTATGAAGAAATTACACAGGAAGATTTTTACGGTGTCGCTTCATTTTTTTCGCGCAGGCAGGTACTGCCGTTATTGAAGAAGGACCAGGCGCAGAAGATAACAAATGCAATTACCAAAATGGAAAAGCAGATAACAAAAGCGCGTGATATGGAAATGGAAAACAATATGGAGAGCAGCACTGAAATGAATGATGAAATGATGAATAAGGAAGAGCATAAAAATGTTAAGAAGAAGCAAAAGGATAAATCACAGAACAAAAAAAAGAGTGAAAAGAAAAGAAATATTCCCCCGCAATGGGCAATAGATAGTCTTAAGCAGAGAATGAGTGACTCAGCCTTTAAACCTGACCTGTTGGTGTGGGATGCTGTGAACGGACAAATGACCTATGAAGTCAAAGGTGAGAAAAAGACAGTGTATCCAAAATTTTTGGGCGGAGCTTCAATATCAGGTGATGCGGGAATAGACAGGCGCAATGTTCTTGCAGAAAATATCACAGTTACCGAACAAAGAGAGCTTGCGCGCGCTTTTGTGAACAGGTTCTGGAAACATTTCTTCGGGTATGGGTTTATCAATCCCGTGGATGATATGACGGCTAATGAAAAAGGCTCAAACCCGGAATTGCTTGAAGCGCTGACCGATGAATTTGTACGCAGTAATTTTGATATTAAGGCATTATTCCGTTTGATAACAAATACTGAAACATACCAGCTTTCATCTACACCAAACAGCACGAACAAAGATGACAGGATGTATTTTTCACGTGCTGTATTAAGACCAATGGATGCGATTCAGCTTTCGAACTCACTGATTTCTTCAAGCGGGTATCTTACTACCGGGAAAATGCTAAACAAGACAGATGAAGAGCTCGGTAAGATAAGGTTCAGGATACTCCAGCTTTTTGTATATACATTTCAGGATGATGAAATGAATGAAGCTGAAGATTTTTCTGGTACAATTACACAGGCACTTCTGCTGATGAACAGTGATATCACTGAAAAAATTACCGAGAAGAAGCCGGGAAATTTTATATCACAAATTATGAATAAAGAAACCGATCCGGAACAGAGAATCAATCTGTTGTATCTAAACACTCTTGGGCGTTTCCCAAATGATAAAGAAATGGGAACAGCCTTAAAATCTGCAGGTGACAAAGAAGACGCTTACGAAGACCTGCAGTGGGCAATGATAAACAGCAGTGAGTTTATATTTAATCATTGAAGACCTCACCCCCCTGCCCCTCTCCTGGAAGGAGAGGGGAGCAATAAATTATAAATTATATTATGAAACAACATAAAAATAAAGAGAAGCAAATTTCAGAGCATTGCGGGTGCAATGACCATAAGGATGAAGTTGAGCTTTCGCGAAGGAAATTTCTTTCGCTCAGCATGGCGCTTTCAACCGGATTAATATTTTCTAAATTCGGATTTGCAAAGAGTATTGCGGCAAAGAATCCGAACTTATCATTCATGAATCCGCTGAACGCACAGGCAGAAAATGTCATAGTGTTGTGGCTAGCGGGTGCGCCTTCTCAGTTTGAAACATTTTCACCCAAACCGAAAAGCAAAAATGGCGGTTCAACAAAAGCAATACAGACAAATGTTCCTGGTATAGAGCTTGCTGAAAATTTGCCGATGCTGGCACAGCAGATGGATAAAGTTACGCTTATAAGGACGCTGACAAGCAAGGAAGGTAATCACAACCGCGCAAGCTATTTGATGCATACATCCTATCCCCCAACGGGAGTTGTGAAGCATCCCAGTTTTGGGGCTATTACCGCTAAGGAGCTTGGCGGAGCCAGGGAATTTGATCTGCCTTATTTTATCAGTCTAACGGGACCAAGTTACAGTGCGGAATTTTTGGGTAAGGAATACTCACCTTATGTGATCAAAGATGTAACCAAACCGCTGCAGAATATCGCTAAGTTCAAAGATGTTGACGATACCCGCTTTGCTGAAAGAATGAAATTGCTGAATCAGATGGAGGATAGTTTCTATAAAGAAAAAGGACTTGAAGATATAAAAGAACATCAATTGATATATGAGAAGTCGGTTAGAATGATGAACTCACCGTTAATCAAAGCATTTGATATTTCGGAAGAACCTGATGTACTGAAGAAAGCTTACGGCGAAAATGATTTTGGAAAAGGCTGTTTGATGGCAAGAAGGCTCATTGAAACCGGCGTTAAGTTCGTTGAAGTAACACTTGATGGCTGGGATACTCACCAGGATAATTTTTCGAGGGTATCAAATCTCTGCAAAAAGCTTGACCCGGCCTTTTCAACGCTGGTCCAGGATCTCTCCCGGCGGGGAATGCTGGATAGAACACTTGTGTTATGTATGGGTGAGTTTGGCAGGACTCCCGCCATTAATGCCAATGAAGGACGCGACCATTACCCCGATGCATTTACATGCGCAATAGCCGGCGGCGGTATCCGCGGCGGCAGGGTTTACGGCGAAACAAATGATGACGGGAATCAGATAGTGTCGAATCCCGTAACACCCGGCAACTTATTTGCAACACTCTCGCATCAGTTGGGAATTGATTTTAACAAAGTTATACACTCGCCGCAGGGCAGACCATTAAAGTATGTTAATGAAGGCAGTGTTATTGAAGAGTTGGTTAGTTAAGTTGTAAATTTTTAACCGCAGAGTCCTCTCCGAGAGACTCTGCCGGGACTGTAAAAAGAGACTCTGTGGAAACTTGTAAATTCTACACTACAGTTTCCGTCTTCGCAGAGTCTCCTGAAAGGGACTCTGCGATTAAATCATAGTTCCATATAATGAGTAACCTTATATCCATTATAATTGTCTAATTCATAAAATCCCGCACTGGAATGTTCATACTCCCTGTAATCTTCTACTAACTTCCATTTTCCCCGAACCGGATTTTGATGTATGTAATTCAATTTCTGGACTATGAACTTTTCACTAACGATTATTTTTGCATCAAAAGAAGGTTCGAAAACATTGTGTTTTTTGCCTTTGGCAATCTCACTTGTATTTAAAGATCCGGAAAGTTCATCAAGTAATTCCAGATTTCTCTCCTTAGTTAACCGTTTAACAATTTCATAAGCCATAAATCTTTTACAATTTGCAATGATTTTATTGATATTTAATTCGGTACCTGGTAGATAAATTAGGGCATGGAAATGATTTGGCATTATGACAAAACCGGTTACCTTAATACTATTTCTATTAAGATAATCAAACCAATCATAAATGTGGTCATGTAATTTTGTAATTTCAAATAAGTGTATCCATTTGAAACATGTTACTGTACAAAAATAAACATTATTATTATTTGTGAGAGTTTTTCTTACACTCACTTATCATTGTATTCATTATTTTGCCGCAGAGTCCTCTTTCAGAGAGACTCTGCGGAAACACTGGCGATAATTTTGTATTACACAGCTTCCTTTTTCACAGGTGGTCTTTGTGCCTGGATCTCGTCGAGCTCTGCGACTAAGCCTTCACCGAAGTAAAATTTTAGTTCATCGCGTGAGCCCTGGTATAAAGTAGGTCCATCGCCCAAACAAGCAGTCAAGCCTTCATCAATTTCTTCAGGGGTCATTAATACGCCATCCATATATGTAACAGGGAACATTGAGCAGAAAAAGGGTTTTATTTCGTGATAATCGATTCCTTTATTGAGAGCAAAGCTGTGAAGCATGCATCCCCTGCTTTGGGTATTTAAGAAAATGCAGTAATCCTTTTCTTCATCATAAGTTGTACGCATATAATCGTGTCCCGGGTACTCATGATCTGTAGCTTTTTCTGATTCATCGAACCAGCGCTCTGATTTTATCCCTGTAAACGCTTCGAGCTCATCTTTATACTTCATAACACGTGCAACGTTCTGCATATCAATATCAGCGCCCCATTCGCAGCACTGGTCTTTACAGAAGGTGCACTCCATACACTTCATGAAATACGTCAGATCAAAAATATCGGTCTCAACTGAGTGGATAACGGGCAAGCCGTGGATACTGGGATAAGAATTCTTAAGCTTTATTACCATATAATATGTTTTATTTTTAGTTTTCTATAAACCTTTGAAATGGTTCTACAATTTTCTATTTATACTTTACCCACGACTGAAGCCGGGGGCTAATTTTTTCAATTAGAATGCTTACACTACTAGTACAGTATAGTCGCAGAGTCCTCTTCGAGAGACTCTGCGGAGACGAAGCACTGACACAGTCAGTGAACTCCAAAGAAATATCAATAGTATCCGAGTTTATAATTACGGAATCCGTTAATGGTCTCCTTTGCGCTTACTTTTAAAATTGTGGCTACAGGAATTGCTATCAACGCGCCGAAGGCGCCGAGTATCTGATTACCGATAAGTATTAATGCAATAATAACTATCGGGTTCATCTCCGCCCCTTTGCTGAAGAGGTACGGCTGAATGAAAGCGCTATCGATAATGTAAATTACAGTGAAGAGAATTACGATTGGCAGCACCATGTGGAAGTCGCCATACTGTATGATTGAAATAAGAATTGCAGGCACCCCCCCAACTACGGGTCCCGCATAAGGTATCAAATGACCTGCACCAGCTACCATACCGATAATAATTGCGTTATTGACCCCCATAATACTCAAACCTATGAACGAAAGCACACCCAAAATAAAAGCATCAAGAAGCCATGCGCGAACGTATGAGCTTAATTGCTTTTCTATCTTATCAATAATATTTATCGTCATTTCGAAGTAACGGTTCGGCACGATGCTTATCAATCCGTTCTTGATCTTTTGCCTGTCGCGAAGGATGAAAAACGTAATAAACGGTACAATAATAATAAAAAGAACAGTTGATACAACTCCGGAGATAATATCTTCGGCTTTTGTGAATGATGAGCGCACTGAGGATTCAATTTCCTTGCCAACATCACCCTTTTTAAGGTAGGGTACATTTTTCTCTATCCACTTTTCTGTATCTTTGAGTTTTTCTGATACCCGGAATTCTTTGTAAGACTTTGTAAGCGAAGCGCTTTGTTCAACAAAAGCCGGGGCTATCATATTAAATGCAAAGTATATCGATGTTCCGATTATTATATAAACTACCAGTATTGAAATTGATCTGCCCAACCCGAAGCCCTGTATAAAATCAACGAACGGATTCAGTACCAGCGCAAAAAGCAGGCACATAACCAGCGCTATGAATATATCGGTAAAAAAAGCTATGAATGCCGCAATTATAAGTAAAGGAATAAGCAGAATGAAGACCTTCGTAATACCGCTTAACGGTTTAACAGTATCATTTACAACACCGGAATACTTTTCTTCACTTTTTCCCGCTTTCATACTGTAAATTTAATGATATTAATCCGCATTTTCACGGATAATTTCATTAATAATATCAAAATCAAATCCTTTGCGCGCAAGAGCTTCATATATCTTTTGCTTAGCTTTTTTTTTCTCGAGTCCTTTTAGCTTAGGTTTCAATTTTTCATAAATCTTTACTGCCATTTTCTTTTCATCAGCTTCTGTTAAGTACTTTTCTATTGCACTTTCGCTTACCTGCTTTGATATCCCCTTTTCAAACAGCTTTTGCTGAAGCAGGCGTTTGCCTGCGGGTTTATTCTTAATTTTTTCTGTGATAAGCTGTTTTGCGAATTCTTCATCGTTAATTAAACCAAGCTCATTTAAGTGATGAATGACCTTATCAATAATAACCGGGGATATATCTTTGGCTTTAAGTTTCTTTTTAATTTCTGCTATTGTGCGTATGCGGTATGAAAGGTAATCGAATGATATTTTTTTGCCGTAAATGTATTCATCAAATTCGCGTATTTGGTTTAATTTTTCTTCTGCTAGCTCATCACCGGAGACAATGTCGAATTTGAGGATAGTATCATCGTATAAACCGCAATAGAATTCACCCGCGATATACAAGTTATAACGCTTGTTGTTCTTTTTCTGCTTTTCTATTTTGGTGATGAGCATGTTTTGAAAACTATATATGTGATGTATCTCAAAAAGAAATTTCTTTTAAATGGGGTCTAAACCGACTAATTTATGACATCAATTTATAATAGTTGAGTCAGGGCTAAAGCCCCATTCCAGTTTAGAATCGCGATATCCCCCGGCTTAAAAGCCGGGGTTAATGAAGTTCTTTATCTGACGGCCAAAGTCCCATGGCTGTGGATGTATCATTACACCTTTACTGAAATGCAGCAGCAGTCAAAAGAGTGAAGTTGATCATGTCAAAATATTTGACTTCCATTAACACCGGTTAACTTCGCTGTGAATACAAAAAGAGACGTCCCACCGGGACGTCTCTACAAAAGATTTCTATTTCTGTTGCAATATTTACTTCTTGGCGGCTTTTTCTTTTGGTTTAGCTTCGCCGTTAGTTCCATTAGTTCCGGCCGCGGGTACTTTGGGAGATGATTCTGCGGTTACATCCATTCCCATTGCTTCGCGGACTTCATTATTGAGTTTGGCAAGCAGTTCGGGATTTTCGGTGAGCATATTTTTCACGCCCTCTCTGCCCTGCATACGCTGCTCGTTGTAGCTGAACCATGCGCCTGCTTTTTTGATAATTTCCATATCAACGGCAGTATCTACAAGATCACCTAATTTTGAAATACCTTCATTATAGATAATATCAAATTCAACTTCGCGGAATGGGGGAGCGACTTTATTTTTCACAACTTTCACTTTTGTGCGGTTACCAATAACATTGGTGCCGTCCTTAATCTGCGCAATGCGGCGAACGTCGAGTCTGACGGATGCATAAAACTTCAGCGCTTTACCGCCGGTTGTGGTTTCCGGTGAGCCGAACATAACACCTATCTTATCGCGAAGCTGGTTTGTGAACATGAGTGAAATGTTGGATTTAGAAACTGCAGATGTCAGCTTGCGAAGCGCCTGAGACATCAATCTTGCCTGCAGCCCCATGTGTGAGTCACCCATTTCGCCTTCTATTTCAGCTCTTGGTGTTAGCGCCGCAACGGAATCAACCACAATAATATCAAGTGCATTACTGCGTACAAGTGTTTCAACAATTTCGAGCGCCTGCTCGCCGTATTCCGGCTGTGATACCAGCAGATTTTCAACATCAACGCCAAGTTTCTTGGCATAGGAAGTATCAAGGGCATGCTCGGTATCAATAAAAGCAGCGAGTCCCCCTCTTTTCTGAGCTTCGGCGATTATATGGAGACAGATGGTTGTTTTACCCGATGATTCAGGTCCGTATATTTCAATTATCCTTCCACGGGGTACACCGCCAACACCTAAGGCGGCATCAAGAGAAATTGAGCTGGTTGAAATAGCGTCAATTTTAGTAATAACACCGTCACCAAGCTTCATAATAGAGCCTTTGCCGTGCGATTTTTCAATCTGGTCAATTGCAATTTGTAAAGAGCGCAGTTTTTCGTTATCTGCCATTTTGGGTAAAACCTTTCTATAGTTTTTTATTGCTGAATTTCCAAACTATACAAATCCCGCAATTTGCAGGTATGGAAACAATGTGATGTTTGTGATTTCAGCGAATATAATTAATTAATACTTATTTTAATAAACAAAAATAGGGGTTAAAAAGGGGCTATGTGTATCATGGGATGATACTTTTTGTGGGGAGGAGAGGTAACCACGAATTACACGAATTAATTAATATTCAGAAAATTCAAGTTTATAAACACCATTTTAAAGGGGAGTAATATAATTCACATTCTACAGTTATGAGATCCCCGCTTTCGCGGGGATGAAGTTAGGAATACAGTTTCTTTTTGAGCCAGAAGGCTGCGTTGACGAGTAGAATTAATGCGGGGACTTCGACTAACGGACCGATAACACCTGCAAATGCCTGGGGACTCGATATGCCGAATACTCCTATGCTCACAGCAATAGCGAGCTCGAAGTTATTGCCTGCGGCGGTAAATGAGAGTGCTGCGTTTTGAGAATAATCAGCTCCAAGCCACTTTCCAACAAGGAAAGTAATGAAGAACATAATTACGAAATAAATCAGTAATGGAATCGCAATTCTTACAACATCCATTGGGATATTTACGATCATTTCACCTTTTAAGCTGAACATCGCAACAATTGTGAATAACAGAGCAATTAAAGTTATGGGACTAATCCTGGGAATAAACTTACTTTCATACCACTCCTTGCCTTTTAGCTTGATCAGTAAATAACGGCTTAAAAATCCAGCAATAAAAGGAATACCGAGATAGATGAAAACACTTTGCGCAATTTCTGCAATGCTTATGTTGACCTCGAGTCCCGTTACCCCGAAATACGGGGGAAGTATTGTAATGAATATCCACGCAAATAAACTATAGAATAACACCTGGAAAATGCTGTTGAAAGCTACGAGTCCCGCGGCATATTCACGGCTGCCATTTGCAAGCTCATTCCACACAATCACCATTGCAATACAACGTGCAAGACCTATCATAATCAAACCGACCATGTAACCCGGCATATCACTAAGGAATGTAATGGCAAGAATGAACATTAGCACGGGTCCGATGACCCAGTTCATGACTAAAGAGAGACCCAGAATTTTGAAGTTCCGGAATATCTTACCAAGTTCTTCGTATTTCACCTTTGCAAGCGGCGGGTACATCATTAATATTAATCCTATGGCAATGGGTATGTTTGTTGTACCTGAAGAGAATGAATTGATAAAATCAGCGGTGCCCTGGATAAAATATCCCAGTGCAACGCCGATACCCATTGCGATGAAGATCCATAAGGTCAGAAATCTATCGAGGAAGCTTAAATGTTTTCGTTCTGCTGGAGAGCAGTTTGTGGCTGACATAGTTTTCCTTTATCCCTCACCCCCAATCCCCTCTCCCATAGGGAGAGGGGTGCGATAATTCAGAGTTATTGGCTCTCTCTCTACTTTCAGGAGAGGGAGTTGGTCCAAAGGACTCCTTCGGAGAGGGTGAGGTCAAATTAATTTATTTTTCTGCGTAAACTGTGATGCTATATATGCCGCTGCCAGATCTTATAAACTGCTTCGCTTCTTCGATGGTCATGTAATCAAGCAGTATCTGGTCGGGAATGGTGATCAGTTTTTCTTTCTGGATAGTAATATTTTTGAATCCCGCATTTTTGACGATCTCAAGGTATTCATCTTTCTGCACTGCGCCGGATACACAGCCGGCATACATTGTTGCGGCGGTTTTCATTTTCAAAGGGAGCTCACCTGTTAACACTATATCACTGATTGAAAAATGTCCGCCTGGTTTGGTGATCCTGTACACTTCCCTGAAAGCGTTTACCTTGTTGGGTATAAGATTCATAACGCAGTTGCTTACAACTACATCGGCGGTATAATCACCAAGAGGCATGTTCTCAATTTCTGCTAAATGGAATTCGACATTTGTGAAACCCAGCTTAGCAGCGTTAACTTTGGCTTTATCAACCATTGCGGGGGTCATATCAATTCCGATAACACGACCGGTATCCCCTGTTTCAGCCCTGGCTACAAAACAATCATTGCCTGCGCCGGAACCAAGATCAACTACGGTATCACCGGCTTTTATGTTTGCGAATTCCGTTGGTAAACCGCAGCCCAGACCAAGATCAGCATCGGGATTGTATCCTTTGAGGTTCTTATACTCATCTGCCATGATAGTGTAAGTTGTGTTATCACCGCAGCAAGCCGAAGTTGAACCGCAGCATGAAGATTCGTTTTGCTCTTTTGACTGAAGCGCAATTTGTGAGTACTGCTCTTTAACGATCTGTTTTAGTTCTTCTTCTGATTTTTCTTTGGTGAGGTCTGTGTTTATGTTGTTGGTCTCAAGACCAACAACGGGGATTTCAACAGTTTCATCGCTGCAGCAATCGGGTCCGCAGCAGGATTTTTCTTTTGATTTTGTTTCTTCTAATGTATTCATTTATTTATTATATTTTATAATAATTAATTTGTTATAGTAACTTCAATTACGGAGAATCCAAAAGCCTTGTCATGCTGCTACGCCTTCTGGAACTTGTTTCAGCATCTGTTGTCATACTCAATTGTCTAAAATTGTGGATTTATTTAGCAGACCCTGAAACAAGTTCAGGGTGACAATATAATGACTTAACAACAAACCGGTTGTTCTATGTGAGTGAAAGTCGGCTCAAGCATTTGTTTGAACTTCTTCCATTTTTCGGGATTGAGGCAGTAGCAAATTGAATTGCCTTCAATGTTTCCCTGAATGAGTCCCGCGTTCTTAAGCTCCTTTAAATGCTGCGATACTGTAGCTTGCGCAAGCGGAATTGCATCTACTATGCTTCCGCAAATACAACTTGCCTGGCTGCTTAAATATTCAATTATTGCCACACGCGCAGGGTGCCCCAGCGCTTTGGCAAATGCCGCAAGTTCGTTTTGTTCAGTTGTAAAATTATCTGTTTTAGTGAGTCCCATATATCTCCTTATTGTTTTATTGCAATATTACGATAAAGAAATGCATAAGAAAAGGGATAAATTTATCCCCCCTCAATAACTCATTAATATTTAGAGTACTTAATTAAAGAGCTTTTACCCATTGGTCAATTCTTTCTTTTATCTGGTCTCTTACATTTTCTGCAAACAGCAATTTATCTTCATCTCTTCCTTTGAAAGCTGAAGGGTCTGGGAATGACCAGTGGATTGTTTTGCACACACCTGGAAAGATCGGGCATCTTTCGGCATTTGATTCATCACACACAGTGATTACATAGCTGTAGATCCTGCCCTGCTTATAGAACTCAAAAACTTCATCAGTTTTGTTTTGTGAAATATCAATTCCCCACTCTCCCATTGCCTTAACAGCAAAGGGATTGAGGGTGCCGGCTTCAAAGCCGGCGGATTCCGCCGTGAATTTATCACCGTAATAATAATTCAAAATGGCTTCAGCCATCTGGCTGCGCGCACTGTTATGAATGCAGACGAATAATACTTTAATTTTATCCATATATGCAAAAATAAAAATTTATTGTTAGGAAAATGTTAAGGGGTTTGAAGATTGTGTCCCTCGAAGGCGCGAAGGATTTTTTTGTTCTCAGAGTCCCTTTCCGGAGACTCTGCGGAGACGATTAAACCAGAATTACGTAATGCAGGTCAAAAAAAAAAAGAAAACAGTGCATATTCTGCACTGACATAGTCAGTGCACTCCCAAAAGCCTAATTACTTCTTTCCTTTCAGATGAGAAAGCTTGGCGATGTACAGTGGATTTGTTCCGCAGCAGCCGCCAATTAATCTTACGCCCATTGATTTCCACTTCTGCGCGTACTTCAGGTATTCATCCGGAGTTACAGTGCGTTTCATGGGATCATTTTCTTTATGCTTGGGGTCAGCTTTGTAATTGGGGTCGCCGATATTAGCATAAACACCTAAAGGAATCTCCGTCAATGTTTTTAAATGCGCTATAACCGGTTCAACCATATGCGGGTGAATGCAGTTTATGCTGAGTATATCAGGGGTATATTTATTGATAATGCTTACAGCTTCGCTTATTAGTTCACCTGAGAAAAGTTCATGGTCGCTGCGGGGAGTAATACTTATAACAGAATCAAGTCCGAATTTATGCAGCTGGTTAAGCACTGCGGAAATTTCACGAATGCCTGTCAGCGTTTCAGCTATAAATATATCAACGCCGGCATCGGCAAGATTCTTCATGTGCTCATAGTGTTCTGTGCAAAGAGTATCTGTATCAGGAGTAAGATCCGGCCTGTAGCTGTCTTCAAGCGGAGCAATACAGCCTGCAACAATCACTTCGTTCTCTTCGGCGGCAATCATAACGGCATCTTTTGCAAGGTCAACAGCATCTGAAGTAAAGTGCCGTGCTGTTTCAGCGAAGTCATATTCTTTATAATGATAATCAGCCTTTTGGTATGTCCTCCGCTGAGTGCGAAAAGTATTGGTGGTAATAATATCGGCGCCGGTATCAATATTATCGATATGGATGTGGCGAACGGTATCAGGTTTATCTATCAGAGCCTGCGCGCTCCATAACGGGAGCCTAACGCTCACTCCCCTTGCCTGAAGCTCGGTACCCATTGCGCTATCAAGTATGATAGTTCTGCCAGTTGCGAGAAGTTCTTTTAGTGCGCCCATGATCTAGAGAATTAATTGGGACTAAAGTCCCATTTTTTTGAGGAATCTTTAATTCCCGCTCTAAAGAGCGGGGCTAATCAAAATCAAAATAAATGATTACAATATCTGAATTTGCTTTAACTAAATAATGCACAAATTATACAACTATATCCGTGCTGCCAGTATTTATTTTGCGAGTGAAACTAATTCAGCCAATATCGGTGCGAAAGCTTTTTCCGCTTTAGCCCTGTTCCTGTTTTTTTCTTCCTGTGAAATTTCCGCAAGCCTATCGGCAACAAGCTCGCGGGTGAGCATACAGAATGCCGCGCATTTCATACCGGCGTGAACCATTGCGATATTTTCGGGAACCAGTGAATAACCCAGTATATCAGCGCCGATCTCACGGTAAAACCTGCATTCAGCCTCTGTTTCTGTTTCGGGACCGGTAATGCCTAAATATACCGAAGGATAATACTCAAATTTCTTTTCTCTCAAAAAAGCGGTAATATTATCATACCACTTTTCATCATAGGGGTTACTCATATCCGGGAATCTAGTACCTAGTGAATCATCATTTTCACCAATTAACGGGTTATCACCCATCAAGTTAATGTGATCATAAACCAGGGCTACTCCACCGGTTTTATGGCGGGGATTCAGGAATCCGGCTTCATCAATTAAAATAACATTTTTCACACCAAGCTCGTTCAGTACATAAACAGGATGTGCTGCTTCGCGCATTTTGTATCCGCTGTAAAAATTCAGGTGTCCATTTAATATATAAAAATTCTTTTTACCATTTTTGGTTTGGGCAAAAATGAATTCCCCGGAGCTATCTTCATCGGCATTAAATGCGGGCGGAATATCAGAGTATTTTAATCTTTTTACAATTTTGTAATCTTTAAAAAATGAGGGGTCTTTGTATGCTATAACAGCAAAACTGACTTTACCCTTAAACGGTGAATTTGCCCTTATAAAATCCGCGGATAGTTTAATTTGATATTTCTGATCTGTCATTAAAATTTTTTGTAAACTGTATAAATTAATTAAACGATAGCATTTCAATTGTTCTGCGGGTAAGCAGCGTCATTTTGGGCTCTGCCTCAGCTGCAGCTTCCAAAATATGCGCAAGTACTGCAGGCTTAAGTGTATCAGGGAGTCCCATATCTGTAATTATTGAAAGTCCCAAAGTTTTTATGCCTAGATTAGAAGCAACCGTGGCTTCGGGTATTGTAGACATTCCAACAGCGTCGGCGCCGAATTTCCTTACCATTGCGTATTCAGCCTTTGTTTCAAGCGCAGGTCCGTGCAAAGATAAATACACACCCTTGCGTACACTGATCTCATTCAAAAGCGCAGCTTTTTCTGCAAGAGCAATCAATGACTTATCGTAAAGCGGCTTATTGTATGAATTGAACCTGTAATTCTTAAGCGGTGTATCATAATGAAAATTTATATGGTCGCGCATTATCATAAGATCAGCCTTTTTGTAAATCGGGTTGAGTCCCCCGCACGCATTGGAAACAATTAGCGCTTTTACTCCCATAGCTTTCATTACCTGTACCGGGTATGTAATTTCTTCATGTGAATAATTTTCATAGTAATGAAACCTCCCCTGCATTACAACAGCATTCTTGCCGCTAATTTCACCAAGGATCAAATTCCCGTGATGCGATTCAACAGTCGAAACGGGAAAATATGGTATCTCTTTGTAATCTATCCTGTGATGTATGTTGATATCTTTAACCAATCCGCCCAAACCAGTACCAAGAATTATACCAATATCAGCCATATACCCGCCTGTATGATTTTGAAGGAAATCATGGGTAGTGTTAAGATGCTTTTCTGTTCTTAATACTTTTCTCAATTATAAATTAGCATATTAGCAAAAATCGTTGAAGGGACTAAAGTCCCTTTTTGGTGAGGATGCAAAATACCCCGCTCCAAAGAGCGGGGTTATTTCATGCATACATTTCCTTTAAAAATTATTTACTGCTTTGGTCATCAAGTCCCATATTCAGGCTGCCAAGATTCAAACCAAAAGTATTTGAAGGCTGCTCTTCCTTAGCAGGTTCATTTACCTGAACGTGCTCCAGTGAAGCAATGTTATTTTCTAACTTAAAAATCTTGCGGTTACGCTGGTATTCTTCAATGGAATTAAGTTTTTCTGCCAGGTAATTTTTAATATCATCAATAACTGCTTCGTTCTTGTTCTTGAGTTCTTCAAGCTCCTGTTTAAGATTAAGGAATTCTTCGTGCGCCTGAACTTTAGTTTTACTTGATAGAATTTCCGCTTCTTTTATGATAAGCTCCGCCCTTTTTTTTGCATTATCAAGAATATCCTCAGCCATATCCTGTGATTTCACAATAGCCTTCTGGAATGTTTTTTCGTTTTCACGGTAAACATTTATTTCAGTAATAAGCTCTTCTTTCTCTTCATGGAGTTTTGTTACCTGCTCCTTTGTCATTTCAAGTTCCCTGAAGAGGTTCTCGAAGGTGTTGCCAACAGTATCAAGATATGCTTCAACCTCACTGACATCGTATCCTCTCATGGATTTTTTGAACTCTTGTTTTTTGATGTCGATTGCTGATAGTCTCATTTTTTTATTCCCTTATGTTATATGTTGTTGCTGATAGTTTTAGACTGAAATTAATATCCGGGACTAAAGTCCCGTAATCATGCGAATCTGTAATCCACGCTCTAAAGAGCGTGGCTAATCAAAATACTGATAAATTTAATCCCGTTTCAATAAAACATTAATCCCGATCGCCGAAAATGGCGGAGCCGATGCGAAGCATGTTTGAACCTTCTTCAATTGCAATATCGAAATCTGATGTCATTCCCATTGAAAGATACTTCATATCTACACCGGTGATGTTGTGACCTTTTATCTCTTCAAAAAGCTCTTTAAGCTGCCTGAAGTTACCTCTCACAATTTCACGCTCTGCAGGATCCTTTTCATTTTCCATCATCTTCCCTACTGTCATCAAACCTTTAACCTTTATGTTTTCAAACTGTGAAATTTCCTTCACAAGCTTCAAAGCATACTTGGGGTCACATCCTGATTTCTGATCTTCACCAGATGTATTTACCTGCACAAGGCACTTTATCTTCTTATCGGCTTTAGCTGCTTCAGTCTGTATCTTTTGAGCAAGCTTCAAGCTATCAAGAGAATGAACCAGGAACACGAACGGCACAATAAACTTCACCTTATTGGTCTGCAGGTGGCCTATCAGATGCCAGTGCATTATCCTGTCGCGGAAATCAGGCTCTTTTTCAAGTAATTCCTGCACACGGTTTTCACCGAAATCAAGCTGGTTATAATCCAGCGCTGAGGCAATCGCGTCCGCGGGGAAAGTCTTGCTGACTGCGATCAGATATATATCTTTTGGATCCCGTGCGCATTGCGAACATACTTTTGCGATCTTCTGTTTGATCTTCAACAGATTATTTTCAATATAGTCGTATTGCCCTGGCAAAAATTTCGGTTATATTTTCAGAATTCATGTAAAAATATCATTTACACAGCCAATATTCAAGATAAATAGTCATTTGGGAAATAAATCAGTTATTTCTGCTTTGTGTTAAATCTTGATTAAATTCGTTGTAACACTGAATAAATATGCGTATTATTACGCCCAATATCACCAAAATTTATGAAAAGAGTATTACTAATTCTTGCAGTATTTACTGCAGTAACAGCCTTCTCACAGGAAAATTTTCTGCCGCACTTCCCAACTGCTATGGAATTGCAGCAAATGGAATATTTGCGGAATAATCCAATACCACCGGTATTGATGGATCCCAATCCCCCTCCGGGTCCCGTAAGGACAATGGCCGAATGGGAAGAACTGCAGGTGCTTCAGATCACATGGACTTCGCAGCTGGCTATATTAAGACAAATAGTTGACTACGCACAGGATGAATGCATGGTTTATATCATTTGTTCTGATTCAAACAGTGTAAAGACATATTTGACAAATGGCGGTGTGCCGCTTACTAATTTGAAATTCCTGATAACTTCTTTTAACAGCATCTGGTGCAGAGACTACGGACCGTGGACAGTCTATTCACAGAATATAGATACACTAAGAATAATTGACTGGAAGTATAACCGTACTACAAGACCGCAGGATGACGCGACTCCAGTGTTTATTGCCAATACAATGGGAGTACCAATTCATCAGACACTTATAGCGCCAAATGACTTAGTGAACACCGGCGGCAATTTCATGACAGACGGACACGGAACTGCATTCGCATCAGAGTTGATATTGAGCGAGAACGCTCCCGGTAATCCGTATGGAGTTTCAGCTAAAACAGAAGAACAGATCAACTCAATTATGAATTCATACATGGGGATAAGCAGGTATATTAAGATGGATATACTGCCCTATGACGTAATTCACCACATTGATATGCATATTAAGCTGCTTGATGAAGAAACACTTCTTGTGGGAGAGTATCCCCAGGGTATTGCGGATGGTCCGCAAATAGAGTTAAATCTTCAGTATATATTGAATAATTTCCAGACATGTTTCGGCAAGCCATATAAAGTTGTAAGGATTCCGATGCCTCCCGGTCCAAACGGACAGTATCCGAATAATGGCGGAGATTACAGAACTTACACTAACTCGGTATTTGTAAACAAAACGGTAATTGTGCCAACATATGCGCCGCAATATGATACAACAGCATTAAGGATATACAGAGAAAATCTGCCCGGTTACAGGATAGTTGGCATTGACTGCAATTCAATTATCCCATCTCTCGGAGCAATACATTGCATCACAAAAGAAATTGGTGTCAATGAGCCGGTATTCATTTCTCACTCCGCACTGCGTAATACAAACAATACAACACAGCCGTATGAAGTTAAAGCATACATAAAATCAAAGAGCGGTATTTCATCCGCAAAGATGTACTGGACACTTGATACAACAAGCGGGTTCACACAGGTGAATATGACAAATATTGCAGATACTTTCAGGGCCAGCATCCCTGCTCAGCCGATCAACACAAGAATTTACTATTATATATCAGCAACATCCGTAAGCGGCAGGACTGTTTCCAAACCGCTTCCGGCGCCTTCGGCAAATTTCAGGTTCCAGGTCACAAACACTGTAGGTATCGAGCCAATTGCTGCGGGGATTCCGAATAAATTCTCGCTTCAGCAGAATTATCCGAATCCTTTTAACCCTGTAACAAAAATAAAATTTGATATCGCAAAGAATTCAAACGTAAAGCTTATTATTTATGATGTAACAGGACGCGAAGTATTAAAAATAACCGACGCGTATATGACAGCCGGTTCCTACAGCTATCAGTGGAACGCGTCTTCATTCGCAAGCGGTATATATTTTTACAGGCTTGAAGCAGGTGAATATTCAGAAGTAAAGAAAATGATACTGGTAAAATAAATTCTAGAAATTTTTAAATAATAATTCATAAATCTAACTGATCACAAATTGAAAAAAGCATTCTTCATTCTCCTTCTTTTTTATACTGCAAATTTCTTCGCGCAGTATTCAGAGCAGCAAAGCATAGCTATCCAGCCTCCGTTCCAGAGCATATCGCCCAACGGTACGCAAAGCACGGTAGTTATAACAAACGGTTTTGATAATATTTTCCTTGGAACAGATTTTGGCGAACCGTATATTGCTACAAACCCAAGAGACCCGTTAAACAGCGTATGCGCGTTTAACATCAATAACCTGTATTACACACTTGACGGATACAACTGGACCAAGAACAATCCAACATTTACCGGCTTTTCTGTTATAGGAGATCCTGTGATGGCTTATGACAGTCTTGGCACATGCTATTACGCTCAATTATATCAAAACGGAGCTACATACGGTATCACAGTAATTAAATCAACAAACAAAGGTGTTACCTGGGTTAATCCCACAAGTGTGTACAGCACAACTGTGGGACTCTCTGACAAAGAATGGATCACTGCCGATCAGACTGCGGGACCGTACAGTAATTATGTTTATGTTGGCTGGAGGCAGTTCGGCTCAACAGGAATGCGTTTTTCAAGAAGTACAGATCTGGGCTCAACATGGTCTGCCCCTCTGACTTTCCAGGGCGGTCAGGGCGCTTACGTAGCTGTTGGTCCCAACGGCAACACACAGGGTGGCAGCGTATATTTTGCGGCTACAACAGGCGGCGGAATGTATATAAACCGTTCAACAGATGGAGGCGTTACATTCACTCCCCAGGTGATTGCGGCGGTAATTAATCCTCCGGGCGTTCCATGCGCCGGAAGGTATACAGTCAAGAACTGTATCAGGAACAACGAATTCCCCAGAATGGCTGCGGATAACAGCTTTACATCAACACGCGGAAATGTTTACGTGGTTTTTGCGGCAAATCCTGTTGGACCTGATAATGCAGATATATTTATCATAAGATCAACAGATTACGGAATAACATGGACCTCACCGCAGAGAGTAAATGATGATGCAACAACAACAGACCAGTGGCTGCCGTCTGTATCAGTTGATAATAGAACAGGCAAAGTATTTGTATGCTGGTATGATTCAAGAATTGACGCGGCAAGCAATATACAGACAAGACTTTACGCGGCAGTATCATCAAACGGCGGCACAAGTTTCCAGTCAAATGAAAGCGTTTCGGATGTGAACTTCAATCCCAATTCAATGGCAGTAAGCCAGCCCGGCGGTGAAAATTACATTGGTGATTACATAGGTAACTCCGCAATTGGCAGCACCAGCTACAACGTATGGATGGATGGAAGAAATAACAATCTTGGAAGTTACGTGGCATACTATCCTGACTACGCAATGACAGTAAATCCTTCTTCAAGAAGCATTGTTAACGGTGATAGTACAACATATTCAGTTGTTATTCCCGCAATAAAGGGCGCATTTGGTGAACGTGTTAAGTTTTCGGCTACTGTTGATACTTTACCAACAACCGGAACATTGCAATTCAGTTTCCAGAATGGCAAGGATACAATTACCACATTCCCTGATTCAGTTACTTTAAAAGTAAAAGCAGTAGGAAGCGTAACTTCAAGAAGGTACCGCGTGAATATAAAAGGCAGAACTTCATTGACGAATACTGCAATTCACATCAGGACAGTTGACCTGCTGGTGAATACAGCACAGCTTACAATTGGTACCAACAGAAACGGTATATGTGATTTCAAAGTGAATGGTGTTCAGTATAATTCATTGCAGAATCTCTATTTCCCTACTGGTTCAACTGTATCTGTTCAGGCTATAAGTCCGAAAACAGTTGGATTTAACAGGTACGTTTTTACAAACTGGTCTGATAACGGAGATACTACTCATAATATCACAATTAACGGTAACATAACAGTGCAGGCTAATTACAAGCTGCAGTGCAGGCTTGCAATTTCATCAGCAGTGGGTAATACATTTGGTGATAATTACCACGATTCAGGCACAACGGTTCAATTCGGAGTACTTTCGAGAAACATTGTGTTTAACGGAACGCCGTATACATTCAGGGGTTGGGTTGGTTCAGGGCTCAATTCATATACAAGCCCCGATAGCACGGGAAATGATACAGCAGTATCAATTTTGATCAGGAATCCTATTTCCGAAGTAGCAAGATGGACAGTACCCATCGGCATTCAGAATATCAGCACGGAAATTCCGAAGGAGTATAAATTATACCAGAATTTCCCGAATCCGTTTAACCCGACTACAAATATCAATTTTGATATTATCAGGAACGGGAATGTAAGGATAATTGTGTATGACCTGCTTGGCAGAGAAGTTGAAACACTTGTTAACCAGGATATGTCACCCGGCAGATACAAGCTTGATTTTAATGCCGTTAACTACGCAAGCGGAATGTACATTTACAAAATTGTAACAAGTGATTTTGTTGATGTGAAGAAGATGTTGATAGTGAAGTGATTTATTATTTGATTAGAAATCCCGCATCACGGGGTTGCTAGTGAAATAGCGAAATGCAGATTTAATGAAAAAGTGATGTAATACATTTCAATTCATATTGAGGCGGCTGAAATGGCTGCCTCTTTTTTTATGACGCAAATCATTGTTCTGCCATAATTGATGTATTATATTTGTAGTGAAACCTATAATTACCTATAGATACTTGTAAAAACCCGAGCCTTGATGCTGATTTTTCGCACATAAACTCAATTTTATAGAATTTTGTATAACAATAACATTTCGCTTTAATATTGCAAAAAGCCAAAAAGTGTATTATTTTAAATAAATTACTCTATGAACTTTCATTTTTTGGAAGTTTTATTCCTGCGAAAGAATTTAATTAAAAGTAATCAATATGCAAGAAAAATCTAAAAATCAATTGAAATCTGTTAAAAAACCTTTAATACATACAGGTTTTGTTATTACGTTATTAGTTTTGTTAACAATTAATTGTTTTGGACAGAGTATAACCTGGCAAAGAACTTATGATTGAAGAGATGGAGTTGCCGATGGTGGCTATTCTGTATGCAAAGCGGATGGTGATAATTTTTATATCTGTGGATATACTACTTTTTTACCTAATATAAGAAGAGTATATATTATCAAAATAAACCAGCACGGCGATACAATCTGGACTAAAAGTATACCTATTGGTAACGATTCACTTGAAGGTGAATGCCGGACAGCAATAAGCACTTCAGAAAATGGTTGTGTCTTAACAGGTTCATCAACAAATTTATTTACGATTAAAGTAAGTTACGAAGGGGAAATAATCTGGAATAAAACATATGAATTATATGCTAAACAATTGTATGAGATAATAAATACTACGGATGGAGGCTACATAGCTTGTGGTAGAGATTATGAGGATATTAATGATAATGCATTTTTGTTAAAGATCGACTCAATTGGTAATTTACAATGGCACAAAACTTTTTATTCAACTTATTGGAAAAATTTTGATTGCATTACAAAAACAAACAATAATGATGGGTATCTAATTGGTGGATTTAATAAAAATTTTCAAAGCGATACATCAAAGGCAATTCTATTAAAAGTAAATTATAGTGGCGATTCACTTTGGCAAAAACAATACGAATTAAATATTATAAGCAATGTAGAAAGTATTAATAAAATATCTACAGGTTACTTAATTGGAAGTACTAATCTTATAGACAATACAGTCAACTATTCAATATTGAAAGTTAACGAAATTGGAGAGATTTTGTTCCAAAAATCTATTAGTAGCACAAATAACCTTTTGATACTTAATGATTTAAAAATAATTAATAGTAATAAATATGTAATTGCCGGCAGATATGGTTCCATTGGACATATCTTTATAGTAGATTCAAATGGAATTATGCTCGGAGAGGAATTTTATAACTCACCTGATTTTCTGACAATCAGATCAATTTTACCGATTAGTAATGGCGATATTCTTTTTGCAGGTGCAGTTGATTTCGATTCCGTATCAACAAAAAGAGATGTTTATGCCTTAAGAACGGATAGTTTGCTCAATGCTCCGCCTCCTATAGGAGTTATTAACATGAACAATAAAATTCCAAAATATTTTAAATTATTTCAGAATTATCCGAACCCGTTTAATCCGGTAACTAACATAAAATTTGAAATTCCCAAGGATGTTATTGTAAGCATCAAGATATATGATGTTCTTGGTAGGGAAGTATTCAGTTTTAATGAATACAAAAAAGCAGGTATTTATGAAGTTCAATTTGATGGATCGAATTTCGCTAGCGGGATGTATTTTTACAAATTAGAAACTGATGGGTTTACAGATACGAAGAAAATGGTGCTTTTAAAATAGCAAATTTCGGCATATCATCAAATTCAATTAAAGACAGGTTAACAGCCTGTCTTTTTATATTTCAATTTAATATTTGGGTTTATATTTTCGTGTTCTTATAAATTCAATAATCAACAAAGGGGTAAGTATTTTTATGCAGGATACAAAAGCATGGTTAGAATCAATAGGTAAAACAATAGACGCAAAAGACGCTAAGGGTTTCAGTGAGTTCTGTACCGAAGATGGTGAATTCAGGTTTGGAAACGCGGAACCGGTTATTGGCAGAAAGAACATTGAAGATTATGTTGCCGCTTTTTTTGGTATGATAGGCTCAAGCAAACATGAAGTTCCGAATTGCTGGAATACAGGCGATCATATTATATGGGAGGGCAAAGTTACATATACCAGGCTTGACGGCAAGGTTGTTCCGGTGAATTTCACGAATATATTCTACATGGATGGTGATTTGATAAAAAGGTATTTGATATTTATTGATAATACGCCCCTGTTTGCATAGGTTATGACCTCACCCCCCTGCCCCTCTCCTGTAAGGAGAGGGGGGCAAAGTAATAGGGATATCTGCAATTCCTCTTTGTTACTAAAGAAGGAGTTTGGGAAAGAGAAAACTCGAAAAAATAAACCTGTCCGGATTTTGAATCCGGACAGGTTTTGTGTTTAAAACAAATGGTCGTACTATCTATGAGATCCTTCCTCCGCTTAAGCGGGTCTCAGGATTAGGAAACTACTTCCTTGGCGGAGGTGTGTGTAAAGCAACTTTGTTGCCTTCGGTATCGAGGAATATCGCGAAGTCGCCGATTTCAGGGGTAATTGGTGTTCTTGGAACGACGACATTTCCGCCTGCTTTGCCAATTCTTGCAATAACCTCATCAATGATTCCGTCTGCGTTCAAGTAAACCATTGCGCCTTTATCGCTTGGCACATATCCGTCACCGTGAACAATAGCGCCGCTTACGCCCTGCTGGTCACCGGGGAAAAAACCCATGCGGTATGGACCCATCATCTGGTCATCCATTTTAACTTCAAAAATTGCTTCGTAAAATTTCTTTGCCCTGTCAAAATCAGTTACAGGAAGCTCAAACCAGTTTATTGTGTTTCTCATTGTAAGTAAAACCTTTCTATGGATGATTGTTAATTATACTACAAATCTAAGGCATTGAGTGTTAACTCACTTCTTAATTCTTGCTAATTTGTGTTCAAATGAACTGTAACCGCTTCGCATTGTATCAGGCGAGATACCGTACTTCTGTTTAAACAGCCAGCTGAAAGAGCTTAAGCTCTGAAAACCGACTTCAAAACAAACATCTGTAATGGGAATATCAGTTTTCATTATCAGACTTGAGGCTTTCGCAAGGCGCTTATAAGTAATGTATTGATACGGAGTATCATTAAAAACTTTTTTGAATAACCTCAGAAAATGAAAATTTGACATACACGCGGCTTTCGCAGCGTCTTCGATCTTTATTTCAGTGCAGAAATTATCATCAATGAAATCCTTAGCGTTATTTATGCGTTTGTATACTTCAATCTTAGTTGAGCGTTTAACCGCGGGTATGCTCTGAATCTCCTCCCCCACTTGTTTATGAATTTCAAACAGCACTTTGAGCATCAGGAATAATTCTTCATCAAGCCATTGGTCATCATCAAATCCCGTTTTTGCCGCCAGGCAGAATTTATAAATAAACGGCATCAGCCTTCCATCAAATGGATATATCATTTCCATAAAGGTCACAGGCTGATCAGATATTTCAGTGTTGTTGTGAGCGTTATCCAATGCATTTTCGTCATCTGCAACAAGACTCTTAAGAGCATCTTCGGCAAAGGATGGCCGGAAAAACACTGAGAGTGTTTCGCATTCAGTTTCCGACTGAATGCGTGCTGTGTATCTTTGCCCTGCGTTGAATATGAGGTAGTTATACGGCTGTACGCGGTAGCTACGCTGTTTGGTTGCGAAATATTCTTCCCCTTTTAAGGTGAATTTCAGAGTCAGCGGTCCGGTATGCAGGGGGTAATATGCTGAATTGGTTTTGTTGTAAATGATCATATTGGGCCATTTGTACTCTGGACATGGCGAATTGACATCAAAACCGGGTTTTGTATAATCGGGGTAACCTTTTAGAATCATAATAATTGAATTTACAGAGGGCAGGCAATTTTATGGATAAATGAACAATTAAACAACTGAAAAATGAGGGTTCTTTATTCCCGCAAACCCAATTACTGATTTAATTAATAAATATAACCAAAAAACGAAAAAAAATGGGAATTTATATACCACCGCCACAAATTTTCGCACTTTATCTCACAAATTTTTGCACAAACCTCATTTTTCGCTCATTTTTTAACTGACATTTTGCCACTTTTGCCTCGCTAACCGGCCGCTTTGCGGCACGGTTTCACTCGGTTTTTGCGCCGCCGGCGCCATGAATATTAAAACGGGGTAAGCTTTTTATGACTGAACCCGCCCGCCACCCCTGGTCTACCGCACCAGGGTAGCCACTATCTTCCCGCGCGTAACTCCAGCAGTTGGTCCTAACCCCAAAGCAGTAGCAAGTGCATTCGCTACATACCGGCCGTACAAGTACACATACTTGGGGGTTGAGTACACCGTGTGCACTGTGCTCCATTGCAGCACGCCGCCTGAGAAGTTAGTCGTATCGGCATAAGTCTCAATATGCCGGATGCTGTTAACAATATACGCATTTGGTGCCGAGCTCTGCTCTTTTAATGCCACAATTATAGTATCACTTATGTTCATCTGGGCTGGGTCATTATGATTCCCGCGCTCCCACATAATAGCGAAATCTATCGTATATTTGCCCGGGGGTAATAATAATGAATCCACTTTTATATATGTCCCGTCATAAGTTAAGCCTACACTTGTCTCGTTATCCACGCTTGTCGCTTCATTTATCACCATCATGCTATCCATAGCCTGCAGTACACCGCTCTCGTTGTAACTCTCATATACCCACTTCCAGTCAGGTATGCTGTAGCTGTTATACCAAAACCCTTTCTTCAGACTCAAAAACCGCCACTTAGTGACATCTTCACCCAACACAACCCATGTGGTATCCTTGCCCGAAGTTATGATCTTATGCTTGGCTGAATCCTGATTCACCGCCGTGCTCAGCAGATTAAGCTTATCGCTTGACCAGTCAAATTGCGATGTGTTATACTCAAACGGCGCTGTAATGCTGGTCCTTCCGTACCACTTATAGCTTGAGCTCAGCAGCCGCAGCTTGGTACCATCATAATACCAGCCTTTCAATCCATACAATGAATCACCCGCATTCTTAAATATCAAACTTGCTCCGCCAAGCTCTGAGTAATCGCTGTACCAGCTGGAGCCTGAATATACATACGGCTTATTCCATGTCTCAGTACCCGCAAGCTTTAGCCAGTCACCCGTGCTGATGGTCCAGTTTCCGCTCGCTATACTCTTCGCCCCTGATAAGCTCGTTTGTGCCGCATTTGTACGCCAGTAATTTGTGTTCAAATATGTAAACAAATTACCCGTCAGCACACTGTCAAACTCAGTCCTCACCACACCACTTAGCCACATCTTGGCAAACTGCAATGTTGTAAAGCCTGTGGCATTGTATGTGCCCTGCGTGCCTATTTCGCTTACTGTGATCCCGCTTATAATATCATCAGGATATGTATGCGGGTACTTGGTAAACTTCACATTGCTTGCCTGTCCCGTCATCGGGTCACCGCTGTCATCTACCAGGGTGAACGGAAAGCTCGTCCACTGCGCATTGACCGCCGCTGTGGATAAGAATAAAGCTAAAATAAAAATTATTTTTTTCATGTTGATATATTTTTTATTGTTCATTGTTAATTGCTCATTATTAATTGCTTTATCCCTTAATTTTTACCGGATTCACTTTCACATTGGCATTGCCAATGTATTCATCCATGTTTACAAAACTCAATGATGTAACCGGCTCAGTGTTCTCAAATGCTATCCTGTAGCCTCTGTGGGTGACCGCCTTTTTACCCCTGTGCGTGGGGTTCAAACCATAATCCCGTTTCTCATCAACTATCTGTACCTTACATTTCCTTTCCTTTACATCAATGTGCGGTATAAGCGTAAGTGTCCATCCCGCATCTTCCAGTAATTCTATCCTGGCAAAATTTTGCAAGTCAGCCGCTTCCAAATGATTAGCATAGTCCACTTCCCAGCGCATGTTATAATAAAACACCTTCTTGCTCTTCCTGCCATTCAGGTACTCCCTGCGCACACTCTGCTTTTCGTAGCTCTCAACAAAGCTGGCAAACTTGAAAGTAAAATTAAATATTTCTTCATTGCCGGGCGCGTCACCCTCTGAGCCTTTATTGGCTATTATCCTGAACCGCTTCCAGCCGTTTAAAAATTTGTATGCCATTAGGTCTCAACAACCTCCCACTCAGCTTCCTGTTTTTTTATATCAATTTTCTTAAGCCTGTCCGCGCGCGCAAGCTTGCCAATATCGGGGCAGTCTATTACGGTGCCCGGTTTTATTGTCGTGTCAGGCTCATAGGGTATTGTTATAAAATGCTTTTCCTTGAATTGCCCGCACATATATTGGTATACTCTTTGTGCTGTTACTCCCGCTATTCCTTCAAAGCCTCTGTCTCTGTAGTGAAAATTTTCCATCCAATGTTCTTTTATGAGTATCCTGAAATATGCCAACGCAACATTATATTGTTCACCCGCCACCGTTGTTTGAAAAAGCCCCTGTTCTCTGTATTCAACATCCAGCAAATACGTATCTTCTTTTCTTGCGTAGTAACCCCCGCCGACTATTTCATATAGATCTTTTCTTGCACCGGCATTATATAATATGATAGGGTCTGCCCCCTCGAAAAAATCATTATTCTCAATACGTTGCGCGTTTGCGCTCATAAACAGGCCCCAATAATATGCTTCAGTCTGCGCAGGTGTTCCGGAAAGCTTCCAATAAGGAAGTATAAAATGTTGCAGCGCATTATATGTATAACCCTGCTTGTGTGCGAGTAAATTGCCCACCTCAACCGTATTTTCAGTATCCCCCTCAATCTTTATATTCATCTTGAAAGGTATTTTATGAAAAGGCTCATACCCAAATGGTCGTATACTTTCCAGTTCAAACATGAAACCTAAGCCAAGTGCAAATGACTTGGTGGCATCTTTCACGCTCATATCTGAAAACAAAATAGATCTCTGCAATGGATTGGAGATAATTGGTCCCTGATCAGTCCAATTCAACTTCTCTTGTAGATTTGTTCCATCAACATAGGTGGTAACACTACCATTGTTGAACCAATAAATAAAATGATAAAGTCTGAAATAATCCATCATTCCCACAGTGCCGGTAGCTGGCACTTTTTGAACATTCTGGCTTTTCATCGAATCAAAAAAATGTCCGCTCGGTCCATCAACCTCAAAATTTAAATCCCATTTTTGTTCAGTGTGAGTTTTATCTCTTGTTATTGATTGTTTATCCAGCCACCCTTCATATGCAATATTACCATACTGCGCGACAACAAATATTTGTCTGTAGCTCAATTCCGCAGTAGCAAGAAACTCGTCAATAGTTTTGCCTAATTCACTTTTATTGCCATTTTCTAGATCAAACCCAAGAGAGAATCTTCCCATATCAAGCAGCTTAATGTCATCCTGTTTCCTTGTGCCCCAGTCTATACCGGTTAACGCATCAGGCAGAACATCTACAATTTTTATACTGTCAACACATTTAAGTTCACGACCATTGGTGACCGCAAAGCCCACATCGTAATAATTAAAAGATAATTCCTCGCCCGGCTCAAGCGCAGGGTTGCTTGGATAATATCTGTAATTATATTTATACAATGCGATGTAATCCACTATTTGTATCTGCTCCTCTGATTAAAATCGTTTAGCATTATACCATCCCTGTTGATCTCTTCTTTAAACTTATTATTTACTGGCCTGCCATTCAATGAAAACTCCAGCACGGTACCCATTCCATTCATTGCAGGTACTACACTCGTAAATTCCCGTGGCAGATCATATATGCTTCCCGTGTTCCTGAATGTATTCATCATTGCAGCCATCTTCTGCATGTTCTGGCTTCCGCCGCCTGAGCCGCTGCCTCTGCGCGTTGAACCGAACAGCCCGCCGAAGATACTACCCACTATCCCAACCACGCTGCCTATAGGTCCCAGAAAGCTCAGCAAGCCGCCTCCTGCCCCTCCGCCGCCTAACAACGACCCGATCTGCATCGCTATCTGTAACATCGCCTGCATCACCTGGAAAGGATTATCAAGCGGCTGGTTCAGTATGTTGTGTATATTCTGCGCCACCTGCACCATGCTCTCAAAACTTACACTTGTCGGCTCTTCTGCCGGCGTGCCCTGTTTGCTGCCGCTGAACGGCTTGCCTGCGCGCACAAAAGCAGGATCATCCGGAAGCTCTTTTAACTTATTACTCAGTGCGTCAAGATCGGCTATCTTGCCGCTTATATCCATTTCCTTTATGCCGGTTACCAGATACTCCATACGCTTTTCCATCTCATCTATCTGAGCCTTTAACTCCTCGGCTAAACCAAGATAGCCCTTGCCCATCGCTTCACCATACTCAACGGTAAGCTCATTTATTCGCTTCTGTGTTTCCTCAACTTCATTCAGCTTCTGCTTTTCTTCCTCTATCCGGCTTACTTTTGGATTGCCTGTCGGTGATTTTGTATCCTTTAACCCGTAACTGTTTTGCGTTTCAACATATTTTTTTGTGGCGTCAATAGTCTGGTTTATCAGCGATAGATTTTCGCCGGTTACTTCTTTTCTTCTTTCCTCAAGCTTGTTTAATACAATGTTCGCTTCATATATAGTCGCAGTGCCGTTCTTAACCTTTTTGTAATATTCATCAAAACCCTGTGATGAATTTTCATACTTCTTCTTTATATCTTCACCAAGGGTCGGACTGTTTATATCCAGTCCTTTTTCAATATTTCTGAACTGTCCCATCTGGTACCGCAAATGGTCCATCAGCTTCGATGTATCCGTAATTGCGCCCTGCAGTCTTTCAAATTCAGCAACCCCTTCATCAAAACTTATCTCACCCGATAAATACCTGAACGCCCTGCCAAGCGCGGGAAGCTGATCCTTAAACTTTGTTACAAATACATACATTCCCGCAAGCGCAGCGGTTACCGCGCCTATAACAGGCAATGCAGCCGCAAATCCCGCAGGCAGCGCATTCTTCAATGCCGAAAGCGCAGGTATTATGAACAGTATAGATGAACCCGCATTAGCCGCGCTTTCAGCCACACTTCCCAAATTCATTTCTGTTTTACCAAGCTCTGTGCTTAATGCCCTGAAATCACTGATCGCAGATCTTATGCCATGCCCTATTACAGTAAGGTCACGCGCCAGGTTAAGATTCTTCTGCCTGAATAAACTGGATTTTTTTTCTGTCTTTTCGTACTCTGTACCAAGCCTGTTCAGATCGCCGATAAGCCGCTGCTGTTCCTTCTGCATTACCTTATAAGCAAGCGTATTCTTCTTGCCCGCATCCTCGTAAAGCCTCATCTTTGCAGTAAGCTTATCGTATTCAGTGCTTATTTGCTGTACTTTCTGCACTGTCTCATCACCGCCGCTTTTCAGCATTCCGGTTTCTATTATAGCCGATACCTTTAATTCACCTATGTTCATGTCTTGGGCTTACTTTTACTGTATCTGTACCAGTCTATGTAATTATTTTTGTATCTCAAAAAATTCAGCTTGCATAATTCACTGTATTTCATTTCCAGAAGCTTTTCGTTATCAAAACCGTCCTTAACCAGCGCATACCTTATTTCCTCTATCACGCTGTTTATCCAGCCGGGCATTGTTGAGCGGCTTTCAAAGTCAAATGCCGCTGTGCTCAGTGTTCCTTCTTCAAATCCGTATCCGTATTCTTCGCTTCCGTTTTTCCCGTTGAAGCCACTGCGATCTTTAAGATTTCGAAGGCCAGTCTCATCTTGGGATTTAAAGTAAAAAAATCATTAAGGATGACCTCAACTTCATCCTGCTTTAACTCCATTAATTGCGCGTCTCTTATCGGCGCACTTTCATCCGCTGCCCTTAATATTATCATCTCAAGCTTGCGCAAACCTTTTTTCCTGAACAGCGCGCCGCTCACACTCTCAAGCGTAAGCTCAGTACCGGGCTCTATTTCTATCTCATGCAGCAATTCAGCTAGTTCTTCCGTCTGCGCCGTGCTCAGCTGTTCCTGCCAGCACCTTAGCCCGTTGTGGAATGAATACCTTTTCCGCTCAAACTTCCCGGCAAAGTTCTTTTCTTTGCCCTTCATCGTGCGGCCGCCCTTTTTACTGAACATCCTTATTACAACAAATGCCGCAAGTATCACAAGCGGCAGACTCAACATCAGTATATAATTATTTTCCATTTTTTTCTCCCTGAGCGCAGCGAAGGGTCTCATTCGGTGCGCGTTTATTTCTTTTCCTATAAATTAGCGGGAGGTGCTCATTCTCCCGCTATCCCTGGAGGTACAGCTTGCGTGTATTTCGGTAGGCACGCGTGAAGCTCATTCATCACCCGCTTACTATGCAGGCTCTTTTTCAGCCAGCAGGTAATAAGGTGAGTTACTCGTCTGCGCGTCCGTAACCGCCTTTGTCGGGAAGTCATCCGGCATTACTTCGCTGGGCGCTACATTTACATTCTCGCTCTGCGGCGCGCAGCTTCCCTTGATGACAATAGTCTGCAACTGACCCGGACCCATCGGTATCTCTTTACTTCCCGTTATCATCAGTTCAGGTATGTAAATATCCATATCCGCGCCGCCGATATTTTTGCCGTTCATGTAAAATGCTTTTCTCAGCTCACCCTTTAAGGAGTTGATCTGCGAAACATTCTCGTTGGTAAGCTGCGCAATTGTGACCTCAAAATCACACTCGCCCGGTCCCAAACCCTTGAAGCTTGTGCCATCGCCAAATGTAGCCTTAACGGTCTCTTCCGCTTCTGTCAGCTTTCCGCCCAGCACCTTGCCAAAAAAATGTACGGTATCATCATCCTTGGTGATACCGAACGCATTGCCTGAGTTGAATCTTAAAAGCTCGTTATCGTGATTAAACATTTTTTATACTCCCTCCGCCAAAGCGGTTATTTTTTATTTAAAATATTCCAGTGTGAATTCGTGCGCTACAATTGCGCACGGTATATTCTGCGTATTGTTAACGCGCTTAAGCATCGGCTTTTCAACTTCACGCCAGCGGTTCTCATCTTCATTTATCACACAGCCCAAACTTGTATTAAAGAACCCCGCGCTGTTATGCCAGTTCAATCCTATCATGCCGAATATCGCCTTGCCGTCACCGGTACGGAAGTACCAGCAGCCGCGGTCACTCCGGATGCATATCCTGCCGATGATCGCCCTGTGATTCCCGATGTTGCCTCTGTACACCTGCGGCAAAAAGTGCGCTATCCCGTTGCGCTTTGTTTTCGGGTCAGCGGTAACATTAAACAGTTCATCATCAACCGACCAGTCACCATCACTTATCACACGTTTCGCAAGTACTTTCAGATCGTTGTTCGGCAATACATCATTGTAACTTTCATCATCATTAAACCGGAATACAAATCCCATAAGGTCATTTTCGCTTACGGGAATGTAATCACACGTTATGCGTTCACTCAGACCCTTTTTTTTCAGCCATGACTTATAGTCTGCAAGCAGTCTGATATAATCATCCCACCTGTATTCACTCTCCAGCTTATTTCTTAATTCCCGCCTGGTCATTATTTCCCGCTTACTTCGTCAAGCTTCTTTGCGTCAGTTTTTGAAAGCCTGCTGAAATAACCAAGCAGCGCGGCTACTATCACGCCAAGCGCAATAGTCACTGTATCAGGTACCTCGATACCAAACTGCGCCAGCACAAATACAGCTACCACAACAATGGCGCCCGCCAATGCTGTCAAACTTGCTTTCGGATTTTCTGTTATTAATTTCATTTTCTTTTCCTCTTTTGAACCGCCTCTTAGGCGGTGAAAAACCTTGCGCCTCCGGTGGAGGCGAAAGGTCATCATTAATTTATATTATTCAAACAACTTCAGCACACCCTCAGCTATCCTTATAGCCTCGTTCATTGCGCTCAGCACAAATGCCAGTTCTTTGATCTTCGTTCTTTCGTAAAGCTCTTTAACACCGTCACGGACCTTATATGCCCAGCTTAAATATTTCTTCGCGGTCCAGTAACTTGCGCTGTGTACTACATACTTCGCGCCAATTGTGGTCTGCCGGTCAAGCTCTTCTGCCCATCTCTTGATCTCATTTTCTGACCTTGTCAGCATGTTGAGGCAGATAGTCTTTGTACCCGGATTCCAGTAATCATTAGCTTTTTCTTTTTCCGATGCCCAGTAATTTATACCGTCTTCGGCCGACTGTATTCCCTGCATAATTACCGGTGAATCTTCCGGCGCATCCACACCCTGTGCGCTTATATCCTGAGCGCAAGCGAAGGATCCCATCAATAGGACCAGAAGCATATATATTTTTGTTCTCAAATTTGCCATGTGCCAACCGCCTCCTCAAGCGGGTATAAATATATTCTTAAATTATTTTTACTATCAAAGCTACAATGCCGCCCGCTATCAAACTGATAACCGAAGAATACACTACAACTTTTGTGCGTATCTCAGTCTTAAATTCTTCTATTGTGCGCAGCCGGTTTTCATGATCCGCGAATTTTTCGTTTCCTGATTTCAATTCTTTCTGTACGTTATTTACTTTTTCGTCCATCCTGATAATAAGGTCCCGTAGTTCGCGCATTTCTTTTTTGAATTCCTCTGTCTCTGCTTTAGTCATTCAGTTTTAGCCTTTATTATTATTTTACCTCGGTGGTACTATTTCATTTATGTTTGAAATATTCTTACCATACACACCCTCAAAATCACCCATCATAAAATAACGGATCGAGGCGGTCTGGTTATTGCAGATCACAAATCCTTCCGGCCGCATATCCCCGCCGTGAAATGATGTTATATTTGTGCCATCATACACAAACCCTGAACGCGCTATATGCCCGTTAATCCGGGTAAACTGACCTATACCGTATAAATGATTGTAGGTACTGTCAACAACCATTTCAATTATATCTGCCTGCTGTGTGCCCATTGTGAAATCAGCCACTGCCGTAAAATTTGTACCATCAAACTTTACAAGATTCTTGCAGGCTACACCGTTCGCGCTGTCAAAAAAGCCACCTATGTAAAGCTCATTTTTGTACACTGCGAAACAATAAATATTACCTACTGCGCCGGTATTCAGTTTAAACCCTCTGCCGGTTGCTGCGAATGTAGAGCCGGTCCACTTACCGAAACTGTTGACTGTTACACCGTTCGCGCTTTCAAATAAACCGCCTACGTAAATATTCCCTTGGAATTTCACAACATCAAAAACCAGTCCGCTGGTACCTGTACCAAATGAACGCCACTCACCGCCCCTGGCTATCCTGCCGATATTATTCAATGTCGTTCCGCCTGACGCTGTGAATGACCCTGTTAAATAACAGGTATCATCTATTACGCGGACGCGCACACCAACGCCGTTAATCCCGCTATCAAGCGAGTTCCAGTTTGTTCCATCCCATCTGCCTGTACCTCTTGTTAATGCCACACCGTTAAAGCTGGTATGACTTCCGGCTACAACCAAAGAGCTATCCCATTGCGCGCAGCCGTGTATGCCCGTACTTGGCATTTGTGAGTTCTTAAATGAACTCCATATGCCTGTATTGATGTTATACTTTGCGATATAAAATGCGCTGTCACCCATTGCTACAGGATTACTTTGGTTTATGGTGTTGAATGTACCCGCTACTACAACAAATGTGCTCTCACCCTGTCCCGTAAAATTTGTTCTGTAAACACATTCACCGTTGGTATAGCTTTCCGTGTTCATCGCTGAACCTATGGCGATGCCGTAAGTCCTTACGCCATATCCTAACGGCACTATCCAGCTTGGAGCCGTGCCCGTGTTTACCCATAACGGATCTTTGGGATCGTTACTCGGATATAGCCCTAGTGTCATGTGCGGACTTACAAGCATTGATTCTACCTGACTGTAGCCCGACCTGTCAAAATCATACCACCCTTTCACATAACTGCCGTTTGATGTAACATTGCAGTATAAATTCTGCCCGAACCCCGGGTACTGAAAAGTATAAGTTGTGTCTCTGCCGCCTGAATATCGTGTTATTACATGATTTCTTTGACCACCGTAAAAATATGTTCCGGCACTCATGCCTGTATCAGCTACCGTGTTCAATGCACCCCACACACCAAGCGCGAATGAATATGAATGCGCTGATGCTGAATGCGTATAGCTCGTATTATGAACCTGCCTTACACCATCAACATACGCGTCAAGTGTTGTCGAAGATTTCCAGTAATATATGTCATAAGTTTTCCATGTTGTATCATTGCTTGCGACTGTATCAATGGCACTGTATCCCTTGCCTGACATATACCACTCGACCATCCATGCGCCAAGGTTATTCCCTATTGTAACGAACCAGCCTGCCCCGCCATTAAACTTTCCAAAAACGTGCCTGCCGGTTGCCTTGAAGTAAACCTCAAAATGTACGTGAAAACTGTCTGTGGTCGCATTAACCAACCCCAAGCCGTACTGCGTATCATTACTTCCCATGTGCTTTACAAACTGCCCGCGCGCTGATGGCGCGCCCGCAAAATATAAATAACTCGAAGTGAACGGCGTAAGCGGCGCCTGTGTGGTATCAATGGCAAATGTTGGCAGCGGATATGATCCCGAGCTATGCCTCACCGCATACGAATGGTCACTCCACCCATACCACGGGTCAAACTGCGCATACATACTCTGAGCGCAAGCGAAGAGTCCCATCAATAGTACTATTACCCGTAATGTCAGCTTCTTATTGTTCATTGCTCATTGATAATTGTTAATTGTATCTTACCTCTTAAATCCCCGAATCTTCAAATACGCTTTTCTGCCTGTATTATACACGGCATTCACAATTACAAAATACATGTTCTCGGGATTCGGGTAATATGCCCACAGCTCTTTGCTCTCACCCGGCGGAATAATTATCAGCTGATAAAGCGTGTCGTTCTGCAGTGATTTGCCGGTATCATTCAGCACCTTAAATCTCATCGCCGTAGTATCCGCTTTCACTGTATCACTGTTGTATATCAGTTCATTTGATATATGGAATATCTTGATCGAATCAGTCAGCGTAGCGTGCGGATTCTCAACCGATATTCTGAACAGGTCATATGCTCCGGCGCTGAGCTTAAACTTGGTGATGTACGTGCTGTCATTTGCTTCAAGTATCTTCGCGTCAGAAAAACCATCCTGCCCAAAACTCTGAGCGCAAGCGAAGAGTCCCATCAACAGTACCAAAATTATTCTACTTTTTATCTTCATGTTGTCTCTCTTTTAGTAGGCGGCAGGGTTTGCCCGCCGCTCTTAAATTCCAAGCAAAGTATCTCCCCCTTACCAAGGGGGAGTGCCTTGCTGCCACCCGGTGGCAGAAAGGCGAGGGGGTCGTACCCTACGGTTTCCTGTACAGTACCACCCTGAAATACACTTTCACATCTTCGCGGTTGCCTGTTAACCCCTGCACTATCGCGCCAAGATACCTTACAGGCAGTCCGTTCCATTTAATTGTGACTGTGTCATTCACCGGCTTATTGGTATATACTCCGGTTGTATCCCACTGCTGCGATAAGTTCCAGTATGTCGTGTCCTTCGTATTGTAGTTTGAAAAATACGTTGTCACCTGGAAGTTCCTTGTTGTGCCTGTTGCTTTCCATGATACCATTGCCAGGTAATCAGCGTATGGCAGAATATTCATCAGCCCGAACTGGTACTTTGCCAGCGAGTCAGCCGCGAAGCTGATAGTACCTTCTACCACACTGCAGCTGTTGACAGTAGGTGTGCTCTGTGTGATGCTTACCTGTGTCTGCGCTTCCGGTTTCTGCGCGGAAGCAAAGAGCCCCATCATCACCACTGCTATTACTAAAAGTCTTTTTAACATTTTTCGATCTCCTTTTGTTTTATGTTTCTTGTTAAACTGTAAATTTCAATTACCCTAAGAAGTAAACCGCCTTTACCGGTACTGTCAGCATCAGTGCGGGAGTCGAATCTATCTCCACAAAGTTCAGATCGCCCGGCTCAAAACTCATTCCCGCTATCATAACTGCCTTACCGTCCTCTTCAAACTTCGGCGCAGCTGTAACGCACGCCGCTATGTAATTCTGTATCTCATCCATCCTGCTCATTATCTCAGCCTTGGCAGCCCTGTAATCAGCCCTTTTCATATCCTTAAGGTTTTCAGTCTTTATAATAAGACTCATCATATACTCGCCGTTTTTCTGCAGGTGTGTCCCGTCGCCAAATGAACCCGATGTACCGTAAGGCTTATCATCTTCAACCAGCAGCGCGGGATAATTCTCAACCGTCAGCAGACTCGTTTCGCTGATATGCTTAAGCCAGTTAAAACTGTTCGGCTCTTCCATCTCAGGCTCTATCTTCGCAATTATATATCTCTGTGGATCCATTTCCCAACCCTGAGCGCAGCGAATGGGTCTCGTCCGGTACGCCTTAATTTATTTTCCTTTATTACCTGCAACCTGTAACTTGTAACTTTACACTTTCATCTTCGCCATCTCTGCCATCAAAAATCCCCTGTTCAGATTCAGCGCCGTTCTTAAAAATGGCAGTCCCGTTGTACCTTTCCTGGCGATCTTTCTGGCAATCGCAAGCGCGATGCCTTTTGATTCTGCCCACCTGTCCATTGCGCGCCGTCTCTTTACTCCGCTGCCTCTTATAACCGTATTCCTGATAGCCGCAAGTCTTACACCGCCTTTTGTTCCCTCGCGGTTAGATGTCAGCCCTTTCAGGAGTACCCACCTCTGCAGCGGTTCAATTGGTGGAAAGTGCGGCTTCGTTCCCTCATGCCTGTATATGGCATACGGCACATTCGCGCCGGTACCAACCACACCTATTATCTTGCCGATCTCTTTTGTTACCTGGTAACGCAGACTCTTAAGCATCTCTAAGGAAGCGTAAGCTTTCCCCTTTCTTATCTCTGCGTCTGCGTCCGTCCGGACTTTTTCAAGGAACGTTCTTAAATGCTTTTCAACTTCCGCCTCAATAGCCTTAGTCGCTTTGCCAATGTTGACCTTTATTTCATTAGTATTCTTTGCCACGTCTCATCTAGCCTTTTCGCTTACACATCATCTTCACTTACAAGCGCCGCGAAACTCAATCCCGGTGTTATAAGTATATCAGGATTTTCATCCTCATCAGTATCAACAGTTTTTGCGTATGGCTTCAAAAGCTTTTCAGCCTGATCTTTATGCCTCTGTATAATGGTATTAATATCAAGCTCGCTTACATTCTCTTTTCTGCCGTCACCAACACCGCGCGCTTTTGTAATACCGTCACCTGATGTAGATATGTTAAGCCCGGGGATAAGATAATAAAGCACAAATCTCGCTTCGGCTGTGAGTACATTTTTATAACTGTCATCGTCAACGCCAAGCGCATAGATCTCTTCATACTTAGCTTCGCCAATACGGTCAATAACATCAGCCTTAGCCTCAGGCAAATAAGCTTCTATGACAGCCTGCTTAACCTTATCACCAAGATTGCCGATCTTCTGCACATCTTCATATGTCGCAAAGTAGCTCACGAGAAAATACTCCGTATTTTCGAAGTCCCGCTGAAAGCGGGATCATCATAAATTAAGCAGAAGGATCCCATTCGGGTAACCTTTTTACGCGCTGTTATTTTTGTCTTTTGATTTTTCACTTTGTTGCGCAGGGAAGAATCGAACTTCCGTGTTCCAGCTTATGAGGCTGGCGAGATACCACTTCTCTACCGCGCAATGTTGCCGGGTTACTTTATTGGAGGCTCAATTTCACCCGGCTATTCTGCTATGCAATTTTTTAAAAGAACTAGTTTCTTGTCGCTATTACCAATGACTTTGAGTAGCCGTAGTTAGCGTCTATCTCAGCCTTCGGCGTGTACTCAATGATACCGCCTTTCTTTCTTTCCTGTACCTGCCTGCCGATGTACATATTCAATCCAAAACCAACGTGCAGGTTTTTAGGGTTACAGAGTACGATCTCAGTTGAAGGCACTGCGAACAAAGGCCTGCAGTTCACGCCGTTTGATACCAGCGGCTGCGTGGAAAGCATGTCGCCAAGTCCTGTAGCCTTACCGGTTAACTCCCTGCGGTACTTTGTATAGTTAGCAAACGAAAGATAAAATTTAAGGCTCTGAGGATCAGCTTTGTACTTATCCGGCAGAGTATCCCATATCGCGTCAAGCACATCAGTGATCTTATCATTTTCAACAAAACCGCCGTCCAGTTTATTGGTATTATCGTCAGCCTTGGCTCTCACTATATAACCGTCTACCAGTTTTAAGAACGGATCGCCCACCTCCGCCTTGTCGCCGTTCCATGCAAGGTCAACTACATCACGGCTGAATAAACCCATGAACTTGCTGGTGATGGTCTGCTCGGCGCCGCCCTTTTCAATGTTCTTCCTCAGGAACTTCATTGAAATATCGAACGGCCTTGCGACTTCAACCGGGGTCAAAGTCCTGCGCGGTATCGATACCACGTTCAGATCGGTTATGTCGGTATCTTCGGTTACGCCTGTTAGACCCCTTGTGTCCGCGTCCAGCGCGTCCATATTCAGCGTACCGGAAATATCGGTCTCTACCGATATTTCGCTAAGGAAGTCGTTCTCATCAACCATTGTATCTATAAAAGCTGAAAGCTCCTGCGGTGATACCTGCCCGCCTGTGCCTGTAGTTATTGTAGCTTTTATCAGCTCAATAATTTCTTCATTCTTCATTCTTAAAGCTCCTTTGGTCCCACCCATGGCGGGAGCAGTTAAATTTTTATAATAGTTTTTTTCGCTTTGCCGGTTAACTTACCTTAAAAAAGGTAAACCCTTTTTCACTTCATCTGCAGGCTTCTGATCTTCAACCTGCTGCGAACCTTTGGATTTCTCCAACGCAGCATTCGCTTCATCAAGCTTCTTCTGAAGCTCTGCCTTTTCATCTTCTGATTTTTTTACGGCATCAGCTACCGCTTTTTCATGATCTTCCTTTGTGATGTTTTCCATAGTCGTTTTATTTTTTATTTGTTTATTGATTTCCGCTCTTTTACTTTCCGCTGTTCCGGCTGAATCCATCAGCGACTGCATCGCGTCCATTGCAGCCTGCAGCTTCTTCATGTTTGAATCACTTATAACCTTGCCGGCCTTAATAACTTCACCCTTTGCAAGATCAATATTCTGCGCGTATGCCTTGGCGTCATCCAGCACCTGTATGACAGCCTTTAATTTTTCGTCAATGCTCTTAAACTCATCCCACAGTATATCATACAGCGAGGAGCTTATAGCGTCAACCACCGTATTCACTTTAAACCTGGTTATCTTTTCATTGAAACCTTTAACTACTTCATTGCTTATAGCTTCATCCTCTTCTGAATCCAGCCACTTCATCAGCCTGTCAACAAGCTTCTGCTTGGTGCTCTTTGCGACTTCTTCTCTTACCGCATGTCCATATAAAGAGTAACCCGTGTAGGTCCCGTCTTTAACAGATTTCCATACCTCATCATTATCCACCTTGGAAACCACATACCACGTTCCGGGCTTTTCGTCCTTGAGTATGTCATGCGTTCCTCTCAGGATTGCGCACTCAACTATCGTTACATCATCCACCGGGTTAAGATCATGCTGTGTATCAACAGCTTTTCTCGTGTTGCTTTTTGTCATGAATCTATGGCATGCCTTTTCAACTTCTTCAATATCCATCATATCATCGTGCGCGTCAGCTTCGCCCGGAGCGTAAACAACTCCATAAACTAATCTTTTCTCTTCATCGATCTTTGCGATCTCGATATGCTTATTGAAACTGAAAGCATCATCTTCATTCACACCCGCTGCCTTGTAAATGAAATTACGCTTGTTAGCGGCTTTATCCACAAACGAGAGCAATTCGACATCTACATCTTTAAGTTTATACTTTGCCATTTTTCATTGCCTCTATAATAGAGTTTCAAATAATACCCCAAATATATCAGCAACTAAACCTGTAATGTTAGATTGATTTCACAACACAAAAAGCCGTGAGAGTCTCCCCCTTAACAAGGGGCAGTACGGCTTTAGCCGGGAGGGGGTCTGTTATCCACACAAAAAAAGGCGGCCACATTGTGACCGCCTTTAAGGCAATACTATTTATCTATTTCCTTAATTCACTTTGTATAACTTTAGATTAGTTATTTTCACCGTATCAAACATTCCCTGAAAATAACTCGTAATTCCAAATGCTGCCCTGATTGCATTCGTAGTATCACTGCCAAACTCAAATGTCTTGTTTGCGCTGATCTGCGTACTGCCTACATGCCCGTAAGTAGTATCATAGCCATAATAATTTCCTGGTTGAAATTGATAGTGTATATCAACCCCATTGTAGGAAGTCTGGATATTCGTATATAAGTCAAATGCAATCCTGTACTTTCTGCTTGGCGTTAAACTATCCTGATATATCATCTGTGTTTGCGGCGTTATATCCGGGTGAAGCAACATTAAGGGTATATCAGCAACAAGCACTTCATTATTATTGCCAGTATTATTATTCCCGCCGGTGACCGTGTCACTCCCGCAGCTTTGTAATAATACAAATCCGCATACAACAAAAAACATAAATAAATAATTTTTGATTTTCATTTTATTGAGCTCCTCCATTAAACGTTTTATTTTTTTGTGTAACACAATATAAGAATTACAAAAGGTAAATTACAAGTCTTACAAGTACCGCAGCCAAAAACAAAATACCAACCGCTCCAAGCACACGGTTATTTCTCAGCTTTTTATAATTCATCATTTGAGCCATATCAATTCTTATAATTGTTCATTGTTAATTGTTCATTGCTAATTGTTGAGCCGCGTTTTTTGCGGCGAAACCTTACTCCGAAGGAGGAAGGCTAATTGCTACGCCACATCTCGAATAATTTTTACAACCTTGTATATCTTATGCACTCTGCTCAGCGGTACTTCCTCCGGATGGTACTTTGTGTTCACACTATATACCACAATATTTTCGCTGTTGGTTTTTTGCCTTTGGAATAATTTCACGCTCGCCTCAGTTGTACCGGGTCCTGATTTCCATTGCAGCAGTACAGCCGTATGATCTTTTATATTTTCAAACGGTACCTCAGCGCATACAACATGATCGTTCTTTTCAATGTACGGCTTCATGCTGTCGCCAACTGCTTTCACTGCGAATACAAATTTGTAATGCCGCAAGCCATCAACTATTATAAAATCTTTTTCGCTTCTCTCCCATTGCGCCGCGGGTAACCCGCAGTCAGCCATAGCAAGCTCACTTACTCTCCGGAAGTTTTTACCGTATCTGTCAATAATTTCTCCAGGCGCATCCTTTTCGTACATCTCCGCTTTATCATCAAAAAACCAATTAACATTTAAGCCTAGCCTTTTACGCGCAGCTTCAAAAAATTCCGGCTGAGGTTTGGTTCCCGTCTCATATCTCTGTATATTTTGATGAACTGTTCCAAGGACTTTAGCGAACTCAGACAATGTACGATCTCCTCTTACGAGTCGTATTTTTTCTCCAATTGTCATTTCACTAACTTGTGCAATACGAATATAATACGATACACTTTGTAATGTCAATCCTAAAGCGGTTAAATAGTGGTTAAATTTATTCAAATACCATTATGCCGTTATACATATCCCCCGCGCCTTAAATGCGCCTCCTAACCCCGTTTCCGTGAGGAATTCGCTTATATCATTTATAATCAATGCTTTATAAAAATAAATGCACCGTTCAGTGCATTTAGCTATTGACATTGCACCATTTAGTGCATATCTTTGTTGTAGTTAAATTAAACAAAATTCGTAGGGGGTACGAAGCTTGGAATACACAACAGAATCTCTTAAAGATATGGCAGCAGAACAATTGAAAGAGTTACTTGCTGTTAATGAAATTTCCACACGTAACATTGCAGCGGCATTAGACGTTAATCATTCAATTGTAGTATGCACTATCAACGGCAATTATAAAGGAGCCAAAGCTACAAGCAATAAAGTCTACCAGCAGATCGCGAAGATGCTTGAGGTACGCGAAGATCTTTCCGATGACATCTACAATAATGCCGCAATGTTTTCAAGACTGCTTAACATCGGCATCAAGCACAAAAGCTTTGATAACAACGAAACCGCAGTGCTCATCACAATCGCAAATACAATTAACAAATTTATAGAACATCAAAACAATAACCATGAATAACAATTCAAGTCCAAACACAATCGTAGTTAACGGCGTAATGTATGTGCGCCAGGATACCATCGCAGTTGACAACAGACCCATCGCCGAAAGAGTAAAGAGCTACGAAGATGCATGTCTTGTACTTGGCATCGAGCCCGCAGCTTCGCTGCCTGATGTCAATACAATCCTCGGTGAGAGCAAATCAATTACCGCATTCGCAAAGCTTATCGTAATCACCCGCGCATTAAACGAAGGCTGGTCGCCAAACTGGAATGATGGCAGTGAATATAAATATTACCCATGGTTCAAAATGAACAACTCGGGCTCCGGCTTGTCGTACGACGTCTTCGGTCTCTGGTATACGTATTCGGGTGTGCCGGCTCGCCTTTGCTTTAAATCTTTTGAGCTTGCTGAATACGCAGGCAATCAATTCATTGAACTATACACAGAATATTTTTTATAAAAATGAAAGATATAATATTCCCAATAGCCGGATTTCTTTTTACACTGCTTGCATTCTTAATTATTTCACTGACCTGAAATGAAGATCATATTAACTAAAATACCGGTCAGTCTTATAAAGGATCTATGCCAGCCGCTTAAAGCTTACGGCGTAATAAATGAAACCGCTATCCGCGATATGGAAATTTACAATGAATACCTTGAGCGTACTTTCTCCGGACCCGCTTACGGGCACTATGGCGCCGATGATCTTGCAGCAAAGTTCGGACTATCAACTATCCAGGTAAAACGCATCATTGCAAAATATAAAGATATGTACCCGCCAAGGGTTATTAAAAACGATTCAGCAATTGTAGACTATGGACTCGAAGATGCAGCATAAACTTCAACATACCAACCGGTATAATACCAATGGGTATAATCCGGCAAACCATGGCGATGGCGGAACGCCTTACTCACGCGAAGCGGGAGGAAGGGGGTTAGAACCCGAATGCTTCATCTGCGGCCGCCATGAATCAAAATCTATAAGGCTCCGCATCATCCGCCGGTGGAAAATTATGGGCAGATCAGTTTCACTCATTATTGATACAGTATGCAGCACATGCGATGATAAACATAAATTAATCTCATCCAATCCAAACAAACATGCACGTAATTAAAACAGTAGATAACGAACTGCAGCACCTGGTAAATTTATCGGGGCTCAAAGAAGAGTACATCGCCGAAAAATGCAGCATCACGCCGCAGTATTTTTCAATGCTTAAAACATCGGCGCGCAAAGGCAGCAAAACAAGGTTAGCCGTTAAGCTCTGGCTTACCCGTTACATTCAGTATTCATTAACATTCAAACTCGCAGCGTAATTAACAATATGATCACAGAAAACATCGAACACAAAGCCGTAACGCATTATGAATCAATTCAGGTCATTGCGCCTTATGAGATCTTTAAGGTTACCAATGCCATCACGCACGATGTGCTCTGGTTTGAAGTACGCGCCTTAAAAGATAATGCCGCAGGTATCACCATGTCACCGCGCCCGTTCTTAAAGGAGTCCGAAGCGCGCGACTATATCATTCAGCAGATAACAGATAAACATCACAACGTAAATTAATTTTATTATTTCAGCATTCGACTAAATGAATTCACAACTAAATAACTACATGCAAGAAACAACTCCCGTCACTGATCCCATAGATCAGCATAATACAAACGATGGAGTGTTAACAGCTGCTCATTTCTCGCTCGAAAAATTCTGCAAAGAAGCAATTGCGTCAAACGTAAAAGGATTTGTTAAGCTAACAGAGCTTGCCAAAACTCACGGCATAAACAGATCTTACCGCACATTAATTGACCTTGTCAAAAAATATAAAACCGGCGGTCTCACCGCGCTTAAGCGCAAGGAATATTCAGGCAAAGGCGATACACGCTCATTTTCAGATCATGCCCTCCGCATCCTGCAAAAAAAATATATTGACTGTCTTGTTATCAGGAACGCGTATGAAGATATGCACAAAGAATTGCGGAAGATCGCTCAGTCTTTTATAGATGTTTCAACAGGCGAAGAATTCCTTATCAAAGATAACCTGCTTCATGAAATGACGGGCGGTACCGCTATTTCAATTCACTCTACTAAATTTGTCGAGTGTGTTTACCGTTTGCCGGGATACGATGAATCGCGAATAAACAATGAAAAATTTCAGGTCCGCGCAGGTTCTTACAAATCGGCCTGCCGTTACTTAAGCGCTTTAAAAGAAAATGAACCCGCCCTGTTTATGAACCGTTTCGGCATTCACGATTACCGCAACAAACGCCAGCACCCCATGAAGCTGAGTTACTCTCACCTCAATCCCAACTATTACCTGGTCGGTGATGGCAAGCAGCTTGATATTATCGTGATCTCCGAGGACTGGCGCCGTGTGTACCGTCCCTGGCTCATGGGCTGGTATGATATGGCTACCCGCCGTTATTGCTACGAACTTGCAGTCCACGAGGATTCTGAAAGCATCGCTAACTCATTGGCGGTCGCTATCCGTGAGTGGGGCGTTCCTGAAAAAGTGAAAACAGATAACGGCTCATCGTACACATCTGGTAGATTTGATGAAATGTGTAAATTCTTTAATGTCGAGCAGCATCATGCTACAGTTAAGCTCGCACGCGCAAAGCCAATCGAATCGCACCATAATGTAATTGATAATCTTTGTAAATCTTCCATCGGCTATACGGGCGGCAAGTATGTTGATATGCCGCTTGATACACGCGAAAGGATAAAACTTGCATTAGGCGCACAGCGTGACGCAAAGAAATACGCTAAACTTATAAAAGAGAATATCGGATTTTCATTCACTATCGCGGATCCTGATGCAAGGCTTAAGAAATCCAAACGCCGCTTAATGCATATCAGCGAACTTAATGAACTGTTATCGGAAAAATTTGATGAATACCATGAACGCACACACGGCGGATTGAAAAAAGACAAGCTTGGTAAACAAGTATACAATCTCAACTGCAAAGATGAACTTATAAATGAGTACGGCGAGAAGCTCAACTCACCCCGCGGCAGATACCAGTACTACGTGCAGCAGGGCTTTAAACCTGTTACTGCTGACCCTGCTATAGTCGCACTGTATGCTTCTAACTTTGATCTTCGTACTGTGCAATTTAAGACGGGCATCAACCTGGCAAACGGTGAATACTTTGATGCCAAGCTTCTGGGTGTTGCAGGTAAAAAAGTACTCATACGCTACACTTCACCCGGCGCCATGAATATTTATGTATTCACATCAGATGAATTGCAGAAAATATCTGACCGCAAACAATTAACCCACGAAATTCATCAGGGCTTGAAGTTCATCTGTATTGCAAAGCGTCAGGAAATTATAGATTACGATGACCCAAGATATAAAGATGAACTCATTCTCCAGCGCGCGGAAGAAAGATCACTCCGCGAATCTTTGGGTATAACTAAATACGGTGCCGCTACGCCTTACTCACGCGAAGCGGGAGGAAGGCCGCAAGACGGGGTCGCTTACTCCAACATCATCCAGCTCAACCCGGCATCTGAAATGGCTGATGAGATCAAGCAGGCGGAAAAGGAAATTATCGCAAATAAAAAACCATCTTCAAACAAATATAAAGATGTGGATCTATATTGACCGCCCGCGGGCAATGCAAACCTTGCTCCGCAGGAGGAAGGTAGAAATATAATTCATAAATTAAAGGAGGCTAATCAAAATGGCAGCAAAAAAACATAAGCGTTTAAAACAGCTATATAAGTCCGCAGAAGATATTCACGATAATGTTGTGGTTGTTTACAGGAGTGATCTCTATACCTTAGGTAATAAATACCACGATGGAGTAGAACTCTATACTTTTGAAGATAATCGTTTTGTACGGACCATAAATTATGGCAACTTAATTTTCAAATTTCTCATCAAATATATCATATTAATGAAAGTGTCGGAAACCAACAAATGGTATATAGTAGCAGAATATGATGATAATGGAGATATAGTCAATGATAATTTGTCCTTTGTAAACGAACATGACGCCCGTAAATGCGCTATCGAAATCATTGAATTTGACGATGAACAAAATGAAAAAGCAGAAGAAGGAGAAAACTTTATCATTCAAAAGATACTGTTTGACCCTAACATAGTGGAGGCTGAGTAATATGAAGGAACTATTAAACAGGCTCAACGCAATCCAGGAGCAGTACGAATTCTCTGACGCGCAGCTATGCTCAAAGATCGGTATTACCCCTGATGAATTATACCTGCTTCGCAATAACCGGCTAAGCGATCCGCTCAGGCTCCAGTTCATTCAGCGCTTTGTTGAAATGATGCAGGAAAAGATCTATCCTACAAAGCTTCTCAATAAAATGGAAAACCTTTTCACGCTCACGCACAAAGAGCAGGCTATCACCATCGTGGGCTCAATCTCAGGCGGCGGCAAAACCCTGGCATCGGAACGTTTTTCCAACGCCAATACATACGCCGTGTATTTATACATCCCTGAAATTATCACACCGCGCCACCTGCTGGCTCTTATCTGCCAGAAGCTTGCGCTTCCATGGTCAGGCCTGAACCTGCAGCAGCTTTATGAGCAGATCATCGGCTCACTTGCACAGGAAAAAAAGCTCTTGATCTTTGATGAAGCTGACCGGCTGAATAAAAAGATGTTCGAGATCATGCGCGATATATGGTCTGATGGCAAGGGCAATGTCGGACTTGTATTTGTAGGTGATGAAAACCTCATGAATAAGATCAAACGCCCGGGCACACTGCGTGATAACCTCATCCGCTTAATGCGCCGTGTGAAGTATAACGAGATCCTCGACCCGCTCCATCCCGATGATGTGAAAATGGTATTCAAAACAGAGCTGGGCAAGCACAAGATCACAGACGATATGATAAAAGCTATCTTCAACAAATACTGCAAGCTTGGCGGGTTTGGTTCTATACTCAATTTAACGGATAAAATTTCAAAGATTGCAAAGAACACCGGCGACCAGCCCAACAACGAAATGGCAGAAGAAGCTATAAAGAGATTGAAAATATAGTCAAATCCTGAGCGCAGCGCCTGCCTTACTGCACGCAGTGCGGGAAGGAAGGATCTCATAAATAGACAGATAAATTAACAGAACCAAATTTCACTATTCCAACATAACGGGGGCATTTCCAAATACATGAACATCAAACAGACACAGCATAACATCTACATCGCGTATCCTGAATGCGTCACGCTCAAGCGGCTCGGACTCCCGCAGGGTAATTCCTCGGCATACTGGTCCAATGCAGATCAGGCTGTATTCACATCAGAACGGGTTGCAAAATTCCGCGGATGGGAAAAACATTTCACCGCTGCCGTCACCGGTGACGAACTTAATAAATTCATCCCGCCATTCACGCTCATCGAAAAGCCGGATGCCAATAATTACAGAATAACAAACCCGCGCTATAAAGTTACCGCTAACGCTTCCACCGAAGCGGAAGCAAAAGTAAAATTCATAGCGCAGCTTGTAAAAAATAAAGCTATCAAATTAACATGAAAAAACTCAGAGCAATTATCAACCGTATCTTCTCTGTCATAAACCTGCTGGTTTCGGATAAATTTCTCATCATGACATACGATCACACAGAAGGCAGCAAATATGACTTTCAGTGCCGCTCAAATTTTCCCATCGGCTCAGATCTTCTCACCGATATGAATACTGCCGTATTCACCTGGGTAGCTGAGCATCACGCACGCAAGCAGTCAAAAATTAACGATGATACAATAAATAAAATTCTCAACAGCAAATGATAACCAAAAAAGATTTAATAACCGATGCCCAGCTTATGGCTGATATTCGCGAGCTCCGCAAAGCGGGCGGAATGAACAAAGGTAAATCCGCCGTGATGGCATTCATAGAAACAACCAATAATTCAGGGCGCAGGCTCCGCCGCCAGTGGAAATGGCACGGTAAAAATCGCCGCGCCAAAAAGCAGCTTACACCAAAGGCTATAGCCAGCGGCTCAACCAACGGCATCCGCAAAAGCAATGCCAGGCTTAAAGTACAGATCGAATCAATGAAATCAAGATAATGCCAAAACAATACAATCTGAAATACTTTGAATCTATTAAGTCCCTGCCCATGAAGCGGTATGCATTATGGCTTATGGAATCACCCGGATACGGGTTCTCGATCTTCAACGGCATGGATAAAGCTTTAAAGAACGCTGATGATTCTTCGCTATCCGGATATTATGACGCATACCCGCAGGAATCCGAATGGTTTACAAAGCATCTGGAAAAACACCCCGATGCGCTTGAGATACAAAAACATTTATTTAACATACATAACTGATCCACTTCGCTCCCTCCCCTTACCAAGGGGAGGGCTGGGGTGGGGTCTAAGAAAGGCAAACAATGAATCCCGAATATACACCAAATGAAAATACAGAAGAAATAAACTGCTGGGCTTTTGTCGAGATCTTTGGACACACAAAGCTTTCAGGCCGCGTATCAACCAAAAAGCTTGGCGCCAACATCATGCTGCAAGTTGATGTACCTAAAGGCGAAACTGAATTTTCGCACAGCGAATTATTTAGCCCGGCATCAATATTCAGCATAAAGCCAACAACAGAAGAGTGGTGTAGAAAGTTCGCTGCATACCGCGTTAATCATGATGTACTTCCTTACATCCCGCAACAGCGGCAGATTCCCGAATCCACAACTTTTGAAACTGATATTGAAGAAGAATTATAAATCACACCTAAGAAAGGAAACAACAATGCCAAAAATTAACGAACAATCGAAATACGATGCTTGCAGATTCATTGATGCAACGTTGAAAGCGGAAATTTCTGAACAGATAGAACTATTCTTTAATGCTTTAATGTATGGCCGCGAATATAAAATTGAGCATGGGTCTTTTGACCAGTACGATTACTGCAAGTACAAGGCAAAACAGTTTTGCGGCAAGGGCGAAAAGATGCCCGTTGCTCTACACATTAATGAATTCCGCTTCTTGGGTAAATCAGTTACTGACTGCAAGCTTGTTGCGCTAAGGGCTTTTCTTGGCGACAGGCCATTTTATCCAACCTTTATTTACAAAGGCGAATTAGTTCCATAATAATTTCAAAACCAATTAAAAGGAGGTACAAATTGACAGACGGATTATTCCCAAACAAGGAACCCAACTACAAACCGCACCTGCGGCAGTCGGGCACAATAACCGACTTCAAGTCATTCGAGCAGTCACTGCAGGAGCTTCGCTTCTGTAAAAACAAACTTTCAGAGGTTCGCGTTAAGAAAGCTCGCGCAGCTTTAATTGCCACTAAACCGTTCCTGGAAGAAGAGCAGCTGCTTGAAAAGCAGGTGGAAGATATGCAGGGCAACATAGATGTATATCTCAACCAGAACATGGAAACACAGGCGGACCTTATAAACAACCTGCCTGATGTAAAGATCGAAGAAGTACATAAATTCAAAATTAAATTTACAAAGGAGAGTAAAAAGAATGCCGCTTAAAGATAGTCAGGGTAACTGGATAAACCGAAACGGCCGGCCAATACCCGAAGCAAACGTCGATCCCATTGCAAAACGCAGGGATGATGCCGTCAGCAGAATGGTAACAAAAGCTTTAAAGCTTGAAGCTGAAATGCGGAAAGTTAAAGAAGAAATACTCGCGGAAGTAATGGCGTATATCGGTCACCTGCAGCAAGCGAACAGCATAAAGAAGCAGGCAACCAAAGGGAACTACACGCTCAGCGACTACGCAAACCTGCAGCAGGTACAGGTCTCAATGAACAATATCATTGAATTTGATGAAAGGCTTAACCTGGCAAAGACACTGATCGATAAATGCCTGATCAAATGGACCAAGCGCGGCAACCAGAACGTACGCGCTATAATTAATGATGCCTTTGATGTGGATAAAAAGGGTAACGTAAACAAAATGCGCATTTTCGGTTTGATGGCATTACAGATAAATGACAAGGACTGGAAGCAGGCTATGGAGCTTATCCGTGCGAGCATGCAGGTATCTGATACAAGGCAGTACCTCAACATACGGACCCGGAAGAATAACTTCGATAAGTGGGATTTTATCAACCTCAACTTTTCAAGCTTATGATCCGGCTCGTTCAAAAGCCGGTAATATTACCGCAGGCAATATTATCGGCAATGCTTTTCATCCTGCTTGTAATTTCAATAATTAATTATCCATGGTGATATGAAGAGCCTTAGATATTCGATATACGTAGATATTACAGACAATGAATTTATATGGGATAGTATTTATGCTTTCAATGTAAAAGATGCCATCAAAACATTCAGGCTCATATACCACCAGCTTAGACAGATGACAGATGAAAAGCTTGAAGAACACATTTATCTAAACGAAGATAAACAACAGGCATTGTGGAAAGATTATCTTCCAACATGGCAAAGAAATATTAAATAATTGAATATGCAAACAAGTACTTTGAATCCAGGCAAGCGCAGAGTTAGAACCGGCTTCTACAGCGAGGTCACCCGTGATAATGCTTTTGGGTTATCCATGGATTCACATCAGCCGCAGAAGCTCAGAGTATATGCCGCGCTTATTCATTCGGGCAAGCTCACACGCCACCAGCTGGCAGATAAGCTTTCAATTCCGCTGCACACCATCTGCGCAAGAGTGAAAGCCCTGATGGATGACGGACTTGTTATCGATACCGAAAAAACTATAATGAATTCAGTTACCAACACACCAAACAACCTGGTTGAAGCGGTTGTAAAAGAACTAAGTCTATTCTGAGCGAAGCGCCTGCCTTATAGTGCAGCGCACGAGAAGGAAGAATCTCAAAAGGTATGCCGACATTGAAATTCAAAGTTAAAAGATATATTAAAACTAAATGCGTTAAATGTAACGAGGAAATCACTATGCTAATTAATACAGAAAAGACTACCGACACCAGAGTAACTTATACGGCTACTTGCAAATGCGGTTTTAAAAATGAGTTTGGGAAAGGAAAATTTTTCTCATATTAAAAATGCACTATCCCACTATCTCACTATTTCGCTATTTAAATTTTCCCCGGGTTGCGGGTGAATTGACGGATGACTTGGGATCATCCGGGAACGCTTCCTCCCCATGCGGCAGCCGAGCCCGTAGCTTGGTATCCGACGGCTCCGCAAAAATCCCCCATCACGCGCACTTCGTGCGCCGGGGGCAGGCAGGGCAAAGGTGACCCGCGTAAATCATATACACCTAAGGAAGCGACCCAAAACAAATCCTGAACCCCGCGCAAGCGGGGAAAGGATCTTAAACTAAAAGGAGAATAAAATGACACAAACCAATCAGGAAGACTTCATGGATTACGACGAAGATATTGATTTTTACGATGATGATGAAGATGAAGAAGAAATTTGCGGTTACCACTGCTTATGCTGTGGCAGTACAGTGGGTCCCGATGAATGCGATGGCGAAGACTGCCCGCACTGTATGTCAAATGCTTTAGATGAAATATACTTCTAATGAACCAGCAAGCATGGGCACATAATAGGGCAATACCAAATGTTTACGGACCCGAAATGTTTATCGTAACACATGAAGATGGCAAAGCAACTCGCTGGTATGCCAACAATAAAAAGCACCTTGAATTACTATTAAGACTTGAAACAAATTTGGGCTGGTGCCCAAAGGTAACACACATTGAAGCAGTCACTGATGAACAGTTAATACTTGAGTTCTAATGCGCAAAAAATTCACCAACACAACAACCGGCAGATTCTCACCAATACGGGTCAACCGGCTCGGACTCAATTCCGAAATACCCATCGGCAAATACCGCGGATGCCGTGTGCTGAGAATGATTTGCTCACCCGGGGGTATGCCCCGCCGCGAGACTATGGAAGTTCTTTTAACACATCTCAAAAATGGCAGCTATGAGCTTACCAAACCGGCAATGGAATTCTTTAAAGAAAAAACATCGGAGCTTATCAAACTCGAAAAATCCGGCAAGCTCCATACATTCAACAAACTACAAACTAAATTTAAGGATGAATAATCCAACAAACCAAAGAAAGGAATTAACCATGAAACAAACCGAGGCAAACAGGGTAAAATTTGATTACCCGGCTGCATTGAATCTTTACACTGAGTTCTGTAAAGAGAATAATTTGGAAGTAAATCTTCCATATGCAGAACCCGCAACGGAAGATGAAATGAACACCAACGCATTTGTGATGGTGAAAAACATCAAGCTTATTGGCAACAAAGGAGTTGTACCTAATTCCATCAATGCCAACGAGTGGAAATATTACCCATGGTTCAAAATCAACAATTCGGGCTCCGGCTTGTCGTACGACGACTACGATCGCTGGTATACGTATTCGAATGTGCCGGCTCGCCTTTGCAGTTTGGATTCTGATAATGTAGAATCAGATGCAAATAAGTTTCAGCCAATTTACGATATTTTACAAAGTTAAATCTAAACAAACATGAAAAAGAAATCAAAGAAGTTTCTGCAGTTGTGCAAAAAGTACAACGTAAACCCTGATGAAGTCAGGGAAGTTTTAAGCGTCAAGCAGGCATTCAAATTACTCAATCTTGATCTGTTTAAAATGCCTGGCGTTTCAAAAATACCAAAGAGATTCAGACTTTGGCTGGAGTGGCTGTACAAAATGGCGGTTGTTACTGAGGCATTCAATACGGACGAAAACGGAAAGCTTTGGATTCCGAATTACAATGATTCCAGTGAATATAAATATGAAATATGGTGGGATGTAAAGGCTGATAAGAAACACCCTTCGGGCTCCGGCTTGTCGTACGACGTCTTCGTTTGCTGGGTTACGGCTTCGGATGTGCCGGCTCGCCTTTGCTTTAAAAATCGGGACACGGCGATTTTTGTAGGCAAGCATTTTGCCAAAGAATTCAAGTTCGTTCAACTTCATTTTGAATAATATTTAAGGTTGTGCTCTCAAGATAGCTGTAGCGCTTCAGGCTCCAGCTTGTCGTACAACGACTACGATAACTGGAATACGAATTCGAATGTGCCAGCTCACCTATGCAGAAGTAAACAAAAGAGCAAACCCTGCCCGCATGGCAAAAGATTACGCTTCAAAAAACAAGGGCACCGGTACCGCAAGGGAACGTGACCTTGAGACCAAGCAAAGCAAAATGAAAACAAGAAATAACTTATACAATCAGATCTGCAGTATTGAAAACCTGAACCTGGCCGATGATAAAGCCAGGAAAGGAAAGGTATACCAATACGGGATAAAACAGCATGATAAACATAGGGAATCAAATATTTTACTCCTGCGTGAAATGCTGTTAAATAAAACCTATCGCACTTCTGCATATAAGAAGTTTACAATCCACGATCCCAAAGAACGTGAGATATTCTGCTTGCCGTATTTTCCTGATAGAATTATCCACCACGCCATTATGAATATACTTGAACCGGTATTTGTTTCAGTATTTACAGCGGATACATATAGCTGCATAAAAGGTAAAGGTATTCACGGCGCACTTCGGGCCATCAAAAAGGCATTGCTTGATAAAACAGGTACCCGGTACTGCTTAAAGCTTGATATAAAGAAATTTTATCCAAGCATTGATCACGCGATACTGAAAGCATTACTGCGGAAAATCATTAAGGATTCAGATCTCCTGATGCTGCTTGATGAAATAATAGACAGCGCAGATGGTGTGCCGATTGGCAATTACTTAAGCCAGTATTTCGCAAATTTTTATATGGCTTATTTTGACCACTGGATCAAAGAAGTTAAGCGGGTTAAATATTATTTCCGGTATGCTGATGATCTTGTAATATTTTCCGGTGATAAAGAAAGTCTGCATAAGCTTCTGGTTGAAATCCGCGAATACCTGGGCGATCATTTGAAGCTTACAGCAAAAGATAATTATCAGATATTTCCGGTTGATGCCAGAGGTTTGGATTTTGTTGGTTACAGATTTTACCATACACACATTCTTTTAAGGAAACGCATAAAGCAAAGATTTATTAAAATGCTTAAGTACCGCAAGAACGATAAATCAATAGCATCATATAAAGGCTGGATTCAGCATTGCAACGGGAAACATTTATTAAAAAAACTATTACATGAATGAGAACTTTTAAAGATTTCGGCATCAAAGCAGAGGCTGCAAGTTTCGTCGGTGACAAGATAAAAATAACAAGGATCCTGAATAAAGAAATAACCGTATATGCATACAAAATTGAAGACTCAAAATTTGGTGAAGATAAGAAAAGATTGTGCCTGCAGATTGAATTTGATAATGAAAAGCGCATTGTATTCACCGGTTCCGTTGTGTTAATGAACATGATTAAATCTGTACCCAAAGATGATGGCTTCCCATTTAAAACAATAATTATCAAGACAGATGAAAGATATGAATTCAGTTGATCTCAAACCTGCCGCCGGGCTGTATATCGTTTGGCGAATTCGTGGATACATCACACTTGGTTACGTAAAGGCTGTAACCCTGGCAGGCAATTGTTATGTCGATTATCCCGGTATAGAGGGTACCATAAAAGCCCATCAAATAATTGATGTGGTACGCACATATGAAGATTACAAAGAAAATGAAAAAGCAGGTAAATACAGATTATGAACCTCATCCAAAATCCAATAACACCACAGCAGCGCGGCATGATCTTCGGACTTGCCAAAGACTGCAAGCTTTCAAACGACCAGCTGCACGACCTTATGCCCTCGTGGTCAGGCGCGCACTCTCTCAAACAAAATGCCTGCACAAAAGCCCAGGCAGATAAGATCATCGAAGCATTAAAAGCAATGAAAGATAACACCGTAGACGGCGTGGCTTGCCCGCCGCAGTCGCGGGTCTCCACCGGCAATATCGGCAAACCCGGATTCATCACACAAAATCAATACACCGCCATTAACAAAATATGCGCTGCCAAAAAGTGGAATATCGAACATCTCAACAACTTCATCAAGCATACAACTGGCACGCTTACAGCGGATGAACTCACCATGAAAGAGGCTTCCGCCGTTATCACCGGCTTAAAAAAAATATAAAAACAAGCTAACATTTTTTGGTAAACTTTAATATATTGTTCTATGACACTTGACGCAAACACAGAGCGTGTAATCAAAGAAGCAGAAGGGCTGGGTATTGCCGATGAAATAAAGATCAGAGATCTCCGCATACGGTGCGCATTCAGATCGATGCGCACCAACGGCATGAAATATGAAGATGCATTATATAAATGTCATCTCCAGTTCTGCCTCTCAGAAGAACGGATCAGATCTATAACTAAAGGTATTACAGTTAAATCATAATGGCAGATAAAAAGAAAGAATCAATTAAACAGCTAAAGCCATACATCAAAAAATTGTATGTTGAAGATTGCTGGGATGTACCCGGCATAGCTGCCGCATTGAATCGTAATGCCAAAACAATCTACAACTGGGTCAAAGCTGAAAATTGGGACCAACTCCGCGAAGAGCTTAATAAAAAATCCGCTAAAACCCCGGAGATACTTCTCAAAGCTTTGGAAGAGCAGATCGAAAAACTCAGCGAAGCAGGCGGAGTTGACGCCATCTCAAAAGTTGCTGATAGTATTTCCAAAATTTCCAAAACAATAAAATCACTCTACAAAGATCAGGATAGGCTTGGCTCTATTCTTTTTGTCATTGCTGATATTGGCAAGTTCATAAAGGAAGAAGCCCGCACCGGCATACTGCCCGAGGACTTCTTCGGCAATTTGCGCACACTGCTTGACCGCTACATGATTTACGCACTCAAAACTTACTCGCCGGGGATAAAGCAATAATGTCAACAACACCAATACAATTTAAGAAAAATTATCAGGAATTACTCGACTTCATTTGCGCGGGCGTTCCTGTCTTTGGTGATAATGACCCCGTAATTCAGCGTGAAAGAATTGCAGCCTGCAAAACCGATAAAATACTTTTTGCAAAAACTTACTTTCCGCATTACTGCGAAAATGAACCTGTTGAAATGCACTCCGAAATGTTCCGCATTTCCAGCCTCTCAGGTATCGGCGCGATTGTTTACGGCTTCCGCGGATGCGCCAAATCAACAATAATTTCTCTTATAGATGTAGTACATAAAATTGTTTACAACTCCAAACGTTTCATCGGCTTTATCTCTGCGTCAGAAGATAACGCTGCGGAATATACCATGCCCATCAGGGCTGAACTTGAAGCAAATGCCAGGCTGATAAATGACTTCGGCGAGCTCATGCAGGGAGCAAAGAAGAATCGCGATACTGATTTCATCACAAAAAACGGCGTGAGAGTTTTGGGGATAGGTCCAAAAATGTCACCCAAGGGCAGAAAGAATGTGCAGTACCGCTTCGACCACTTCATCATTGAAGATATTGAAAGCCGTACTTCACCAAACAGCCCCCGCGTTGTAAAAAAGATCGTTAACTTCCTGCTGAAAGACGCATTCAAGGCAATGGTACCAATCAATTATAGCTTCATTTTCCTTGGTAACTATTTCAGTAAAAAATCAATACTGCATAAACTGCTGCATCACAACGATTGCAGGCATTTTATAAAGGCAGGTTTTCCCGCATTGGTTGATGATGGCAAGGGTAATCTTGTTTCAGCATGGCCGGAAAGATTCCCGACAGATAAGCTGCTCCAGGATCTCGAACAGATGCCCGATACAGAGCGCGTAGAAATGCTGCAGAAACCCGAAGATGAAGACGCGTATTTCAATCCTGATTGGTTCAAACGTGTTGAGCCGTCAGATGTTCCCGCTAACTTAAAGGTAGTTACATATTGCGATCCCGCAGTAGGCGAAACAAAAAAACAATGCTTTCAGGCTCTCGGCGCGGTCGGTCTCGAAGAGACCAAAGATGAAACCGGCAAGCGCATTGACTACAAATATTACGTTCTATTTTCATCGCTTCGCCGTGAACCGAAATCCGCAATGGTAAAAAGGCATTTCGAAATATCAAAAGATTATGATTCAGCCTATGATTGCGTTGAAGCATTCGGCTACCAGGCTTCACTTAAAGATGACTACGAACAGGAAGAAGTACGGCAGGGTAAACGCATTAATTTGGTGATGGATAGAAATTACAGGTCAAAAGAAACAAGGATTGAAAGCCTGCAGTCACCCATATTGCGGGGCAAAATAGTGTTTGTAATTCATAATGGCTTGAATGCGCTTATAGATCAATTCACCGATTACCCAGAGGGCTTCGTCGATGGTCCCGATATGATCGCCTGCGCAATCGATTTCATCAACTTTAAGATTCTCAAAATTAAAAAGAAAGTTACATCTAGAATACTTGGTGCCGCATGAGTACAAAAACTGTAAAGACAGATAAAAATAACATTCACATACATCTGCATAGTGATGTTCCGGACTTTGCGAAAAACAAAGTATTTCATGTAAAGAAAGGAAAGGTAACTTCCAGCTACCAAACCTCAGTCTTTTATCCCGGTCAGATATTCAATTCAGATACTCCCGCAGCTTCCGCTGCGTCAAGAATGATAGCCAAAGCTTCCGCGCAGATCGAAAAAGATGAAAACAATTTTAGCCAGGGCATTACTCCGCCGGTGGATCCAAATGTATTAGCGGAACTTCGCACATACAACGCCTATCATGATAGATCTATTCGTATCAAAACTCAGGCTGTTGCCGGCATGGGCTATAATATCCTGCCTGTTGATGAGTCACTTGAAAACTATGATAACAGCCCAAACTACAAACGGCTCAAGGCTTTTACTGATATGCCAAACAATCACGGCGAGGAATTTATTGATATTGTAAAAGCATATGCGGAAGATTACTACACCTTTTATTCTTCTTACCTTGAATTAGTCCCGAATCTTAAAGGTGAAATTGCCGAGATTTACAACATGCCAGCCTGTAATGTTCGCTTAAAAAAGCATTATAAGTCTGTGCGCTTTATTCAGAAAGAAGGAGCCAAAGAACAGCAGTTTGCTTTATTCAATCCCGATAGAAAAAAAAGGGATACTGAATTAAATGAAGTGTTGTGGCTTAAAGCTTATTATTCAAAATCAAAATATTACGCCGTACCTGATTATTACAGCGCGGTTGGCGACATCATGCTTGACCGTTCATCTGTCGAATACAACATTAATCGCTTTAAAAATGGTATGATGATCGATTTTATGATTATTGTTGAAGGCGGCGAAGTTGATTCGCAGGTGCTTACTGATATTAACAGCTTCCTTTCTAAGAATTATAAAGGCGTTTCCAACGCCGGCAAAGCTCTGTATCTTAATTCTGATTCACCCGAAGTGAAGATACACATTGAAAAAGTATCTGCCGATGTTAAAGATGCCAGCTTCCTCAAGCAGCGCGAATTCTCGCGCGATGTTGTTATGGTCGCCCATGGGATGAATGCTAAAGTGTGGGGACTTGCCACTGCCGGGCAGCTTGGCTCAGGCGAGGGTGATATGATGTTCCGATTATTTGAGGAGCTTATTGGTAAACCCGATAGACAGATGTTCCAGAATAAGCTGAACAAGATCGTAAAATACGGCCTTGGCATTGATGATTTTTACATTGAGCTTAAGGAATTAACCGTTGAATCATGGAGAGATCTTCTTACTTCTCTGCGGCTTGCGCCATTCCTCACAGAAAATGAAAAACGTATTGCTGCAGGATATGAAGCAATTGATGATGCGGAAATTACACCTGAGCAAACGCTGAACAAAATGCATAATGAACTTTTGAAAATCAAAAAGCAGCTTGCGGAATAATGAGTATCTATGCGCAAAATATCGCAGCTAAACAAGTTGACTCAATGCTATTGCTTGTCGAGGATATGCAGTCAGTTGTTTTGCTGAAAGATGATAAAGCTTATACAAAATTATTAAATAAGCTTCGCGATGCTATTGCCACAGCATACAATGAACAGACCCGCAGCGCATTGAGGGAAGCAATTGAATACCTCGTAAATAAAGGTGCTGATAAATTCATTTTGGCTGATGCATTAAAGATCGATGAAATACTTTCCGCTAAGCTTGGCAAGGATCTCGAAAAACTTGTTGCTGATGATGTTAATAAATTAACATCTGATATATTAAAGCTTGGCAAAAGTGAGATACTTAAGCCTCTGAAAATGAAATTATCATTCAATGTCAATGATGTTGAAGCATCGAAGATACTAGCTGAGCAAAATTTATTTTGGGTTGGCGAGCATTACAGCAAGAACCTGAAAGCAAAGTTTGATGAAATTACATCAGGTTATTTTGATTCAGATAAAACGCTCCAGCAGATAGCCGATGATTTTGAAAAGAATTTTAAAAACCTCACTAACCAGGGTGAGCAGTACTTCTACGATCTTGCGGAGCATCAAACCAACACAGTCAGAGAGCTTGGCAAAGTAAATGGATTCGAGCAAGCCAATGTGCAGTATTATGAAATTCGCGCTATTATCGATGACCGCACCAGTGACATTTGCCGGCGCATGAATGGAACCATCTTTCCGGTTGAACGTGCCATTGAATACAGGGATAACATTTTGAATCTCAATGATCCTGAAAAGATCAAAGAGGCTTCGCCCTGGCTATCGCCGGAAGAAGTGCAGGCACTCCCTGCTGACGCAGCGGACCTGCCCCCGGGTCTATCGTTGCCTCCATACCATTTCCGCTGTAGAACTTTATGCGTTGCATACTTCAAAGAATGAAAAGCAAAAGCTTACCCCGTTTTGGATATAGTGCCTGCGGCGCAAAAAGCAAAAATTTGTTCGGTGCTAAAATTTGTGGCGGTGGTATAATAAAAACAGTTAAAAAGTTAACAAATTACAGGTTACAGGTAAAAGATAAATGGTACAATTGTTAATAAATGTATACAAAATAATGTATTTAAGTAATAAAATAGGGGGTCGGTAAATATTTGCATCCGGCAAAAACGCAACTTATTTGGTTGAAAAAGAGAGCTCCGCTCAGTCCGCAAAAAATTATTGCATTTTCTGTTATTCTATGGGCGGTATTGAGCGGCTTTGCTGCACTTTGCGTCTATAACTATAGTTTTCACTGCGTGGGTGCTCCTAATTGCACCCACTCCGTTCAGCATTCACAATATAGTGATGCTTCGGCAATATGCTCACTTGTGGGTGTTTTTGCATTCGCAAAAAGCACTGCGTTCGCATTCTCATTGCCTCAGCGCACCATCCCAGCCACAAGCGCAGCCAAACCGAAAAGCGCAAAGGTTTCAGCTGGTTTCGCCAGCCTTGCTTTACCTCAACCGCTTCCACCTTTGCATACCGCCTTCCATCGTGACAATTTGTCAAATATACCCAAAATAATCCCTGTAAATTCCACCCTGCGAAATTTAATCAAAAATGCAATATTGCAAAAATTTGTGTCAATCGGCGGGTCAATTTTTGCAGGCAATTGTAAAAATTGCAATTTTTTGTGTCCTTAAGCGTTCGCTATGTTATTGAAATATAAATAAGTTGCGTTTTTGCCGGATGCAAATATTTACCGACCCCCTATTTATACATCCTGAATTAACTTGACAAATCAAGTTTGTTGTATTATTTTGGAAACTAATAGAACGAAAATCGTTTCCAATGTACTCGCTAAAAAATGAAATGATAACAGAAGAACTGATAAAACCGAAACTTAATCCGATACCCGAAGATAAGCTTAAAGTACTGAACTACGCCCAGGATAGATTTTTTAAAGAAGGATTCTACAAGATAACAATGGATGAAATATCCAAAGAGCTTGGAATGAGCAAAAGCACATTATACAAATTTTTCCCGTCAAAGCTTGAAATGCTTGATGAAGCCATATTTCTGCTTGTATCAACTGTAAAAAACAGGGTACAAAGTTCAATAGCCTCTGATGAGAACGCAGTTGAAAAATTTGTGATGGTTATCAGGGTGCTTACAGCTACTATAACCAGGTTTTCGGATAAGTTCATGAGTGATCTTCAGCACCACGCCCCGCAGATATGGGTGAGGGTTGATGAAACCAGGAAAAAGCTGCTGTATGAAAATATCTCTAAGATCATAATCCAGGGGCAAAAAGAAGAGCTCATAAAAAAATATCCACCTGAATTGATAATAACACTTATTACAGGGGCAATTCGCGGCGTAGTAAATCCGCAATTCCTGATAGCAACCCGCTTCAGCTACAACGATGCTGTTCATTATGCATTCAAAATTCTGCTAAGCGGAATTCTAACAGTAAAAGGACAGGTAATTTTTAATAAAATAAAATTATGAAAAGGAAATTAAGAATAATTTCAATTGTTTTGGCCGCTTTTGTTCTCACATTATATATTTCAGGCTGCGGCAACGGGAAGGACACCAATTCAATAAGCGCTTCGGGCACGATCGAGTCAGTTAACGTTACCATAAGCAGCAAAACATCCGGAACAATAAACAAAATTAACTTCAAAGAAGGAGACCGTGTTAAAAAAGGCGACCTTCTGATTGAAATAAGCCATGACTTGCTTGATATTCAGCTTAGACAATCAGAAGCGGGAGTTGACCTTGCGAACGCACAGCTAAAGCTGCTGCGCTCAGGCGCCAGACGCGAAGACATAAAGCAATCCGAAGATCTGGTTAAACAGGCAAAAATTAATATGGAGCTTGCATTGCAGGATAAAGAACGCGCTGAAGAGCTCTACAGGCAGGATGCAACGACAAAAAAACTGTATGACGATGCAATAGGCAGGTATGATCTAACAGTAACGCAGTATAATTCCACAAAAGAAAATCTCGCAAAGGTAAAAACAATAATCAGACCCGAAGAAATTGAACAGGCGCAGGCAAATCTCAAAAAAGCAGTATCAATGGTTGACCTGCTGAAGCAGAATATTGAAGACTGTAAAGTATATGCACCTTCAGACGGATTCGTTTCAAAAAAATTCATTGAAGAAGGCGAAAATGCAGTTATGGGCGGCTCCTTACTCAGATTAAGCAATCTTGAAACAGTGAACCTGGTTATATATATACCTGAAACTGAACTTGCCAAGGTAAAACTCGGGCAGGAAGCTGATATAACAATTGATGCATTTAAAGATAAGAATTATAAAGGTAAAATAATTTTTATTTCACCTGAAGCGGAGTTTACACCCAAGAATATACAGACTCCAGACGAACGTACGAAGCTTGTATTTGCCATAAAAATTGAAATACCGAATCCGCAATTTGAGTTAAAGCCGGGTCTGCCGGCGGATGCAAAGATCAATTTTCAATGATCAATCAGCAATGAGTAATAATACACACCCTCCCGCATGGCGGGACAAGCTATCACCGCTTTCAGCGGTGCCACCCCTCTTGAGAGGGGAATTAAAAAAATGACAGAACAGGCTATTGAAATTAAGGGATTGACCAGGGCATTTGATACGCTGATTGCCGTAAATGATATTTCCTTCAATGTGGGAAAGAAAGAAGTCTTTGGTATAGTTGGACCCGATGGCGCCGGTAAAACCACACTTATCAGAATGCTCTGCGGCCTTATAAAACCTGATAGCGGTAACGCAAACCTGCTGGGCTTTGACCTGCTTAAACAAACAGGAAAGATCAAAGATGAGATCGGTTACTTATCGCAGAAATTCAGCCTATACGCTGACCTGACAATTGATGAGAATATTGAGTTCTTTGCTGAACTGCATGGAGTGAAGAATTTTAAGGAAAGAAGAAACGAACTTCTGGAATTCACACGCTTAACCAAATTCCGTAAATTCCTTGCGGGAAAACTTTCGGGGGGAATGAAACAGAAACTGGCGCTTGCCTGCACACTTATTCACAAACCCAAAATCATTTTTCTTGATGAGCCTACAACTGGCGTTGACCCGGTTTCCCGGCGCGATTTCTGGAAGATACTTTCTGAGCTGCATAATGACGGTGTTACAATAGTAATATCAACGCCATACATGGATGAAGCAGAGCGATTTAATACCATTGCTATGATGAATAATGGTAAATTGCTGATGAATGACTCACCTGCTGCCATAAAAGCCGGTATGAATAAGGTCATTTTAGAAATTGTTACTCCGGCCTTAAGAAAAACATATAAACTGATCGCAGATAAGACTGATTTTGAATCACAATTGTTTGGCGATAGAATTGATATAGCCATAAATAATACAGGCGATGTACCGGTAATTGAAAAATTACTGGCGGAAAATAATGTTGAATTAAAAGATAAGAGGATTAAGCCGGTTTCACTTGAAAATGTATTTATACATGTTTTGAAAGAACAATAATCGAAACAGAATACATTACCAAACAAGAGTCTGGAAATAAGATAAATAGAAAGAATGGATCCTTCGTTGCACTCAGGATTAAAGAATTCGATAGAAGTTAAAGATCTGACGAAAAAGTACGGCAAGTTCACTTCGGTTGACAGCATTTCATTTGAAGTTGAACAGGGTGAAGTATTTGGATTCTTAGGCGCCAATGGCGCTGGGAAATCCACGACCATAAAAATGCTGTGCGCGATTCTGGAGCCGACAAGCGGCGATGCGATGGTCGCAGGATACAGCATAGAAAAAGAACCTGATATGGTAAAACGCAATATCGGGTATATGTCTCAAAAATTTTCATTGTATACCGATCTTACCGTGGAAGAAAACATCAATTTCTTCGCAAGTGTGTACGGACTAAAAGGAACTGCACTGGATGACAGGAAAAAATGGGTTTTGAATACTGCGGGGCTTACTGACCGGAAGGACTCTTTAACGGGAACGCTTTCAACAGGCTTTAAGCAAAGGCTTGCCTTAGGCTGCGCCGTGATACATGAGCCAAAAATTGTATTTCTGGATGAACCGACGGGCGGAGTTGACCCGATATCGCGAAAAAATTTCTGGGACCTGATAAATGATCTCTCAACTAACGGTACAACTGTTTTTGTTACAACACATTATCTGGATGAAGCGGAATTCTGCAACAGGATAATGATGATAGACGCCGGAAAAATAATCGCAGGCGGCTCGCCGGGCGAGCTTAAGACAAAGTATCTTTCGAATCCCATTTTTGAAGCTGAAACCGGCAATGCTGATGCCGCAATAAAAATACTGGATAATATCCCCTGGATAAAAAGCAGCGCATACTTTGGGGAGTACATACATATAACATTGAATAAAGATGAGCTGAATAATGCAGATACGCGGAAAAATGAGATTATAGAAATACTTGGCAAAAATAATATTGGGGTTAACAGAATTGAAAGAATCGCTCCCTCACTTGAGGATGTGTTTGTTAATTTACTAGAGAAGGATAAATAGATTACAGATTACAGATTACAGATTGCAGATTACAGATTACAGATTACAGATTGCAGATTGAAAATTTTTTCTCTAAAAATAGTAAATATTGTCTGTACAAAAAAACGGAAAATATGCTATTAGTATTAATTGCTAATTGTTAATTGATCATTGTTAATTGAAATGTTAAACAGGATATACGCACTGGTAAAAAAGGAATTCAGGCAGATAAGGCGTGATGCGCGAACGCTTTCACTGATATTTATTTTCCCTGTATTTCTGCTTATGCTATTTGGGTATGCCCTTTCACTGGACGTGAAGAACGTGAAGATCGCGGTATTGAACAATGATAACTCACCTGAGACCCGTGATTTTATCGCAATGCTTGAAAGTTCGAGTTATTTTAATGTAACAGGTTACCTGCGCTCTGAAAGTGAAATAAACGGTATGCTTGATGAGAAACTTGTTCAGTGTGTAGTGGTCTTCCCTGCCGGCTTTACCGAAGATATGCGCTCTGGCAGAAATGTTCAGCTGCAGTTCCTTGTTGATGGTGTAGATGGCAATACAGCTACTGTGATAATGAATTATGTGACTTCAGCAACACGTTTTTATAATAATAAAATTACACAGGAGTTTCTTGCCCGTACAGGAGTTAAATCGTTTGTACCCATTGATCCGCAGCCGCTTTTCTGGTATAACCCTGATCTGAACACAACAAAATTCCTTATACCCGGATTATTTTGTATGATACTCATAACAACAGCCGTAATATTAACAACCCTTTCAATTGTACGCGAAAAAGAGCTTGGCTCAATGGAGCAGCTCAGGGTATCACCTTTAGGTTCCTTTGAGTTGATCATCGGCAAGACTATTCCGTATACAATTGTTGCACTGTTTGTCGCGGCTTTTACATTATTTATAAGCAATATCGCATTCGGTCTGGAAATAAAGGGCAGCTACCTGACACTATTCTGGACAACAATAATTTTTTTGATAGGAACACTAAGCCTGGGAATATTTATTTCAACAGTATCTGACTCACAGCAGGTAGCATTTCAGATCGCTTCTATTGCAACAATGCTTCCAACTTTTATACTATCGGGATTTATTTTCCCGATTGAAAGTATGCCCTGGCCAATACAGATATTGACAAATATTACTCCCGCAAAATTTTACATCATTATACTTCGTGCTATAATCCTGAAGGGAGCGGGTATAGCGGCATTCTGGCCGCAGATATTAAGCCTTCTGGCTTTCACAGCATTTTTCATTGGTATATCAACAATCAGGATGAGGAAGTCGAACGGGTAATTCATGAATCTGATAATAAATTTTATAAAGAAGGAATTCCTGCAGTTCAAACGTGATAAAAGAATGTTTGCTGTAATTCTGATCGCTCCTGTGCTTCAGCTTGTGTTTTTGGGATATGCGGCAACGCTTGATGTGAAAAATGTCAAAACAGCTGTATGGGATCAGGATAAGAGTTCTACCAGCCGGGAGTTCCTCGAAAAGTATGAGAAGTCAGGTTACTTTACTATGCAATATTATGTATCAAGTTACAGTGAAATAACAGAACTTCTTGATAACGGTGAAGTTGTTATGGCGATTGTGATTCCCCCAGATTTTGAAAAAGACGTTCTAAGCGGAAGGACATCAAAATTGCAGACTATCTTTGACGGCTCAGACGGTAATAAGGCATTGATAGCCGCGGGATACTCACAGGGCATTACAATCAGCTTCGCATCGAACATTGTAAGTGAATTCATTGAGCGTTCAGGCAGAAAAAATCTGCCTGTTATGAAAATTCCCGTTATTGAAGCCCAAACGCGGGCATGGTATAATCCGGATCTTGTTACCAGAAATTACATGCTTCCCGGCATTGTCGGGTTGCTGATTATGGTAGTTACGATAAATCTTACTTCACTTGCAATTGTTAAGGAAAGAGAGATCGGGACATTTGAACAGCTTATTGTGACGCCGTTAAAATCATACCAGATAATTATTGGTAAACTGGTTCCGTTTTCAATACTCGGATTTGTTTCCGTTACAATTGTGATGACAGTAATGCGTTTCTGGTTCGGCATTGAAGTAAAAGGCAGCGTTCCCCTGCTCTATTTTGCTGCGCTGTTGTTTATGCTTTCTACTTTGGGGCTTGGACTCTTTGTATCTACAATATCCAAAACGCAGCAGCAAGCAACCATGACATCATTTTTTGGTGTAATGATGCCTATGATATATCTCAGCGGATTTTCTTTCCCGATCGAAAATATGCCGCAATGGGTGCAGTACATAACTTACCTTATTCCCCTGCGGTATTTTATAACTATTGTCAGGGCCATAATATTGAAGGGCGTTGGCATTGAGCATTTGTATGATCAGTTCCTTGCGCTGTTTATTTTTGGTGTGGTGATATTGGCTTTAAGCTCGCTGAGGTTCAATAAGAAACTGGAATAGAAACACAATTTCAAATGTCCAAACAAAGAAATGTAAACCCATAATTAACAGTAACAATTAAACTTTTATTTGGGTTTTGGGATTTGAAATCCGAATTACGGCATTTTTGCAAACATTTCCTTGAAAATTTCTCAAAAATTAACTGATATTTAATTGTAAAATACTTGCATTTTTTAATAAATGCATATATATTTGAATAATTTCCAATGAAAAAGCCACTAAAAATAACGAGCATAGCTTGTCTGCTGATTATGTTAGTTGCCGGCGTAGTTTACGCAGCAACTGAACTGCAGTATTTTACCGGTAAGAATGAATCAGATTCAATTCTTTTGGAGTGGAAAACGGGTACAGAAGATAACCTGAACCGGTTTGAAATAGAAAGAAGTGCATCTGAGCCAAACAACTACGTAAATATTGGCAGTGTAACTGCAATTGGAAGTAATTCATATTATTATTACAGAGATAATACTTCCGTGCAAAACACCTCAGCTCCTGTGTATTATTACAGGCTGAAGATAGTAGATAATAACGGCAATTATGTATATTCGCAGACAATAACCGTTACTCATGTTATTTCCAGTGTACGCGATACCTGGGGAAGCATAAAGGCTATCTTCAGATAGCAGACGGTTACCGGATTTCTTAACATCGTGCGGCTGTACAAAATTACCAACCAACCCTTCTTTCTGATATTTTAGGTTATACCAATTAACAGCAATTCAAATTCATTTTTTTCATAATTAACCTAAAGGAGAGTCATGACTGACAATACATCAACAAGACCGGCAGTAGCTTCAATAACACAGGCAGAAATTGAAGACGGGAAAATGATGGCAATACTTGCTTACATTTTCTTTTTAGTACCGTTATTGGCAGCAAGAGATAAAAAGTTTGCAATGTATCGCACAGAGCAGGCAATTGCTTTGTGGATTGCATTTATAGCGATATATATAGTTATGACGATTTTGACTATTATAGTTAACCAGATCAGCAGTACACTTGGATGTGTGGTTTCAATATTGGGCATATTGCCCTGGCTGGCATATGTTGTGTTATGGATAATGGGATTGATGAACGCAATTGGCGGCAAGATTAAAGAACTGCCGGTAATAGGCGCTTGGGGCGCGAAACTGAATTTAGTAAAATAATAACTTTTGAAGGCGCAAATTAGTTTTACAAAATAATATACAGGATCAACAGGAGAAAATTTAATGGCAGAATCAACAAGACAGGTTAACTTCACACAGGAAGATGTAAATAACGGAAAAACTATGGCTATCATAGCCTATCTGATATTTTTCATTCCGTTACTGATGGATGACATGAAAAGGAATAACTTTGTAATGTACCATACAGAGCAGTCAATTGTACTGCTTATTGTAAATATTCTTGCGGGAATTATCGGCACAATTACCTGCGGTATAGGTTTTATACTCTATATTCCATGGATAGTATTTCTTATCATGGGTATGATGAATGCGTCTAAAGGTGAATGCAAACCGCTTCCTATGATTGGACAGTTTGGCGAAAAATTCAACCTTGTCAAATAAATAGTTTAAGCTTTTTGCAGTTTTCAATTAAGGCGCATTCTGAAAAAGGATGCGCTTTTTTATTTATTCACTTTACCGGCTTACATGAAAAGTGCATTTAAAACGGCCTGGGTGTTCTACAGCACCGCAATTGTGATGCTGATTCTCGTTTTATTCATTTTACCGGGTGAAGTGATACTGAACAATACACCTTTATGCGAAAGCATTTCAAGGTATAATATAGAGTGTTTTGCCTGCGGTATGACGCGCGGATTTGTTCATATAGCGCATTTTGAATTTTATGCAGCCTCCGAAGTCAACCGCGGTTCAATTTATATATTTGTAATATTTGTTTTAAATACGCTGTTATTTTTTAAATACTTGTTCAATTTAAAAAGATCTGGAAAAATAATCTATCTGAAAAGGAAACAAAAATGGGCAAAGGCGGTTTAATTATTGGCATCATAGCAATAGTAGCTATGATTATAGGGTATATTCCGTGCCTGGGGTGGACATTCTGGGTAACATTACCGGTAGCTTTAGTTGGTTTGATATTAAGTATAGTGGGATTGATACAGGATACTGACCGTTACAATCCCAGCAAAACACCCGCTTCAATTGGCATGGTTCTGAACCTCATAACACTGGTTTTCGGCTTTATCAGGTGGGCAATTGGCGGTTTTATTTTATAAATTAAATATATTGAATGAACAATAACGAACAGCTGAATTTACTTAGAACGTTTTTTCTGATATCCGGTATCATAAACGGACTTTATGCATTCGGATGGACCGGTTATACATTCATAGGCGGACTCATTTCGTGCGGAATCGGCTGCCTGTTCGGGGCATTCCCAATTATAAACATTATTGCCTGCGTTATGGATTTTGTTGCATACAACAGGCTTAACAGTATGAACCGCTCCGGCACTTACAGTTCAGTTCAGTTCGCTTCAATATTTGATATTGCATCTGTTCTGACGGGAAATGTCGCAAGTATGGTATTTGGTATAGTAGGACTGGTATTCCTGAACAATGAAGAAGTTAAGCAGTATATGAAGGAAAAAGGAATTTATTGAATCAACAGGAGTTAGTGAGAAACGACAAAAAACTGGGTTCGTTTAAAGTTCTGTTCCTGGTTTCGGGGATATTAAACCTTCTGACCGCGGTATCATGGGTACTTATTACGGTTTTAGCAACGGTAACTTTTACTGCTCTGGGCTGCGGCGGATTTTTGATCACCCTGATCTGCGCAGCTGCATGTACTTTTGATTTTATCTGTTATAACAGGCTGAGCAAAATGAACAGAACCGGAACTTATAAAACAATAAGAATTGCCGCCATTCTGGATATTTGTGTCATTTTTACTTTAAACATTACAAGTGTTGTTTTTGGGATGGTCATACTCGCAAAACTCAATAACCCTGATACCATGCAGGAACTGATGCAGAATGGAATTTATTGATTTGAACGAAGTTGGATTTATTTCTTTGTGTGCATTTTTTTCAGAAATAAATTTGTATAGTACCGCTATAAGTCAATTGTACAAAACAGAAACCCGAAACTATAAGTTTCGGGCTTTCTGTTTTATGCTGCATAAACTGTAATCTGTAATTTGTAATTTGTAATCTGTAATTTATAATTTACCTGCCTTACTGAGCGACAGCGAAGGAATGTTATATGGTATTTAGTGTTTGTTATTTGTTATCCACTCCATCCATATCAGTTACCATGCCTTCAGTACCCGATAGCGGCTTTGGCTTTTCATCGCGATTCTGAATGTAACTTTCTTCCTTATACCTTGAAGCAATCAGCATAAAGATCAAAGCGGTAACAAACATTAAGCCTGCAAAGAACCAAAAATATGTAGGTGTACCTATAACTATGATAGTCTCAAGTCTTGATGTTACCTGCGCTGTTATGAAATTACCCAACGCAACAGAGAGCAGCCACAAACCCATCACGAATGATTTCATGCTGTTGGGAGCCTGCGTGTAGGAAAATTCAAGTCCGGTGATAGAGACCATAACTTCGGCAGCAGTAAGTATTACGTAAGCAAAAAATTGCCAAAGTATACTGGGAGTAGCGCCGCCGATAATTGCCATTTGGGCAATACCCAATAATGCAAATGAAAATCCGGCAATGAACATACCGATAATTATCTTCCTTGGTGCTGTAAGTTTGAACACTTTATTTATCGCCGGATAGACAAATGAGGTGAAGGCGGGAATAAAAAGCATAATAAGCAGCGGGTTAATTGCCTGTATTTGCGAAGCGAGAAGCTCGAACTTGACAAACCCCAGGTTCACGAATTTATCCATTTGTTCTGCCTGGAGAACCCAGCTTGATCCCGTTTGATCGAACAGAGACCAGAATACTGCGACGAATACATACATTAATGAAAGACTGCCAATTGCTTTTTTGCCCTGCTTACTGAAGACATCATTTTTATACTGCTTCCACCCTACCGGCGGAACTGCTATGAATACTTTGCGACCCATAAAAAATACTACAGTCGCAACAAGCATCAAAAAGCCGGGAACGCCGAAAGCTATATGGGGACCGTATTTATCAAGCAGCACCGGCGTCAGCAGAGATGAAGCTGCAGCACCAAGGTTAACGGAAAAATAAAAATAACCGAATATTTTTTCGAGTAAATGTTTTTTTGCCCTTGTGAACTGATCTCCAACGTGAGCCGATACACATGGTTTTATACCGCCTGAGCCCATTGCTATAAGCGTTAAACCGATCGATAGCCCAAGCCTTGTATCATCCACAGCAAGCGCAACGTGACCGAGCACATATACAACAGAAAGGGTCATGATGGTTTTATATTTACCCCACAGAACATCTGATAGTATTGCGCCTAGTATGGGGAAAAAGTAATTTGCCATTGAAAAGTAGTGATACCATGTTGTAGCATCGGCATCACTCATTGGGTCAACAGTACCTGAGCGGTTCATTATATACTGCGTCATAAATACAACGAGTATAGTTTTCATTCCGTAGTAGCTGAAACGCTCGGCAAGCTCATTGCCTATAATGTAGGGTATGCCTTTAGGCATTTTGTTTACATCTGCGGTATCCTTAGTCATAAATTCTGAAATTAATGTTATGAATAATTACGCAATTAAGTAATTGAAAATGTTAGATTCAATGTAAAATATAAATTAGGAATTTTAAAGCTCTGAATTAAGAATTTAAAATTTCGTATATTTGCAATCATTCCATTTAAATAATGAACCTCACCCACCGTCTCCCTCTCCTGAGAGGAGAGGGAGGGCAATAATTTTAGATTTTCTCCTCCCCTCTCCTTCCAGGAGAGGGGCTGGGGAGTGAGGTCACAAAATAACAATTGTCTAAATTCATACATTTACATAACCATTCTCACTACTCACTGCTTGATGCCATTTGCACCATAGAGGGACTTGTCAACGCCGCTAAGGAGCATAATATGCCCGCTATTGCGCTTACAGATCACGGCGTGATGTACGGCTCAATGGAGTTCTACAACAAGGCTAAAAAAGCCGGTGTAAAACCCATCATTGGCTGCGAGGTATATATAGTAACAAAAGGCTCAAGGCTGCAAAAGGGAAAGGCTGATGAAGAATCAGATACTTTGCTGGGCAGGGATAAATCGGGCAAGACTATAGGGAAGCTCTCGGGGCGTAAATCAAATTACGACCATATGGTGCTGCTTGCAAAGGACCTTGAAGGTTACCAGAATCTTGTGAAGCTTTGCTCGATCGGACACACCGAAGGATTTTATTACAAACCAAGAATAGATTCAGAAATACTGCGCAATTACAGCAAGGGACTTGTGTGCCTCTCGGCATGTGCGGGCGGAGTGGTTTCTTCTCACATTGCGCGCGGCGATATTGCCCAGGCTAAGGAAGCCGCCGAAATATACAAAGATATTTTCGGTACTGAAGATTTTTACCTCGAAATGCAGAACCATGGCATGTCAATAGAAGCAAAGATACGCGAGCATGTTCCAGCGCTGGCAAAAGAGCTTGGCTTAAAAACGATTGCCACTAATGATATTCATTACATAAAATACGAGCACCACATACCGCATAATCTTTACCTTTATATAAGTACTGATCTCTCGAAAGATAAAGAAGGCAAGAACCTTGAAACGGATCTGAGGTATGAAACTGACCAGGTTTATTTCAAATCAGCCGAAGAGATGTGCAAGATTTTCAAGGATTTCCCGGAAGCGATACAATCGACATTAGAAGTTGCGGATAAATGTAACTTAGAGCTGCCGCGCGGCGTGTATCATATGCCGGACTTCCCTATCCCAAAGGAATCCGGCGCGAAAACCCTTGATGATTATTTCAGACTGCTTTCACACGAAGGTTTAAGGGAAAAAATAAAAAACGTTACTGATGCCGATATTGAAAGGCTTGACCTTGAGCTTGATGTTATCACGAAAATGAAATTTTCGGGTTACTTCCTTATTGTGGCTGATTTTGTTAATCATGCCAAGCGCAGCGGCATTTATGTAGGACCCGGCAGAGGTTCTGCCGCAGGTTCACTTGTCTGCTACGCGCTGGGTATAACCAATGTTAATCCGCTGGATTACAACCTGCTCTTTGAAAGATTCCTGAATCCCGAGCGTGTTTCAATGCCCGATATCGACATCGATTTCCAGGATGATAAGCGCGATGAGGTTATTGAGTATTCCAGGCAGAAATACGGCGCGAATTCAGTTTCACAGATTGTGACTTTTAACAAGCTTAAAACAAAAGCAGTATTGAAAGATGTCGGAAGGGTTCTGAATTACCCATTTGATACTATCAATGAAATAACAAAGCTTGTGCCTTCAGTTTTCGGTAAGATAAAATCACTGACTGATTGCTACAATGAAATACCTGAGTTCAAGCAGTATTTTGACCAGGCAAAGGAAAAGAAAAAGCTGCTAGATTACGCTATAGTACTTGAAAACCTGAACAAAAATGTAAGCATGCACGCTTCCGGGGTTGTGATTGCGCCTTCGGATATTTCAGATTATGTTCCAATTGCCAAAGCTCCGCAATCAGATAACCAGTACATGACGCAGTATGACATGAAGATGCTGGAAGATGCGGGCCTTATCAAAATGGATTTCCTTGGACTGAAGGAATTAAAAATTCTTCAGCAGGCAGTTGATCTTATTGAGCAAAGGCATAAAATAAAAATTGATCTTGATTCACTTCCTTTGAATGACGCGAAGACATACGAAATCTTTGCAAACGGTTATACTATCGGTATCTTCCAGTTCTCCAAACCGAAGATGCGCGAGTACCTTGCGAAACTGAAGCCAAAGGATATCAATGACCTGGCTGCTATGAACGCGCTATACAGACCGGGTCCGATGGATCTTATTCCTGAATTTATTGAAAGAAAACACGGTAAAAAGGAAGTTACGTATCTGCATCCTGATATGGAACAGGTACTTAAGGAAACATACGGCGTAATAGTCTACCAGGAGCAGGTTATGCAGCTTGTTCGCGTAATTGCAGGTTACTCGCTGGCAAAAGCCGATCTTGTAAGGCGCGCAATGGGTAAAAAAGATGAGAAGCTGATGAAGGAACAGGAAGAAGAGTTCATCAAAGGCGCAGCGGAAAAAGGTTATAATAAAAAAGTCGCGAAGGAAATATTTAAATTAATCTTAAAATTCGCTGATTACGGTTTTAACAAATCGCATAGTGTAGCATACTCAGTGCTTGCGTATTATACGGCATATTTAAAGACCCACTACCCTCTTGAGTTCATGACAGCGCAGCTTAACTGCCGACATGAAGATATGGATGAAATGGTTCTGCTTATAAATGAATGCAAGCGCATGAAAATTACACTCAGTCTGCCTGATATTAATGAATGCTTCGCGGCATTTACAATAAATCCCGCAATAGAAAACCAGATACTCTTCGGACTTGCGGCAATTAAAAATGTTGGCAGAACGGCTGTTGATAATATTGTTAAAGAAAGAGATAAAGCCGGAAAGTTTGAAAATTTTGTGGATTTTGTTTCAAGGGTCGATTCACGCGTAGTTAACAAGAAGACCCTTGAAGCCCTTATCTACGCAGGGGCATTTGATTGCTTTGACAAGAACAGGAAGAAGTTCTACGATAATTACGAAGCGGCAGTTCACCGCTACGCTGCGAAGAAGACCGAAAGCAAGGGACAATCAAATTTATTTGATACAGGCAAAAAACAGCAGATAAAGGATGTGATATTTTCAAGGTTACCCGAAGATTACAGAGACTGGTCTGACAGGGAAAAACTTTCCCTGGAAAAGTCAGTGCTTGGCCTATATGTAAGCGCGCATCCGCTTAGCGATTACGAAGACGAGATAAACCTGCTTAACCCGTTCCGTTTCAGTGATGTTGCCGATGTTGATTCAGACGAAATTGATTTTGCCAAACTGCAGCGTGTAAGGATGTGCGGGATAATCACAGATATGAAAGTGAAAATGAGCAAAAAGGGCAACCGCTTTGCTGTGTTCACACTCGAAGATTTTTCGGGTCAGGGCGAGTGTGTTGTATTCCCCAAAACCTACGAGCAGTTCAAAGAGATCCTTCTGGATGATTCTATTGTTACATTAATAGGCAAAGCCGAAGAGAACGGCAATTCCGTGAAGCTGATAGTGGATGAAATAAAGCCGCTGGTAAAATCAGCCGGCATTACCAAAATGCCTGAGACTATAACCATCAGGATTGATTCCAATAGCTTTGATGCAGCCAAATTATTTGAAATTAAGACTATTTTCAGGGGAAATGAAGGCGAATCAGCTGTAATCATACATCTTAAGAATGGTCATAAAGAAAGCTTAATGGAACTTGAAAATGTAAAAATACATTATGATAAATACACTGAAAAACTTTTAACAGAGATTTTCGGCAAAGATAATATTATATTGCAGTAGCAGCAAAAAGAAGTATTTAAACCATACGAGATAACAGCAGGGAAACGGACAATTTTAAAATTACACAAATACTTATTTTAAAGGAGAGAAAATGCATCCAATTGAATTCACAGACGCTAATTTTGACGCAGAGGTAATAAAATCAAATGTACCTGTACTGGTAGATTTTTGGGCTGTTTGGTGCGGCCCGTGTAAAATGATAGCGCCGTTTGTTGCAGAGCTTGCCGGCGAATATGAAGGTAAAGCTAAGATAGGAAAAGTTGATGTTGACAATAACCCAAACATATCTATGACATATGGAATCAGAAGTATACCTACAATTCTTATTTTCAGGGATGGAAAAGTAGTAGACCAGATCATAGGAGCGGTTCCGAAGCAGGCACTTGCTCAGAAACTTGACGCTCAGCTTCAGCCGGCTTAATCATAAATTGAAGATTTTAATTGAAAGACAGGTCATTGACCTGTCTTTTTTATTTATTCCATTTTTTTATTAAATTTTGAGTAATTTTACAGCTAATGTCACCCCAAATTGAAATATTGGAATTAATACTGTTGTTTGCTGCAATCGCAGTTTTTACAGCCGGAATTGCAGGCTCCAGAATGAATCTGCAGGGGAAAAAATATTTTCGGTTATCATTTGTGGTAATATTGGCACTTTCTGTGGTTATTATCCAAATGGCAGTGCTGACTTATTTAACAAAGTTTGAAATTTATTACGGATGGAACGCAGCAATAATGGTTTTTGCTATTGCAGCAATTATCATATCGCCTTTCATTTTCAGAATAGCAGGCACATTAAGACCGGTCTTAAGGAGTTTTCCGGAAATGCGAAGGCAAAGCAAACCTGCACTTCAGAATGCAGAAGAAGTTCCTGAATCTGTAGTTGATGAGCGGGCTGATTATGGGTCAAAATCTGCTGAAACGAAGCTTTCTGCTGAAATCACCGCAATAACAGAGCTTGTTAATGACACAAAACCGTTTGGCATGGCACAGGATGAAATTAATCCAGAGAACGCAGCCGCAGAAAATATGACCGCAGATAAAGAAGAAAAATCAGCGGAGAAGCATATTGAGCCTGAAAACGAAAAAATAAAGGCTGCAGAATATCAGCTTGATTCTGATGTTACAGAAAAGGGCGCTGTTGAAAAGCTGCCAAAGACCAATAGCATAAAAAAATCACAGACCGGGAAACGTACACCCGTTAAGAAAGCACCTTCCCGGAAAACCGCTTCAAAAACAAAACGCCGCGGTAAGAAATGAAAAATATGAGTAAAATAACATTAATAATTGCTGCTGTTTTCACCCTAACTGCATTCAGCTGCAACTCGAGTGATACTAAATCTAAAATTGAAACCAAAAAATCTGAAAGCGGGAATTTTAATCCTTACTTTCCTTTGAAGGAAAACAACAAATGGGTATACATCAATGAAGCACCGCGCGAAGAGACGATCACATTTACTGTTGAGATAAAGGATGTTAAAAAAGTTGAAAGTGGAATTCAGATGAAGGTCAGCTCGTTCCCCTATTTGACACAGGATAATGAAGAACGTACCCTGCTGGTTAAAAATAATGGTGAGATAGAAATAAATAATTACATGGGTACATCCGGTGTTATTATTCCTTCTCCTGACAATTTTAAGACAGGAAGCAAATGGAGCTTCGGAATATTCAATGCTTCTGTGAACAGTGAAAAGGAATTAGCTGTTACAGAAGACGGTACATATAACGACTGCATTTATGTGATGATGACTGATGGTTTTACATTTTCATATGAAATGTGGTTTGTAAAAGATATTGGAATTGTTAAGTGGGGCGCAAACAGAACGAATCCCCCGCAGTTGACACCTATTTATTACGTTTTAAAAGAACATAAGATAAATTGAAATAAACAGTCTTGAAAGAAAGTCTATTCTATATCTTTGCTTCGGTTACTTTGCTGGCGGCGTTTTTTGCCGCATTTTCAGGGGAAGTCAAAACTTCACTTAAAGCAGCTGTATACCTAATGAGCGGTATTACCGGATTACTGCTGCTCCTGAACTTTCATCTTTTCGGTTTATTTTTGATCTTATTTTCATTACTTTTATTCTCACTTGTCATTCTGCTGAAGGAAAGAATTTCAGTTTATTTACATGATACCGGAGCCGTGGCAAAAGTTAATTTTGTTTCACTCCTCCTGATCAGTCTGATATCTGCCATACTAGCCGGGTTGCCCGGAGCGGCAAAATGGCCGCAGTTTGATATTATGTTCGGACCAAACTCTATTGGTTTGATATTTACAAAATATTTCGCAGCAATTTTAGGAATAGGGTTATTGGTTTCCGTGATCATATCAGCAGGTTATAATATTTTAAAGAATGAGGCTGCCGAATGACAGGAATCAACTATTATATATTCATTTCTGCTTTGGTATTCGGTTTAGGGCTGTACACATTGCTGACCGCTAAAGAGGCAATCCGAGTTATAATTGCGCTGGTTATGCTTTTTTCGGCGTCACTGATAAATATTGCTGCATTCAGCGGCTTTTGGGGATTCAATCCCGAAGGTCAGTTGATAATGTTTGCAGTAACAACGGTATGTTTATTAAATTTAGCCGCAGGTATAGTTTTGTTTGTGAACAATTTTAAAATGTATAAAAATAACTTGATAAAAGAGCCTGATCCCGTTGAGTGACTTATTCATAAATACTACTGCCTATTTTATAATTGCGGTTATAGTTTATATTGCTGCCGTAATTTTCTTTATCATGCTGATTTCCCCGCGGGCAAGGAAAATAGCAGGCGAATATTTGGAGAAAATATCCAAAACAATAACGCATCAAAAATTCTACAGTTCTCTAAAGACTAGTTTTGCAAAATACCTGGCAAAGCCGCTTGGAAAAGCCATTTCAATTGTCTTTAGGTTTGTTTCAAATATTTCAGTTTACTTAAGAAAAGCTGAGGAAATCTTTACATCGAAAATACTTCCTCTAACAATAGAACCTGTAAATATTGCTTCGCTGCTTGTTAGAAAAGCGTATACAGATAGTCAAACTGCCGTCATAACAGTTTTGGCGAGCTTAATTGTGGCATTTTATTTCATTTTAACTGTTTTCTAAAATTGTTATTATTGCAGTTTAGTACTTGCCGACATGGCGGAATTGTCCGAACTCACTTTAACAAGTTAAAGCAAGTCGAGCGCTCTAAAACTCAAAATCCAGTAATGGCAACATTGTAACGGTGAGAGTCCTTGACTTACAGAGCTGCGGCAGCAGCGAAGGAAGTCGTTTGGCGGTGAAAACATTTTGAGAGTAAAAAGTTTTTTACAGTAAGTATATACAGTTCATTTAATTTAAAGTTGTACATGCCGCCATGGCGGAATTGGTAGACGCGCTAGACTCAAAATCTAGTAATGGCAACATTGTAACGGTTCGAGTCCGTTTGGCGGTACAGATATTAGTTAAGCGTGGAATTGTCGAAACTTTCTTTAACAAGTTAAAGCAAGTCAAGCGCACTAAGTTACAAAACCTGGTAATGGTTACATTGTAAGGGTGAGAGTCCTTGACTTAAAACGCTTTAGCGGAGGAAGTCGTTTGGCGGTACAAATATTATTATAAGTGCGGAATTGATAGAAACTTTCAACTGCTCCGCAGTCGCAAGTCATAGCTTTCCACTGGTACTTAGATAAAGCTTAAGCGCGCAAAGACTCAAAATCCGGTCATTGCCACATTATAACGGTTCGACTCCCTGACTTAAAACGCTTTAGCGGAGGAAGTCGTTTGGCGGTACAAATCTTAAATCTTCATTTATGAGTAAATTCTTTGTCTATTGCCTGTATTCTGATCTGCATGACAGGCTGTATATTGGACAGACAAATAATATTGAAAAAAGATTTAAGCAGCATAGTGATGGCAAAGTGCTTTCAACAAAGAAGTTCCTTCCTTACAGAATAATTTATTTTGAAGAAGTACCTGACCGCTCTTCAGCGTTCCGGCGTGAAAAAGAATTGAAGGTTTCATCCAAAAGAAAGTTTTTAAGAAAATTGATCAATCACAATATAATTGAGCCAGGAAACAATTAATATTCTTTTCAATTTTCTACCTGAAATAACAGCAGCCCTGACAGTTTTAATACTTAACATATTTACCGGTTCGGATAAAAAAGGAACCCGTTTAACTTATTACATTTTTGTCATAGGAATAGTGGCCTCGGCAATGTTCAGTTTTGCACAGGCGTATTACGCTCCTCAGCAATTGCTCTCGGGAATGTTCTGTGCGGATCATTATTCATACGCGGGCAGAGCAATAATGAGCTCGGTTATGGCAATATCAGCAGTGTCTTTTTTCGGCGGCAAAAGCAAACCGCACGAGCTTTCGCTTTCGCTGGTTTCTTATGCAGGAGCTTTACTTACCGTAAGTGCTTCAAATATATTCATGCTTTTTATTTCAATGCAGGTCATGCTGATTCCCCTTTACTTGCTGACGCACTACACAATAAAACCTGTAATCAGGTATTTTGTGTTCAGTTCTTTGTTCACAGCCATAATGCTGTACGGTATTACACTTCTTTATGGTTTAACCGGCTCAGGTGAGTATACGTCTATTTCCAAATTCCTTTCTTTCAATCCTTTTAATACGCTCATTCTTGTTTTATCTTTTGTTCTGATCATCACCGGATTGGCGTTTGTTTCCTTACTTGCACCGTTTAACTTAAGTTTCCCCGTGTTCAGCAATAAGCTAAAGAATGCTCACCTGGTGCAATTCACAATTATCAATGTTACCGCGGTTCTGTTTGCAGCGGGCAGGTTTATTTATACCGCATTTCAGGATCACAACACCTTTATCACAACTGCCGGGAATATAAGTTTCATTGGCGGAGTGAACTGGAAGTTAATGCTTGCGGTGATCTCGGTTTGTTCAATCCTTGCCGGTAACCTGGTAATATTATGGCAATATGACCTGAAGAAGATAACAGTATATATAATTATTTCACAAACAGGATATCTGCTTACCGGGATAATTTCTGGTTCACAACAGGGGCTTGCAGCAATGTTGGCCGGCGCCGTGATTCTTGCCGTAAATTCCATTGGGCTGTTTTATTGTGTTGAACTCATTAACTCACGCTATAATGTAACTGAAACTTCGGGGCTAAAGGGGCTTGGAAGAAGTGACAAATTACTGTTTATTGCATTCATATTTTTTCTTTCATCATCCGCCGGGTTTCCGCTTACCTCCGGCTTTAACTCCAAACTTATTTTATATTCGCTTCCCGGTATGCAAGGCTATTTTTGGCTCATAGCAGCGGGAATTTTTTCATCGGCAGTATTTCTGTTCTTCATATTCAGACTATTAGTAGTTTTGTTTACCGGTAAAAATGCCCAAAATCCCCCTAAAATTGGAACGGGACCCCTCATTATATTGTTAATTCTGTTGTTTCCTGCGATATTCTTTAGTATTTTTATTTCCCCACTTTTGAACTGGGCAAATTATTGTTCAAATCTATTCGGAATTTAAAGAAATAGTAACGTATATGTGGTATTGTTAACATACACCATTTATACTATGTTTACTGGTAAATAAGTCCGATTTTTAAACATTTAAACAAATAAATTAATGTGTGGTATTGTTGCATATTTAGGTAATAAACAGGCACTTCCGATCATTTTAAGCGGTTTGAAGAAGCTTGAATACAGGGGATATGATTCCGCCGGTGTTGCGCTTATGTTTGATAACGAAATAGCCGTCAGGAAAACCGCAGGTAAGGTAACTGATCTCGAAAATCTTTTGGGCACCAACGGGTACGATCAAAACGCCAGCATAGGTTTTGGCCATACACGCTGGGCTACACACGGTGAGCCCAATAACCGCAATGCACACCCTATATTTGATGAAGGCAACGAAATAGTTGTAATTCACAACGGCATTATCGAAAATTACAGCGTACTTAAAACAAGACTTGAACGCGAAGGATACCAGTTCATAACTGATACCGATACTGAGTGCCTTGTGCATTTAATTCGCTCACACTACAAAAACGTAATGGATTTTGAAACCGCGGTTAGACTTGCTCTTGCTGAAGTTGACGGAACATACGGAATGTGCGTGCTTTCAAAATTCGACCCCGACAAAATTATCGCAGCAAGAAAAGGCTCACCGTTAGTTCTAGGTGTTGGCGAGGGCGAGTTCATTATCGCATCTGATGCGACAGCAATTGTACCATACACCCGCCAGGTGCTTTACCTGATGGATGGCGAAATGGTTATTTGCGATAAAGATAAGTTTGAGATCAAGACAATACATGATGAAGTAATAGAGCGTGAGCTTGAAGAGATTACATTTGATCTTGAAGAGATAGAAAAAGGCGGATATGAACATTTCATGCTCAAGGAGATTAATGAGCAGCCTGAATCTATCACAAACACAATGCGCGGAAGGATAATTAAGGAGAACGGACTTGTTAAGCTTGGCGGCTTAATGAACGTTACCGATAAATTAAAATTCGCGCCAAGGATAATTATTTCAGCATGCGGAACGGCATGGCATGCCGGTTTGGTTGGCGAATATATGATAGAACAGATGTGTAAAATTCCCGTTGAGGTTGAATACGCATCGGAGTTCCGTTACCGCAACCCGGTAATTTACCCCAACGATATAATGTTCGTTATCAGCCAGAGCGGTGAAACCGCTGATACACTTGCAGCGCTTAAAGAAGCAAAATCACGAGGCGCTGATGTGTATGGCATAGTAAATGTTGTTGGAAGCACTATCGCAAGGGAAACACATGCGGGGGTATACACTCACGCGGGACCCGAAATTGGTGTTGCTTCAACAAAAGCGTTCACTTCACAGCTTACGGGACTTGCGCTCATATCGCTTATGATAGCGCAGTACAGAAATTCACTGCCTGCACATGAAATTAAGGAAATTACTGATGAACTGCTGAGAATTCCCGAGAAAATAAAAGAAATACTTACTTTAAACGATAAGATACTTGAAATTGCAAAAGTATTTAAGTTCTGCCAGCACATGTTATACCTGGGCAGAGGTTATAACTTCCCTGTTGCGCTTGAAGGCGCATTAAAGCTTAAGGAAATATCATACATTCACGCCGAAGGATATCCAGCGGCTGAAATGAAACATGGTCCGATTGCTTTAATTGACCAGAATATGCCGGTAATTGTGATTGCACCTAAGGATTCAACTTACGAGAAAGTAATTTCAAATATCCGCGAAGTTAAGGCAAGAAAAGGCGTTGTGATAACTATCACCGATTTTGACAGCGATAGCCACATCGAAGAGTACTCTGATTACATCATTAAGATTCCTCATACTTTGGAGATGCTCTCCCCTATTTTAACGACTATCCCGCTGCAGATGCTTGCATACCACTTAGCGGTGCTGAGGGGCTGTAATGTTGACCAGCCGCGCAACCTGGCAAAGAGCGTTACTGTGGAATAAAAATAATTGTTGAAAAATACTGTCTGAGAAACCAGTTTTTCAATTAATTAAATGAAGCCCGGCGAAAGCCGGGTTTTTTTATTTCATTGTTCAAAAAACTTGAATTATGTGATTGACAAATCTATATTACCATATTATTTTTGTATAAATAACTTAAAGCACAATGACAACATTGTAGAAAATGAACCTTAATACCTTAAAATATTTTACAATTTTATTACTTTCCATTTGTTCCTTAAATGCTTCTAATTCCTATGGTCAAGAATCTATAAAATTAAACCCTCACACAACAGATCTTTCGCACATAAAATTAAGACTTAAAACAGAAAAGAATTATTCTGTTTTTTCGTTTTGTGTAAAGACATCTCGAAAATACAACACTGTAAATCGTACTTCAAACAATCTTAAGCATTTTCCGTTTGGGTTTGGGATTAATGTTGGGATTGGTATGGATTTTAAACAGAAATTAATAACACCAGGGATCATTGGCAATTTCAATATTAATCTATCAGAAAGAATATTTTTCTTTCAATTAGAATATGGTTCGTTTTTTGAAAGTGATTTAGAAACAAATACTTCATATTTATCTTTAGGAATAAAATATAAATTCTTAAAATCAAAAAAAAATAATCTGTATTTACATCCTGCAATATTCGGGACCTGGAATAAATCTGGGGGAGGAGGAATTGGTGGAGGATTCTCCGGGTTTTTAGCAATAAACTATTTGTACTCAACTACGGATTATTTTGGAATTGGCGTAAGTTTGAAATATCCATTTGGAAGTTTTCGTAATATCTTATTAACAATAGGCTTTCAATTATTAACCAATTAACTAAAAGAGGCAAAAAATGAAACTCTTAAAGACTTTACTAATTACTTGCACTTTTTATATGTAACAAATTTATGTTCACAAAACGACCATGTTCAGGATGCACACAAACATGTTGTCAAGGAAGCTTTGGAATGCCCTCAAAAAAATGGACAAAAAATTAAGAGTGATAATTTAAGTTTTCAAATTCTACAGGAGAAAGATAATTCAGTTTAGAATGTCTCCTGTAGCGGTTATAAAATATTTCTATGTATTCAAAAATCTGCTGCTTTGCTTCTTCCCTTGTTAAAAAATAATTCCTGTAAATAAATTCTTTTTTTAATGTTGCAAAAAATGATTCTACTGCTGCATTGTCATAACAGTTTCCTTTATAACTCATGCTTTGAGTAATATTGTTTTCATTAAGAAGCTGTCTGTATCTGATGCTTGCGTATTTCCCCATTGTTGGTATTGCCTGTTTTGTTTCTAAGTTTATCAACATCATAAAACTAAAAACGTGACAACAAATAATCAATTAATATTAATGTACAGATGGTTTATTAAGAGAACACATAAATGCATTATTTAATGGTACTGGCAATTAAGGCAACAGAAAAAAAATAATTTAGCAATCTTTACTGAGAGACATTTCATCAGATTTCCATCTAATTTAATACAAAAATTTCTAGATTTAACATATTGAATTTATTATTGCTAAAAATTGAACATAGTTATCAATTTACTTTTGTGTATCAAGGTCATTTGTATATAACTATCAAACAACTTGCATTTTAGCACAAAATAATATATCTTTGGTATAAATTCCTACAATTAATGGCTATTATTCCTACACGATTGTGCGCCATTATCCTACAATAATGAATAAATGAAACATTTAACAATATTCTGTTAATTGGGCAATTACTTAAAAATTAAATCAGTCCTATTCATAAATACAATCATTTAGGTTTTCATTTTTAATATAAGTTACTCCAGTATATACATAAATGATCTAAATGAATCATTATTTACTAATTGTTTTTCAAAATGACTAATATATAATTAGCAAAAATGTAAATTTAATAATTAATAAAAATCAAATGAAAACAATAGTACTTTCTTCATTTCCAAAAGTATATGTTAATTGTACTGGATATTTTTGCCATACTATAAAAATTATCATTCTACTCAGTCTATTCTCAGTTTCATCATTTAGTCAGCAAGATCCAATTTCTTCAGGAGAACAAATTGAACCATTAAGTCAACTTTTGAGATCCAATAATTTTAAAACACCATTTGATATCGGAGTGCAGGGAGTATTTTCAGAATCCGGATTGGTGGATCCAATTTATTCCACGAATTACGATATTCCATTTACAATTACATGGGAAAATGTTGGCGGGACCGGGACTACAGACGGTTTGATTTTGGCAATTGCAGTAGATGCATCCGGTAATGTATACGCTGGGGGAAATTTTCTAACAATTGTAGGAATATCCGCAAATCGTATCGCAAAATGGAACGGAAGCAATTGGTCTGCTTTGGGTTCCGGATTAGATGGAGAAGTGGGAGCAATTACCATCATTGGAAATGATGTTTATGCTGCAGGAAGTTTTAATACTGCCGGCGGTGTAACTGTTAACAGAATTGCCAAATGGAATGGCAGTTCATGGTCAGCACTTGGTACAGGATTGAATTTTTTTGCAACATCTTTAGCAGCAAGCGGTGGTAATTTGTATGTAGCCGGGGGATTTACAACTGCAGGCGGGATAACTGTCAACCACATTGCGCTTTGGAACGGTAGTTCATGGTCGGCACTTGGAACAGGTACAAACAATAATATTACTACAATTTCCGTAAACGGCAATAATGTTTATGCTGGAGGTATTTTTACTACTGCAGGGGGAATGTCCGCGAATTATATTGCTAAATGGAACGGAAGTTCTTGGTCTGCTCTTGGTACCGGAATGAATACCTTTGTGAATTCAATTGCTGTTAACGGCAGCGATGTTTACGCAGGAGGCAATTTTACAACTGCGGGCGGAATATCAGCAAGCCGGATAGCGAAGTGGAACGGGAGTTCGTGGTCTGCACTCGGTTCAGGTTTAAATAATACGGTTCGGTCAGTTCAGATTATTAGTAATATTGTTTTTGCAGGCGGTAATTTTAATAATGCGGGAGGAATATCTGCAATACGTATTGCTAAATGGAATGGGAGTTCTTGGGCTGCTCTTGGCTCAGGTGTAAATGCTGAACTGTTTGCAATTTATCCCAATACCACTGATGGGAAGATCTATGTGGGTGGTAATTTTACGAATGCAGGAGGTATAACGGCATCAAAAATTGCAAGATTTAATGACAGTGAAACTCCAGTAGGTATTTCACAATATCAAGAAATTCCGGGTGAATTTAAATTATTCAGTAATTATCCAAATCCCTTTAATCCCAAAACCAAAATAAAATTCAGTCTGCCGCATGCAGGGAATATTAGATTAACTGTTTATGATGCTTTGGGAAAAGAGGTTATTGTACTGGTGAATGAAAATCTGCAGGCAGGGATATATGAAACTGAATTTGAAGCGGCAAATATTCCAAACGGTGTGTATTTTTACAGGATAGAAACTGCCGGATATAAAGAAACAAAGAAAATGGTTGTGGTTAAGTAAGACCACTACCATAAAATATTTAATGTGCGACTCCTATGGAGTCGTATTATTTTTTTAGGCATTTTTTATAAATGTTCAACTCCTACGGAGTTGTTGTAAGTAATAAACTTCGTAATTTATCGTTTGACCGCAGAGCGGTCATACATTTATAGAAAACAATACGATATAATACTCACCACCCCATAGGGGTGACACGTAATACTTTTCATGAGGCACGAGATGAGCAGTTAATAACTCTATAAATGGATTGCTTCCTAATGTATAGTGCTTCGCTCGCAAAAAAAGAAGTATTGGATAATTTTTTTACATTCACACTTTTTATTTATTTCCTAATTTTTGTATAACCACAGCTAATTAATTTATACTAATAATGAAAAATATCAAATATTTTCTACCTATTCTCTTTCTATTCATGGCTCTTTCCGCAAATGCGCAGAATGATGACATGAAAAAAGAGGGCGAGAAGGTCGAAGCAAAAGAGCTTTCAGACGGTACGCTTTACGGCGCTGATATCAACGCCGATTCAAAAATACTCACTATTGCCGATATATACGCGGATACTGCCGGCTTTTCAGGTAAAACCGTTGTTGTAAAGGGCAATATGTCAGAATTATGCCGCTCAGGCGGATGCTGGACTGTCATAAGTGATGGCAGCATGAACATCAGGGCATTAACCCTGCATAAATTCATAATGCCAAAAGAAATGGATATCACAGGCAAGGTTGCAGTTATTGAAGGTGTATTCAGCGTGAAAGAAATCACCGAAGACCAGGCGAAACATTTCGCTGAGGAAGCGGGTACTGACCCGAATTTGATAACGGGTCCCCAGAAGATGTACAGGATAACTGCGACGGGGATAAAAATTCTTAAATAAGGCAAACCTTTCGAAGCTGACGCTTCGCAAGGCAGGCGTGATCCCGCCAGGGCCCCCAAGGGGTAAACAGGGACTGCTCCGAAGGAGTTCCTTCGGAACGAAAACCCGATGGGTTTTCTTGAAGGCAAAAAGTTATGGGGGCTAATGAGCCCCTTTTTTTGGGGAACGTTTGACCTGTAATCAAAGACATCACGAAAACAAATTATAAAATAATTATAATATCACCCTTTCAGGGTTTCATTCATTCTCTTCATTTCATTCTACAAAAATTCCACTCCTTCGGAGTTGCATTCCAGTTAAATATGGCGGGAAATTAACTTTGGGGATAGGCAATAGTATTGTGGATAAGATTATGGTACAGTATTAATCCCGAAGGGGTGACATTATTGTAAACAGAATCAGATAATCAAATAATCCCGAAGGGATGACATTATTGTAAACAGAATTAGATAAACCAGCAAACCCCGAAGGGGTGACATTATAATAAAAAAAGGAACGCAATATTGCGTTCCTTTTAAATCGCATTGACCTAGTCAATGCACTCCAAAAGATCAATTATTTTGCGAATGTAAATTTAACCGTTTTCGTTTCTGTCCCCCTTACAAAAGTAACTTCAGATTCTTCGCCCGGTTTGAATTTGGTTAATGCATCGGTGTAGTCATAGATATTCTTTATTTCATACTGGCCAAGTTTTGTGATTACATCCCCTGCCTGCAAGCCTGCTTTTTCGGCTACGCCGCCTGATTTAACACCCGTAATTTCGAGCCCTTCTTTTGTGCTGGAGTAATCCGGTATAACACCCAAAGTAACCCTGAAGCCCATATTGGTTTCTTTCTTTTCTTCGGTTACTTTTATAAAATCAGGTTTTGCTGAAAGTGTGTTAACGTAGTTTACTATACTTACTACCATATTCAGTACTTTTGCTTCGCCATCGGCGTTTATAAGCTGCCAGTCATCGCTTGGTTTATGGTAATCCTTATGAAGTCCTGTGAAAAAGAACAACACAGGAATATCCTTACCATAAAAGCTTGCATGGTCACTGGGTCCATAGCCATCTTTGTTGTATGCAGCGGTGAAGTTGTAAGTTTTGTTGAGTGAATCAAGTAATCCCTGCCAAATAGACGATGTTCCTGTCCCGCCAATTGTCAGTTTGTTATCAGTAAGCCTGCCAACCATATCCAGATTTATCATTGAAACAATATTATACTTCTTCATCAATTCGCTTTTTGTGAAGTAAGCAGAGCCTATCAAACCGGCTTCTTCTCCGCTGAATGTCATAAAAATTATGCTGCGCTTCAGGTCTTTTTTCTTTGTGGAGTAATACTGCGCCAATTCCAGAATACCCGCAACACCTGATGCATTATCATCTGCGCCGTTGTGAATTTCAGCCACATGGCTATCGTGAAGTGAGCCGTATTTTAAGCCGTCGCCCAAATGATCCATATGCGCCCCGATAACTATATATTCATTCTTAAGTACAGGATCTTTTCCTTCAATCTTGCCGATAACATTATTTGTTAATGCTTTTATTCTTACAAGGTCAGCTTTTAGCTGCGCCATTCCACCGCCGAACTCAAATGATATCGGGGTTCTGAGGCTATCGATATTTTTCTGAACTTCTGACAAAGTCATTTTTTTTGAATTGGTGAAAATGTACTCAACGTATGAACGCTTTACGTTCATAACCGGAATATCCATTGTTTCACCGGGACCTGACATTCTAAGCTTAACCAATTCATCTTCACCGCTCTCGGGTCCTTTAACAACAATAATACCGGCCGCACCCTGTTCCTTTGCGGCAGCGCATTTTATGCGCAGCCTTTCGTATTTGCTGAACGGATTATCATGCGGATTGTTGTAACCCGGTGAGTACATAAGCATCAAGGCGATCTTCCCTTTCAGGTCAATACCTGCATAATCGTTGTAATTAAGCTCAGGGGCATTTATGCCATAGCCTACAAATACAATGTTACCCTGAGCAGTTCCGTTTGCTGAAAGGTACAGCGTAGTGAATTCCTCGCCGGAGCCTTTGATAAGCTCGCCGTTACCTATTGATAGTGAGTTATCTTTGCCAAGCTTAATTTCGCTTATGTAATCAAACGGCTGCAAATAGCCGTCTTCGCCGGCGGGAGTGATGCCGTACTCTTCAAATTCATTGACGATATACTCAACGGTCAGTTTATCGCCATCTGTCCCCGGGAAACGGCCTGCAAGCTCATCGCTTGCGAGGTATTTGATGTGATCTGTCACTTCACCTGATGTAATCTTAGGGGATTTATCACCCGGATTAACAAATGCCGCAAATGAAGTCAGCAGCAGGATTGAAAGTAAAAATTTTATTTTAATGTTCATTTTATAATTTCACCCCTTCGGGGTTATTTTGATTATTTATTCGCAAATATTACAGTAATATCATCCCTTCGGGATTAACATCTAAATGGCTCTTTTTGCAATGCCTGCATTCAGCCTAACTGCCGACGCCACTATCAAAATCAGTTGTGCCACCCCACAAGAGTGGAGTTAAATCAATTTGTCATTTGGGCTTTGACATTTGGAATTTTGTTTCTATTCTACCCAGTCGCAGATAAACACATTTGTTTCGCCCTGCTTGGCGTTGAAGCGGTTTGAGCAGAACACGAATTTTTTGCCGCCATCGTGAAGCGAAAACATCGGGAAACCGTCGAATGTTTCGTTGAATGTTATCTGTTCATTTCCAGTACCATCTGAGTTTATCAGGAAGAGATCAAAATTTCTGCCCTTCGGGTCAGCCTGGTTTGAACAATAAATTATCCTTTTGTTATCCGGCAAAAAATACGGACCAAAGTTAGCTGCTCCGTTGTTTGTCACCTGGCGTATATTCGAACCATCTGCATTCATAATGTATATCTCAAGCTGGCCGGGCCTGATCAATCCTTCGGCAAGCAGGTCCTGGTATTCCTTTAGCTTTGCCGGGTCGTCAAATCTTGATGCGCGGAAAACTATCATAGTTCCGTCATATGAATAATACGCGCCGCCATCGTAGCCCGCAATATCTGTCAGCTGTTTAACATTACTGCCGTCAAGGTTCATTGAATAAAGGTCAATATCGCCATTACGCGTTGAGGTAAATACTATTTTATCGCCCTTAGGAGAAATTGTTGCCTCGGCATCATAACCCTTAACATCTGTAAGTTTTACAGGATTTGAGCCATCAACATTTGCTTTAAAAATATCATAATCTGAATAAAGCGCCCAGACATAACCTTTTGAATGGTCCGGTTTCTGAGGACACATATCGCCGCCTAAGTGAGTTGAAGCATATAGTATACTCTTGCCATCAGGATAAAAATATGAACAGGTTGTTCTGCCTTTGCCTGTGCTAACCAGGTGTTTGCCTGAACCGTCTGTATTCATAATGAAGATCTGGTCACATTCATATTCCCCGGTTGATTGGAATATTATCTTAGAGCCATCAAATGAAAAATATGCTTCGGCGTTCTCGCCCCCATTGGTAAGCATCTGCATATTTTTGAAGTGCTTTTCCTGAGGATATATCAGTGAATCTCCGGTTAAACTTCCTTTTGATGCAGTGATTTCATTAAAATTCCAAATAAATGAGTATGCTGCAAGGCATACTATGATAAATGATATAATTTTTGTTTTCATAATTGCAAATATATTAATAATTGTAATTACCTTTTATGATAAAAGTCATAAGTCGTGATTCAATGCAAATAAGGGGGAAATAATAAGAAAAAAGCACTATTCTTCAAATCTCTTCACTTCAAAAACGCCTTCAATATTTTTTATTTTTTCGATCAGCTCATTTAAGTGTGTGATATTCTTAACCATAAGTATTACTGTACCATCAAACAAAGAACCTTTTGAAGCTATACTTACGCTCTTGATATTTGTATTGCTGTAAACGGATATGACGTTTGTAATTTCGTTAAGCATACCGGGTCTGTCTTCGCCGCTTATTTTTATGCCAACAAAGAACTCATCTTCAACCTGTTCGGGCCATTGTACATCAATTATTCTCTGAGGGTCAGATAGAAACAGGTTTGAAAGATTCTTGCACGATTTCTTGTGTATCTTGATACCCTCTGTCTTTGAAATAAAGCCAATAATATCTTCACCGGGGATAGGATTACAGCAGTTTGCGTAGCTGAAAAGCAGGTCTTTTACATCACCACCGGCAATTATTTTGTTTTTTGTGGAACGCGCGGTTTTGATATAGGTTTCAAACAAAGATTGTTCATTTTCTTTGATCTTAATTGTCTGAGATTTTTCAATCGGCTTAACCCAGGGAGAGACTACTTCACCGCTAATGAGTTTATTTCTATCCTTAACAAGCTCGTAAAGCTCCTCGGCTGAAAGCCTGCCTTCGGCAAGGCTTAAATACATATGCTGCAGGCTTTCAAACTTAAGCCTGGCAAGCAATTTTATCATGTCATCCTCGCTGAGTGTCAGTTTCATTTTCTTTAGCTTTTTGTTCCACTGCTCCCTGCCTTCATCAATTTTCAGCCTGCGTTCATTGTTGAAATATTTATGAATGTCTGATTTCGCTTTGTGTGTTACTGCGAATTTTTCCCAATCCTGATGCGGCTTTTTAATTTTCGAGGTAATTACCTCGATCTGGTCGCCGCTTTTGAGCTTTGAATCAAGCGGAACTATCTTGCCGTTAACCTTTGCCCCAATGCATTTGTACCCCACTTCACTGTGAATATCGAAAGCAAAATCGATAGGTGTAGAATTTATCGGAAGTATCTTCAGGTCACCCTTTGGAGTGAACACATAAATTTCATCCTGGTAAAGATTGAGCTTCAGCCCTTCCATTATCTGCTTGGGGGTTGATTCTTTAGAAGTGCTGTCAAACAAGTCGCGTATCCAGCTTATCCAGTCTTCCATCTGGTTGTCGTTTACGCTGATATTCTCCTTGTACTTCCAGTGGGCAGCAACACCTTTTTCAGCTACTTCATGCATATCGCGGGTCCTGATCTGCACTTCAACCATCTTGCCCTCGGGACCGATAAGTGTGGTATGGATTGATTGGTACCCGTTCTGTTTGGGCAGCGAGATGTAATCCTTAAATCTTTCGGGCACGGGAATATATATTTCTGAAGCTATCCCGTAAGCGGTAAAGCAGTCATTCCTGTCATCGGTATCGAGAATAATTCGTACAGCAAAGAGGTCATAAATTTCCTCAAATGACTTTCCGCGTGAAACCATTTTTTTAGCTATACTGTTCAGGTGTTTTGCGCGCCCTGAAATTTCATATTTGAATCCTTCTTTATCAAGCTCTTCTTTAATAGGCTGAATAAACTTCTTTATATAATTTTCGCGTTCGCGCTTTTTTGCAATAACTTTCTTTGAAATCTCTTTATAGAACTGGCGGTCAAGATACTTGAATGCCATATCCTCGAATTCTATTTTAACCCTGCTTAAACCAAGCCTGTGAGCAAGCGGAGCGTATATTTCCATAGTTTCTCGCGCCATTCTAACCTGCCTCTCGGGATTAAGGTATTCAAGGGTCTTCATGTTATGAAGCCTGTCTGCAAACTTTACGAGTATTACGCGTATATCATTTGACATGGAAAGCAGCATCTTCCGGTAATTTTCCACCTGCTTGGCCTCGTAATTTTCGAACATACCTTCTATCTTGGTAGCGCCATCAACAATATCGGCAATGGTTTCGCCAAACTCAGCTTTGACATCATCATAAGTGAATTTGGTATCTTCAACCACATCATGCAGCAGCGCTGCTGCAACAGTTATATCATCAAGCGGAATTTCTTTGGCAACTATAGAAGCAACTTCGTAGGGATGAATTATAAACGGCTCGCCCGATGCGCGCTTATCCATACGGTGCGCGTTAAGGCTGAATTTGAAGGCATCGGTTATGAGCTTTTCGTTAAATTCAACCAGATTTTTCCTGCAAACAGAAAGCAGGTCATCGAGCTTCTTTTTATATAAAGTATTTAGCAATTTTTAATAAAAAATCAGGGGCCAATTAGCCCCTGACAATTTTTGCGGCTAAAGCCGGTTTTAATATAAAACGAAATCTAAGAAGAAAAAATTCCTTTTGGATTATTGTTCAAACCGTTAAAACGGTTTTGTGGTTTTTGTTACTCTATTTACCCACGACTGAAGTCGTGGGCTGAAACTGAAAGATTAAAATTCTAATTCAATTGATTATGCTAAGTGAGATAAGCCGTAATTCGCAATTCGTAATTCGTAATTGTCAAAGTGTGCCAAAAAGCCTGTCTCCTGCATCACCAAGTCCCGGGACAATATAACCGGAGATATTCAGTTTCTTATCAACTGCGCAAGTGAATATTTTGATATCTTTGTGGAATTTCCTTACTTCCTTAATTCCCTCCGGCGCTGCCACAAGGCAGGCCACAACGATCTTTCCCGCGCCGGTCTTCCTGGCTTCATCAATTGCGCTGCACATGCTGCCGCCTGTGGCAAGCATGGGATCTAAAATGTAAATGATGGTATTTTTTTTATCTTTCAGCCTCGGAAATTTGAAATAATACCTTATCGGCTGCAGCGTAACTTCGTTACGGAAGACACCAAGGTGACTTATTCTTGCCTCCGGGAATATGGATGAAAATCCGTTCATCAATCCCAGACCCGCCCTTAAGATTGGCATCAAAACAATTTCATCCTTAATCACGGAACCATTATATGCCGCAAGCGGTGTTTTAATTTTGCGGGATCTTAAGCCTAGCTCCTTGCCGGCTTCATAAGCAAGCAGTACGGAAAGTTTATCAACATACTGCCGGAATTCGAAATAAGATGTGTTCTTATCCCGTATTTTTGACATATAGCTTTTTACAAGCGGGTGTGTAAGCTGAATTAAATTCCTGAATGCAGTACTATTAGTTGACATTTATACAATAATTAATTCAATAATTTAACTCTGATTCCGGTTTCTATACTTTGTTGAGTATAACCTTCTTCGTCTTTAGTTTTAAGGTTTATTCTGATCATCATTTTGGTTCTGGTATCTTTTTGTTTAACACAAGATCGGACAATATCAATCACTGAGTTTCCATCACCTCCCAGGGAATAATCGTCAAGAGTGATCTTGATCCCCTCATCTTCAACTTCTTCAGCTCTTGGGATCTTTACCTTTAGCTTTGCTTCCACGCTTATAGTACTCAAAGTCCGCTCCGTAATCTCATAACTTCCGGTACTCTCAGTTTCCCAGTAGGAAACTTCAGTCTTCATTTTTCTTACCCAATCCTTCGTATTACTTTCTATGCCTTTATCAGGAAGAATAAGGTACTCATTCTGGAATATTTCACACAAGCTTTCAGAACCCAAAGAACCCCTGACACTCTCTTTTTCAGATTCATTTAGGGTATCTTTGAAGACTGCGATAAGATTCTTAAGAATTCTATGCAGACCGTAAGCTTCAAGCACTTCACCATTCCTGCTCACACGCAGGCTAAAGGGTTCATTAATCAGCACAAAATAACTGATATAATCGCTGGTATCAATATCATTAGGGTCATTCAGAAAACACTTGCCTGGATGATATGAAAACTTCCTTACAAAATCCTGGCTTCCATCCTGTCCGGTTATCGAATCGAACTTAACTTCAAAAATAATATCCCCGTTACTTTCAATGCTCTTTACCGCCTTGGTATAATAGTAACCTCTTTTATCAAAAGTTTTTTCTGTGACATAATCATTTGCAACACTTTTATCAGTATTATCACTTTCGGTTTCGATGCCGTACCTGAAAATATGACCGGTTTCAGGAGAATAAACAAATGCTGATCCGGATGAATCACTGTTTTGGGCAGAATACAGATCGGGAAACATCTGTATAACAGCAATTGCAGTTATCAAAAACCTGAATGCGAAACCTATATAAGAGTATTCTAAGGTCATAGTTAATTCAGCAAGGTTACATAAAGATTTGTTGTAACTGCTTGCGTTGAATTAGCCGTCTGTCCCTGAGCTGAGAGTTTCATATCAAGTTTCAGGTTTGTTGAAGTTTCTTTGTTTTGAATGCATCCGCGGCTGAGATTCAGAGCAATTTTACCGCTGCCGGATGTTTCGGCATTTTCAACTTTTATTGTCATACCGCGCTCTTTAACTTCTTTGTTCTTGAACTCAACCACAAGCGCAGCTTCGATGTTGGCAATTTTCTGGCCATTTTTATCTTCCACTGATTTCATTGTGTATTTGGCATTATTAACCACTTCAAAGAACAGAACTGAGGTATTGAATGCTTTAGTCCAGTTCGAATCCATAACTACGGGATTTGCCGGGCAAACCTGGTACTCCTGCTGGAGAATTTCTTTTATTGATTCCTCACCGAATGACTGCTTTATTTCCTGCTTATCTTTTTCTTTTAAGGTATCACCAAGAGCTTTGAAAAGTACTTCATATATCTTTTCCATTCCGTAAACATCGGTAATTTCGCCGGATGAGTTAACCCTGATGAAAAAAGGATTTGCTATTACAGCATTGTACTGAATGAATGCGGGATTCTGCTTTACGCTGTCATTAACATTTGAGTTATATTTGATACTCTGATCACCCATTGACGATGATATGTTAATAGAATCAAATGTGATCTTATAGCTTACAATTCCGGATGCATCAACGTTATCAGCTTCTTTGGAATAGTAGTAATTGATCTCATTATCCTGTTTAACCTCTTTATCTTCTGTTGCAGGTGATTTCTCCATATTAGATGTTTTTGCAACCATCTTATAATAGAACTTATCACCTTTTTTCACAACGTACTTTAGTGTAACAACATCTTTGCCGGTAATACTGTCTTTCTTTACAAACTCAGAAATATTGTTATTACCCTCAGTTTTTTTATCGTCTTTTTTATCGCCGCATCCGTAAACATAAATAAACAAAGCAGCAAGTATAAAGTTCAGGATAAAATATTTACGCATTATATGCCTTTCCAGTATTAAAATGCATCATTCCCAGCGGATATGATGCCTCTGATTTTATTATAATCTGCAAATATACCCAAAATTTGAGGGAGTTTCAAAGTAAAAGCGAAATAGCGAAACTGTGAAATAATGTGCTGAATCAGGCTATCAGATTAAAATCATAATTATTAGATTATGTATTTACTTCTTGTTTAAACTGAGATTTAATCCTAAATTTGTCCGTGATTTGAACTTAAATACACTGATATGAAAAAACTACTGGCAGAATTTACCGGTACATTTTGGCTTGTTCTGGGCGGATGCGGAAGCGCTGTATTGGCAGCGGCTTTTCCGGAAGTTGGCATTGGGCTTGCGGGAGTATCACTGGCATTTGGGCTGACTGTATTAACAATTGCATACTCACTTGGTCACATTTCAGGGGCACATTTGAATCCGGCGGTATCAGTCGGATTATGGATAGGCGGAAGGTTCAGCGCAAAGGAGCTTCTTCCGTATATTCTGGTTCAGATACTTGGCGCTATTGCTGCGGCAGGTGTTTTATATGTTATTGCCACCGGTAACGGCAGCGCAATTGGTAATTTTGCTGCAAACGGGTACGGAGAGCATTCACCCGGCAAATATAATATGATAAGCGCCCTGGTATGCGAAATTGTTATGACTTTCATGTTCGTAATCATAATCCTTGGTGCGACAGATGAACGGGCACCAAAAGGATTTGCGGGAATTGCTATCGGACTTGGATTAACACTTGTTCATTTAATAAGTATTCCCGTAACAAATACATCTGTTAATCCAGCCAGAAGTATCAGCCAGGCTTTGTTTGTTGGCGGCTGGGCAATAGAACAGCTTTGGATGTTTATTGCAGCTCCAATTGCCGGTGCCATACTTGCCGGAGTTGTTTATAAAATAATTGGTGCAAAAGATTAGGTTAGTTTGAAAATGTATATAAAAACGGCTCTTAGAAAAGAGCCGTTTTTTTTGGTGAAGTTTAAACAAGAGCTATAATCAGTGTTGTTGTGATTTCCGCAGATTCAACTGCCCCAGCATCATAGTGCTATCTTTGAGAATTATCCAATCCTTATGGCTTTTAGCTTCCGGGCTGGATTTGGTCACATTATAGTAAACAAGTAGACTGTCTCCGTTTTCCTGAATGATCTCATATGTCCCTTCTTCAGATATAGGCGGATAACCAGACATTTTGTAGTTTCTGCCTTCAAATTCATACGTAACAAACCATGAACGCAAGTCGGTAGAATCAGCTAAGTCACCCGAAGCGGACCATTTCCCCTGCAGCTTATCGGAACTTCTGCCGCATGATTGTGCAATGACGATAATGGCTACAATCAAACTAATATAAATACAATATTTAAGAAAATTCAATACCACAAATCTCTTTTCCATTATTTAATATAACAATTTTGCAGATTATAAGTTATGGAAAATGCAGATTTCTGTTTTTTGCTAAATAATTTATTAACAATATATTAATTTGCCTGACAAAATGACAAATATCATACTTTCTGTTGACGCAGGTCATATTAATATATGACCGTGTACCCTAATTTTGTAGCAGAATATGCAGATTTCAGAAGTAGTAAACCTAAAGGAAGGGACTCTCTGCTATCACTGCGGTGATGTATGCAACAAGAGTCTGGATATTCGAAGCGGTGACAAGGTTTTTTGCTGTACAGGATGTAAAACTGTGTATGAAATACTACAGGAAAACAACCTTTGCAAATACTATGACCTGGATAACACACCCGGAATATCACAAAAAAAGCTTGAAAGTGCGGCAAGCTCAAGGTACTCATACTTAGATGACCCAAAGATAGCTGCTCAGTTAACAAGCTACAATGACGGAAAAATATCCGTCTGCAACTTTGTATTGCCCCAGGTTCATTGCTCATCGTGCATATGGCTGCTTGAAAAACTATACAAACTCAACAGCGGAATAATCCATTCTGAAGTGAATTTCGTTCAAAAGACTGTTAATATAAAGTTTAATCCGGCAGAAACTAGTTTAAGACAGGTTGTTGAGCTTCTTACTGCTGTGGGATATGAACCGCAGATAAGTTTAGAGGACATTGAGAATAAAGTCAAATTCAGATCAAACAAAAGCCTTTACTATAAGATCGGTGTAGCAGGCTTTTGTTTCGGCAATATAATGCTCCTTAGTTTTCCTGAGTATCTTGCTCCTGTGGGCTCACTTGAGCATTCATTCAAACAGTTTTTTGGGCTTCTGAACCTGGTATTGGGCGCGCCCGTGCTGATATATTCTGCGAGCGACTACTTCAAATCTGCATGGAACGGAATAAAGCAAAAAAGTATAAATATAGATTTCCCGATAGTACTGGGACTTGTTGTTTTGTTCATCAGAAGCTCATTTGAAATTATTACTAACACCGGTGTTGGATTCATAGATTCAATGACCGGTCTTATCTTTTTCCTGCTGCTGGGTAAGATCTTTCAGAGCAAGACCTATGATGCTCTTAACTTTGAAAGGAATTACAAGTCATATTTCCCCATTTCTGTTACTCTCACCAGATCGGGGAAGGAAACAAGCATCCCTGTTTCAAATCTTAAAAACGGAGACAGGATCCTGGTAAGGAACAACGAGTTGATTCCCGCTGACGCAATTCTCTTCAATGGTAACGCCAACATAGATTATAGTTTTGTTACAGGCGAATCGATACCGGTTCCAAAGGTTTCCGGCGAGATCATTTACGCCGGAGGCCGGCAGCGCGGCAGCGCAATTGAACTTGAAGTGATACGCACGGTATCGCAGAGTTACCTTACACAGTTATGGAACAAGGATACATTCGTGAAAAAGGATGAAGATAAATTCAACTCTCTGGTAAATATTGTAGGCAAGTATTTCACAATTGTAATATTATTTGCTGCCGCTGCTGCGTTTATGTATTGGTATCCTGCGAGTTTAAGGACCGCGATAAACGCATTTACTGCAGTACTTATAATTGCCTGCCCCTGCGGTATAGCGCTTACAAATCCGTTTGCCCTTGGCAACGCATTAAGGATACTCGGCAGAAACAGGTTCTATGCAAAGAATGCATCTGTTGTTGAAAGGATATCAAAGGTAGATACCATAGTATTTGATAAGACCGGTACTATTACCAAAACTGGGGATGCGGATATAACCTTTAACGGGAATGTTCTGGGGGCGCATGAGCAGAAACTTGTTAAATCTCTGGTAAGGAACTCCACTCACCCTCTTAGCGGCAGGATATATGACGCGATAGAAACCAACGAACTGCTTGAAGTAACTTCATTCACAGAACACTCCGGCAAAGGCATAGAAGCATTAATAGATGGCAGCATAGTTAAACTTGGAAACGCGTTATTTGCCGCAGATAACAATAAGATACTTTTAGGTAAGGAAAGAAATTCCACAAAACTGGATTCAAGGATATTCCTTTCAATCAACGGCTCGATCAAGGGATTTTTCGCAATAAACAATATTTACCGCAAAGGTCTTGAAGATATTACTTCCGGACTGAAAAACAGCTATAAATTAGTAGTGCTCTCAGGTGATAATGAAGGCGAGAAGGAAAATCTTGAAAAGTATTTTAATCATAAAAGTACAATTTGCTTCAATCAGTCGCCGCAGGATAAACTGGAGTATGTAAAGGATCTGCAGAAAAGCGGACACAGAGTTATGATGATAGGCGACGGGCTGAATGATGCCGGGGCTTTGAAACAGAGTGACGTTGGGGTAGCAATTTCGGAAGACGTGTCAAACTTTTCTCCGGCATGCGACGCTATAATGGACGCATCTGAGTTCAGCAGACTTAATAAACTGATAGGTTTTTCAAAAACTACAAAGAAGATAATTATAGCAAGTTTTGTGATCTCTATGCTTTATAATATAATTGGCGTTTCACTGGCGTTCCAATCAGAAATATCGCCTCTGCTTGCGGCTATTTTAATGCCGGCAAGTTCAATAACAGTTGTATTGTTCACTGTACTTTCAACTAATCTTATGGCAAAAAAAAGGGGTCTGTAATGAGTGTAATAGTAATTCTGGTATTTTTCAGTGTATTGGTTGCAGGCGGATTTTTGGTAGCATTTATCTGGGCAGTCAGAAGCGGGCAATATGAAGACCGTTATACCCCGTCGGTAAGGATATTATTTGACGATGAAAGCGAGAGCGGAAAGTGAAAAAATTTGATCCAAGCACAAGCATACATGATTACCTGGTTTTCGGGGAGTTTGGCGACGTGAATCCAAGCATTACAGATTCATCTACATTCACGTTTTTAAGTCCCACAACCATGGCAGAGTCATTTCAGCATGAAATTGAAGGCTGCTTCCTTTATTCAAGACATTGGAACCCGATCAACAAATTTCTTTCAAACGCGCTGGCGCGCCTGGAAGATGCTGAAGCTGCGCAGGTTACATCAAGCGGAATGGGAGCGATAAGCTCTGTAGTACTGCAGATCTGCAGCGCAGGCGATGAAATTGTATCTGAACGCACAATTTACGGCGGAACTTATGCATTTTTCAAGAACTTCCTGCCAAAACTGGGCATTACAGTGAAGTTTGTTGATATGCAGAAACCTGAAATGGTTGAGCTTGCTGTTACCGAAAAAACAAAGATGATCTATGCCGAGTCGGTTAGCAATCCTTTGCTGGAAATTACGGATATACCACAGATAAGTAAAATTGCAAAAGAACATAATATAAAACTTGTTGTTGATAATACTTTCAGTCCGATGGTAATAACACCTCTGCATCACGGCGCTGATATAGTGATACACAGCATGACAAAGTACATCAATGGTTCAAGCGACTGCGTAGCAGGATGCATATGCTCTTCAAAAGAGTTTATAGATAGTCTTACAGATGTTAATTCAGGCGCAACAATGCTTCTTGGACCGGTACTGGACAGCCTTAGAGCTGCAAGTATACTCAAAAATCTGCATACACTTCATATCAGGATGAAGAAGCATGGAGAAAACGCGATGTTTCTGGCTGAAGGATTTGAGAAACTTGGGATAAGGGTTTTTTACCCCGGGCTTAAAAGCAGCAGGCATCATGCTTTGCTGAACCTGCTTCGCAATGAAGGGTTTGGTTACAGCGGAATGCTGGCTATTGATTGCGGCACATACGAAAAGGCAGCTATGCTTATGGAAATGATGCAGAAAGAAAGTGTAGGATACCTTGCAGTGAGTCTTGGTTATTTTAAGACGCTGTTTTCGTGTCCCGGTCACAGCACGTCTTCAGAAATTCCCGAAGAAGAGCAAAAAGCAATGGGTTTATCAGAAGGACTGGTAAGGTTTTCAATAGGACTGGATGGTGATATAACACTTGCATACGAAAGAATAACAAAGTGCATGAAAGAGATCGGCATTCTGTAGATCTCATCAATAAGGTTCAATCAGTCTAAATAATAAAATAAATTTCATTTTTAAAAACGAACTAAACTTAATTCAAAAAGGAGATTCCATATCATGGAAATGGAAAAGTTCAGTTATGATAATCGGATAGTGCGCAATTTCGCATACGCGACAATGCTGTGGGGCGTTGTAGGTATGTTGGTTGGACTATTGATAGCATTTCAGATCTACATCCCGGCTTTGAACTTCGGCATACCGTATCTTACGTTCAGCCGGATAAGGCCATTACATACAAACGCCGTGATATTTGCATTTGTTGGCAATGCAATGTTCATGGGAATTTATTATTCACTTCAAAGGATTACAAAAACCAGAATGTTCAGTGACCTGCTAAGCAAGGTCCACTTCTGGGGCTGGCAATCGATAATTTTATGTGCAGCACTAACACTTCCTTTAGGTATTACCACCAGCAAAGAATATGCTGAACTGGAGTGGCCTATTGATATCCTGATCGCACTCGTGTGGGTGGTTTTTGCCATCAACATGTTCGGGACAATAGCGAAACGCCGTGAGAAGCATATGTACGTTGCAATCTGGTTCTACGTAGCGACTGTTGTCACGGTCGCAGTGCTGCACATTGTTAATTCTATAGAAATTCCTGTTAACCTGTTCAAAAGCTACTCAATGTATGCAGGCGTTCAGGATGCTTTGGTACAGTGGTGGTATGGTCATAACGCCGTTGCGTTCTTTTTGACAACACCTTTTTTAGGATTGATGTACTACTTCCTGCCAAAGGCAGCAAACAGACCGGTATTTTCGTACAAGCTTTCTATCGTGCATTTCTGGTCTTTGATCTTTATCTATATTTGGGCAGGGCCTCATCATTTGCTGTACACATCTTTGCCAGACTGGGCTCAGTCGCTTGGAACGGTATTTTCGGTAATGCTTATTGCTCCATCCTGGGGCGGTATGATAAACGGACTTCTTACGCTCCGCGGTGCCTGGGATAAAGTTCGTGAAGATCCGATACTGAAATTCATGGTCGTAGCGGTTACTGCATACGGTATGGCAACATTTGAAGGACCGATGCTTTCTCTTAAGAATGTTAATGCTATCGCGCATTTTACTGACTGGATAGTTGCACACGTTCATGTTGGTGCTCTTGGCTGGAACGGGTTCCTTACATTTGGTATGCTTTACTGGCTTATTCCCAGGATCTTTAAAACAAACCTTTATTCCAAAAAACTTGCAAATGTACATTTCTGGATCGGGACACTTGGTATAGTTTTCTACGCGGTTCCAATGTACTGGTCAGGTATAACACAGTCTTTAATGTGGAAACAGTTTACACCGGAAGGAATTCTGCAGTATCCAAACTTCCTTGAAACTGTTACAAACCTGATACCGCTTTATGCGATTCGATCTGTTGGCGGTACAATGTACTTTGTTGGCGTAATAATAGGCGTATACAACCTTGTTAAGACAATAAAAATGGGCAGCCTGGTTGCAGATGAACCGGCAGAAGCACCTGCAAGAGTAGCTATCAACCTTCCGGAAGCCGGCGAAACCAAACACAGGTGGCTTGAAAGAAAACCACTGCAGTTTGCTTTGGTTGCAACTGTTCTGGTTCTTATAGGCGGAATTATTGAGATTATACCTACATTCCTGGTTAAATCAAACGTTCCAACAATACCCAGCGTGAAACCGTATACTCCGCTTGAGCTGCAGGGAAGAGACCTGTATATAAGGGAAGGCTGCAATAATTGTCACTCACAGATGGTAAGGCCATTCAGAAGTGAAACAGAAAGATATGGCGAATATTCCAAAGCGGGAGAATTTGTATATGATCACCCCTTCTTATGGGGCTCAAAACGAACAGGACCGGATCTTCACAGGGAAGGCAAGAAATATCCTAACATCTGGCATTACCTGCATATGCAGGATCCGACACAAATATCCCCCGGCTCACTGATGCCAAGTTATGCATGGCTGCTTGAAAATGACCTGGATATATCAAATACAGAAGCAAAGATAGATGCACTTAGAACTATAGGGGTGCCTTATCCGGAAGGTTACGGTACTATTGCCAACGACGACCTGATGAAACAGGCCGGCGAAATAGCAGCAGATTTGCAGAAGAACGGCGCGCCGGTTACCCCCGAAAAGGAAATTGTAGCCCTGATTGCATATCTGCAGAGATTAGGCATTGATATTAAAGGCGAAAAGACAGCCGACCTGAAGGGAGTTAAGTAAAATGTATAAGCAGGTACTTCAAAGCATATCCGGAATAGAAATATACCCGGTAATTGCCCTGATAATGTTTTTCCTGTTTTTCTTACTTATCCTTGGATGGATATTTACGTTAAATAAAAAATATATCAGCCGGATGGAAAATATTCCGCTTGATGATAATATTAACAGCAAAGAAGTTAACAATTTTAATGCAGGAGGTGTAAAATGAGAAAGATCCTTAATTATAAAACTGCTGCTGTAATTATGATGCTTGTAAATGCGGCATTGTATGCCCAAACGACCGGTCAAACAGACAGCGCGAGTGAATACTCTAAACTTGCAGGAGCAATGGTGTTTCTTCTTGTAGCGTTCCTGTTCGTTTTGTTCTTTATTTTATCATCTCCAAAATACAAATATTCATATGAAAGGAAAGAAAAAGGCTTATCATTGATAGGCAGACTTTCCCAGAAACTTAACAGGGCTGTACCCCTGGAACGTGAAAAGGATATAATGCTTGATCACGATTTTGACGGCATAAAAGAACTGAATAACAGCGTTCCACCATGGTTTAATCTGTTGTTTTACGGAACTATACTGATTGCTATAATATACATGATAGATTACCACGTACTTGGAACAGGCACAGTGATGGTTGATGAATATCTGAATGAAGTTAAGATAGCCAACGAAAAACGTGATGAACTTATAAGAACAGGCGCATTTATAAATGAAAATAATGTTGTGATACTAACAGACGCGGCTGAACTGGATAAAGGCAAGCAAATATATACAACTAATTGCACTCCCTGCCACGGACCTGATGGAGGCGGAACAGTAGGACCGAACCTGACGGATAAGAACTGGATACACGGCGGGGGCATAAAGAACGTATTCACAACCGTAACCAATGGCGTACCTGCTAAGGGTATGATATCATGGAAGACCCTTCTAACCCCAAAACAGGTACAGCAAGTAAGCAGTTATGTGCTATCGCTGCAGGGTACAACACCCGCAAACGGTAAAGCGCCTGAAGGAAACTTATGGGTTGATAGTGTTAAGACAGGAAATGATTCTTTAAAAGTGACAGATTCATCAAAAGTAAAAACTGATACGGTTAAAGTTAAAACTGATACCAGTAAGATAAAAAAGGATTCAATAAAAGTAAAATAATCTATTTATTCTTCCCTGCTGCACTCATCCCGCAGCAGGGATAATTTAACCCGGAGCAGCAGATTTACGCAAATGCAAACGCAAAGTATAAACAAAGCTACAGAGAGCGACTCTTTCAGAGATCACCTTGGAATAATAACAGACGACGGTAAGAGAAAGAACATTTATCCCAAAAAACCTAAGGGCAGGTTTTATAATGCACGTACTATCTTCAGTGTAGTATTGTTGGCTTTTATGTTCGGTATGCCGCTAATAAAAGTTGGCGGTCATTCATTTATGATGTTAAATATTGTTGACCGGAAATTCATTATTTTCGGGCAGGTATTCGGCACCCATGATTTCTTCATACTCGCATTGGGAGTTATCGCAATTGTCGTATCTATTATTCTGTTCACGGCAATTTTCGGCAGAGTATTCTGCGGCTGGGCATGTCCGCAGACAGTTTTTCTGGAAATGGTTTTCAGGAAAATAGAATTTTTTATTGAAGGCGACTATATAAGACAGAAAAACCTGAACACAGCTCCGTGGACAGGGAGCAAAATATTCAAAAAACTCTCCAAGTGGAGCATCTTTTTCGGGCTTTCTGTTCTTATCGCAAATACCTTTCTGGCATGGATAATAGGTATAGATGAACTTATGCATATAATTACTGACCCGGTTTCGAAACATATGGGAGGTTTTATTGCTATGCTGATATTCTCGGGTATATTCTATTTTGTTTTCGCTTATTTCAGAGAATATGCCTGCATTTATGTTTGCCCCTACGGCAGGCTGCAGGGCGTTCTGCTTGATAAGAATTCAACTGTCATTGCATATGATTACGTTCGTGGTGAACCAAGAGGCAAGATACATAAGGGCGAAGAGCGTACAGGCGGTGACTGCATAGACTGCAAAGAATGCATGGCAGTATGTCCAACGGCTATTGATATACGCAACGGCACGCAGCTTGAATGCGTTAACTGCACGGCTTGCATTGACGCCTGCGATAACATAATGGATAAAATAAATAAACCAAGGGGACTTATCAGGTTCGCATCAGAAAATAATATAAGGAATAAAACAAAATTCAGGTTTACAGCCAGGGAAATTGCGTATTCGCTGGTGCTGCTGGTATTACTGAGCGTTTTAACTTATTTAATTAGCACGCGCAAGCCGATTGATGTCACAATACTAAGGGCCCCGGGTATGATATTCCAGGAACAGCCTGATAACAAAATAAGCAACCTGTATACAATGAAGCTTACAAATAAGACTTTTGACGAGGTACCGGTAATAATGAAGCTTGAAAATATCAATGGCGAGTTGAAAGTAATAGGCAATGATATTAAAGTCGGTTCTAATGATGTTAGTGAAACAAAATTCCTGGTTCTGCTGAACAAAGATGACCTGAAAACTATGAATATACCGCTGGAGATTGGCTTATATAAGAATGGTGAGAGATTTGAAACAAGAAAAATTAATTTTCTCGGACCCGCTCCGCAGAAGTAAAGTATGAAAGGAAGATAAAATTATGAGCTGGGGAAAAGGAATAGTACTGGTATTTGTTGTTTTTGTACTCGGAATTGGCGTTCTGGTATACCGCTCTATGACAAAAAATATTGATCTGGTTACATCAAACTATTACGAAAAAGAGCTGAAATACCAGGAACAGATAGACAAAATAAACAACACAAACTCACTTAAAGAGAACATAAAGATAGAATATAACGGAAGTATTATACTGATAACATATCCCGAAGTACAAAAGGATATCACCGGAGAAATATCGTTTTACAAACCATCTGACGCAAAAAGCGATTTCAAAATTAAGGTACAACCCGGAAGCGATCTGAAGCAATTGATAGAAAAGGAAATGCTCTCTAAGGGATTATGGAAAGTGCAGATCAACTGGGCAATGGACGGGAAAGATTATTTCAGTGAAGACAAGGTGATGATACAATGAGCAAAATTTCAATGTACAATTACATTGTCTCCCAAACTGGAGTTTGGGAGACAGAAAACTGGATTTTGCACCCTCTTTCCCAATCCGCCCTGGCGGACCAGTTTGTCCGCAGGACTCCCCTGGAGGGAAAGTATAATGAAGATAGAAACATTTATAACGCATTGACACAGTCAATGCAATCCAAAGTAAAATGGAATTATTAACAGGATTTTTAGTAGGATTACTTGGCAGCTTCCACTGCATCGGGATGTGCGGGCCGATAGCCATAGCCCTGCCCAAAACCAGTAACCTGGTATTTTCCAGGCTTCTCTACAATTTTGGCAGAGTTATAACATATTCCATTCTTGGCCTCTTGTTTGGGCTGCTTGGTTCCAGACTTGAAATGTTCGGACTGCAAAGGATAATTTCAATTTCACTTGGTGTACTGATAATAATTACTGTAATAACGCCAATATCATACAGGATAAAGCTATCTAATAAACTGGGTATTTACAAACTGGTTGGGATGCTGAAAATGTATTTTGGGAAAATGTTCAAGAATCATTCCAATTCTTCCATGCTTGTTATCGGTATACTCAACGGGTTGCTTCCCTGCGGATTTGTTTATATCGGTATCACGGGCGCGATAGCAGTAGGCGATACCCTGAACGGAATGCTGTTTATGACTATGTTCGGTTTGGGTACATTACCAATAATGCTTGGTGCATCACTTATAGGTAGTGTTATAAATCTGAATTTAAGGCAGAAACTTACTAAGTTACTGCCGGCATTTTCACTGATACTTGCTGCAATATTTATATTGCGGGGTTTGAACCTGGGCATCCCCTACATCAGCCCGAAATTAGAGCATAAATCTGTGAATAAAGAAGTTATTTGCCACTAAAACTCTTTTAAGCCATATTACGGCCATTCATATTTATGCAGCATATGCTTCAATTACCTATCTGCTGTAATCGTTGTTACCCAGGCGGCTCTCGTAGCGTTTAATAAGCTCAATATTTTTCTTTTCAACATCGCTCAGCATTCCGTCAACATTTTCGTACCTTGGTACATACCATTTTTCATACATGAAGTAGTTTCTCATCTCTTCTTTTTTAAAAATATAACCGTGGCGTGCGAAAATTTCATTACGCATGATCTTCAGCTCCCAGCCTGTCAAATTACTCACATCGTCGCTTGTCAGCAGTCTCTCAGAGGCTTGCGGATAGATGCTGGAGTTTCCCGCAGAGGGATTACCTTCGGTGTTCTCATTGGCGTTTGATGAGCCTTCTGAACGCTTCTGCATATTTAGTTCTTTTTCTCTGAGCTCAAGCTCTTTTTCCTTCAGATCAAGTTCCTTCTTTTTCAGATCATTATCAGAAGTTGAATTATCGCCTTTTGTACAAATTGCACCTGTCATAGCAAGTGCCAGAAACGGAATTAATATTAGTTTTTTCATGATCACTATTTTTTTTGTTCAATTGTTCATTGCTAATTACTCATTGTTAATTGAATTTACCTTCCATATTCATCATAATACTTCTCAGCATGTTCTTCAAATCGTTTAATAAGGTCAATATTCTTCTTTTCAAGCTCAGTAAGCTGATTTCTTACATCTGTTGATACCGGCATATACCAGGGAACGAACTGGTCAAAAATAAAGCGCACCCTGCGGGTCTTGAATGAATAACCGTGGCGCGCGTAAATTGCATTCCTTATAATTTCAAGATCGCCTTTATACAGATTCTGCAGATCCTCTTTCTTAAATTCAGTTGTGGATCCGTTGTATTTGGTAACTTCAGCTGTTAATTGTTCAATACGGTCAGGAAACTTTGGATTTGAACCATAAAGCTCTGCCCACTGAATATTTTCAGGAAGTTCATTATGGGGGTCATAAGCAAAATCCTTTTTATACAGGTTGTAAGTTCTTTCTGTCACATCCAGTTTCTTATCGTTTGCGATCCATTTGCCTTCAAGGTAGATCTCATTCGTTTTTGCTTCATCGATCTTTATTGTAAAACTAAATTTGCCGTCATATTTGTCATCACCCGGTTCATTTACCTCTGCTTTGTAATTGCTGCCATCTTTTGTGAATTTGCCGCTGAAAGGGCGGTTATTTCCGGCAACTATACTGCGCCCGTACATAATTTCACCTGAAAGCGAATCAATAAAAATTGTGATCCTGTTTTCGTAAACATAATCCTTCCTGTCATTATACACAGAAGCTGTAAAACCGCCGGAATAGCTACCGATTGCAGGCGAAGATGTTTTCTGGATTTCTGATTTGTTTTCGCTTCCGTTTGTTTTTGTTTCAACGGTCGTACTTCCCTGATTGGTTGTATTACCCGAGGTATTACTCTCCTGTTCATTTTTCTTTCCACAGGAAACCAGAAAGACAAGAATAACAAAAAAAAGAAAAGATCTGTTTATCATTATTGTTATTTTTTAAATTTTATAATTTTCCTTATGATCAATTCCGCTAAAATTAAGTTAGGTATCCATCCAAGCCATGCTACAATCTGGTATACATCCATAGGTCTTGGTTCAAACAAAAATACAAGCAGGTACTTCCATGCGCGCAAAGTAATTGCCGAAACTGTTAAGGCAAAGGATCTTATAAGGAACTCACGGTGAGATTTGTAATTACCCTGCAGAGCTTTAACAACGGCAATAACAGTAAATGATATCCACAATGCAGCCAGCAAAACAAATGAAACCTGCGATATGAATCCCCCGTTTGCATAAATACCCATATATAACCCGGAGGGTCCTGCAAGTAATATTACAACAGCAGCATAAACCCAGCCGGAATATTTATGCACAGCCGGCAGCCTTCTGCGAATGTAAACCGAAAATTGAGTAAAACCCGCCGGAAGTACAAAAACTGCCGTATAAACGTGCGTGAAAAATGCGAGCTTATAAAAAGGAATATTTATCACATCCTGTTTGATCCGAAGGAAAGCAACATCGGTATCATATGGTAAGTATTGCAGCGAAATTTTAAGTAACAGATAGGAAAAAAATGCATATAACAGGATCAGGATCAAATAGAATACACCGGATACTGCAAACCCTGATTTTCCCTTTTCTGAGAGTAATATGCTTTTTTGTAATGCCTGCTGCAAATAATTGAAATTTGATTCTACGAATATAGCATTAGATTTAAATCTTCACAAGTGAAGTGCAAGAGTCAGCAAAACGATAAAAATCATATATTTCATTGATTGTAGTCATTTTACAGCAAAATCGTAAATGCTATCTTTGTAACGGTACTTATTGAGGGCTGCTCCTCGGTAAGGATGGATGAAGGTGGCATTGAGCCATTCAGCAAGGCGGGAGGGATCCCGCTTTGTGTTTATATATAGAGTACATTCAGCAAGGCGGGAACTTCCTTCGCTTACGCTCAGTAAGTCGTAGGGGACCCGCTTTGTGTTTATATATAGAGTACATTCAGCAAGGCGGGAACTTCCTTCGCT
>CALMYL010000021.1 GCA_937873695.1 uncultured Ignavibacteria bacterium
GACCAATATTTTCGCTGTAGTAAATTTCGATGGGCTTCGCCCATCGCTGAGATATCTCGCCACTACGTGGCTTTTAAAGGCGACCCCACCCATCACGCCTACGGCGTGATTACCCTCCCCAAAGGGGAGGGTGTAATTGACCAATATTTTCGCTGTAGTAAATTTCGATGGGCTTCGCCCATCGCTGAGATATCTCGCCACTACGTGGCTTTTAAAGGCGACCCCACCCATCACGCCTACGGCGTGATTACCCTCCCCAAAGGGGAGGGTGTAATTGACCAATATTTTCGCTGTAGTAAATTTCGATGGGCTTCGCCCATCGCTGAGATATTGCGCCCCGTTTGGGGCTTATGCTAAATGCCTATTCATTTCGATGGGCTTTGCCCATCGCTGATGTATTGCGCCCCTGCGGGGCTTATGCTGAATGCCTATTCATTTCGATGGGCTACGCCCATCGCTGATATATTGCGCCGCTTCGCAGCTTGATTCAGTTAATTCTTCCCATTGATTCGCTTAAATAGGCAGGTGTGAAATTCGCGAAATTAGTGAAATTCGTGGTTAAGTTTTTTGCTTTTAATTCTGCAATTTAACCCCCGTTGTTGGTGTTGCTTGACTTGTTTCTAAGTTCTCCAACAACCAATAAAGGTCAACTGCGGACGCTTAAATATATGAAATAATTCAGGTAAAAATCCTTTGATTCTTTAATCACTTAGCTGAAATTTCAGGTTTAAGTTACTTAAACCAATAATTTCACAGAGTCGCCTTTAAACCCCTAAAAAATATGACTTATATCATTTGTTTATTTGACCCGTTTTGTTAATTTTGTTAGATAATTTTTTTGAAAATAATCGGATAACAACAATAGTGGCTATAATAGGAATTCTCAAAGAGCCGGAAGGTGAAAACAGAGTAGTAGCGCTTCCGGAAATAGCAGCGCAGTTGGTAAAGATGAATTTTCAGGTCCTTGTTGAAAGCGGTGCAGGCAGCAAAGCTTTTGCAAGTGATGAAGACTACAAGGCGCAGGGCGCTGAAATAGGCGATAAAGCCAAGGTGCTTTCTTCATCAGATATCATCCTCAGAATAAACTCGCTTACAAAAGATGAGATCACAAAACTGAAATCAGGCTCAGTGGCATTTGCCATTTTCCAGCCGTTCTTTAACCCCGAAACAGTGAAGCTGCTTTTGGATCAGAAGGTATCAGGGTTCAGCCTTGAAACCATTCCAAGAACAACACGCGCCCAGTCAATGGATATTTTATCCTCGCAGGCAACAGTAGCAGGTTACAAGGCTGTGTTAGTTGCGGCATCAAACCTGCCCAAATTCTTCCCGATGTTCATGACAGCGGCCGGAAGTATTACTCCAGCCAAAGTACTGATACTCGGCGCGGGAGTTGCGGGTCTGCAGGCTATTGCTACATCAAGGAAACTTGGTGCAGTGGTTGAAGCATTTGATACGCGCAGCGCGGTTAAGGAAGAAGTAAATTCACTTGGCGCTAAATTTGTTGAAGTTGAAGGCGCAAAAGATGATAAGGCTGCCGGCGGTTACGCTGTTGAGCAGAGTGAAGAATTTAAAGCAAAACAAAGACAGGTCATTCATGACCATGCTGTCAAATCAGACGTGATAATTACAACAGCGCAGATACCGGGAAGGAAAGCCCCTGTGCTTATCACAAAAGAAACAGTTAAGGCCATGAAAAAAGGCGCTGTTATAATTGATCTTGCGGCATCAACAGGCGGAAACTGTGAACTTTCAAAGAACGAAGAGACGGTAGATGCTGACGGAGTAAAAATAATTGGTTCATCATTTTTACCTTCAACTATCCCGTTTGATGCAAGCAAAATGTTCGGAAAGAATGTTCTTACATTCTTAAAGCTTATTTTGAAAGACGGACAGATCAACCTGAACTTTGAAGACGATCTAGTAAAAGGCACATGCATAACGCATAACGGAGAAATAGTAAACGAGAAATTAAGAGAGGTGGTTAAATAATGGAACAGGTATTAGCTTTCATTAGTGAGAATATCAGGTTTATTTACCTGCTTATACTCATGGTTTTCCTTGGGATCGAGGTTATTTCACACGTTCCCTCGGTTCTGCATACACCGCTCATGTCAGGAGCAAACGCTATACACGGAGTTGTTATAGTTGGCGCTATTCTGGTGATGGGAAGGGCAGAACCTGATAATTATCTCGCGATAATCCTCGGATTCTTTTCGGTAATATTAGGTACATTAAATGTAGTAGGCGGATTTGTAGTAACAGACCGCATGCTTGAAATGTTTAAGAAGAAGAAGAAATGACATGGAAAAATATATAGTTGATATAATATACTTAATAGGCTCGGTTACCTTCATATTGGGATTAAAAATGCTGAGCCATCCTGACAGCGCGAGAAAGGGAAACCTGATAGCTGCTGCAGGTATGACAATTGCTATTCTGGGGGCTATTTTTCTGGAAAAAGGTATTAATAATTATTTATGGATCTTCGGCGGAATCATAATTGGAACCATTGTGGGCTGGATAGCTGCAAAGAGAGTTAAAATGACTGCTATGCCGCAAATGGTATCGTTGTTTAACGGAATGGGCGGCGCATGCGCTGCTGTTATTTCCATTGTTGAATACACCAAACATGATTTCAGCCACGGCGGCGCCGCACTTATTGCCATTATAATGGCGGGATTAATAATAGGTACGGTATCATTTACAGGAAGTATGATAGCTTTCGGGAAACTTAACGGTAATATAGGTGATAAGGTTTTCCCGGGGCAGAAGTTCATCAACCTGGTGATACTGCTGGCAGCAGTTTCGCTTGCAACTTATCTTTCAATGCAGCCTGCAGCAGATAATACACTGCTGCTTGTTACGCTTGGAATTGCTGTATTATACGGTGTAATGTTCGTAATGCCGATAGGCGGAGCGGATATGCCGGTAGTAATATCACTGCTGAACTCCTTTACAGGTGTTGCAGCGGCATTTGCCGGATTTGTTTACAACAACCAGGTTATGTTAACAGGCGGTATCCTTGTAGGATCAGCCGGTACGATATTAACCATTCTGATGTGTAAAGCAATGAACCGTTCGCTCTTCAACGTTATTGCAGGTGCCTTTGGCACAGCAGGCGGAGCAGGCGGCAGCGGCGATAAACAGCAGGGTACTGTAAAAGAGATCTCAGCTTCAGACGCTGCAGTTTTACTGGCTTATTCAAAGAAAGTATTCATAGTTCCGGGTTACGGACTTGCTGTTGCTCAGGCACAGCATACATGCCATGAACTTGAAAAACTTCTTGAAGAAAAAGGCGTTGAAGTTAAATACGCTATTCACCGTGTTGCAGGCAGAATGCCGGGTCATATGAATGTACTTCTTGCTGAAGCAGATGTACCATATGACAAGCTTCTGGAGATGGAAGATGCAAACAGTGAAATGCCCAATACGGATGTAAGCATAATCATCGGTGCAAATGACGTTGTAAATCCTGCCGCAAGGCATGACCAGTCCAGCCCGATATACGGAATGCCGATACTTGATGTTGATAAATCAGCTAACGTGATAATTATGAAACGCTCTATGGCAGCAGGATATGCGGGTATTGATAATGAGCTGTTCTACTATCCGAACAACCGTATGCTGTTTGGTGATGCTAAGGCATCATTGCAGAAACTGGTTACGGAAGTAAAAGGCTTATAATATCAGATCTTTTTGGTTTCGTTACGGTTAATTGAATAAATTGAAGGACACAGAAATGTGTCCTTTTTTTTAGTCTGCAGATACTGAAACTGCGCACACACTTATATATTTTAATAAGAAACTTTAATTACGATATTTATATTGATTTATAATAATGGGCTTGATTAAACCTCTCATACATATAGTATTGTTTTACCTTGTGTTAACGGGTTCAATTATGTATTCGCAATGGTCAAAGATCAATACTTCAGGTAGTGTTCCGCATCTTAAAAATGCGACGGCAATATATGATCCGGTTGGGAACCGCATGATAGTTTTTGGCGGCAGGAATGCCGCCGGCGAGCCTGTTGGTGTGATATGGAGCCTGAACCTCCTGAATAATTCCTGGGTCCAGATAATCCCGAACGGCGGCCCCAATCCGCCTGCCAGATTTACACATAATGCCTATTACCATCAAAATGCAAATGCGATGATCATATGGTCAGGGCAGGGTGTATCTTCCGCGCTGTATAACGATGTATGGAGATTCAGTTTCGCATCAAACAGCTGGTCTCTTGTTTGGCCGGATGGCAACGCCTCCGGCGTTCCCGTAAAAAGATACGGTACCGCATCTGTGTTTGAGCCGGTTTCAGGTAAAATAACAACATTTGCGGGTTTCACCGCAAACGGAAGATTTGATGATACATGGAGCTTTGACGTAAACAGCCTGATATGGCAGGAGAGGACAAATTCAGTTCATCCGCCGAAAAGATGCCTGCATTCCGCTGTTTACGCAAGTGATCTGGGCAAATTTGTTATATACGGCGGTCAGGATACAGGTCCATTAGATGATATATGGCAATGTACATTAAGCAATTACCAGTGGGAAAATATCACGCCTCAGATCAAACCACCGGCGAGATTCTGGAATACGATGATATATTACACAGGCGGAAACATACTTATTTTCGGGGGACTAGGTACATCTGCAAGGAACGATATGTGGAAATACAGAATGTCAGCCGGAGTTTGGGAATATATAAATCCCGGTGCAACCGTGCCTGCGGCACGCTGGGGACATACAGGCATATACATCCAATCAGAAGACCGTATGATAATTTTCGGAGGTGAAGGCGATTCATTGTACAAAGATACGTGGCAGTACAGCAATGTAAGCGCAATAGGTATTGAACCTATATCAAATGTTATCCCGAAGGAGTATAAGTTAGAGCAGAATTATCCTAATCCTTTTAATCCGGTTACGAAGATAAGGTTCAAAATTCCAAATGACAAATCCGCCATCGGCGAACAAATGTCAAATGTCAAATTGGAAGTTTTTGATATTACAGGAGGATTAATTGTTGTTTCAGTTGATGGAATATTACAGGCGGGGGAGTATGAAGTGGGCTTCGATGGCAGCGGACTTCCCAGCGGTGTATATTTTTACAGGTTAAGTTCGGGAAGCTTTGTGCAAACACAGAAGATGATACTTTTGAAATAGAAGTACTCTAAGTATTATAAAATTTTATATATTAGACCAAAAGTCGGGTAATTTATCCGACTATTTTTTTGATTGATTGAGGTTAAAATTTTGAGTATTTTTGCTGTTTAGTCCAAAATTAACAGTCTATTAGAATTAACATAAATTATTGTAGAAATGACAGCTGAAAAATGACAAGAATTGATAAAATCAGAGATATAATAAAGGAACTTGATCTCGATGCATTTTATGTTACTCACATACCTAACATTCGTTATTTAAGCGGATTTTCGGGTTCATCAGCGTACATCTTAATCACAAGAGATAAGAATTACTTTTTCACAGATTTCCGTTATAAAACACAATCAGCCGAACAAGTAAAAGGCTTTGAAATTGAGGTCAATTTTTCACCTGCGGTGAAAATAAAAGAGACTATACTTAATGCGAAGCTGGTAAATATTGGATTTGAATCATCGCATTTAACAATTCACCAGCTTGAACAATTGAAGGAATCACTGCCCGGTGTGAATTTTGTAAGCGTACCCGAAAGAATTGAAAAGCTTACAATGATAAAGACACCCGATGAAATTGCAAAAATAAAAGCCGCATGTGAAATTACAGACAGGGTCTTTACGAAGCTGCTTGAAATAATCAAACCGGGAATGAAGGAAAGTGATGTATCAGCGGAAATTTCCTATTGGCATAAAAAATACGGGGCGGAAAAAGACTCATTTGACCCTATTGTTGCAAGCGGCTGGCGCGGAGCGCTTCCGCATGGTATGGCAAGCCATAAAGTGATTGAGTCAGGTGAAATGGTCACACTGGATTTTGGATGCATCTATGAAGGCTTCTGCAGTGATATGACAAGGACAATATCTGTTGGCAAGCCTAAGAGTGATGAGATGGTTAAGATATATGATGTAGTGCTGCAGTCACAGTTACTTGCTGTTAATGCAACAAAAGATGGTGCAGTAACAAAAGACCTGGATACAATATCCCGTGATTATATAAATTCAAAAGGGTATGAAGGAAAGTTTGGGCATGGTTTAGGTCACGGACTCGGAATTGAAGTACACGAAATGCCAAGCGTTAGCCAGAGGATGGATATGACAATACCCGAAAACGTAGTGTTTACAATCGAGCCCGGTATATACATTGAGGGGCTTGGCGGTGTTAGGATAGAAGATGATGTGGTTACCAAAGCCGGCGGCTGTGATGTGCTGAATAAATCATCAAAAGAACTGATTATAATTTAAATTTTTATTGGAGTGAACTGACTGTGTCAGTTCGGGATTATAATTATGATAACACCATATGGTCAGGCAGTCAACACATTTCAAAAATTATTTTAAACAAAATGGCATTGACACAGTCAATGCAATCCAAAAGATATCTATTTGAAAAAAGTTTTAGTAATAACACATGATTTTCCGCCTTTGGGCAAGGGCAGCGTACTGCGCCCGCTAAAGTTCAGCAAGTATTTTAAAAATTACGGCTGGGAGCCAATAGTGCTCACATCGACGCCGCGGACGTATTATTTCAGGGATGACAGTCTTTTGAGGGAAGCGGAATCCTGCGGTATAAAAATATACAGGACTCCCGGGAGCAGCAATAACCTGCTTACCGGCAGGAAATTAAAAGATCTGCCCAATGAAGGCTCGAGAAAACTGAAGCGAAAGCTCAGCCGTTACCGCAAACAGCCCGATGAACACAGAAGCTGGATAAATAAAGCCGTAAAGCTGGGCAAAGAAATAATTGAATCGCATAAAATTGAAATTATCTATGCAACCGGCCCATCGTTTACCGCACTGATCGCGGCGGGTGAATTAAAGGAGAAATTCAAAATTCCGCTGGTAACCGATTACCAGGATTCATGGCTGCACTCGCCAAGCGCTTATTACCCTATGGGGTATCACCGCCTGCGCAATATGAAGCTTGAACAGGAAGTAATTAAGGTTACTGATGAAATTATCACCACCAACCGCAGAATTAAGGAATACCTGATAGAAGAGTATGATTACCTGAGGCATGATGATATAAATATCATTCACCACGGTTATGATAACGATGACCTGAAGCTTGCTGCCGAGGGTCAGCTGCCCGAAAAACCAAAGATGCGTTTTACCACTTCGGGCAACTTCTTTGATCTGGTTACACCGAAATACTTCTTTGAGGGTATGCGCCTGGCTTTTGAAAAAAGACCTGATATGCGCGGTAAGATAGAAGCGTGTTTTATCGGGGGACTCTCAAAGGAAAATCTGAAGCTTATACAAAAAAATAATGTATCTGACGCGGTTATTAACCCCGGGTATGTTGATCACATTGAATCAATCAGATACCTTATGGCAAGTGATGTGTTATGGTTTATGATCGATAAGGGAGTTGGCGAAGAAGTAATTGCGCCGGTAAGGCTTGCCGAGTATTTTGGCGTACGCAAACCAATACTTGCCTGTGTGCCGGATGGCGCTGCGAAGCAGCTTATGCGCGATTATGAGGCTGTGAGGATTTGCGAGCCCGATGAGCCTGCAGATATTGCAACGCTGATAATTGAATATTATGAGCTATATACAAAACGTATGATGCCTATTGCTAATGAGGAAGTGGTTAAGAAATTCAATATTGATAAATTGACTTACCAGTTAGTACGGTATTTTGAGTTCCTGCGGGATATACCACCTGAGTTTGGAATAAGGAAAGCGAAGCCTGCTGTAGAGAATGAGTATTAGATTTTGATTTAGATTGTGAAGTTGTACATTCTCCAAATTACATTTGTACCCATACGTACAATAAATAGCTTATTTAAATGTTCTGTTACTTTCTTTTGAGCGATCAAAAGAAAGTAACCAAAGAAAAATCGCCCGCTGCTGAAAATTACCTGAAATTATTTTCGCTTTATAGGAAAATAAACTTCCTCTGCTATAGCATATTAAGTCCTTCGGCTCGTCACGCTAAAGGCGTGACTCAAACAAATTTTCCTGTGTTGATTCTGCTCAAATAATTTCCATGACTGCACACGCAGTCAGACGGTAATTTTCAAAGGCGGGTTTATATTAAAAATTGTATTATAGTGTTAGGAATTGTAATTGAATTCTCGTTTTTGGCATTTGTGCTTTGGAATTTGGCATTTTATCTATTCTTCTCCATACTCTTATAGATCCGTTCAATTATCTCAACGGTTTTCATGCCTTCAAATGCGTTGGCTGCTATTGTGCCGCCTTTGGTAAGGACATCTATTACATTCTCATACACTTTTTCGTGGTTACTCATTGAGCCTTGGTAGAAGCCGTAATCATTGGCGGGCCGCGAAGCGGGGAGTCCCTCGATCTTAAATCCGTCTATCGACTGGTATTCAAGCACATTTAAATACTGACCGCCTATCTTTACAGTACCGCTCGAGCCAAAGACAGTAATTGAGCCTTCCATGTTCTGCTTATGGCTGTTGACGGTATAGTTGATAGTGCATAAAGCTCCGTTTTCAAATTCGCCTATAACAACGCCTGTATCTTCAAATTCTACAAGCTCGTTATGAATAAAATTCCTGCCAATGCCGTTGAGTGTTTTAAAATCGCCGATTAACCAATAAAGCAAATCTATGAAATGGCTGAATTGCGTGAAGAGCGTTCCGCCATCAATCGCTTTTTTGCCCTTCCAGTCAGATTGCCTGTAATACTCATCATTTCTGTTCCAGAAACAGTTCAGTTCAACGTTCAGTATTTTACCCAGCCTGCCAGCTTCTATTACTTCCTTCAGCGCAGCTATTGGCGGATTGAAACGGTTCTGCTTAACAATAAAAAGATCCTTCCCTGATTTATCCGCTTCTATCATCATCTTATTGCACTCACTTACGCTTATTGCCATAGGTTTTTCGCAAAGTACATTCATGCCCGCATTTAGTGCAAGTATGGTATGCGCTGAATGAAATGAGTTGGGAGTGCAAACAGATACAACATCGATATTTTTTTCTTTTTCAAGCAGTTCCTCGATTGTTGTGTAAGGCTTAGCTGAGAATTTTTTGGCAAACTCGTTTGCGCGTTCTGGTTTAGTGTCACATACAGCTGTAAGCTCTGCAATGCTGTTTATTATCTCCGCATGGCGTTTTGCTATTCTGCCGCAGCCTATTATTGCAAATTTTAGCTTATTCAATAAAATAATGTTTTATTGTTGTTGGTCAAAAACTGCACCGGCAGTCAAGGACCAACAACGGAGAAATTCATATTATTATGCAAATATCCCGAAAAAGAAGGGGTATTTCAAGTTAAAATAGCCTGTCATGCTGAATTTTTGACTGCAATGGCATGTAGTTTCAGTATCTGTTTTACCCGATTCCCAAACTGGAGTTTGGGAATCAGAGGGAGACCTGGGTATTTGAAAAAGCTAATCGTGCCACGAATATATATGGATTTCATTCTTACAATTCAATTAAAGTATTAACAAACCCGGAAATCTTTTCAAACAAATATTCGTGGCACGAATATTTATTATAATAAGTTTCTTCATTCATATTTTAGTGTCTTCACCCATGCCACATAATCGGCATCGAGCTCACTTATTGATCTGCCGGTGATTTTTTCCATTTGTGTGATTCCCGTGTTATCAGAATTGTATGTATCACGGAAATGTTTGTAATATTTTTTTAGCAGACCCTGCTCCTGCAGGTACATACACAAATAGCGAGCTTGTGAATAATTCACATCGCTGCCCGTGCCGTAGAATTCTTCCCAGTTGGTTTTCATTAATTTTTCAATTGAAGTGTAGCTTTTATCGGCAAGGGCATCCTGCAGCGCCGGCAGGCGCCAGTTAACATAGCCGAGTATTGTTTTGTTATTCAGCGAGCATCTTTCGTAAAGAGAGCCTAGACCTTCATTGAACCAGGAAGGGATATCAGGGAAGTCATACCGCGCAAGCGCATGTGTCATTTCATGCACAAGCGTCCCCGTGCCCGTATTGATATTCATAAGCATGGTTTTTTCTGATGGCTTGTAGTATCCGTATTTTGAGAGGTCATCATCATCGTAAAGTGTCTTAGCCCAATACCTGTATGTTCTATCATCTTTGAACAGGAAAATGGTTGTCGCTTCATCGGGTCTGGTGGAAAAATAATCGTTGTAAAAGCACTCAACAGCTTTATCAATTGTGTTTGTTAATATCTTTTCTGTTTCTGCTTCGCTTAAGTTACTGGCAATGACAAAATATGAATGCTCCTTTACGATAAAATCATCACTCAGTGAACGCTTTAACTCGTTTATCCGTGCTGTAAAGTTAATATTTACACTGTCAGAACCGGCGACATGCCGGGTTGGTTTATCCATTACAGAAGGAGTGTTAGCCGGCCGGCAATCTGAAACAAAAAATACCAGCATCAGATATAAAATAAAAGTCTTCATATTTCGTATATATAGTTGTTACAACATTTAACTTAATTAATAAAGATAAGTTTCACGCCTAACGTACGTTAGGAAATTTTTCAGAAATTTAGTCATTATTACAAATATTTACACCAACTTGAGGAAAATTTTATCATATTAAGTAGTAACTATTTTGGGTAAGTTAACAAAAATTTGACTGCTTGAAATAGTGCATTAAATTGCTTAATTTAATGAACTAAAAATAAGGGAAATTGTTGAAAAAAGATAACTCAAAACAAGAGAGAGATATAAAGAACCGTGAAGTAACAGAGCCTGAAAATCTGCCGGTTAATGAAGAGGATATTGATGCTGATGATTCAATGGGTGAAGATAACCCGTTGGATAAACTTAGCCCTGCTGAGCTTGAAGCCCGTAAAAAGGACTTTGAAACTGAGGCTATTCCTCACATGAAAATACTGTATAATTATGCACTTCGGATGTCAGGTGACCAGCTTGAGGCAGATGACCTGGTACAGGATACCTATATGCGCGCTTTCAGGTTTTTCCACAAGTTTGAGCGGGGAACTAACTGCAAAGCATGGTTGTTCAGGATAATGAAGAATTGTTATATCAACAAATACCGTAAGACAAAGAAAGAGCCATCAAAAGTTGATTATGAAGATGTACAGAACTTTTACGACTCAATAAGAGATGATGTAGTTGATCCGAACGATCTTGAACACAAGGTGTTCAGCAACCTGCTTGATGATGAATTAATGAACGCTCTCAACTCACTGCAGGATGATTATAAAACGGTTGTAATACTGTGTGACCTTGAGGGATTAAGCTATGAAGAAATAGCTGAGTTCCTTGATGTGCCGATAGGAACGGTACGAAGCCGCCTTCACAGAGGAAGAAAAATATTACAGAAAAAGCTTCAGGACTACGCTAAGTCCAGGGGCTATTCGGTTGAATCAATGGCGTAGGTCTCATAAACCAGCTTTCATTATTTTTAACCGGAATTAAACGGAGAAAATTGTTATTATCAAAAACCATCAAATACTATGCCTATGGGTCTAAATACTACTACTTTTAACATAGATGAATTAATTTCATCTTATGCAGATAACCAAATTACAGATCCTGAAACAAAGAAACAGATTGAAGACCTTTTAAGCAAAGATCAGAAGCTTAGTGCTAAATACAAAGCGGAAGTTCTTACAAAAGAGTTATTAAGATCAAGGTTACCTGAAGCGGAGCTTCCAAAAGCAACATATCAGAAAGTGATGTTATCAATTGATAACATGATAGCTGATTCTAAAAAAAAATACAGTGCAGCCTCAGTTACAGGCAATAATATAGCGCCGGCTGAAACTGAATATCCCTCATTCTGGCAATCAATTAAACAGGCATTTACCGAGAAATTCATCGGCGTTCCAAGGTATGCATTTGCCGTACTGGCATTTGTAATTATCGGGGGACTTGTTGTATTTTCGGGCGGAAAGAAAACGCGCAATCCGTATATACTAACCGGCACTGAGTCAAGTTTAATGGTGCAGGCCGTTAACAGCTTCCATAAGGTATTGAAGGGAGATGTTAAGCCGCAGCTTAAATCAAGCAATGCCGCAGAGGTTGAAAAATACGTGATGGAAAAAGCGCACTTCGATCCGTACGTGCCGGTAATAGAAAATTACCAGATAGCAGGCGTGGTTTGCAATGAGTATAAAGGTCAGGAAATGGCTCATATCATTTATGAGAACAGCGATGGCTCTATGCTCTACATTATGCAGGTGCCGATCTCGGCAGTAAACAAGAAAAGCCTTGATCTGCCGGATGACGTACAAAAGGAAATATCAAAGGCGCAGTTTTATATGTGCGATGAAGTTGATGAAAACGACTGCACAATGACACTTTGGTACAAGGAAAACAACGTTTGCGCATCTATGACCACGATGCCTAAACAGGAAATGTACGCAACATTTACAAGATTCAATAAATAAAAAAATAAAGTTAAATCAGAAAAACAGATGATACGGGTACTTTTAGCAGTAATACTTGCCGCAGCAGTTTCCTTTAATTGCTCAAAAACCACAGAAAAAACTGACGTAAAACCGCAGGATAATAAACAGAACACCCAACAGCAGAAGCAGGATACAAAACCCGCCTCAGGCAGCTCATTTGTTGTAAAGGATGTTGATAAGGATGTGACGAAAAATGAAATGGTTGATTTTAAGTGGGATGAGAACGGCAAAGAAATGAAGCTAAGTGATTACAAAGGCAAAGTAATTCTGCTTAATTTCTGGGCAACATGGTGTCCCCCGTGCAGGAAAGAGCTTCCGGACCTTTCAACACTTTCAACAGAGCTGAAAGATAAGGATTTCAAAATGATCGGCGTATCTGTGGATGATAACCAGGAAGTGCTGAATAATTTCCTTAAAACAAATAACCTTTCATATACGGTCGTATTCGAACCCAACGAGCTTGTTGCAAAATATATGACATCTGCAGGGCAGAACCAGAACGTGGTTCCGCAAACGTACATTATAGATAAGAACGGCAAGGTTGTTGAGGCAATCATGGGTTCCCGAAGCAAAGCTGATTTTTTGAGTTTGATAAATAAGTATTTGTAGGAAGATTAACTAAATCTAACAAAAAAGGGGCGTTAGCCCCTTTTTTGTTAGATTTTGATATTCATACGCGATACAGCTCAGTTTACTTTTTGATGGCTTGCCGCTTTATTTCTTTACAGGCGGGCGAGCCACGCCTGCTACAAAGTCCATTAGAGTATAATGCAGAGTCTCTCGCTTCTCAGAGGACTCTGCATTTATTTTTTGCCTTTTTATTTCTGCCTTCTTGACTTACTCTGTTCTAACAGAGGAAGTTTTATTTTAGCAGCACCATCTTTTTACTATCTATAAATTTATTACCATTCGGTTCTTCCGCTTCTATTCGGTAGAAGTAAACTCCTGACGCATAGTTCGATGCATTAAAATCTACAATGTATGAACCTGCGGTTTTAAGTTCATAGTTCACAAGCCGTTTTACTTCTCTGCCTAATATATCATAAATTATTATCTTTACCTTTGAATCTTTCGGCAGGTCGTAATTTATTTTTGTTACGGGATTGAACGGATTTGGATAATTTTGTGATATCTTATATACCAATGGAATATTCTTCGGTTCATTGCCTTTACTGCTGGTATTTGAGCCAAATACTTTCCTTATATCTTCCGATACTATCCTTACATGTTGGGTTATGCTTTTTGGCTTTTCAGTCTTTACCACTTGTTTTAATGATTTCATCTGAGTAAGTTCTTTTGATGCGTTCACATCGCCAAGCTCTGATTTCTCTTCAAGCTTCTTTATCTTCGTTTCATCATCATTCTTTGATATTTCTATCGCAGTATTTATCGATTTACGTATATCCAGCCTTTGCTCCTTGGTGAAAGGTTTCTTATCGTCGCCCAATTCATCAAATTTATCAAATTCATAATAATTATCAGATTCATTATATTCGTTGTTATTGCTCATTGTTAATTGCTCATTGTCTATTGAACTGCGGGCACCGCCCTGCGGCGCCAGCAATGAAGTTGCCATATAATCCCATCTTGCGATAAGTCCCTCATAGCTGTAAGGATTCTGGTTTATTATCTGCTGAAATCCTGCCATTGCCTGTGAGTATTCACGCATTCTTACTTTACATTTTAATATATAATAATTAGCGCGTTTTACAAGTGATGTATTGCCCGGATGGTTCAATATCAGGTTTTCGTAGAATACCTTAAGGGTATTTGCTGCATTGTATGATGTATCGCTTGCAACGGTGGCTAAAAAGAGCTTTGATACTGCAAATATGCTCTGAATGCTATCGGGATATGTGTTAATAAGATCCAGACATTTTGTTTTTGCCTGTGAGTAATTGCGGTAACGCATTAGTACGCTGATGGTATCGTATTTTTGTTTTGGTGTGGATATTACAAACACATCCCGCCCAAGAAACTGCGAAGCAGTTTCGAAGTCCCGCCTTGGCGGGATCCCGGACACACTTGAATAACTTCCCCCTGAACCTGAACCGCCTGTGTATATTGTATCATAGATACCATTACCAAGGTTTATAGCCAGTCCGTCACCGCCGCCGATTATTTCACAGCCGGCCAGGTATGGATTAAAATTAAACGTTATCTGTGAGCCTTGATAGCCTGAGGTTACCATATTTATTGGCGGATCAACGGGAGAACCATCCACCTTAAAGCAATTATTGGTTTCTTCGGTCGTGACTGCTGTGAACATCGGGAAGTAGCCGTATAAGTGGTAGGAGCTCTGGTCACTTGTAATATTAAAAATATTTTCGCCACCCTCAAGCAAAAAGTATGAACCATCTACATTTATATTATTTGAGCCTGTACCTTCGTTTGAAATAGTATTCAGTCCGCCGAGAGTAAATGCGCCTGAACTGTTGAGCTTTAGCTCACTGCCGCCTGCGGCAAAGATTCCCATTGATCCGCTTACAGTCGATGATATTGTATTCTGAACAATATCTATGGAAGATGTTAAAGCGTTTATTCCAATGTAATTATCGGTTATTGTGTTTCCTTTAATTGCTCCGCCGATTACACCGCTTAGAAAAACTGCTGTGTTACCCTCATTAAATGTATTATTTTCTATAATTAAGGGAGTTGTTACACCTGCATATGATGATACATTTACCGTTGGTATTGTTGAACCCGATGAATTAAATGTATTACTGCCTATGTATATATTATTTATTGCTATAAAAGGATTATTAAAACAAATCGCGTTCACTCCGCCTTTGAGTGAGCTGTTTGTATTAAAAGTACAATTCCGTATATCAACAACGGGGCAATCAATGATATTAACCGCGTATGTTGTATCGTTTGCGAGTCCACTAAACGTTGCGCCGTAAATTTTTACTTCGCAGTTGGTAAAGCTGTGGCCGCGCCATGAACCGCCCGGTACCGCATCGCTTGTAATATTCTGCGGAGCTGATGTGTTCTGGTCGCCTACTGTAAATACACCGCCTGACATTACAAACCTTGATGAATCATTAAAATGTATGGTTGTGTTTGCGCCAATTGTAATATTAAAACCGTTATTGTAAACGGGAGCTTCACAGGTGAATGATTCAGCTGAGATATTTTCATCGCCTGCTAGAATACCGCCACCAATCATTACAGGTTCCATTTTAAAAATCTTTCCTTCGCCCGGGTCAAACCAGCCAAAATCAAGCTGCATTTGCCCCTTAACATATGTTATCACTTGATTCCTGTCAGATATATTTGTTATTTTCCAGTTTTCATATCTTTCAAGCTGTGTCGCATATTGGTCAAAATATACTTTTACAAATCTTCTGCCCCCATTTTCATTTTCAGAGGGTTTATAGGGTGAGCATCGCTTGTTCAAGATCATAAAATAATTGGCAATGTCATTCGGGTTTTGCTTAAAAGTCGCTATCTGCAAATATCTTTCATCTCTGCACTCACAATTGTATTTACGGGAGGAACATCGCCTTCCGGATAATCTTCAACACAAGGATATGGTGCAGTGCCCGGCTTATAAGTGTATATATCATAAAAATAAGAATTCTGGTACATTAAATTACGTTCAGTAGAAAATCTGTAAATATATGAGCTTGTCTGCCTGTTATCAAAGCTCATCAGTGTCGGCCCCCAATCTTCAAGTCGCTGGTTTATACGTTTTAGTGTATCCCACTTAAGCTGTCCGTAAACATTTAGAGCGCGCGGTGTTCCGTTTGGATTTGTAAAGCCTAAAGTATAATCACAAGCGTTAGTAATTACCGAGGGGTACCACCAGTAAATGATACCCTTCGCGCCGTAAGATACTGCCATGTTGGTCATCATATTCAGCTCTTCATTTGTAGGCTCACGGTCAATTTCGCCGCCGGAGTACCACTGGTGAGCCTGAAGCATCGCTACAAAAGGAATATTCAGGCTCTTTGAAAGCGCGTTGCCGCGCTTCATAAGGAACTGGTACACACCCGCAATATGCGGATCGTTGCGACCGGCTGTATAATCCGGGCTTTCATACGCTTCACAGGTTGTATCCATCTGTCCCTGCAGCCATCTGTCATACGTTATTGGGTCTGCTTCCTGATACAGGTCTGAAGTGGAAGGATTCAGATTAAATGTTTCAGGTATAAGGCTGTATTGTGAATTTCCTCCGCAATATGAAGGTGTATCTGCGGTTATAGGGTACGGGTCACCAAGGTAGATCTGCCTCATTTCTGTTCTTTCAAAAAATAACTCCTCTATCATTTCAGGGGTATTAATGGTATGCCTTAACCCCCAGGGCATATGGTGGTTGAACTGAGTAAGCTGATCCGCCATAAAGTTAATTTTACCGCCCGTTATGGAATCAATCTTTTTGTTTACATAAGCCATGCAGGGTATGTTATTAAACTCAAAAAGCTCTGTGTAAAAATTAAATACATAAGGCGGTACATTTACAGCATTTGCTTCTTCTGTTATCCATCTTTCAAATTCTTGATCGTTACCTTTCAACAATCTATCCGCCACATCATTTTCAACTTTAATATAATCAATCCACATTTCGCAGTTGCCTGACCATTCAATTTTAAAATCAGCGTGGGTTGCAAGCGGATGGTCCGAATCACTCACACCCCGTGCATTATAGATCCATGAATCGCCTAAATCACCATGAAATTTTAAATCTGTCTCTCCAAAAAAATTATATTCTTCTATATAGTGTCCATTATAAGATCCATTTTGGTCAAGGAAGTATTTTGCTTTGATGGTAGTTTGCTTCTTTATTGTAAAACCATCCTGCTCATATACTAATATCCTGCATACAGGCGTTTCATAATTTGCCGGTATTACAAAGGATTGAGGTATCCTTATCCGCGGCTTCACGTACCAGTCACATTCAGAATCGCCGCACCATTCGTTACCGCCGCTTGTCATCTTTCTGCATTGCTCCGAATTTGCCATCAGCCTTTCAAGAACTATTTTTGTACCCGGTCCGGATACAAGTTCACTTACATACAGCGCATCCCTTCCTTCGTTAAATTGAATATCCGGTTTCACTTCACCCGTAAAGTTATTAAAAGTATAAAACCAATAAGGGTCAGTACCCGGTAATTTCTTTTCAGCCTGGTAAATACTGCTCTGCCCGAATGCGAGCCATTCTATCTTGGGTCTTTGCCAGATAAAGCGCGTTTGATTATGGTTATTGTACATATCATCTAACGCATTTCGTATATCAGTTACCGGGACAGCATCAAAGAGATGCTCGCCTGTAAAACCAATAGGGGTATGCCTGTCAGGATCACCCGGGTAGTTACCAAGTACATCATCCTGAATATATTTATGAGTCGTATTAAATCCTGTTTCGTTATAATATGTGTTATTTGGGTCAGTACCGTACGGGTTATAAGAATGCATACATCCTATCAGGAATTTATCAGTATATGGAAGAGGCGGCGATGTGGGTTTGGTTTCTTCCTGAGGGATATAAAAGTTTAAAACTAAAATTGGGGTGAGCAATACAAATGCAATGATATAAAGTTTATTTTTCATCACTTTTTGAAGTTTAAGTTATTAATTATGTTTTTGGCACCCCTACCTAACGCGAAGTATAATAACCGCTTTGAATTTACTTATTTAATCAAGATCATTTTTTTAGTTTCAGTAAATACCTCCTTTCCATTGTTTACTGTTAATTTGTAAGAATATGTACCTGAAGATAAACCTGATGCATTGAAATCTATTTCATACTCACCGGCATTAAGTTCATCATTCAGTAATTTCTGTATTCTCCTGCCTGTTATATCATATATTGTAATTTCTGCATAACTTCTTTTCGTTAACTGAAATTTTATTTTCGTGTTTGGATTAAATGGATTTGGATAGTTCTGAAACAGTTTAAATTCTTTTGGTATCTCATTGCTTATCTGTTCAATTGCAGTTATCCAAACTGGGTCTCCGCCTGTCGTGGTATGTATCCCTCTTAGTGTTGTATAAGCCCAACCGTGATTTTTATCGCTAAACTGAATGAAGTAGTATAAAAAATTATTTATTGCTGTATCAGGCACTTGATATTGCCAGTTAACGCCTCCATTGGTTGTTCTTAATAATATTGCTCTTACCTGACTGTTTGGGTAAAACACTGCATTTCCCGCAGCCCAAAGTGTATCTTTATTTAATAATGCTAGTTCATTAATTCCAAGATTCAATAAATCAGGACCCGACGGCACATTTTGAAGTACCCAATTATTTCCCCCATTGGTAGTCTTGTAAATATTGCTTGCGGCTGAATACCACCCTGTTAAGCTATCTGCAAATGTAATATCAAAATACCACTGCCCGCTCACATTCAGATTCCAGTTCAAGCCGCCGTTTGTGGTTTTGCGTATGCTGGGTGAGCCTGAATTATCCGATATAAACCCTATCCGCGCATTATACATATATATCTTCTCAGGGTTCTGGCTCCCTGCACTATATTGCTGTACCCAATTCGTTCCGCCCGTGGAGGTGAAGAAGACGCCACCAGTGAGTGGATTTGCGGATACTATCCATATATTATCATTATTCAATACACTCATATCCTGAAAAGATTCACCTGTACGAAGTGGTGTCCAGTTTGCTCCACCGTTAATTGTTTTATCAAAGCCCAATGTATAACATGCATACCCAGTATCTTGATTTAAAAAATAAACTCTGTTATACCCGGGAGTTCCTCCGCCAGTTTGTACTTTTCTAAAATGTATCGTCCAGTTATCACCTGAATTTGAAGTTTTAAGAACAAACATCGTATCTGTAGTTGATTTATTTGTAACGGCGTAGCCAGTCAAGCTATCCAAAAAGAATATATCTGTGATAGATCTGCTTCCTATATTCGGCATAAACTGCTGGTACCAGTTGCCTACTGCTGTTGATGCAGGTGTGCTGTTTAATATTGCAGGCATTAAGGCAAAAGTCAAAAGTGAAAAGGCAAAAATGATGAATAGTATTTTAATGTGGTTTTTCAAATTATCTTTTTGGGATTTTTAAATAATAATTTTACTTAAATTAATGTATTTAATTTGATGTTACAATACTTAATATTCAAGTATTTAGTATGTTATTTATACTCCCGCCTTGCGGGACTTCTGTTCAAATAGCTATCGCTATTTGATCATCAGCATCTTTTTAGTTTGAGTAAACACCTCCTTTCCTGTTGTTACAGTTAATTTGTAAAAATATGTTCCTGAAGATAAGCCTGCTGCATTGAAATCTATTTCATACTCACCGGCAATAAGTTCATCATTCAGTAATTTCTGTATTCTTCTGCCTGTTATATCATATATTGTTATTTCTGCGTTACTGTGTTTTAACAATTGAAACTTTATCTTAGTGTTAGGATTAAACGGGTTAGGATAATTTTGAAATAGTTTGAAACCTTTTGGCACCTCAGTACTGGTTTGTTCCAATGCTGTGATCCATATAGGGTCGCCGCCTGTTGTAGTGTGTATCCCTCTTAGTGTTGTATAAGCCCAACCGTGATTTTTATCGCTAAACTGAATGAAGTAGTATAAAAAATTATTTATTGCTGTATCAGGCACTTGATATTGCCAGTTAACGCCTCCATTGGTTGTTCTTAATAATATTGCTCTTACCTGACTGTTTGGGTAAAACACTGCATTTCCCGCAGCCCAAAGTGTATCTTTATTTAATAATGCTAGTTCATTAATTCCAAGATTCAATAAATCAGGACCCGACGGCACATTTTGAAGTACCCAATTATTTCCCCCATTGGTAGTCTTGTAAATATTGCTTGCGGCTGAATACCACCCTGTTAAGCTATCTGCAAATGTAATATCAAAATACCACTGCCCGCTCACATTCAGATTCCAGTTCAAGCCGCCGTTTGTGGTTTTGCGTATGCTTGACGAGCCTGAATTATCCGATATAAACCCTATCCGCTCATTAAACATATATATCTTCTCAGGGTTCTGGCTGCCCGCTGAATACTGCTGTACCCAGTTTGCGCCGCCGGTGGAGGTGAAAAATACGCCGCCAGTAAGACTGCTACTTGATACTAACCATATTGTATTTTCATTTAATACTGCCATATCTTCATAAGTTGCGGTCGTTGGATCGGAAATTGAAAACCACGAATTCCCACTATCAGTTGTTTTTGTGATTTTTGTACTACCTGTAAAGTGGTCATTACCGCATGTGAATCCTGTATTATTATTTAAAAATATTATTTTATTTCTTCCAACAAATTGACCATAACCCGCAAATTGGATGAACCAGTTATCCCCACTATTGGTAGTCTTCATTACAAATGTTGTATCGTTTTGAAATCTAAAAGGTGTTACGGCCCAACCAGTTAGACTATCTAAGAAAAAAATGTCTGATATAGACCTTCCATTTAGGTTCGGCAAAAACTGCTGATACCAGTTATCAACCGGATTTAACGGCATTATAAATGCAAAAGTAAACAGGCAAAAAGCAAAAAATGTGAGCAGTATTTTAAAGAGATTATTCAAACTGGTACGATTTGATTAGTATAAAATAATGCTAAATAATTATAATTACAAACAAAAAGGAAGTCATAATATGGCTGATGCCACAATGAAGAAATCGCGCCATAGTAGAATTTATCTGTATTAGGAGCAGGCGGAACAGAGGGAGATTGCGTTTCTTTTTGAAAGGTTATAGAAGTTTAAAATTAATATTGGGGTTAACAATATCAATGCGATGACATAAAGTTTGTTTTTCATCACTTTTTACGTTTTAGTTATTGGATTTTGTTTTTTATCATCCCTGTATACAACCCCCTATAGTGAAATAACTAATATAAAGCTTATTTTATTAAAATCATTTTCTTAGTTTCAGTAAATTCCTCCTTTCCGGTTGTTACAGTTAGTTTATAAAAATATGTACCTGAAGATAAACCTGAAGCGTTGAAATCTATTTCATATTCACCGGCATTCAATTCATCATTCAGTAATTTCTGTATTCTTCTGCCTGTTATATCATATATTGTTATTTCTGCATAACTTCTTTTCGTTAATTGAAACTTTATTTTTGTGTTAGGGTTGAACGGATTGGGATGGTTCTGAAATAATTTAAATTCCTTTGGTATTTCTGTACTAATTTGTTCAAATGCAGTTATCCATACAGGGTCTCCGCCTGTGGTAGTGTGTATGCCGCCATAAAACCCTAATGTATATGCCCATCCGTGATTCTTATCGGTAAACTGAATATAATTGTAAGGTCCGGGAACATAAATTGAAGTATCAGGTATTTGGAATGTCCAGTTAACGCCTCCGTTAACTGTTCTGTATATTATTCCGCGGGACTGCATCCCGGTTATTATTTCAGCTCCTATTGCAAGCAAAGTATCTTTGTTTATTGCAGAAAATTCATTTATGCCTACAGATATTAAATTACCGCCATAAGGTAATACCTGCAATTGCCAGTTTGTTCCGCCATTGGTCGTTTTATAAACATTATTTCCATAAGAATACCATCCTGTAAGACTATCTGTAAAAATAATATCTCTGTAATATTGTCCGCTCACATTCAGATTCCAGTTCAAGCCGCCGTTTGTGGTTTTGCGTATGCTGGGTGAGCCTGAATTATCCGATATAAACCCTATCCGCGCATTATACATATATATCTTCTCAGGGTTCTGGCTCCCTGCACTATATTGCTGTACCCAATTCGTTCCGCCCGTGGAGGTGAAGAAGACACCGCCAGCAAAACTTTCACCATAGACATACCATCCGGTATCTTTGCTTTTGAAACTTAAATCTTCAATAAATACAGACGGATTTATTGTATTCCAGTTTAGTCCGCCGTTTGTGGTTTTTATTAAACCTGTTCCACCAACAAAACCTGTATTTTGGTTCAAGAACTGAATTCTTTTAAAAATATAGCCTGTCTGTGCATAATTAATAAACCAGTTATCTCCTGAATCTGTAGTTTTAAGAATCAAAGAAGTATCAGAAATGGTTAACCTGTTGGAAATTGCATAACCTGTTAAGCTATCCAAAAAAGTTATATCAACAATTTGTCTTCCATTTAAGTTTGGCATCCACTGCTGGTACCAGTTGCCAACGGCGGGTGAGGCTGGTGTGCTGTTTAATATTGCAGGCAATAATGCAAAAGAAAAAAAGGAGAAAGCAAAAATATAAAGTAGTATTTTGAGGCCATTTTTCAAATTATCTTTTTGGGATTTTTAAATAATAATTTTACTTAAATTAATGTATTTAATTTGATGTTACAATACTTAATATTCAAGTATTTAGTATGTTATTTATACTCCCGCCTTGCGGGACTTCTGTTCAAATAGCTATCGCTATTTTATCATCAGCATCTTTTTAGTTTCAGTAAACACCTCCTTCCCTGAATTTATTATCAGTTTGTAAAAATATACTCCTGAAGCATACCCATTACCATTAAAATCTACTTCATAAGTGCCTGCATTCTGTTTTTGATCTACAAGTACTTCAATTTGCTTTCCCAAAATATCATATATTAAAAGTTTCACATTTGACGTTTCACTTTTCACGTTGTATTTAATACTTGTTTCCGGATTAAACGGGTTTGGATAGTTTTGGAATAATTTATATTCCTTCGGAATTTGAGAAGAGATTTGATTTATTCCTGTAAGCCAAACAGGGTCGCCGCCTGTTGCTGTATGAATGCCCCTTAATGTAGTATATGCCCAACCGTGATTTTTATCTGCAAACTGAATGAAGTAGTATACAAAATTATTTATTGCTGTATCGGGCACTTGATATTGCCAGTTAACTCCTCCATTGGTTGTTCGTAATAATATTGCTCTTACCTGGCTGTTTGGGTAAAATACTGCATTTCCCGCAGCCCAAACTGTATCTTTATTTATTAGTGCCAGTTTGTTAATACCAAGATTCAATAAATCGGGACCAGTGGGCACATTTTGAAGTACCCAGTTGTTTCCGCCATTGGTAGTCTTGTAAATATTGCTTGCCGCTGAATACCACCCTGTTAAGCTATCTGCAAATGTAATATCAAAATACCACTGCCCGCTCACATTCAAATTCCAATTCAAGCCGCCGTTTGTGGTTTTCCGTATGCTTGATGAGCCTGAATTATCAGATATAAAACCAATCCTCGCATTATACATATATATCTTCTCAGGGTTCTGGCTCCCGGCTGAATACTGCTGTACCCAGTTTGCACCGCCGTCGGAGGTGAAGAAGACGCCGCCAGTAAAACTTTCACCATAGACATACCATCCGGTATCTTTGCTTTTGAAACTTAAATCTTCAATAAATACAGACGGATTTATTGTATTCCAGTTTAGTCCGCCGTTTGTGGTTTTTATTAAACCTGTTCCACCAACAAAACCTGTATTTTGGTTCAAGAACTGAATTCTTTTAAAAATATAGCCTGTCTGTGCATAATTAATAAACCAGTTATCTCCTGAATCTGTAGTTTTAAGAATCAAAGAAGTATCAGAAATGGTTAACCTGTTGGAAATTGCATAACCTGTTAAGCTATCCAAAAAAGTTATATCAACAATTTGTCTTCCATTTAAGTTTGGCATCCACTGCTGGTACCAGTTGCCAACGGCGGGTGAGGCTGGTGTGCCCATTATTATTTCAGGCATTATTATGCCTGTTACAAGTATTACTGTAATTGCAAGCGTAAGCGATATTTTAAGCAGTTTTTTCAAATTGTCTGGAATTTGATTATTGTAAATTAATATAATTTCATAAAATATACAAATTAATAATAAACATGATATTTTAGCGAGAAAGGACATTTACCCTGCCGATATAATCGGCAAATTTTATGTATATTTGTAATTGTAAGCATTAATAGATTAATTGAAATTAACCTAAAAATTTCGTAAATTTATTAGTTTATCGGCAATAGATGCCGGTAAAATACCTGTTTTTACATAGTACAATCCAGCCCGGATGGTGAAATTGGTATACACGCTGTGTTCAGGGCGCAGTTCCGGTTACGGAGTGCGAGTTCGAGTCTCGCTCCGGGCACTATAAAAATAAATTAAAATTGAATGTCCAGTGCAATCAGGAAGAAATGGACAATATCAAGCGCAGCGGATGAAGAAAAAGTTAAAATACTTTCTCAGGAGATAAATGTTCCCTCCTCACTTGCCGGAATTCTTGTTACGAGGAAGATCCACTCACGCTCTGATGCGAAGAAGTTTTTCGTCCATGATCTGAAAAATCTCTATGACCCGTTCCTTATGAAGGGAATGGAAAAAGCATCCGAAAGGATCATAGAGGTCATAAAGAATAAAGAAAAGATCCTTATCTTTGGCGACTACGATGTAGACGGTACATCGGGGGTTTCCATGTTCCACACATTTTTAAGAGATCTAGGCGTACCCAACGAAGTTTTTATACCAGATAGGTTTACAGACGGCTATGGCCTATCCAACACAGGGATAGATCACGCGAATTCGCTTGGCATAAAGCTTATTGTTGCCATCGATTGCGGCATCACCGCTGTTGATAAAGTGGAGTATGCCTCCTCCCTTGGAATTGATATGATAATCTGCGACCATCACCAGCCGCCCGAAACAATACCAAACGCATACGCAATACTTGATGCTCTTCAGGCGGATTGTAATTATCCGTTCAAGAGTCTTTGCGGTACCGGCGTGGCGTTTAAGCTCATACAGGCAGTATGCCGGAAGCTTGAGCTTGATGACTGGATGGGTCTGCTTGATTTTGTAGCCGTTGCAACGGCTGCGGATATGGTTCCCGTAATTGATGAGAACAGAACACTCATAAGCTACGGCTTTAAGCAGATACTTAATAACCCCAGGCCCAGCTTTGCCACGATATTCAAAAATTCCAGCCTAAAGCTTGAGCATATCACAACATCAAATGTTGTCTTCACTATCGGTCCGCGTATTAACGCAGTTGGCAGACTTGGTGACGCGACGCGTGCTGTAAAATTCCTTACCAGCAAAACAATTGAAGATGCCGAAGAGTTAATGAGCGTTCTTGAGTCGGAAAATTCTAACCGTAAGAAAATTGACAGCGAAATTTATCTGCAGGCGCAGAGTACTTACGAAAATTATAAAATTGAATCAGTTAACAGTGATGCTAAGGATGATGTTGCAATTGTGCTCCATAATCCTGAGTGGCACCCCGGCGTGCTTGGCATAATAGCTTCAAGAATGGTTGAGAAGTATTATAGGCCTTCAATTATTCTCACTACGTTCAACGGTTACGCAAAAGGTTCAGCGCGCAGTATAAATAATTTCAATATTTACGAAGCAATTAAGCGCACATCGGAAGAATGCGGAGCGGTTGTTCAGTTCGGCGGCCATTTCCACGCAGCTGGCATTGAAATAGAAATTGAAAAGGTCGAGGAGTTCCGGAATACATTTAACAGGATAGCCAAAACGATCATTAACGATACAGTGAACGGCAAAGAGCTTCTTGTGCCTGAAATTAAGGTTGATGCTGAAATAGATGTATCAGAGGTAAACCAGCGTTTTGTTAAGATATTAAGCCACTTCGAGCCGTTCGGCCCGGGTAATATGACTCCCATATTCTTAACCCGTGACCTTGTTATTGTAGGTGACCCGAAGACGTATAACGGTTCAACTACAGTGTTTAAAGTCCGTAAGGGCATACAAAACGGTAACAGGTTTGATAATTACAGTTTTGATTGTGTGTACTACCAGTCACCTGATCTTGATGAAACATCGCGTTATCATTTAAAGACCGGAACAAGGCTTGATATAATATATTCCGTTGAAGAGAATCACTGGAATGGTAATACGAAGACGCAGTTCAGGATAAGAGACCTGAAGATTAATTAGTAATGATCAATGAGCCTTCCTCCTTTGGAGTAAGGTTTCGCCACAAAAGTGTGGCTCAAGAATTACGAATTCACAAAACAAATTTTAAAAAGTAATAATATTCATTTTTAAGTATGTCAGGACACTCGAAGTGGTCAACAATAAAGAGGAAAAAGGGCGCAATTGATGCGGCCCGCGGTAAAGTATTTACCAAGATAATAAAAGAAATCACAGTTGCGGCAAGAATTGGCGGCGGCGATGTAGAGGCGAATCCGCGTTTAAGATTAGCTGTTAACAGCGCGAAATCGAATAACATGCCCGCCGATAATATTACACGCGCCATTAAAAAAGGTACCGGCGAGCTTGAAGGTGTAAGTTATGATGAAATAACCTACGAAGGATACGGACCCGGCGGTGTAGCGCTGATAATTGAATCAATGACAGATAATAAGAACCGTACGGTGGCAGAGCTGCGGCATTTGCTTTCCAAACATGGCGGTAATCTTGCGGAATCAGGCGCGGTTAGCTGGAACTTTGAACGAAAGGGTGTGATAACTGTTACAAAGGGTACTTACACTGAAGATGACCTAATGAATGTGATACTTGATGCGGGTGCGGATGATATGACAGATGAAGATGATTTTTTTGAAGTGACCGCTTCACTGGAAAACTTTGAGACAGTACGAAAGGCAATTGAAGCTTCATCGTTAAACGGAGCAAAGATAGAAAGCGCATCACTGCAGTACGTGCCAAAACAGACAACAAAAGTTGAAGGCGGCGCGGCGGAATCCACAATAAAGCTGATAAGCGTGATTGAAGATAATGATGATGTGCAGAATGTGTACTCAAATGCCGATATTGATGAAAAAGTAATGGAAGAATTTGGATAAGGTAATACAATTACAAATTTCAAATTACAGATTTAGAATTGATAATACTTGGAGTTGATCCCGGAACGCTTTTTACTGGTTATGCTGTAATCAGCGGTGTGAATGAAAAGCTGAAGATGCTGTGCTGTGATGTAATAAAAATACCCGCCAAGAATAATTTTCCAATAAGATTAAAACAGATATATGACCGGCTGGTTGATGTAATTGAAGAATACAAGCCGGATGAATTTGCCATTGAAACAGCTTATTACGGCAAGAATGTTCAGTCAACATTAAAGCTTGGACATGCAAGGGGAGTATCAATTCTTGCGGCTGTCAATAAACAGATTCCCACCACAGAATACTCACCCCGCGAAGTCAAGAAGTCTGTTTCGGGTCTTGGTGCGGCATCCAAAGAGCAGGTGAAGTTTATGGTTTGCAGAATATTGAATATTGATATAAATTCGCTGCCAAAACAGAGCGATATTTCCGATGCAATAGCTGTAGCTATATGCCATCACAATAGAATGCTTGGCGGAAATGTAAAGAAATCCAAAGGCAGCAATTGGGAGGTATATGTGAAAGAGAATCCAAAGAAAGTTAAAGTACAGAAGTAACAATTTAGGAAATGATAGATTACATAAAAGGAAAACTTGTATGCAAAAAAACAGCAGGCCTGATAGTTGAATCCGGCGGCATTGGCTACAGTATAAACTGTACACTTGGAACAATTGAAAATACAGGCAGTGTTGGCGATGAAGTGAAGATCTCTGTTCACCTGAATATTAAAGATAACCCGTTTTCTGTAACGCTCTACGGCTTCCGTGATGAAAATGAAAGGGAGTGTTTCAGGCAGATAATTTCAGTATCAGGTATAGGTCCAAAAACAGGTTTGAGTATCCTTTCAGCAATCAGTTACAACGAGCTTATTGATATGATATCAAAAGGGAATTATCATCCATTGACCTCAATTTCCGGAGTTGGTAAAAAGACCGCTGAAAGGCTGGCAGTTGAGCTGAAGGATAAGCTGGGCAAGATAGAATCAGATACGCAAAGTGCAAGTGTTAATACCGGTAAGCTTGGCGAGCTTGGCAAGGCATCGGAAGTAATAGGGGCATTAATGGCACTTGGTTACAACAGGCTTGAAGCCGATAAGATGGTACGCGCGATATCATCACGCAGTGATTTTATGGATATGCCGACAGAATCAGCAGTACGTGAAATTTTAAGAGGAAAGTAATTGTTGTATAATTAAAGTAATCTAATAATCTAGTAATTTAATTATTAAATTTATGAGACAAATTATCTTATTTCCGGGTGAAGATGGTTATTGGGTTGTCGAGTGCCCGAGCCTTCCAGGTTGTATAAGTCAGGGGAAAACCAAGGAAGAAGCAATCACCAATATAAAAGAAGCTATTACAGGTTATGTGGAAGCTTTGAAAGCTGATAATCTTCCTGTCCCTGAAGAGAATTTCGAGACATTTGTACTTGCAGTATGAGTAAACTACCCGGTATTTCAGGAAAGGAGTGTATTAAAGCTTTGGAAAAAGCCGGTTTCTATTTTAAGCGCCAAGAGGGAAGCCATATTATTTTAAGAAGAGATGATCCATTCTCTCAAGTCGTTGTTCCAAATCACAAAGAATTAGATAAAGGTACTTTACGTTCAATTATAAGAATGTCATCCCTCACAGTGGATGAATTTATTGATCTTCTCAAATAAAAGTTACCCCTCAAAAGCAGTTTTTTCTATTTCCTCTATCGGTATCGGGTAATTTCCGCTGAAGCATGCATCACAGTAGCTTATATTTTCACCATGTTTATTCACGCCCTGCGGCACTGAATCATGCAGTTTTTCGAGTGAGAGATACTCAACTGAATTCACATCAAGGTATTCCCTTATCTTTTCAAGATCCTGTTCACATTGATTCGCAATAAGTTCACTTTTTGAAGGGAAATCCATACCATAATAACACGGCGAAATTATCGGGGGAGAAGTTATCCGTAAATGAATCTCCTTCGGACCGGCCTCCTTCACAAGTTTCACAAGCTGTTTGGCAGTTGTGCCCCTTACAATTGAATCATCAACTATTACTACAATTCTATCTTTCAGAACTGATTTAACAGTATTGAATTTTGATTTAACTTTTATCTCACGATTATCCTGACCCGGCTGTATAAAGGTCCTGCCGATGTAATGGCTCCTGATAAGGCCAAGTTCAAGCTTAACATAAGGATTGCTTTTGATGGTTTCTGTTACAAACCCTAATGCCGCAGTGTTGCTAGAATCAGGTACGCTTATTACCACTACTTTTTTATCTTCAATGTTAGCCTTCGGCGCGGGTTTTTCGAGCGATAGGTTCTTGCCGAGTTTTCTGCGTACTTTATCAACTGTATGTCCGAAGATAGTTGAATCAGGCCGCGAAAAATATATATACTCAAAAATGCAGTGTTTGGTCTCGGGTTTTTTATCTATGAAATAAGATTTCACTTTACCGGTCTTTATGACTTCGTCATCTATCTGAATGACTTCACCGGCTTTAAGGTCACGTATATAATCAGCGTTAATAATATCGAATGCGCATGTTTCTGAAGCGAACACAAAGCTTGAACCAAGCTTAGCCATGGAAAGCGGCCTAACTGCATACGGGTCACGAATAGCGAAGAGTTTATCATCTGTGATAAGGATTATTGAATAAGCACCGCGTATCTGCCTGGCAGCGTCAAGTATCTTATCTATCATTTCCGTTTCACGTGAGCGGGCGATAAGATGAAGGAAAATTTCACTGTCGGTAGATGTCTGGAAAAGGGTTCCTTCGTTTTGCAGCTTATCGCGCAGTTCACGGGTATTGGTAAAATTCCCGTTGTGCGAAAGAGCCAGATGGCCTTCCTTAAAATTAACTTTGAATGGCTGAATATTCGCGCGGCTATCGGATGCGCCGGTTGTGGAATAACGGTTATGTCCAATGGCTGCAGTACCTTTAAGAACGTTTGCAAGAATGTTTTTTCCTGAAAAAACATTCAGCGCGATACCGTGTCCTTTATGGATATTGAAACGGTGTTTACCGCTTTCAAGTAATTCTGATGTACATATACCCGATGCTTCCTGGCCGCGGTGCTGCTGTGAGTGGAGTCCGTAGTAAGTCATTACCGCTGCCTGCGGATGATCAAAAATTCCGAAAATAGCGCAATTGCTGCGCGGCTTATCTTCACCGTCAAAATCTTTTGGATCAGTGTTTATTAAATCCGGGTCAATTCTTTTTTTATCCAAAATATATTTTTAGTTTATTTTATCCTTATGTGATTTGAAAAAATCCATCCTCTTTCAGAAAGCCAGCACTCAACTCTGTATACACCGGGTTCAGTAATATCCCATGCGGCGTTCATACCTCTTGATTCGTGTATTTGGCTTCCGTTATGGATCAGTTTTATTTCGCACTCTTTAGGAACGAGAGCACGAAGTATTACTTTTTCGCCGTTTGAACTGATGGTATCTCCCATATTGCATGTGATCCCTTTGAATTCCGCGTAAAAGCGGAATCCCCTGGCATCACCATTGTAATAATTGGCAATAAAACATTTTCCTTTTCTCAGGGCCTCAATGATCTTTGTTTTATCATTTCTAAAAGACTCTTCATTATTTTTTGCGACCGGTTCATCTATCAACACATGAGTGCGGATTGATTTAAAAAGTACCTTGTACGCAAATATTTCAACTTCAAAAAATCCTAAAACGTTCTGCTTTAGTGCATGTGCGTCAACTCCGCCAATGCCGGTTACGTGGCGTTTTTTGGCAGCATCATCCCACCGTTTGAGCGTTTTGATGTTTGGGGCTATTATTGATTTTAGCGGGTGGAGGAACCTATCGAGCTTGTTCCCTTCGTCCATTCCTTCGATCCATTCGCTCATATGATTCCATATTTCGATCCCGGTATAATCATCTGTTTTTTCTATCCACGGGTAGGGAGGATGTTCAGGTAAATGAGAGCGTTCTTCGTCAGGATGTGCGAGAAATCCGATTCCGCCTTTATCTTTGATCTGTTTAACATACTCTTTGGCTGAAAGCTTGCAGCCAAGCTCTCCGTTGCCAAGCTCCTGGTATGAACCTATTACTTCATTTATTCCAAACGTAAGGTAGTGATTTTTGTTGGCCATATCATTAACTTCATAACCGATTATGACCATAACATTATTCAGCCATTTTTCATAACCGTCTGCTATTGGCTTCAGAGTGTTATGATCGGTCATCAGGATGAAATCCAGGTCCGAATCACCAGCAGCCCTGGCAATATCTTCAATTTTCCCTGTTCCATCTGAATAGACAGAATGTATATGAACCGCTCCGGCGTATTCGTACATTTAAACTCTAAAATTTTGGATGAAGTACAAAAATAACTTTAAAAGAAATTAATATAAATGTATTATTGTATATCTATGGAATTTGAAGGTGTAATTGTAAAGAAATTCAGAATTTTCATTATTTTAGGGATAATTTGGCTGACTCAAAGCAGCTTAAGCCAGCTGAAAGATGAAAATGTGCTGTTGAAATGGGGAAGCTGGACTTTACTTCAGGCTATCCCATCCCCGGTATTTTTTGATGACAGGAGTGATGATAAGACCGGAATAAAATTTGGTTTACAATGGCATGTAGTGCCCGTTTCTTATTCATTTAATTCAAACAAATATGTTTCACCTTTCAATTTTTTTTATATTAAGCCTGTAAACAGGTTTTCAGGTTCGGTTGAAACATATTTTGAGCCTTCTTTAATTCCCGGTGGATTCAGGTACAATTCACTCAATAAATTTATGTATAATACAGGAGCAAGGATAGTATTGCCGGTGTTTCATAAAGGTGAGTATCTTGCAGTATCGTTAGGTGCCGGGTATTACAACCAGCAATCATTTGAACGGAAGTATGACGGAGTGACATATGAAGCAGGAGTATACAGCTTTTTCGGGATGATGGGACTGAAATTTCAATATAATCAGAATGGATTGAGCAGGTATAATGTTGGTTTATATATCAAATATTATTAAATAAAAATACGGCATGAAGATAAGAAAGTTAATATATTTTATTTTTACAATTTTGCTGCTGTTTAACTTGAACTCATGCAATCTATTACTTGTTGCTGTACGGAACGTTCCAACATTTTTTGAGGCGCCCGAGAAAGTAAAAAATAAGATAACAGACCCCATAAAGAGTGATGTAAGGCTCTCAGCATTGTGGATCGGGCACGCAACTGTTCTGCTTCAAATGGATGACAAGGTAATTATCACCGATCCGTTTTTGACCGAAACCGCGGGCGAGTTTGCCCGCAGAGTTGTTGAACCCGGAATTGACGCAGAAAATATCCCGCCGTGTGACCTGGTGCTGATTTCTCACTCACATTTTGACCATCTAAACCTTGCAAGCATAGAAATGCTTGCAGAAAAAAGCAGCAATACAGCGCTTGTGTTCCCCGCAGACCTGGAAAATTATATACCAGATTATGACCTGAAACTATACAGGATGAAAAATGATAACGGTTATGAAAGCAAAATAATCGGTGAAACAAAGGTCATTAACGGGATAAAGGTCACAACAGTTTTTGCGCAGCATTGGGGCGGCAGATATGGTGTAGACGGCTACTTGTGGGCTGATAAGGCATTTACAGGATATATTATTGAATACAACGGAATGACGGTCTACTTTGCCGGTGATACGGGGTATGATTCTCTTAAGTTTAAGCAACTTGGTGAAATATTTAAGATCGATCTGGCGCTGATACCAATAGGTCCTTGTGCTGATTGTAAACAATGCGGAACATACAGTCATGTTTTCCCGCCTGATGCATACAGTATTTATCTGGATATCAAAGCTAATTGGATGATCCCGATCCATTATGGCACGCTGCACTTTGCTCAGGCTGACCCAATGGAGCCGGTTTTCGCATTCCGTGAAATTATTAAAAATAATAAAGCTGAAGAAAGAATAAGTATATTGAATATTGGTGAACAAAAGATATTAATGAAGAAATAAAAAGCGAAAGTCCGCTACATTGGTCGCGGACTTCCAGGGGATAAAACGGGGGTAATTGAGAATTGTTTTTTTGTATCTGCGTTAAATTCTTTTCCAGTGTCCCGGAACCCATACAAGCTTTCCGAATTTGTTATGTTTATAGTGGCCGGCTACCCAAACATACTTTGGTCCGGGTTTGATCTTATTAACAATTGCAGCTGAATTGGTGTTTGCAAACATATGGTTTGTGCCTGAAAATCCGAAGAAGAGCAGAAATACTGCTGAAATTGTCAGTAATGATAATTTTAAATTTCTCATTTTGAATACTCCTTTAGTTGGTTTTACTTTATTAACTTCTATTGTATTTTAGACAAAGAGAGTTCGAAATGGTTTAATGATTTTTTTGAAATTGGAATATAAAGCAAAGGGAATTCTGGCGATTTTAGTTTAAACAGCAGGTTTTACAAAATATTTTTTTAATTTTATTGAAAGATTAACAAGTATAAGTGTCAGTTGAATGTTCTGCCCGATGAGTTTATCCGCCTCTTCTAGCTGGAGTACAATATTGAATATATCACTTTCCGGAAAATTGCTGTTCAGTTTTCCGAGGCGTTCAGCGAGGTCATAGTTTGTCAGCAGATCAGGAATGGCTTCACCAGCGGCTTTCACTCTTAACAGATCCCTTATCCAAATATTGAGGAAGAACAAAAATTGGCGGGTCTTTTCTTTATCATTCTTAGCAGAAATATTTCTGCATATTGATATTACCGAAGCGGGATCGTTTCTGAGCAGTGAAACCAGATATTCAAGCGCAGTATTGCGCAATTCTTCTATTCCCATGTGCAGCAGATCAATTGCCCTGCTGTAGCTTCCAAAGCACAATCGCGCTGCCAAATTCACCTGTTTTTCAGTATATCCGCCATCTGTCAGAAGCTTTTCGGCGATATCTTTTTCATGCAGGGCTTCAAAATGCACACGCTGGCATCTTCCAATAATTGTTTGAGGAAGAGAGTTTACTTTGGATGTTGTGAGGATCAATATGCTGTTCTTGGGTGGTTCTTCAAGTATTTTCAGAAGGGCATTTGAGGCTTCCTGTTTCATCTTATCTGCTTCTGAAACAATAAAAACTTTTGTTATTCCCGAAGGCGCGGAAAGATAAATCTTACTTACGAGGTCACGTATGCTGTTTATCCGGATATTATTGGCTCCGGAAATACTGATCCTGTGATAAGGGTCATCAGATTTAGCTGAGATCTGCTCCATATATTCATCAAAATCTGAACCGGCAAGTTTATCAACAGGGTCTGAATCTGATTCATCGCTTTTGGAGGCGGGCAGTGCGCATATGAACTTAAAGTACTCTGACCTGAAGGCTGAGATCTTTCTGCAGTTATCACATTTATCGCACGCTTCATTTCCGTTTACAGGGTCCAGGCAATTAAGAAGTTTAGCGAATTCAATTGCCACAGCATCTTTACCAACTCCTCCTGACCCTTCAAACAGGTAAGCGTGCCCGGTTTTTCCGCTCAGGAAAACCGATTTAAGATTTTCAATAACATGGTCCTGTCCTATTATATTTTTCCACATTGTAAAACCGATTCTCTATTTTTAAAATGCATTACCAAGCCCAAACTGAATGGCATATTTTTTATCTTTAAATATCCGTGAAGGATTGTCCCAAAGCCATTTGTTACCTTCTTCAGCCATAGGATCGAACAACTTGAATCCCAGATCGATCCTGACTGGACCAACAAAAGTATCATACCTTATACCAAATCCGGCAGAAAGCGCAATTTGATTAATTTTGAATAATCTGCCAGACTCCCACACATTACCATAATCAAGGAATAAAACACCCCAAACCGGGTTCAGGAAACTGCGGACAGGAAATGGTTTTCTTCTCCACTCAATGCTGCCTTCAATCAGGAACTTTCCTCCCAGCGAAGGATTTGCAAGTATGCCGCCTGTTTGTCCCCTCCAGCCTCTCAGGCTGTTGCCGCCACCCATGTAATACTTGTAGAGCGGGTCAACCGGCTGGATATTTTCTCCGCTGCCGTATTCAATTATATCACCAATTTCAAAATGAGTTGCAACAATAGATGTAGCGCGATCACCGGAAATATCGAAATAGAAGCTGTTTACTGATCCCAGTTTGACATATTGTGAGTATAACAGGCCTTTGTTGAACAAAGTGAGGAACTTTGGCAATGCGCCCGCTGATTCTAATGAAATTGTGTGGTAAAATCCCTTTGAAGGATTGAACAGGCTGTTTGTATTATTATGTACCAGCGTAACCCCAAGAATGCTGTTTACAAGAAAGACCTGGGTACCTTCGGGTATCAAAACTGAATCCTGTGCGTCAAAGAATGTTCTTTTTGCTTTAGCCGTAACATAATCAAAAGTAAGATCAGAAAACGCGTTATTGTAGAATGTATAATCAGCGATAAAATAGGTAAGTCTCAGCAGATTAGATGAAACCAGATACTGCAGGTCTTCATTGAGATTTACCAATGCAAGTTTAGGGGTTAGAGTTGCAGTAATATTATTGTTGAACAAAAAAGGCTGGTACAGAGACATTTCAAAGGAAAGAATGTTCACATCAAGTGAATTATACAGTCCTTCGGCAGTCATACTAAAAACCCTGCCTCCCTGAAAGAAGTCTTTATCTTTGTATTCAATATTTCCGCCCACGTAAAGCCTGTTTGCCTGGTAAGAAGAAGTTAAACCGGGTGTTAATTCGTATTTGTTGTTAAGATCAATTTTTACAAGTGTATTAATTTTTTTCTCTGCTTCAATAACTGTATCTACCAGAACTCTTCCAAGCTGGATAATTGCAAGTTTGGTAAAATTCCGTTCACTTTCAATCATTTTGCTCCGATTGAAAATATCTCCCTCCTTAAAAGCAACTTCCCGTTCTATTACAGATCTGTTTAACTTGTATTTATTATTTTCAATATTAACTTTCACTCTTCCAAATCTGTAAACATCCTGCGTACCAATAAAACGCATTCTTACAAGCACCTTGTTCTTATACTCGGGTTTCTCCTGCATTTCTTCAGAAAATTTCCCGATAATGATCCCCCTTCTTGAAGAATCAATTTTGCTTCTTATGGTATCTATCTGCGAATAGTAATAGCCGTTATCCTGAAGTATGTTCAGGATCCTGTCCTTTTCGAGATTAATTTTGTTCCTGTTATAAGGGGAACCCGGCTCAACAAGCTGGTTAGAATATATTGCGCTTTTAACACCATCAGAAACTTTATCAAGTCCCTGCAGCTTGAATTCTTTTACTGTGTACTGAACATTTTCAATTATGGTGAACTTTATGTTCACCTGTTCATCTTCTTTGTTGTATATGGTAGATGTATCAATTGCAACGTCAAAAAAACCGTTATCAAAGTAAAATTTATTAAGCCTGCCCAGATCTTCTTCAAGATTCACCCGGTTAAAATATTTTTCACGCGGCAGCAGCATAATATCAAGCAGGGCAGCATCGCTGAAAGATTCGGTTTTTTTGAAATTGAATTCTATATCGCCCGTTTCGACCTTCTTCCCCTGCGCAAAAAGCCCGGGAGAGCAAACGACCAGTAATAATAAGCAGGCACAGAGTATTTTTTTTACAGACGGTTTTTCCAAAATAGAATAGATTACAAAAAACCCCGATGGCTCGGGGTTTATAATATTTGTGAGCTTCAATAATCAGAAATCTTTTTCTTCGTCGTCGTAGAAAAAGTCTTCTTTTGTCGGATAGTCAAGCCAGATCTCCTCAATGCTTTCATAGGGCTCATCAGTGTCTTCCAGATCACGCAGATTTTCGATTACCTCCTGCGGAGCGCCTGTTCTTAGTGCATAATCTATGAGCTCTGCTTTGTTAGCCGGCCATGGTGCATCATCAAGGTAAGAAGCCAGTTCCAGAGTCCATACCATATATTACATCTCCTTTTGAATATAGTTTGTATTTTGTTTGTTCAATTTGAAAATAAAATTTATCAATGAATTTAGATTCTGTTCGTTAATCTCTTAGTCTTGGGTCAAGGGCGTCTCTTAATCCTTCACCAACAAGATTATAAGCAACAACAGTCAGGAAGATCATGAAGCCCGGAAAAACCGCAAGCCACCAAGAACTGGTAGCGCCGCGGGCTTCTGAGAGTACTGAACCCCACGTTACTTTTGTAGCCGCAACGCCAAAACCAAGGAAACTTAAACCGGCTTCGGATAAAATCGCCCCGGCAATTTCAAATGATGCTGCAATAAGTACGGGCGCGATCGCGTTGGGCAGAACGTGCCTGAAAATTATCCTGGTATTGGATAGGCCAAGTGAAACAGCTGCCTGAACATAGTCCATATTTCTTACCTTCAGTATCTCACCTCTAATAAGTTTGGTATTGCCAGTCCAGCTTGTAAGCCCGATTGCTATCATAATATACCATATACTTGAACCATAGAGTGCAACTATGGTGATTATCAGGAAAAATGACGGGAAAAGCTGCATAATTTCCACAAATCTCATTATAATAAGATCAACTTTGCCGCCATAATAACCAGCCATAGAGCCAAGCAATACGCCGATAAAAATGGCGATACCCGCAGCAATAAATCCTACGGATAGTGAAACTCTTGAGCCGTGTATGAGCCCGGAGAGTACATCTCTTCCTATGGCATCAGTACCCAGATAGTGACCTGATTCAGTTGATGGCGGAGCGGAAGTATTGAAAAGATCAACATTGCCGGGTGAGTATTTAATAGGAGGCCAAATAGCGGTTTCAAATTCCAGAGATTTCCAATCAACATTCAGGAAATCACCTTCCCATTTTGAAAGACCAAGATCAACCATATATTCCTTGATAACCGGGAAATATGAACTTCCTTTATAACTGCAGTACAGCGGTTTATCGTTGGCAACAAAATCGGCAGTCAATGCCATTGCTACCAGGAAAATTACGACATATAATGCAGCTACAGCAAGTTTATTTTTTCTGTACTGGTGTTTTACCAAAGACCAGTAAGTTTGATCAACTTTTCTTACAGAACCATCGATATTTTTATCACCATTACCATTTCTCGGTATTTCATTACCTTCGGTTACCATACCCTGCGGCATAGGACCGCCAGCCATGGTATTATCAGCTATAAATTCGCTTTCTGGTACTTTTCTATCAGCCATATGATAATTAAAATTTTTTATTTCTTTGAGAATGCTATTCTTGGATCAACAATAGCATAAAGAATATCAACAAGAAGCAAACCTAACATAGTAAGTACAGCTGCCAGAACAAGCTCAGCCATAATCAGCGGGTAATCTCTTGCAATGAGCGCCTGGAAGGCAAGCTGCCCAATGCCCGGGATACTGAAAATTGATTCGATAATTACCGAACCGCCGACCAAACTTGGTAATATACCGCCTAACAATGTTATGATTGGTATCAAAGAATTTCTTAGCGCGTGTTTTAAAACTACTTTTTTTTCAGTCAGTCCTTTAGCGCGTGCTGTTCTTACATAATCCTGCCTGATAACCTCAAGCATACTGCCGCGCATCTGCCTTGAAAGGAACGCGAAGCTTGCAAGTGAACTGCAAGCAACAGGAAGGATAAGATGGTACAGCCTGTCCCACAGTTTTTCAAAAAAGCTCCAGTTTTCTGAACCTAATGTATAAAGCCCTGATGTTGGAAATATTTTTATATATTCAACATTTGCAAGAAACACAATTGCCATGGTAGCTACCCAGAAAGAAGGCAGAGAGTAGAATACAAAAAGCATGAAGGTAGAAAACCTGTCAATTGTGCTGTATTGCCTTGCCGCAGAATATATCCCGATAGGGATTGCAATAAGATAACTGAGCGAAATGATCATAAGTGTAATAGGAGCAGTTACAGGAATTCTTTCCAGAATTTTATCCATAACCGGCCTGTTATCAACAAATGAATTACCGAAATCACCGGTAGCCATATTGCCAAGCCAGATAAAATACTGCATATAAATAGGTTTATCCAAACCCCATTTCTGCTTGTAATAATCTTTGGCCTGCTGGTTCATCTGGCTTTTTTCATCGGCTTTCATATTTTCGCCGCTTACGCCTACTTTAAGCTCGGTAGGGTCACCGGGAGCCAAACGCGAGATAGTGAAGGTGATAATAGTAATTGCTATCAGCGTTGGTATGAATAACAGGATCCTTTTTAAAATGTACTGTGACATTCTTAATTAAAGTTTACTTATTTTTTTATGGATTAATTGTTCTTATTCTGAGTATACTTCTGCGAACCTGCCGGTACCCACCACTCATTGTAGGTAGGACTTGGCTGAATGTTATACCATCTTGCGTTCTTAAATCTTTTATCATATATATATCTTGCTCTTGGGCTCCATAAAAATGTATATGGCTGTTCGTCATAAATGAGCTTCTGCCATTCTTTTATCATGGCAATACGCTTTGACTCATCCATTTCATTTCTGTATGCTTCAATTAAGCTATCGCTTGTTTTGTTTTTGAAGCTGATGTAATTACTTCCTTCGCCTTCTGACTGTGATGAATGCCAGATCTGGAACGGATCAGGCGGGGTTGTTGGAGAGGTCCATGCAGAATATGTTGCTTCAAATTCATGTTTTTTGGTTTTATCAAGGTAAACAGACCATTCAAGCTCCTGCACTTCAGCCTGAATACCGACTTTCTTTAAAGCATCAACTATAACCAGAAGGATCTGCTTTCTTACAGGGTTGGTATTGCTTAAGAATGTGAATTTGAAATCGGTTTTCTTACCATTTATAACTTTATCAAGTACACCGTCTCCATCTGAATCCTTCCATCCCGCCTGCTCTAAAAGCTTTTTAGCTTTTTCAGGATCGTACTGTATCTCGGGAAGATCAGCATTCAGTAATTTGGTGTTTTTGTAAAATATGTGTGATTGTATTGGTGTACCATCACCAAACATAACTTTATCAATAATTGTTTTTCTATCTACCAAGTGAGCGAGGGCGAGTCTGACTGTCTTATCCTGGAAAAGCGGGTTTAACTGATTCCATGCTAAATATGTGTATGCCGGTTCATACGGTCTTGCTTTCAGCAGGCTGAACTGGTCAGCATTTTCAAGATCTTTATAGAAATCTGACGGTTTGATAACGTACATAGCATCAACTTCTTTATTCTTTGCAGAAACAAGCGCTGCTGAGTTATCCTGAATGGTTTTGAAAATGATCTTTGTCGGGTACCCGGGAGTAACTGTTCCGCCGCCCCAGTAGTTTGGATTCTTAACAAGTGTTACACCGGCGCCGGTATCCCATTTTTCAAACATATAGGGTCCTGAGCCTATCAAATATTTTGCTTCCCTTGAGACTTCCTGAGAATTCATGAAATCAGCAAATTTCTGCATTTCAGGATTCTTTTTGGCTACATTCATATCCTTGAATTCATCCCAGTTAAATCCATCAGTTACATTTCCGGGATCAAGAACATGTTTTGGAAGCACCTGGAAGCTGGCAAGAGTGTAAAGCCCTCTCCAGTTGGGTTTTGTTAATGTAAATCTAACTTTGTACGGATCGTTATCTACCATTTCAGCTTTTTCTACCATATCAAAATAATTTCTTAAAGCTGCATCATCAACAAAAGGGTTCTTAATGGTCTTTAGCGTGAAAACTACATCAGTGGCCGTTAATGGTTTGCCATCAGAGAACTTTGCGTTCTTATTTAAAGTGAATGTATATGTTAAATTATCAGGTGATACTTCGGGTAATGTTGAAAGTGAGGGAATCAGCTCATACGTAATTTTATCCTGAGCCAGAAGTGATTCATATATATAAGAACAAATTTCTGTTGCACTTGCATCGTTTGAAACTATAGGATTAAGTTTTTCAGGGTCTGACATCTCCCTTATAATCAGCCAGTCGCCTGATACTGCACTTACGGTATCAACGGCAGGTATTTCATCAGATGTTTGTTTATTATCGGTCTTCTGAGTAGTTTTGCCGCCGCAGCCGATCATTAAAATTGAAATTACTAAAACTGCTAGGAGGGCAGTTGATCTTAATTTAATCATGGTTTAGTATGGTCTGTTAAATTCTAAAAAAATTGATTTTTGTGAAAAATCTTAAAAATTTTGATATATAATGCGCAATTTATCTATATTAATGAGAAATTCAACTGCAAAATGAATTCTGTTTAATTTAATTAATTTTGCTGTCTTCCTATTTATCTGATTGATATTTACGCTGGTTTGCCGGAACCCACCATTCAGGGGTGTGGTATGCCGTAGGCGGGGTAGGATACCATCTTACATTTTTGAACCTATCGGCGTAAACATATTTTGCCTTTGGGGTCCAAAGGAATGTATATGCCTGGTCGTCATACAATACCTTCTGAAGTTCTTTATTTATTGCTGCTCGTTTTGTTTCGTCAAACTCACTTCTGTACGCCTCCATCAAAGAATCGGCAAGCGGGCTGGAATAACTTCCGTAATTCGAACCGTCATTTTTTGATTGTGAGGAATGGAATATCTGGTACTGGTCCGGCGGATAGTCTGTGAGTACCCATGCGCCCATTAGCGCGTCAAATTCATGCTTCTTAATTTTTTCAAGGAAAACAGACCACTCAAGAGTTTGTATTTCAGCAATAATGCCGACTTTCCTTAATGCATCTGCAACTACAAGTATTGTCTGTTTTCTCGACTCATTGGTATTAAGCAGGTAAGTGAACTTAAAATCAACTTTTTTACCGTTTATCATCTTATCAAGCACACCGTCACCGTCAGAATCTTTCCAGCCGGCTTCGCTTAACAGCTGCTTGGCTTTTTCGGGGTCAAATTCTATTGGCGGCAGGTCAGGGTTAAAATTCTTTTTATCACCAAAGTAAACCGGACTTTGAATAGGCACTGCAAGCCCGTACTGAATTTTATCAATTATGAGTTTTCTATCTACCAGGTAAGTGAGAGCCCATCTTACTTTTACATCACTGAAAAGTACGTTGTTATGATTGTATCCTATATATACAAATTGCGGTTCAAACGGGTCGGCCTTCTTCATATTGAACTGTTCAGGTGAGGCAAGCTCTTTAACAAAATCCATGGGCTTTACAACATACATCAGGTCTATTTCTTTATTCTTTGCAGCAACAGTAGCAGCACTTTGATCCTGTATGACTTTTATGATCAATTTCTCCGGATATGTCATGCCGTGAACGGCGGTTTTGTTCCAGTAATTGGGGTTTCGCCTGAAATACACCCACTGGCCGGTATCCCATTTTTCGAAAATGTAAGGACCTGAACCGATGAGCCTTGAAGGGTCGCGGTTAGCTTCCTGTGAATTGAAGAAGTCAGCGAACTTTTTCATAACCGGATTCTTCTGTGCGGTTGCCATATCTCTGCATTCTTCAAAAGTATACTTTTCTGTCAGCTTCTCGGGGTCTGCGGCTGCCATAGACATTATCTGGTAATCAGATAATGAATAGATAGCTTTAAAATATGGACGGGACAGAGTAAACTTCACGGTATATTCATCACCATTCACCAGTTCAACATTCTTTAGCATATCAATTGCCTGCCTTGACTGCGCAGCATCAACAAGCGGGTTCATCATAGCCTTGAATGTAAATATCACATCTCTGCCGGTCAGCGGTTTACCGTCTGAAAATGTAACGCCTTTTCTTATCTTAAATGTATAGTTTAAGTGGTCCGGGGTCTCTTCCGGCGGAGCTTCGGCAAGCCACGGAACAAGCTCATAATCTTCTCTTCCGGCTGCCCACATCAGTCTTTCAAACACATGAAGCGAGAACTCCCTGCCGGTAGCATCCTGCAGAGTAACGGGGTTAAGGCTCTGCGGGTCAGCCAGCTCACGCTGAATGATCCAGTCGCCAATTACTGCGCCCGCCGTATCGGTAGCGGCTACTTTGGAGTAGTCATTATTATTTTCTGTTGTAGTGTTATCTTTTTTGGAGCAGTTAAAAGAAAAAAGGGCTAAAAGAGCTGTGCAAAGAAGCAGGTTAAAATGCGATTTCATACAGTTTGTATTTATTTATTCAAAGTCGTGTTCCAGGTATTCAACAGAACGTTCATAACCTATGTTCCCGTCTTTGAATTTTGATTTATTGTTTATTGCTATTTCAAGTTTTTCACTCAGCGCCTTTGCTGCATCATATCCATAATGTTTGCAAAGGTAGTTCAGCGCTATTATTTCTGATATAACTGTGATATTTTTCCCCGGAAAAATTGGCAGTCTTACAAAAGGCAATTCAACTCCCAGGAGGTCTATAGTTTCGCTATCCAGCCCTGTCCTTGTATATTCCTTCTTTGGGTCCCATTCTTCAAGGTTCACCAAAAGCTCGACCCTCTTCTGGAACCTTATAGCTCTGATGCCGAAAACACTGCGAACGTCTATAATACCAAGTCCGCGGATCTCCATAAAGTGTTTCACCAGTTCTGTGCCTGTACCCATCAAAATGCCATCGCCTTTGCGGGAGATCATAACAACATCATCAGCAACCAGGCGGTGGCCGCGCTCAACCAGATCAAGCGCAATTTCGCTCTTCCCAATACCGCTTCTGCCATAGAAGAGCAGGCCAACGCCGTACACATCCACAAAGGAACCGTGGAGCGCAACCTGCGGTGAGAACTGGTCATCAAGAAAATCGTTGATAAAGTATGCGAATTTTGTTGTTTCAAGCGGTGTGATAAAAACCGGGATCTCTTTTTTATCAGCCATTTCCATGAATTCATCGCTGGGCTTGTTGCTGAATGTTAAACAAATGCAGGGCATATTGAATGAGAAGAATTTCTTAAGAGCCTTAGTCCGCTGCTCGGCTGAAAGTGTCTTAAGGTAACGCATCTCTGTATTACCAAGTATCTGAACCCTATCGAAAGTGAACAAAGCTGTATAACCTGCCAGGGCCAGACCCGGCCTGTGAATATGCGGGTCTCTGATAATTTTATCCAAACCCTTTGTGGGGTCGGAGATCATTGTAAGTTTAAAACGCTCTTTTGCGGCGTTATAGAAAAAATCAACAGTGATCTTTTCTTTTCTGATCTCTTCAATATTCTTCAGAACTTTATGAATGTGCTTCATACAAGTTTTATTATTCTGCTGATTCTTTATGTTTTACTGATTTCTCTCCGCTGTGATCGGTAAGTTTGTCCTTGAATTTTCTCATCTGGATGCCTACTTTTTCCATGGATGCAAGGATAGATTTCATGAAATCTTCGGAGGACTCTTTTGCCGTGAAGGTGTGATTATTCTTAGCGTGTACTATTACTTCGGCGTGCTTGATGCTGTTTTCAGGTTTGTCATAACTTAATATGACTTCTGTCTTGATGATGCCGTCGTATATCTTTGAGAATTTTTTGGATTCTTCTTCGGCGAATTCTCTGAGTGAATCGTGGGCTTTGAAATGGCGTGCTGTAAAGATGAATGACATAAGTACCTCCCTATAATAAAATGAACAAAAAATTAGAATTATATCTCTTGTTTTGCAAATATGCTAAAGTACTTCGTTAATTTCAACAATGGAATAAATCGTACCTATTCATAACCTCACCCCTAACCCCTCTCCTGAAAGGAGAGGGGGAACATGCATCAATATAATGGGTTTTCTTTACGGATAACCCTTTTGGAAAGACTGTTTAGTAAAATTTATTGATTTGAAATGGTTTTAAATGGTGGGTATATTAGCTGATATTTAACTCGTGCCACGAATAAGTAAATTGTGCATTTTGGAATTCAGAGATTTTTCAGCAATATCATAAAATCTTAACTTATCCAGTTTCGTGGAACGAGTAAACAAATAATTGTAATTATTATGGAAACAGGCAAATTTTTACAGACAATGGGCAATATGTTCATTGATGGCAGCGCGAAACTAGGAAAAAACTGCACAATCGGGCAGTTTACGGTGATCGAAAAGGATGTTGTAATTGGCGAGGAGTGCCAGATAGGCCACAATGTTGTGATCCATGCCGGTACAAAGCTTGGCAAGGGAGTCAGAATTGATGCCAATTCCGTAATAGGCAAGCAGCCGCTGCGCTCAAAGCGCAGCATATTTAAGTCAGATAAGACCTACGAGCCCGCCGAAATTGGCGATGAATGTTTGATTGGCGCTCAGGTGATAATCTATACCGGCTGTAAAATTGCAAATAATGTGCTCATAGCCGATAGCGCCGCAGTGCGCGAAGATGTAACCGTTGGTGAGTATACTATAATAGGAAGAAGCTGTACCATTGAGAATTTTACAACTGTAGGAAAGAAATGCAAGCTTGAAACAAATTCATACATTACGGCATACTCAACTATTGAAGATTATTGCTTTGTTGCGCCCGGTGTTGTTACAACTAACGATAATTATTTGGGCAGAACGGAAGAGCGCTTTAGACACTTCAAAGGTGTAACCATCCGCAAGGGCGGGAGGATAGGCGGGGGAGCGGTAATACTGCCCGGACTCGAAATCGGCGAAGATGCGCTCGTAGCGGCCGGCGCAGTTGTGACGAAGAACGTTCCCGCTAAAACAATTTATGTGGGAATGCCCGCGAAAGAATTCCGCGATGTACCGCCTGAGCAGCTACTGGAAAATCAGGGGTGGGAGTAGAATAATTACAAATTTCACATTACAGATTTGTTATTTGTCATCTTTGTTAATCAATGGGCCACTGATCTATCCGTAGGAAAATTATTTTTGAAGTTTTCTTAAACCACTCTTAGTGGTTTAAACCTTTAAAACATAGCCCACGGATTTATCCGTGGGAAAATGTCTTTGGAATATTCCAAAACCACTTCAGTGGTTTAAACCGTTAAAACGGTTAAGATTATTTTGCGCTTCAAATAACCCACGACTGAAGTCGTGGGCTGATGTTACGCAGTGTTGCTTCTTATGTGATTCTTTGAAGGCATCGAACAGTTTACAAGTTTTTTAAATGTTATCATTGTTAATCTATAGCCCACGGATTTATCCGTGGGAAAATGTCTTTGGAATATTCCAAAACCACTTCAGTGGTTTAAACCGTTAAAACGGTTAAGATTATTTTGCGCTTCAAATAACCCACGACTGAAGTCGTGGGCTGTTCATTAACTGAGTCATTAAGTTGATTCTTCAGGCTTCGAAACAGCATTAATATACCCCAAAAAATAGACTTTAAAATCAATAAAATTATCATTAAAATTGCAGTTCTACATTACAGTTAAAAATATAAAGGATTTAAAATGATCAGTATTTTGATAATTTTGCTTGTTTTAGTGGCAATTATGCTAATGGGAGTTATCCTCATCCAGTCATCAAAGGGCGGCGGTTTAGCCGGTACATTTGGCGGCGGGGGAGCTGATGCTTCAATGGTTTTCGGTGTTCGCAGAACTGCCGATTTTTTGATCAAGTTAACAAGTATTCTGGCAACAATATTGCTTTTATTCTCATTGGTTACAAATGTTCTTATCAACAAAACAGGCGGAACAAACGAAAGTATAATTCAGCAGAACTCAGGACAGCAGAATTTCCCTCAGCCTAATGTGCCGAGTGAAATGCAGCAGCCGCAGCAGCAGACTGATCCGAATCAGCAGCCTAACCAGCAGCAGCCGGTTGACCCGAATCAGCAGCCGCCTAAATAATACAGTATATTCTGAAATCTAAATGATTTAATGAATAAAGTAATAAAGTTTTTTTTAAAAGGTACAGTTATTTTTTTAATAGCTGTGCCTTTTTTATTTTGTACAGAGTCGTTTGGGCAGGATGTGGTGAGGCTTAAATTGAAGGATGAAAAGATTGCCGCGCTCACTTCGTTCGCTCGCAAAGTTGATTCGCTTGAGGTTGATTCACTTAAGGCAGATTCAAACATGACAATTATTAAGCCAAAGGAACCGGTAGTGAAGAAGTTCAGGATGAGGAAATCACCAACTACAGCCGTACTGCTTAGCGCAGTACTGCCGGGGGCGGGTCAGTTCTACAATCAGTCATACTGGAAAGTGCCCATTATTGGCGGGCTGGTAGGCTATTTTGGTTATGAGTATTTCAGGAACAATAATCTTTATAAGGATTACAGGGATGAATATGCCGCCTCTCAGACAGAAATAAATCCTGATGGTGATTTCACGCTGAAAACTCTGCGTGAGTTTTACCGCGACCAGCGCGATGATTTTGTGTGGTATTTCCTTATAGTTTATGTAATAAGTATGGTTGATGCATATGTTGACGCTCACTTATTTGATTTTGATGTGAGCGAAGATAAGTTTACCAAAGGCGGCTTTCGCGGAAGGGAATACAAACTGAGGCTGAATCTGAAATTTTAAAAAAGTTCAATAAAAAAAACCCGGTCATTTGCTGACCGGGTTTTTTTACAATTAAAAGAAACAATTATTTTATCAACTTTAGAAACAAGGTTATCAAAAACAGCTCCGCTATTTTATTAACATCATTTTTTTGGTTTCGCTGAACTCGCCTGCTGTTATCCTGTAGAAGTAAATTCCGCTTGTCAGATCTGACGCGTTGAAATCATATGTATAATATCCGGCATTCATATCCTGTGAAACAAGCTGTGCAACTATCTGCCCAAGAGTATTATAAATACTTATTGTAACAAATGCTGCCTGTGGAATTGTGAAGTTTATCTTTGTTTCAGGATTGAACGGATTCGGGTAATTCTGTGAAAGACTGAAATTCTTTGGAATTCCGCTGCCGTTATTATTAATGCCAACCACAGGTGAAACGTTTGAACCATCATAAAATATGCGGTTCTGCTGTGCGCCAACAAATACCACGCCGCCGCCGTAAGCACCTACACCTGTTCTGAATCCAGATACATCAGGTGATGTAGTTGTATTGGCATTTATATTTGTTGTTACAACAGTTCTGGATGTTGGCGGCAATGTGAATGCTGAAGTATAAATTACTGTATCAGCAGTGGAACCTTTTGATACGTATGAAATTCTGTATGCGCCCTGCTGCTCGCTGCATTCAATTCTTCCTCTGTCGCAATCATTTGGAAAGTTTGCAATAGTTCCCAAATTTGGCCAGTAAGCGCCTGTTTCAGCGGAATAATTGTAATTCACTTTTTTAATGCCGCCGGTTGTTTGTGTCCACATACAAGCCATTTCATTAGTCTGCCTGTTTACCGCAATTTCGGGGTCAACTTCAGGATCCGAAGTTGCCTGCACATTGTACTGTGTCCATGCTGTAGCTGTTCCAAAGTTACCCAGAGCAATTCTTTGCAGTCTCAAATTCGGATTTGAAGCAGTTAAGTCATTTGTGAATACAACATAAATAGAATCATATGAAGCGCCGTGTCTGTAATCGATATCAATGTTAAAATCATTAAATGAATTTCTCACGGTATCCTGTATCCATGCATTTCCGCCGTTATTGGTCAAGGCTGCCCTTAAGCCAATTCCGACACCTGTTCCGGAATTTACATGCTGGTATGCCACATACCAATATGTTAAACCGTAAGACCAGTAATAACTATCAGCAACAATTGATGGATTAATATGACCGCCGCCGGATGGAGTTGTACTGATCTGAACAACATTCAGACCTGCACCATTTGCATCGCATACCATCCAGTACAGTTCTCCGTCAAATGCAGAAACTGTCGAAGTCCTTGCAGCCGCAAAACCCAGCTTAAATGTGCTTGCGGAATCTGCAATGAAAAAATCGAATGAATGCCATTTTGTTGTGCCGCCCGGATTAATTGAAAGAATGTAAGCCCATGTTACGCCCTGGTCAGTTGATTTCATTATGCGAAGTGTATCTCTGTTAGCGGAAATGTACGCGACATATTTATTTCCGAGAGAGTCAACTTCAAGATCAAGACCTGCCTGTGTATTATTTGCAGGCGGCAAGTATGCAGGCGCATTATTAACTATATAATCTCCTGCTCCCCAGTCACCGTTAAATGGCGGCTGGATGCTGCTTTCAATATTTGCTGAGGGTTTACTTTCAGTAAACTGGTTTCCTGAAAATCTTTCAGGAAACTCTCTTAAGAGTCTATCCCTAAGATGATTAAACAACTGCAAATTGCCGTTTTTCCTTGCTTCAAGGTGCTGACGCCATAAAGTGGCAAAATCTGAATTATCATGCACGTATGATTGATTCGGATAAGCCTCTGATTGTATATTAGAAGATTGTGAATTTGCAGAAGAAATACATAAAAATAATACCAAAAACACAAATAATGCTGATTTCACTTTTAGCTCCTTTGTTTTTTTTTAATTTTACCCCAATTTGAATGTATCAAATTCGAGCAAATTTCAGAATTTATCAATTCAAAAATTCCTGCCTACAAACTATCTGAACAGGTGAGTTAAAAAAGAACTATGATGAACTTCATATGGAAAATAAAAAAGCCTGTTCAAAACTGAACAGGCTTTTTGAAAAAATATACTTTTGTTTACTTTGAAAGCGTTATGGTTGTTATGCTGCAAAGATCAACACCCCTCATATAATATTTATTACCATCATCAGCGGTAAACAGAATATCCCAGCTGCAATGTTCGGGATCAATACCGGTGAATGTGAAATCGAATGTTTCACCATCAAGTATCATATCTTTCGGGATAACATCTGAACCCCAGTTATCTGAAGCGCTTGGTGAAATGAAGACATCAACGAGAATCATACCTGTATTGTTTACCATAGAAAAATTCTGGCTCTGCGCACTAACACTTTGACCCATAATGAACAGGCAAACAACAGCTGCTAAAACTAAAAATGTTCTTTTCAATTCTTCCTCCTTTAGGAATTTATTTTTTTGTGAACGTGAAATTAAACAATAACTTGAATCGACGCAATAGGAAGATGGACATCTAAATGTAGGCATTATCCTACAAGATTGATTTGATTAGACCAGATTCGACAATTTAATGTAATTAAGTTTATTTTTACTGCATATTCATGCTTTTTGCATTAGCTTGCCGACGACAACAAGGATTATTTTTCTTTTACATCAGGGATTACGGAAAGTTATATTTGAAGCGTTAAGAAAAATATACTTAACTGTTTATTTTAACTGCTTCATGTATGACCCCCTAAACCCCTCCTGTGATCCGGAAAGTATACGCCTTGTTAGATAGAGCGAAGAGCGAAGGAAAAGCAGGAGGGTATTTTATTATCAGGCACTTACAATTAAAATTCCGGGTAGAATTAACTCAATTGAGTAAATCGGTTTAAATACGTATTTTTGTAATTACTATCAATAAAAGTAATTAATAAAACATATATTTTCCCAAAACCAGGGAAACAGGATAAGCAAATGGCAAAAAGTGAATTTGATGTAGTTGTTCTTGGCGGCGGAGTGGGCGGATACTCGGCAGCTATCCGCGCTTCACAGCTTGGATTAAAAACTGCGCTGGTGGAAACAGCGAGACTTGGCGGAATCTGCCTAAACTGGGGATGTATACCTTCTAAATCGCTGCTGAAAGCAGCAGAAGTGATGCATATGATGAAAAAAACAAAAGAGTTCGGTATTACCGTAAGCGGCGTGGAGTTTGATTTTGCTGCTGTTGTAAAGCGCTCACGTGATGTTGCCGATAAATCTGAAAAAGGCGTGCAGTACCTTATGAAGAAAAATAAGATCACAAATATCGCAGGCTATGGCAAATTAAAAAAACATGCCGGCGGTACATTGATAGAAGTATATAACGACGGCAAAATTACCGAAGAACTTATTGCCAAACATACTCTGGTAGCAACCGGTTCAAGAGCCCGCTCTTTTCCGGGAATGAATGTAGACGGCAAACGTGTACTTTCATTTATGGAAGGCATTGTACTTGATAAACTTCCGGAGAGCGTTACAATAATAGGCGCGGGCGCAATTGGTATGGAATTCGCATACTTCTGGAATGCGTTCGGCGCAAAAGTTACCGTTGTTGAAATGCTTGATCAGCCTTTGCCGATGGAAGATAAAGAAATGAGCGACGTTGTTGGCAGGGAATACAGGAAAATGGGAATTAATGTAATGACATCCACAAAAGTGGAAAGCATTACAGTCGAAAAAACCGCACCGAACAGCAAGACTGAAAAGGTTATAACAAAGGTCAGCGGTAAAAATAACGCTGAAATTGAAAGTGATATAGCTTTGGTGGCAGTTGGATTTGCAGGTAATGTAGAAGGATTCGGACTTGAAGAGCTTGGCGTTCAGCTTGAAAAAGGATTTATTAAGGTTGACAGCAATTACAAAACCAGTGTGGATGGAATTTACGCCATTGGAGATGTTAACGGTCCGCCATGGCTGGCGCACGTTGCCGCAGCAGAAGGCATAAACTGCGTTGAAAAAATTGCGGGTCACGAAGTGCCCGATGTTGATTATAACTGCATTCCTGCGGTTACTTTCTGCCAGCCCCAGGTTGCTTCTGTTGGTATGACTGAGAAGAAAGCAAAAGAGCTTGGGTATGAAGTTAAAGTCGGCAAGTTCCCGTTTTCAGCAAGCGGCAAGGCAAGAGCAGTTGGCGAAACAGCGGGACTTGTGAAGCTGATATTTGATGCCAAATACGGTGAGCTGCTTGGAGCGCATATATGCGGAAATGAAGCAAGTGAGCTGATAGCAGAAGTAACGCTTGGCAAAGCTATGGAAGCTACATTTGAGTCATTTGTAAGGACTGTTCACGCGCATCCGACTTTGGCTGAAGCTACAATGGAAGCAGCAGGCGATGCATACGGCGAAGCGATCAATATATAAGGTTACATCCCGCCGGGGCGTGACCGGCAGAAACTGCCGGGGTTACTGTTTACATGATATATAAATTAAAACGAAATATTTAAATAATAAAATCTGAGTTAAGGAACGATTGATGAGATCCTTCGCTTCGCTCAGGATTAAAGGGGAAATAAAATGTCATTAAAGGTTGGAGATAAAGCACCGGAATTCACATTACCATCATTTACACCATCTGCTGAGCTTGAGCAGATTTCATTAAATAACTACAAAGGAAAGAATGTAGTATTATTGTTCTTTCCGCAGGCATTCACAGGCGTTTGCACTACCGAAATATGTACAATGAACGATAACTTCAATGCATACCAGGGTATGAATGCTGAAATACTGGGTATAAGCGTTGATGGTACATTTGTACAGCGCGCATTTGCTGAGAAGAACGGAATTAAAATTCCGCTCTTAAGTGATTTTAATAAGCAGGTTATAAGGCTGTATGATGTTGTTCAGCCGGAATTCGCACACGGTCAGAAAGAAACCGCTCAGAGAGCAGTATATCTTATCGATAAAGATGGTGTGATAAAATATGTAGAAGTCACCGAAAATCCGGGCGTGCAGGTTAATTTTGATGCGCTTAAAAACGCTGCAGCAGGGCTTTAGAGATCTTTGCGAGCGTAAGCGAAGCAATCTCATTATTAATAAGATTGCCGCGCTCACTTCGTTCGCTCGCAAAATGAATCTAAAATTTTAGATTGTTAAGGGAAATGGCTTTGATTTTCAATTGCGGCTTGCCAAAGTCACTCCTTGGGAGAAAGCCGCAAAGATTTTTTGGACTTTTCCTTCCGCTCTAAAGGGCGGAGCTAATCATTGGATAATTTAACAGAAGATTTATAGCCACTTGTTTGATTTACTATTAATTCGATTATTTGAGTTGCCACGGGCTTTAGCCCGTGGATAACGAAAAAAAAACGAGCGGCTTTAGCCGCAATTCAAATTATTTTAAGGGGGCAGCCGCCCCTTGTTGTTTAAGGAGAGTAATATGCTGAAAGTTGGAGATAAAGCACCTGAGTTCAGTCTATTGGCTGATAGCGGTGAGAAAATTTCATTGAAAGATTACCGGGGCAAAAAAGTTGTGCTCTATTTCTATCCAAAGGATATGACAAGCGGATGCACGCAGGAAGCTTGTGATTTCCGTGATAACATCAAAAAGATAGAAAAGAAAAATGCCGTTGTAATTGGTGTATCACCTGATGATTCCAAAAGTCACAACAAGTTCAAGGATAAATATGAGCTGCCGTTCACATTATTAAGTGATGAAACAAAAACAATGCTCAACGATTACGGCGTATGGCAGGAAAAAAGCATGTACGGAAGGAAATATATGGGTGTGGTTAGAACAACCTTCATAATTGATGAGAAAGGCAAAATAGAAAAGGTATATGAGAAGGTAAAAGTGCCGGGTCACATTGAAGAAATTATTGAAGGTTTGTAGATTATTAATTTATTGCAAAGTTAAAAAGGGAGCCGTATCTCCCTTTTTTTATATACTATAATTGATATTTTTAGATAATCGTTAAACACTTATCTTTGCCGATACATCTAAATTACAATAATTATGGCTGATACTGAAAGAAAAGATAAATTTATCCAATCAATTAATGACGGATATACATTTAAAAGCGAAACTATTACCCTTGGCGCGGCAATTCTGGATAAAGAAGTTTTGACAGGCACTCACATTAAGCTGCCATTAAAAACAATGAACAGGCACGGGCTTATTGCCGGCGCTACGGGAACAGGCAAAACTAAAACACTTCAGCTGATTACGGAGTCACTTGCAGCAAAAAGTGTGCCTGTGGTTGTGATGGATATAAAGGGCGACTTAAGCGGTGTGGCAAAACCGGGTACAGCCAATCCAAAAGTTGATGAACGTATGCAGCACATAGGTCTGCCATGGAATCCAGAAGGAAATACCATAGAATTTCTGACAATTTCGGCTGAAAAAGGTACAAGGCTGAGGGCAACAACATCTGAATTCGGACCCGTACTGTTTTCAAGAATGCTTGAGCTGAATGAAACACAGTCAAGTTTGGTATCGGTAATTTTCAAATATTCAGATGATAAACAATTGCCATTGCTTGATCTTGCTGATATGAAACGCCTTCTCCAATATATACAGGAAGAAGGCAAAGCGGAGTTTGAAGCTTCTTACGGCAAGGTGTCATCCAGCTCGCTTGGGATTATTCTGCGTAAAATAGTTGAACTTGAACAACAGGGCGCGAACCAGTTCTTTGGCGAGAGGTCATTTGAAGTTGAAGACCTTGCAAGATGCGACAGTAACGGCAGGGGAATAATTTCAGTTATCAGGCTGGTTGATATGCAGCAAAAGCCGAAGTTGTTTTCTACTTTCCTTTTGAGCCTGCTTGCAGAAATATACAGCACTTTCCCCGAAGAAGGCGACTTGGACCAGCCGAAGCTTGTGATATTTATTGATGAAGCTCATTTATTATTTAATGAAGCAAGTGATGCGCTGTTGAGCCAGATTGAAAGCATCATAAAACTTATAAGGTCAAAGGGAGTCGGTATATTTTTCTGCACACAGAATCCCAATGATATACCAAATGTTGTGTTGAGTCAGTTAGGCATGAAAGTTCAGCACGCTTTGCGTGCATTTACTGCAAAGGATAGAAAAGATATCAAGCTTATTTCAGAAAATTACCCGATGAGTGAATATTATGATATCGATGACCTGCTTACCAGTATGGGTATAGGTGAAGCTGCTGTAACAGTGCTGAGCGAAAAGGGTAACCCTACGCCGCTTGCAGCGACGCTGCTCTGCGCTCCGCGCTCAAGGATGGATATCCTGACCGCCGCCGAAATTGATGAGATAATGGCAGGTTCAAAAATTGCAACGAAATATAATGAGGTTATTGACAGAGAAAGCGCGCTTGAAATATTGAACAAAAAAATTGAAGAGCATGCTGCTGAACAGCAGAAAGAAGAGGCGGAGAAAGTTGAAGCTAAGACAAAATCAGGTAAGACAGAAAAAAGCACAGTTGAAAAAGTATTGACGAGCACTACAGCAAAACAGGTCGGCAGGACTGTTGCGCGTGAAGTTACGCGCGGCTTGCTTGGAATATTGGGAATAGGCGGCACAAGGACGAAGAAGAAATCAAGCTGGTTTTGACCATGATTTGCTTGATTGGCTTGATTGGCTTGATTGGCATGATTGGCATGATTGGCATGATTCACTTTGTTTTACTATTGTGTCAGGTTGCAAACCTGACACGACGTGTTAAATCGTAATGTAAGGTTTGTAACCTGACATGCCGGGCTTGCCCGGCGAAACACAAGCAATTTTATAAATGGCAAGACGAGGCAGGAAAGAGTTAGACAAACTGGGTCATACTTATTTCATAACTACTACAGTTGTTAATTATGAAAGGGTTTTTTCGATCGAAGAAAGCTATAATTATATACTTCTTGATTCTATGAAATATTTATGCAGAGAACATAGTTCGGAGATAATTGCATTTGTATATATGCCAAGCCATATACATTTCATAATTACCATGAATGAAGGCGAAAGTATTTCAGATTATTTAAGGGATTTCAAAAAATATACTTCTAAAGAAATCAAATCAAGGCTTTTGGCCTCCGATAACAAGGGGTTGTTCACTAAATTACAGGAATCAGGAAAATATAAATTCTGGATGGATAGATTTGACAGCCAAATCATGTTAACGGAAAAAATTCTGAATATTAAAATTAACTATATCCATTATAATCCTTTAAGGGCAGGCTTGGTAAATGAAATAGATGAATGGAAATTTTCAAGTGCATATAAATATTATAGCGATTTTATTAGTTTTAATCCCTGAAAATATTTGATGATTGAAGCGACAGGCATACTGCCTGCCGCGTGTCAGGTTGCAAACCTGACACACATGTTAAATTATTTTTTTTAAATTTTGCCCTCTGAACATAATAATGGAGGGCATTTAATATGAATGAAGTAAGTAAACACAGACTCACACAGGCAAAAGATAACCTGAGATTATTTGATTTTCTCGATATTCGCGCTGCTGCGATAACCGGTTCAGTTGCTAAAGGATATGCTGATGATAATTCAGATATCGATACGATTGTTATGCTGAATAACCCTATGACGCAGGGCGAATTTGATAAAATAGTTGAGGATGCTAAGGCATCCGGGGGTGACTTTTATCACGGTTCACCCGAAGAAGGATTTGCGGTTTACTCTTATGTTGATGGCGTGAGATGTGATTTCGGGTTTGGGCATTACAGTGAAACTGAAACATTGATAAATGAAATGCTTGAGAAGCCTGAAGTTGACCTTACAAAGCATCTTATGATATCGGGACTGATTGACGGTTATATATTGAAGGATTCCAATTGGCTGGCTCCCCTGATAAAAAAGGCGGAGGATAATTATCCGCAAGAATTGCAGGTAATGCTGGTTAGCCATTTTAAAAAATTCCACCCTGAGTGGGCAATAGAAAAAATGACAATTGGCAGGGGTGATATTCTGTATTATTATGAATCACTGGTTGAAATGACAGGGAATATCATCGGCATTTTGTGCGGATTGAATAAATTTTACCATCCGGGCAAGTTAAAAGGAGTTGAACATACAATTACAAAGATGCATATAAAACCACATGATTTTGTTAAGCGGTATAATTTTGTTTTATCAGCGGAAAAATATGAAGCAATAAAGGAGATGTTCAGTCTGGTAAGGGAGACTTTTGACCTGATAGATGTACATTTGCCGGAAGTAATTACAAAGCGCTCAAGGGAAGTACTTGAAATGGTTCTGAGGAAGTGACTTGTGTAGATATGGTGTTTGCATAGGCTTGCTTTCGCAGGTTGCTTTCTCAAACTGGAGTTTGGGAAAGAGTGAGTCATTAAGTATGAGAAAGATGGGATTAACGAGTTTAGGGAAGAAATATTTCACAGAGATAAAGTTCAAATATGTCTAAAGTAAATAAAAAAACAGGCAGGAATAGTAAGATTCCAAAAGTACCTTTTTGGAAAACAAAAAAAATATTAATTGCATTTATACCTGTAGTGGTTTTCTTTGTCATTTATTTTTTATACATCAAAAAGAGCTCAAATGAGCCGGAGTGGGTTAAGGAAGGCGAAGTGACATTTGTTAGTAAAGATTCAAGACAGAAGCTTGCCAAGATAGATGTTGAGGTCGCGATAAATCCGGCTGAAAGGCAGCAGGGACTTATGTACCGCTCAAAAATGGATGAAGATAAAGGAATGATATTCATTTTTGAGCGTGATGATATGCAGTCGTTCTGGATGAAAAATACGATAATTCCGCTTGATATAATGTTTATAGATAGCAAAGGAGTTATAAATACTATTCACAAAAACACAGTCCCTTATTCTGAAAAACCATTGCCCTCAAAGAGCAGATCACAATTTGTAGTTGAAGTGAACGGAGGATACTCTGACCGGCACGGAATAAAAGAGGGTGACCTGATAGAATATAAATTAGATCACAGGTAAATTACAGACCCAGCAGATTAATAGCAAGTCCTGATGCGAATATGGCAAAGCCTGCAAGTGCATGCGAGTATCTTTCAAGTTTACCCATCGGCATCAGATTCAGACCCCACATTGATACAGCAACAATTGAAACCATTGTTGAAATTGTTACAATTCCGAATACTGCAGTAACCGTTGTTAATCCAATTACACTGTGCTGCGCGGCAGGGAACATGAGTAATGGTATTAATGGTTCACAGGGTCCGAGTATAAATACTACAAACAGTATCCATGGAGTAAGTGATTTTTTTTCTTCTTTGTGAACGTGAACGTGTTCGCCGTGATGCTCATGGTGATGAGTTGAATAAGTGCCTTTATCAGAAACATGGATATGAGAGTGCGGTTTATTGTTGTAAGCTTTTTTTATTCCCCATATCATATAAAGAAATCCAAAAGAAATAAGTGCCCACCCGGCAATTTCGCCCCGGGTTCCTTCAATAAGTTCAAGCTTATCAAGTGCAATTCCTGCAGCAATACCAATAACCCCCAAAACAACAGAGCTCAGCACGTGGCCAATTCCGCATAAAATTGTAACCCAAATTGTTTTGTTTTTTGACCATTTTCCGGCTTTTGCCATCATAATGAAGGGTAAATAGTGGTCTGGTCCAATTAGTGTATGTATAAATCCTATGGATGCAGCAGTTAGCGAGAGAATGTATATATCAGTATTCATATTGCGCCAAATTTACATACAAAAATGCCTAAAAAATCTTCAAGGGCAAATGATTCAAATCATATTATTATGGAATTTATTTATCTAACAATTAATGCTATTTTTGAATGAATTTGATTTCTAATATGTTCTTAACATTAAATTAACAAAGTAATGCTAATTTTAACAAAGAGAAAACTATTAGAACATTAAATATTCTTTAATATGAAGGAAAAAATACTTGTAGTTGACGATGAAAAAGATATTCTTGAGCTCATTGATTACAACTTAACAAAGAACGGATACAGGGTAAAAACAGCAACTACGGGTGAAGATGCACTTGAGCTGGTTAAAGAAAATGATTATGACCTCATTATACTCGACCTAATGCTGCCCGGTGTGGACGGTTTTGATATCACTAAAATTATAAAAGCTGATAAACAAAAAGCGGGTATCCCGATCGTAATGGTTACCGCCAAAGCAGATGAGGCTGATAAAGTAGCCGGACTTGAAATTGGGGCAGATCATTACGTAACAAAACCATTCAGTCCAAGAGAGCTGCTGGCAATAGTTAAAGCAACTCTGAGGCGCAGACCGCCTAAGGAAGAGGAAGAGAAGCCCATTATTGAACGCGGTGACCTGAAAATACATGTTGGCAGACATGAAGTCACAATTAAGGGCAAACATGTAGATCTAACTCATCTTGAATTCAGGATTCTTCTGACACTTGCTAAAAAGCCGGGCTGGGTTATGACACGCTACCAGATAGTTGATTCAACAAGGGGCGAGGGTGTATCGGTTACAGACAGAAGTATTGATGTTCATATAGTATCACTGCGCAAAAAGCTGGGTGAAGAGAATGAGTATATTGAAACTGTAAGGGGTGTCGGTTACAAATTTAAAGAGATATTCTGATGTTAAGTAATTGAACGGAGTTGTAATTGCTGAGGAAAAAATTCCTTTGGAAGTTATATTATATATTCGCGCTGCTTGCTGTTATCCCAATGATAATCCTTGCATGGTACGCATCTTCATTATTTAATGAAACGCTGATCACCACAGACCTGGAAGTTCTGCATCAAAGAACGAACCTCATCAAAGAAAAACTTGAGACATCTGAAACAGATACTGCAGATCTGCAGCAGTTTTCAGTAAGATATGATAATTTAAGCGGTGCCAGGGTAACAATTATTCAGCCCAACGGTAAGGTATCAGCTGATTCGCGTGAAGAGCCGGCGCAAATGGATAATCATGCTGACAGGCCGGAAGTAATTGAAGCGCTTGATGGCAGAACCGGCTATTCACAGAGATACAGCTTTACATTAAAGGCGGATTTTATATATGCCGCATTACCTGTTTATGATAAACAGGGGAAATTGGTTTATGTTCTTAGGACCGGGTACCCGCTTACAGGTGTACAGAAGGAGGCTGCCAACGCGAATACCGCACTGATGTTAACAGTGGTATTCTTTACTTTGGTGATACTGGTTATCGGATTCCTTGCGTTAAAGAACCTTACAAAACCAATTTCAGAGATAAGCACTGCCGCAGAAAAGATCTCAAAAGGTGATTTCTCGCAGAAGCTATACCCATATGGTGATGAAGAATTGAAAATACTTGCAGAGAGCCTGAACTCGATGGCAAAGCAGCTTGATGAAAAACTTGATATAATTGGCGAGCAGGATAATCTGCAGAAGGTTGTATTAAAGAGCATGAAGGAAGGGATCCTGGCGGTTGATTACGATGAAAGAATACTTCTTCTGAATCAGACTGCGGCAGAAATACTTGGCATAAATGATAACAATGTAACCGGCAAGACGCTGCAGGAAGTTGTTCGTGTTTCCGAGATCCAGAAATTTTTCCTCAAGCTGCTTTCAGAAGGTAATCCTCAGGAAGCAGAAGTTCTGCTGCAGCATGAAAAAGATAAGTTCCTCCAGTTAAGCGGCACTTTGCTTTATGATGCTGATAATAAGGCGCTTGGCGCCCTTGTGGTATTTAATGACATTTCGAACCTGAAACATCTTGATACATTGAAGAAAGACCTTGTTGCGAATGTATCGCACGAGCTGAGAACACCGGTTACTACCATAAAAGGGTTCATTGAAACCCTTAAAGAGGGCGCTATCAATGACCCGGAGAATTCCGGAAGATTTCTGGATATTATTACAAAACACATAAACAGGCTTAACCTGCTGATCGATGACTTGCTGATACTTGCCAAGCTGGAGGAAAAACCTGATGAAATGAAGATGGATACTGAAAATATTGGTAATGTACTTGGTTCTGTTGCGGAAGATTATGAATTTAAGGCCGGTGAAAAAAGGATTAAGATAAAGATAGAGTGTGATGATAAATTAACAGGTAAGATCAATAAACATCTTATGGAGCAGGCAATAGGAAACCTTGTTGATAACGCGATTAAGTACAGCAATAAAAAGACAAACATAGAAGTTGGCGCATTTCTGAATAATGATTCACTTGTAATTTACGTAGATGATGAAGGTTACGGAATCAGTGAGGATCATATTCCCAGGCTTTTTGAGAGGTTCTACAGGATCGATAAAGGCAGAAGCAGGGATGAAGGCGGTACCGGTCTTGGATTGGCAATTGTGAAACACATAGTGAACACTATGAACGGGACCATTGAAGTAGAATCTAAGCCGGGTAAGGGCACAAGATTTGTGCTTAATATACCTCAAAAAAACGATTAATTGCTCAAATAAATCTTAACAGAATCTTAACAAATCTCTAACAGTACAATAAATTTATTAACATAATTTGCATAAAAAGTTAATAAGTTAAAACTAAACAAATCCAGAAAGAAATGAAAAGTCCAGCAATTAAACTTGCAGTTTTAGTACTTGTCCTGTTTTCTTTTGCGGCAGCAGGCTGCGCAAAGAAGGATAAAACAGATTCAAAAGACAAAAAATCAGTTACAGTAAAAGGTTCAGATACAATGGTGCATCTTATGAGTACGCTTGCGGAGGCATTTATGAAGAAGAACCCGGAAGTTCAGGTATCAGTGACCGGGGGCGGCTCTGGTACCGGTATTGCGGCTTTGCTGAATGGCACTACCGATGTTTGCGCTTCATCCAGAGATATGCAGCAGAAAGAAAAAGATCAGGCAAAAGAAAAGAATATCAACCCGGTTGAAAAAGTAATAGCTTTTGACGGTATTGCAATAGTTGTACACCCGGAAAACCCGATCAAAGATTTTACCATAGAGCAGCTTAAAAAAATATACACAGGAGCATATAAGAACTGGAAAGAAATTGGCGGACCCGACCAGCCGATAACTGTACTTTCAAGAGAAAGCAATTCAGGAACATATGTGTTTTTCCAGGAACATGTTTTGGGTAAGGAAAATTACGCACCTACAGTAAAGCTTATGCCGGCTTCATCATCAATAGTGCAGTCAGTATCAGCTGATAAATGGTCAATTGGTTACGTTGGTTTGGGTTATACAAAAGAAGGTAACATAAAAGTTGTTCCTGTAAAAAAGGATGATTCATCGCCTGCAGTAACGCCCACTCACGAAACTGTACTTGATAAATCATATGGTATAGCAAGACCCCTGTTCCTGTATTTTAACGGTGAACCGGCAAATAATAATAAACTTCTGCTTGATTTCGCAATGTCTCCTGAGGGTCAGAAAATTGTGGAAGAAACAGGTTATATTACGCTTAAATAATTATTTTATTCAGCAGAAGATTCATTTGAACATTCCGGAAATTATTGAATAAGCAAAGATTAAAAGCCAAAATAATAAAATATTTTCTGCAGAGCTGTGGTTCTCTTTCGATAATCATAGTTCTGCTGATATTTTTATTTCTTTTTAAGGAAGCGTTCCCGTTTATAAGCTCACCGGGTATTGGTGAACTGTTCCATAATATATGGAACCCTGTTTCATTCCAGAAGGAAGAATTCGGGCTTTATCCGCTGATAACAGGGTCAGTATTGGTTACAATGCTGGCAACTATTATTGCGATACCGTTCGGTATAATAGGAGCTGTATATATATCTGAAGTAGCCTCAGCAAAAGAACGGGAGTTTTTAAAACCCTTCATAGAGATCCTTGCAGGAATACCCTCGGTTGTATTAGGATTTTTTGGATTAATAGTAATTGCACCTCTCATAAAAGAGCTATTTGGGCTAAACACAGGTCTTACAGCGTTGACCGGTGCTGTACTGCTTGCCTTTATGGCAATTCCAACAATAATGTCAATTTCGGAAGATGCAATAAAAAGCGTCCCCGCGGCTTATAAGGAAGCATCACTGGCGCTTGGCGCCAGTAAACTGGAGACAATATGGAAAGTAGTAGTTCCCGCAGCGCTTTCGGGTATTGTTGCATCTGTTATGCTTGGTATGGGAAGGGTTGTTGGCGAAACAATGACTGTTATGATGGTTACAGGAAATGCTCCGGTTATAAGCCTGAACCCGTTTACCTCAGTAAGAACGATGACTGCAACAATAGCCGCGGAAATGGGTGAAGTTACTATTGGTTCAGAACATTACATGGCTTTATTCTGGGTTGGAATAGTACTGATGCTTATGACTTTCAGTTTGAACATGATATCATACAGGGTTTTGAAGAAATACGGAATGATAGAGAAATAATGAACAGTAAAAGAACAGGCGAAAAAGTTATTTATTGGTTTATGCGCGGAATTACATACCTTGTAGTGATTTTCATTGCTTATATCCTGATAGATATACTGATACACGGGCTGCCTGCAATTTCATGGGAGTTTATTACCGGTGACCCCGAGAAGAGCGGCGCTGAAGGAGGAATCTTTCCCGCAATACTCGGCACGTTCTTTCTTGTGATAGGCACAATTGTAGTTGCATTACCGCTCGGAATGTTCAGCGCAGTGTATTTAACTGAATACGCGAAACAATCGAAATTCACGCAGACAATAAGGATGGCAATAGTAACCCTGGCAGGCGTTCCATCAATTGTGTTTGGGTTGTTTGGACTTGGATTGTTTGTGGTGGCGCTTGATTTTGGAGCTTCCATTCTTGCAGGAAGCCTGACATTGGCATGTATGATTTTGCCTACAATTATTGTAGCAAGCGAAGAGGCACTGAAAGCTGTTCCCAGGTACATGAGGGAAGGCAGCCTGGCATTAGGCGCTACAAAATGGGAAACTATCTATAAGAATGTTCTGCCCTACGCATTGCCGGGTATGCTTACTGGAGCAATTCTTGGCATAGGAAGGGCGGCGGGTGAAACCGCGCCGATACTTTTGACTGCGGCTGCGTTTTTCCTGCCGGAGCTTCCAAGCTCTGTTTACGATCAGGTGATGGCATTGCCATATCACTTATACATACTTGCAACCCAGCACCCTGAGGCCCAGAAGATACTGCCAATGCAGTACGGGACCGCGCTTGTGCTGTTATTTTTGGTTATCGGATTAAATTTTGTTGCTATAATTTTAAGGATAAAAGTCAGAAAGAAATATAAATGGTAAGAGAGATGTTTACAATTTTCTTGACCAAGGGAAAAATAAATGGCTGAAATACTTGCGGAAAATACAAATAAGGTGCACGTTGAAAATATGAATTTTTATTACGGCAATGTGCAGGCTTTATTTGATATTAATATGGATATAGCCGAAAAGAAAGTTACCGCTTTTATAGGGCCATCCGGATGCGGCAAATCAACTTTTTTAAGGACCCTTAACAGGATGAATGATATCATTGACGGCACCAGGATAGAAGGTAAAGTTCTTATTGACGGCAGTGATATTTATAACCCGATGACCGATGTGGTGGCGCTCAGAAAAAAAGTAGGCATGATATTTCAGAAATCGAACCCGTTTCCAAAGTCGATATTTGATAATATTGCTTACGGCCCCAGGCTTCATGGTGTAAAAGATAAGAACCAGCTTATGGAAATTGTTGAATCATGCCTGATAAAATCCGCGTTGTGGGATGAGGTAAAGGACAGGCTTGATAAAAGCGCAATGGGTTTATCCGGCGGTCAGCAGCAGAGACTCTGCATTGCAAGAGCATTGGCAATTAATCCTGAAGTTGTGTTGATGGATGAGCCTGCTTCTGCTTTGGATCCGAAATCTACCCTGAAAATTGAAGATCTTGTAAATGAATTGAAAAAAGATTACACTATTATTATTGTTACACATAATATGCAGCAGGCTGGAAGAGTATCTGACTACACAGCATTTTTTTACGAAGGGAAGCTGATAGAATTTGGCCCGACAGGGCTGATATTCACAAAGCCCGTTCAAAAACAAACTGAAGATTATATAACAGGCAGATTTGGTTAGAAAGCGGAAATAAAATAATGTTACATTACTGGCAACGAGAAATAGAAAATCTGAAAAAGCTGATACTGAGCCTTGGAGCTATTGTAGAAGAGCAGATCCAGCGTTCGATGCTCTCGCTGGAACGTCGCGATACAGAGCTTGCAGATGAGGTCGTATCACGTGACAGGGAAGTAGACTCACTTGAGATACTTATTGAAGAGGAATGTTTGAAAATTCTTGCTTTGTACCAGCCTGTTGCAAAGGAGCTTAGGTTTGTAATTGCCGTATTGAAAATGAACAATGATCTGGAAAGAATGGGTGATCTGGCTGCGAATATAGCAAAGCGCGCAAGATACCTTTCAAGGAAAGAAAAGATCGACCTGCAGGCTGACTTTAAAGGAGCAAGCGAAAAAGTACAGATAATGGTGAAAAAAAGTCTGGATGCGCTTGTGAATACAGATGTTGCTCTGGCCAGGGAAGTACTTGCAGCTGATGATGAAGTTGATGATCTTACAAAGCAAATGCTGAAACGCACTATAAATGCTATTGAAAAAGATCCCAAGCATACAAAAGAGTATTTCAGTATCCGTTCAATTTCGAAAAATCTTGAGCGCATAGCGGATTCCGCGACAAATATTGCTGAAGATGTTGTATATTTATGCAGCGGAGAGATCATAAGGCACCAGTCAGAAGATTTCAATCCTGAAGACACACCCGAGAAAGTTTAAGTGCTCTGCAAAAGCATTAACCAAACAAAGAGGGCTTGAGGTCCTCTTTTTTAGTTTATCAAAACCTAAATTCCACTACTAATAAATTCACAAAAAATACTCAATTTTTTTTGGTTATGTTTTTCAACTTCTTTATATAATTTTAACATTACACTAACCAAATTCTAACAAAAAAATCGAGAATTTAACAAAATTTAGCGGTTTTTAACATAAAATAGTAAATCGGAACATTTATGTTTAAAAGATTTTTACCTAAACAGAACAAATTTTTTGATATACTTATCGAATTGGCTGAATCTGTTCTGGAAGCAGCCAAGATGCTTGATGAAATGATGGACAAGCATGAAAATTTCTCGGAGTATTCAAGCAAGATACATTTTATAGAAAACAGGTGCGATGACCTTACTCACCAGGTAATTAGCGATCTTAACGATACATTTATTACTCCCATAGATAGAGAAGATATTTTTGCGCTTGTAAATTCACTGGATGATATTGTAGATACAATTGATACTATTGCTTCAAGACTCAGTATGTACAAACTAAAATCCCCGTTACAGTTCGGTTCACAATTGACAGATATTCTTTTGATACAGACAGATGTGCTGTACGATGTAGTGAAGAACCTTCAGAACCCGAAACAGACAACAGATAAGATTGTACAGGTTAAAACACTTGAAACCGAAGGCGATATAGTTTTTAAAGACGCGTTACTTGACCTGTTTGAAAATGAAAAGGATATTGTTGACCTTATAAAGAAAAAAGAGATTCTGGAAATTATAGAACGCGCGGTTGATAAGTGCCAGAACGCTTCGACTGTGATTGAAGGAATATTAATTAAGAATATGTAGTATATGTTTGAACTTGTACTGGTTGTAATTATTATTGCACTGATATTTGATTTTCTGAACGGTTTTCATGATTCGGCTAATTCAATTGCCACAATTGTATCAACCGGGGTGCTTTCCCCGCAAAAGGCTGTTATGTTTGCAGCCTTTTTCAATTTTGCGGCGGCCTTCGCATTTGGTGAAGCTGTTGCAAAGACAGTTGGCAGCGGACTTGTTAAGCTGGATAGCGTAGATATTTATGTGATTTTGGCCGGCTTGCTGGGCGCTATATTCTGGAACATATTTACATGGTATTATGGTATTCCGGTAAGTTCTTCCCATGCACTTATTGGCGGATACGGCGGGGCGGCAATTGCAAAACTGGGATGGGATGTAATTATCTGGGGCGGATTTGAAAGAGTGGTACTGTTCATTTTTTTAGCCCCCGTTATGGGTTTTATTCTGGGTTTAATAAACATGCTGGTAACAAGCTGGATTGTGAAAAACAAGAAGCCCCGGGCTGTTGACAGCGTCTTCCGAAAGCTGCAGCTGGTATCTGCAGCATTCTATAGTTTTGGCCACGGTTCAAATGACGCTCAGAAAACAATGGGTATAATTGTCTCTGTTATGGTTGCGGCAAAATTCCAGGATGAGTTTTATGTACCCATTTGGGTGGTAATGGCATGCCATTTGGCAATTGGGTTGGGTACACTTTTTGGAGGATGGAGAATTGTGAAAACAATGGGAATGAAGATCACAAAACTTAAGCCCATTGGCGGATTCTGCGCTGAGTTTTCTGGAGCAACAACACTCCTTATGACTGCCTTATTCGGCATTCCTGTAAGCACTACCCAGACAATCACCGGCTCAATATTAGGAGTAGGCAGCGTCAAAAGGCTTTCCGCAGTAAAGTGGGGTGTTGCTGGAAAAATTGTTTGGGCCTGGGTACTTACTATTCCGCTTTCCGGTCTTGTGGGCGCTTTATGCTATTATGCGGTAAGTTTGTTTGTGTGAATTAAATTAATGTAATATTTGTTTTTATTTTAAACCCTCCTGAAACCCCGGGAGGGTTTTTTGCATCTAATTAGTAATCAACAACATAATTTAACTTAATATTCATATGAAAAGCGTCAAAAACATCATTTTTATTGTGACGTTGTTATTTTCGGCAATAAGTGTCTCGTATTCGCAGGGCGAATTGACCAAGCAGACCCATGAACCAAGAACAATTGCGGAAATAGATCTGACCATGGCCGCTTCAGATCACTCGCTCATAATAGAAGTTGAGCCCCCAAAAATAAACTCTTCATCCATCAGATATTACATGCCCAAAATAGTTCCGGGTACGTATGTGATCAACAATTTCGGAAGATTTATATCGGATTTTGCGGCAGTTGATATCGAAGGTAAAGAACTGGTTGTAAACAGAATTGATACAAACACCTGGGAAATTTTGAGTGCTGAGAGATTGCATAAGATCAGGTACAGGGTTGAAGATACTTATAATTCTGAAAGCACCCCTGTGGTATTTGAGCCAACGGGAACCTGCATAGATTCAGGCAAAGTTTTCATGCTGAATAATTTCACCCTTATAGGATATTTTGATGGTTTTAAAGATATGCCGTACACTGTATCAGTCAAAAAACCGGATGGGTTTTACGGTTCAACTTCAATGCCGCTTGCCTTTACAGAAGACGGGAAAGATGTATACTATCCGAAAAATTATTTTGATCTGCATGATAACCCTATGATGTATACTATACCGGATACTGCATCTGTAATGGTAAACAACACACGGGTACTGCTTTCTGTTTACTCTCCAAACAAGAAGATCACGGCAAATTATCTTGCTGAGCATACTGCCGAACTTTTCAAAGCACAGGGAGAGTATCTTGGCGGCGAGCTGCCTGCTGATAAATATTCAGTCCTGGTATATCTCTCTGATGCAGGATTCAGGTCTAATGCTGCGGGAGCCCTGGAACATTTTAAATCCACTACCTTTTGTTATCCCGAAGTAACAAATGAGGAATTTATTCAGCCATTCAGGGATGTTGTATCTCACGAGTTTTTCCATATAGTAACACCGCTTGGGATACATTCAAAAGAAATTGGCGATTTCGATTTTATCAATCCCGTAATGAGCAAACACCTGTGGCTGTATGAGGGCTCGACAGAATATTACGCGATACATTCTCAGGTTAAGCACGGAATAATTACTCAGGAGCAGTTTTTTAACAAAGTACAGCAAAAAATGTATTTTTCCATGCTTTACTTAAATGATACACTTCCTTTTACAGAACTTAGCAAGGGTGCTTTGGATAAGTATAAATCTCAGTATATCAATGTGTACCAAAAAGGAGCATTGATAAATATGTGCCTTGACCTGTATTTGCTGAAACTTTCGGGCGGAAAGTACGGATTGCAGCAGCTTAAGAATGATCTGGGCAAAAAATTCGGGCCTGATGAAGCGTTTGATGATGAAGAACTGTTTGATATAATCACTGAGATGACCTACCCGGAGATCAGAGAATTCTTCAGGTCGTATGTTGAGGGAAATAAAAAAATACCATATAAGCAATTTCTGGAATACGCGGGGTATGAGTATTTTGACAAACTTAAAAAGAAAGTGCCGGCAATGATAGGAGCCGCGCTTCAATATAATGACAGCGGTACGCTTGAAGTTGTTGAGGTTTATGATTTTGGCAGGCAACTTGGATTAAAGACTGGCGATAATGTGATAGCAGTGAACGGCAAAGAAGTAAATACTCATAATTTCAGATTTATCAGCCGCGATTTTGAAATGAATGCTAAACCGGGTGACGTGGTTGAGATAACTGTAATGAGGAAAAGCAACGGTGCAAGCCTTTTAAAAGTAATTTTAAAAGCCGAAACCTATATGGTTGAAAAGGAAGAGCAGTTTGTATTGCAGCCGGTAAAAGCACCAACTGCCGAGCAGTTAATGATACGAAAAGCCTGGATAGATAAGTAGATCTTTTGCTGTATTTTTTGAACCAAAGGCGCTTTTAACATGCGCCTTTTTTATTTTTACTGAATGTATTGTTTTACATTGAAATTAAAATAACATACATTTATGATTGTAAAATATGGTACAAAATAATACAGTTCAGACCGGAAATTATAAATTCAGATCAATTAAGGTTCACGGAAGCAATGAATGGCTTTACGGTACACAAAAGAAATACCGGCAGGTATTCAGCGTAAGATCTATCAAGTATATTTATGTTGAGCTTGCTTTATACAATTTGAAGTTTGATGAAGCAGACTGGCAGATCACTGTGAACTTTAAAGCTTTTGACGCCAATAATATAACATTGTGCGATAAGCCCGTAACACAAACCGTCACACGCAATGAAGATATAGCTTATGTAAGGTATTCCTGGGGAAAAGCGGATCCCGGAGCATACTGGACAAAGGGGTCATACCGCTGGGAAGCATGGTGTGAGGGTGTACTGCTTGGTTCAGCGAATTTTCATATGCTTGATGAAGGTGAAATTTCCGAAGAAAGTAATCCGTATTTCGCGCTGAATTCGGTGAAGTTATACGAGGCCCCTTTTGAAGACGTACCATATGGGCAGAGAAATTATCTGAAGGTATTCAGTGCCGCTAAGACAAGATATATGTGGATAGAAATTGAGGGTGAGAATCTTCAGTTTGGCAAAAGTGCATGGCAGGGTGAGTTCTTCATCAGGATCAGAGGCAAAGCCGGAGAGAATAGGGCAGAAATTGTTGATTATTACACATATAACAATAATTTGAAAAATATCAGATTTGCGCGGGGATGGGGAAGCAAGGAGCCCGGAAGCTGGTATGATGGTGAATATATAATTGAGATTGTTCTTCTGGAGCAGCTGCTTGGCACTGTTTATGTGAAGTTTGCTGATGAAGAGGAAATTGATACGGAACCCGGTAAATTCTACCTCCCTGGGGAGAGTATGTCATTTCAGGGGAAGCAGGGTAAAGCCGGAGAGGATAAAGAGCTGACCGAAGCGGAGATAATGAAAGAGATAAATGAGATGATAGGTCTTTCAACTATCAAAGAGAATATAAATGATCTGTATGATTATCTGAAGTTTGTTAAGCTAAGAAAAGAAAAGGGTTTTGATGATACCGAAAGGATAAATCTGCATGCGGTTTTTACGGGAAATCCCGGAACAGGTAAAACCAAAGTTGCATTGATGCTTGGAAAAATTTACAAAAATCTTGGCATCTTAAGCAAGGGGCATGTGCATGAAGTAGACAGGGCTGACCTTATAGGCGAATTTATAGGTCAGACCGGACCTAAAGTGAAAGATGCAATAAAGAAAGCGCGGGGCGGCATACTTTTCATTGATGAAGCGTACTCACTTGCCAGAAAAGGAGATACAGAAAAAGACTATGGCAAAGAAGTTATTGAAATACTAATAAAAGAAATAAGCGACGGACCGGGTGATATCGCAGTCATCGTTGCAGGTTATCCTGAAGAAATGGAATATTTTATCGAATCAAACCCGGGATTGAAATCAAGGTTTACCCGTTATTTCCATTTTCCTGACTATTCTCCAACAGAACTTCTTCAAATTGGAAATTACCACGCAGAGCAGATAGATGTTGATCTTGATAAGGATGCGGAGGAATTCCTGTACACTAAACTTGTAGAAGCGTACCGCGACAGGGATAGGACTTTTGGCAATGCCCGGTATGTGAACTCACTTGTAGATGAAGGTAAAATGAATCTAGGTTTGAGAATAATGGATGGAAATACGAATCTAGAAACAATTGATGAAAAGGCCATTTCAGTGGTTACCGTTGAGGATATCAGGGATATTTTCAAAAAGAAAGAGCATAAATGGGTTGATATTCCCCCTGATGAAGAACTGATGCGTGATTCACTTGGAGAGTTAAATAAACTTGTGGGACTGCAGGAGCTGAAAAGCGATATACACGAAATGGTTAAGCTTGTAAGGTATTACCGCGAAATAGGAAAGGATGTCACGCGGTCATTTTCGCTTCACACTGTGTTCACCGGGAACCCGGGTACGGGAAAAACAACCGTTGCCAGAATAATGGCGCGAATATTCAGGGCGCTGGGAGTGCTGGAACGGGGCCATTTGGTTGAAGTTGACAGGGAAGAACTGGTTGCGGGTTACATTGGTCAAACGGCGATAAAAACTGCTGAGAAGATCGATGCAGCGATGGGCGGAGTACTTTTTATCGACGAGGCTTATTCCCTGATGGGTTCAAGTGATAACGATTTCGGGAAAGAGGCTATAGAGATCATCTTAAAGAGAATGGAAGATAACCGGGGCGAATTTGTTGTGATCTGCGCGGGGTATACCGGTGAAATGGAAAATTTTCTAAAAATGAACCCCGGGCTGAAATCACGGTTTGACCGGAAATTCAATTTTCCTGACTATACTCCTGATGAACTGTTTTCGATCGCCAAAGTAATTTTATTATCACAGGAACTTGAATTTGATCCGGAAGCGTCAGAATATTTCAAGAAGCATATACTTTCGCTTCACAGCTCCAGGGATAAATTTTTCGGGAATGCCCGCGAAATACGGAAATCGCTCAGTGAAGCTGTGAAGAACCAAAATCTCAGATTGGCGGAAATCAATAAGGAAAAAAGGACCCTTGAAATGATAAGAACTGTAACCCTTGCAGATGTAAAAGAGCTGGAAACAGAAATTCACGAAGAAAAAAGAATGGGATTTTAAAAATTAATATCTATTATTATGATCGAAGTATTAATTATTGTGGGAGTTTTTGCAGCCATCATTGGTTTTTTTATGTTCGCATCAAAAAGCGGCGCGAAAATGCTTGCCGAAAGAGATGCCAGAATAGCAAAAGCCGAAAAGGGAAAAGCAACTATCATTGGATCTCATGCTGCAGGCATACGAGGTACAGGCAGCGGTGGGCATTACCAGGGCTATGAATTCACACTTGAAGTATCCAATGCATACAAAGAACCTTACAGGGCGAAATGTGTGTGGGAAGTATATCCTATGGGAGCGCCAAAAGTTCAGGAAGGAATGGAAGTAAACGTTAAAATAGACGCAGAAGATGACCAGATTATCTATCCAATGGATCAGGGGCTGGCTTTAAGCTGGAACTATCTTATGATGAACAAAAGAAAAAAGTGAGCTATATTTTTAAGCAGAAAATTCCGGTTAATTTTCACTAACCGGAATTTTTTTTGTTTACTTTCATCTGTAATTTTTTATGTAATTATCCAGGTCAACTACGCTTGACTCAAATGTAAATGAGTTATATAGTTTGTAGTAGTTCTGAGGATCAACTGTATTTCTGAATGAATATTTTGCAAGGTCAAGTTTATTTGATTCGAATACAAACCATGTCAATATTTCTTTAATCTGTTCTGTGGAAAAATAATTAAGATCTATAACGCTCTTAGTCATATCCATTTTTGTGGATTCAAAAGTTCTGTCTGATATCAGCTGCTTAAATTCTGCAAAATCTCGGTTTGACATTGGCCTGTATTCATCGTAATACCCAACTTCCCTGTCAGGCGATCTGTGATCGCAGTTTCTGCATGCATCGCATGTGCAGGTGCAGTTACTATTATCAATATCCTTATCAATAGTCAGAAGATCTCCATCCGTTTCGGCAAATAGAACACGCCCGGTGTAATTGTTGAGGTTACCGGCGAAAAGTGAATTGTAAGAAATGAACATCATCAAGTAAGCAAGTAAAATTTTTGTGGTTTTCATATTATCTTTATTTAGTTATTGTGTTTACTTTTCTACTTACAAATATATCATAAGTTTCTGTTTTTACTGTAACAATATGTAAAAGTATGTTAATAAATATTATTTCTGCTTTTGCTTAACTTATTTGATGAACAAATAATGCAATGTGTACTCTATTAGATAGAGTGGAATGAAATGAAAATGCTTCTGTTAATATGTATCAATGGCGGCAATATTGTATTATTTTTGTGTAAGGACAGATTTTCCAGAGATTCTAAATAGAAATTGCGGGAGGTATTATGATTCTTCAAGGAAGAATATTAACCCTTTTCTTTTTGTGTTCAATCATATTCCATCCGGTATCCCAAACAAGAGCATATTTAGGGAGCAGCTCAGATTCAACCGAAAGCAGAACGCACGAATATATAAAACTGACTATCCGTAATGCACCTGTATTAACACTGCAGTTTGCTGTTGACTATGATTATGGTGTGTTTGAGCTTTCAGCAAATGATAACGGTGACCTGAACCAGGAGCAGTTTATTACCGGCAAGAATTTTGGCGTAAGGCACGGATTCGGCGCGAACGTAACTGCAAAGTTCCCTTTGCACAAAGCAGGTAACCTGAGGCTGACCTCTGCACTGATGTACAACAGGTTCACAAGTAAGTTTAATAAACTATTTGCAGAGCAAAAGGAACAGGATTTTGTGAAATACGATGTCTATTCAATTTCCTTTGGACTTGAAGATAATTTTAATCCCGGACTTAAATTGCGCGCATTTGCAGGCATTGGAATTCTTGGAAGCATAATTTCGGGGAAAGCTCAGATCACAGATGATGGCGGCACAAATGAATACAGCATCAATCCCGCGTTCAGGATAGGCTTGAATATTTATTCCGGATTTGAATACCTGATAAATAAAAATTTTGGTTTAAGTTTCGGGCTTAAATTCACACATGCAAATCTTTGGCTGAAAGAAAGCAAGATCTCAGATAGCCCGGGTGAACTGGAACTTAATGATCAGAAAGTTAGCAACGGGCAATTGTATTCAGGTTACAGGCAATTCGCATGGGGTTCATTTGGAATAGGTATAAATTATTATTTGGGAGTGAATGAAAAAGTATACCATTACAGGAAGTTTTAGCGAGATTAGATAAAAGTATTCTACGAAATAAAACAAACAGCAGTATTGATAAAATGCCTCAATAACTTTGTTATTGAGGCATTTTTGAGTTTCAATTCCGTGATGTGTTCAAAATGAAAAGTAATATCATGGTATTGTGAATGATCTGACATCAACGGAACCGCCGCCCAGGTTGCCGGAATAATTGGTAACACTGCCGTTAACAATTACCCTGCAGTTGAAGCTTTTGGAAAAACCGGAAAAGTGAGCAACATTTACCCTGTAATCACCTGATGGCACAGTGGTTGTAGTACTGAAAATGTTTTCTATAGCATTCCCGTTCTGAGACTGCCAGTCTCTATCCAGCGAAAAGTTCGCGCTGGTTGTATTTTGCCAGAAAATGTGCAGGTTGTTTGGTCCATACAAATGAAGGTCAAGATCAGCGGCATTGCTTGATGTATTTACCCAAGTCAATGTTGCCTGCAGGATACCGGTACCAACCGGAACAGTTGGCGGCGGCCAGTTTTCGGGTCTGCCTGCTACCCACGAGCCGCCTGCCGGAAGACAGAACGGAACGTAAACCTGTGCATCATAGGTTGACCAGCCATTGAAGACCAGCGGGTCGCTTACTGTAACAGGCGCAGGAATGCTGTATGTTTCAATTACAGGAGGGTTAGCCTGGCAATTGCTTCTTGTTACCCAAAAGCTGATTGAACCCTGCGGAACAATAGCTTTGGTCCTGTCAAACTGGCAGCCAAGGAAAATGGGTCCCATATAAGCCTGACCAATCAAACCGCCGCTGTATTGACTGAGTATAGAAGGTTTTTCGGGGGTTACACTCTGAACCGTCAAAATGTAGTTCATAAATGGCTCCGGGGGACAGTCATACACACAGCCGCCCTGCCTGAAATCTGTGTTATCTGATAGATTCTGTTTAACCAATACATAATAACCAAGTGAAAGCAGGTCGACGCCTATTTTTCTGCCGGCAGTATCAATTGCGGATGTTGGAATTATCCTCCAGTCCTGAGTAGCATCAGAATATTGCAATACGGCAAGATCCTGCGGGGAAGATTCATTGCCGGCGGGGAAAAATAACTGTACAGGTGAATTGAAGTTAAATGATTCGGGACCCGCTTTCAGGTATTTGCCTATCACAGAATAACCGGATGTTACCGGTGGTATTCCGCTTTCAATTGTTGATGAAGTATTCAGCGAAAAGGTTACCGTGCCTGCTGTGCCGTTGCTGTTTCTTGGTACATCGCCTGTATGGACTTCAAGCCTGAAACCGTCAAACTCTATGGTCTGCCTTTGGTCAGATGTTACGCTTTGTGAAATTCCGTTGCCGCTTCCCGGATCAGTTGGATTGGTGGTAGTATTATCATCAGAACACCCGGTTATGAACAGAGGTAACAGAAACAAAAGAAGCAAAAGGTTTGAATAATTTTTCTTCATAAACTCTCCTTTTTATATCGTTCTCAAAAATAAATTGATATAAATTTGCGGATAAAATAGAATTCAATCAAAGAAAAATTATTTAAAATGTCCCAAACATTTTTGCAGGAAGAATGCAGAAAATGACGAAATGGTATTGTTTTTCAGCATAAAGGATGGGAAAGTGTCCCAGAGAGAATACCGAATATTTTTTGAAATTGAATACAATATTCTTGAATACAATACTATTGAAGACAATATTATAGTTTCATATTTTTCAGATCGGTAAACTGATATCCCAGACTGAGAATATTTTCTTTTTTCTTCTCAGACGAGGTAAGTTCAATAACATAACCGGGGATATTCTTCTGAACATTGATGACATCATCAACATCAAATGCGCTAACAACGTGTTTGTCATCCAGATGCGAACGTACCGCTTCTGCAAGAGACTGACCTTCTGTAAAATCAGGATCTCGTTTCAGCTTCTGATGGATACTGTCGTTTTCATCCTTAAGAACAAATGGCATTAGTTTGTGGAACTCAGTGAAGTGACCTTCTTTGTAATAGCCTATATTGCCAATTACCAGCATTGGATATCCGTTTCCGCGCGGGGTGCCTTCTTTTACGGCAATATCAAATCCATCAACATGATTTAACATCATATAAGCATCAATATGTGTGGCCGCGGGCCAGAATTTTTTCATATATGGCTTCATTAATTCAAGGTCTGTGCCAACACCAATATACAAGTTATGTGATTCGAGCAGGTCGCCTTTATTGTAACCGCCAAGTAAAACAATAAATAGCTGTAAATTATTCATATTTGAATATGTGATTAACTTTATATTCTAATTTTGTGAATATAATTAATTTTGAATATAAAAAAGCCTCAAAACCAAGTGATTTTGAGGCTTTTCGCGCTCCCAACGGGATTCGAACCCGTGTTTCCACTGTGAAAGAGTGATGACCTAACCCCTAGTCGATGGGAGCGATTTTTCAACAGAATTACAAAAATAAGTAAAATTTTAGATAGTTAAAAGGGGCTATTTTGTCAACTTATCCAACGATTTCTTTAGTTTATCAAATGTTCTTCCCATTTCTTCTGAAATTACCTTAACATCATTCAGCACAGGCATAAAATTGGTATCGCCGTTCCAGCGGGGGACGATGTGAAAATGCAGGTGATCCTCAATTCCCGCACCTGCGACTCTGCCCAGGTTTGCGCCAATATTGAATCCATGCGGCTTCATAACATCGTTTAGTGCCCTTGTTCCAAGCTCAAGCAGCGCGAACATTTCAAGCCTTGTATCTTCATCAAGCTCAGCAAGCTCCCTGGCTTCTTTATACGGCACTATCATCAAATGCCCGCTGTTATACGGGTAAAGATTCATTATAATGAAACAAGTTTTTCCCCGGTAGAGCAGGTAATTCTTCCGGTCGTCATTTTCAGCAAGTATCCTTGTGAATAATGATCCGGGAAGCGGTTCTTTCTCTTCCTTAAATGTATCTATATATTGTGAGCGCCACGGTGACCAGAGTTTTTCCATAATTCAAAAATAGTTTATTTAGAATTTAAATGCTCATAATAAAAAAACCCCGAACTGTTGATCCGGGGTTTTTGAAAACAAAAATAATTTCGCAATTACTGTATTAGGTACTAGTGAGCTTCTTCCTGTTCCTTCTGGGCTTCGGCCACTATCTTTGTTTCAATTTCCTTAGGCACCTCTTCGTAGTGCGAAAAGCGGCGTTTGAAAATTCCGCGGCCCTGAGTTATTGAACGAAGTTTTGTAGCGTAATCGTGAATTTCAGCCAGCGGAACAGTAGCTTTGATGATCTGCATTTTGCCGCTGGAATCCATTCCGGATATTTTTCCCCTGCGTGAGGAAATATCACCCATTACATCACCCATGAATGTTTCAGGAACGGTTACTTCAATTTCGTAAATCGGTTCAAGCAAAACCGGTTTTGCTTCAAGGAATCCTTTTTTGAATGCCTGCGCACCGGCGATCTTGAATGCCATTTCTGATGAATCAACATCATGGTATGAACCGAAATGAACGGTCACTTTTACGTCCACAACAGGGTAATGCGCAACGGGTCCTTTTAAAAGAGCCTCAACAACCCCTTTTTCAACAGCGGGTATGAACTTAGTGGGTATTGCACCGCCAACTACTTCATTGGCAAATTCAAATCCAACACCGCGCTTCTGGGGCTCCAGCCTTAAGTGTACATGACCGTATTGGCCGTGACCTCCGGATTGCTTTTTATGCTTATACTCAACATCTTCAACTTTACCTTTAATAGTTTCTCTAAAAGGAATTTTGGGCTGAACAATATTAACTTCAACACCGTATTTTTCTTTCAGCCTTGCAATGATAATCGCAAGATGAAGTTCACCCTGGCCGGAAATTATGGTCTGACCCAATTCAGGATCAAAATGGAAGAGGAATGTCGGGTCTTCTTCGTGCAAATGCGCAAGGCCGGAAGCAATTTTATCTTCATCACCTTTCTGCTTCGATTTCAATGCCTGCTCTATCAACGCTTCCGGGAAAATGATAGGGTCTATCATTACATTCAGGCCCTTACCGGAAAGCGTGTTATTTACATGGGTATCTTTTAATTTTACAACTGCGCCTATATCTCCTGTAACGGCTGTTGTCATATCTTTTCTGTTTTTGCCGTTCATCTGAAATATCTGTGTCAGTCGCTCAATTTTGTTCCTGTTCTGATTTGTAAGGTCAACACCAGCGCCAACGCTGCCTGATAGCACACGGAAGAATGACATTTCACCAACATGCGGCTCGCTTAGTGTTTTAAATACAAAAACCGCAGGCGCGCCGTTTGGATCAGGGGCAACTTCAACGTAATCATCGCTGCCGGTCTTCTTTGCCATGAACGGGGCTGCATCCAATGGGCTTGGGCAGTATTTGCATATAAATTCAGTTAGCGGTTTTACGCCAACACCCGGTAAACCGGCGGTGCAGAGCACCGGAAGTATTTTCTTTGCCTTAATTTCTCTTGAAAGCCCTTCAATAAGCTCTTCTTCAGTAAGCGTACCGCCTTCATCAAAGAAACGGCTCATAAGCTCTTCGTCTTCTTCGGCTACAATTTCAATAAGCTCCTGGTGAAGCGAATTTGCTTTTTCCTTTAATGCGTCGGGGATATCATGCTCGGTGTAATCACCTTTTCCATCGGGGTTAAACTTAAGAAGTTTCATTTTGAGTACATCTACAATGCTGTCAAAACCAAATCCCTGGTTAACGGGGAACTGAAGTTCAGCAACATGGCCGCCGTAATTTTCTTTAAGCTGCGCCATTGTTGAATCAAAATCAGACTTTTCGTAATCAAGCTTATTGACAACAAAACATATCTCTATACCGTATTCTTTGGCATAGTTGACTGCAATTTCTGTGCCAACTTCAACACCTTCGGATGCATTAACTACAATCAGGGCAGTATCCATTATCCTCATAGAAGATTTTACAGAACCTGTAAAATCTGTGTACCCCGGTGTATCAATAATATTGAGCTTGTAATCTTCCCAATGGGTATTAAGCACAGAGGAGTTAATGGATATTTTTCTTGATATTTCGTCTTTGCTGTAGTCTGAAGTAGTAGAGCCGTCTTCAATGCTTCCCAGGCGGTTAATTGCTCCGGTAGTGTAAAGGATAGATTCAGCGAGTAGAGTTTTTCCGGAACCGCCGTGCCCCGCAATTACGACGTTCCTGATTTTTTCCGGTGAGATGTTACCCAAAATATTCTGCCCCTTCTAATTAATAGTGCAAATTTACTGCAGGCAGCATGCTGCCGGTAATTTACTGCAGTAAATAATAATTATTTAAACTAATTTCTATTCAGTTGTATTGTGATGCGGGATTGCCGTTTTAAAGTTAGTCAAAAATGCAGCAAAAAAACCGCGTAAAACAACTAATACAGTTCGTCTTCAGTTTCGTAAGTTTTGATCCTTTTTTTATTTTCAGAACCGTTCCTGCTGCCTGAAAGAACATTTAAAAATGATTTAATCCCTTTTGATAATGCGCTGACCATATTCAATGCATCAAACACATTGGTTTCCACTTCTTTCTGAACCTTCTGCTCAAAATTAACAATAGAATCCGTAGTATCCTTAACAGTATCTACAATTCCGTTTATTTTTGCTGATTGAATTTTGAGGTTTGAAGAGATCTCTTTGATATCGTTTGTAATCAGAAGAGAGTTTTCAATTAAAGGTTCGGTTTTTGTGGTGATATGATCAACTTTCGATTCGATATTATCAATTGTGCTGTTGATATTATCGATAGCGCTGACAATACGTTTTATTGCCCTTATGAGGTATATTACCAGCGCTATCAAAGCTACATACAGCGCAACAACGGCAATGCCAGAGATGAATTCTAATTCCTGCATTTAACTGCCTCTTAAATTTACAATGATTATAAATTAAAATATGCGCTGTTTAATTTTTGCTGCGTTCATCTTTGTAGGCGTCAACGCCGGCTTTAATTGCGTCTTTAACCTTAGCTGACTCATCGATGATCTTTTCTTTTGCAACTTCATATGATGATGATGTTTTTTCTTTTGCAACATTCAGTATCTTGTTGGCATCATCAAGCAGGTTTCCTGCTTTCTTTTTGGCGTCAGAAATTAATTCTTCTGAACGTTTTTTTCCTTCGTTGATAATATCCTGCGCTTTGTGCTTTGCGATATCAATATATTCCTCTGCATCATCAAGCATTTCGTCCTTTTTGTTCCTTATATCCTCGCGAAGTTCTTTACCGCTTTTTGGCGCATATAAAAGTGCCAAAACGCCGCCAACAATTCCGCCGGCCAGGAATCCAAGGAACAGACCTTTTGCTACGCCTTTTTCTTCTGACATAGTGTAATCCTCCAATTTAAGTTTTTTACCCATAAAATTAAGCTTTCGCTCCGGGGTGTGTTTTTTGATTTTTTAATACCTGAAAAATAGCAAAATACCCCGCTATTTTCAATGTAAATTAATTTACTTTTATTCACCAATTTAAACGAAATTTGGCGGTAAAAAGTTCAAAAAAATGCAATTATTTGGTTTTATGAACATGTTTCATCTGACTTTACTTAACAGCCAGTTACTCAAAGCAACATCTCTGGCCGAGGTTAACTCAGATTTTACTTTTAAGCTTTTTTCTGAGTCAGAATGTATGTTAAGCTTTGTTATTACTGATAAATATTTCAGAAAGTTCATATACCTTGTTTTTCGTGCATCAGATATATCACTGCTGCCTGCAATAAAGTGCTTAAAAGAATCGATGAGCGAAAATAATTCTTCATAAAAGCCTGAATCAAAATACAGCTGGAGCAGCAAAATTTTGATATCAGATTTGAAAAGAAAAAAATCCTGTTTCACTTTTGACGCATACTTTAATGAAACCTCAGTGTTTTTTAAGGCGAAATGTAGTTTTGCTTTTGAATAGTTTACCATGTCTTCTTTATACTGAGGGATAAGGTATTTAGAGTATTTATTTATGAGGTCCCCGGTAAACTCAAGATCATTTATATCCAGTGCAACCAGAAGCATGTTCCTGTAATGAGATAGATCAAAATATTCTTCCCGGGAATGTCCGAATAATTTGTGCAGCAGCATTTCTTTGTATATTCCCATAAGTTCAGTATCATAAGCTTTATGTCCATCGTTGCTTTTTCTGATACAGAAACCCGTCATGTTATTGAAATAAACAAATTTTTCGCTAAAGCTCAGTTCGTTAAAGTGTGAATAAAAAAGTTCTTTGTATTTCTCATAAATTTCATCATCGCATGGTGTCCTTAAGAGCAGGCCGTAATATTTTAAAGCAAGCACAGAATAGTAAACTGATCCGGAAGTTCTGAGGCTTTCGAGAATGTTTTCTATGTTCACATCCTTGAAAAAAAGATCGATAAATCCTGTATCAAATTCTGACCCGAATTCATTGTGGAAAAGTGAAAGATCATACCTGCACAGTATTATCTTATTTACCACTGAATATAAAGTATATTCAGTCCGTTTGGCTATTTCCTTTTTACGGGAATAGATTTCTTCTGCGGAAAATATTTTCTCGGCGGCAATACGGTATAAAAGACTTTTTTCTTCAAAATATCGTTCACTGAAATCAGAGTTTGGCTTGATCAGGTTTGCGGTTTCAGGAAGCAATTTATCAAACATGTGGTAAAGCTTTCTCCTGTTAAGTTCGCCAAGCGTTAGCCTGTTGGTTTCAAAATCATTTGACTTAAGACTGTAAATTGCTAAAAACTCCATTGAAGCTTTATATAACCTTGAAAACGCGATATTAAGCTTATTCGCGTTGAATTCTTCTCCCGGATATGCAGCCCGGAAAAGATCTTCTTTTGTGAAATTTTTATGATCAAACGCGGGATAATATTTTTTTACCGCTTTCAATACCCCCGAGTAGTTTCTTCCTTCATTATGAAAAGGTGACCTCAGAAACTTATCAAATTCAGAGAATTCGATTTCTGAAAAAGTTCTCAAAACGTCAATTAATTTGTGTTCGATCAAATTTCAGTGTATTTATGCGATTTTTTGGAAAAATTTGAAGAACAAAATGCTGAAAATTGAAGCAATTTGCAAGGATTAATGAACACTAAGAAAAATTAATGGAAAAAAACAGCATAAAATTTCTTTGAATGTGCACATCACTATAAACTAAGTTTGTAAACAATGCGCAATGAAATGGAAAAAATAAATGATATAAAAATATCAAAAGGCTACAGGTTAAGTCCGGAAACACACAATATGATCAAACAGATCCAGAATATACTTAACGTAAATACCGATGTTGTTTTAAACAAAGCTTGCAGCAGATTTTTAACGGAAATTCAGAATAATAAAAATAAAAATAAATTGAAGGATAACAATAAATGAAACTAATAGTAACTCTGTTTATTTTACTGGGCTGTACTGCTCAAAATTTTACTCAATGGTCAACACAGTTGTATTTGCCTTCATATAATAATGTATTTAAAGGAGTGCATAATCCTGCCGGGAATAAGTACTTTGCAGTAGGCGAAAATGGTGCTGTAAGAAAATCAAATGATCTGATGAATACCTGGACAGAACTTTATACAGGTACCACTTTTGATCTGTTTTCAGTGGCTGTGTACGATACAAATAATGTGATTGTTGCCGGTGATTTTGGAACATTGCTGAGATCAACTAATTCAGGGGCGAACTGGACACCAATAAATGTTGGTACTACAGATATCATTCGTTGTATTATTTATTTAAATCTGAATACCATTATTGCAGGCGGTGAATCCGGAAGAGTTTTCAGGACATCCAACGGCGGAGCGAATTGGGGAACAGAGATCTTAGCAGTAACAACCGGAGATATAATGGATATGAGAATATATACCGTACCAAATGGTTTTCTTTGTACAAGTACTGGAGAAGTGTTTAAGACAACAAATTCCGGTGTAAACTGGATAAATGCAGGCGCTCCTGCAGCATCTTCATATAATGCCCTGGAAGTAATTCCGGCACATATTTTAGTCTGCGGCGGTGACGGAAAAATTATCCGTTCAACTGATCTTGGCGCAAACTGGGTGACATTAAATACAGGTGTAACTTCTGATCTGAATAGCATTATTTCTCCCGGTTATATTATTGCTGCCGCTGATGACGGCTCAATTATCCTTTCAACTAACAACGGCACGAATTTTACTGCTGTAGTCCCGGGCGGCGTGAATTCGCCTCAATATAATTGTCTGGCATACGGACCAAACAGCAATTTTCTTGCATTTGGTGAGCGCGGCAATGTAATGAAAAGCACAAATTTAGGTTTAAACTGGAGCCAGGTTCAGGGATTGGCGGGAACAGGAAGAGGCATAGAAGAAATATATTTTCCTTCACCGCTGACAGGTTATGCTGTTTGCGGAACGGAATATATTTTAAAGACGACCAGCGGCGGCGCGAACTGGAACACTTTGGTAATGGCGAATACTCATTTCATGAACTCTGTTTGCTTTGTGAACACGACAACAGGTTTTGCAGGGGGTAATAATGGTCCGATAAATGACGGAAGCGCGGCGACGATTATGAAAACCACAAATGGCGGGCTAAACTGGTCTTTAATAACAATTCCGGGAACAGTCACTATAACTTCAATTAGTTTTTATGATGTTAACACCGGTTGGGCAATGGCTACAACTTCAGTAGCAACAGAGAAGCTGTTTAAAACAACAAATTCCGGCAGTAACTGGAGTGAAGTTTATTCATTTAACCAGGAAATTGCTGAGATCAAATTTGTAAATCAGCAAACAGGCTGGGTATTGGGCGAGAGCGGTACGATAGGCAGAACTACAAATGGCGGAACTACATGGCAAAATGCGGCAACTTTGCCGGGGAATTTATTTGGTATAAGCTTTCCAAGTCAGCAAACAGGATTTGTTTGCGGTACTGCCGGCAAAATTTACAGAACAACAAACAACGGTCAAAACTGGAGTCTGTTACCATCCGGAACAACAAATAACCTGACAGATATTCATTTTTCTTCTGAAATGAGCGGAATGTGTGTTGGCGAATCAGGAACAAGGCTCATTACTTCCAACGGCGGAAATACCTGGGTTTTGCAGCAGGAACCGCTGAATGCAGATATCAATGCGTGTTTTATGCCAACAACAATTAATGGTTATGCCGCGGGAAATATAGGTTATATTTCTAATTTCGGTGGTATTATCACGGGTTTAAATCAGTCAGCAAATGAAATACCCGGGAATTTCATGTTATATCAGAATTATCCTAATCCTTTTAACCCCACCACGGAAATTGTTTTTGAAATTCCGTTTTCTTCGCATGTGAATCTAAACGTATACGATGTTACAGGCAGAGTAGTGAAAGCGCTGGTAAATGAAACACTTGCTTCGGGCAAGTTCAATATTACTTTTGACGCATCAAAACTTTCAAGCGGAATTTATTTCTGTGTTTTGCAGGCGGGTGAATTTTTTCAAACAAATAAAATGATTTTAATTAAATAAGAAGGAGAAAACCAGAAATGAAAATCAAATTATTATTATCAATATTCTTATTGGGGATATTTTTTATAACCGGTTGTGTAAATGTTAATCAAAAAGGAAAAATAGAAAAAGACGGTTCAGGTTCAATAAACCTGCATTACTGGACAAAAATGAAAAATGTGAAAAACAAACAGGAATTAGGTGGGTTCAGTTTTGATGAGGGTAAGATAAAAAGTAAATATTCTTCATCCAATAACGAAGTAAAGGATATAAAAATTGAAGATAAACTGGATGATTCAACAAAACACGTAAACGTAAGCATTGAATTTGACGATCTGAATAAGCTTAACAGTGCAAGCGGTTTCGCGAAAGTTGCGCCAACATGGAAAGAGGGAAAAGAGGGAGCGGAATTTGAATATGTAATTAAGCAGGATACTTCTGCCGCTAAAACCATGAATGCAGGTAAATATGAATTAGTGTATGAGTTTGAGTTTCCTGACGAAGTGCTGAAAACCAATGGAATAAAAGACGGTAAGAAAGTTAAGTGGGAAAGATCTTTAAAGGACCTGAAAGAAGACCTGGTTTTAACGGCTACCGTAAAAAGTGACGGAGAAAGCGCTGGAGACAAAGATAAAAAGGATGGCAAAAAGTGCGGATTATTCGGAATGGAATTGCCGGTGGTCTTTGCCTTAGGTATGGCAGGAATGAGATTTTTTTCCCGGAGGAAAAGAAAATAACAGCAATGAATAATCTGTGACTAAAAACCATACCTGAAAGCAGATCAGGTATGGTTTTTTTTCTTACTCCACTTTAAACAGCGCGCTTATTGATTGGTTTTCGTTATTCCTTAGTATAGCATGCGCAAACAATCTAGATACATCAAGCACTTCGATCTTCTTAGATTTGATATTCAGCGGAACAGTATTAGCGACAACAAGTTTTTTAAGCCCTGAGTTTTCAATTTTCTGCAGTGCCTGCCCTGAAAGTATGGGGTGAGTTGCAGCGCCGTAAATTTCTCTGGCTCCGTGTTTTTTAAGCGCATCAACTGCTGCTACAAAAGTATTTGCGGTATCGATCAAGTCATCAACTATCAAAACATTTTTACCCTCAACATCGCCTATAATATTCATTACTTCGGCAACGTTAGGTTTGGGTCTGCGTTTATCTATCAGTATAAGTTCAGCGCCAAGGTTCTTGGCATATGCGCGTGCGCGTTTGGAACCACCTACATCAGGTGCAGCAACCGCCAGGTTGCGCAGCTTTAATCTTTTGAAGTATTTTAAAAGCAATACAGAGCAGTATAAATGGTCAACCGGTATATCAAAAAATCCCTGCAGCTGCGGCGCGTGGAGGTCCATTGTTATGATACGGTCAACACCTGCTTTGGTAAGCAGATTGGCTATGAGTTTAGCTGTAATTGATACACGAGGCATATCTTTCCTATCCTGTCTTGCGTATCCAAAGTAGGGAATAACAGCGGTTATCCTTCTTGCCGATGCGCGAACAGCGGCGTCTATCATTATGAGCAGTTCCATCAGGTTATCTGATGGCGGGTTGGTTGACTGCACGATGTACACATCTTTGCCGCGGATGTTATCGTTATACTTCACCCAAATTTCACCATCTGAAAAATTAACTATGCGGCATTTGCCAAGCGGTTTATCTAAATAAGTGCATATGTGTTTAACTAAGTAGTTAGAGTTTCTTCCTGAAAAAATCTGTATCTCAGATCTTGCCATTGGTCAGTTTGCTTACCCCCGAGTTGTTTTGTGGAATACACAAATTTATCAATTAATATCTGTATAATCAATTTATTATATTTGGGAGTAAAAGCTGAAAATGCGGGGTTAATTCAGGCAGAATTGTGAAATGTTTTCTTTCTTCAGTCCGATGGGAAAATGGAGTTCTTTTTGAAGGGGAGTGGCAGTATTGGGCTTTACCAGTGTGATGATCTGATTAGAAATTGTACTATTTGAGACATTAATTTCATTTAACTTAAGGAACTTATCATCCCCAAGTACAGCGCCACCGCAATTCAGGAATTTTATTCCTTTTCTTGTGTATTCCCTGTTTTCGTGCAGGTGACCGTGAAGAACAAGCTCAGCTTTTAATTCACTGATTTGTTTAATTATCTTTTTCTTATTTCTCAGCTTCATCGTTTGTCTTTCAATAGCCTGCCATATTGTGCTGCCAGAAACAGTATCTTCACCGGAGCTTTTGTTGAAATGATGATGAGATACAATTATACGTTTCTTTCTGGATTCTCTGTATGTTTCAAGTATCCTGCCAAGTCTGGTAGTGTTGGATGAGGAGATCTTTCCATTGGAAGCAAAGGGATTTTTTAGTGATGAATAAAATGCTATTGAATTAACACCGCATAACAATATTTCATCCAGTTCTTTTACATATGGAAATATATATTCATTATTTTGAAGCGAGCTATAAAATGTTTCCCTGAAGTAATAAGCAAATTCCCTTACTTTTTGATAGTAATTAGTTCTCCTGCATTTACCGGGGAAGTTAAGTACATCTTCAGCGTAGAATACACCGCCGTATATATCATGATTACCGATCGTAAGGCTTAACTTATCTTTGTGCAAGAGTCCGAATTTTTGAAAAGTACTTCTGGCAAGCTCAAACGAGGCACTATCTCCATTTTCGGTGATATCACCCGAAACTATTACGTGATCAAAGTTATTGGAATTAATGTATTCAAGCAGATGCAGGGTATTTCGCAGATTTTCTTTCTTATTTACCGCATCCAGATGAAGATCAGAAATGTGGGCAATTTTCATATATGTCTTTTGTGTACTTTTGATCCAAAGTTATGCTATTTTTGTTAGAAAATTGTTAGGTACGGGTGAGTTATGTATTATAATTTCAATGCATGCGTAATAATTAATTAAGATTGAATTCAGATTTAACAATAAACTAATAATACAGGCTTAATTTTAACATATGGAATTAAAAAATAAACATCTCGAGCGGTTAACTGAATTCGCCGAAAAGACTGTGAAAAAGTCGAACCTTATCACCCTGAAGTATTACAGCAAAAAAATAAAGCACAGGGTGAAAGATAACCTGACACCCGTTACTGTGGCAGATATAAAATGCGAGAATTTTATCTTGGGTAAGATCAAAGAAAAATTCCCTGAACACAGCATACACGCTGAGGAACATGGTAAGTCAGAAAAACAATCTGAGTTCAAGTGGATAATTGACCCAATTGACGGAACCAAGAACTTTATGAGGAAATATCCTTTCTGGGGAACGCTGCTTGCGCTGGAATACCAGGGGAAGGTTGTACTTGGAGTGATATCAATGCCTGTGTTGGGCGAGTTTATGATAGCAGCTAAAGGCAAAGGATGCAGGGTAAACGGCAAAAAGGCTAAAGTGAGCAAAATAAAAAAAATAAGTGAATCATATTTGATTCACGGCGGCCTGAACTATATATTCAGCGAGCCGTACAGGCAGAATTTTGTAAATCTTGTTAAAAGCTCATATTATGATAGGGGTTTTGGTGACTGCCACGGACATACTTACATCATAAACGGGAAAGCAGAGATAATGGTTGACCCGCACGTTGCACCATATGATGTTGCGCCGGTTAAGATTTGTGTAGAAGAAGCAGGCGGCAGGTTTACTGATATCCATGGAAATGATACAATATATTCCGGCAGCGCTGTTGTTACTAACGGAAGGGTGCACGATGCAGTGCTTGAAATGCTGAATGAAAACCTTGAAAGCAGGGAAATAACCAAGGATTAACTGATTACATCCCGCCTATGGCGGGACTGGCAAAAAACGCCAGGATTGCTGATGACAGATTATGGATTAGAAACAGAACTTTGAGTAAGCCTCTTTGATTGTAATTTCAAGGGGGCTTTTTTGTTGGTTTTTATGTGAACAGAAATAGATAAATTGCGGATTAACAGATAATTTAATGATATATTCTCTTTTATATTCGCTTATTGCGGGGATAGTTACGGGTTTCATTGTATCGGTTCCGCCATTGGGTCCGATTGCCTTTGCGCTTATTTCAAAAGGATTCAAAGGTGAAGTTAAAGACGGGATGGCAATAGCATCCGGATCGGCTTTTATGGATATGGTATATGCCTTAATAGCCTTTGGGGGAATATCATTATTTATCTCCTTTTTGCCGGTGAGCTTTGAGCAGGCCATTAACGGGAATATAAATACAATTCAGATATTACTTACTTACGCCGGTTGCGTTGTTGTGATTGTGTACGGTATAAAGATCATGAAAACAAAACTTGATCTTGAAAAGTTTGAGGCACGGGAATCTGAACATCTTAGCAAAGCAAAGGGAAGAGCAGAAGAATTTGCCGCAAAATCTCATGTCCCCAAAAGTGATTCAAGTTTTTTCGGGCAATTCCTAATGGGAGTAATGCTGTGTATTTCTTCAATTACACTTCCTGCATCATGGGTGATACTTGTAGGTTACGTTAAAAGCTTCGGTGTTCTTGAAAGTTCCGTTTTCGGGGGACTCGTTTTTTCAGCGGGGGCATTTACAGGTACCGTGCTTTGGTTCTGGCTGCTGCTTAAATTAATCACGGGTAACAAGCACCGCATAAATAAAAATACTATCGGTAAACTTAATTTTTATGCCGGCATTGTGCTTATCATTCTCGGAGTATTTCTCTTCAGCAAGGCAACAGGTACTGTGTTCGATATATTCTAGTATATTATAGTAACAGGATAGTTTAAAACAGCTTTACCCGAAAAATCCCTTTACCAAGAAAATTTAAGAAATTTAAAAAAATAGCGAAAAAACCCTTGACATATGGATTTTTTTTCGTATTTTTGTAGTGGAGGAAAATGGAGGGAAGTGGAGGATTTGGGATTTCACCACACTTTCACCCGGATTTCGATTAAAATCACTCAAAAATAAATAAAAAACCATCATTGTTTCAAGGGCACTCAAATACTACTATTGATGAAAAAGGCAGATTAATTATTCCTGCCAAGTTCCGCAAGCATATCTTGCCGGAAGCTAATGGTATATTGAATGTTACCCTTGGGCGTGATAACTGCATTTGGCTGTTTCCTTCAAATGAATGGATGAAGGTTCTCGAAACCGTACGATCGACCAATCCATATACAGATGATGAAGTACTGATGAGAAGGCAAATGTTCTTTTATGCTGATGAGCTTACCGTAGATTCACAGCACAGAATATTGATTCCCCAGGAAATGAAAGAAATAGTCGGTATCAAAAAAGAAGTACTTCTTTTGGGACAGCTTGAACGCATAGAACTCTGGAATCCGGATACTTATAATAAGTATCTTAAAGGGAGTCCGGATACATACGAAGGCGTCATGCAGAAAGTGATGACGAAGCTTTATACCAAAAATACCGGTGAGTAGATTTTGGATGAAGAATTCTATCACGAACCTGTTCTTCTGAAAGAAACCACACAGTATCTTTTAGAAGCACACAGAGGCGATTCAAATGGCACAAAAAGGGTTTATGTTGACTGCACACTTGGAGGCGGCGGTTACACCAAAAAAATATTAGAAGATTCACCCGAAGAAACTGTAGTAATTGCAATAGACAGAGATTTTTACGCAATTGAGCACTGCAAAAGGGTTCTTTCAGCATATGCAGGCAGGATAATTTTTAAGCAGCAGAACTTTGGAGATATTAAAGATATAATTCAGAGTGAAGGGTTTGAAAATATTGACGGCATAGTAATGGATCTTGGGCTTTCAACTTACCAGTTAAGCAGCGAAGCAGGGTTCAGTTACCAGAAAGATACAATGCTTGATATGCGTGCTGATAAAAGCCAGCAGTTAACCGCAGCAGACGTTCTTAATACATACAGTGAAAAGGATTTGGCTGAGATCCTGTATAAATACGCTGAAATGAGATACAGCAGGCAGATAGCCAGAGAGATAGTTGAATACAGGAAAGAAAAAAAGTTTGAAACAACTTTCCAGTTAACGGAGCTTTTAAGCACCAAAGTACCACCCAGATTTTTGAACAGTGATCTATCAAGGCTTTTCCAGGCAATCAGAATTGAAGTGAACAATGAACTAGAGAACCTTGAGCGTGTACTTGAAGATTCACCGGAGATGATGACAGAAGGGGCAAGAATAGTTGCAGTATCATACCACTCGCTGGAAGACAGGATAGTAAAGAAAGCGTTGCGTTCAAATGAAAAGCTTAAGGTATTGACGAAGAAACCTGTAGAGGCATCTGAGGAAGAGATAAATTCAAATGTAAGATCAAGAAGCGCCAAGCTTAGAGCTGCAGAAAAGAACTCAAATAAACAGGGCAGTAAAAACAAATACAAAAAAGATATTTAAGTGAGAAGCCCGAAACAAAGAAAAATTTCGTTATTCAACCTGATGGTTATGCTGTTTATAACTGCGGGAATAATAGTTTTCTTTGTTAACAATATTATTTCGGTTAATTCACTTGTAGTAGATAATAATAACGTAAGAACAGAAATAAACAAAACCGTTACATCAAACAATAATTTACAGACTGAAATAGAACGCTTAACGAATTTTGATAACATAAAGAATACTGCAGTAGATAAACTCGGACTCCAGTATTCAACAAGTAAACCCAAAAAGATCACAATAGAGAGGTCTGAACTGGAAAAAATCACTCAATAGTAAATAAATAATACATACAAGCCGGAGTGTGTAACCGGCAAAAAAGCAATGCGGGAAAGAACAAACACAAATATTAAGGCGAACACAGAAAGAAGAATAACGATCTTTATGGCTGTGTTCGCTTTGTTATTTCTGGTTATCCTGTATAAACTATTTACTATCCAGGTAATTGATGCTGCAAGGTACCAGCTTGCGGCAAAAAAACAGTACGAAAGCAAGATCTCGCTTAAATCATCGCGCGGTATTATCTTCGACCGAAAAATGAACTCTCTTGTTTCAAATATCGTAATGTATTCATTTGCTGCCGATCCGAACATGGTTGATAACAAGGATTCAGTTGCGCAGGTATTTGCGGATATTTTTAAAAAAGACAAGAGTTACTACCTGGATAAACTGAATTCCAAAAACACTTCTTTCGTATGGCTTGAAAGGAGAATCGATCCCAAGTTTGAGGCGCAGGTAAAAGATATTAGTTTTTCTGGTGTAATAAAGCTGAATGAACCGAACAGGATATTTAACTATGATAAGCTTTCATCTCAGATAGTAGGTTACACAAACATTGATAACAACGGCTTAAGCGGAATTGAGCTTGAGCTAAATGAAATGCTATCAGGCAAAGAAGGATATGTTGTCATGCAGAAAGACGGCCTTGGAAGAAAACGTCCCGCAGTAGAGTACCCAAGGCAGGAACCTGTTGACGGCAACAATGTCATTTTAACAGTTGATATGAACCTTCAGAAAATTGCCGAAGAAGAACTGACTGCCGGTGTTGAGGCGAATAATTCTACCGGCGGAAAAGTAATTGTTATGAATGTTAAAACAGGTGAGATACTTGCAATGCACTCAATTAACAATGACGGAAGCAGCCAGGATAAGATAGCTGAAATAACTGATCTTTATGAGCCCGGTTCAACATTCAAAATTGTGACAGGCGCAGCTGCGCTTGAAGAAAACATGCTAAGTAAGTTTGATGTCATAAACACCTATGGCGGTGAATATATGAATATCAAGGATTCACACAAATCATCAAGCATGACCTTTCAGCAGGTAATTGAACAATCAAGCAATATAGGAACAATTCAGGTAGCAAACCGGCTTGGCAGGGAAAGATTTTACAAGTACGCCAGGGATTTTGGTTTTGGTATCACAACGGGGCTTGATTTGCCCGGAGAAGTAAAAGGCAGATTAAAAAAACCAGTTGAATTTTCGCCCGTTTCGCTCAATTACATGGCAATTGGATACGAAGTGCTTGTAACAGCACTGCAAATGACCAATGCTTACGCATGTGTAGCAAACGGCGGAATGATGATGAAGCCGTATATTATAAAGAAAATACTCGCTCCAGACGGTACTTTGTTAAAAGAGTATAAACCCGTTGAAATTAGAAATGTAATTTCAAAAACAACAGCAAAAGCGCTTACCGAGCTTTTTGTTGGTGTTGTTGAAAACGGTACCGGTAAAGATGCGCGTATAGAGAATATTAAAATAGCAGGCAAAACCGGAACATCTCAGAAAATGGTTGAAGGAAAATACTCAAAAAGTAAATATACTTCATCATTTATGGGTTATTTTCCCGCAGAAAATCCGCAGATCGTAATTGCCGTCATAATTGACGCTCCGGGTGCAGGTGAGTATTACGGCGGAAAAGTTTCCGCGCCGATTTTCAAAAAAATTGCTGAGAGGATAATTAACTTAACGGGTCTGCATGAATTTTCAGCCCCGGAAAATAACGCGGATATAGTGCTGACATCAAACAGCAAAGTTGATAACACCTCACTAAATCTTGTGAATTTTGATATCAGTGATGCAATAAGATTCCTTAATGAAAATGAGATTCCCTTTGAGGTTGAAGGCGCGCGTAAGAACGCAATTGTTGTTTCACAAGAGCAATTCACAGATGAAAAAGGGAACAGGAAAATTAAGCTTGTGACTGCAGGTGCTAACCAGGATGATAAGCTGAATAAGGATAGCCACGTTAAGATGCCGGAATTAAGAGGAATGAGTGTAAGGAAATGTATCAAAGTAATGTCCACACTCGGGATCGATTACAAAGTGAACGGGTGCGGCAAAGTGACAGCACAGGTACCCGAAGCGGGTACGCAGCTTGCGAAGAATCAGCAGGTAATAATAAATTGTGATCCCCCGGGGAAATTTTAACCGGAATAGATACTAAGCCATTAATTTAAAATGAAATTCAGTGAAATGCTGACAATTGCAGAAAATGAAATGATCAACCTGGAAGAAAGCTTTGATTTTGAGATCAATAAGCTTACTGCCGGCTCAAATGACGTTGAGCAGAATGACATTTTCTTTGCAATTAAAGGATTTGTAACTGATGGCAACAAGTATGTAAAAGACGCATTGAACAGGGGCGCGAAGGCTGTTATTACTGATGGCGACCCCGGAATGATAGATGGGAGAATTCACAAAGTAGCAGACGCCCGCAGGACAATGGCGAAAATGAGCATTGCTTATTACGGATTTCCTTCGGCTAAAATGAAAATGGTGGGTGTGACCGGCACCAATGGCAAGACTACTGTAACATCAATGATAAATTTTGTTCTGCAGTCACTTGGTAAAAAGACAGGGCTCATAGGGACAAACGGAAATTATATCAATAAGAGATTTCTGAAGACTGAACATACTACACCGGATGCAATTGAGCTTAACAAGCTGCTAAAAGAGATGATAGATGAAGACGTTGAAATTGCAGTGATGGAAGTATCTTCTCACTCACTGGCGCTTTGCAGGGTATACGGAATAGAATTTGATATTGCTGTTTTCACGAATTTAACTCCTGAACACCTGGACTTTCACGGTGATATGGCCGGTTATTTCGATACAAAAAAAATGCTGTTTGATTCGTTGAAAAGAATTGGCGCTAAGGGCTTACAGCCTGCGGCAATTTACAATTGTAATGATGAATACGGCTCTAAGATCGTTTCAGGAAGTGAAGCGGAAAGGATTGCGTACGGATTTGGGTGCGGTACATTTACTGCCAAGAAAATTGAGATGGATATTAACGGTATGAGCTTTGAAGTACTTGTGCCAAGGAACGGCGAAGATGTCGACAGAATCAAAATAAAAACAAAACTGACCGGAAAGTTCAATGTATCAAACATTTTAGCCGCTGTAGCGGCTCTGCACTCACTGAATGTAAATTACAAAGATATAATTAAGTATATAGCTGAATTTGATTCAGTTGACGGAAGGTTTAACAGGGTAAAACTGAATAACGGCGCAGATGCGATAATTGATTATTCGCATACACCTGATTCACTGTTAAAAGCGCTCACAACCATCAGGGAAATACTTGATGAAAGCGGTTCAAAAGGAAAGATAATAACCGTGTTTGGCTGCGGCGGCAACAGGGATAAAGCCAAAAGGCCTATGATGGGAAATATCGCAGTTACTAACAGCAATGAAGTGATAATAACATCTGATAATCCAAGAGATGAAGAGCCGATGAGCATAATTGAAGATATTAAAGCCGGGATTTCAAGCGATAACTATACCGTTGAAGAAGACCGTGAACTTGCAATTAAAAAAGCAATTGAAATAAGCGGCAAAGGTGACATTATACTTATAGCCGGCAAAGGTCATGAAACATACCAGGAAATTAAGGGTGTTAAGCATCATTTAAGCGACAGGGAATTAGCTGAAAAGTACGGAAAATGAATCTGCAGCTTGATGATATCAGGAAAATTCGCGGAGTAAAGATACATAACGATGAGGTTATTGGAAAAAGGAAGTTTACCGGTGTTTCGATTGATTCAAGAAAATGCAGCGCAGGTGATCTCTTCTTTGCGATAAAGGGAGAAAGATTCGACGGACATGATTTTCTAAGCGAAGTAAAAGCAAAATGCGCAGTTGTAACAGAAAAATGGTTCAGAAAAAATAAAGCGGCAGCAAAGCGTTCTTTTAAAAACAGATGTTTCATCATAGTTAAGGATACCGAAACAGCTCTCGGTGAAATTGCACGGGTTTACAGAAACAAATTCGTTATACCCGTAATTGCAGTCAGCGGCAGCAACGGAAAGACATCAACCAAGGATTTTATTGCTGAAGTGCTTGAAGCAAAGTACAATGTTTTAAAGACTGAAGGCAACCTGAATAACCAGCTTGGTGTACCGCTAACGCTTTTCAGGTTAAGAGCTGAACATGAGATAGCTGTAATTGAAATCGGCACCAATCACTTCGGTGAGGTCGAAAAACTCTGTAGTATAGCGGAACCTCAATTCGGGATAATCACAAATATAGGCAAAGAACACCTGGAATTCCTGATTGATATTAAAGGCGCTGCCAGGGCTGAAGGTGAATTAGTAGAGTATCTTAAAAAGGTTTACGGAACATTTTTCCTGAATGCGGATGACAAGTATCTTGAAAAGTACAGGAAATATAAAAATATAAAGACTTTCAGTTTCGGATTCAAAGGCAGGGCGGAAGTTAAAGCAAAAGTAAAAGGCTTCAATAAGTTTTACGCTGAACTTGAAATAAATTTTAACAATAAAAAGATCAAAGCTCAATTAAAAAATATCGGGTATCAAAGCTGTAACGCGGCACTTTGTGCCGCAGCAGTTGGTTTCTACTTCGAAGTCCCGGTTCGTGACATAAAACAGCGGATATCACGGTATAAAATTGAGTCAAACAGGCGCAACCAGCTTAAAAGCATTAACGGGGTCTGGGTTATTGATGATACATATAATTCCAACCCTGATTCCGTTAAAGCTGCGCTTGAAAATCTTAAGGCGTACCGCATAACAGGCAAAAAATATATAGCTCTTGCTGATATGCTTGAGCTAGGCAAAGCAAGTAAAAAAGAACACTCATCGATCGGTAAAATGGTTAAACAAATGAAGTTTGAAAACCTGTTAACGTACGGTTCTGATTCATTTAATACCCATAGAGCTGCCAAAGGTGTAAAGAATAATTTCTATTTTGATGATAAGCAGTCAATGAGTTCATTTTTGAATCTTCAGCTTAAAAAAGGAGATGTTCTGCTGGTTAAAGGTTCGCGCTCAATGAAGATGGAAGAAATAATCAATAACATATCCGTAAACTAATAAAATTCCACAGGTAAATGTTATACTATTTAGCGGAATATATAAATAAAACTTTTAATCCACCGGGATTCGACGTTTTCAGATTTTTAACCTGGAGATCGGCTCTTTCCGCTATTACGGCTATGATAATTTGTTTCTGGATAGGCCCGAAGATATTGAAGATACTGAAAAGAAGACATGTGGGCGAAGAAATCAGACACGATGGCCCCCAGACTCATTTTTCTAAGGCGGGCACCCCGACAATGGGCGGTGTAATAGTATTGCTGGCAATTCTTGTACCGGTGATATTATGGGGTGACCTTAAAAATACATACATACTGCTTATGCTTCTGGCCACAGTTTGGATGGGTCTTGTCGGCTTTATAGATGATTATCTTAAGGTCGTTAAAAAGATGAAAAAGGGACTGGTAGCACGATACAAATTAATGAATCAGATCGGCCTTGGAATAGTAATAGCCTGTCTTATTTACTTTCTTCCTGAATTTCAAAAGATAAATTCTGTTACTACTATACCGTTCATTAAACAAATCGAGTTTGATTTTTCGTATTTCTACATACCGCTCATGGTATTCATTATTACTGCTACATCTAATGCTGTAAATCTGACAGACGGGCTCGACGGGCTGGCTATAGGAACGGTTGGAATAGCCGGACTTGCGATAGGTTTGATAGCGTATTTATCAGGAAATGAAATTTTCAGCCGCTACCTTGATATAATTTACCTGCCGGGCAATGGTGAACTTGCAGTTTACTGCGCAGCTTTGGTTGGCGCTTCGCTTGGATTTTTGTGGTTCAATTCATACCCTGCGCAGGTTTTTATGGGTGATACCGGTTCACTGGCGCTTGGCGGAGCTATTGGAACACTATCAATACTGATAAAGAAAGAGTTTTTACTTCCGATACTTGGCGGAATATTCTTCGCTGAATCACTTTCTGTGATAATCCAGAGATATTACTTTAAATATACAAAGAAGAAATATGGTGAAGGCAGAAGGATATTGAAAATGTCACCGCTTCATCATCATTTTGAGCTAAGCGGTATTCCGGAACCGAAGATTGTAACGAGATTTTATATTGTGGCTGTTATCCTTGCGATATTGACGTTCGCAACATTTAAGATAAGGTAAATAATTAAATCTATAAAAGGATCAGATATGAAAACAACAAAATTAACAAGAACCCTCGTTTTATTATTCCTCTTTACGGGAATTACATTTTCACAGCTTTCAGTTGGAGAGCTTAAATTGAAATCTGATGATAATTCAGGTTTGAATTTAAACTCATATAAATTAAAATCAACAGGAGGTAAAACGAAGCTTATGCAGAAGCCTACAAAGAAAATTTACTTTGTTCCGGGCGGTAAAATAGGCATGTTTTTCCTTCAGGGTGACTACAACGGCAACCAGCTTATATCACTCGAAGCATTCGGCAAGTATGTTGGTGACGGCTTCTGGGCAGAAATAAGTATACCGTTCAGATTTAAAACAAGTCCTGCTTTTACCGATATAGGACTAGATATAAACGTAATGTATCCGTTCCTCGGTTCATCTAACAAATCAGAAGTTGACCCGTTTGTAGGGGGCGGGCTCGGACTCCATTTCATCGGCAGAGATAGGGACGACCCGAATAAAACAAGTGTAGCCGCCCGCGGGGGTCTAGGTCTTAATCTTATCGCAGGAGCGGTTTTTTTCAGGAATTACGATTTTAATATAATGATTGAGCTGAAGTACTTTAATTACCTCAGGGAGTTTGATGACCTAAGGTACCAGGGTATAGGCTTAAATGTAGGTGTAACTTTCCCAAGGTAAATTACTTTGATAGACATTTTAGAAAAAGAAAAGAAAGTAACGATAGTAGGCGCGGCAAGAAGCGGTGTTGCCGCTGCGAAGCTGCTTAAGAGAAAAGGATTTGATGTTTTTTTAAGCGATTCTACTGATGAAGCTAAAATTGACAGAACATTTTCAGCTGAAATAAAAGAAAAAGGAATTGCACATGAATTCGGTATTCATTCGGATAGGGCTTTTGAATCCGAAATCATGGTTGTAAGTCCGGGTGTACCGCAGAATTCCGCTATAATACAAAAGGCGCTTGCTAAAGGTATAAATGTTGTAAGTGAAATTGAGGCGGCTTCCTGGTTCTGCAGAGGAAAAGTAATTGCAATAACCGGAACGAACGGCAAAACTACAACCACAACGCTGATAGGCGAGATCTTTAAAGATGCCGGTTATAAAACATTTGTTTGCGGAAATATTGGTATAGCTTTCAGCGATATAGTTGAACAGACGGATGAAAAATCAATTGTTGTGCTTGAAACAAGCAGCTTTCAGCTTGATAACATAAAGAATTTCAAACCATTTATATCAATTTTGCTGAATGTTACTCCGGACCATCTGGATAGATATGAATCTTTTGAAAAATACCTCGAATCAAAAATGAGAATAGCGGAAAATCAGAGCAGCAGTGACTATTTTGTTTTTAATTATGATGATGAGCTTGTTCGCCGCTCAGCTAACAGTGTGAATGCAAGCAAATCGGCTTTCAGCCTGAATGTTAACGTTAAACAGGAAACCGGCACAGGTGCTTATGTAAATAATATGGACCTTATCTACTACTATTACATGGGTGAAGAAAACGTTATAGATACACAAAAGCTGGTAATAAAGGGAGATCATAACGTGTACAATGCGATGGCATCGGTTATTTCTGCAAAGATTTTTGGTATCGAAAAGGAATATATAAAGAAGACACTTGAAAACTTTAAGGGTGTTGAGCACAGACTTGAGTATGTTAGAGAGCTTGACGGAGTTAAATATTATAATGATTCCAAAGCTACAAACGTAAATTCGGTATGGTATGCGCTGAAAGGATTCACAGAACCGCTTGTACTTATTCTTGGAGGAAAAGATAAGGGCAATGATTACACCCAGATTGAAAAAGAAGTAAAAGAGCATGTAAAGCATATAATCGCTATCGGCTCATCAAAACAGAAAGTATATGATTTTTTCAAAGATAAACTGCCTGTAACAATGGCAGATGATATGAATGATGCTGTTGTTAAAGCCAAAGCAAATGCAGTAAGCAATGATGTAGTACTGCTCTCACCGGCATGCGCCAGCTTTGATATGTTTGATAATTACGAACACAGAGGACTGGTTTTCAAAGAAATAGTTAATTCACTAAAGTAAATAAGTGGAACCAAGAGTAAATAAAATAGACCTGTGGCTTCTGATACCTATCCTGGCGCTGATAACATTCAGTCTTGGGGTTGTATACAGTGCATCATCCAGCTGGTCGGCAAAAATGAGCGGCGATAGCGCAATGCTTTTCCGCAATCATTTGATGAGGGCCGGCATGGGTATATTCTTGATTTTTCTTGTTTCCAGGGTAAGTTACCTGCAACTTATAAAATACAGAAAGTACCTTATGGGTGCGGCGATACTTATGCTTTTGTATCTTTTGTTTGCCGGTGTTGAAACAACAAAGGGTGCTGCCAGATGGATCTATATCGGGGGATTCAGCTTTCAGCCGGCTGATTTTGTTAAATACGCTTTGTTGATAAACATAGCATACTTACTTTCTAAAAAGAAAGATTACATCCACAATCTGTATTATGGCTACCTGCCGGTACTGGGCTACGTACTGGCCGTTGTTGCATTAATTGCTGTTCAGCCGAATTTTTCTACTGCAAGTGTAATATTTATTACAAGCCTTATGGTTTTCTGGGTAGGGAAAGTGAAAATGAAACATATGGCTATAACGATTGCCTCTATGGTACCGGCTGCAATATTGTTTGTGCTTTCGAAACCGTACATTCTTAACAGGATATTTTCTTACCAGGAGCATACTTCAGGCGGTACCGGTAGTTACCAGCTATCACAGGCGATAATTGGGTTCGGTAACGGCGGGTTTTTCGGGGTCGGACCGGGTAACTCTAACCAGCGTGAGCTGTTTCTTCCGCAATCTTATGATGACTTTGTGTTTTCTATTGTGGGTGAAGAATACGGCTTCTGGGGAGTTACAATTGTAATATTACTTTTCGGAATTTTTGTTTACCGCGGATTAAAGCTTTCAAAAAGCATTCCTGATGATTTCGGGAGGTATCTGGCATTTGGAATAACAATAATTATTGGGATGAATGCTATTATCAATATGATGGTGGCAACAGGTATGATCCCCACAACGGGACAGACACTGCCATTTATCAGCTACGGCGGAACTTCGATAATATTTAATTCAATTGCGGTTGGAATTTTACTGAATATATCAACATACAGAGTGCAGCCTAAAGGGGCGCTGCTAAGAGAGTCACTGGCAGCGGCAGGCAACTCACATGAATAGATCTGAATGATTAGCAGGATAATTTTTGCGGCCGGTGGAACCGGAGGACATATATACCCGGCAATTGCGATTGCCGATGAGCTGGTAAAATTAAACAGCAGTATAGAGATTAAGTTTGTAGGGGCAAAAGGCAGGATAGAAGAGAAGATAATTCCTGCAAACGGTTACAAACTTGAAACAATAGAAATAACCGGATTTAAAAGAAGCTTAAATTTAAAAAATATATCAGCAGCATTAAAGATATTCAAAGCACTGAAAGACTCGAAAAAAATACTGAAAGATTTTGCACCTGAGCTGGTTTACGGCACAGGTGGTTTTGTATCGGGTCCGGTGCTAAAAGCAGCACAATCGCTGGATATGCCCAATGTAATAGAAGAAGGTAATTTCTATCCGGGTGTTACAGTTAAACTGGTTTCACCAAAGGCTGATAAGGTAATACTGAATTTTGAAGGTACAAGGAAATTCCTTAAACGCACAGATAATACTGTAGTAATGTCATACCCGGTAAGGGAAAACATGAAACAGCATAACAGGGCAGATGCTGCCAGGTATTTCGGACTGGATGAGAGCAAAAAAATTCTTTTCGTTTTTGGCGGAAGCCAGGGAGCAAGGAGCATTAACTCAGCTCTGCTTAAGTGTTTCAAGAATATTACCGGTTCAGGTACTCAGATAATATGGCAGACAGGCGAGAGTGATTTTGAAATGGTTAATTCAGCAGTGTCATCAAATAACAGTGTGAAAGCACTGAAATATATAGATAAGATAGATTATGCATATTCATGCTGTGACCTTGTTGTTTGCCGTTCTGGAATATCAACAATAATGGAGCTTGCCGGTTTTGGTTTACCTGCAATATTTGTTCCGTACCCTCTGGCAAGCGAAAATCACCAGGAAAAAAATGCAAGGGCGGTAACAGAAAAGAACGGCGCGGAAATAATCCTGGATAAGGACCTCAACCAAAAACTTGAAACTTCAATATTAGATCTGCTTAGTGATGAGAACAGATTAATTTACATGAAAAGCAATATAAGCAAACTGGCGGATAAAAAGGCAGCTTCCCGGATCGCAGCAATGCTTGTTGAAATGGTAACAAAAAGCAGCAATTAATTAACAATTAATACTAAAAAATAGTAATGCAGGAAAAAATTCACAGACACAGAATGGATTTTTATTACCAGTCACTGGTAATTTACCTGCTGTTTTTTGCCGCATACGTTCTGATAAGAGGAACAGTGGGTGAAAGTTTTAAAGCGCTTTATAATGATCCGATCTTCTATATACTGATATTATTTATAATAATATTCCTCTTCCTGGTAGTGCTGAATATAATACGCTCTCCGATGATAATATTGAAGAGCGACAGGATAACATTCAGGAATCGTTTTGGCGAAAGAGAAGTGCTCTTCAGTGATATCCTGACCGTAAAAATTGGCAGAAGAAGAAAACGTGAAGAGGAGATGACATACAGGATAATAAAACTTAAATTAAAGAACAGAAGAAAACAATTAAGGATACGTGCAAATGATTTTGAACGCGGCGGTGAACTCATAAATGAATTTTTGAAAATTAAACAGCATTCACAGGGCGAGAAGTTCTGATCAGGCAGATGAGTAAACAGAATATATATTTTATCGGGATAGGCGGAATTGGCATGAGCGGGCTTGCGGAGTATTATCTCCGCAACGGTTATAATGTATCAGGCAGTGATATGACAGAAACACACATTACCCAAAGGCTTGCAGGACTTGGCGCTAAAATATATTACGGACACTCGGCAGTAAACATTACTCCGCAAATTGATACAGTTGTATATACATCAGCCGTAAAGCCTGATAACCCCGAGATGATAAAAGCTGAAGAGCTCGGAATCAGGAAAGTAAGACGAGCCGAGATGCTTGGCGAAATAGTAAATGATAAGTACTTAATAGCAGTATCAGGTACACATGGCAAAACCACAACTACGGCTATGATAGGTAAACTGCTGGTTGATTCGGGTCTTGACCCGCTGATTTTTGTTGGCGGTAATGTTCAGCTTTTTGATGGCGGCGCATCAAGATTTGGCAGCGGAAAGTATGCCGTTGTTGAAGCTGATGAATATGACAGGTCTTTTTTGGCGCTGAGACCCAACATTGCAATTGTCACAAACATTGACTCTGACCACCTGGATATTTATAAAGATCTGGAAGATATTAAAGAAACTTTCAGACAGTTCTGTGACCGCTCAAAATACGGCGCATACATGATCTACTGCGGTGATGATGAAAATATCAAAAGTTTTATGAATACAATAAACCGCGAGAAAATATCGTACGGTTATGACGAAAAGAATTATCTGAAGATAGTTGATTATAAAGCAGAAAATGACGTGCTGAATTTTTCAATATTGAATTCGCACAGGTCATATGATAATGTAGTATTGAACATGATTGGCAGCCATAACGCTTTGAACTCAACTGCCTGTTTCGCAGTATCTAAAGTGCTTGAAATACCGTTTGATAAATACAGGGAAAGCATTAATTTATTCAGAACGGTAGACAGAAGGCTGCAGCTTAAATTTGATGCAAACGGAGTAAAGGTGTATGATGATTATTCACATCACCCTGTTGAGGTGACTGCGAGCCTTAAGGGTTTGAAAGAAATGAGCACAGGCAGGCTGAGGACAGTATTCCAGCCGCATTTGTTTACTCGTACACGCGATTTTTATAATGAGTTTGCACAGGCATTGGCAATTTCTGATGAAGTTCTGCTTATGGATATTTACCCCGCGCGCGAAAAGCCCATTGAGGGAATTACAAGCGAGCTGATACTGAACGAAGCATTGAATCACAACAGGAACATGAAACTTGTTCATGAAAGCAGGGATATTCTTGCATGGCTTATAAATGACCTGAAGCCGGGTGATATAATTGTCTTTCAGGGTGCCGGTGATGTGACAAATCTTTGCAATGAGTTTGTAAATATTTTAAAGAACAGCAATTGATATCAATATCAGAAATACAGAAGATCTTTAAGGGAAGGATCACATTAAATGAGCCGCTTGCCCGCTTTACAACTTTCCGTATTGGCGGAGTGGCTGATTATTTTGTTGAGCCTTCTGATATTGATGATGTAGTAAATATTGTAAAGTATGCAGCTGATCACGGGATTCCCCATTATGTAATGGGTAATGGCAGCAACATACTTATAAGTGATGATGGAATCCGTGGTATTGTAATAAATCTGGAAACAGGCTTTAATTATTTGAAGCATGAAAACGGGATGATAATTGCCGGTGCTGGAGTAAAGATCGCCAAGTTTGTTGATTACTGCATACAGAATTCGTATGCGGGAGTTGAAATGCTTGCAGGGATTCCCGCAACAGTGGGCGGCGCATTAATTATGAATGCCGGCGCATATGGCGGCGAAACCGCTGATCATGTAACGGAAGTAAAAGTTATCAGAAATGGCAAACTAAGGATATTAAGCAAAGAAGATTGCGGTTTTGTTTATAGAAATTCAAATTTAAAAAATACTGTAATCCTTGAAGGTACTTTTAAGCTGCCGATAGGCAACAAAGAAGAAATTTCACAGAAAAGAAAAGAGCTTATAATGAACCGCAACCAGGCACAGCCTGTTGAAGTTCCGAACGCCGGGTGTGTGTTCAAAAATCCGAAGGATAACAAAGCTGCAATACTGATCGATCAGTGCGGTTTAAAAGGAACAAAATTCGGCGGAGCAATGGTATCAACAAAACATGCAAACTTCATTGTGAATTATGACAATGCTACAGCACAGGATGTGATTGAACTTGTAAAAATTGTTAAGAGTAATGTTCAGCAGAAAACAGGTATAACTCTGGAAATGGAAGTAAAGCTGATTGGTTTTGAGGAGGTTACAACATGAAGAATTGGAAAATTACTATTTTGTTTACAATTGTAATATTGTTTACTTTTTCAAGCATAGTGCTCTCAGGTCTCTGGAAAGATAAGTCTACTATCCGTAATGTTGAATTAAAGGGCAATATTACTCTTTCAAAAGAAGAGTTGTTTGATTTTGCAAGACTGAATGATTCCATGATATGCCAGAACACACTTTCACTGGATATGATAGAAACAAGGATAGCTAAACATCCGAATATAAAAAAGGCTGTAGTTTTAAAAGACGGTGCGACAATAAAAATAGAAATTGCTGAAAAAAATCCGTTTGCAGCGGCAACCAACGGCAAGGAAATGTTTTTAGTTGATGACCAGCTTACTTTATACAGGATGAAGAAAGAACATACAAATATTGACCTGCCGGTAATAAGCGGACTTTCAGGGGAACTTGACGCCGGTGTATATGGTAAAGATGACCTCAATTGTCTCAAAATTGCGCAATATATAATCAGCCAGTCAATAAAGATCAACAAAAGCCTGTTTAACTATATATCAGAAATTAATTTTGGTGACAGTAACAGTATAATATTAATAACCAGCGATGATGCTACCCCTGTATACTTTGTTGACTATGCCGCAGTTGATGCAAAAGGGAACAATTCAGTAAAAGATATCAATAACACGTCGCTCAGAAGATCAATAGATAATAATCTTATACAGCTCAATGGTTTTTTAAAGCAGGTGAGGGTATACAGAACTATGAACTCATTCAGGTATATTGATCTGCGTTATAACGACCTGGTGATAGTTAAAAATAATGATTTACCTGTTGAATGATCAAACAGGATCAAAGTAATAAAAACTGAAATATTAACCAATAAAATGGCTAAGAAAAAATCTGAAGAAAATATAATAGTTGGTTTGGATGTTGGCACAACAAAGATCTGTACAATTGTTGCGCAGGTAAGAGATGACGGCAGACTTAATATCCTTGGTGTGGGCAAAGCACCGTCAACAGGTCTTTCGCGCGGAATGGTTGTTAACCCGGGTAAAACGCTTGAATCCATAAAAGCATCTGTAAGGGAAGCTGAAGAGCGCTCCGGTTATGATATTAAATCGGTTACAGTTGGTATCGCGGGTCCCCATATACGCTGTATCCAGTCGGAAGGTATTGTGGCAATTTCCCATCCTGACAGGATAATTACTGAAGATGATATTGAAAGATTATATGAAAGCGCTAAGAGCCTGAAACTGAGCAAAGATGAAAAGATCATTGATGTTATTCCCCAGGAGTTTATTATTGACAGCAAAGACGGAATCTTCGATCTGCCGATAGGTATGTTTGGGCTTAGAATGGAAGCAAAAGTTAACATTCTGACAGGGCTGGTTTCACAGATTGATGACCTTTCTAATTGCGTGCAGAGCTGCGGTGTGGATATTGATGATATTGTACTCGAGCCGCTTGCTTCATCTTATGCGGTATTAAATGAATCAGAAAAGAAGGTTGGTGTTGCAATGATAGATATCGGCGGCGGCACAACTGATATAGCCGTATTCAAAAAAGGGGTAATAAAACACACAGCCGGGATAGGTATTGCAGGCAGCCAGGTAACAAATGATATTTCAGAAACACTTGGAATAGATGAAAAAGAAGCCGAAAGAGTAAAGAAGGAATTTGGATATGCGATGGTTAGCGAAATTATCAATGATGATATTATAACCATACAGGGAATAAAAGGCAGAAAACCATTAAAGATCGAAAAGAGCATTATTTCAAGGATAATCCAGGCAAGGATGGAAGAGTTATTCGTACTTGCGGGTCAGGAAATTAAACGCTCAGGTATAGAAAGCTATCTGCCGGCAGGCGTTGTTATAACAGGCGGCGGTTCATTGCTGCGCGGCACCAGGGAGCTTGCCAACCAGGTGCTGGGTTCTGAAGTTAATCTTGGTGTGCCGATGGATATCGGCGGTGGACTCATCAAGGAAGTTGAGAGTCCGATTTACGCAACCGGTATCGGGCTCATACTGCACAGGCTGAAATATCTGAGTCATAAAAAGAGCGCCAAATCATTAAAAGGCAGAAAGCACCCCGGGCTTAAAAATGTTTTCGAGAGAATAAAACACTGGTTTGACGAATTATGATTTTAAATTAATAATTGAATAAAAAATTTATAAATAATTTAAACTTAAATTTCTTTCTAGGGGAAAGAGAAGGAGAAAAATAAAATGGCAATTTCACTTGTTACCGATGCTGCTTATGGAGCAAAAATCAAGGTTATTGGTGTAGGAGGCGCAGGAGGCAACGCTATCAATAATATGATAGAAAAAGGTCTTGATAGCGTAGACTTCATTGCATTAAATACCGATATTCAGGATCTTGAACGCAGCAAAGCAGATATAAAGATCCAGATTGGCAGAAACACAACACTTGGGCTTGGTGCCGGTATGGATGAGACCAAAGGCGCGAAAGCGGTTGAAGAAAGCCGCGATGAAATTGAACAGGTTGTAAGAGGATGTGACATGGTCTTCATTACAGCTGGTATGGGCGGCGGTACCGGTACCGGCGGAGCGCCGGCAGTAGCAAGGATAGCAAAGGCTACAGGTGCGCTTGTTGTTGGTATTGTTACCAAACCGTTTGATTTTGAAGGTGATGACAGGTTAAGAATAGCTGATGAAGGCCTCAAAAGATTCAAACAGGAAGTTGATTCGTGCATTGTTATACCTAATGAGCGGCTGCTTACCGTTTTAGGAGAAGAAGTTACACTTGAAAACAGTTTCAGGAAAGTTGATGACGTGCTTTATAACGCTACACGCGGTATAAGCGATATTATTACCAAAAAAGGTAAAGTGAATGTTGACTTTGCCGATGTTAAGACCATCATGCGTGATATGGGCGATGCATTGATGGGTATTGGTTATGCAAAGGGCGAAAACAAAGCGCTCAGAGCAACACAGGAAGCAATTGATAATCCGTTACTGGAAGGTGTTTCAATTGCGGGTTCCAAATCAATTCTGCTTAACATAATCGCTGATCCGAACTTCAGGATATCTGATCTTAAGAGCATGACCGAGCTTATAAAACAGGCTGCAGGATGCAATTACGGCAAACTTATCTGGGGCGTTGTTTCTGATGAAAGGCTTGAAGATGAAGTTATAGTTACTATAATTGCAACAGGTTTTACAACTGTTCAGGCAAAACAATCAAACACATATCCTGAAAAAGATGAAGTGAAATCAAAGAACCTGCTTCTGAATACAGATGATAATATTGTAAAGATACCAAGCACACAGCAGGAACTGCAGGGTCTGGATATCCCGACCATACGCAGGAAGGACCTGCTGAGCGCAGAAGATCTCAACAAAATAAGATCAAGAAATGAAGAAATGGATATTGAAGATTTTGATTTCAATTCAGATGATTTCAAAATATCCAACGATGATAAGCCGGCTTTCTTGAGAAGGCAAATGGATTAAGTATCAATTACTGATAACTAGTAAGATGTAAAAGTAAAAAATTGAATTAATAACTTAATTAATAAATATAAAAAGTACTGTCCCACTATGGATAAATGTGATAAACGCTTAGTATAGGGGTTGACGTCACGAAGCTGGCCTGCAGAAGAAGGTATCTTATATTTGCTCTGCCTTCAATACGGTTGCGGCCTGGCTTCGTACCGGACTCGTGCCGGGACCTTGATACTGTTTAACACACGATTTCTCCTCATCTTTTCCCCGAAAAAAAGCCTCCTCCATTAACCCGAAGGGTCCTGACCAAACAGGACCCTTCATTTTTTACTCCGGCAAAATCTCTGCAATTTTCCAAAGCATTATCTTTTCATTTGTACCCGCAGCAGCAAGGTATGTTCCATCTGGTGAGAATTTGACTGTGATAACTTCACCATTCAGCCCGGTTAGTGTTTTTATCAAAGCAGAAGTTTTAACATCCCATATCTTTACGGTTTCATCATTGCTTGCTGTCGCAACGTATTTGCTCTCAGGCGAGAATGAAGCCGAGTTAATTGTTCCGGTGTGACCTTTTAATGTTATAATAGAACCACCCGAAGTCACATTCCATATTTTGGCGCTTTCATCCTTGCTGGTGCTGCAAAGATAATTTCCATCAGCTGAAAATGTGACGAATGTTACCCTTTTGGAATGGCCTTTATATGGGGGAGCGAATTTTTTGTATTCAAAACTGTAAATTGCAATATTTTTGCCCATACTGCCTGAAGCGAGGTATGAGGCAGTGCTGTTGAAATCACAACTAAAAGCATTATAGCGGTAGGATTCAAACAGTTTCGCACCGAACATCTCACCATCCGGGTCATTGGGTTTGCTTAGCCTCAGAGTCTTTATTTTCTCAAATTTTCCTGTTTCAAATAATTCTACAATAAAGTTAAGTCTGATTCCTTTGTTCTGTTCTTTTTCGGTTGGCTCCCTTGTATACGCCACAGCAAGCTGTTTGCCGTCAGGAGAAAATACGGAGTAATACAGCTCGCCCTCCTTCTTAAAATTTCTTATTACTTCTTTGGTAGAGGCTTTTATGATATTTACCTCACCCTCATAAGTTGTATAAACAATCAGATTAAGGGAAGCAGGTGAGTAATTTATGCTTGTTATGTTTGAACCTGTTTCAAGTGAATGAACCCTGGTCATCGAATTCAGATCAGTAAAGATCAGGTTTCCGTTCTCATCTCCGCCGGCGATTGTACTGCCATCAGGCGAAAACGCGATAGTATTGATATTGCCTCTGTAACCGGAAATAGCAGAGTGATCTTGAGTATAAAATGTGGGATTTAAAAGGAAAAATATTAAAATAGCTGAAAAATATTTCATCATTCTTGTTTTAATTAACTGTTTTACCTAATTAAACTAACATAAAAAGCATGAAAATAGTTTTATAGATAAATCTCTGGAATAAATAACCGGTAGCTTATGAAATTTTGCGTGTGGGTGTTATTAAACTGTTTACTCCTGAAGTGCTTTGTATTAAACCTTTTTGGTATGGCAAAATTGCACGTTTTCAGGATGGAAATTCCAAATTCGCAGGAATAAAAAAAGGGCTTACAATGTAAGCCCCGGTTCATCTGCTAATTAGTAGGGAATACTATCAGCGTTAGCTGGTATAGCAGAAAATCATATAATTTATTTACTTCTGATATGTGTATGTGTATGTTGTAACGTAATGGTCTTTACCTACATAACAATCAACAATAAACTGGCACATATTAGTTGCATCAAAAAGCATATTTGGTGCGTAGTAAAAACCTTTCTTTACTTCATTTGCGTACTGCTTGTTATCCTTATTCAGCTTCAATACTTCTATCGCATTAGATTCAGGATTTTTAAAGTCACTGCCTGCACGCCCAAAGAACATTTTAATACCGGTGTTTATATTTGCAGTAGTGCTGTAATCAATATTCGTGTAAACCGCTTCTAAGTTTAAATAAGCGCCCGGCTGCATATTTTTCGGGGGATCCTGCCATTTAAACCCTGATTCTACCGTGTGTATGATTTCTATCTTATCTTTCCATGAACATGTTGCCCTGATTCCCGTTTCATTCGTATTCCATTTTGTAATATTCATCAGGTTGTAATTCTTAGTTTCAACTCCCGTTAAAACCCAGTTTCCGCCTTCCAATTCCTCCGGTATAAATGTCTCTAATTGTATAGTCTGTTCGTTTGCGCCTTTTTCTTCTGTTTTTGTGTTTTCTGCCGAATTGTTTTCAGTAGAATTGTCTTCCAGAATAATTACATTCGTGCCGTTTTCATTTGAAGTACTTATTTCTGTGTTGTTTACAGAAACATTCTGCGAATAAATCTGCATGGTCAGTGCAAAAGTCATTGCTGAAAGTAAAGGGATTTTCAATATTTTCAATTTTGTTGACCTTTTCATATAACCATTAATTATAGCCTTAAATAGGTAGAGTAACTAACTCATTTTAGATGCCATATATCGTCATATACTCTACTACAAATATGGTAGCAAGGACAGGGTTTTCCAATACACGGTATAAGTGATATTCCTACAATGCGATATATTTATGAATAATTTTAAATTTTTGCTATATTTGGTTAATTGAAAAATTTCCATTCCATAGAAAACGTTATAAATCTCATCACCCGGGTGGTGATTCTGATGGTTTTTGCAGGATTCTGCTCATGTGCTAACCAACAGCCGCCTGGAGGCGGCGATGAGGATAAGACTCCCCCGAAAGTTAAGATCATTACACCTAAGCCAAATTCCGTAAATTTCAGGGGTAACACTATTTCGTTTGAATTCAATGAGTATATCGATAGGCGCAGCTTTCAGGATGCATTCCGTACTTCACCGCAGGTTAAAGGTGATATTGAATTTTCGTGGGGCGCGAAGGATGTTGAAGTGAGGTTCCCGAAGGACCTGGATAAAGTTGACGCTAACAAGACGTTTGTTGTAACGGTTAGCTCCGCGCTAAAAGATATCAGGGGCAACGCAATTACCGAGCCCTTTAGTTTTGCTTTTTCTACCGGGAGCATGATAGATATGGGAGCGATTTCCGGAAAAGTATATGGCGCCGGGAAAAATGTAACATCTATTTTCGCGTATGACCTGAGCAAAAGCTATGACCCTACATTAAATCTGCCTGATTATTCAACTGAAACCAATTCAGAAGGAAACTATACTCTTACCAATATGTCTGCAGGCAGGTACAGGTTGCTTGCGGTGATTGATGATGACCGTAACCTTCTCTATACCGGTGAGCGTGAGAGCTACGGTGTATTGCCGTATGATATTGATGTGCTTGATTCAGCCACAAAGACCAATGCTGATCTTAACATGAAGTTAATTGGCGCGGTTGAAACCGTACAGCCAGAACTTGATATTACAAAATATTTCAAGGATTCACTCAACATTGTATATACTTCTATAGAGTATAATTCGTTAACCGTACTTCCTGAGCAAAGTATTTTCATATTCTTTAACAGGCATAAACCAACACGTGAATATTTTACACAGAGCCTGAAGATCACAGATGAGAACGGGACACCTGAAAGGGTTGTGTATAACTGGAAGAATGATTCACTTGTTGAAATTTTTTCCGCAAACCGGTTTGCCTCAAACAGAAAGTATAATATAACTTTTCCTATAAAAACCGGCATAGATACAATTTACAATTTCTCATTGCAATTCAGAACAGTGAGTGTGAATTCATTTGGTGAGCTAAAGGGCAGGGTAAGCAGTGAATACACTGAGTTTGTTATTACTGACCAGCTCGTAAAAATTGAGCTGACTGCGCCGGCACTTATTCCGTTATTAAAATACAGCTTTGAATCCCGTGATACTGTTTTTGCCTATAAAAATATCCTCGATGCATCTTACAATTTGTTTTCATACATTGATAAAAATAATAACTCATCCTACGACTACGGCAATCCATTGCCGTTCGATTATTCCGAACCGTTTGTATTTTACCCGACTCCAATAAATATCAAAGGCGGCTGGGTAGTTGAAAATGTGAACATAAATTTTGTGAGGTGATGCAAACAAATCTGCCTGAAATATTAACGGTATCAGAGCTTAATTCCTATATTAAGGTTTTAATTGAAGAGAATTTTAAGTTCGTTCATCTAATTGGTGAGATATCCAATTTCAAAATTCATACACAATCGGGTCACTATTACTTTACCATCAAAGATGAAAGCTCACAGATAAATGCCGTTATGTGGAAAACCCGCAATCAGCAATTGCTCTTCACTCCTGAAGACGGAATGCAGGTTGTGGTAAAAGGCAGGGTAACGGTATATCCCGCACGGGGCAATTACCAAGTTGATGTATGGGAAATTAAACCGCAGGGAGCTGGCGAGCTTCAGTACAGATTTGAACAGCTAAAACAAAAATTGTTTGAAGAAGGCTTGTTTGACGAGGAACACAAAAAACCTTTGCCAAAATATCCGCAAAATGTTGTGATGATTACATCAAAAACGGGAGCTGTGCTGCAGGATTTTATCAACATCACAAAGCGCAGATATCCATTGCTTAATATTTACTTATATCCTGTAAGTGTTCAGGGTGTAACCGCGGCAAGCTCAGTGATTGACGCCTTAAGCGAAATTCCCAGGCTGATCAGAAGCAAAAAGCTGCCTGAAATTGATATAATAGTCATAGCGCGTGGCGGGGGATCAATTGAGGACTTATGGCCGTTTAATGATGAAATGCTTGCCAGAGCGGTGTTTGAGTGCAAAATACCGCTCGTGAGCGCTGTTGGACATGAAGTTGACTTCACTATTTGCGATTTTGTGGCGGATTTGCGGGCTCCGACCCCCTCTGCTGCCGCGGAGATAATAACTCCGGATATCAGAGAGTTAATTGAAAATCTTGACAAATTTTCGTATTTTTGTAGAAGTTTTGTCCAAGCAAAGCTGGATGGTTATAGAAATTCCATAAAAGAAATAGAGGGCAGTTACTATTTTAACCGCCCGAAGGATATTATCTATAATTTTTACCAGAAACTTGATGATTTTTCGAAAAGTATAACCAATGTTACCAATAACAGGGTTAACGGATTGAAAAATGAGATAAAATTTTACAAAAAAACGTTACATCATATATCACCTGATAATAATCTTAAAAAAGGCTACGCCATTATTAAGAAAAAAGTTGATATTGATGAAATGAGGCTGCAGTTTGATTTCGATAAAATTGTAACGCGCGCTTCAAATCTGAAAAAGGATGAGGAAGTTGAAATTAAGTTTTACGATAATAAAAAGAACGCAAGGATAATTTAGCTTTAATGGCACAGAAAAAAACAAAAGGTGAAAGCACATTTGAAGATTCATTTACCAGGCTTGAAAAAATACTTGAGCAGCTTGAAAGTGATGAATGTACACTTGAAGATACAATAGCACTTTATGAAGAAGGTCTGAACCTTACCAAAGTTTGTTATGATAAGCTGAATAACGCTGAATTACGTATAAAAGAAATAAATAAGGCATCAAAGACAACAGATATAAAAGATTATAAGGCTTAATAATTTAAATCAAAAATTATTTTTCAATTAAAAATATTAATTTGGAAACAGAATATAAGTATCTCAGTTCCATAAATACCCCCGAAGATCTTAAAAAACTTAATTTAACGGAGCTTAAAGTTCTTGTAGATGAGATCAGGGAGTTTCTGGTTGATACAATATCAAAAATCGGCGGACATTTGGGCGCATCGCTTGGCGTTGCTGAGCTCACAGTGGCTCTCCATTACGTGTTCAACACCCCCGATGATAAGTTAATATGGGATGTTGGCCACCAGGGTTATATACATAAAATATTAACCGGCAGAAAAGACCAGCTTAAAACAATAAGGCAGTATGGCGGTATCAGCGGATTTTTGAAGCGCTCTGAAAGCGAATACGATGTATTCGGCGCGGGTCACGCAAGCACATCACTAAGCGCCGCACTTGGTGTGGCTACAGCCCGTGACTTTCTGAAGAAGAAAAATAAAGTTGTTGGCATTATCGGCGATGGCTCTATGACAGGCGGTATGGCTTATGAGGCAATGAATAATATAGGTCTTTTAAAGAAAGATATTATTGTTGTGCTCAATGATAATAAAATGTCAATTGCGCCGAATGTGTGGAGCTTGCACAATTATTTTAATGAATTCCTTTCAAACCCTTCATACAATAAGTTCAGGAATTACGTTTGGGATGCGACCGGCAAACTTGATCCAAAGATTGGCGACCGCTTGCGTAACTTTGCCGCTAAAGTTGAAGGCGGATTGAAGGGTGTCGTTACTCCCGGTATGCTTTTCGAAGCCCTTGGTTTCAGGTACTTTGGTCCAATTAACGGGCACAATATTGTAAATGTTGTAAAAATATTTGAAGAGATTAAAGATTTCTCGGGTCCGCTGCTTGTGCATGTTGTGACAGAAAAAGGTCATGGGTATAAACCGGCTAAGAATCATTACCAGAAGTTCCACGCATCTACACCATGGGATAAAGATACCGGACTGGCAATAAAAAAATCGGGCGGTTCACCCGCATACACAAAGATATTCGGCGAAGCGCTGGTGGAGATTTGCAGAGAAAACGAAAAAGTTGTAGGCATAACAGCCGCAATGCCTGACGGTACGGGTCTTGATATTCTGCAAAAGGAAATGCCTGAGAGATATTTTGATGTTGGTATTGCCGAACAGCACGCCGTAACATTTGCAGCGGGAATGGCAACCGAAGGATTTACACCTGTGTGCGCAATATATTCATCATTCATACAAAGGGCATTTGACCAGATAATACATGATTGCGCAATACAAAAATTACCGGTGATATTTGTTATGGATAGAGCAGGCATTGTAGGCGCTGATGGCTCTACCCATCACGGCGCACTTGATCTGAGTTTCTTCAGGGCAATACAGGGTGTTGTGCTTATGGCACCCAAAGATGAACAGGAACTGCGCGATATGCTTTATACCGCTTCTCTTTACAGAAAAGGTCCTATAGCATTAAGATATCCACGCGGTAACGCGCTTGGTGTTGAAATTAAACCGTTTATGCAGATACCTATTGGTAAAGGTGAAATAGTTGAAAAAGGAGAAGATGCTGCAGTTATCGCAATTGGTGATATGGTAGATGTTGGAATGAAGGTAAGAGCAGAACTCGCCAAAGAGAATATAGATATTGAAGTTGTAAACGCAAGATTTGTAAAACCGCTTGATGGTGAACTGCTGAAGGATGTTTTCAGCAGGCATAAAAAGGTTATAACACTTGAAGATAATGTTATAACAGGCGGATTCGGTTCAGCCATACTTGAATTCATGAATCAGTATAAGATCACCGGAGTTGATGTTCTGGTGCACGGTCTGCCGGATAAATTTGTTGAGCATGGAACGCCTGATGAGCTGTTCCGCGATCTGAAACTTGATGTTAACGGTGTATCAGAGATCATAAAAAACCATTTGCTTTCAAAAGAAAAGGTAACTTTGTAATTGATCAGAGATCTGAAAATATTTCTTTTGTTCCTGATCTTACCGGGACTGGTATCTTTATATTCCTCATGCGACAGTGATAATCCGATGGACACAGGACCGGCTGAGACATTATTGTATGAAGAACCCGGGCTTGTTGATAGCATTGTTGTTACGGGATGCTATGACTACACAAGATTCCATTTTTTGAATGATACGTTCTTTTTTGGCGGCTATAATAAGCTTAGAATAGAATTTGAGAGCTTTTCATCAAGTGACCGCTCAAGGATATCATTTGTTGGTTATAATGCTGAAGTTACCAATCAGATCCTTTATACTAAAAGCAATGAAGATGTGAATGTTACCCATAGTTTTGAATTGCCCGCACCGGCCGATACAACATGGCTGGAACTCAGGCTTTTCCTGAGTCCACAGGTGTGCGGAGAAAATGAATACAGGTATATCAGGGCGCGTGACCTGAGAATTTACGGAATAAAATAGAGAAAGTTAAATAAGCTCAGATACAGTTTGGAAAAATCAGAACTAAAAAAATATATACCCATTGAAAGCCTGACAGGAAATGAAATTCCGGCAAATGATTCCGCGAAAAAGCTTTATGTAGAAACTTATGGCTGTCAAATGAATTTTGCGGATACCGAAATAGTGAACGGTATTATGGGCAGAAACGGGTATGGCATTACTGATGACATAAACGACTCTGCTATAATCCTTATCAATACATGCAGTATCCGCGAAATGGCGGAAGCCCGTGTACTGCAAAGGCTCACAGAGATCAAAAAATACAAGAAGAAAAACCCTAAGCTTGTTGTTGGCATAATTGGCTGTATGGCTGAAAGGCTTAAACGTGACCTTGTGACAAAAAAAGGCGTTGTTGATCTTGTCCTTGGACCAGATGAGTACAGAAAGCTTCCTTCACTCATAGATAATTTAATTGATACGGGTGAAAAAGGTATTGCTGTAAAACTTTCGCGGGTTGAAACATATGATGATATATTACCGATCCGCAAAGAGGGTATAAGCGCGTGGCTTTCAATAATGCGCGGCTGCGATAAGTTCTGCAGTTTTTGTGTAGTGCCATACACCCGCGGGCGTGAAAGAAGCAGACCGCTGGAGGGCGTCATTCGCGAAGTAAAACAATTGCGTGATGAAGGTTTTAAGGACGTAACACTTCTGGGACAGAATGTTAATTCTTATGTGAGTGAAAAATATGATTTCGCAGACCTGCTTGAGGAGTGTGCCAAAGCTGTGCCCGATATAAGATTGAGATTTACAACTTCACACCCGCAGGATCTTTCACTAAAGCTGATTGAAACAATTGCCAAGTACGATAACCTGTGTAATTATATTCACCTTCCGGTTCAGTCAGGCAGCGACAGAGTACTTGAATTGATGCAGAGAAGCTACACGATCGAGCATTATATGAAGATTATGGATAATATCAAAAAGCTGATCCCCGATGTATCGCTTTCAACAGATATTATTACAGGTTTTTGCACTGAAACCGAAGAAGACCATAAAATGACACTGGAAGTAATGAAAGAGGTTCGTTACGACGGTGCTTATATGTTCAAATATTCACCCCGCGAAAAGACCAAAGCCTGGAAAATGGAAGATGATGTAGATGAAGAAACTAAAACCCGCAGGCTGGTAGAAATAGTTGAACTTCAGAGAAACATATCTGAAGAAAAGAACCTTGAAACAGTTGGCAGTGAATTTGAAGTGATAATAGAAGGAATAAGTAAAAAATCGGATAAGATGTTATTTGGCAGGACTACCGGCAATAAGACAGTAATTATCCCGTTAAACGATGCGAAGCCCGGAGATAAAGTAATGGTAAGGATAAACAGGGCAAATTCTGCAACTTTGTTTGGTGAAGCAGTAAATATAAATTGAAAAACAAGTATTGTCCAGCATCTCAAAAAGTAAAAGGAGCATCATTTCAATAAGTTGAATAGCGAAATACAATACAGCGGACTTCTTGGAGAGTCGATTCCTATTGTTGAGCTTAGGGAGATCATAAAACAGGTTGCCCCAACAGATGTTACTGTGCTTATTACCGGCGAAAGCGGGTCAGGGAAAGAAGTTGTAGCAAATGAGATATACAAACTCAGCAACAGAAACAATAAACCGTTTATAACCGTCAATTGCGGGGCAATTCCCGAAGGTATTATTGAAAGTGAATTGTTCGGTCATGTTAAAGGCTCATTTACAGGGGCTTCTGAAAACCGCAAAGGTTACTTTGAAGCTGCAAACGGAGGGACGATCTTCCTGGATGAAATTGGTGAACTTCCACTGCAGACACAGGTGAAATTTCTGAGGGTAATTGAAAACGGCGAGTATATGAAAGTCGGCGGCAATAAGACAGAAAAAGTTGATGTCAGAATAATCGCCGCGACAAACAAAAATCTTGAACAGCTTATAAGCAATAATTCGTTCCGTGAAGACCTTTACTACAGATTAAGATCCATAAATATTGTTATTCCCCCGTTACGGGAAAGAAAAAGCGATATAAAACTTCTGTTTGATAAATTTGTCGCAGAATTCACAAAGCGCAATAACATTCAGTTTAATGGTATTACGCCGCAGGCAATTGAGTTCATAACCAATTATAACTGGCCGGGAAATGTAAGACAGCTTAAGAATTTCACAGAGAGCCTTATAACGCTTAATTCAGACAGGATAATTGAGCTTGATGACGTAATGCGTCAGCTGAGCATACCAAAAAATGAGCTGATGCCGGCAACTGTGAATGGTTATAACAAACAGGACGAGAGACAATTGCTGTTTGGCGCGCTTTTTGAGCTTAAAAAGGATATTATGGATATCAAGCATCAGCTGACTCAGATGGAAGAGATCAAATCTTCAGCAGTACCCGAGAGCGGATTTTATGTGAGCGATGATAAAATTGATAACATTACATTTGATGAATTTGAACGTGAATTGCTGACATATTATTATGGCAAGTATAACGGTAATATTAACAGGATCGCAGATAAGCTTAAGATAAGCAACAGGACATTGTACAGGAAGTTCAAACAATACGGTTTAAAGAACGGGAAATTCAGCTGATGACCTCTGTTAAAAAGAAAATATTACTTCATCTGTTATTAACCGCGTTTGTTATAATATCGGCATCATGCAATTACAGTTTTAAGGGGGCTTCACCCCCGGAGGGAATAAAGACAATATTTATTCCCAATATACGCGATGAAAGCGGTTTCGGTTTGCCAAATCTTGGTGAGGAAGTTACCACTCTGCTTAAGAATAAGTTTATAAATGATAATACTCTTGAATATGCCGAAAAAACCAAAGCTGACGGAATGCTTGAGTGCGTGATAAAATCAGTCACCGATGAAGCACTGGTTGTTACCGGAAATGAGCAGGTTTCCCGCAGAAAAGTTACAATTACCATAAGTGTGGATTTTACAAATCTGAAAAAACAGAAAAATATCTGGAAAAAGGATTTTTCGAACTGGGGTGAATATGACAGCTCGACCGGCGGTTTCAGCAAACGTGATGAAGGTGTGAGATCTGCCGAAGATAAACTGACAGATGATATTTTGATAGAGGTCATTTCTAATTGGTAGGGGGTTACATGTTTCAGGTTTCAGGTTTCAGGTTCAGGTTGTAGGTTGCAGGTTGTCCGCGGCAGCCGGATATCAATCAGGCTTCGCCTGGTTTCAGGAAGTTCTGGTAAATAATGTTGATGAAGTTATAAAATTAATATATTAGTTTTCTGAAGGATAAGAATAAAAATTGGAAGAGATAATACTGTTTACTTACATTGGATCACTCCTGATCCTTTTTACATTCGGTTCACATGGTTTCATTATGATTTACTATTACCTTAAGCACAGACATAGAAGGGACGATTTTTCAAAAGAGCTTGAAAGCTACCCGGTTGTGACCCTGCAGCTTCCCATATACAATGAAATGTATGTGATAGAACGATTGATAAAGACAGTCTGCGAAATGGATTACCCAATTGATAAACTTGAAATACAGGTACTTGATGACTCCACAGATGAAACTGTCGAAATTGTAGATAATATCGTTAAAGAGTACAAGCTGCAGGGATTTGATATTCATCACATTCACAGAACCGACAGAAGCGGCTATAAAGCAGGTGCTTTAAAAGAAGGCCTTAAAGTAGCTAAAGGTGAGTTTGTAGGTATATTTGACGCGGATTTTATTCCCCGGAAAAATTTTCTGAAAATAGTTCTTCCATTCTTCAAAGATCCGAAGATCGGCATGGTACAAACCAGATGGGAACATCTGAACCGTGCATATTCACTTGTTACGCAGATTCAAGCTCTCGCTTTAGACGGGCATTTTGTGCTAGAGCAGCAGGTGAGGAACAAGGCCGGATACTTCATTAACTTTAATGGTACAAGCGGTGTATGGCGTAAAGAATGCATCTTTGATGCAGGGAACTGGGAAGCAGATACGCTGACCGAGGATCTGGATCTATCTTACAGGGCACAGCTAAAAGGCTGGAAATTCAGATATCTAACTGACTTTACAACACCTTCTGAAGTGCCTTCGGAGATCAACTCCCTTAAATCTCAGCAGTTCAGATGGACCAAAGGTGCAATTGAAACTGCACGCAAAATGCTTTTCAGGGTATGGGGAGCAAAATTGCCACTTAAAACAAAGATTATGTGTACTTTTCATTTGACAAATAATATTGTCTTCCCATTTATTCTTGTTGCATGTTTATTGAACATGCCAATTGTTCTTATCAAGAATACGGGACTTTATGATACTTACTTTTTGTTTATGTCTGTATTTGTACTTGCATTTATTGCGTCATTTTTATTCTACCTTTACTCTCAAAAAGATGTATACGAAGACTGGCGCTCAAGGATACTGCTGTTCCCTGTATTTATGGCGGGCAGTATGGGCTTTGCGATAAATAATACCAAAGCAGTTTTTGAAGCGCTGATAAATAAGAAATCTGAGTTTGTAAGAACACCAAAATACGGAATTGAAGGTGATAAGGATAAGTGGCAGGATAAAAAATATGTTCACAAAAAATTCGTGAAGTTTTCAGTTATTCTGGAACTGCTTATTGCTTTATACAGTCTTGCCTGTGTTGTGGTATCTGCAGTTACATTGCAGATATCAGCTATACCTTTCCAATTGATGTATACTTTCGGATTCGGGCTGGTTGCATACCTTTCAATTAAACATGTAATTGATACAAACAAAAAAGCAGCTGAACAATCGGCATAGTAACGGATGAGAAATTGGTAGATACAGAAATAATAAAATACCTGATCCAGAAACTGGAAGATAAGATAAGGAGTAATCCTTTGACCCCTGAGTTTGTTAAGCTGGCCAATTATTATCTTATCAACGGTAATTCAGCCGAAGCAATTGATCTTCTTCAGGCGGGACTGAAATTTTATCCCAATTACACAACCGCTCACCTGCTTCTTGGAAAAGCATATCTCAGCAGCAGGTATTTTATGGATGCTAAAAGGATCTTTGAAAAACTGCTTGCGGATAATCCTGAAATGGCAATAGCGCGTAAATACCTGGAGATTGCCTCAGACCTTACCAGGACTGAAGTTTCAAGGAGGTATGAAGATGATATTATTCCAAAACTGGAATTTAAGGCCCCGGTTTACAATGATTATGATTATAATTATAACCTGTTCCCGACATATGAGATAGAAGAGTTGACCGCAGAAAAAATAGACCTTCAGGGAATTGAAGATTCAAATGAATATGCCGAATTCGGAAAAATATTTGAGTCCCCTCATTTTTTCAGAAAAGAAGGCTCTAAACCCGCATATGAGAAAAAAAGACTGAAGAATAAATTTGAAGTTAAGATAATTACAGAAACTCTTGCTGATATATTTGCCAAACAGGGTAATTATTTTGATGCTATGGAAGCATATACATACCTTTTAAAGATAAAACCTGAGCGAAGCGAAGTGCTGGAGCGGAAGATCGGCGAAGTTGAGATTCAGATAAATAAGCTGATAAATGATTTTTAGAATTTTGCGAGGAACGTTGTGACGAAGTAATCTCAAAAATCAATGGGATTGCTTCGCTTTGCCCGCCAAGTGTCTTTTAACCCGGGAGACCCGGCTGCACTTTAACCACCTTTTCACCTTTTATGACCACACTGCCTGATTTTGCACCTTTGTATTTTGATACATTCTTTCCTTCTGTGTAAGCTACCGGTACCGATTTAGCATTCTTTGCTTTGCTGTAAAACGCGCATATTTCCGCCGCGGTTTTGATATAATCCTTCGGTATAACCCCGTCAAAATCTACGGGAATCTTAAGTATAGTATGAGAGCCGCTTGTTCCGCGAACGTGGAACCACAGGTCGTTTTGTTTGGTGTATTTGAACGAAAGCAGGTCATTAGCCTCGGAGTGTTTGCCCACCCAGACCTCAAATCCTTCACCAAGCGGGAATATGCGGAAGTATTTTAAATTATTGTCTATATCCATATACAAATATAGTTAATCATGAGATTATTTGTTGGGATGACGCGCTACATGTTGCCAAAGATCTGTCTGGGTTGTCTCTTCCAGATATTAATCTGAAGATTTTGAAATTGAAAGATTGTTTTGCATTCCCAAACTGGAGTTTGGGAATGAGAAATTAAAATTCTGAGGGAGGGGAGCTATTTAATCCATAAAAAAAGACGTCCTGGCGGGACGTCTTTACATGCATAATATTTAAGTGTATTTATCCTTTTGCCAATGCTTCTGCACCGCCAACGATCTCAAGGATCTCTGTTGTGATCTTAGCCTGGCGGGCTCTGTTGTATGTAAGGTTAAGCGAGTTCAGCAGGTCGTTTGCGTTTGTTGTGGCTGAATCCATCGCTGTCATACGCGCTGCCTGTTCTGATGCAAATGATTCAAGCAATATACGCCATACCTGAGTGTTCAGGTGTCTTGGCAGTAAATTGGTGACAATATCCACGCTTGAAGGCTCGAAGATATAATTTGATATCTTTGATTTCTCTCCTTCAGCCGCTTCAAATGGCGGGATAGGGAGGAACTGCTCTTCAACTGTTTTTGACTGAACTACGGATTTAAATTCATTGTAAATAATTACAACTTTATCAAACCGTTTTTCTGTGTAGCCTTTTATGATCTCTTTTACAACATTCTGAACATCAGAGAAAGTAAGCCTGTCGAAAATGTTAATTGAACGGGCATATAAGTCATAATTTCTTTTCGAAAAGTAATCGTATGCCTTTTTACCTATCGGAAAAACTGTAAGATCATGGCTGTTCAAAAAACTGCCGTATTTTTCATGAATGAGAGTGGTCGCAGCTTTAAGGAGATTAGTATTAAATGAACCGCAAAGTCCCCTATCAGCAGCAACAACTACAACACATAATTTCTTTATTTCCCGCTGTTTAAGCAGTTCGTTATCAAAGCTTTCAATAGTAGGTATAAGATTACGAAGAATATCACTGATCTTCCGGGCATAGGGTCTGGCAGCAACAACATTCTGCTGCGCCTTACGGAATTTTACAGAAGCTATCATCTTCATAGCCTTGGTAATTTTCTCAGTATTCTTGATACTTCCTATTCTGTCGCGTATTTCTCTTAATGTTGCCATTTATTGTTATATAGCGAAATTGTTCTTATTTATTTAACTGAAACTTTGAAGTTGTTCGTGAACCCGTCAAGGATCTGTTTCAGTTTGACAACTGTATCTTCATTCAGGTCACCGGTGCCTGATATGGTTTCAAGGATATCTTTGTGTTTCAGTTCCATTGTTTCAAGGAATTCTCTTTCAAACCTTCTTACTTCATTAAGCGGAATCTCATCAAGATATCCGTTTGTACCGGCAAACAGAATTACAACCTGTTTTTCAACAGGGTAGGGTACATATTGACCCTGCTTAAGTATTTCAACAAGCCTTGCGCCGCGGGTTAATTGCTGCAGCGTAGCTTTATCAAGATCAGAGCCGAACTTGGTAAAAGCTTCCAAAGCGCGGTACTGTGCAAGATCCAAACGAAGTGAACCTGCCACTTTTTTCATAGCTTTGATCTGAGCTGATGAACCTACACGTGATACTGATATACCAACGTTGATAGCCGGTCTTACGCCTGAGTTGAACAGGTTCGGTTCAAGATATATCTGACCATCGGTAATTGAAATAACGTTTGTAGGAATATACGCTGATACGTCGCCGGCCTGTGTTTCAATGATCGGCAAAGCTGTTAAACTTCCGCCTCCAAGATCATCGGAGAGCTTTGAAGCTCTTTCGAGCAGTCTTGAATGGAGATAGAACACGTCACCGGGGTATGCTTCACGTCCCGGGGGTCTTCTGAGAAGAAGAGATACTTCACGGTAAGCAGCAGCCTGCTTTGAAAGATCATCGTAGATACACAAAGCGTGTCTGCCTGAATCACGGAAGAACTCACCAAGCGCAGCGCCGGAATAAGGCGCTAAGAACTGCATCGGAGCGGGATCAGAAGCTGCAGCAGTAATAACAGTTGTAAATTCCATTGCTCCTGCTTCCTGCAGTTTTGCTACAACCTGCGCAACAGTAGATTGTTTCTGGCCGATAGCAACATAAATGCAAAAAACACCCTTTCCTTTTTGGTTAATAATTGTATCTACGGCAACAGCTGTTTTACCTGTTTGCCTGTCGCCAATTATAAGTTCTCTTTGTCCTCTTCCAATCGGTATCATAGAGTCAATAGCCTTAATACCTGTTTGCAGAGGTTCTTTAACAGGCTGTCTGGCAATAACGCCAAGAGCTTTTCTTTCAATTGGAGAAAATTTATCAGTGGATATGGGTCCCTTGCCATCTACGGGCTGACCAAGAGGGTTAATAACCCTTCCTATCATAGCTTCGCCTACCGGCATTGATGCAACTCTGCCTGTACGCCTTACTTCATCACCTTCTTTTACCTGGGTATAATCACCGAATAAAATACATCCCACGTTATCCTCTTCGAGGTTCAGCGCCATACCGAATACACCATGCGGGAATTCGATAAGCTCACTGGCCATACATTTTGTTAAACCGTAAACACGTGCAACACCATCACCTATCTGTACAACGGTTCCTACTTCATAAACATCGATCTCTTTTTCAAATCCTGATAATTGTTTTCGAAGTATCGCCGATACTTCATCTGGTTTTACTTCAGCCATCTCTTTATATTGTTATATTAGTTTTAATTTTCCTTTTTTATGAACCCGGTCAATTATTGATGCTTCCCATTGAGAATTTTTCCCTGAGAAGCTCGAGCTGCCTTTGAATACTGGCATCTATTATTTTATCATCAACACTTGCAATAAATCCGCCTTTAATAGCCGGATCAACTGAATATGCTGCCTGAATTTCTTTTCCTGTGAATGTTTTCAATTTATCTGTAAGGGCTTTCTTTTCTCCATCGGTAATTTCGATGGCAGTTTTGACTTTTGCAAGAACTACTCCCTGTTTTTCATTAACCAACGCCGCAAAATCATCTGCAATGTCATACAATAGATTGATCCTGTTCTTTTCGCAAAGATATACCAGGAAAGTGAGAGTAAGCTCGTTCACTTTTTCTGCAAACATCGCCCTGAAAACTTTAGTTTTCTTTTCCGCTGAAATTACGGGTGTAAGTATGAAGTTGGAAAGTTCTTTAGAACCTTCAATAGATCTTTTTATATCTGAGAGGTCTTTTCTTACATGTTCGACCGATTTACGCTCTTCTGCTGTGGCATAAAGCGCTAAATTGTACTTTCTTGCTACTTTTCTGTTTGTCATAATAAAAATTTATCCGCTGCGGTAAATATCAAATCAATTCTGCGGTATTTTGCCGATGAATCCATCGATTATCTTCTTCTGCTTTGCGGCATCAAGATTTTCATCAATAATTTTTCCTGCCGCCTGTACTGCCAGGTTTGCAATCTCATCTTTCAAAGAGTTCATTGCCGCTAATTTTTCGCGTTCAATTTCACTCTTGGCCTGTGCTATCATTCTTGCTGTGTCATCGTTTGTCTTGCTGATAAGATCATTTCGTAATTTTTCCGCAAGTTCTTTTCCTTCAGAAATAACCTTACGTGCGTCTTCATCCGCTTTTGCAAGAAGCTGTTTGTTTTGAGCAAGTATCTTTTCCGCTTCCTGTTTCAGGTATTCAGCTTTTTCAACTGAATCTCTGATACCCTGTTCTCTGTCATTCAAAGATTTAAGCAATGGTCCCCATGCATATTTCTTCAGAATGAGAAGAAGAAGGAAAAAGATAATGATCGTCCAGATGAGAAGCCCAGGCTCAACTGAGAGCAGTGTGTCCTTCTTTTCACCTGTATCATTTGAAATGAAAAGTAATACATTGTAAAATTTTGCTGAAAATATATAAGCTAAAGACATAACTATCCTTTGTTATAAAAATTGTTTTTTGGTGAAGCTCAGCAGATAAAAGAATCTGCCGCTTCGTAATGCGCTGCAGTTTAAGATGGAACAAAAAACCGATATTAACTGCACCCGCCCACAAATGCAGGAAGGGCGCAGTTAATCAATTTTTTTATTTTCCAGCTAATATAAAGCAGATAACGAGCGCGAAGAGTGTAACACCTTCTACCAAAGCTGCCGCGATGATCATTGTAGTTCTAACGTCACCGGTTGCTTCAGGCTGTCTGCCGATAGCTTCCATTGCTGAAGCTGCGAGTCTTCCAATTCCAAGTCCTGCGCCAATAACTGCAAGTCCTGCACCGATTCCAGCTGCTAATGCTGCTAAACTCATTTGATTTGTATCCTTTCTTAAAAGATTTTGTAGTTAATTATATTTGAAGTTTATTTAAATTCCCTGTGAAAAAATCTGTATTAATGTTGAATCTGCTTCTTAGTGATCCTGATGTATTGCCATACCGATAAACAATGCTGAAAGCATTGTGAATATATATGCCTGTAATACTGCTACAAGAATTTCAAGTACATAAATGAACAGTGAAAAACCAATTGATACCGGAATTACAGCGTAACCCAGCATAAATATGAGTCCGATTAACGCGTAAATTACAATGTGACCTGCTGTCATGTTGGCAAATAGACGAATAGCCAACGCGAATGGTTTTGTAAGTAATCCAAGGAATTCAATGATTACCATAATAGGTAATACAAACACCGGAACACCCGGAGGGATCAATCCTTTGAAATAACCGAAGAACCCGTTATTCTTAATGCCATGAATCTGTGTCATTATGAAAGTGATAAGTGCAAGTCCGGCTGTAACACTGATACTGCTTGTACCGGTTGACATACCCGGGAACAAACTTATTATATTCACAAACAGAATGAAAAAAAACATTGTAAAAAAGAAGGGGAGGTATTTATCTGAACCGTGACCCATTGACGGTTTGACGACGTCATCACGGACAAAAACCATTAACATTTCGAGGAAATTACCAAGACCGGTAGGGTGCTTTCTTTTCTTGTTTGAAGCCGCAGCATAACCGAATAAAATAACCATTAAAATAGCGGCAATCATAAGCATAAGGATCTTCATAGAAATGGACAGATCCAGGGTAAATCCGCCTATATGAATTGGCGGTATTGTGAGTACGGGTTTATCAGAAATGTGATGCATGATCCAGTTCCCGTCTTCGTGGACCTTTTCTACCAATGTTGAATCTACCGGAGCGTGTTGCTGTATAAAAGCAGTAAGTAATCTCATTTATGTTATTTCAGTGTGGTCTTATTTTGCTGATCCGTTAATGCCGGATCCAAATTATGTTTTTTAACCTGCAATTGTTTTTTGTGCAGGAAGTAAATTTCTATAGAAATAAAAAGTGTGTAAAAGAAAAAAACCGAGCCTACAAGGCTCAATGAATCAAGTGTGGTAAATTGAATCAGGATAACAAGAAAAAGCAAAACCAGAATTAACCTGACACCCATTCCGCCGAAAACCAGCATCATAAAAGTTTTGGTCGGCTTACCGAAAGCCATTGTGTTAAGTTTATATCCAATAATTGCATTCATAAGGCTTACGATATACCCAAATACAAATGAATTTATCTGGTTAACAGTAAAATATTTCCAGACCGGGTAACTGCCAAGCACAATCACGATCAAACTTGAAAGCACTATGAATTTGAAGAAACCCGGCTGTTTGCTGTTATTTTCCATCTTTACCAGTTTTATTATTTTTGTAATTCACAGATCTCATTAAATTCACAAAACCTGCAACAGAACCGAATAATACACCGATAATGAGGAAAATATTGCCTGTATTCAGCCATTTATCAAGCCAATATCCTCCCAAAGTACAAAGAACAATTGAAGCACCATATTGAAACCCTATTTCGGCATATTGCCAGCCTGAACGGTAAGAATTGGCAACTTTTTTAAATTCTGACGTCTTTTCAGCATCTTTTTTATCAAAAATGCCCTTATTTTGCGTCATTTTTTGCCAAATTTTTCAGTGAATTTACAAAAATAACAAGAAATTAAACTAAAATCAATTTAGGAATTTGGTGTGTTAGGGTAGAAAAATGTCATTCCCGCGAAGGCTGGAAACTACTATATTGGTATTGTATTTACAGGCAATGAAGAAAAAATCAATAAATATAAAATTTCAGATCAGAAATATATCGTTGCTGATTATTTTATATCTATTTTTATCTATTTTAGTTAATTGTGGTAAAAGTGATCTAAATAATATTCCACAGAATTGCGATAATAAAAAAATTGATTCATTGATTCAAAGGATAGTTTTTATTCCTGAGGTTTATGCTCCAAGAGAAGGGGTAGACAGCAAATATAGATTTTTGATTCTAAAAATTTTAAAGTCAAATACTGATTCTTTGTATGGTTTTTCAAAAGTACTTTTTCTTGTATCCAAAGATAGCTCTAAATATAAGGCGGGAACTGTTACTGTTGATAGTGTAAACTTTAATTCTGATTCTACCAAAGTAAATGTAGAAGTAGGTTATTACATTTTGAATGGATTTCGGAGTTCTACAATTTATGTGAGTTACGAATGGAATAAAAATCTTTGTAATTGGTCACTGACAAGTAAAACTGAAGGAATTCATTAAGAGATATATAAATGATTGAATTCCCGGCTTATACATAGAAACAAGGCAAGAGCGAATGGCACATGGTCAAAATCGCAGCCATTCCCTTGGATTCACCGGTGTTGAATTCTGCCATAATTCAAAATGCATGGTCTGACCTTCCAGTGTTTCACCGGATTTACCAATGACCTGGTTCAGTTTGATCACATCACCTGCTTTAACATTTGTTTCACTTAGCGAAGCGTATACTGACCTGAACCCGTTTGCATGAGTAATAATAACTATTTTTCCGTAAAAAGGAATCTCACCGAGTATACTTACAGTACCGTTTGCAATAGCGTAAACTTTTGAGCCCCGTGCTATCGAGAAATCAACTCCGTTATTTAATGATACTGCTAGAGTTTTATTATCTGAAATGTTTCCGAAGTTCGTTGTGATAAGTCCAATATCAACCGGAAGATTGATATTTCCTCTGACCTGCTGAAGGTTTTCTGAATCATAACTCAGCCTGTTGTTTTTATTTTCTGCAAAGCTTTCCCTGTTCGCTTCAAGGTTGTTCATAAAATTCCTGATGTTATTCAGTTGTGTTTCATACCTGGAAATTTTTCCGGCAATCAGGTCAGATTCACTTTCAGCGATGCTTTTTAGTGAGCGCAGTTCTTTCAATCTTGAATCAAGTACAGCTTTTTCGTTTCGTTTTGATTCTATGTAGAATCTTTGCGATGATGTTGAAAGGGTAAGCATTTTCTTCTTTTCTTCAAGTATGAATTTTTTCGCCCGAAGTTCTCTAAGTTCTTTTTTCCGGTTCTGTGAAAATTTCTGCAAATATTGATTTCGTCTCAAATACTCATTCGGGGTCTTTGAACTGAGAAGCAATTCCAGCTCATAATTTTCGCCATGTTTGTATAACGAAACTACCTTCTGCCTGAAGCTGTTCTGGATCCGTTCAACTTCTTCAGCAAGATAGATGATCATATTGGTTTCTATGGCTATCTGGTCAGGGGTCATGAATGATTCGTTTTCGTAATTCTTAAGGAAACTGTTAAGCCCGCTAATTGCTGACTCGACGCTGTCAATCTGCTGGTTCAGAATAGCTGTTCTGTTTGTGATCTTTGAAATACCGGTTCTGTTTTCATTAATATATTTTTCAACGTTCTCAGCCTGCTTTTTTTTATCCTGCAGTATTTCTTCATATGTTGCCCCTGTAATTATCAACAGCAGTACAAGAAACAATGAGTATTTAAGAAAAAAGCTTATTCCCATTTTGTTACCTTTGCTGATTTCGGGATCCTAATGCTGAATTTGATATCACTTTTGTTGAAAGTCTTGTTAATGTAATCCACATAGACTGATTGTTTTTTGCCGGGGTTATTTATCTTTATACTGGAAGGGAAATATACAGTTCTGCCTGATGCATTCTCTTCAAAATAATTGCCATAATTAACTTCTACTATAGTCTTCTGATACTCGTCCAGTGAATTATATTTCTGAACAGTATAAAGTGTAGGATCAATATAGTACATCTGGGTACCGGGTTTTCTTGGGGCAGTAATTGTGTACAAACCGTTTTCAGATCCGGCATCCAATGAATCTTTATCGCTATCAACAAGCACAAAGCCTCCGCTGAAACCGCTGAGGAGCTCATCAAATGACACTTTGATCCTCAAAATAGCGCCGATATTAATATCATTTGTCGGACCAAGTATAGCTTTATTTTCCTGGACATTGTAGTAGATAAAATCATACCTTGTTATGAGAGCCTGAGCAATAGAAATACCGAAAGGACCTTCTATCTTCACGAAAACGGAATCGGGTTTTTTGATTCTTACTTCAATCCAGCCCTGACCGGATTGTTCAGGCGAATCAAACGCGATGTTACCGGAGGCTTCCATTGTTTCAATGAGCGAGGAATTATTGTTTACCCTTTGTTTGATCTCTTTAACGGGAACCTTATCAAGGTCATTACCCGCAGAACCCGAACAGGCACTTAAGACCATTCCGGATAGTAGTAATAATATGAGAGCTTTGAATTTATTAATTTTTGTTAGTTTCCTCTCTAAACTTTTCAATCAGATTCCTGGAAAAAGCGCTGTCCATATCCGGCATCCTTTCAGGGTGCCATTGTACAGCAAGCAAAAACGGTTTTCCTGATCTGCTTTCCCATTCAACAGCCTCAATTATACCGTCATCAGCTTTAGCTGAAACCATTAATCCTTCACCAACCCTATCTATTGCCTGGTGGTGTGAGCTGTTAACTGTGCCTGAGTTTTGTTGTACCAGGTCATATAACAGCGTATCTTTTTTTACATTAACATTATGGAGCCGGTCTTCTGATGCCGAGATCTTTTTATGATCTGTACCTCTTACGGTTTCAATATCATTTATCAGGCTGCCGTTAAGTTTGCAATTGATAAGCTGGAGGCCGCGGCATATGCCCAGGACCGGATATTCATTGGAAAGAGCATATTCCAGCAGTTTAAACTCAAATCCATCTCTTGCGGGAATGTATTCGCTTCTGTTTTTGCCGTCTTCCCAGTCATTGTAAAACTCAGGGAATATATCAACTCCGCCTGTCAGCAGAAGAGAAGAGCATTTTTGTATATCATCAAAATTATTGGTTTCCCAGTCAAGGATGATGTATGGAAGGTTGTTATCATCAAGCCATTTACAGTATTTCGGGAAACTGCTGTTACTTCTGCTTAATCCTATATACTTATTGAGGCTCATTCAGATTTCAGCAAATTATCAATTTCTTTAAATAAATATTCACTATTGCTGTTAATTTGCATTTTTATTTTTGTAAAATAAAGTGGAAAGTTAAATAACAGGTTCTTATATGTGTTATTACTTTTTGCTTTTAATACAAGCTCTGAATTCTTCAGTCTGACGTAATCCTTTTGTGTGGTAAGAATATGTGAGGAGCCGTTTTTCGAGAATGAATTCATCAGGTTTTCCAGTTCAGTATTGGTAAAATAGTGATGATCAGGGAAAACAATAAATTCATCAATTTTGATATTCAGCTCATTCAGCAATAATTTAAATGAATCAGGTTCGCCAATGCCGCAATATACCGTAGCGCTTTTGATATCTTCAACGGGTAAAACGGTGTTATCAATTCCCCGGATACCTTCAAAAACGTAATTACATATAACCTGCGGCATATTTTTCCGGTTCTCATTCACAGGGTTTTTTTCAAACTTATTGTTTATAACCAGCAGATCAGCCCGTCTGTAGTTCTTGAGCGGTTCCCTTAATTTTCCGGCAGGTATCATGTGTTTATCGCTATCAGGATTGAGAATAACAATATCCAGATCGCGGAACAGTTTCCTGTGCTGAAAACCGTCATCTATAATAATGATCTCAGGTTTAAATTTTGATGCGGCAAACTTCGCTGCTTTTGTTTTGTCATCACCAACAACAAGCAAACCGCCTTCAAGTCCGGAATCTGAAAGATTTTCCAGAAGCATTAACGCTTCATCGCCGAGATTTTCGGTGTTAAGCTCATGTTTTTCATTCCGGAAACCTGTTTCAACAACCTTTATATCGTCAAATTCACGTTTGTATCCTTTGCTGACTATTACTGCAAATTTTTTCTTCTTTAAAAGGTATTCAGTAATCAGCTCAACAAAGGGTGTTTTGCCGGTGCCGCCTGCAGAAATATTGCCGACAGAAATAATTTTCGGCTCAAGTACCTTTGCTTTTATAATTCCGGAATTATAAAAAAAATTCCTGAAGAAAACTCCCAGCCTGAACAATAAACTTATTGGTATTAGAAATATTTTCATATTCCGGCTGTAAGTTTTATCATTTCTGCGGCATTTACAGAAGCTTCTTTGCTTCCAAGTATATCCCAAACTTTCTTCAGCTCTGTTTTCATCCTTTGGCTGTACGAATCATCTTCCAGAAGCTTCAACATTTCAGAAGCAATATTTGAGGCTGTAAAATCATTCTGAACAAATTCTCTGACGGCTTCTTTTCCCAGCAGCAGGTTTGCAATACCCAGCTTATCAACTTTCACAATTGGCTTAAGCAGATAGTAGTTCAGCGGGAAAGTCCTGTAAAAGATGAGGTATGGTGTGCCCAGCAATGTACACTCCATGGTTGAAGTGCCGGCTTTTGTCATAACTGCATCACTGTTGAGAATGAGATCATAAGTTTTATCTTCAGTAAGGTTATACCCGGTCAATTGTTCCGTAAAATCATCAAAGTGTTTTTTCATACCCGGTGCTATACTGATATTTACTTCAATATCAATTTTTGATCTTATAGCTTTTATGGCATCCAGCAAAACGGGTAAGTGATGTTTAACTTCATCTTTTCTGCTGCCCGGCAGCACTGTAACTACTTTTTTTGAGGATCTTCGTTCGATCTTTGGATTGTGCTTAATGAATTCCCTGATTCTGCTTATCAAAGGGTGACCGGTGAATTCTGCTTTCACACCGTATTTAGCATAGAAATCAACTTCAAAGGGGAATACAACAAGCATAAGATCTATGTACTTCTTAACTTTGAATACCCTTTTTTCATGCCAGGCCCAAAGTTGGGGAGAGATATAGTAAATGATCTTACCGGAATAAAATTTCCTTATTTCTTCTGCGAGTCTTAAATTGAAACCGGGATAATCGACGAGTATAACCGTATCAGGCAGGTTTTGCCTGATGAATTCCGCTGATTCTTTCAGCGCCCTTTTAAAAAAAGAATATTTTCTTATTACGCCGGCAAAACCCACAGTTGCAAGATCTTTAGTATGATAGATGGCATTGAATCCTTCAGTTATCATCCTATCTCCGCCCAAACCGCTGAAAAGAATATCGCTTCCGGGAGACTGAATCCGCAGTTCTTTCATTAATGATGAAGCATGCATATCACCTGATGATTCACCTGCTGAAATGAATACAGACCTCTTATCCCGAGAACTGTTTTCTTCTTTCATTACCGGGTTATTGATTTATAAGAAAATAAATAAGGACTATCATTAGAATGCTTATAAAAGCTGATTGGAAGGTCCTTTTTTCTGAAACGTAAGCTGCCTTAACATCACGATCAATTTTTGAACGTTTTGAATCATCATATGGAGAAAATTTCGGCAGAAACCGGTTAACATTTTCAAAATAATGCAGGTATTTTTCCCCGAATATCTCTTTTAACTCTGCTTCTTCTTCTTTTATGATAAAGTAATACTGGAATGAAAAGTACACAATGCTCAGAATTTGAAGGAATGGAACAAGCGAATTTGACATTATACTGATCCCAAAATACATCAGTATATTGCCAATGTATAGCGGGTTCCTTACATACGCAAATGGACCCTGGGTAACCAGCCTGGAAGCACCCGGTTTGCTTGTAGTTCTTGTTTCGCTGCCTGCATACGAAACTCCCCAGAATCTGAATATTTCGCCAATTATAACGAACACCACACCTATTGCCATAGTGGTAATAGTAGGACGGGCGAACAGAAGCATAGGGATCAGAAATGGAAGGGGAGTATAAGACCTGTATTGAAAGAAAAATTTACCTAATGTCATTTAATTTATTTACTTTATATACTGAATAGATTAACCCCGCAAAAAGACTTCGCGTCTCTTGTTTTTTGCCGAATCTCGTTGTTTAATTCTCCTGCTATCAAGAATACGTTCCAGTTTCTTTTTCACATCACCAAATGTCTGGTATTCATGATAAGTGATGTTGTTTTTCCAGCAATATGATGCCAGTGATTTCTTAGCGAAAACAATATCCGCATAGTTGACCGCGCATGCATCAGAAAAACCATCCCCAATGAAAACAGAAATTTCATCATCTGCTGTATTGTTCATAAGGATATTCCGCTTGCTGGTACCGCATTTTGTGCAATCTGAATCAGCATTGGGAAATTCCAGTCCAATACTTTTCATGTCAGCGGAAAACACTATCCTGTTTGCGTAGAAGGGTAAATTCAATCCATTGTTCTTCAGAATTCTGTTTATATAGTAATCCATACCTTCACTTAGTATCATCAACGGCAGGTTTCTTACATTACAGAATTCAACGAACTGCAGAAACATCGGGTCAAGCCTCTGTGAGTCAATTATCCTGTCGAACTCAGCCAGATCAAAATCGACAATTAATGAGCATTCTTTTAAAAAACACTCGCGTGCCCCGATCTTCTGCTTCTCAAAGCTCTTTATGACTTCAGCCCATTTTTGCTTATCATGAATGAAACGTTCACCCATTTCTATCCATGTATCATAAAGGGTAATTGTTCCGTCAAAATCACTGAATATTTTTATTTTAGGCTGATCCAACGAGTAATATCTGTTATTTTAAAAATAATTTTAATTCATTGTTTATTCAAGGTAACAATAAATAAATAAAAAAGCATTTTTGGCAATAAAAAAAGGAATAAATTGCTTTATTCCTTTAAATTGTCAAGCGGAGGTAATCACTTAACGTTTTATGAGGTAATACAAACTTACGAGTCAGATGTGTTTCATATTATTTTTGTTCGAATCAGGATCAGAAACTAGAATTTAAAGTAATAATTATAGCATAACACCGCCAAAACAGCCATATTAAGTATTATCATTCCGGTTGTCAGTTTTTCCAGGGTTTTTATCTTTATAAATGTCATCATAATCTTCCTTTCTGTAATATTATGACGCCGGACAGAACAAAAAGGTTGCATTTGCTGATTTGGGAAATAATTTAAGGGAAATTTCAGTTTACATATTCTATTCCTTACAACCGGCAATTTCAAATTGCCGGTTGTTCAGGAAGATCTTCGGGTTCGTTTCTATTTTATGCTGATAAGTTCTACATCAAAATGCAGGGTAGCGTTTGGAGGAATAACTCCGCCGGCACCCTGGCTTCCGTAGCCAAGCTCAGATGGAATTATGAGCTTTCTTTTGCCTCCAACTTTCATAGTAGCAACGCCTTCATCCCATCCTTTAATAACCTGCCCGATGCCAATTGTGAAAGTAAAAGGTTCATCGCGGTCTTTTGAACTGTCAAATTTCTTTCCGTTTTCCAGTGTTCCTGTATAATGCACGGTAACTTTTTGTCCGGTATTAGGTGAATCCCCGGTACCGACTGTTTCATCAATGTACTTTAGCCCTGAAGCTGTTGTTTGTTCTGTTCCTGTCATGTTAATATGCATCCTCCTGAGAATGCTTTAATTAGATTTTTGATAATCTTTTGTTTTATCAGTCCTAAGTGCAGATCAATAATCAAGTTTTGAGCTTGAGATGAAGTCAGCAAGCAGGTCAACTGTGAGATCAATATCCTTAAGGCTTAGTGTTTCCACAGATGTATGCAGGTATCGTGTAGCGACCGAAACTACCCCTATCGCAATTCCGCCTCTGGACTGTGAAATAGGATCTGCATCTGTCCAGGTATGTCCAAAATCAACATCTATTTGATGTTTCATTTTTTTCTTTTTTGCTGCCGCGATAAGTTCATCTGAGAGTTTATTGTTAGTCCTTACTCCCCGTGTAATAACCGGCCCTTCCGCGAGTTTTGTTACACCGAATCTTTCCTTTGGAATCTCGGGCTGGTCTGAACAAGGGATAACATCAATTGCAATTGCTGCATTCGGTTTAAAATTGTATGCGGGATTTCCTGCTCCCCATACGCCTGTTTCTTCCTGAACTGAAGAGACTCCGTAAACAGTGTTTTTAAGGTTTCTGACTTTGGCAAGCTTTCTGAGAGTTTCTGCTACAATATAAACGCCAATTCTGTTATCCCAACATCTTGAAGTAGCGTTACCGTTAGTCATTTCGCAGAAGTCGCCGCCAAAAACCACAGGATCGCCGATTGAAACGTATTTTTCGGCATCTTTCCTGTTTTTTGCTCCAATATCAAGCCATATATCGTGCATCTCAATTTTCTTATCTCTTTGTGCATTGGTAAGCAGATGAATGGAGGTTCTGCCAATTACAGCATCAACTGTACCCCTTTTGTTGAGTATTCTTGCACGGTGTGATGCAAGGATGGTGGGATCAACTCCTCCTATGGGTCTTACATATATGAAACCATCATCGTTAATGTAGTTGATAATCAGTCCAATCTCATCTGAATGGCCAACTATCATAATCGATCTTTCTTTACCCGGGTTGAGGGTTGCAGTCAGATTTCCGTGAATATCTTTTTTAATGTCAGGACAGAATTTTTCAACTTCATCCTTCCATATTTTTTGTACAGGTTCTTCGAATCCTGAAGGGGCGGGCGTGTTAACCAGGTTAACAAGAAATTGCTTTTGTTCGTTTGTCATAAATTATTTAAATTAAGATGCCAAATTAAATTAATGAAATGTCATTTAAGAGGGCATTGTTGTAATAAAAAAAAGAAAACCAGGAAAGCCTTTAATCAGTATCAGGAAGCTATCTTCTGGTCGTTAAACTTAACGTTCACTATTGTTGATATACCCTGTTCTGCCATAGTTACTCCATACATTGAATCGGCAGCTTCCATTGTGCGTTTATTATGTGTAACAATAATAAACTGGGTATCCTGCGCGAATTTGCGTATAATTTTTATATACCTGTCAATATTAGCGTCATCAAGCGGAGCATCAACCTCATCAAGTATACAGAATGGCGAAGGTTTAACCTGGTAAATGGCAAACAGCAGGGCAATAGCAGTCAGAGTTTTTTCTCCGCCCGAGAGCAGGTCTATTAACTGCGGTCTTTTACCCCTTGGTTTGGCAATAATATCGATCTTCGCATCAAGCGGGTCAGGATTATCGGGATCAATAACCAGCCTGAGGTCAGATTCATCGCCTTCAAGAAACAGCTCTTTGAAAATAGCTATGAAATTCTGTCTTATCTGCTCAAATGTTTCTGTGAATTTATTCTGCGCTGTTTTATTTATCTCGTCAATCAGATTAATAAGATCCTGTTCAGCCTTAACCAGGTCGTTCCTTTCTTCCGAAAGTTTCTCAAGCTCCTGCTTTTCCTGTTCATATAAATTAAGCTCTAACTGACCCGAGCCGCCAAGAGTACGAAGCTTGTTCTTAAGTCTGTCTACTTCTGCTTTTGCTTTAACAAGGTCAAATATTTCAGAATCTTCAAAAACAGTGTACTCAATATCCAGCTCATATTCTTCTTTAACCCTGTCTCTGTGTTCTTTTATTTCAAGCCTGTCACGCGTGAGTTTCATTTCATTTTTGTGAATGAAATCTATAATGCTATCGCGGTTATTACGAAGTTCTTTCTGTTCACTTTCAACTTTATCTACCAGCGAGCGTTTTACTTCGTATTCGCTTCTGATCAGCGCGAAATCTGATTCAATGCCCGCCTTTTCAATTTCAAGAAGCTTAAGCCTGGGTTTAAGTCCGTTAACTGAGTTTTCGGAGTTGTATGCTTCTATTTCGGCTGAAAGTTTCTTTATTTCCGATTCATATTCATTACATTCCAGCGCGCGGGCTTCAATACTGCTCTTTCTTGATTTGATGCTCTCATCCGTTCTGAAATGTTCATTTTCAAGATTTTTGAATTCAGCTTTTACTTTGGTAATTTCTATGTTAAATGTGTTATATTCTTCACGCTGTGAAGTAAGTTCATCAGCAAGATTTTCAAGTTCAGTGGTAAAATGCTCAAGTTCCTTTTCGCGCTGGTATTTCACATTTTCAGCAGATTCAATATCCTGAATCAGAGAATCCATTTTATCGGAAAGCTCTTTATTGGAAATATTCAGCTCGTCGTTTTCCTGTTTATAATGTGCGATAAGCTTGTTTGTCTCATTTTTGCTGAATTGCAGCTGCTGAAGCTTATTTTCGGCATTAAGTACCTGCGCTCTTTTTTCCTGTATCCTGTTCTGTCTTATATCAACATCAATTGCGGCGTAACTGCTTTTTAATTCGCTTAAATTTCTGCTGTCAGAACTGATGCTCTCTTCTATTTCATTAATCTGTTTCTGCAGGTCTGCAATAAGTTTTTCTCTCCCTATTTTTAGAGATTCAATATTAGTTTTGCTTCCGGCACGAAGAAAACTATTGGTAATAATATCACCATCAAGCGTAATGAATTTAATGAAATTATCGCTGGATAGTTTCCTGGCAATATCTATGTTTTCAACAATTACAAATTCATCAAGCAGGTATTTATAAAGCATAAAGTACTCGTCGGGGCATTTAACAAACCTGTCTGCCCACCCGTAAACACCCTCATGACCCAGTATTTCAGGAAATTCTTCCTGGAATATATTCATTGTTGTATTGTAAAGCTTATCCTTGATTATAAAAGTAACTTTTCCCTTTTGGTCCCGGGTCAGTATCTTAATGAAATTTTCGGCAGCATCAAGGTTTTCTACAATGAGATAATTAGAAATTTCACCAAGTGCAGTTTCAATCGCAATTTTGAATTTATCTTCAACTTCCAGTTTGTCAATCACTACAAATCCGGCTTTTTCGTTCTTTTCTTTTACAAGGTGTTTGATGCCTTCAGAGTAATCGTCAAAATTTTCAAGCAGGTTGGTCTGGAATTCGATCTTGTTTTTCAGCTTGTCAGCTTCATGCTGCCTGTAGATAATATCCTTTTCGAGCCTGGAAAGTTCTTCCCTCAGATTTTCCTTAAGCTTCTTCTGTTCGCTGAATTCAGAAGTCATTAATGTAAGCTCTTCTTTAAGGCTTTTCAGTGAAGTCTCGGCATCTCTCAGGCTCTGGTCATATCCGGCAACTTTGTTAATATTAACTATATTATCTTCGGCAAGTTTACTGCATCTGGAAATCTGGTCTTCAAGCCTGTTTTTTATTATCTCATATTCGCTTCTTTTTTCCTGCAGCGCTTTTGATGATGAAGCATGTTTTGAAGTGAGATCTTTCAGTTCTTCCTTGCTTACTTTAACTTTCTGTTCGGTCTCGTCAAGGCTGGTTTTTTTTGTTATCCTGGAGCCTTCCATCAATTCAGTTGTATTCTTCAATACAACTATCTTATCTTCAATTTCGGTTTTTCTTATGCTAAGCCGTTCTATCTCGGCTTCGATCTCTATTTTTTCCCTTTTAAAACGCTCAATATTTTCATCAAGATACTTTATCCGCTGCTCTGCGATAGAGATTGCGGTCTGTAACTCATTAATGTTCAGGTTAATGTTATTGAGCTTTTCTCTTGAATCATTTAACCTGGATTCAGTAAAGGTAAGTTCAGATTTATATTTGTCGATAATGCTTTCATTTTCGTTAAGGCTATGCTGCAGTTTTTCGCGTTCTGTTTCTTTGATCTTCAGTTCGCCTTCAATGCTCTTTGTTTCATCCAGAAGTTTAGAAAGCGCTCTTGTATGATACTCTATTTCGATCTCCTTAAGCTTAACACTCACTTCTTTGGCTTCCTGCTGCTTCTGGGCAATGCGCTCGTATGCGTTTACAGTACGCTGACGGTTCCTTATTTCAATATTTGCCTCATTGATATTCTCACGGGCAACTTCCAGCTTATAGAGTGCCTCGCGCCGGCGTTCTTTGTATTTAGTTATCCCTGAAGCCTCTTCGAAGAGTTTTCTTCTATCCTGTGTGCGGTGCGAAAGTATTTCGTTCACCATTTTCAGCTCAATCACAGAATAAGCATCAGAGCCCATACCGGTATCCATAAACAGGGCTGTAATATCCTTTAATCTGCAATTGACCCCATTGAGCATATAATTGCTGGCGCCATCTCTGAAACAGCGGCGAGTTATCTTTATTTCTGTGTATTCACTGGGGAGGATACCTTTAGTGTTCTGGACGGTAAGAGAAACTTCCGCGTAGCCCAGGGGTTTACGGTTCTTGGTTCCGTTGAAAATGACATTTTCCATTGTGGAACTTCTGAGAACGCTTGCTTTTTGTTCACCAATTGCCCAGCGTACGGCATCAACAATATTTGTTTTGCCGCAGCCATTTGGTCCAACAATTGCCGTCATGCCAGCATCAAAATCTACTGCAATCTTATCAGCAAAAGACTTAAACCCGAAAATTTCAAGTTTACTTAAATACAATTATATAATAGAATTATTAAATACAGAACATCAATAAATTAAAATGTTCCCAAGATCGTATTCTCTGAGAAAAAACGGGAAAAAGCCTGAAGTCTCTTAACACAAAATTAATGATTTTTTATGTAAAATACAGAAATAATTCTCCCTGAAGCGTAATATTATTACAGCTTTAAAAAAGTCATGACAAGTCTGAAATAATCAAACACAAACCTGGTAGTGTTGAGATAAAAAATTGTTCCTCCCAGAATAAGAACAACAGAAAGAACCCCGTATGCATAAACCTTGACAAAAAACGTATCAAAGAGGAGGTAAGTACCTTTCAGGATCCTGTACAAAGATATCAGGTAAAGAAATCCTGCAACCGCAAGGCCTATGATAACAAAATCTGTGTTAGCCTGCAGTATCCTGATGTAGAACGTACCAATTGCCAGAAGCAGTATTGTTGGGAGGAGCCCCCATACTGTAATGGTGTAAATATTATTAAAGCCTACCCTGTATTTGATAGTAAGCGAGAACAGCCAGATTACAACCGTTATGAAAAAGATCTTTATAAACGAAATTGCGGCAAGCGCGCCCACAAGCTTCACCGGATTGGAAATGAACTGATCGGCATAGATCTTCACTATATCATTTGATAAAACAACCGAAAGCATAATATCCAGAAGCTGTGAATCCTTCCAGAAATACAATAAATTTGCAAAGAAAAGTCCGCTTCCGATCGAGATAATTATTGCCAGCAAAACATTATGAAAAGTGGGGATAAGATTCTGTTCTCTTACATCGGTATAAAATATAAATGGCCTGAATATTGCTCTCCACACATTTTCTCGGAACCTTCTTACACTGTTTGCAAGGTAAATGAACAGAATAAAGCAGATTAGGCCGGTAAATACAAAGGCCAGCGGTGCTTCTCTGGAAAACGTGCCAATATTAAGATTAGGTATATCTTCATCCAGGAATTCTTTTCTTAAAATTATCGCAGGCGGTCTTTGTTCGCGGAACAATGTATATAGACCGCTTGTACGCATATACTGGTTTGTCTGATCAGGATATTTCAGGTTTGGCACATCTGAATTCCAGTCAGTGAATGACTGAAAGAAGCCGCCCATAAGAGGCGAAGCCTTGCTAACCTTGATGAAATCAACAATGAATTTTGACTGTGATTCCAGTGAAGATGGGTCACTGTACCCCGAAGTATTTGAAGGATTAATTATCTTGCCGTAATTGGAAATAAAAAGCTTATCCTTTTTCAGCTTCATATCAGGAGCTGCATTTTTCAGCAGGCTAAGATCGTTATCGTAAAAATTAATGCCCACAATATCAACAAGGTCTCTGCACTTATCTTCGTAATAGCTGCGTGTTGAATAGTAAAGAAGCCTGTTATCCAGATTTCTTGCTGCTGCGACCATACGTTTTACATAGGTTTGACCTGCTGTCCCCGTTACATCAAAATCATTTCCAAGGCCAAAGGCAAAAATGCATGGGTTATTCTTATGAGAGAGTATAACTTCGTTCAGCTGATTTTCTGCCAGCTGAAGAAAATTTTCGGATTCAAGTATTGAAGATGGAACTGTATATACAGGAATCTCTTCCATCACAAGCAGGCCATATTTATTGCACACATCTATTAAATAAGAACCGGCAGGCCTGCCGTATATTTTGATGATATTACATCCAAGAGATTTTATAAGTTTAATATCTCTTTCAATATCGCTGTAATTTGCGCATATGCCTGAGGCGCCGAATTCTTCAATGTAATTAATTCCTTTAAACTTGAACTCATTGTTGTTCAGCACCAGGCTGCCCTGTTTGCGAACAAGCTCATATAAACCAAAATCAGAACTGTATACATCAACAACCTGCTCGCCTTGTGTAATTGTGACCCGCAGTTTGTACAGGTAAGGATATTCAGGTGACCAGTAAACCGGACCGTTGAGCTCAAACTTATTGACTGCCTGGATAGTTGAATTTGATGAAACGGAAAACTGAACAGCATCGCTGGAAGCTTTTACAGTACCCGAGCTGTCAAGAAGTTCTGTTTTTACTGAAAATTTCCTGTCACTTCCCAGGAACCTGTCTATATCGGTTGCGCTTATGGTAACTGTATTCCGGATATCTGCATTAAAATTGATATCAATTTCGGACTGGAGATTTGAATTTTTTATATAGACTTTTGGCACGGCAACAATATAAATATCCCGGTATATGCCGCCATAGTTCTTTGGATAGTTTGCGGTGTTCTTTAAGGGAATGGTCCTTGAAGCATCAAGAGCGTTATCTATTTTTATTTCAATAATATTGCCTGACTCTTTGATAAGACCTTCAGCAATTGAGGCCGAAAAAGGAGTGAAACCTCCTTCGTGTTTAACAATGAAACTGCCGTTGATCTTGATCTCAGCCTGATAATTGATGCCGTCACAATATATAATGAAATTCCAGTCATTGGGTGATTCAAGCCCGGTACTGAACATCCTTGAAACAGTAACCTTGCCTTTGAAATCATAGCAAAAGGGAACAGATATCTGAGAAGCGCTATTGTACTGCGATGAGAAATCCCATTGACCGTTGAGGTTAATAAGCTTTCTATAATCGTTTTGCAGAGTTTGCTGAAATGTCAGCGGAATATCGGTTGAGTTGCGGCTTATAAGCCTGTTTTGAGAGAACAAATCAGCACATAATATCAGGCTTAGCCATACAAATATCTTTAAATAACGAGCCGCTATCTTTATCAATTGGAAAATCGCTAAAATTTGGGGAAAATTTTCAGAAATATTACTCCTATGGAGTCATTTCACTGCAAATATATTAATAATAGAGAGCAAAATAAAGGGATTACCAGGTAAATCCGGGCAAATCTGGAAAGCACTATAAGAACTTATTTCTTTCCTTGGGCGTTGGCACTCTGCAAGTGGATTTTTTTCCAAACCATTTGTACCTATACTTCGCGACTATATCATAAACAATATTCCTTATAAATGGAGGGATAAGAAGCAGAGGATAAAGAAGGTTGTACGGAAAGCCAAGCATTCCTGCGACTTTTAAAGCTGCAGTAGATTTTTTGTAATATGCGTTTCCGTCAATAAGTATAAATGATTCAATGTTCTCATGATCAATATTCAATTCTTTCTGCAGCCTTACGCCAATATCAGATTGCAGCGCGACAAAACGAAAGATATCCTTCTTATCGCGGGTAATAAAAAAATTGACGGAGCCGTTGCATATGTTGCACACTCCGTCAAATAAAATTATTTTGTGATCGCTGCTCAATAAATTCTAAAATTGCTTTGGTTGGAAATAATTCAGCGGGTATTAACCGCAATAGACTAAAGAGTGAGCCTGTAATATTCCCAGTTCGAAAGCGGTGTTGCGCCAATTTTATTATAGAAAGCGATTGCGTCAATATTCCAGTCAAGTACAGCCCATTCAACTCTTCCGCAGCCCATATCATTTGCTATTTCAATCAGTCTATCGAAAAATAACTTGCCAATACCGGTATTGCGCCTGCTTTGAGTAATGAAAATATCTTCCAGGAACAATGTTTTCTTCGCAAGGAAAGATGAGTATGATTCAAAATAAATTGCATAACCAAGTATTTCTTTGCCTTCTTTGGCTACCAGCATATTAATAAGTCTTTTTTTGCCGAATGTATCCTTGAATAACCTTCTCACAGCAATATCATCCGGGCCTTCAAGTTTTTCAAATGCTGCCAGTTCTTTTACCAAATCAATGATCTTATCGAAATCGCCCTTTTTTGCTTTTTTTATTTTAATTTTTGGTTCTTTTTCTCTTTTAGTTTTAGCCATAAAATATTAGTCTCCTGTAATACAAAATTATTTACTTATTTTTTAATTTGATATTCATTAATATTACTCAATATTAAAGTAAAATTTCTGAAAAATGAAGTATTTTATTGTATTTTTGATGCTTTTTTCATGCAGTGCAGCCGTTTATTCACAATACGGAAATTCTGAAGCTGAAGCCAGAGTTCCGGTAACTTTTCCTTCAAAAGGCACTTTTGAAGGTGACTATACCAGCGCGATTTTTATGAATAAAAATCTTTCCGTTAACACAGCTCCGCAGAATGAACCATCTATAAGGATAAGCAGAGTAAACCCGAATTACGTTGTAGCTGCCTGGCGTGATTTCAGGCTTGGATACATTGAACCTGCAATTGTAAGAAGGATCGGCTATACCTATTCCACTGACGGGGGTTCAACATGGGCACCATCTCAGCTTCTCCCTGACCCAAATCCAGATCACACATCTCAGAGTGACCCGGTGATAACAACAGACTCACAGGGAAGTTTTTACATATCCAGTACTTCCAGGAAGCCTGTTACAGGCTACAACCGTGATATGCTTCTTTACAAATCGACCAACAACGGACAGACATTTTTTCTGCATTCAATCGCAGTGCCGGGTTCAGGCGGAGCGGGCGAAGATAAAGAGTGGATTTTCTGCGATCCTGTTATGACCAATACAACATATGATAATATTTTTATATCATGGACAAGTTTCGGTCCGCAGCCCGGAATTAAATTCCGTAAATCTACCAATGGAGGATTGAATTGGTCATCAACCGTAAATATTGGCGATAATACTTCCGGTCAGGGATCTAACATTTGTTCAGGTACAGGCAATCAGATTTATGTTGTCTGGGATGCCGGCGGAATCAGGTTTGATAAGTCTACAAACGGCGGTACAAGTTTTGGATCAGATTACCAGTTAAGCAATGTTTCAACAACAAACGGTTTTCCTTTTATATGCTGTGATTATTCAAACAACTCAACCAGAGGAAATGTGTATGTTATTTGGGATGATATGCGCGGAGGTAATTCTGATGTCTGGTTCCAGCGCTCAACCAACGGCGGCGCAAACTGGCTTGCTTCGCCGGTTAGGGTAAATGATGTAACAACCAATAACCAGTACTGGCCGGTCATACAATGTGATAATAACGGCATTCTTTACGCAATGTATTATGATACAAGGGCTGGTGCTTCCATGGTAAACACATATGTTGCTTACTCAACTGATGCGGGAACAACGTGGTCTAACCAATTGATGAGTGATTCTTCGTTCACCGCTACGCCGGTAGGCGGCACCAGCGGTGATGTGAGATATGGTGATTACATACAAATAGATGCATACAACGGCAAAGTAATTCCTGTGTGGACAGATGACAGGAAAGGTACGCCAAATCAGGAGATCTATACGGCAAATCTTTCAGGATTGCTGCCGGTGAATCCGCTGAGCACTGAAGTGCCGCGAAGTTTTGCATTATATCAGAACTATCCGAATCCATTTAATCCGGTTACCAGGATAAATTTTGATATTCCTGTTTCTTCGTTTGTCAGTCTGAAACTTTTTGATATACTTGGCAGGGAAGTAAAAATACTTGTGGCTCAGAACCTGAATGCCGGGAAGTTCTATACTGAAGTTGATGGTTCAGCCTTATCAGGGGGTGTATATTTTTATAAACTGGAAGCAGGCAATTTCACTGAAAGTAAAAAGCTGGTTCTGATCAAGTAATATATAAATTTGTGTTTTTTATAAAGCAACCCCATTCACAGGGGTTGCTTTTTTTTTCAGATATAGTCATATTACATGCTTATTAAGCAATTTTCCGGAGGATGGCACATTGAAATTTTTACAGATTGTCTTGTTTGTTTCAGTTTTGGTTCTTAATAGTTATTCGCAGTGGAATTATGGTTCACCTTTTTCAACTGTCCAGCAGCAGTCTACGTGGCAGCAGGTTGTAAGCAAAGTACCCATAACAGGCAATACTATATTAGATAGTTTAACTGCACCTTACCCAACCAACGCCTGGTTTAATTTATTTTTTCTATACGGAACAGCGTACCCGAATCCCCAGGGGACAATAGGACAGAATTTCACATGGGTAAATCCGTATAACATAGGCTCCGGTTATAATTATATAGGATATTCAAATCCGCGTGCTTTGCTGGGCATAAATTATAAACCGTTTGCGGTAACAACTACCGGCGGCAGCTTCCCAACGGTTAACTGGGATAACGGCGCTTATATGTACTTCGGAACAACGAATCCGGCAAATTTTACACCTATAATACGTAATGACTACACTGATCTCTCTGTGACAGTTAAGTTCTATAACACAACCAACACAAATAATTATTATTACGCACCAATTGTCCGGGGAATGCCTTATGTAACAATGTTCTATAATAACGTTACGCCGGCCGTGTATTTTCCGTCGCCTGCAGTATGGAAAGTTAATGACGTAATCGCAGGTGCCAATCAAACTTTTACCGGTACTGAGTTCAAAGTGCAGACGGTTGTAGGAGATCCTAATTTATACAGGTCTCAAACCTGGATGCTTTTCAGTTCACAATCAATTACGCTTCAGTTCAGCCAGGCGGCACAAACACTTGGCTTGATAGGAACTTCAAATTTTACCGGTTATATAAGAGCCGCGCATTTAACTTATGCCAATGACCCTAATGCCTCAGATACGACAAGCCGCAAATCACTGCTTCGTTCATATGCAAAATTTGTACCTTTGAGAGGTGAAGTCGGCGCATCAATTCCTAACGGAAGCAGTACTGCCACGTTAAACTTCAATTACACACGTTATAATGAAGGTTCTCTATTGGGTGATTCATTATTAATGATGGCTTTGCCGCATCATGTTGATATTTTGCCCGGAGGAAGCACAACAAACATACTGAAGTACCAGGTTTTGAAAGGTACAATGAGCGAAGTTAAAACAAAAACATGGAGCATGACAGAACAGCTTCCGGGCTATTCATGGAGCCCGCGTTCCGGCGGACTTGCCAATGTTCCGTTGCAGTGGTGCGATACACTGAAATACTATGTAAACGGAGATCTTGTAAATTTTAACAGGCAGTATCAATGGATGGATATATACAGTGCAGCTAAATCATTGGCCAAGCTGGGCAGAATTATTGAAATAGCAGATGAACTCTATGAAAGAGATCAGACAAGATATGCCGCAATGCAGCCGCTGGCTGCCACTATGCGTGATTCATTGCAGATATTTTTGGGCAAATGGCTAAACGGCAACAGCTCAATATTCTATAATGGTGTGCCGTATCAGAAGGATTCTTTACTGTATGATACAAAATTCAGAGGGATTATTTCAAGCCGCTCACATGACTCGCTTAACCTCAACAATGGAATCGATTTTGGCAGCGCACTGTATAATGATCATCATTTCCATTACGGCTATTTGCTTTACGCTGCAGCAGTTGTTGCAAAGAAAAATTCTTCGTGGTTTACGGCCAATAGTAATTACTACTCAAATCGCGTTGTTGATCTTGCCCGCGAAATAGCCAATCCAAGCAGAAGCGATAATTATTTTGCATTGCAGCGTTACAAAGACTGGTATGACGGTAACTCATGGGCAAACGGACTGGTACCTTATGGCGGCGGTAAGAACCAGGAAAGCTCCAGCGAAGCTGCCAATGCGTGGTATGGCTTGTATCTTTTCGGGCTGGCAATGAATAATGCGGCTCCCAATACTCAGTACAGCAATATGCTGAACCAGGGACAATTAATGCTTTCGCAGGAAGTAAGGGCAACACAGAAATATTATTATGCAAATCAAACCAACCCTGTTTACCCGGCAGTATATACTGATCAATTTAAAACCGTTACAAATCTTTACCAGGGCAGGATAGATGCGAGCACATTTTTCGGCTCGGTTAATTATTACGCCACGGGAATCCAGGTAATTCCTGTTACACCGGTGACAGAACAATTCTGGAGCAATATTGCATTTGCCAAACAGGTATATGATTACTCTCCAAATGGTCTGCGAAACACACCTTGTTTTGATTCGACAAATACAAACACAACAGTGTGGAACTGGACCACTATAAATGTGGGAATTCAGGCAACGGCTTACCCGCAAACTGCGCTGAATTTCTGGAAATTTTACGGGCATACAAACACAAATTTTGATAACGGTTCAAGCCAGTCAAATGTTATGTACTGGATCTTAACAAGAAATCACAACACTATTGGCGTGAGTCCAATTTCAAATGAAATTCCCGGGGAGTTCAGGCTGTATCAGTGTTATCCCAATCCATTTAACCCTGGTACTGCCATTAAGTTTGATATCTCCAAAACATCTAATGTAAAATTAGTTGTTTATGATGCACTTGGCAGACAGGTTGAAGAGCTTGTAAATGGCGAGCTGAAAGCGGGCTCTTACAAAGCAGAATGGAATGCTTCTCAGTTCAGCAGCGGTGTGTACTTCTATAGTTTAATTTCAGGAGATTTTGTTCAAACCAAAAAAATGGTACTAGTAAAATAATTCAGCTAAGTTAACCCGGCAATTATGTATTGCCGGGCTTTTAATTTCAAAACTATTATGAAAATCATTTCCGGAGCTGCGTTTTTAATCTTAATTTGTACAGGTTCTTTATTTTCGCAGAACGATCCTTTTAAAACAGCCATTGATTCACTTTTCAGGGTGCATTACAGTGATACATCAGTTGGAGTATCTATTGGTGTTGTATATTATAATCCAAATACCAACGAATATTTGAGAAGGCTGTTTTATTATGGTGAAAAGAACAGGGCAACCCACGAAGCGCCTGACAGCAATACAGTTTACCAGATCGGCTCAGTAACAAAAACATTTACAGCGATGGTAATGGCACATATGTTAAGGTATAATATGTCCAGCCGGTGGGATCTTATCGAAAATTATCTTCCTGATACACTCAGAGTGCCGTATTGGGTAAATGGCAATGATACTACAAGAATAAACCTGCTGGAGCTGGTAACGCATTTTTCCGGATTGGTTGATGAACCTCCGGGGACATCTTACCCGTATACTTTAAACAGAATGTTCCGGTATTTGGATACATGTAATTTAGTTACAAAGCCTGATTCCTTATGGACATACAGCAATTTGGGCTTTGCCACGCTTGCAACAGGATTAACAATGCATGCGGGGCGTGATTCAATTGAACAATTATTTCAGCAGTTTATAACGGATTCACTTGGAATGCCTGATACCAAAATTACCCGGACACTTTCAATGATACTGCGTTCCGCAAAAGGATATGTGAAGAATAATTCAGGCGTATGGGTAGCCGCTGACAGCAACAAATCAACATGGCCGGCATTTGACGGAGCCGGAGCGATACGCTCCACAATTAAAGATATGACGCGCTACCTGGAATACCAGATGAAACTTCTCAACTCAAGTTTGAATCCGCTGCTTGACACAATGCATAAGCATATCAAAAGAATTAATCCCGGTCAGCCAACCCAAAGGTGGCAGGGTATGGCATGGGCATCCAACAGGCTGAATTTTCAGCTCAATAATCCCTGGATTCAGTTTAAAGATGGCGGGACTCCGGGATATAACAGTTTCATTACTTTCTATAATGATTCACTCACCGGTGTAAAAGGCGGGGTTGTGATCCTTTCAAATTCCGGAAGCTCGCAGACCTTTAATAATCCGGCATATATAGAAGCTTTATCGATGAATATATTGACTTACCTGCATACTGAACATACAAGTATAGGGATTGAACCCATAAACAATATTATACCTAAAACATTTTCATTACGGCAGAATTATCCAAATCCGTTTAATCCAAAAACAGTTATAAACTTTTCTGTTCCGCAGGCATCTAATGTAAAACTATCTGTTTTTGATGCCGCAGGCGGTGAAATTTCGGTTTTGATTAATTCAGAGCTTAAGGCAGGGGTTTATGAAATTAACTGGAATGCTGAGAATCTCCCCAGTGGTGCATATTTCTGCAAACTCAGCTCAGGCAAGTATACCGAAACCATAAAAATGGTTCTGATTAAATAAGTGCGCATGTTTTTAAGAATGGGAATACAGTCAGGCTCCTTCCTGTGTTCCCGAATTTTGAGGTTTTTTATGTTGTTTCGTTTTATGATATTTGTTAACAGATAATTCAGATGTTATTTACTTAATAATAAGGAGCATCAGGTATGAAAAACAAAGCAATTATTTCAGCTTTAGTTCTTATAGTTATATCAGCATTATTTATCTCTTGCGGTAAATCCACAAAACCCAAAAAACAAATTGATACAAAACCTGTTTCTATAAAACAGTTTGATACTCCCCCTGGCGCAGATCCATCAGTAACGCCTGAGCAGGGCGGAAAAGGCTTTACAGGTGAAGGCTGGCAAACAGCAGTTAATTATAATGTACCAGGAGATTCAAATGCTATAAAAGGCGGATCATTTACAATGAGGATACCGGACTTCCCTAATACATTAAGAAATATGGGTAAGGATGCCAATTCATATGTTAATAATCTAATGGAATATGGGTTAATTTATGAAGGTTTGTTAAACCAGGATCCGGTTACTGAAGAATGGATTCCCGGTTTAGCTACACACTGGAAAGTATCGGACGATAAAAAAACATTCTGGTACAGGATAAACCCGGATGCAAGATGGGCAGACGGCAAGCCTGTAACTGCAGAAGATGTTGTGGCAACATGGAAAATGCTTGTCGACCCGGGAATTCTTGAAGCTTACTCAAACATTCTTTACGGTACATATGAACAGCCAGTTGCAGAAAGTAAATATATAGTATCAGTAAAGACAAAAGAAGAGAACTGGAGGCAGTTCCTTTATTTTTCAGGTTCAATGAGAATATTACCTGCTCACTATATTGGTAATATTAAAGGATCGGAATATCTTGAAAAGTTCCAGTTCGAAATGATACCCGGTTCAGGACCATATGCTTTGCTGAAAGAAGATATCAATAAAGGTCAGTCAGTAACATTCCGCAGAAGGAGCGATTATTGGGCTGAGAAAGAGAGATTCAATATTGGTTCAAATAACTTTGATGCTATTAAACTGGACGTTATTCAGGATGAATCACTTGCATTCGAAAAATTCAAAAAGGGTGATATAGATGTATACGCGGTTAACCGCGCACAGTGGTGGGCTGAAAGATTTGATTTTGATGAATTTAAACGCGGACTGGTTGCAAGGTACAGGGTATTTAACGAAAATCCAAACGGTGTACAGGGTCTTGTATTCAATATGCGCAAGCCCCCGTTTGATGATATAAGAATAAGAAAAGCTGTAACATATTTATGGGATAGAAAGAAATTCAACGAAAAACTTTTCTTTGATTCATACATGCCTGAATATTCATATTACCCCGGTTCTGTTTATGAAAATCCTGATAATCCAAAGATCGGTTTCAGCCTTGATTCAGCAAGAATGCTGCTTGAAGAAGCCGGATGGAAAGAAAAGAACTCAGACGGCTATTTAGTAAAAGGCGGAAAAGTATTTGAACTTGACCTTCCGTTTGATGGCGGTCCGGGGCAGGAAAGATATTTAACAATTTTCCAGGAAGACCTGAAAAAAGCAGGAATAAAACTCAATCTCAAACAGATTGACGGAACAACAAGGTTCAAGCTTGGCAATGAAAGGAATTTTACAATACTTGTTACAGCATGGACCGGGCTCAGGATCCCGAATCCGGAGAGTTCCCTCAAATCAAACACCGCAGATGCGCCTAATACTACAAACTGGCCGGGAATCAAAGATGCAAGAATAGACGAACTTTGTGATCTTTACAACAAGACTTATGATAAAAAAGAGAGAGTCAAAATAGTAAGAGAAATTGACGGTATCGCAAGCAACTACTTCGGTTATGGATTTGGCTGGTATGCTCCTTACCAGAGAATTGCTTTCCACAATAAGTTCTCATATCCTGAATGGATTCTTCCAAGAACGAGCGATTACCTCTTTACATGTGTATTATGGTATTATGACCCTGAAAAAGCGGCTGAATATGATGCAGTGAAGTCTGATCCGCAGAAGAAGATAGAAGTTAAGGAAGTTGACCAGAAGTACTGGCTGAAAGTGAAAGAGCAGGAAGAAGCATCAGGGAAATAGAAATGAATCTGGCATATGCTGCCTTTATTTTAAGATAAAGGCAGCAGTTTTTTCATTCAAACCCTCAGAATCAAAAAGAAAACACAAACAAAACACCGGTAACAGACCAGTCGTTAAAAAAGCGCTAAAGTGCTGTTTATAAAATGCCGGAAATTATTATAATCATATGACATCATATTTTATACGCAGGTTCCTTTTAATTATTCCAACTTTCCTGGGTATAACCCTGATCACATTCTTCATTTTGCAGATAGTTCCCGGAGGTCCGCTTGAAAGGGAATTGCTGAAACTGAGAATGGGCGGACAGATGCAGGGCGGTGAAGTTGGTACTTCAGGACAGAATGTTTCCGGCGGAATTGAAATTCCGGAATCTGCTTTACAGGAAATGAAGAAGTTTTACGGGTTCGATCTGCCTATACATGAACGCTATTTCAGGTGGCTTGGCAATATGTTAACGCTGGACCTGGGTAATTCCTATGTTTACGCGGAGCCTGTCTGGGATGTGATAATCTCACGGTTCCCGGTATCAATTTATTTCGGGCTAATAGGTTTTATACTCACTTACCTGATTTGTATACCGCTGGGTGTTTTTAAAGCCGTTAAGAACGGCAGTAAGTTCGATTTCGTTTCATCTATTCTTGTATTCATGGGATATTCTATCCCGGGATGGGCATTTGGTACCATAATGCTAGTTATATTCGGCGGCGGCAGCCTGTGGGATGTGTTCCCGCTCGGAGGGTTCCGTTCTGAAGATTTTGAAAGCCTGACATTCTGGGGACAGATAACAGATCAGTTTTATCATACAGTACTTCCGGTTGCTTCATATTTAGTAGGAAGTTTTGCTACTCTCACAATACTTACCAAGAATTCTGTAATTGAGAATCTAAGCCAGGATTATATCAGGACAGCTTTTGCAAAAGGTCTTTCAGAAAAACGGGTAATTTTTAAACATGCATTGCGTAACTCGCTAATTCCGCTTGCTACCGGATTAGGTCACTTCTTATCGCTCATACTTGCCGGCAGCTTTCTTATCGAAACGGTTTTTAACATTAACGGAATGGGTTTGCTGGGCTTCAGGTCAATAGAGCAGCGAGACTACCCCGTAACAATGGGCATACTTGTCATATCCTCATTCCTTCTTTTGATAGGAAATATTATTTCGGATATGCTTTACGCGATATTTGACCCCAGGATAAGATTTAAGTAAAGAAAATAATTTCAGCCGGTCAGGATTTTGAATAAATAAAGAGTATAACTTCTTAAATATGAAGAAGGAAAAAAACAAAGATAAAGTATCAATATCGATCTTCAGGAAACGCTGGAGGAAGTTCAGAGGTATCAAGCGGGGCTATTATGCGTTCTTAGCGCTTGTATTTATGTACGGAATTTCATTTTTGCTGCCGCTATTTATTAATCATACGGCAATAATGGTGAAGTACAATGGTGAGTACTATTTCCCCTTGTTCAAAAGCGGAATATACGAACCGGCAGTTTTCGGGCAGGAAGGATACGGCGAAACCAATTACCGAAGGCTAAAGGAAACATTCAGCAACGACGCAAGCGATAACTGGGTTTTGATGCCCATTTATCCGTTCAGCCCGAATGAAAACCTGCTTGATGAAACAGAGGGATCTCCGCCGCACCCGCCATCTGCAAAACACATCTTCGGCACTGATGACAGGGCCAGGGATGTTTTTGCAAGAACTATGTACGGTTTTAATATTTCAATTTCGTTTGCGCTGGTTGTAACTTTTTTTGCCTATTTGATAGGTGTATCAATTGGGGCAATGCTTGGATTTTTCAGCGGAAAAGTTGATATCTTCGGACAGCGTATAATTGAGATATGGAGTACACTTCCGTTCCTGTATGTAATGATAATAGTAAGTTCTATATTACAGCCAAATTTCATTTTGCTGGTTTTCATTTTAACGGCTTTCAGCTGGATGGGTATTACTTATTATGTAAGGGGTGAGTTCTATAGAGAAAAAGCCAGGGATTATGTTTCTGCAGCTGTTTCTCTGGGCGCAAAGAACAGGACAATTATATTTAAACACATTTTACCCAATTCTTTAACGCCGGTGATATCATTTGCGCCGTTTGCTATTGTAGCCGATATCAGCGCGCTGGTATCACTTGACTTCCTTGGATTCGGGCTGCCGCCGCCAACACCCAGCTGGGGACAGCTTGTAAGGCAGGGTATGACGGATATTAATAACTGGTGGCTTGTCGCGGTTCCGCTTGGCGCGATGTTCTTGACGCTGATAGCAATTGTATTTATCGGCGAAGCCATCAGAGAAGCGTTTGATCCGAAAGTTTATTCAAGGCTGAGGTAATTTTATGAAGAAACTTGTTGAAGTTAAAAATTTACGGACTTATTTCTTTGTTGAAGCCACTGATAAACAGCTTGAGGCTCACACAGAATACATGAAAGAAGAATTTCTTAAGAAATTCTACACCGAAGATAAAAAGCTTAAAGGGAAATTTCCCGCAAAAGCAGTGGATGATGTCTCTTTTGATATTCATGAAGGCGAAGTATTGGCTATTGTAGGAGAGTCAGGTTCCGGTAAATCGGTTACCGCTTACTCACTAACCCGCCTGGTACCTGACCCGCCCGGAAAGATTGTTGCCGGCGAAGTGATGTTTAAGGGTGTAGATATGCTTAAGCTGAGCTATGAAGAAATGAAGAAGTACCGCGGCTATGAAATAGCTATGATATTCCAGGAGCCAATGACCTCGCTTAACCCGGTTATGAAAATTGGCGAGCAGATAACTGAAGTTATATTGACCCATGAAAAGATCACGAAACAGGAAGCAGAATTGAAGGCGATAGAAATGATAGAAGCTGTAGGCATTCCCGATGCTGCCAAAAGAATGAAGGACTATCCGCACCAGTTCAGCGGGGGAATGAGACAGAGGGTTATGATAGCGATGGCGCTGGCATGCAATCCTTCTTTGCTGATAGCTGATGAACCCACTACCGCACTTGATGTTACAATACAGGCACAGATACTTGAGCTGATGATAAAGATAAAAAAACAGCGTGAGGATTCCGCAATACTGCTTATTACGCATAACCTTGGTATTGTAGCTGAAATAAGTGACAGGGTTATAGTTATGTACGGCGGTAAGATCCAGGAAATTGGAGATATCTTCGGGATATTCAATGACCCGAAGCATCCGTATACAAAAGGTCTGCTGCAGTCACTGCCTGACCCGTATAAAGATACACACGAAGAGCTGAAGGCTATTCCCGGAATTATTCCGCATATTCTTGAGCTTCCAAAAGGATGCAAGTTCTGTACCAGGTGCACAGAAGCTGTGCAGTTCTGCACTGAAGTTGAGCCTGAACTTGTAGAAATTTCTCCCGGAAGATCAGTAAGGTGCCATTTGATCTCAAACCCGGAAGCTATGCTGAATTCTCCAAAAATAAATGTTTCCTGAAATTGAGACATTTTTCAAAAAAAAGAAAAGTTTCCAAAGTTAAGTTATGAATAACGGCAATATATTAGAAGTAAAAGATCTGCGAGTTAAATTTCCTGTACATGGGGGAGTTTTTCTTGGTAAAGTTGCAGAAGTTAAGGCTGTTGACGGAGTTAGTTTTGTAATGGAGCAGGGTGAAACCCTGGGTATTGTAGGTGAATCCGGCTGCGGGAAATCAACTTTGGGTAAAGCTATTATAAACATACTGAAATTTTCTTCGCCTGATGTTGAAATTACCGGTGAAGTGCTGCTTAATACCGGCAATGAAATGATAGATCTGACAAAACTTTCACGTAATGATATCAGGAAGTACAGGGGTTTGGTCCAGATGATATTCCAGGACCCGTATTCATCTCTTAACGCAAGACTGACTGTTGGACAGATTATTGAAGAACCGATGCTGTATCATACTAACATGCCTAAGAATGAACGGCTTGAGAGGATTTCTATGCTGCTTGAAAAAGTAGGCTTACAGCCTGAGCAGTCAAAACGGTACCCGCATGAGTTTTCAGGGGGACAGAGGCAGAGGATCGGGATAGCAAGAGCGCTTGCAACGAACCCAAAGCTGATTATTGCCGATGAACCTGTATCAGCGCTTGATGTATCAATCCAGGCGCAGGTTATTAACCTTATGCAGGAACTGCAGAAGGAATTTGACCTGAGCATTATGTTTATAGCGCATGATCTATCGGTGGTTGAGCATATCAGCTCTAAAATAGCGGTAATGTACCTAGGAAGCATAGTGGAAGTGGGCCCGGGAAGGGAAGTATACCATAACCCAAAACATCCGTACAGCAAAGCCCTGCTATCAGCAGTGCCGCTGCCGAATCCCAAATTCAGGAATAAAGAACGGATTGTATTAAAAGGCGATGTGCCTACACCGCTAAGAAAGCCCAGCGGCTGCGGTTTCAGAACACGCTGCCCTATTGCTCAGCCGGTTTGCGCGGATGCAGTTCCGCCATTAGAAGAGAAATCTCCGGGTCATACGGCCGCATGTCCGTTTGTATCATAATAGAATAGAGTTACCATAAAAAAAACCCCGGCAATGCCGGGGTTTTTTATTATCTATTGTTTCCCTTTTTGTTGCGAAGCCGGGATTACTCACTCACATACTTCGAAAGATTTATAACAGGACTCTGTATCCCAATATTCGGAACTCCCATCACCTGCCCTGATTGAACAACAGTACCAAGTATCAGACTTTCAGTCTGATTAAATGAATTTGTTTTTTTATACTGTACTATCCACAGATCAGCCGGGAAACCTGTCAGATTTGTGATAAACACAGGCAGATTCAATGTACCGGCCGCTGGCATAAGTATCATGTTCCTTGTTTGATTTGTACCGGTAGAAAAGAATACATTCCCGTTCAGAGAACTTGTATCCGGAATGAAACTCTCATCGAATTTAATTATCGGGTTTGTAGTTGCCGCCAGATTGACTGAAGCATCGCTATTGAGTAATGTTGAAGTAAACGTTGCTATAAAGATATTTTGTGAAATTATCACATCAAGTGCGCCTGATATCATACTGCGCGCAGATGTATCCTGAATCAGATTAACCAACTGATCTACTGTGAAAAGCGCAGTAAGCTCAATGCAGTCATTGGCAGTGGGCAGCGGATTTGGGGTATATATCCTGAGCGATGTATCATTGGATGCCCTGAATACGTACAGCCATGCGCCAATTGAATCAGGGTTTGTTGCCGTGCCCAAAAGCGAAAGCTCTGTTTTGCCGTTTGCTTTAACATTTTTGCCCATTATTAAAACCAACTTTGTGTTTGAGCCGTGATTACGTATTGCCTGAGCGTAAGCAGAGTCAAGCCTATCCTTTGCGGTTACTTCTGTGGTTGTGGCATTATTGATTATTGTGGTTATATCATCGCCGCAGGCTGAAAACTGGAATGAGAGAACCGTAATTGCTGAAATTAAAAAAAGAGGTAAAATTAAGCGTTTTAACATATTTTTTTGTTTAGTTTGTACTATTGTTACCCTATAAAACAAAGATAATAAGATTATGATTCTAAAATCTATGACAATTGTGTAAATATTTGTATCCAGTCTTTCCCGATTTACCCCTTTGGGACGAAAGCGGGAAACTCCATTTCTGAAGAAAGATAGAGCTAAAAAATATAAGTATAATACTTCCCGACACTTTCCTTTACAAAATGTAATTAAAGTTCTTTTTGACAGAAAATTGCTCTGAGTAATAACTGAGGTCCCCGCCTACGCGGGGACTAGTAAAGAAACATAAATGTTCGTATCATACAAAAACTCAATTCTACCATTCATCTGGTTCTTCTCAAATATTTCATTTAGCTCGGCAAGCATTGGTTCATATAACGGACTATTATATTGGGGAGTGTATGATGAAGATAGCAGCCTGCCGGTTACACCGGCGAGATCGAATACCTGCTTATTGGGGAAAGTTTTCTTTATGAAACCGCTTTCAAAGAATTCATTCAGCTTCTTTTCATCAATATTTTCATGTCTCACGTTTTTATAATCGGTGCCGTATTTAAGCAGCAGTTTTTCGTATTCAACCAAAAACGGATTCCCATCAAGTATTCGTTCATTCCATATTAAACATACTCTGCCTGAAGGTTTAAGTATCCTATTAAATTCAATTTTCACTTTCGGGATATCAAACCAATGGAAAGCCTGCGCGCATATAATCAGATCAATTGAGTTATCGGGTAATGTTGTATCCTCGGCAGTTGCATTAATGCTTCTAAAATTACTATAAGCAGAAAGTAATTTCTCCGCTGCTTCGCGCATTGCGTCGTTGGGTTCGACCCCATATATGGTGTTGCCTTTCTTCAGGAACAGCTCCGCTGATATTCCCGTGCCTGAACCGATATCCGCAATGACTGAATCAGATTTAAGAATACCCTCAGATTTAAGGTATTCAATAATATCTGCCGGATATGAAGGGCGGTATTTGATGTAATTTTCTACACGGTCGGTAAAGCGGGTTGTGGATGAAGTCATTGTTACCTTTCTAATAATGATTGTAAATTGAATAATCCGGGATTTCTCCAAAATTGAGCGGGATTAACTTTCCCTTCAATTTCATTACTGTAAATATATTTTATTTTTTTATTTTCATCGTAAATCTTAAGCATTGCTCTTATTTTAGTCTTTAGTTCACCGGAATATTCGGGCACAGAATATTTTCTTATTGATTTATATCTTATTTTAGTATCATTATAACTGTTGCCGCAGGTACTACTTGGAAAGGCTTCAATATTTTTCCAGTTACCAAACTTATCCTTTGCCTGTAAGACCATGTATAGGGCATTATCAACACCCGGAACGCTGATATGCCAATCACAATCATTAATTAAATATAAGGTGTTACCTTTATTTTTATTATTAAAAAGGGTTTTATCTTTTGTCAAAAGCAATGAAATATTGTTATCTATATAGGATAAGTCTTCCTGTAAATCATCAATATTTGTATTATATAAAGGAATCCACCCAGAATTATATTTGCCGTCAGTAAACCATGTCATTAATTGATAATCAATATCCAGGGACTGAGCTTTATCTGTTTCTGGAATTTTCTTTTCCCAAACAACTTTCATTTCCTTATTGATATACATAGTTTTGCCGGATTTTCTTACTAACACCAATCCATGAAAAAAACCCTTATAATCAATTTGATCATATTCAGGTCTCAAAATGATATTACCATTTAGATCAGATATTCCCAAAGTATATTTAAACCTGTCTGTTTCTCCATAAGTGTCATTGATATAACTACCAAAAATAAACTGAAAATTTTTATTCATCATTTGGTAGAAGTCGAATGATGGTTCAAGAATAAATTTCAGAGTTGAATCTATAATTCCATATTTCCCAGAGTCTTTTCCCTTTCTTGCAAATTTATATGAAGAAATTTTATTCCAATCATCCCTGAATACTATATTACCAGTCAATTTTCCTTCTTTATTAATCTGAAAATATCTGTCAGTGCTGTCTCTGTAATAAATTTTACCGTTCATATATTGTAATTTGAAGTCATCTGGCTTTTTAGCAGTCAAATTACCATTAAAATCCATTATACCGCTGTATTTCATACTATCCAGAGAGATAATGTTCTTTTTATATGATGTGTAATAATATTCTTTTACAATAAAAACGCTGTCCTCTGAAACCGGACTGTGAATTAAAAATCCCGGCGCGTTAACTCTGGAAAATATTAACCTGCCTTTTAAGTCAATAATACCGCTCGAAGACCTGGAGTTTTCACCCGGATTCTCACTATTCCAGTTGACAACGGAAAAACCGTTGTGGAATTCTGAAATATCATAGTAAACTCCGAAAGGAACTATCATATTGCCGTTGGAATTTATTGCAGCGAATGGCCCGTTATAATTATTGACAATATAGATACCTTCGCTCATATCAGAAATTTGATTATATATGGTATCAATTATTATATTACCATTAAGCTTTACAACTCCCCAATTATTTTCAGATGATCTGACTTTAACTAATGAACCGGTATAATTTTTAATTTCGGTTGTAATAAAATTGATTTTTAATTTACCGGTTTTATCTATAATATTTGCGTTTCCGTCAATGTAAATTTTTGCTAAGCCCTCTTTAAATGATTCAGCATAATCATAAACAGCAGGTAAAACATATTTCCCGGTTACATCAATATATCCGTAATATCCGTTTTCTCTTACGGGTGCTAAACCTTCAGAAAATTCTCCGGCACCTTTGAATTTTGGTGGAATGACAACTGCTCCGGTTGAATCGATATAACCGTATAAACCATTTTCATAGATCTTAAATAATGGTTTATAGCTATCCTGCGCAAATATTAAATTGCTGAAAATGAATAATGAAAATAAGAGATTTGTGATTGTTCTCATTACATAATAAGTTTGTAAAATATAATATGTAATGCCGGATTTTTCAATTCATTTATAATTATGAATTTCCTGTTATATTTCCCAATTTTAAGCAATATTTGTAGGAATCATTGTCAATTTCATTCATTTTTAGCTAAAATTTCAGGATCATTTAATGAATAACGAAGTACGCGTACGTTTTGCACCATCACCAACGGGTTATCTGCATCTGGGCAGTCTGAGGACAGCCCTTTTTAATTATTTATTTGCAAGACACCATAGTGGAAAGTTTATTTTGCGTATCGAAGATACTGACCAATCACGTAAGGTTGAAGGCGCAGTTGAGAACCTGATAAATATACTGAATGAAATGGGCCTGAACTACAATGAGGGTCCGGGTGTTGGCGGCGAGTTTGGTCCGTACTTTCAGTCAGAGCGGCTGGATATATACAAAAAGTATTGCGATGAGCTTCTGGCAAGCGGTCACGCTTATTACGCATTTGAAACTGCTGAAGAGCTGGATGAAATGCGCAAAGTGCAGCAGATGCAGGGCAAGCAGACAATGTATGACCGCAGGGCAAGAGTACTGACCGAAAATGAAGTAAAAGAAAAATTAGCTTCGGGGATTCCCTACGTAATTAGATTAAAAGTACCAATGGATACTGAAATAAGATTCACTGATATTATCCGCGGTAATGTTAAGATAGATACGAACCTTGTGGATGACCAGGTATTGCTGAAGAGCGATGGCTTTCCCACATATCATTTGGCAAATGTGATTGATGACCATTTCATGAAGATCACTCATATAATAAGGGGTGAAGAATGGCTTACATCTGTACCCAAACATATCATACTTTATAATGCTTTTGGCTGGGAATTGCCGCAAATGGCGCACGTACCGCTGATACTCAACCCCGATAAATCCAAGCTTTCAAAGCGCCAGGGCGATGTTGCAACCGAAGATTATTTAAAAAAGGGCTACCTGAAGGAAGCTTTGCTGAACTTTATGACATTACTTGGTTGGAACCCGGGGGATGGTGAAGAGAAAGAAATATTCACCAAAGCTGAGCTCATTGAAAAATTCACTATTGAACGGGTTAATTCCGCCGGGGCAGTATTCAATGTTGAAAAGCTTAACTGGATGAACGGGGAGTATATCAAGAATTATGATATTGATGCATTGACTGAATTGGTCATTCCATATTTGAATGCGGGTGGTATTGATACAAGCGATCTGGTAAAGACTAAAAGAGTTGTATCAGCTATCAAAAATTATATCAGCAAGCTTGATGAGGCCGCGGAGCAGGCAAAAGTATATTATAACGAAGTAATCCTGAACGCGGAACAAAATGCGATAGTAAATAGTGAAACTTCAAAACAGGTTTTTGCATTATTGCTATCAAAAATAGAGCAATTACTTGAAATTTCTACCGATAATTTTAAACCAACTTTAAGTGAAGTACAGAAGGAATCAGGGGTAAAGGGGAAAAACCTGTTTATGCCTGTAAGGCTTGCCCTGACGGGCGAAGAACACGGGCCCGAGCTTGGACTGATTGCTTATGTTTTGGGCAAAGATGAGGTATTGAAAAGATTAAAGGTATTTTTGTAACTTTGAGAGTTTTGTCTCTGGAATGCATTGACTGTGTCAATGCGAATTATGTTTTCCCGTTTTTATATTTGATTAATAAGAATAAGTTTCGAACTATACTCATTCGATTTAGAGGATCTTCTTGGAAACACTTAAAAAATACAAACATAATCCACCGCATTTATTCAGTCCACGAACAAAGTATTTTATTACGGGATCAATTTATGGCAAAATAGACTTGCTAAAATCACCGGAATGTAAACAAAAAACTTCTTGAATACATAATTCGTTCTACTGATAATTTTGAATGGAGTTTGGAAGATTGGGTTATACTTAATAATCATTATCATTTGATGCTGGAATCACCAGAAAATCCGTCTACTTTGGGAAAAATGATGGGAAATATATATCGATATTCAGCAATCTGGATAAATAAAAATGTAGATTTTAAAAAAGAATTTGATAAAATTTGGCATAATTACTGGGATAAATGTCTCACATTCGAAAGCTCATACTTTGCAAGGTTGAATTATATTTGTTTTAATCCCGTCAAACACAGCTTAGTTGAAGATCCGGTTAATTGGGAATATGGAAGTTATTATCATAGGTACAATGAAGAAAAGGAATATTTACAAAAGATCAATAAGAAATATCCGCACAAGAATATAAAGATTGATGACAATTTTTGAAGATAATCTTTAGAATTTTCGGTAAGTTCAAGATATGCATCAACACAGTTGATGCAATCCAGAGCAAAACCATTATCTTTTTGTGTAAATTATTTAAATGGAAGAAATTTTATAATAATATTATACATATAAAACATGAATACAATTAAACTTATTTTAATTATTGTCATTTCCGCAGTATTTTTTTCCTGCGGCAAAAAGGATGAAGCGCCAAAGGTTGAAAACCAGAGCTCTACACAAAACGTTCAGCCTAATACCCAGAATAATTCCTCAATTGATAACGGGAGAAGGTGGTGGATCGGGCGATATTCTTTTGACGAATCAGCAAAGAATGTTTCAGGCGATGGCGCGCAGACATGGAGCTACATTTTAGATGTTAAACCGCTGGATGATGAGAACATGATCGCTTCCCTTCAGATAGATGGTTTCCAGACAATGACAAGACTTGAAGCAAAAGTTAACGCTACTGCTATGGATATTGAGTTTATTTTTGATAAATACGGCAAAGAAAATATGTTTGAAAATTATAAAAAGGGCGACAGGCTTTTTGCAATGATGAGAAATACTGATAATGTTGTAATGACAAACTGGGATAAGCTGAAACCCAATGTTATTGATAACCAGGAAAGCGGCAAAGTAATGTTCAGGAAAATTGCTTTGTAGATTTGTGTAGTTTTGTAAAACATTTCGTTAAATGATTTTTCTGCAGGACTCCCGGAAATATTCGGGAGTCTTTTTTATTTGTTAATATTTCAGGTCCTTCTGCCGCGGATAAGTATCATAATGCTTTATGCTTTATATCATTTGAATATTTTGTGATTTCAGATAATTTTGATATTATTTTGAATCCAACTTAATCTGAATATCATGTACAGGGCTATCAGTTCGGCAATATTAATGTTATCCATACTAATAATCAGCGGATGCGGTGAAGACCCGGTAACAGTAGTAACGGTACCGCCATATGATATTGCCAGCGCTTCAAGAGGCGGTATGATGTTTGATAAATTTTGGAGCGCAGAAACCGGATTTAACCAAAATGATACGAATATGGCTTTGTTCAATACCAGACCTGATTTTTTCAGGTGCAGCCATTGCCACGGATGGGATAACCTGGGCAGATTCGGCGGTTATATTGGCAGAGGCCCTAATAACAACAGACCCAATGTTGCAGGTATGAATTTGTATTCTATTATACAGAACAAATCACCCCAGGAGCTTTTCAACACATTGAATTCTTCGGTAAGCAGAAGGGATATCACTTTTAGTTTTTTGGGGTACGTTCCCGGTGATCCTAATGATTCAGCACACAAGATGCCCAATTACGGGCAAATATTGACGTATGAGCAGATGTGGGACCTTGTTAAGTTTCTAAAAGAAGGCGCTATAGATGTAACAAAATTGTATGATGCCTCATATTCCGGTACATATCCAAACGGGACGGCAAGTTTTTATAATCTCGGCAGAGACGGAAGTTCCTCTGAAGGTACATTGTATTATTCTCAAAATTGCTCTGCCTGCCATGGGGTTAACGGAACCTCAATACTTATCGGGAACATGACCGCAGGTCAGTTTACAAGAAATTATCCGTATGAAGTTCAGCACAAGGTTAAATACGGACAGCTGGGGACATCAATGACAGGAGATTTTGAAGTCTCACTTTTGCAGCTTAAGAACCTCTTCAGGGCGCTTTCAGATACGGCCGCGTTTCCGGATAACACAGAAGCAAAATAGATGTTTTAAAACCCCGAATATCTCCTTTAATTGTTCGAAAAAAAAAGTGCATCTAAAACCGATGCACTTTCAGCTGACGAATAATGAAACAAACAAAATCAAAAATGAAAAACAAGTTGAATCTGATGCGGAAGAATAAAATAAATGAAGCTAAAACCTATATTGAACAGATCATTTCCTTCTTGTGAATACATTTTTAAGCCAATGGCTGTGGGTGTAAAGATGCAGAGCGAAAAACAGCAAAAAAATTACAGTAAGCGTCAGATGCAAATTCTTCCACTCTACTTCGTTCAGCTGCAGTAAACTCCAGTCTCCGTTTGTACCTTCTGCCAGCATGATAATTCCCGTTATCAACATTCCTGTAAAGGTCAGCATAGAACAGATCTTACATGTTCTGGATGCAGGGAGAATATTTTTCGCTGTTATGGAAAGTTCTGATTCGCCGGTCAATTCGGCTTTTTTCTTAAACTGTGAAACGGCGTGAATGATTATTGCAGTTACAAGTATCAGAAATATAAACAGGAAATACATAATTCACATCCTTTCTTAGATCATCTTTTTCCTGTACTCTGCGATATGTATCACTTGTATGCCCATCAGCCTGCAAATATGAGCCTTCGTTACAATACAAAATTATACAATGGTTTACGTCAAAACAGTGAAAAAAATTCCGGTCAAAAAAGGACTGATATAAAAATCATAACCACATATGACAAAAAAAGCACAAGCTGTGAACTTGTGCTTTATAACAAATTTCGCTGCAAATGCCTAACTTCCCCCTGTGACAAAATAGTAGTAGTTTTCCGACCAGTAGATCTTTCCTCCGACAGTTCTGCCGGCTTTCCAGTAATAAGCACCGTAAATACTAAGAGGATCTGTTACTGTATATGAATTCCCTGTCACAGTAAACACAACCGGATTACTGAACGATGGATTGACATCAAGCCATATGACATCCGCTGTACCTGACCATTCAAAAGTAGTGTGAATTGATACGTTCGTATCATTGTTGTAAGGCTTCAGCAAAACCGGAGGCGCATTGCTTATCGGTTTGCTGTCGGTTACCGAATCGCATCCTTCATACAGAAAAGCAAATACAACTAAAACGAATAAAAAACCAGCAAATTTCATATACTTCCCCTGTAGATTGATTGTAATCAAATATAGTTGATCAAAACCCCAAAACAAGTATAGTTTATCCTGTATAGATTAACTTGTTTATGTTAGTAACGAACGCTATCGGTAATCATTTTCTTCCTACAGGTCTTGGCGTTATTCTTGCTGAATTTCTTTAATTTTAAGGAATTTTTTATTATTTTGTACTAATAACCACAAATAAATATGAAGAACGAACCTGATTTTAATATAGATAAAGCTCATCGCTGGTTTGGAGTTGAATTCAATAACGCAATTTTTCCTTTACTTGAAAAGGAAAACAGAACTGATGAAGAAACCCAGCAAATGATCCAGATGGCCTTCGCATCAACTCTGCATTGGAGCAGGTTTTCAGGCTGTAAGATCGAAAACAGGGCCAGAGGAGAAAATATGATAGCCACTGTACTTACTTATGCAGGGATGAAGGACGCATCAATTTTTTATGCCAAAAGAAATCATGATATTGTTTTCAGCAATCTTGATGGCGTTGCTGATTTTGATATTTCTTACGCATTGATGATCATGGCACGCGCATACGCGCTTAATGAGAGATTTGCCGAAGCTGAACAGTTTTACCAGCAATGTCTTGATTCAATTGATGAAATAAAGGATGAAGAAGATAAGAAAATTGTGCAGTCTGATCTAAATAACGGACCCTGGTACGGATTAAATGAATAGACCTGAATTTAGCTTTAAGTAATTGTAAAATTTTAATTTATTGCTGCACCTAAGCTGATTTACCTGCATTTATAATCATTGAGCATCAAAATACGCCTGATTTTGCCGGAAGTTGATTTTGTAACTTGAAATTATGCTTGCAAAAATATAACTTACACTTATTAAGTCACCGGAGCAATACATTCTGAGAATTAATATTATACCAAATCCATCCCGATTAATCTGCAGATCCGATTTTTCTTGCCCGCATTTACCAATAATAAATAAAATTTTATGCTAAGATACAAAGCAGACATAAAAACTCTGATCTACATGTTTTTAACTTCAGCCCTGTTAGTACTTCAATGGACTGAAATAGGGGTTCATCCTGTCACATACATTATATATTGTTTTCTTTCGGTCTCAGTGGCGGTTATAACTCATAATCACAATCATGTCAGGATATGGAAATCGGATTTTTTGAATACACTGCAGGATTGGTGGCTCACAGTTTTCTATGGTTTCCCTGTCTTTGCATGGATACCCACACACAATAAAAATCACCATAAGATGAATAATCGCCCGGGTGACTATACTATTACCTACAGGTTCAGTGAAAAGAACAATCTAGTGACCCTGCTCACATATCCAACAATAAGCGGTTTTTACCAGCAGAAGGCGATCAGGGACTATTTAAAGCAGCAATTCAGTACAAATAAAAAGAGATTTTTGCTCTCAATATCGCAGTATGTTATACTTGTATTATGGATTGCAGCAGCGCTGTTAATTGACTGGAGGAAAGCACTATACTTTGTAATCATTCCGCAGCAGATATCTTTGTTCAGTGTTTTGATCTTCAATTATGTGCAGCATGTACATGCTAACGAAGAATCCAAGTGGAACCATTCCAGGAATTTTACCGGTTTTCTGAATTTTCTGTTGTTCAATAACGGCTTGCACACAGTGCATCATGAAACCGCAGGCTTACACTGGAGCCAGGTGCCCGAAGAACATAAAAAAATCGAACATTTGATCGATGACTCACTGAAAGAAAGAAGTTTCTGGTGGTATATTTTCAGGAATTACGTATTAGGATTGTTTAGCAGCAGGTACAAAACAGATTCAATGAGACTTAGGCGCATAGAAGCAGAAAGAATAGCCCGTGAAGAACAAATGCAAAATAATACTCCGGTTCCGGCCTGAATATTTGATCAATAATTTTTATTTAAGAAACACTCTTTCCGCATGGTGAGAGTGTTTTTTTGTTATTGGATACTTCATAATCCAGTTGTTCAAATTTTAGATACTATTAATATTTATTTAATTTTATATTGTAACAGGTTCAAAAATAATAATTTATCATATGAATAATATTGCTGATAATGAGATAAAGGCTTTGCCGAAAAAGTTCAAAGGATTAAAACACCTTATCGGGAATACACCTTTGCTGGAGATAAAATTCAGTTATAAAGGAAAACCGCGGAAGCTGTACGCGAAGTCAGAAAACCTTAATATGACCGGAAGTATTAAAGACCGTATGGCACTGTACATTCTGAAAAAGGCGTATCAATGCGGGGCAATAAATCCGGGTGACCTGATAGTAGAAGCTACAAGCGGTAACACCGGCATTTCTTTTTCTGCTATCGGCAGGGCATTGGGTCACCCGGTAACAATTTTTATGCCTGACTGGATGAGCAGGGAAAGGGTAGACCTTATGTCCAGCATGGGCGCAAAAATACATCCTGTTACCAGAGAGCAGGGCGGTTTTTTGGGAAGTATTAAACTGACCGAAGAACATGCCCGGGAAAATGAAAATGTCTTTTTGCCATGCCAGTTTTCTAATGAGGCAAATTGTGAAGCTCATTATGAAAATACCGGACCTGAGATCTGGTGGCAGCTAATGTTCCGCTCACTGAAACCGGATGCATTCTGTGCCGGAGTAGGTACCGGTGGTACTATAATGGGAGTCGGGAGACGATTGAAAGAACTGCATCCCCGGGTGATGATACATCCTATCGAACCGGCAGAATCGCCAACATTAACAACCGGGCATAAAGTCGGTTCACACCGTATACAGGGAATATCAGATGAATTTATCCCGGCAATAATGGAGCTTGATAAAACAGATAAGGTAATCCCGGTTCATGATGGTGATGCTATTATCATGGCACAAAAACTCTCTGCTGAACTGGGTCTTGCTGTCGGGATCTCCTCCGGCGCAAATTTTATTGGCGCACTTATGGCACAGAACGAACTTGGGGGTGACGCAATTGTTGCAACGGTATTTCCGGATTCAAATAAAAAATACTTAAGCACAGATCTGCTGAGAAATGAGCCTGTTAAGGATACTTATCTTTCAAAGGATATAGAACTTGAGGATTTCGACGCAATGAAGCGTGTTTGTCATACCTGCTGTGATTTTGATGAATGCGAGCAGAAAGTATTTAAGAAGTGAGCACCTCTTAGCGGTTGTTTCCATGAATTCTGTATCTAAAAGCGGCACAGTGCCGCTTTTGTTGTTTCCAAATTTTACAGATTTGGTATCAGATCAACACAGACCAAAAAAGTCCGAAATCAGTCTTTAAGTCATTTTTCTTTTGGTTTAACATCGTTAATTTTGTACTTAATCACAAAAAAATGATAAAAGCTTCGGTAGGAATTTGTATCGGAGCGAGCAGTATATCAATAGTCCGGGCTCACCGGGAAACCGAATCCATCCAGATTGAAGATGTAAAGATTATTCCCCATGAAGGGAATCCCAGAAAGATCCTTGAGGATTTCTTTTCTGACAGCGTTAATGAAGGGGTAAATGTAACAGTAACCGGACGAAAGTTCAGGTATCTTGTAAACGCGGAATCAATATCTGAGCCCGAAGCACTTGAAGAAGCCCTTGCTTATTTGAAATTAAACGGTAAATGCGACGCAGTTGCGTCGCTAGGCGGCGAAAATTTTATTGTCTACTGCATTAATAACAGCGGCGGGATAGACAATGTACTTTCAGGAAATAAATGTGCATCCGGTACCGGTGAATTTTTCCTGCAGCAGATCAGAAGAATGAACCTGGGTCTGGATCAAGCCCTTTGCCTTGCTAATGAAGAAAAGTACTATACAGTATCAGGAAGATGCAGTGTTTTCTGCAAAAGTGATTGCACGCACGCACTGAATAAAGGTGTCGAAAAGGGTCTTGTTGTATCAGGATTATGTAAGATGATAGCTGATAAGACTATTGAACTGCTCGCTAAGCAGAAATCAGGAAAGGTATTGCTGATCGGGGGCGTATCACGAAACAAAACTGTTGTAAGATTCATAAAGGAAAAATACCCCGAATCATTGGTTATCCCTGAAAGTCCATACTTTGAAGCTTTGGGGGCCGCAGTAAAAGGGTTGAAAAAAGGAAATCATATTGATCAGAATAATATTTTCAGAGAAAATGAAAAGACTTTCAGCGAGCTTGCCCCTTTGAGCTCAGCTGAAGAACGGGTTATTTTCAAGAGTATGGTGAAGGCCGAACCTATGCCGGGTGATGAGTGTGTTTTAGGTCTTGATGTCGGTTCCACGACGACAAAAGCAGTGATTATAAGGGTCAGGGATTCTGCTTTGATAGCAGATACTTATTTGCGTACAAATGGCAATCCGGTGCAGGCTTCAGTTAACTGCTACATGGCGCTAAGAGAGCAGCTAAGTGTGCCTTTAACTATAACCGGTTTGGGAACCACAGGATCCGGCAGGCATATTTCAGCACTTCATGCAATGACGCATGGAGTAGTAAATGAAATTATTGCGCATGCAGTTGCTGCCGCTCATTTTGATAAAGACGTTGACACGATCTTTGAAATTGGCGGTCAGGATGCCAAGTACACACATTTGACGAACGGGATAGCAAGTGATTATGCTATGAATGAAGCATGTTCGGCAGGTACCGGCTCCTTTCTTGAAGAATCAGCAAAGGAAACACTGAATATCAGTTATACTGATATTGCAGAAATAGCGCTGAAGGCGGATAGCCCGCTGAATTTTAATGACCAGTGTGCCGCGTTCATTTCAAGCGATATTAAGACTGCAAGTCACGAAGGAGCAGCCAGAGAAAACATAGTTGCCGGATTGGTTTATTCTATTTGCATGAATTATGTAAACAGGGTAAAAGGCAACAGACCTACAGGAAAAAAGATCTTTATGCAGGGAGGTGTCTGCTATAACCGCGCAGTACCGTATGCGATGAGTAATCTTGTTGACAAACAGATAATTGTACCTCCTGAACCCGGGTTGATGGGAGCTTTTGGTGTGGCATTAGAAGTTATGAACAGAATAAATCTGGGATTTCTTGATAAAGGCAGTTTTGTACTGAACGAACTAATAGAAAGAAAATTCGGGCACGTAAAGGACTTTATCTGTCAGGGCGGCAGCGAACGCTGCGATCGCAAATGTAAGATTGCTGTCATAAAAGTCGGCGATAAAAAGTATCCGTTCGGTGGTGCATGCAGCAAATACTACAACAAAAGAACCAACACAGGATCAGAACCGGGTAAATATAATTATGTCAGATTGAGGCAGAACATGGTGTTTGAAAATCATGGAATTATCAATGATCCTGATGAAATGAATTATTCCGGGAAACTTTACAGCGGGGAAAAAAGCAGTAAGCAGATATTAAGAAGTTCTGTTCTGAATGACAATCAGCCTTCAATTGGTATTATTAAAAGCTTCCAGGTAAACACTCTTTTTCCGCTGTACAGCAAATTTTTTACCCTCCTGGGGTTCAATATTCTGCTTCCTGATAGTATCGACTCAGAAGGGATGGATAAAATGTCCTCATCTTTCTGTTACCCTGTAGAAATTGCGTATGGAATGTTTCAGAACCTTGTGAAGAAAAAACCTGATTACATCTTTATGCCGCATATTACTGAAATGGACTATGATAACGGGCATAAATATAAGCGGCTTTGCGTATTTGTTCAGGGGGAGAGCTATTATCTCAGATCTGCCTACAGTGATGAAAAAATACCGCCGGTTATTTCTCCAATATTGAACTTTAAAGACAAAAGGGAAAATGTTAGAAAAGCATTCCGCGGAATTGCATTACAACTAGGTAGACCTGCTTCGCTTGGTGAATATGCATTTGATGAAGCCTGGAAACAATTTACAGATATGCAGGCGAATTACAAGCTTTTGGGCAGAAGAGCTTTGGCTGAGCTTGAAAGTGACCCTACAAAGTTTGGTATCGTGCTTTTTGGGAGACCCTATAATGCATTTGCTCCCGAGGCTAACCTGAATATTCCACATAAGTTCGCATCGAAGAACATAGTTGTGATACCTCACGATTTCCTGCCAAATGAAAAGTATCATTCATACGACAACATGTACTGGTACAGCGGTCAGCAGATCCTGAGATCTGCCAGGTTCACAAAAGAACATGACCAGTTATTTGGCGTGTATGTTACAAATTTTTCATGCGGACCCGATTCCTTTTTGTTGTCTTATTTCAGGAATATTATGGGAACCAAACCTTCACTGACGCTTGAACTTGACAGTCATTCTGCTGATGTAGGCGTTGATACAAGGATAGATGCGGCATTGGATATTATACGTAACTATGTTGAGCTGAAGAAGCAGGGTTTGATAGAAGAAAAACCGGCAGGCGAAGCGCCCCTTTCAATAATTTCGAGAAATAAAAGAACACTGATAGTTGACAGTGAGCGAAAGGAACATGAACTGACTTCTCCGGAAATTGAAATTGTCATTCCTTCAATGGGTAAATTCAGTACAGAAGCATTTTCCGCAATTTGCCGTTCTGCAGGTATGAATTCGAGCTCACTGCCAATACCGACAGCAGAAACTCTTAAATCCGGAAGGGGGAATACAAGCTGCAAAGAGTGTTTGCCTTTTATTCTGACTACCGGCTCATTGGTTGAATATTGCAGTGATAGAAATTGCATTGGTGATGAAAAATTGAAGAATAATTCCCGAAGTATAATAAAGAACGGAAAGAAAGTACTTTTCTTTATGCCTCATGGTTACGGTCCGTGCAGACAGGGGCAATATTATATTTCTCTTAAAGATATTATAACTAACCTGAAACTTAAAGATATAGGTATCCTTTCAATGGATGATGAGGCTTCTTTTGAAGATCTTGGAACGGATTTCTTTATCAAAGGCTGGCTTGCAATATCAATTGCGGATGTTATACATGATATTGAGAGCGTGATTCAGTCTCTTGCAGTTAATAAACTAGCTGCGCTAGATATACTATACGATGAGTGGAGTAAAATACTGCTTGCACTGGAAACCGAGAACAGAAAAGGAATTTTCAGACAGCTCAAAGTATCAGCGCAGAAACTTGCTTTAGTAAAATTGAAAAAACCCGTGGAAGAAGCAAAAGTGATTTCACTGATCGGGGAGATCTATGTCCGAAAAGAACAGTTTTCGAGGGGTGAACTTGTTAAGACACTGGTTGAAAGAGGATTTGTTGTAAGGACTGCGCCCATTTCTGAATACGTGTATTACAGCAATTATCTGATTAAGAACGGGATAGTTGAAAGCAATGATCTAAAAGGCAGACTGCAGATAGCGATTAAAGATAAGTATCAGAGATACTTTGAAAAAAAGATCAAGAATATTTTTTCAATTACAGGGCTGTTTAAGCCTGAAATGGTTGATATAGAAAAAACAATAGATTACGCAGGCGGACTGATCTCTGATAAACTAGTGGGTGAAACGATCCTGACAACCGGACTTGCACTGCGGGATATTCTTGATGAAGCATGCGGAGTAATTTCTATCGGACCGTTTAACTGTATGCCCAGCCGCCTTTCAGAAGCCATATTGAATAAGGAAATGACTCTGGAAGGAAAGTATAAGAACGGTAAGTTGAAACGGAACGGCTACCCTGAAGACCTTTCCTCTCTTCCTTTTTTGTATATTGAAACCGACGGAAATCCGTTTCCCCAAATTACGCAATCACGCCTGGAGATCTTCATGCTGCAGGCAGAAAAGCTTCACAAGGCAATGAAATTACACAAGCAGCCGGTCATTACTGCAATTTAAAGAGCAGCTATAATACATATAGGGCACTGGTTAGTGATTATTGAGGTATGCAAAACTACTATGATGAATGTATTAAGTATTCAGTTTGGCTGCAATAAGTAAATGAGGTCGAGCGTGCGACCCTGCTTCAGCAGGGAAGTCCCGTATCATGCGCCTGCCTGCCGCAGGCAGGGGATTAACCAATTAAAAAAGCAGTACGAACTACTGCCTTTTTTGTAGCGCGTATAACGCCTTTGGCGTCACTATCGCGAGGAAGAACCCGTAACAGATAAGTATGAGGGCGCGCGTGCGACAATGCTTCTGCAGGGAAGTCACGTATCATGCGCCTGCCTGCCGCAGGCAGGGGATTAACCAATTAAAAAAGCGGTACAAAGTACCGCTTTTTGTAGCGCGTATAACGCCTTTGGCGTCACTATCGCGAGGAAGAACCCGTAACAGATAAGTATGAGGGCGCGCGTGCGACAATGCTTCAGCAGGGAAGTCACGTATCATGCGCCTGCCTGCCGCACGCAGGGGATTAACCAATAAAAAAAGCGGTACAAAGTACCGCTTTTTGTAGCGCGTACGGGGATCGAACCCGTACTCTCCGCCTTGAGAGGGCGGCGTGTTAACCAATTACACCAACGCGCCTTAATTATACAAATATAAATATAAACAAATCAAACAGACAGGAAAAAACATTTGCAGATTTAATTGCCGGAAACTATCGCCTCAAATCTGGCTGTAAACTTTTCGGGCAGAACTTCATCATATTCACGTTTGTAACTTTTCAACAGCTGTGAATATCTGACTTTTGCTATTTGCGGACGGTTAATTTTTATCATTGATCTTATCAGATATTCATGCCCTGAAAGATTTAACTTGTCAAATTTCAGCAGATTTTCTGAATATTGAAGTACTTCATCGTGTTCTTCATTATTGAACAGAATGCGTAAAAGATCTTCACTCATGGAAATAAAATATGACCTGTATTTTGATCTTAATTCTTCACACCACGTATCATAGTTCCCTTCAAGAAAGTCTCCTTTATACATTTCAACAGCTTGTTTCAGATATTTTAGTTTTGAACCAGGGTCTTTTAAGGAATTCAGCTGTCTGTACAATTTTTCAAACTCAATAGAATCGGCGTAATATGTAAAATTATCGCTAATTGAAAGCAGCTTATCTTCATAATTTATCAAAGCCGGAATCATTGCATACGTTCCCTCTTTTTTATTTTTGGCTGATGAAGTTCCATTTTTCTGATTACCTGAAATCTTTTTTTTGTTTTCATTTAATCCTTCGTTTGTTATTCTTATCAGGTTTCTGAATTTGGAAATAACCTGGTGAAAGATATTATCAGCACTTTCAAGCGGGGTATCAGGATAAAACAGGTCGATCAGCTTATCTTTTGTAATCGATCTGCCCGGTTCTAGCATTAGATAAATGAAGATGTATTTCCATTTCTTTTTAGACCACGATGGATCCGCAACTATATTACCCCTGATCCTGACCTCACTTCTGCCAAGCAGATCAAGCTGAATATCTATCAAGGATTCATTTTGTTTGAGCAATCTGCTTCTGCTATCGGTTGATAGCCACTGGGAATTCAGCTTATCAAGAAACGCGGATTTCTGGAGTTTTATGTAGGAAATGGAGAGCTGGTTTGAGACAGCGAAATCAAAAAGCTGTCTGTAATTGCATATTTCTCTCTGTATAAACGAATTATACTCTTTTTCTTCTGAAGTCTTCAGAACTTCGCTGAGATAAAGCATTGCCATTTCATATTTCCCGGATCTTAAATAAAAGTCTGCCAAATGAAATGAAATCTGAATTTTACTGTATGTCATTTTCCTTTCAGCGTAGAATTTATAGGCATCCTGCATTACTGCTTCAATTTCGGGATTCTCACCTGATCTTGAAAGCAGAAATGCTTTGCATACAGAAAACTGAATTCTTTCAAGCTCATTATTTTCATTTAAATATCTGAAGGCAAGGTCATAATATTCTTCAGCTTTTCCCATTTTATTCAATGAATAGTAACTATCGCCTATAAGTGAATAACTAAGGAAAATATAATACTTATGATTAAGTTCAGATGCGATCCTGTTCATTTCTTCAAGAAGCCTGATGCTTTCTTCGTAATCACCGAATTCATACCTAAATGCCTGGCAGGCGAGTAAGTATGTTATTCTGAAGATCGGTATTGAAATATTTCCGGAAACTGATCTTGCTTCTTCCAGATATTCAGCTGCCTTTACAAATTTTCCTGATTGCGAATACAGTAATACTAAGTTGCAGATAGTTTCGTATCTTCCAAAGATTTTTTCCGTGTTTTTAATTGCTCTTTCATAATACGATATTGATTTTGAGTAATCTCCTCTTATAAGAAATATGTGTCCAAAAAGGTTAAAAAGCTCCTGCTTCACATCAGCGGCACCCTTTGGAGGGTATTCTTCAGAATTGATTATACCTGATGCTGAATTCAGCAGCACTAGAGATTTATCATATTCTGAATTCTGGTAATATGCATAAGCGCTTAAAAAGAGTAACTTTGCTTTGCTTAAAGAATCAACATTTATGCTATCAGCACCCTGTAATAAATTGATTGATTCACTCACTCTGCCTAAACTGATAAGGTTTCTTGATTTAGATATGATGCATTTTACAAGAAACTCATTGTCATCTGAATCGTTCAGCAATTTTATTGCTTTATCAAGTAAAGGAAGGGATTCTTCAATATTACCGGCAAAGAATTTAAGCAATAAAGCCCGCAAATAAAGGAGTTTATATTCCTTATTCACCAGTTCACTTCCCAGATCGTCAAGCCATTTCCACAACACTTCAAAAAGGCCTCTTTCAAAAATTTGCTGGAAATTGTTCATTATAATTACTGAAGCTCTTTCCAACTCACCTGATAGAATTGAATAGTTGACTGCTTCTATTACCTGGCCGCTGCTTTCAAAATAGTTTGCGGCTTTTTTCAGGAAATTTTTAATTTCCTTTTTGCTGAATAATTTCCTGATTTTATCATTCAGGAATCTTCTGAAAAGTTCCTGGTAGCTGTATGATTCTGAATGATCATTAGCATCAGGTGAATTTATGTGTATAAATATATTCTGATTGAGCAGATCTTGAATTAGGTTAGCACTGTTTGAGATATTCAGTAGATTATCGCATAGTTCAGGAGTAAATGCTTCCAGCAGCGATGAAAAGAGCAGGAAATTCTGAGATTCAGAACTTAGTGTGCTGAAAATATCTTCAGAAAAATAATTAAATATGTCATCAAGGACTTTTATCTTATCGAATTTGATTCCAGGAAATGAACTGCCATAACTTTGGAGTATTAAGTGTAAGCCTGTTATCCAGCCATTAAGACTTAATGAAAGCGACATTATCTCCTTTTCGGATATGTCGAGCGCGTAAAGTTCATTAACAAGTATGCAGGTTTCCTGTTCATTAAACGCAAGATCCTTCGTACCAATTTTCAGCAGATTTCTTTTGGCATTTAGTATTCCGGTATTAAGATCGGGTATTTTTCGGGAGGTCATAATGAAATGAATATTTGAAGGCAGGTTCGCAAAAAGGGCTTCAAAAAGCAGTCTCATCCAATTGGAATCGGCAATATTACCGATATCGTCCAGTACAATGTAAACATCTTCATTAAATACTTCAATCAGGTCATTCTGTATCGCCGATGCTATATCACTTATAATTATGTGTTTATGTGAATCAAAAATGAGCTTTTCGCGGTAATCATCTATCAGCAGAAGTGTTGATTTACCGAATGAGCTTTCGAGCTTTTTTATTGAAAGTACAAGGTAATTTATGAATAAATAAAAATTGGACATTTCCTGATGAATATTGAGCCAGGAGTACTTCAAATTTCGATTAATCAGAAATTCCAGTGCCAAAGTACTCTTTCCATATCCCGCAGGGGCACAGATCAGTAGTAAATTCCTGTCTTTGTTTCTGTTAAGTTTTTCTATCAAATCTTTTCTGTCAACAATTTTTCCTGAAGATTTGAATGGTTGGAGCCTGCTTTGCAGAAAATTATTCAATTCGTGTTTTTTTCTTTCTGATCTTAATTTATATAATCAGGAACAATGATGAAATACCGGATATCCTTAATTCACGGTATAAATAATGATAAGGTTTGCGGTAAGGATAAAAAATATATTTGTATCAACAAAACAATCATAAATTCTACGGAAATGAACTACACAACAGCAAACGAAATAGTACACAAAAATTACTCTGAAAACCTGAATTTACCTGAAGATTTCCGGTTATATCAGAATTTTCCACAATCATTTTACAGAATAACCCGGATTGCCTTTGAAATACCGCGTCAGAGCAATGTCAGAATTGCGGTTTATGATGTATTTGGAAGGGATGTTGATACTTTGCTGAATAAACAACTAAAAGCAGGAAGCTACGAGATCAAATGGAATGCCTCAAATCTAACCGCAGGTATATATTATTACAAGATTTATGCTGATGAATTTGTTGATGCAAAGAAAATTTTGCTGCTTAAGAAAACTAATTGAATTCATTATTTTAATTTAAATAAAAATAAACCATATTAAAAGGAATAATTAGAAATGCTAAACAAAATATTTTTATATGTTTTAGTATTTATCCGAAACAAAGGTAAAAAGTGAAAAAGATATTTATTGGAATTGTGATTATGCTTTCAATCCGGATGGTGAGCACAGAAATATTCTCTCAGCCGGCAATTGAGTGGATAGCACGCTATAATAGCTTATTGGATAGCACGGATGTTGCAGTGGATATGAAGGCTGATAATTCCGGAAATACATATGTAACCGGATACAGTTATACGATACTGGGATTATTGAAAGCAGCCGTAACTATCAGCTATGATTCCAATGGAAACCAGCGCTGGAGATCAGAATATAATCAGCTGCTTGACGATGAAACTTCTGCAATAGTTCTGGATAATACGCAGCAATATTTATATGTGACAGGTTCTACAAACGGACTGCTTGGCTTGCTGCCATCTGATTTTCTACTAATTAAATATCGCGCATCAGATGGAGAACAAATGTGGGCCAGAACGTACAGTCAATCTCTTCTTGGGGATGACAAATCAATCGCAATAGTTGTAGATAGTCAGAATAATCCTGTAATCACAGGAATAAGCCAGGGATTTTTGCTTTTACTTACACCATATGATTATGCGACGGTGAAGTATGATCAAAACGGCAACCAGTTATGGGTTAGCAGATACAATGGACCCGGAAATGGAGAGGATAAACCCACAGACCTTGCGGTTGATAGCCAGAATAACATTATAGTTACCGGCGGAAGTACCGGAAATAATTCAGGTGAAGATTTTGCAACTGTGAAGTACAATTCTTCAGGAACTGAAGTCTGGGTTCAGAGATATAACGGTCCCGGTAATAACGAAGACCGCGCATATGCAATTGTAGTCGATAATTCAGATAATATTGCAGTAACAGGAAGCAGTTCAGGTTCAGGCTCGGACCAGGATTATGCAACGTTAAAATACAATTCCACAGGCAGCCAGTTGTGGGTGCAGCGGTACAACGGCCCCGGAAATAACGAAGACCGCGCTTATGCAATTGTGGTGGATAATTCTGATAACATAATTGTTTCAGGATTCAGCCGTACAGGTACTACAGCCGAAAGTGAAAACTATACGACAATTATGTACAACAATAGCGGAATACAGCAGTGGGTTACCCATTATGACGGAACCGGCTTCAATCAGGATAGAGCATATGCAATTGTAGTAGATAATTCTGACAATATATTTGTTACCGGCTCAAGCCGGTCAACCGGAGCAGCAGGTTCTGAGGACTATGCTACTCTGAAATACAGCAATACAGGAGGTCAGTTATGGGTTACGAGATATAACGGAACAGGTAACAATGAAGACCGTGCTTACGCTATAGTAGTTGATAACTCAGATAATGTATATGTAACCGGCTCCAGCAGGAATAGCTCACTAACAGGTTCCGAAGACTACCTTTCTATAAAATACTCTGCAAACGAACTTGTAACTCTGCCCCCGGGTGAAGTTCGGGTACCTTCGGAATCTGCTTTATTCCAGAATTTTCCAAATCCGTTTAATCCTGTAACCGTTATAAGTTATGATCTTGCCGCAGAGAGCCGTATTACACTTAGAATTTATAATTCACTGGGTAAAGAGATCTTTTCTGCAGTTAATGACTTTAAAACTGCGGGCAGTTACAATTATCGCTGGGATGCCGGGAATCTGCCAAGCGGCGTATATTTCTACAGATTGGACGCAATAAGTAATACCGCAGGTCATTACAAAGTTTTTTCCCAAACAAAAAAACTGCTGTTGATTAAATAAACAAAATATGAAAAATTGCAGGGTAAACAAGGGGGCAGATAACGTGCCCCCTTGTCATTACTTCACAATTTGAAGGTATGCAAAACAGATCTATATTTTTCTGCCGGTATACAACCGGTAATTTCTTTTCAAGCAATACAAATTCAGGAGATCTTAATTCTCGAATCAAGTATGCTGCATTTTTCCTTTTCATCAAAAAACACAAACGGATTAAGGTCAATTTCAGAGAATTCAGGGAAATCATTACTGAGTTGTGAAAGCCTGAGCAGGCTTTCCTGTATGTAATTAAGATCAACTGCTTTTCTGCCCCGAACCCCGCTCAGCATTTCAAAACTTTTTATAGAACGGATCATCGCATTAGCTTCTACATCATTTATGGGGACAAGTTTGAAATTAACATCCTTAAAAACTTCTACAAATATACCGCCTAAACCAAACATAATCATGCTTCCTGCTTTTGCATCCTTCGTGATGCCAAGGATCGTTTCAACTCCGCCTGATACGTACGGCTGTATCATAAATTTCTCCAGAAGGTGACCCGCATTGTGGCTTGTTAGCCTTTCCACTATCCTGTCAGCTGATCTCAGCAGTTCATCCGCATTGTGAATATCAACTTCCACTCCTCCCATATCTGACTTATGAATCAGTTTCTTACCAACCGCCTTGAGTACTACAGGATATTTGATCTTATCAGATATCTGAATAAGCTCAAATGTATTTTTTGCGAAAACAGAACCGATTATGGGCAAACCATAAGCCTTTAAAACCCCTGAAACATCTTCTGAACTAAGATAGATCCCGCTTTTGTTTTTATACTTATTTATGATCTTCTTAACAGTCTTTCTATCGGCATCAAATTCACTATATAGTCCGGCCGGACGCTCTTTCCATTTTCTGTAAGATAACATCTTAGAAATAGCGCGGGCGGCGTTTTCGGGAAATCTGTAAATCGGGGGGTGTACAGGGTTCACTTCTTTTAATCGCGGAATAACGACATCCTGAGACATCATTACCAGCATTACGGTTTTATGAGTACCTTTTACTGCATCACAAATTGCTGAAGCAATCTCAAGCGTATCAAGCATCAACGGGGGGCCAACAACAACTATCAGTGAATCAATATTTTCATCATCAAGAATCAGCTTTGAAGCCTGCGCATAGGTTTTTGCGTCTGCCGGCGGCAAAACATCTACAGGGTTAAACACTGATGCTTCACGGGGAGCTATCTTTTTCAGAGCTGTACGGGTTTTCCGGCTCAGCTCAGGAATGCTCAAACCGCAGTTTGCGCATTCATCCACTGCTAAAATTGCAGGTCCGCCGGCGTTAGTGAGAATACCAACCCTGTTTCCCGAAGGCAGATTAGCCATATCAAACGCGCGGGCAATATCAAACATTTCATCTGTTGTGTTTACTCTTATGACTCCGCTTTGCTCAAGAAAAGCATCAACAACCGCATCACTGGAAGCCAAAGCACCTGTATGGGAAGAAGCAGCTTTCATTCCTGCTTTTGTTCGCGCGGATTTGATAGCAATTACCGGTTTTGTCTTTGTTATCTCACGGGTTAGCTCCATAAAAAGTCTGGGATTTCCAAATGACTCAAGATATAGAGTGATCACCTTTATATCGTCATTGTGCCACCAATAGTCAAGAATTGTATTACCGGATACATCTGCCTTATTTCCTATGCTTACAAACTGCGCCAGTCCTATATCGTTCTGCTGAACAGTCTTTAAGATGGCTGCTCCCAGGGCGCCGCTCTGTGAAACAAACCCTATACCGCCGGGAACCGGGGTACCCTGAACAAAAGTACAGTTGAGTCTGACATCAGGATGAGTATTAATAAGACCCATACAATTTGGGCCAATCAAACGCATTCCGTATTTCCTGATCTTTGAAACCAGCTCTGCTTCCAAAATGGCTCCTTCTTTACCTGTTTCCCTGAAGCCTGCAGTTATGACCACGACCGAATGTATCTTCTTTTTGTGGCAGTCGTCTATAGCCTGAAGAACAAATTCTTTTGAGACCATAATTACTGCTAAATCTATTTCTTCATGTATGCTTTTTACATTCGGATACGCCTTCATTGAGTGCACTGAATGCGATTTTGGATTTACCGGATAAATACAGCCTTTGTACCCGTATTTAACCAGATTGCTGATAAGCTCAAAACTTAAGGTGCCTTTTTTAGATGAAGCGCCAATAACTGCTATTGAACCCGGGTAAAAGGTTTTATCAAGTGGTGTGAGCATAAATTCCCGTAGTTTAGATATTTTTAATTTATAAATTCTGCTTCATAACCGGCACCAATAACCGCATTAAGTATTGATTGTTCGTCGGTTTTTTCGTCATCAAATATCACAGTAATAATTTTTGTCTCCAGGTCTATATCTAGACTCTTGATACCCTGCAGCTGATTTATTGATTTTGTGATACTTCTTTTGCATGCGTCACAGCTCATTTCTGTGCATTTAATCTTTACAGATCTTTGTGTTACTTCAGTTTCTGTCAGTGTCATTTGTTTTGATATGTTAAAGTTAATAGTATTAGGAAAAATTGAAGCGCCAATAAACATTGCGGTAAAAAATAATTTTGTTTTTTTCATTTTACAGAAGGTATATAATATGTGAAATTTATATTAAAAGTTGTTGAGCCCTGAGCGTTCATACCCATACCATCTCCCGGCAATCCTGTCTTTACAGATGTAGTTATTCTGAACGGAACCCAAGGATAATATGTGTAAGCCAGAACTAATGCAGAACTTCGTTCGTTAGAATTATCAATTTCAGTACCGTTGGTTTTGTAATTGTTCTGAAAAAAACCCGAAGCAGTGAGCGAAAATGAGTGAAAGCTGTTTATTATATAATTAGCAGTTAAAGAATAATTAAATTTTTCGCCTGCCTGTTTTCTGTATTCATAAGTAATTGGTTCACCAAAGTAGCTCGAATATTTCTTTTCAAAACTATGCTGCCAGCTCAGGTCACCCAGAATCTGCAATTTGTTGCGAAGAATTGTCTTTGTAACTGAAATTCCAAGTGTTGTGGAATAAAATCCTTTGCCGGTAATATCCACATCATTTTCAGCATTTTCCTCTGAACTGCCTGTAGGCAAAGTTAATCCGAAAGTTATCGCCAGATAAGGAAGAGTTTTATCAAGTTTCAGTTTCTTTCCCTCTTTCTTTGGCTGAAATTCATGGAATATTTCAAACCTTCCTCCAATTGCCAGATCGCCAATACCTGAACCATTTTGCTTCAGCCCGGGAATATTGCTGTTATTAAAAACGAATGGCAGTGATACTGCAAATTGAATATGGCGGTTCAGCCTGTAAGCTGAATTCATGGCGATCTTGAACTGGCTTTGCGAGTAATTATTAGATAACCACTTGCCTTCTTTATCCCATACACCGTTGAACTGGTCACGTGAGAATCCTATGTTAAACAACGCAAGTCCATCAAGTGATAGAACAGCAAGATCACCGGTGCCACCACCGCAGCTATTGCAGGTATAAACGGGTGATTCTAACAATATAATGCAGGTTAAAATTATTAGTATTATTTTCATCTTAATTTACCTGTAAAATGAATTTAGGCGCAGGTGTTGGTGTAATAAAATTACCGTTTACTTTTATTGAATCATATAAGAACCATTCGCCAGGCATGTTGAAATTTACAGTCCCTTTATATCTGCCATTTGAAATCCAGGTGGGGTCAATATTATTACTTGTACCGTGACCCATTGTCTCCATCCAGGGTCTGATGAACATTTCAGCATTGTTGATCTCGGTGTAGCTGGTCAAATCTGTTGTTTCATGCAGCATAACATCCATATCGTTCAAACCTACAACCGGGGCAGAGGGTGAAATTAAAGTCAGGAAGTATGTTCTTTCGGTTACGGAATTATCCCAACCGGCGATTTTTGTTGATGAAGAGTAAACCAGATCAATTATTGAAGAATCTGCGGTGTATGCATCATTACAATTGAAGTTTGCTGCCCAAAATGCGGCCGTATCATACATGATAAATACAGCATAACCAGTGTACATGCCCTTTTCTGAGTTATATAAATATTTTTCGGGCACAGGTATTGAGTGACTTGGTCCGCCAATTCCATGGTACATAGTTGGTTTAAACTTCACGAACCCCTGGTTCTGCTCTGAATTGTTAACATAAACTCTGAAGCCAAGATTGTTGTACCCATAAATGAAATTTGTACCTGAAGTACTGTAAACTTCAAATTTGTTCAGGCCGCTTTCTGTAGTGAATATCTTAATGTAATCTGACTGAGCAGGAGGGTCATTTGTGACCGGATTATCTCCGCCGCAATGATAGAACACTATTGCGGCAATAAACAGGATGAAGTAGTTTTTATTCATATTTTAATTTCCTCTGTTACAATAATGAGGATAAAATTCATTTTGTCAAATGACATAAGTCAATAAAAACACATAAATTTATGACATATAAACTATTGAAAATATTTTACTTACAACAAAAAACCCGGCTAAACCGGGTCTTTTGTTTGGAAATTTTCAATTTTCTCTTTAAAAAGCTTCCCCTAAACTGATCATTTCTTTTTCAACAAGTTCTGCGCCCCTGTTTAAAGCAGCCTCGTTTATTGGAAGGAGATTGTGATATCTTTCCGGCAAAACCTTTTTGAGTGCTTCCATAATGGATCTGATCTTAACAACCGGTTTTCTTTCAAGGTATGCGCCAAGCATTATCATGTTAAGTATTTTACTGTTTTTCATTTTTACTGCTTCTGTTGCAGCAGGTATTCCAATTACTTCAATATCTGTTCTTGTGCTTGGTTTAAAAATATTTGATGATTCGTATATAATCAACCCGCCCGGTTTGATCCTGGATTCAAACTTCTCCATAGATGGCTGATTCAATATGATGCCTGAATCAAATTCTGAAATTATGGGTGAGCTAATTTTGGTATCAGATAAAATTGCTATGCAGTTTGCAGTACCGCCGCGCATTTCCGGACCATATGATGGCATCCAGGATATTTCCTTATTTTCAACCATACCTGCATATGCAAGCGTCATTCCCATAGAAAGGACACCCTGTCCTCCAAATCCGGCTACTATGAGTTCTTCTAACATGATTATTTTACCTCCTCAAGTAATTTCAGGTCTTCGCCTTTTGGTAATTTTATATCTCCCAGCGGAAAAGTTTTTATCATTTCGTCATCAATGAATTTGCTTGCTTCAATTGGTGTCATTTTCCAGTTAGAAGGGCAATTGCCGATTATCTCAACAAAGCTTGTTCCTTTTTTCAGTTTCTGGTATCTGAAAGCGTTCATCAGCGCCTTTTTTGCCTTTCTTACTGCAGTTGCTGAGTTCACAGCCTGCCTGGTAACATAAAATGCACCGGGTAAATGACTGATAAGTTCAGATACCCTGATAGGTTCGCCGTAATCCATGACATCTCTTCCGAAAGGACTAGTAGTGGTTTTCATTCCAACCAGACTGGTTGGCGCCATCTGTCCGCTAGTCATTCCGTAAACGGCATTGTTCATAAATACGATGGTGATATTTTCACCCCGGTTTATTGTGTGCAGTGTTTCTGCAATGCCAATAGCGGCCAGGTCACCATCGCCCTGGTAGGTAAAAACATACCTGTCAGGCATAAGTCTCTTTATTCCCGTAGCGGTGGCACATGCTCTGCCGTGAGCCGCTTCAGACATATCAATATTCATATAATCGTACGCAAAAACCGCACAGCCAACAGGGGCTACGCCTATTGTTTCTTCCTGAATACCCAGTTCATCTACCACTTCCATCACCAGTTTGTGTACCAGGCTGTGTGCGCATCCCGGGCAATAGTGCATAGAAACATCAACCATTGTCTTAGGTCTGTGATAAACCATTTCATATTCTTCATCCAGACATCTTGGTTTATCCGGTAATACGGCTTCAGTAATTTCTTTTTCAGAGGTTGTTTTTTCAGCTTTTGTATCTTTAGCAGTAATTAGCTGTTCTTCAACCAGTAAATGTTCTTCAGAGCGCATGATTTTTCTTGATTAGATTTTCTAATTTATTTACTATTTCATCCGGGTTAGGTAACATGCCGCCAAGTCTACCGTAGAATTCAACAGGTACCTTACCGTTGACCGCCAGTTTCACATCTTCTATCATCTGACCGGAATTCAATTCAACTGTAAGCATAAGTTTCATTTTGTCAGCAAGTAAGTTCAGTTTTTCAGAGGGGAATGGGAACAAAGTGATTGGCCGCAACAATCCCACTTTTATTCCTTTCTCACGTGCCATGTTCACAGCTTTGTGGCATATCCTTGCGCATAATCCATATGCTACCATCAGGTACTCAGCGTCTTCTGTATTTATCTCTTCGAATCTAACTTCATTTTTCTTTACCTCTTCATACTTTGCTATCAGTTTTTCATTGTGCTTCTCAAGCATTTCCGGTTTAATGTGCAGAGAAGTGATATAATTTCTTTCTCTGGTGGCCGGTTTGCCAACTGTTGCCCATGGTTTATCAACTTTATTTGGTTTAAATTTTCCAAATGTAACTTTTTCCATCATTTGCCCAATAGCGCCATCACTTAAGATCAAAACCGGGTTTCTGTATTTATCAGCAAGATCGAATCCCAGGAATACAAAATCAGCCATTTCCTGAACAGATGAAGGTGCGAGTACAATTAATCTGTAATCACCATGTCCACCGCCTTTGGTTGACTGGAAATAGTCACCCTGACCGGGCTGAATTGTCCCAAGTCCCGGACCGGCGCGGTTGACATTCACTATAAGGCACGGCAGTTCAGCGCCGGCAATATATGATATTCCTTCCTGCATTAAACTTATACCCGGTGATGATGAACTTGTCATTGAACGGAAGCCCGCGCCCGCAGCACCGTATATCATATTGATGGACGCAACTTCACTTTCTGCCTGTAATACTACTCCGCCTCTTCCGGGCATTTCTTTGGCGAGGTATTCCAGCACTTCTGACTGAGGAGTTATTGGGTAACCAAAATAAGCATCACAGCCGGCCTGTATTGCGGCTTCTGCCAACGCTTCGTTACCTTTCATTAATTTAGTTTCCATCTTCATAAAAATTAGAGTTAAAATTGTTAAATATAATCCATATGACTTAAATCATCGTAAGCGGGTGAGGTTATGATTGCCTTTATTTCTTCCTTAATATTCTTCGGAGTGATATCTTCGCGTTTCGCATTCTTTTTCGGGTTAGTTCTGTAGACAGTAATGATCGCATCGGGACAAACCAGTGCGCAGTTTACACAGCCTGTGCAAAGGTCGTTATTAGCAATTATATACCGGTAACCTTTTATGTTAATAGTATCAGAAAGTGTCAGAGCATTTTCTTTGCATGCCGTCCTGCAAAGCTCACATCCTTTGCATTTTGAAATTTCAATTTCCACCATGCCTTTAACTTTTCTTTCTTTTACCGGGGAAGTTTTTTCTGGTGATTTAGCAGTTGTATCCATTTTTTTGATTTTAAATGGTTAGAAATTATACAAAAATGCCACAGAAACCCCCAAAATCCTATTACCTGTATCATATGGAAATATGATATTTATCACAAATTTTGAATGAAAAAATTGAAATTTGGCGTAATTTTTTGGACAAAAAAATAATGGGACCCGGATATGAGTCCCATTAATTGAAAGGTTGTACCTTATGATAAAAAAGACCGGGATTCCGTATTATAGATCAGTTCGCATTTGAACCAGGCTTTTTTTCCGGAAAAGTCATTTCAACCCATTGAATGACTTGTAGTAGATTTTCTTAGAGTTATTTAAATTATTAAATGTACCCGTCGAAGCCTTTTTCGCTCGTTTAAGAGAGCATTTCTTTCAGAATCTCAACGATCTTTCCTGCGCTACAAAAATGATAAATTTAATTTCCTAAAAAAATAATCTGCATCATTTCAGGATATGATTTTTATCCATTTTGATATACCGGATTATTTTTATCAATAGCTTTTGATCTATCTCTTTCTGCCCCTGCCTATGCCAAGGGGCTGATCTTCTTCCTCTTTGTATTCAATGAGGAATGAAAGCAAAAGCCAAAGAACCCCCACTGCCGTAACAAAAATACCGTAAGATGCATTAATAATGATCAATATTATTCCCAAAATTATGAAAAATGAAGGCAATATTATTGACAAAAATAATGTGCGCATAATAACCTCCTCTAATATGTTATTACTCTTACTTAATAAAACAGCATAACAGATATTAAAGTTCAGTAATGCAGGCAAATCTCTTTTACCAAATTGCCAGGAATCCCCCCATAATTGTAATAGATATCAATTGGTAGATAATGAACAGAAGGTACAGCATTTTAGGCCTGCTTTCATACATATAACCGGGTATCACTGTTGTGACGACGAAGCCAAGCCATACCCAGAAGCCGATCATAACGCCCTGGGAGAAGGTATTCACCATACTGAACTTGACAAGGTGTGCCAGCACATAAGCGAACACAAGTGAAGCTATGGTGTTAACAACATATGTCATTCCCATTGATGCTGAAGAGAAACCCTGTTTCAGCTCTTCTTCAGTTTTGCCCATTGAGCGCATCCACAGTTTACCTGTAACGAGCGGCGAGTACCATAATGCGCCGAGCGCCATATTAATTATGCCGGCAATAATAACCGGCACCAGATTCAGATTAGGATCAGGCATATGATTTATTTAAGTTATAGAAATTCAGTTAATTGTTATTACAAAATATGTATTAATGTTTCATCAAACAACACTATTTTGCTTTTGCATTTAACGATGCTGCATATTTAACCGGGCTACTAAAACCCGCGAATAAATAATTGACTTTTTACAGGTTTCATTAACAATTATTATTACAAGTCCATTTTCATCCGGCACCACAATTTAAACTCCGGAGGCTGAGATGAAAAAAGTATACCCGCTTTCTTTTATTCCTTTTTATTATTCCAGAATTTTTCTTTTGTTTACTGCAGTTTTATTGATGAACTTTAATCAAAAGGCGTTCAGCCAGGCAGGGTGGATTCCGCAAAGCTCACCTATAAGTTCTGATATTGTTTCTGTCAGTTTTATAAATGCGCTTACAGGATATGCTGTTGGCGGAACAAAATTAATCAAAACCACAAACGGCGGGGCGCAATGGTATATTCTGGATTCCGCATTTATTTCGGCTAATTATTCAAGTGTTAAATTTATTGATGCTTCAACAGGGTTTGTTGGTTTTGCTCAATACGGAATTTATGTCACTACTAATGCGGGATCAAACTGGGCAAAGGTAATTGAGTTTTCCAATTCTACTCAGATGGGTTTTGTTGACGATAATTATGGCTGGATTTTCGATTATGGCAGTATATATTTGAGCGTAAACAGAGGTGTCTCATGGAGTGCGGGCGGTTCATACCCGGCTTCGCATGGTGGTGCAACAGGAGGATCTATAGGAAGCAGGAATTTTGGTGTTGCTGTTGGGAATTTTGATGATTTTATGCATAGCAAAATGTATATGTATATCTGGAAGAGTCTTGATGGCGGCAGTTCGTGGGAATGCGTTTCAGGGAATGTATATGGAGATCCTTGTGCATATGTTGTTGTATATGGATTCAGGCCACCGCCATTATTTACAAGATCATATGTTGTTGATGATTACACTGCATTTTTATATGGAGGCAGCCAGAATTACAGAAGTGACAATTCAGGTTCAAGCTGGTCAAGTTTCAGTACGGGCAGTTCTGTATCGGGTTTTGAATTTGTAAATCACAGCACAGGCTATTCTTTTGGCGGTACCGGAACTATTGAATATACAACTACAGGAGGAAATTCCTGGTATCAGCAAACTATACCGGTATCATCTTCAGTTAGCGGTTTAGATATGTTGAACAGCGTTACAGGCTGGGCAGTAGGCAGCGCAGGAACAATTTTAAAGACTACTACAGGCGGTTTAACTTTGCCTCTGGCTCCATCTTTAATTTCACCTGCCGATAACGCGACAGGGATACAGTTAACCGCACTACTTGACTGGGATGATAATTTGCTGCCTGTCAATTACAGGATACAGCTCTCTTCTGATGCAAATTTCAGTACTATATTACATGATAACAGCACTCTGGTCGCCTCACAGTATAATGTACCTGCCGGAATACTAACTTATAATACGGTTTACTACTGGAGGGTTGCTGCAAGAAATAATGTTGATTGGGGTCCGTTTTCTGCGGGCAGAAGTTTCAGAACATTCTTTATGCCGGGTCAGGTAACTCTGACTAGTCCGCTTAACAACTCTATAGAACAGCCAACCAATATCACATTTTACTGGAAGAAACCGATTGAGACTCTGTCTGGTCCATTTATGAGTTCTCTTCTAAGAAATGATAAAACATCTGAACCGGTTCTGATAAAAGGTGTTTCTGGGAATGATGCAATTATTAAATATTGGTTTGAACTGACCACAGATACAGTAACACTAGCAGGCTTAATTACAGATAACAATATTTATGATACGACGAGATATGTTTCAGGTTTAAGCAGGGGAATTTCATATTACTGGCGAGTGAAAGCTAATAATGATCTTGGCTGGGGACCATTTAGTAACTGGTGGAAATTTACTACAATAGTTGGGCCGCCGCAACCACCGGAATTGATCAGTCCGCCTAATTCTTCCCTGGCACAGTTCATGAATCTGCAGTTTACATGGAATAGATCAGTTGAGATAACTGCAAAACCGCTTACAGATAATATTACAAAAATACCCGTAAAGCAAACTTTTCTGAATATCGGTGATGCAATTTCTGCCTATTGGTTTGAAATTACAGAAGATACAATTACTTATGCCGGACTTATCAAAGATTCAACCTTGACAGATACTACAAAATCCATGAGTTTATCTTTAAATTCAAAAACATATTATTGGAGGGTTAAGGCCAAAAATGAGACCGGTTGGGGAGCATTCGGCCAGTGGTGGAGGTTTATTACTATTCCTGCGCAGTATAATTGGGAATTGGGTGCAAGCAGCATTTCTGAAACCAATACCGGTATTTTTTTCCTGACTCCGCAAAATGGTTGGATATGTTCAAGAAGTGGTAACCCGTATAAAGTCTTCAGAACTTCTGATGGTGGTACAAGCTGGAATGGTAATTCAGATTATCCGGGTTATATGAATGCAAATGCAATTAGCTTTTCTAATGTGAATAACGGAATCATTGCAAGCGGGCCTCATTACAGTCAGTTGTATCCTGAATGGTCTTCCTGGGATGGAGGTGCTACCTGGAATGGCACGGCTTACATTTACGGATTTATTGAAACTAACTTCAGATCGGTAACTTATTTTGGCGGGGCAAACTGGTTTTGCGGTACTCTCAGGGCTAACATTAGCAGCCCTGAGTATTCATTCATAAGTTCAAATCCAACATACGCACCTTCATTGGGTCATTCAATTCCTTTAAACAGGATCAGAGCAGGTAAGAATGCACCGTGGACAGTAGGAAACCAGGGATTGGTTTATCGCAGCACAGTATCATGCGGTGTGGGTGATGCCTCTGTAAATCTGACCGGAGTAAGTTTTAATGATGATAATACGGGCTTTGTTGTCGGTGGAAACAGAATATATAAATCTACAAATAACGGCGGCAGTTGGTTTAGATTGTATCCACTAAGTGATCAGACGAATTACAGTGATGTTTATTTTGCTAATAAAGATACAGGTTGGGTTGCGTGCTCTTTGGCAGGTGAAGGTGTGATACTTGGAACCACGAACAGCGGCGCTGTATGGACTGTTCAATATAATGGTCCGTATGCCGGCAGTGAATTCTCTTTTGTGGAAAAAAAATATGGCTGGCTATTATGCGGCAATTCTGTTTTAAGAACGACTAATGTCGCATCTCAGCAGAATCCACCGCCGGTATTACTTCTACCGGCTAATGGAGCAGCGGCGCAATCCTTGACACCGCAGCTGGACTGGCAGGACGCTTTGAACTCCGTTAATTACAGAGTACAGCTCTCGGCTGATTCGCTGTTTACGGGATTCATAATTGATGACAGTACTATAATCGTTTCAAGTTATGATGTTCAACCGGGTATCCTTCAAAATTATACACAATATTACTGGCGGGTCGCTGCAAAGAACTCTGCTTCATGGAGTGAATTTTCTTCGGCATTCAGTTTCAGAACGTTTGGAGCTCCGAATAGTGTTTTATTAAACTATCCGCCAAATAATGCATCAGGTGTCAGTGCTTCTCTAACTTTTAACTGGTTCACTGCATTGCCAACAAAGAAAACAGACAAACGCACTGTTACAGAAAATGTAAATTTGTTAAAAGATGCTGCAGGCAATTTATCGATCGGTAATTACTGGTTTGAACTTACCAGGGATACTGTTAATTTGACAGATCTTGTTACTGATACATTATTAACAGATACTACTAAAGCTGTCAGCGGATTGATCTTCAGCAATTCTTACTATTGGCGTGTAAAAGCTCATAATGAAGCAGGCTGGGGAGCATTCAGTCCATGGTGGAAGTTCACAACAACAAGCGGAGCGCCTGTTTTGCAGCAGCCTGTTAACAATCAGACCGAAGTACAGGTTACTCCGCTGCTTAACTGGAGCGATGTTGCCGGGGCACTTAAGTACAGAGTGCAGGTTTCTGCTTTCAGTAATTTTTCCGTGTTATGGCTTGATGACAGTTCTTCAACAGAATCGCAATTACAAGTACCAAACGGTATCCTTGCATACAACTCTTTATATTACTGGCGGGTAAAAACAAGGAACGTAGCAGGGTGGGGTGATTATCAGGCTCCAATTAGATTCTTTACACAGGTGGTCCCGCCGCCTCCTGTTCCGGTTTTGAGTGCACCTGCAAATGGAGCAACGGGAGTTGAGTTAACACCTCTTTTGAACTGGAATGATGTTACCGGAAGCACAAAGTACAGAGTGCAGGTCTCTTTATCCTCTGATTTTAGCTCTGTATTGATTGATGACAGCAGTATGGTTGTTTCTGAATATCTGTTAGCAGCGGGCATACTGAATAGTTATACTCAATATTTCTGGCGTACAGCTGTTAAAGGCAGTTCAAGCTGGAGTTCATTTTCTTCAGCATGGAATTTTACTACACTGGGAACCCCTCAGGCTGTTGTTTTATACAGTCCGGTAAACAATGCAGAAGCTCAGCAGACGGATATCACCTTTGTGTGGTACAAAGCATCAGAAATTCCGGGTATGAAAGTTTCGGTGAAAAGTTCCGGCTTTATGATAAACAGAACCAAAGATGTTTCTTTGGGCGGAGTTGATGCCATCAGTCTTTATAACTTTGAACTCACCGCTGATACAGTAACACTTTCCGGTATAATAAGTGATTCATCACTGACCGATACAGTGAAGTATGTTTCGGGTTTAGCCGCAAACACTTCATATTACTGGAGAGTAAGAGCAAAAAATAATATCGGTTGGGGTGCCTTTAGTATGTGGTGGAAACTTACTACTATGGACAATACACCACCGCCGGCACCGGTGTTGATTTCACCTGTAAATAATGCTTCGAATATTTCAGTGAAACCTGTGCTTGATTGGAGCGATGTACCCGGCTGTGAAAAATACAGAGTGCAGGTTTCTGCATTTAGTAATTTTTCTGTATTATGGATAGATGACAGTAATTCTGTTACTTCTCAATTCCAGGTTCAGAACGGAATACTTGCATACAACTCAGCTTATTACTGGCGGGTTAGAGCGAAAAACAGCTATGGATGGGGCGGATACCAGGCAGCGCCATATAGATTTTTCACTTTGGTAACACCTCCGCCATCTGCTCCGGTTCTGTTATCACCGGCAAATGGTGCTGTTGGAGTGCTGCTCAATCCAATGCTTGACTGGAATAATGTAAGCGGTGCCCTTAAATACAGGCTGCAGGTATCTGCAATGCCTGATTTCAGCACTTTTTTAATTGATGACAGCAGTTTGACTAATTCAGAATTCAATGTTCCTGCAGGTATTCTTGGCAGCAGCAGTACTTATTATTGGAAAGCGGCCGCCAAAGATAATACGGCGTGGGGAGATTTTTCTGCAGCGTGGAATTTTACGACTTTAGGTTTACCGCAGCCAGTTGTTTTAAATTACCCGCTGAATAATGCTGTGGAGCAGCCGCTGAATATAACATTTAACTGGCATATGGCTGAAGAGCTTTTTGGCAAACTGAACAAAAGTCATGAGCGTCAAAATAACAGCTCAAAAATATTAGTTAGCTCTTTAAGTAATGGACCAAGTGCTATAAGCGCTTACTGGTTTGAAATGACCACTGATACTCTGACGATGACAGGTCTTGTAAGAGACACATTATTAACTGATACCCTGAAGAATGTGAACGGGCTCAGTTCGAATACAGCCTATTTCTGGCGGGTTAAGGCAGCAAATGAAATTGGGTGGGGCGCATTCAGCGAATGGTGGAAATTCACCACCTCAAGCGGTTTGCCTCCGGTGCCGCCTGTGCAAATCTACCCGTTGAACAATGCACAAAACATTTCAGTAACACCTCAGCTTGACTGGAGCGATGTTTCAGGCGCACAAAAATACAGGCTGCAGGTATCGGCATTAAGTAATTTCTCTGTGTTGTGGATAGATGACAGCAGTTTAACAACTTCCTCATACCAGGTCAATAACGGCGTTCTTGCTTATAATTCTGTTTATTATTGGCGCATCAAGGCAAAGAATACTGCGGGGTGGGGCAACTACCAGACTTCACCTTACAGATTCTTTACAATGATAATTCCGCCGCCGGCAGCCCCGGTACTTCTGAGCCCTGCAAACGGGGCAACCGGAATTTCGTTAACGCCATTGCTTGATTGGAACGACGTAAGCGGTTCAGTCAAATACAGGATTATGCTGGCTTCAGACAGCGGATTTACAAACATTCTTGCAGATGACAGTACAATGTCAGTATCACAGTACAATGTTCCCGCAGCATTGCTTGCAAACAGCACAGTATATTATTGGAAAGTAGCTGCAAAAAACTCAATCTACTGGAGCGTTTTTTCGGGTAAATTCAGCTTCAAAACATACGGCAGCCCGCAAAATGTTATTTTGCTTTCACCACCGAACAATTCAACTGAGCAGCCGCTTAACATTATATTCACCTGGATGAAAGCAGTGGAATCACTGAAGAAATCAGGGGCTGACTCCAAACTGAAAGCCGGTTTCACAGGTAATCTGCTGTTTGGTGAAATGGACGGCGCAGATGCAATAAGCAAATATTGGTTCGAACTTGTTACAGATACAGTTTCAATGGCGGGACTCATAAATGATACTACTTTGACAGATACTGTTAAATCATTGAACGGTTTAACAGCTATGACAAGTTACTATTGGAGAGTTAAAGCCTTTAACGATGTTGGCTGGGGTCCTTTCAGCATGTGGTGGAAGTTTACAACAATCAGCGGCCTTCCGCCCGCAGCGCCGGTTCTGATCTATCCTGCAAACAGGGAATCAGATATTTCTGTAACTCCTCTTCTTAACTGGAGCGATGTGCCCGGTGCTCAGAAATATTACCTGCAGGTTTCAGCACTAAGTAATTTTTCGGTATTGTGGGTAAATGACAGTAATATAACCTTATCTGAATACCAGGTTCCAAACGGAGTACTTGCGTATAATTCAGGTTATTATTGGCGGGTTAAAGCCAAAAATGATGCCGGCTGGGGCAATTTCCAGGCAGTTCCATTCAGGTTCTTTACACTTGTAACTCCGCCGCAGGCGCCGCCTGCATTGGTCTCACCTGCAAACGGATCTGTGAACATACCTCTTGCGCCGCTGTTAGACTGGAGCGATATCACTTCAGCTTTGAAATACAGGCTGCAGGTCTCGGCTGTGAATACGTTTGCTGCTACAATTGTGGATGACAGCAGTCTTACGGCTTCACAATACAATGTTGCTGCGGGTCTGTTAGCATATAACACAGGCTATTACTGGAGAGTATCTGTCAAAACCGGAACTTCGTGGAGCGCATTTTCAAATGGATGGAGCTTCACTACAGTTACTGCGCTGGGCTCTCCGGCTTTACTGCAGCCACTGAATAAAGATACAGGTGTGGCTGTAACAACACTTTTCAATTGGTCTAATGTTGCGGGGGCAACAAACTACAGACTGCAGGTTTCAGCTTTTTCAAATTTCTCGGTATTGTGGATCGATAAGTATGTAACAGATACTCTGTATCAAACACCAAATGGAGTGCTGGCATATAATTCAAGGTATTTCTGGAAAGTGAAATCACTTAGGGCAGGAGACTCGAGCAGTTTTTCGAATCCGAATTACTTCTTCACCAGGATATTTCCTTATTCTTTAGATATGCCGGAATTTGAAAGCTCAAGAATGCTTGACCTGACCGGGTTGATAAGTACCGGTACAAAAGCTTCGTATTATATAGAGTTCAGTAAAGATACTTTATTTGATAATCCTGTTTTTAAAATGGGTGATATTAAGGGTGAAGTAACTGAGCTTGACATGGAGCAATTTGATGAATACTCAACTTACTTCTGGCGACTTTGCCTGAATGGTGATAAACCTGTATGTTCTGATATTCACGTATTTGCAACTTATCTGACAAAACAATCTCAGTTGATGAGTTTGCGCGGTAAAACTATTATTCCGGAAAGATACGCTTTGTATCAAAACTATCCTAACCCCTTTAACCCTGTTTGCAGGATAAGGTTTGATCTGCCCCAATTTGGTAATTCGGGAACAGAGAATGTGAAACTTGCGGTCTTTGACCTCTTAGGAAGAGAAATTGAAGTTCTGGTAAATGATAACATGAAGCCTGGTTCGTATGAAGTATCGTGGGATGCCGGTGATTTACCAAGCGGAATATACATATGCCATTTAAGGACAACTATGTTTTCAGATACGAAGAAAATGGTTTTGATAAAGTAGAATCAAGCATACTTATGTTTTTACAAATAAGAAAAGACAGCCGGACGGCTGTCTTTTCTTTTGTTGCCCGACTAGGGGTCGAACCTAGACTTTCCTGATCCAGAATCTAAAATGGGGTATGTTATTATTCTTAAATATATAGAAAATATTAGATTTAACTATTCTTTAATATTCCATTTTTCCTATATTTTCTATGATAAGGATTATAATTCGTAGCCAAATCGTAGCCATGAATTTAGAAGTAATATAATAGAATAAAAAATTTCGTTATTTTAGTTCGCAGGTGTATGTTTTTTTATTTCTTTAATTTTTTCTTCCACCCATTTTTTTACTTTTAAATTAACACTTTTCTCTGAAAGATTTTCAACCATTGTTAAATCATCTGTTTTACTGTATATCCTGGCATTCAACAATAATGGATAGTAAATTAAAAAGTTCTTATGATCGGTATATAATACTTCATGCATGGGGGGCGTCCGCTTAAATGTTCTTTTAAATGAGTCTGCCAGAGATAAGGCTTCTTCATACATACCCAGCTCATAAAAATTCATAAGTGTTAAAGTGTTTACATCTTCTTTGAATGTAGCAAACCCAAACTTTACCTTACTTAAATACTCCAATGATTTGCCAAATTCCTTTTTCCAGAAATATATATGACCAAAAGAAAAGTTCAGCATGTTTTCCGATTCAGCTGGATTCAACTTTGATTTGTAAGTATTCACAAAGTTTTCAGCCCATTGTATTTCACCTAATGTAATTGCAAGGTTCAAAACATTCCTGAAATGGGTTCTGCCGAAATATGCACCCTCGTTCATTACAGCCTCATCATCTTCCAGCATTTTCTTATATAGCTCAAAAGCTTCAATTTTAAATTGTTCATCCGGAGAAATACTCAGAAAATTCATTAACTTTGCATATATCAGCCTTCTATTTTCATTGGTAAGAAATTTGTCTTTAATTTCAAAAAAAATCTTTTTCAGACTGTAATAATCTGAAAGATTTTTATTAACAATTAACATATATGCATAATAATATAATCCGAATATTTTTTTTTCATCTTCATTATCAAAAGTTATTAGTTTATATATTTTTTTGAAATCAATTGCTTTAAATAAATAATTGTGAGCAGCTTTTTCTTCATCAGTAATAAAATTGAAACGGTAACTGGACATTTCGGAATAATTTAACAAAAGCTGAATAATAGAGGACTTCAGAAAGGTTCTGGAAAATTTCATGTATGATTCCGGATACTTAATGCTGTTATTAGTCTCTATTGTATAAAAACACATTGTCCTTTCAACAAAAAATCTGGATAGGTAATATTCAAAACTGTCATTTTTTCCTGATTCAAGAAAATTAATGCTTACTTTAAACTGCTTTTCCAGGTCACCAAAAAGCTTTTTTCTGAATAAGGCTTCGGTTAAAAATTTATTTTTATAATGTTGGTCTTTATTTAATTGATCATAAATCAGATATTCCAAACACATTGCGTGAAGTTCCGATATTAAAACCCTGAGCTTCTGGTCATTGTATTTTTCTGCCGGAAAAAGATTTTTGTAAATTTCCTGCCGCTTTAAATTATTAGATTTGAAAACCGGGTAATATTTTTTCAGTTCATAAAATAGCGGAAGTAAGTTCCTCCCTTTTGAAAAATAAGGTGATTTTAAAAGTTTTTCAAATTGTTTTATTTCTGTTGAACTGAAGGATTTAAAAATTTTAACAATTTTAGTGTCTTTCATTGACGTAACAATATTTACCAAAAATATATGAAAATTAAGCAATAATCAACAAATAGCTGGATATATAATAATTTTTTGATGTAACAACAGAATAAATCTTGTTTTGCACAGATTAACTTAATCAGATAATTTAGCAGTGAAGAAAATTACCGGTGAGAAAATGACATCAGATTACCCTGTATTAAAGATAATCTACCAAACTCACCGGTAGAATTCGCCGAAGCCTCCTATAACAGCATTTATACATTTAGGAGGCATAGGCATATCTGAAAACAAGATTAACATTTAGTTATGAAAAAATTAATTATTTATATTTTCGTTATTATTCTGCTCTCTTCCATTGGTGTTTCATATTTTTTATTTTTCAATACCAAGGATGGTCTAAGCAGTAAAGTTGTTAATTTTAACGAAGTTAAAAATAAACCTAAGAGAGATAAGTCCAAAGATAAACGCTCAGGTCCGGAAATGGAAAAAAAATATTGGGAACGTCTGCATTATCCATATGATGCTGTATTAAAACCGGAATTACTTAACAGTATTTTAAGCGGAGTTAAAAATTCCACGGATGAAAAATATGTTTCTTCATCAGTAACAAACTGGATGCCGATAGGACCTTACGGAAGTGTAATTCCTTCAACCTCAACAAGATTTACAGGAAGAATACTGGATATCTACACAAAAGATACATCAAATATATTAGTAGCTGCAGCATCAGGTGGATTGTGGTCTGCTGGTAACCCGCCTGTTGCTTTGACTGAAATGTTAACCAGCCAGGCTGTTGGCAGCTTTGATATTCAGCCCGGTAATTCAAATGTTATTGTAATTGGCACCGGAGAGCCGTTTATGAGAGCCGGAACGGGTATGTATATTTCCACCAACGGAGGTTCTAACTGGTCAGGTATTAATTTAAATGATACAACCCCGGCAGGATTTTATAAAATAAGATACAGCAGCCAGAACGTTATTCACGCTGCATCTACACGCGGTTATTACCGTTCAGATAATAACGGCTTAAGCTGGCAAAAATACCTCAACGGTGATATATCTGATGTTGCAATTCATCCGGCAAGTAATAATATCATTTATTGCTGCCGTAGAATGCATGCTGATTCCGATTCCGGAGGCGTATATAAATCAACAAATAACGGGCTGGGATGGATAAGAATGACCATGGGTATTCCTGCTACTGATGTTGGCAGAACTTCGATTTCAATTGCAAAAAGCAATCCTTCAATTGTTTTTGTTTTAATGGCAAAACGTAATGGGGATATGATGGGAATTTACAGAACTGCCGGAGCTGATACATGGACTAATGTTTCTCCCCCTGCAGATATTCTGGAAGGTATTGGATGGTATACATGTGAAATTGCAGTCAGCCCAACAAGCCCCAGCAAAGTTTTTGCAGGCGGTGTATGGCTTTGGGGGACTACAAACCTGGGATTAAGCTGGAATAAATATGATAATAATTATGATCTGAACGTTCATGCAGACCAGCATGCTATAAGCTGGGATAGTACCGGGAATTCTGTTTGGATTGGAAATGACGGTGGTATTACATTTACAGATGATGATGCTTTTTCTTTTAAAACACGAAAAAATAATTTTCCTATTACACAATATTATAATGTTGATGTAAGCCTAAGCAGTACCGTTACTTTTATGGGCGGCTCTCAGGATAACGGTATTACCAGTACAACTAATAACGGCGCTTCATGGATTTATCATATTTCCTGGGGAGGTGATGGCTCCGGAGCAGCTATCAGTCCATTCAATCCGCTTGAAAGATACATAACAATCGGGGTTTATGGGGGTAACTGGCCATTTAGAAGGCACAGAACCACAAACGGCGGTGTGAACTGGATTGAACTAAATAATGGCATTGACCCCTCAACCCAATGGTTTACAAATATTAAGACCGATAATGTAGACCCAATTACAGTTTATACAAGCTCTGCAGAATTTCTTTATTACTCTACAAATAAAGGTGATAACTGGGTAAAAAGCAATACAACAGGATTTGCTGACTGGATTTCAAATTTTAATGTCAGGAAATATAACGATACATCAGTAGTATACGTTAATACTCTTTCAGGAAATACAGGTCAGCGGATTTATGTAAAAGAGGGAACTGGATTATTTTCAGAAAGGTCTGCTGATATTTCTGACGGGTTGAAGATCAGTACAGTTGCAATACATCCCCAAAATAAAAATATTGCATATGCAGTCATTAGCGGTTTGTACAGCTCTCATAAATTATACAAGACTATAAATATGGGAGTAAACTGGGTTAATATTACAAACGATTTACCTAATGTTTCTACTACAGATCTGACTGTTTATCCTTACAATGATGATATTATGTACCTTGGTTCTGAAATGGGCTGTTACAAAACTACAAATGAAGGTTCAAACTGGTTCAGGTGGAATAACGGAATGCCCGAAGCAAACGTGGTATCACAGTTAAAGCCTTATTTTTCCGGTGGTGAGTTTTACATTTTAGCAGGAACTTATGGCAGGGGCATGTGGATAAGAAGAGATGATGAATTGCTGAATGTAACGGCAATTAATGAATCTCCGGTTGGTTTTCATCTTTATCAGAACTATCCCAATCCGTTTAACCCTGCTACAAAAATTAAGTTTTCAATTCCAGTACAAAGTATCGTAGAACTTTTAGTTTATGATGTTTCAGGAAAGTTAGTAAATACTGTTATTAACAGAAATATGAATAGCGGAATACATGAAATAACTTTTGATAGCAGGAATTTAGCATCGGGAGTATATTTCTATCAGTTAAAGTCACAAGGATCACTGCAAATAAAAAAAATGATCTTAATAAAATGAAATCCTGTTTTAAAATTATTGGGATGTATGTTAACATTCTTTTAAATAGAATATGATGATTTTAGAAATAAGCAACAAAATATTTTATAACATTAGATCTAAATACATAATGAAAAAGTTAATTTTATTATACTGTTCAGTAATTTTATTGGCAGTAAACGTTTATTCACAGTGGAATTATGGTTCGCCAATCTCTACATCTGCTCCTTCTCCATCATGGCATCAGGTTGCAAACCGTCCTCCGCTCAATGTTATGATGGATAGCATGTCAATTCCATATCCAACCAATGCATGGTTTAATAATTTCTTTTTAGGTCAGCAGCCATACCCGCTTGCATTCGGAATAATGGGAGCAAACAAGGTTCATCCTTATCCATATCAACTTTCATTAGGAAGCGGTTATGGCGGTTATTCAAATTACAGGGCTTTATTGGCAATAAACTATAAACCATTTGCAGTTATTACTTTTGTTGATCCAAGTGGAATTCCTCTTGTTAACTGGAATTCGTCAAACTTTGCTTATATGGGTACTACCGAACCGCAAAAAATAAAACCTTCTATACTGAACGATTATACTGAGCTTTCAGCCACTTTAAAATTTGTCGACTCGACTAATTCATCAAGATTCTATTATTCGCCTATTGTCCGTGGAATGCCATACGTATCAATGATTTATAATAACACCAAACCTGGAGTATTTTTCCCATCTCCGGCAATTTTGAAAGTTAACGATACGAATGTTGTTCCCGGTATGAATTTTACCAACCGAATTTTTAAAATCGAAACAGGCGGCGTTAACAATACTGATAACCGTCCTCAGACGTGGATTTTATTCAGTTCAGTTCCCATAATGCTTCAATATTCAACCAGCCCATCAACACAGGGTTTGATAGGCTTATCGGATTTTACAGGCTGGTTAAGGCTGGCAAATCTTACATACCAGGGTGAAAATGTTACGCAACAGCAGATTACAGAAAAAATGAACCTTTTAACCACATATGCAAAATTCATTCCGGTAAAGGGTCAATTTGCAGCTTCCTATTCATCAGGCACATCGGCTAATATGCATTTTAATTTTACACGATATAATGAAGGTTCGTTTGGAGGAAGCGATTCTCTTCTTATGATGGCTTTGCCTCATCATGTAGATATGATCTCTAATTCAACAACAGAAGTTTTAAAGTACGATGTTTTAAAAGGCAGAATGAAGGAAGTCAGGCAAAAAACATGGAATATGACAGAAAACGGAATGCCTGATTATACATATTATCCCAAAAATGCCCGGCTTCAAAATGTGCCATTGCAGTGGTGTGATACACTTCAAAGATATATTAATAATGATTTTAATAACTATTTCAAGAGAAACTGGCTGGATGCTGATATATACGGTATGGGGAAAAATATGCAAAGATTGGCAAGGGTAATTGTAATTGCTGATGAATTATACGAAAGAGACACTGTTAGATATTCTTCAGTTTCAGGTCTCACCCAGCGTATGCGAGACACTCTGAAACTTTATCTCGGACATTTTCTGGATGGTGGACATACCCTTAATCCTGCTCACGGTCCGGGTGCATGGGACTCTGTTTTTTATGATACAAAATATGGCGGTTTAATTTCATCCCTCGGCTGGGATAGTTTAAATATCGGATGCTGTTTTAGTTATGGTAGCGCACTTTATAACGATCATCACTTCCATTATGGATATCCAATTCACGCAGCTGCAATTATTGCAAAAAAAGATCCGGCATGGTTTACTGCTAACGGAAGCCATTATTTTAACAGGGTTAGCGATTTAATACGTGACATCTCGAACCCAAGCAGAACTGACGGTCATTTTGCTTTGATGAGGTACAAGGATTGGTACGAAGGACATTCTTGGGCTAACGGGCTTGTGCCGTTTGGCGATGGAAAGAATCAGGAGAGTTCCAGCGAATCTGTTAATGCATGGTATGGTATTTATCTGTTTGGTCATTCTATGAATAATAATAATATTAAAAATACCGGGGCACTTGGGCTTGCCCAGGAAATTAGAGCTGTAAAGAAATATTATCATATTACTTTACCTCAAACAAATCCGGTATATCCCTCAGTTTACACGAATAAGCTTCATATAGTTACAAATATGTTTAATGCAGCAATTGACGGTAAGACATTTTTTGGGACAACCAGCTACACAGCTCATGGTATTCATATCATTCCTGTAATTCCCGCTACCGAATCGTTGTGGGATTATAATTACGCTAAAGATATATTTGACTATCCATCATATGGACTTAAATACTCGCCATCGTTTGATTCAAACAATACTAACCCGCTTGTTTGGCAATGGACAACTATCTGTATGGCAGCTCAGTCTATTGCATATCCGCAGGAGGCATGGAATTTTTTCCCGAAATACGGATACAATACAGTAAATTATGATAACGGGACAACCCAATCGGCAGTTGTTTATTGGCTTTTGACACGTCTTCATGGTCCGCTGGGGATTTACCCGGTTGGTAATGAAGTACCGCTTAAATATTCACTCGACCAGAACTATCCAAACCCATTTAATCCAGTAACAAATATTAAATTCAGTCTGCCGAAAAAATCATTAGTAAAGCTGACTGTTTATGATATTCTTGGAAAAGAAGCAGCTAGGCTTGTAAATAATGAACTGCCTGCCGGTTCATACAGGTTTGAATTTAAGGGAAGTCATTTATCCAGCGGGGTGTATTTCTATGTAATAAGAGCAGATAATTATACTGATACAAAAAAAATGTTACTTCTTAAATAAGCATCTTGGGAAAGACCTAAAAGGACAGCTGAAATCAGCTGTCCTTTTTTATAATAAATTAGGGCTTTCTATATTTTCCAATATCGGATTGCGTCATATATTTTTACTTTGTTTAAATAGTTTTTGTTAATCAGAGGGTATCAAGTAATCATTTTTCTTAATATCAAGAATTGATTGATAAAATTAATTATTTTAGGAAATTCTATATTTAAACCTTTATTATTGATTATTAAAAAGTTAATTTTAAATTGAAAAAATAACCCATTAATTGAATGATTTAATAAAATGCAAATTAAAAGTAGATTATTATATTTGATAATTTTAATTTTCTTGTTCTCCTTTATGAGGTGTAATTTAGAACAAAGCTCCAAACAAAAGGAATTAGAATTAAAAGAAAAAGAGCTTGAATTAATAGAAAAAGAACTGAAAATAAAAGAAAGCAAAAGTCTTATAGATAGTCAATACATTGAAAATTCAGAGTTAAAAAATCGAAATAAGGAAAGAAAGCATAGTAAAGAACTAAGATTTTTATATGCTTCAAACGCAGGTATAGTCGGTTATTTTGACAATGGAACTGTAGTCGTTTGTCCAAAATGCGATTTTTGCAGATCAAATATTTTAACTATGTTTAATGAAAACCCGTCAGGCATCTATGAAATTAACAATGATGGAAGTTTGCAGGTTAATCATTCAGAAAGAGAATATCCAAATTACAATGAAGATAAAGGATGGGTCCTAATAAATTACAAATGGAATGAAAAAGTACCTCAATTTTAATGAACAAAGATTAACTCATATTTTTAGTTATTTATTGAGGTCTAGTGCAAGAACATTTTTGAAATTAAGTAATAACTCTTGTAATTTTTCTTCTTCTAAAGGTTTGTTAAGAATACCTACGGGGTCTTCTTTTAATATTTTCTCTAAAGTTTCATTATCATTATAAGCAGAAATGAAGAGCGAGCGAACATTAAATAGCTTTTTAATATCCTTGGCTGTTTCTATACCATTTTTTGAACCTTTGATGTTAATGTCCATAAGAGTTAAATCGGGTATGTTTTTTTCGACTGCTTTTATAGCACCATGATAGTTATTAGCTACAGCTGTCACTTCAAAACCTAACTTCACTAGCCTTTTTTTCAAATATAATACAAATATTGCCTCGTCATCAACAATTAGTATTTTTAATTTTGCACCAACCATGATATTGATTAATTATCTAAAACTACTCTTTTCTCGTTTAAAAAAATATAACGTATAGAGGTTATTTCTATAAAAGATGATCTAAAAAATCTATAGAAATAACAAATTGGAAAAAATCATTAAGATAATTTTTTTATGCGTATTTGTGCATATAAGAAAGTTCATTCCTTAATCTATAATTTTATGTTAAGATTTAAAACTTATCTTTCAAAACGCATGTCTGATTTTTTTAAATAGTTGATCAAGGGTTTTTTAAATAGATTTATTTTTCAGAATTTTAAATCCAAAGGTAAATAATAATAATGCGAATGTTGAATTTGCTATGAATATTCCATCTAATCCTATTAACTTATAACTAAATCCAATGAAGAGAGGTGTAATTGCATAAGCTATATCCTTAATTGTTTCTATAATTCCAAAAAATTCTCCTCGATGCTCACTTTTGAATAAACGGACAACTAAAACGTTAATTGTTAGTTTTATGCCAAGTACCCCTATAGCAGCAAAAAAAATAAATATAATTTTAGCGACAATTGATGAGATTAAATAGAATAATAAAAATGAAATGATTACGCTGAATATTGAATATAAATAAAATATTTTACTTTCAACTTTATCTATCAAACATCCTAAAAATTTTGACAATAATATAGTTGGAAGCGAAAACGCTGCTACAATTAGGGCAGAATTTAAAATTGAATCTTCATAAAATCCGATTAATGGTTGACTAAACCATACACTTTGCCAAAAAAATGCGGTAAAAAATCCACTAGTTAAAATGAATAAATTTAAATGAGTAGATTTTTTAATAAGTGATAAACAGCTTTTGAATGAAAAGTATTGGTAAATCTTTTTCACATAATATAACCGTTTTTTTACCGTTTCATTGATACGACTAAACATTAGAACTGAAACTAAAGCTAAGAGAGCTAATACAAGAAAGGGAAATCGCAGATTCGTGAAATATATAATTAACACCAATACCAATGGAGATATAGCTTCACCAAAAGATTCTAGTGAAAAATAGGTTCCAAATATTCGTCCACGATTATATTCTTTAGTTTTATCTCCTACAAATGCTAACAAGGGGGACCAGTTTAATCCATATGCTATTCCAATCAAAATTGCTGATAATATATATGCATAAATTGAGGAGAATTTATACAATATAATTAGAGCAATAGCTGATACTATCATTGAATATAATATTAATTTTTTTCGACCAATAATATCTGACAATTTGCCAATGGGGATATCTAAGATTATTGACAAAATTGATATAATCGCAAATAGAATTGATATAAAAGTCACACTCATCTCAGCTTGTGATAAATATATCGGAAGTAAAAACTCTATTGCTCCCCAAATCATACTAAAAAGCAATATTGGCAAAATGTAACTATTTAAATTTTTGCTGTTTTTGAACATAGATATTGATTAATCAGATCTTGATTTTTCTAACATTATTTAAAAATGCCAGGAAATTGTATTAATAGTCAAAACTATTGATTAAGTATAACATCAATAACAGGTTTAGTATAATTTTAGAATTTTGATTTTTTAAGTGAAATTTCAACACAAATACACTTTTTTAAAAAATAATATTTAATTAAATTACCTGAATAACTGATAACTAAATATTATC
>CALMYL010000022.1 GCA_937873695.1 uncultured Ignavibacteria bacterium
GTCGCCATAAATAATAAAATTATTTAATGAACTATATGAAACTCTCTGAGGCGACGATCGGATTCGAACCGATGAATAAAAGTTTTGCAGACTTTCCCCTTAAGCCACTTGGGTACGTCGCCATAATGAATAGAATTATTTAATGAACTATTTGAAACTCTCTGAGGCGACGATCGGATTCGCCCGCCTGAGGCGGGTTGCAGACTTTCCCCTTTGCCGGTCATGTCCCGCTGAAAGCGGGATGGGTACGTCGCCAAAATGAATAAAATTATTTAATGAACTATATGAAACTCTCTGAGGCGACGATCGGATTCGCCCGCCAGAGGCGGGTTGCAGACTTTCCCCTTTGCCGGTCATGTCCCGCTGAAAGCGGGATGGGTACGTCGCCATAAATAATAAGATTGTTTAATGAACTATTTAAAATTCTCTGAGGCGACAATCGGATTCGCCCGCCTGAGGCGGGTTGCAGACTTTCCCTTTTGCCTGTCATTTCCCGCTGAAAGCGGGATGGGTACGTCACCTTTTCAAAAAGAGTACAATTTTGAGCTAAAAAAAGCCTTAAATAGCATTCAAGGCTTTAAAGTGAGCGGGAAACGAGGCTCGAACTCGCGACCTCAACCTTGGCAAGGTTGCGCTCTACCAACTGAGCTATTCCCGCTTGTTATGAATGCAATAATAGCATTTTTACTGATTTATTTCAAGGAACACATTTTTCCACAAAAACACAAAGAAGTTGACCTTACAAATAACAATTTTCGGACTTTAAAAATCCCAACCAAAAAAGAACTGCTGAAAAATCCCACTCTGGAAATGTTTAAAATTATTCTCTATCCTTTTGCCTATATCATAACGCAGCGCAATTATATAAAACAGATTTATGCGCATCCCGATTCCAACACTGCCTTTGGTTTCACCGTATTCTTTATCCCAGGCGTTGCCAATATCAAAAAATGCTGCGCCGCGTATGTACGGAAAGAAGAAATTAATCCCGAAGGGGAAACGGATATCAACCAGATCAACAAGCGGGAAACGCAGTTCGTTGCTTACTATCAGAGCTTTTTTACCGCGCAAACCAAAGCGCGGCCAGCCGCGCAGATCCCAGCTGCCGCCAATTGCCCAGCGTCGTGCTTCATCGCCTTCATTCATTAAGTATGCAAATCTGGAGCCCACTGCTATTGTATTGCTGAGCCTGAAGTACCTGCGGTAATCAAAAATGAATGTGTAGTAGTTTACGTTTCCAAACTGAATATCGGTTGTGTATCCCAAAGTTACATTAAGCCTGCTGCCATCAAGCGGACCGGTGGGTCCCCATATTGCATTATCTTTTGTGTAAGCAATTGAGTTTGTTAAAAGCAATGCGCGCCGGTTAACCTTTTCTTCGGTTACGCTTCGTTTGCTGTTAGCAAGTGAAATACTCGCATCAATACGCCTGAAATAAGATAGAGGGTAGCTTAAAGCAAAGTAACCGCCAAATGTTCTTTCATAGTAAGAAAAAGCGTCGCCGTAATCATACCTTCTGCCTGAAAGATGAAAAATTCCGTAGGCGTAGTTCAGCCTTTGGCCACGGGATACTTTTGATATCGCAACATTAAAGCTTTTGAAGAATTCCTCGCCTGTTTCCGAATTATTATATACCAGGAAATAGTACTGATCGTTGCCAAGCAGGTCGCTCATTGCAAGTATGCCGCCGGCTGTAGCGCCAAAAACTGGGTCAGCGGATATATTGGTAGTTGCAATATCAAGCGAGTACTCTTTTTTGTATTTAAGGTCGTTCTTTTTGCCGAGTCCCTTTATTTTGCTGAATGTCCAAAGATCCTTCGCGTCGCCAAAAGTAAGTATCCTTGTTGAAACCGGAGTGTCAATTAACTTCGGTACTTCGTTCAGGATCCTGACGGAAATGCCGCCCTTTTCGTAAGAGGCAAATACAAGTTTATCATCACCTGCCCATTTGGGGTCAAACGATGCAGTGGTATAATTTGTCAACTTCTCAGTTTTACTGCTATCGGCAGTGATAAGCACACTGCCATCGGCAGCAGTTTTGCGGTTCAGCTTGGTAAGCCAGATATTCTGAAGTCCGCCCGATGTTGAAGTATAAACAACTTTATTGCCGTCCGGCGAAAACTGCGGCGAAAAATCTACCTGCCTGCCTGAAGTAAGATAATTTATTGTTTTCTTTTCAACATCGTAAATGAAAAGATTATACATGTTATTCACGCCTTCAGCAGTGCGGTCAGAAGAAAAAACTATGTATTTGCCGTCTGCGGATATATCCGGGTCACGGTCATCGTAATAATCATTGGTCAGGCGCGTTAATTTCTTATCTTCTATACTGAATATATACAGATCACTTTTGCCGCTTTTATCCAGCGCAGGAAAAACCAGGCTATTGCCATCAGCAGTAAAGGCAGGTGAGCCAATCTGAACCATATCATCAAAATGAAAGCTTGTAATCAGCCTGTTCAGTTTTACATCATAAAGATGCAGTGCATCGGATTCGCCTGATTTTGTGGCGAAAGCCATAATGCCTTTTGAAGAAATATCCAGTCCCGTTCTGAAGAAATGGAATTCTTCGAAGTCCTCGGTCCGTTCGCCCTCAATTACAGTTATAAGTTTGCTGCGGTTCTTTAAATTTACTTTAAATATGCTTGTGTACCCTGATTCATTGCCGATAAAGTAAACTTCTTCAGTATCTCCGTGTTTGTAATAAGCGGGTTTATGCCCGAAACCGCCTGAATATACGGCTGTTGTTTTTACTGATGCAGCATCTTCTGTGGAAAGCTCAGGGTAGTATTGTTTTTTCAGTGCATAAAGGTACTCTTTGTCAAACTCTTCGTATCCTTTGCCAATGGTTTTTTCCATTACAACAGAAAAATCATCGCTCATCCAGATATTATCTATAAGCAGCAAAATCTTCTCATGACCGTACCTGTTGCCGATATAAGTCAGCACATTCTGCCCGAACTTATACATAAAGAAAGTACCGTAGAAACGTTCCCAGTCGTCAAGTCCTACCATATAATCGTTAAGTACGGCATCTTTGATAACCATTTCCGCTGTTGCATCCCAATCATTTGACCAGTACTCGGCAAGTCCTTCTGTGAACCAAAGCGGCATCTGCCTTTCGGCCGGCTGCCGGTGCAGCCTGAGTGTATTGGCAACTTTGGCAGTCATAAAAACATGACATAGCTCATGGCGGATAACATGCTTGAAGTTACCGAGTGAACCGTCAAAAGGAATTACAACTCTGCCTTTTATAAACTCAAAAAATCCGCCAACACCATCGGGTATCAACCCGGGTGTTGTATTGGTTTCCCTGAAGTGAGTAGGAGATGAATAGAAGATTATAGGTACGGTATCAATTAATGAATAATCAAAATTCTGCTGGTGAATGCGGTATGATTCTTCCGCGTATGCGGCGCCAATTTCAGCGAGTTCCTTCATTTCGGGGTAGTAATAAATTTTGAAGTGCTCGGTGGAAAGGGTATGCCAGTCAAAATCGTTATACTGAACTTTATTCCGCCCGAAACCCACATACTGGGCATTGGTAATGCCTGAAATCAATAATATGAGAGCGCTTAGAATACCGGTAAATTTTACAATATGCATATGTATAAAATATTGTTTCAAATGATGAAAATCAACGGAAAAGTAAGAAATTATTAAAAAATCAAAATGTCATAAAAATCAGAACAAAAGACAGCCATCCCGCATCAATTGCCGGAGTGGCGCAGGTTTAGAAGTTCAATGAATTACAGAAGTCAAATGCAAAATCACATCGTTATTGTATAGCACTGCACTAAACTGGCGGGAACTAATCAGTTTCAAATTTATATTTAGTGCAAAAATTTTTCCTAACCGCAATAGCTATTGATAGTTGACAAATTGCTCCATTATGGTTAATTTCGCATATCCATCCATAAATTGTTTTTAGAAAAGGGTCAAAACAAATGAAAAAACTTACTGTTTTATTGCTAATTTTCGTTTTGAGCGGCATTTCATACTCACAGTTCAAAGATTACAGGGTCAAAGGCGGAGTTCAATACAACGTGATATCACCAAGCGGTGAACTGAAGGCAAACTTATCTTCATTCTTTGGCAGGGGATATCTTGCCATAGAGCTCGGAAAATATTTTGATGTTGAACTTGGCGGCGGTTTTATGAAGTGGAAACAGAAAGACCAGATAAACGGCGGAGATAAAGAACTTGAAGTTGATCTGATCCCGATAGATGTGAGGCTGCGCATTGAGCCTTTTGCTCCTAAAATGAAACATGTTAATCCGTATATGTATATCGGGGGCGGAATTGTAAACCACAAGCTTAAAAAACAGCCTGAATACACTACATATACTGCAAGATATGACTCAACAGAGCTTGACGGCTGGGTTGGTTACTTTCCGGCGGGCATAGGCCTTGAAATAAAGCTAAGTAAGCAGGTGCTTCTTGACTTAAGTGTTGGGGCAGCAACAACTTTAAGCGATAAGATAAATAACCTGATAGTGGGTTCACCCAAAGATGGCTGGTTCAATTACGGGCTAGGTATCACTGTTACCGGTAAAGGCGGCAAAACAGATAGCGACCGTGACGGACTCTATGATGAAGACGAAGAAGATGTCTACGGCACGGATCCTGAAAATCCCGATACAGACGGTGACGGACTGAAAGACGGTGAAGAAGTAAAAACATATTACACCGATCCCAAGAATCCCGATTCAGACGGTGATGCGTTAACAGATGGCGATGAAGTTAAAAAATACTTAACCAAACCAACCAATCCCGATACAGACGGTGACGGTTTGCGCGACGGCGCTGAAGTTACATCATATATGACAAATCCGCTGCTGCAGGATACAGACGGAGACGGGCTTGGTGACGGGCAGGAAGTAAATGATTTTAAAACAGATCCGCTTAAAACAGATACAGACGGTGATACGCTTGGCGATGGCGATGAAGTTGTTAAGTACAAAACAAATCCGCTTAAGGCCGATACAGATAACGGCAGTGTGGATGACGGAACGGAAGTAAGAAGGGGGGCAGACCCGCTGAATCCGGCAGATGATGTAGTGAAAGAAGAGATGGAAGTAGGACAGGTAATAATTCTTGAAGGAATAAATTTTGAAACCAACAGCGCAAGAATAACCACTGATTCCGAAGAGAAGCTGATGAAAGCATATAATACATTAGTTAATAATCCTAAAATTGATGTTGAAATTTCGGGACATACTGACAGCCGCGGGTCCAACAGCAAGAACCAGGTGCTCAGTGAGCAAAGAGCGAATTCCGTTAAGGATTGGCTGGTTGCAAAAGGAATTGACGGCGCAAGGATCACAACCGTTGGATACGGTGAAGATAAACCGATCGCACCGAATGATTCAGAAGAGAATATGCTCAAGAACAGAAGGATCGAATTCAAAAGAACCAAGTAACATAAGATAAGTAACGAAAACCAAGTTACGTAAAAACAGCCGCAGAAAAGAAGTTTTCTGCGGCTGTTTTGTTTTAAGACTATTGAACTTTCCCAATTATTATGAAATACACTTTTTTCGAGGAGATAAATTTCACTTTTTATAATGATATTATTTCCTCAAATTTGGAAACATTATGTCAAAAAATCATCAAAATAACAGTTTAAACGAAGAAATTCTGATACACCGGAACCCGGTTCTAAGATGGGTCTTTCTGATAGGAGGATTCGTTCTTGTAGGAATAGGGATTCTTGGAATGTTCCTTCCATTACTGCCAACCACTATATTTTTTATTCTCGCGGCATGGTGTTTCGCGCGCAGTTCACAGCGGTTCCATTACTGGCTGCATAATAACAGGTTTTTCGGAAGATATCTTTCAAATTACCGTGCCAAAGGCGGTATGACAAGAGGTTCTAAAATATTTTCAATTGCATTTTTGCTGGCAGGTATATCTGTCTCAGTTTTTTTCCTTACTGATAATCTTTACATAAGGATACTGCTTGTCGCAATTGCAGCGGGAGTTACCTGGCATCTGCTTGCAATAAAAACAATCCAAGAAGAGAAGAGATAAATGGCTAAAAGAGATTCAGGAAAGATCACTCCAGAAGCATTAAGTGAAGACCGAGAAATGCTTAATGAACTGCGCCCGCATACATTTGGTGATTTTGTTGGACAGGAGAAGATAAAAAATAATGTCGGGGTCTCAATAGCAAGTTCCAGAAAACGTTTAGATTCACTGGACCACGTACTGTTCACCGGTCCCCCGGGACTTGGCAAAACCACACTTGCATATATCATAGCAGCAGAAATGGGTTCGCGTATTATAACGACCTCGGGTCCTGTGCTGGAAAAACCAGGCGATTTAGCCGGCATGCTTACAAAACTCGAAGCGAAGGATATTCTTTTTATAGATGAGATTCACCGTATACCAAAAGTGATCGAAGAGTATTTATATTCAGCCATGGAAGATTATAAGCTGGATATAATAATTGATCAGGGTCCCGGCGCAAGGAGTGTTAGCCTGCAGCTTGAAAAATTTACATTGATAGGTTCTACAACACGCGCGGGTTTGTTGAGCGCGCCACTGCTTGACAGGTTCGGCATCCGCTGCCGCCTGAAGTATTATAATGTTGATGAACTTGCGGATATTGTAAACCGATCAGCGGGTATTCTGAAGATCCGTATAGAGGACGAGGGTGCACTGATAATTGCTAAGCGCTCACGGGGAACCCCGAGGATAGCCAACCGGCTGCTGAAGTTAACCCGCGATCTTGCAATAGTGAAAAATAAAGGCGTCATAACCGCTGAAATAGCGGGTGAAAGCCTTGATAACTGGGAAATTGATCATCTTGGACTTGATGAGCTTGATAAAAAGATAATGATGACTATAATAGATACATATAACGGCGGTCCCGTCGGGCTTAATTCCATAGCTGTTTCCGTTGGTGAAGAACCCGGGACAATTGAGGAAGTGTATGAGCCTTTCCTTGTGCTTGAAGGATTTATCAGGCGCACATCCAGAGGCAGAGAGGCGACTGATCTTGCATATGAGCATCTGGGAATCACAAAAAAGAAGGCTAAGGGTAAGATCGAGAATGGGCTCTTTGACAGTTGACAGTTGATAGTATATAGTTTATAGTTAATAATTGACAGTTGTAAGTTTATAGTTGATAGCAAAAAAGTTAGAAGAAGATTTTTATCTGCAGTCCTGTTTAAAGGCTGCGAAGGAATTGATTGGCAAGGTACTTGTAAGAAAAAAAGGCAGGAAGATATATTCAGGTATTATAGTTGAAACTGAAGCTTACCTTGGAGATAAAGATGCGGCGTCACATTCTTTTAACGGCAAAACAAAGCGCAATGAACATATGTTTGCCCGGGGCGGAACGGCTTATGTTTATTTTACGTACGGCAATCATTACTGCGTGAATGCAGTGATAGGAAAACCAGGAGTTGCACATGCTGTTCTGATACGCGCGGCAGAGCCGGTTGAGGGAATTAAGTTGATGATGAAAAACCGGGGAACTGATAATATTTATAAGCTTTGTTCGGGTCCGGGTAAACTTACACAGGCGATGGAAATAACAGGTAATCTGAGCGGCGCTTCATTGCTTGGGGACGAGATTTATATCACATTGCCTGCCGCTGAAAAAAGGCATAAGATCGTTAAGACGAAAAGGATCGGCATAACAAAGAACGCTGATGTATTATACAGGTTCATAGATAGTGAGAGTCTGTTTGTTTCAGGGGTAAATTACAAAAGAATATTGAGATCACAAAATAAAAATAAAACAGGGTCCGAATAGAGAAAAATGATAGTTGCTGAAAATCTTGTAAAGATATATTCGGGCGATATAAGAGCAATTGACGGCATTTCGTTTACAATAGAGCCCGGCGAAGTGTGCGGTTATCTGGGCTCAAATGGCGCCGGAAAAAGCACAACTATCCGCATTATTTGCGGCATGCTTGAAGCAACTTCAGGTAATGTTTTTGTTAACGGTTTCAGCGTTAAGGATGATCCTGTAACGGTGAAGAAAATGATAGGCTATGTGCCTGAAACCGGCGCGCTGTTTTTATCGCTTACTCCATTCGATTTTCTTGAGTTTGTTTGCAGGATGTATGATCTGCCAAAAGATGTTTACGTTCAGCGTATATATGGTTTTATGGAATTGTTTGACCTTAAAGATGAAGTTAACACTCCGATGCATACCTTTTCCAAAGGCATGCGGCAGAAGGTGCTGATAATTTCATCGCTTATCCATAACCCCGATGTTATAATTTGGGATGAGCCGCTGAGCGGCATCGATTATAACACAACACTGGTTATTAGAAACCTGGTAAAGGACCTTACTTCGCAGGGAAAGACTTTTTTTTATTCAACTCATCTTGTTGATAGCGCAGAAAAGCTTTGCAGCAGGGTTATTATAATTAACAGAGGCAAAATTGGATTTGATGGCCTTGTGAACCCTGAAAATCCGCGTGAGCTTGAAGAGCTTATGAGCCTGCACAGCGTACCGGCAGATATTAATGATAAACTTTCAGGGCTGTACAAGAATTTATCATCAACTTAAATCGCATCAACCGGCTAATTGATAGCAAAATATTTTAAATGGGCTGCCCTCTTTCTAATTATCCCGTACGGTGTGCTGGCACAGAGTGATTTTACAGACGTACAGACCTTTATCGACTCAAACATTACACGCAATTTCTTCCTTACATATTTTGATAACAATAAAAATACCGCTGCTCTTATCTCAAGATTCAATTTTTACAAGAAACATAAACGGTTCAATGTATTTGTAAAGAATTATTATTCATCATCGGTAACCAAGCTGAATGAAAATCTTTACCGTGATTTTGACAATGTAAAAATTACCGGCGGGTACGCCGTTAGCAATTCACTTAATATTTCAGCCAATTATTTCGGGCAGTTCTTCAGTGATGACAGGACATTCCAGCTTAAGGGTTCTTCATCAAATATGGGTTATATGAGCGCCCTTTATGATAATGTGGTGAACGGTTCGCAGATATACTCCACTCTGAATGCGGGCTACAAAGTCGAAAGCCAGTACGATGAGCTCAATAAGGGACCCAGTATTTCAGGTGACTTCAGTATTTATAATCTTAATCTCTCCGATTTTCTTGTGGATGGCCAGTTAAGACTGGGATATGAATCACTTGACCCGAGGAAAAAGAGCCTGGTTTACAGCCGGATATATTTTGAAAAGCCGTTTGAAAACAATCTGGCCCGAAATGAGTTTGATGGTACCTTTTCAAGGGTTCGCAAGGATTTTTATTTTCCTGCCGATAATCTTTCTGTACAGCAGTTCGGGATCAGAAATAATATTGAAAAAAGGGTTGAGAATATTTTTAAGTTTTACAACAGGTTTGATTATACCATATCAGATAATGTTGCGGTAGTATTTAATCTTAATCCTGATTACCGCAGGATAACAAAGGAAAACACATACGTTCCCGTTACTACAAATACGCAGCCAAGCATTTACGATACCGATATACAGGAGCTTAGCTTTGCAGGTGATATTGCCCTTAACTTCCAGTTCAGAAAACTTGATTACCAGATAAAGGCATATTACAGGGAGCGCGACGAGAAGCACTTCCTCATGAACCCGAACAGGATAAACGGTAACTTTGTGAATATCATAGAAAATAATGAAGCAACCAAAAATAATCACTCTTCAATTTTTAAGCTCAACGGAAACGTTTATTACAATATAGACCTAATGAACAGAGTTGAGTTAAGCGGAAGCGCATCTATACTGAAATACGATACGCAAAGTGACCTGAATTATGATGACAGGGATGAACTTGGTTATCTTGTTTATGTTGCGCACCGTTTTAATAATTTGAGGAATCTGGTATTGGTTACATCTTTTGATGTGAACCTATACCACACTGTATATATACTCGCTCAGAAGAGCTCAAACAATAACTGGAACCGTGTAATACGCTTTACAAGCAAGAGTTTTTTTGAACCTTCGGATAATTTCCGCAATGTGGGCACTTTCAGCGTTCTTGCAAATTATACGGTTTACGATTTCCAGGATATTATTTCAAGTGTCAAGAGTTATTCCTTCAGGCAGCTGAATTTAAAAGATTCGCTCATAGTCAGGTTCAGCAGGCATTTTGGCGCTGATATTTACGGCGAAGTGAAGCTGTACGAAAGGGGAGAGCTGAACTGGAACGACTTTACCCAGCGCCCGGTGAACTATTTTGAGGATAAAATTATAAATTCCGAATTGAATTATTTTTTTAATAATTTTATTACATTTTCGGGAGGGTACAGGTGGTTTGAACAGAGAAAATTCAACTACCTGAACGGTGAGCGGGTTTTTGATAATTATGTCCGCACAACGGGTCCGTTTGTGAAGATAAGAGCTGAATGGAAGCGGAATTCGGTAATTGAACTGCTGGGCACATATGATTATTACAGGTACGGCGATGGCAGTCCCGGCAGCGATAACGGTAATGTGTACCTGAATGCAAGCTGGAATTTTTGAATACAAACTCTCAACAATCCTTCCAGGTCTTAAAGACCTGGAAGGATTTATGGTGAAATTATAATTTAAATTGATAAAACACTTTCTTGAAATAAGCTCCGATAAGAAGAACATCAAGCTTGTTGAAGACCTGATGATGAAGGCTAACAGCAAGTTCGGACTGCCGTATGAGGAGTACTGCAGGATGATGATAGCAGTGACTGAGGTAGCCATGAACGCTATTGTACACGGCAATAAGGAAAATACTTACAAGAAAGTGAAAATTTATGTTGAGCATGATGATAATAAGATGAAGATAGTGATAATGGATGAAGGAGATGGTTTTGATATACAGAATTTGCCTGACCCAACCGATGCAGAGAACATACTTGACCTGCACGGGCGGGGAGTATTCATTGCCCGCGCAATGGTGGATGAGTTTTTCTACCAGCAGATGCCGGGTGGCGGCGGCTCTGAGTTTGTAATGATAGTGAATAAGAAATAAGGACTGAGTAAATCTTTTTGAAGTGATGAATAGTCCAAACCGTTTAAGTAGTAACCCTTCCGGTCATATAAAACTTCAATGTTATTAGATTCCTGCTTTCGCGGGAATAAGAAAGAATAATGTTCAATAAAATAGGCAACATAAAATTACTACCACCAGTAAGCTGGTTTAATTTAAAACAGCTTGCGGGTACCGCTTACAAATCGATTATCTCGACAATTATCGGTGAGCAATCCGACCGAAGGCTTATGCTTGCGCTGGCATCAGGCGAAAAGGAATTTTACAATTATACCCGCCATCATAAAATTGTAAATGGCAAAATAGAACCGGTTGAAGATTCCAAACGGAAAGAAATGTGGCTGGATTTTATTGCTGATACAGGTGATGGGTGGAACCCGACCTACAGCGTGGCATATTATGCCACTAAAAATGAACTTACATTTTCGGATGGCAGTAATACATTCAACACCAAACGGGGTGAAGTGCTGGTTTTCGGCGGTGATGAGGTATATCCGGCGGCATCAAAGAAGAGTTACAAAGAGCGATTAATTGCGCCGTTTGAACAGGCATTTGGTGATGAAAAGCCGGAACATCCGCCGCATGTGTTTGCAATTCCGGGTAACCATGACTGGTATGACGGCCTTGAAGCGTTCACAAGGCTATTTTGCTCAGATCTCGGTTCACGCAGATTCGGCGGCTGGTTCTCACGGCAGAAGCGAAGTTACTTCGCGCTTAAGCTGCCCTGCAACTGGTGGCTGCTTGCATCAGACGGGCAGCTGCATTCCAACATTGATACTGCCCAGCTTGATTACTTCCGTGCAATTGCCGATGGGCACATGAGCGAAGGCGATAAGGTCATTTTATGTATATCAGAGCCGGTGTGGATCTATGCGCACAAGTATAAAAAATTTGGTGGTGAGTATGACGAAAGTGATCTTATTTACCTGCAGGAAGAAATACTTAAACCCAAAGGTGTTGAAGTAAAAGTATTTTTAACGGGTGACCTGCATCATTACCGCAGGCATGAAGAGCTTGATGCGAAGGATACTGCTGCGAAGGTGCAGAAAATAACAGCCGGAGGCGGCGGAGCGTTTATGCATCCAACTCATGGCGGGGATTTTTCTCTGCTAAGCGAAGAGCAGCAGCTCCCGGGTCAAAAACCGCGCGAGTTTGAACTGAAGAAAAGTTATCCTGATGAAAAGACCTCGAAGCGCCTTGGCTGGCTTAATATATTTTTTCCGTTTACAAACCCGGGATTCGGCTTTTTGACAGGTATGCTGTACCTTATTACTATATGGATAGTGAGCTCAACTTTTCATTTTGATTTTGCGCACAATGTGCGCGGATTTTTTGACCAGACGCTGAGGGCATTCCTTGTGAATCCCGTTGCGGCGCTTTGGCTCGGCGCGGTTGCCGCCGGATTTGTTTTCTTTACCGATACGCATTCAAAATGGTATAAATGGATTGGCGGGTTAACACATTTTTTTATGAACCTCTTCAGTATAGCTTATATTGGACTCTTTGCCACATATATCAACAACAGTGTTTTTAATGAGAATGTATATACAGGATTCATTTTCATTCCAATAATTGTATTCGGACTTGGCTGGTTTTTTGGCTGCTTAAACATGGGTATCTATCTTACAGTCTCAATGAATATCTTCGGCAGGCATGATAATGAAGCATTTTCGGCATTAAGGGTACAGGATTACAAGAACTTCCTGAGGCTGCATATTGATGAAGAAGGAACGCTGACAATTTTCCCTATAAAGATACAGAAGGCGGCACGGAAGTGGCGGTTTAGAAATAGCGGGGAAGATGATAATTCATTTATTATACCGGAAGACGGCACGATGCCTGAGTTGATTGAGGAACCGATTATTATAAAGAATAAATGACAAATGTCAAAGCTCAAATTTCAAATCGATAAATGTATTTGGGGATTCGGAGATCCAAAAGTTAACAATTGATATTAGGCAAGAAAATATTAGTAGTTGGTGCCAACGGAAGCGGTAAGACAACCTTTGCAAATAGATTATCAAAAATTCTGAATATTACACATTATGAGCTTGATAACATTTTCTGGAAACCGGACTGGAAAGAATCAGAGAATGAGGAATTCAGGGCGAAGGTAGATGAAGTTACACAAACCGAAAGCTGGATAATTGACGGAAATTATTCACGTAACTAGGATCTTACTATCGGCAGGGCAGATAGTATCATTTGGCTTGATGTATCTTACATGAAAATGCTGTACAGGGTAACTAAGCGCTCAATATACAGAATAATAACCCAAAAACCTTTATGGCATAATAACAGGGAAAGTATCGGATCATTATTTTCCAGGAAGTCAATTGTTCTGTTCGCTTCGCGAACTTACGGCTCCAAAAACGCAAAGTATAACAGGCTAATTAACGAAAGTGAATTCGCTGAGAAAAAATGGATCAGGTTAAAAAGCAGCAGGGAAGAGGGAAGATTTTGGAAGGGTCTGTGATTTGCTAACCAGGTTAATTTTATTAGATCAAATATTTTCATGGAGTGCACTGACTTGTGCCTGCCCGGCTCAGATGCGGTCAGTGCTATGCATCAACGCAGTTGATGCAATCCAGAAGTGTTAAGCAATAAAAAAGCCCGCGAAATATCACGCGGGCCGGAAAATGCAAAAAATAGATCCTTCCTGCCTGAACTTACATTCCTTCGCAAACTCAGTAAGTCAAGCCGTTACGGCAGGCAGGCGCGGGAATCACAACATATTAGTCTTTCAAATTATCGAGTACATCCATAACTTCTTTTACCGCCTTTGCTGATTCATTTACCAGCTTCATTTCATCATCATTAAGCTTAAGCTCAATAATTCTTTCAATTCCGCCTTTGCCTAAAATTACAGGTACGCCCATGTAAATATTCTTCAGACCGTATTCGCCATTTAACAGCGCACATACAGGGAAAACGCGTTTCTGGTCGCGGATGATAGCTTCAACCATCTGCGCAGCCGCTGAGCCCGGTGCATACCATGCGGAGGTTCCGAGTAAGTTCACTATTTCACCGCCGCCTTTTTTAGCTCTGTCAATAATTGCATCAAGCCTGGATTTTTCTATAAGCTCAGTTACGGGAATACCGCCGATGGTTGTATATCTGGGCAGGGGAACCATTGTATCACCATGACCGCCCATGAGTACAGCGGAAATATCTTTTGGTGAAACATTTAGCTCATCAGCCAGGAACGCCTTGTACCTACCTGTATCAAGAATTCCCGCCATTCCGAATACCCTGTTAGCGGGGAATTTGGAATTGATAAACGCGCAGTATGTCATAACATCAAGCGGGTTTGATACAATTATAAGCTTCGCATCAGGGGAGTGTTTTACAACCTGCTCGGTCACTGATTTAACGATCTTAGCGTTGGTTGAAATTAAGTCGTCGCGGCTCATGCCGGGTTTCCTTGGCAGACCCGAAGTTATAACAACAACTTCTGAACCTGCGGTTTTGGAATAATCGTTGGTGGTGCCTGTAACGCGTGTATCATACATGTTTATTGCCGATGTTTCCCAGATATCAAGCGCTTTACCTTCAGCGAAGTTCTCTTTGATATCAAGCAATACTACTTCATTTGCAATTTCGTGATGTGCCAATACTTCCGCGCAGGTTGCGCCTACATTTCCTGCTCCTATGACTGATACTTTCAATTTATTTGCCTCTTTGTATTATATTATTAAATGATTTGTTATTTCTTTCGTCATTCATTAAATAAGGGCAACTATAAAAAAATAAGCGAGTGAACCAGGGTCCACTCGCTGCTCTAGAATATCTTTTAGTCATTAAAAGACCATTACAAAAAAATTATTTGGATTCTGCGGGCAGAACGCTGATCTTTTTCTTTAACCTTGTCTGGTTTGTAAATTTAACGTGACCGGTAATTGTTGCAAAAATTGTATCATCTTTACCAAGACCGGTATTAAGGCCGGGGAGGAACTTTGTTCCGCGCTGCCTTACGATAATGCTTCCTGCTGATACGAGCTCGCCGCCAAAACGTTTTACTCCAAGCCTTTGGGAGTTACTATCGCGGCCGTTTTTTGTGCTGCCTAATCCTTTTTTATGAGCCATTATATATAAAATTAAAAATTCATGATTACCTTACTGTGAATTTAAACTGAAATTACTTAATAGTATTGATCTGAATTTCAGTATACTGCTGGCGGTGACCTTTGGTCCTCTTATATCCCTTTCTTCTTTTCTTCTTGAAGACAATTACTTTATCATCTTTTACGTGACCAAGTACAGTTGCTTCAACATTCATAGAAAGTTTTGGTGCGCCAACCTGGAATGATTTATCATCTTTGCTGAACATTAAAACATCACCAAAAGATACTTTGGCGCCAACATCATCTTTTATCCTGTTGATAAAAACCCTGTCGTTTTCGGAAACCTTGTACTGTTTACCTTTAATATCTACTATTGCGAACATTGTTATATGATTAATTTATTTATATGCCTCAAAAATGATAAAATATACCTCAAAAACCCTCATTATCAGTTTCAATTTTATTGAATCAGAGTAATTTTGGAGAATTACAAATGTAGCAAAAAATGATTAAATATTCAATTCTATTTGCAGTAGGAAATGGAAGATTTATCAACAAATGAAAATATTTGAGTAATTTACAGAGTTAAAATTCAGCCTTAAACATGACTTATATAGATAGAAATCATAGTAAAAATTGCCCCATATCATAGGTTTTTCGTAATTTAAGCGCCAATTTTGTAATGTATTATTGATTTTCCGGGATTATGCAAATTTACCGGAATCAGTAAAGCAACAAATTTATCAGAAAGATTTGCCGGTTTAACCGGTATACCCTATTTACCTGATTCATCTTTTCAGTGTGAATGGTATTCAAAAATACTGAAGGATGAAGTATAGCGGCATTTTTCAAAATAGTTCTTATTAATTGATAAATACATTATTAATTTCAAACTTAATTATATTTTCAGCGCAGCCTGCATAAGGATTGACTGATATGAAAGCAAGAAGAAAAAAATGGATACAGAAAAATCAAGGTTCAATACAAAACTAATACACGGCGGCGGTTATAAAGATAAGTACGGCAGCGTAAACGTTCCCATATTTCAATCTTCAACATTTGAATTCGAAAGCGCGGAAGAAGGTGCAAGATGTTTCCTTGGTGAAAGCGACGGTTATATTTATACAAGGCTTGGGAATCCCACAATTAATGCCCTTGAAAAAATGGTAGCCGAGCTTGAAGGCGGGTTCGGCGGAATCGGCACAAGTTCGGGAATGGGAGCAATAAATACAGTTTATATGGCGCTGCTTTCAAAAGGTGACCACATGATAAGCTCAGATGCGGTATATGGACCATCAAGAGTAATAATTGAAGATCATTATTCACGCTACGGGGTTGAATCAACTTATGTAAATACATCAGACATAAATGATATTAAAAAAGCTGTTCAGCCTAATACTAAGGTTCTTTATATAGAAACACCGGCAAATCCAACGGTTGAAATTACTGATATAAAAGCATGCGCTGAAATTGCCAAAGAGCATGGGCTTGTATTAGTGGTTGATAATACATTCTCGAGTCCATACCTGCAAAGACCCCTTGAGCTTGGCGCAGATGTTGTGCTGCACTCAATGACCAAATTCATTAACGGGCATGCTGATATTGTTGGCGGAATGGTAGTTGCAAAAACCAAAGAGATGTATAAAAAACTGCGTTCAATGATGACAGCATTAGGATGTAATCTTGATCCCCACCAGTCATACCTTGTGATCAGGGGATTAAAAACCCTTGCAATAAGGATTGAACGCGCGCAGCAGAATGCGCAGAAGATAGCCGAGTATCTTGAGAAGCATCCTAAAGTTGAATGGGTAAGATACCCCGGGCTGCCTTCGCACCCGCAGTATGAGCTTGGTAAAAAGCAGATGGATGGACCCGGTGCGCTGATAAGTTTTGGACTCAAAGGCGGGTTTGAAGCCGGCAAAACCATGATGAATAATGTCAAAATATCAATATTGGCAGTTTCGCTTGGCGGTGTTGAATCATTAATTGAGCACCCTGCATCAATGACGCATTCAAAAGTATCGACGGCTGATAAACTTAAAGCTGGAATAACAGATGGGCTCGTACGCTATTCAGCAGGCATTGAAGATATAAATGACCTTTTGTGGGATCTTGAGCAGGCATTAGAGAAAGTAAAGTAAATTATTTGAATTGAAATTACTTTAGAATTATCATTATTTTTGCATGTAATGTTTGATGGGGCTATAGCTCAGCTGGGAGAGCGCTTGAATGGCATTCAAGAGGTCAGGAGTTCGATCCTCCTTAGCTCCACATAAAAAGCGAAATTACAAAATCGCAAAATGAATCAGAGGTCAGGAGTTTCCCAACGGGACGCCCTTGGCGCGAACATCCTTAGCTCCACATAAAAACCGAAATTACAGAATCACAAAATGAAACAGAGGTCAGGAGTTTCCCAACGGGACGCCCTTGGCGCGATCCTCCTTAGCTCCACATAAAAAGCGAAATTACAAAATCGTAAAGTGAAACAGAGGTCAGGAGTTTCCCAACGGGACGCCCTTGGCGCGAACATCCTTAGCTCCA
>CALMYL010000023.1 GCA_937873695.1 uncultured Ignavibacteria bacterium
AAGTCGTAACAAGGTAGCCGTACCGGAAGGTGCGGCTGGATCACCTCCTTTCTAAAGAGATTCGATTTGATCAAACCAAGTTGATTTACGCACACATTAATTTTTATATAGGTCTTTCTATGAACAAGGGACTAACCTCCCTTGTTCTTGAAGACTGAATATTTTATGAATATTCAACCATGCAAGCAGGGCCTATAGCTCAGATGGTTAGAGCGCACGCCTGATAAGCGTGAGGTCAATGGTTCAACTCCATTTAGGCCCACGTTTTTCAAAGCGTTACCCAAAAACGTGCATACATATCCTGATCATTTCAGGAAAGTACGTCCCGCCAAAGGCGGGAAGGTCAATGGTTCTGCCGAAGGCACTCCTTCGGAGAACTCCATTTAGGCCCACGTTTATATTAAACAATTTAATTATTGGGGCCATAGCTCAACTGGGAGAGCACCTGCCTTGCAAGCAGGAGGTTATCGGTTCGATCCCGATTGGCTCCACTAGATTAAATATTAGTCGGTTGAACAATTATGGATAGCTGCAATATTTGAGATCATAATATTCCTGCAAGCAGGAGGTTATGGTTTCCCGAAGGGACTCCTTTGGAGCGATCCCGATTGGCTCCACTGGTTTAAATTCAGATCGAAAAAAGTTTTTTGCGTTTTAAATGGAGTAACAGGATTCATTTTCTTTACTTCGCGATAATCCGAAATACAATGAGTATTAGGATAGATTGTTGTTCTTTTAACAAGGTAAGTTTTTCCGTAGATAAACAAGTTTATCGATGCGACATTGGATTAACAAATCCGATAGTTCTATCTGTATCGATAAAGATTTTTGGTAAAAGTTACTAAGGGCACACGGTGGATGCCTTGGCACTGGTAGGCGATGAAGGACGTGGTTACCTGCGATAAGCCTCGGATAGATGGAAGCAATCTTAGACCCGGGGATTTCCGAATGGGGCAACCCAATGCGAGTAATGTCGTATTACTATGCACTGAATAAATAGGTGCATCAGAGCAAACTCAGGGAACTGAAACATCTAAGTACCTGATGGAAAATAAAACAATAGTGATTTCCGTAGTAGCGGCGAGCGAAATGGAAACAGTCTAAACTTTGTGGTGTGTTAAAGACTCGAATCGTTGCATCACAGGTGTTGCGGGACTTTCAGATCAATTTCGAGTAGATCAAAGAGTACACTGATTCGTTAGCTGAATCGTTTTGGAAAATACAGCCATAGAGAGTGATAGCCTCGTAAGCGAAAACGATAGGCTCTTGAAAGTATCCCAAGTACCACGGACTAAGTGAAATTCTGTGGGAATCCGCGAGAACCATCTCGTAAGACTAAATACTAACCAGTGACCGATAGTGAACAAGTACCGTGAGGGAAAGGTGAAAAGTACTCCTGACAGGAGGGTGAAATAGTACCTGAAACCGTGTGCTTACAAACGGTAGGAGCCACCTATGAAGAGCTTGCTCTTCAAAGGGGTGACTGCGTGCCTTTTGCTTAATGAACCAACGAGTTGCTCGTATCATGCCAGGGTAAATTCTTCAGGAATGCACCCGCAGCGAAAGCAAGTCCTAAATGGGCGTTTAGTATGATGCGGCAGACGCGAAACTGTGTGATCTAGTCATGGCCAGGATGAAGCAAGGGTAACACCTTGTGGAGGTCCGAACCGGTGCGGGTTGAAAACTGCTCGGATGAGCTGTGACTAGGAGCGAAAGACCAATCAAACTCAGAGATAGCTCGTTCTCTCCGAAATAGCTTTAGGGCTAGCCTCGGATAATAGTATGACGGAGGTAGAGCACTGATTGGGGTAGGGCTGTCACAACGGTACCAAACCCAGATAAACTCCGAATTCCGTACATATGTTTTCCGGGAGTCAGGCAGTGGGGGATAAGCTTCATTGCCAAAAGGGAAATAACCCAGACCACCAGCTAAGGTCCCCAAGTCTATGTTAACAGACTAAGGATGTTAAGTTGCTGAGACAACTAGGATGTTGGCTTAGAAGCAGCCATTCATTTAAAGAGTGCGTAATAGCTCACTAGTCAAGCGACTTAGCGCCGATAATACTCGGGACTAAAACATAGCACCGAAGCTGTGGACTTATTTATAAGTGGTAGGAGAGCATTCTGTATGCAGCGAAGGTTCACGGACAACGCGGGCTGGAGCGTACAGAAACGAAGATGTTGGTATAAGTAACGATAAACAAAGTGAAAAACTTTGTCGCCGAAAATCTAAGGGTTCCTGAGCAACGTTAATCGTCTCAGGGTTAGTCGGGTCCTAAGCTGAGGCCAAACGGCGTAGGTGATGGATAACAGGTTAATATTCCTGTACCGCCGAAATTTAAACCGGAGGGACGCAGAAGTGAAAGGAGAGCCATCTGATGGATATGGTGGTCTAAGGGCGTAGGAGCAATCTGAAACCCGAACGGGATGGCGCAAGCCTACAAACTCTCCCTAATCAGGCTGCCAAGAAAAGCTCCGGCGTATACTAAGGCGCCCGTACCGTAAACCGACACAGGTAGATGAGATGAGTATTCTAAGGCGCTCGAGTGAGCCGTGGTTAAGGAACTCGGCAAATTAACCCCGTAACTTCGGGATAAGGGGTGCCCAATTATTTGGGCCGCAGAGAAATGGGCCAAGCGACTGTTTAACAAAAACACATGTCTATGCTAACCCGTGAAGGGGATGTATATGGACTGACACCTGCCCGGTGCTGGAAGGTTAAGGAGAGAGGTCATGGCGTAAGCCGGCAGCTTTGAACCGAAGCCCCAGTAAACGGCGGCCGTAACTATAACGGTCCTAAGGTAGCGAAATTCCTTGTCGGGTAAGTTCCGACCTGCACGAATGGTGTAACGATTTGGTCACTGTCTCAACCACGGGCTCGGTGAACTTGTGGTACCGGTGAAGACGCCGGTTACCCGCATATGGACGGAAAGACCCCGTGCACCTTTACTGCACCCTAGCACTGGATTCGGGTAATCTATGTGTAGAATAGGTGGGAGACTTTGAAGCGGCGGCGCTAGCCGTCGTGGAGTCGCAATGTGAAATACCACCCTTGGCTTATTTGAATTCTAACCTACATCCGTGATCCGGGTGGGGGACACTGTTAGGCGGGTAGTTTGACTGGGGCGGTCGCCTCCTAAATTGTAACGGAGGCTCTCAAAGGTAACCTCAGCCTGGTTGGTAATCAGGTGTTGAGCGTAAACGTATAAGGTTGCTTAACTGCGAGACAGACAAGTCGAGCAGATGCGAAAGCAGGAGTTAGTGATCTGCCGGTTCCGAGTGGAAGGGCCGGCACTTAAAGGATAAAAGGTACGCCGGGGATAACAGGCTGATCTCCTCCAAGAGTTCATATCGACGAGGAGGTTTGGCACCTCGATGTCGGCTCATCGCATCCTGGGGCTGGAGAAGGTCCCAAGGGTTTGGCTGTTCGCCAATTAAAGCGGTACGTGAGCTGGGTTCAGAACGTCGTGAGACAGTTCGGTCCCTATCCTATGCGGGCGAAAGAAACTTGAGAAGGCTCGTTCTTAGTACGAGAGGACCGGAACGAACGAACCTCTAGTGTACCAGTTGTTTTGCCAAAGGCACCGCTGGGTAGCTATGTTCGGTTGAGATAAGCGCTGAAAGCATCTAAGCGCGAAACTCGCTTCAAGATTAGGTTTCTCCTCCTTCGGGAGATAAGGCTCGTCGAAGATTACGACGTTGATAGGCTTCAGGTGTAAGCATAGTAATGTGTTCAGCCGAGAAGTACTAATAAGCCGAAGACTTTACCATAAAATTTTTATCGATCAGATAGAATTAGCATTGGTAAATTCGCTATATTGTTTCATCAGTTGACGCGCGTCAATTGATTTTTTAAAGCGGGGTTTATTTACAGGAAAAACTTGCCTTTTGATTTTTACACTATTGCTGCATTCCGGTTAGACGGACAAGCATTAGATGTATAAGATTTTCTGGTGATTATAGAGCGGGGGTCACACCTCTTCCCATCTCGAACAGAGAAGTTAAGCTCCGCCTCGCCGATGGTACTACTACCGCAGGGTTGTGGGAGAGTAGGTCGTCGCCAGATTTTATTTTAAAACCGGTTAACAGAAATGTTGACCGGTTTTTTTATTTTCTGTTTTGCCTGCCTTGATCCCGCAAAGCGGGAGGGAGGTCATTCCTTGTTGACCCCTTTGGGGCGGACGCAGGAATCTTAAGAAGCAAAATCAAAAGCTTTTCACCACAGAGGCACAGAGAGCACAGAGAAAAACAGAAACTTCTATTGCAGGGTTGCGGGAGGGTAGATAGCCTGACTGGGTAGGCAGCTTGCTGCCTCAGACAGTTCGCCAGTCCGCCCCGGCGGATTATTTTAAACTCCAATTGGATTTATCCGGTTGGAGTTTTCTTATGTAATCAAACTTTTGCTCGTAAAGCATCCAGGTACTTCTTTATATATTCATCTTTCTTCTTCAGGCGGTACTGCATGATGAAGCGCGGATGCTCTAACGGAATTATGGTTTTGAATATTTTCTCCTTTTCGTTTATTGCTTTAAGGAATTTGTAATTTGTACCCATTCCCATGCAGTAGCACACTTCATTGCTGAAGCCGAAGGCAAGCTGCTGACGGATACTTTTTACTATGAACGGATACATTGCCTTATACAGGGCAGGGGAATCGTAGTAATTGTAATTTTTTTCGCGGCCGCCTGATATGCCTGAGCTGGTGAATCCCAGCGGGCAAATTGAATTGATATAAAATTTTTTGTAGAACTTCTTCACGCCGCCGTAAGCCATGATCATATCATATATAAACACAGAGGATAGCTCATGTGAGGAGAATTCGGTAATATTTATGCCGCAGAATTCCTTAAGGCGTTTGGTATCGCTGAAGGGAATGCCGGTTACACCGGCGCCGTGGCGCCCGGGATTGATGCCGAGTATCATCCGGCGGGGATTGTTATCGCTGTAAAATTTCCCGTAAAATTCTTCCGTGATCTTCATAATTGCGGGATTGTTCCTGAATGGGTTCAGCAGTGTTATGCCCGGTGGAAGCTCACCTTTGAATGAAAGAGTTTTATTGAATGATATGATGGAATCGGCTATGGTTTTCATTGGAAAAAATAGTTAGTAAGCGGTAAAGATAATTTTTGTAAAGGTAAGATTAAAAGTAAAAAGTAATCACTGATTGAAACACAGGGTGCCATACAAAAAGAGTGTCAGGTAAATACCCGACATCACATCAAAAACTGTTTTTCGGGCTTTGGCGATAATGTGGGTATTCAAGAACAAGGGGCTGCAGCCCCTTGTTTCTGGTTTTCCATCACGTCCTGAATGCTCCGTTACTTTCTTTTGAGCGATCAAAAGAAAGTAACCAAAGAAAAATCGCCCGCTTTCGAAAAATTGTCTAAAATTATTCTCGCTTCGCTGCAGGAAAAGAACTCATCCCGCTTACAGCGGGATTCAAACAGCTTTTCCTGCTACGCTTGCTCGAATAGTTTCTTCACGCCAATTTTTCTGAGGCGGGAAAGAAGATTTGATTTACTTACGCTGTTTTTCACAGGGCGGTTTAGAAGCAAAAGCTTTGTGCTCCTTTGAGACTTTGAGCTTTTGTGGCTATTTTTGTTCTAAAGAGCCGGGCTAATCATTTATGCAGGGCAGTGATTAAACCTTTTGCCGGAATAACTGTCATATATATTGAAAAGAGCAATAAACCGCATCAATAAAATTAAAGGTATAATTATGAAAAACTTAGGAATCAAACTCATCGCACTGCTCTTTGCCGCAACGTCCATATCCACCACACTTGTAACAGCAGCAGAAATGAATCTTGCCGGAAACGGCGACCCGCTGAAGGCTTGCACGGGTAACCAGGATAGAAAACGTGACAGGCTTCAGCAAAAAGACCCGAACTGCGTCCCCAAGAAAGACGGAACAGGTAAGAAGAATAAAAAAGGCAACAAGAACAAAAAGAGTCAGAAGAAGATGAACAAAAAAGGAAACGGCAACAAACAGGGTAAAGGAAGATAAAATTCATTAAGCATTGAGTTTAACAATGAAGCCGGCCAAATGCCGGCTTTTTTGTTTTGAGGTGATTTTCCGGTACTTTCTGTTACTTTCTTTTGAGCGATCAAAAGAAAGTAACCAAAGAAAAATCGCCGGCGGATGAAAAACAGCTAAAACGTTTCGAACGCCTTAGCTGCAAAAAATAACTCCCCGCCTTAGGCGGGTCAAACAGATTTTTTGCTTTTTAAATGCGTTCTCACGTTTTTATACGCTGTTTTTCATAGGCCGGTTTGAAAGCAATTATTTTGCTTCTCTTTGAGTCTTTGAGCCTTAGTGGTGATCCTTTGTTTTGATTTTTCTTTTTAGAAGATGAACCCCATTTTAGAATTTATCAAAACTGAAAAAGAATCTTTGATTGCCGACAATTTTCTGAATTCAATCGCCTAAAATTCATAGGCTTGAAATAATTTGAATAAACCGCTATGTTTGGCAAATAAGCAGTCCACTTCCAATAAATATTAAAATAAAAATGAAAATTAACTATAAATTATCTCTGTTGATCCTGTTGTTTGGGGTTGTAGTTTTTAGTTCAAATTCTGTGTTCGCGCAGGGGCAGCGCAACGATACGCTCTATTTCTGCGAAGAGTATAAAGACAGCAAGGAAATTGGCAACAGCAGCGAGTTTTATCTTCCCGAAAAGGGAGGCACGATAACCGTGATGCTTCGCACCAAAAAACCGGTTGGCGTGGTGAGTATCAGCATATTGATCGAAAGGGATGTAGCGGGAATAAGGAGTAAAGTATCAAGTGAACCGTTTGATGTACAGGCATCCTGGGATTATATTTTCTTTGCGGATATATTCTTCCCTGAGCCGGGCAAGTATAAAGTGAGCGCAGTTAAGAAAAACGGTGACGCTATTGCTTCGGGATATGTGCGAATGCTTAAGGATAAATAAGCAGCCATAAAATAAGTTTTACGAAAACCGCATTATACAGGCGGCGGGCTTTTGCGGCCGCCGCCTTTTTTTAACTTAGCATACGCTGAGAAAACAGCTGCTTACCGGGGAGTAATTCCCGGGCCCGGTGAAAAACAAATGCCGGTATTTTTCCATACAAATTCATGTTTATTAGATTGGCGGAAGATATTTCTTTAAGTATCTTTGTATAACTAAAACTATAAATTTACAATAAAATATGAAAAGAAGTACATTTTTACTGGTAATTACTCTGTTTTGCTTTGGTTATGCAGTTAATTCACAGACTATCAATCAGAAGCTGATAACCGGCATAACTGCTGTTAACGGGCAGGTTGATGCTTATTCACTTAAATATGATGCACCAACAGGCGGGTGGGCTTATGCAGCGTATGATACCACAACCACAAAGTTCACTATAATTACTCCACGTGGCAGTTCAAAGCCGTTCAATTATGCGATGACCTACAACGCGGTTTTTGATCATGAAGGAAATTCTTACATGATTGGGAGCGAAAATATCTCAGATACTGTTTACAGATATTCAGTTCTTAAGAACAATGAAATTATAGCTGAATATGATTACGTGGCCGACGGATGGGTGATAAGAGATAACGTTCTTTATTATGCCGCAAAAGAAGGCGACAAAAATTATATGGTGCAGTATAATACTAAAACAGGCGAGCTTACCAAAAGCAAAGCATATGATGATATAAGGCTTGCTTATACGCCTGACGGCTATTCAGAAGGTGAACCGGTTGGCTATGTCGGGTTCACAAAAAGCGGAAGCGTATATTATATTGCAACACTTGCAAATGAAACATTCCTGGTGATAGGCGATACTGAACAGAAACATTACAGTGATATTACCTGGTATGACCTGAAGTTCAACCAGCAGGGTGAACCGTGTTACATTGCTAAATCACAGGGCAGGTTTTACGAAGAAAGAGGGAACACTTTTGTAGTAAGAGGCGATAAAGAGTATAAACAATTTGACTGGATATACGGTCCGATTGATTTTGACAGTGACGGCAACCCAATGTATGTAGGCCAGGATTCAGCAGGTGATTACAAATACCGCTCAACATTAATGCGCGGCGGCGATGCAATAAATACAGTGGAAGGAAGTATTTATAATTACGCATTTACTCCACAAGGGAAGCTTTATTATATAATCTCAAGTGAGAAACCCGGTAAAGACGGCTCGACAGTGTGGAGCAGCAGTCTTGTAATTGACGGCAAAAAGGGGAAAGAGTATTCTTCAATAACCAGCCCTGTTTTCGGTCCCAAAGGCGAGCTTATGTTTGCCGCTTCGGATAAGAATAATAAATATTTTGTTGTTTACAACAACGAAGTTATTTCAGGGTTATACGATTACATAAGCGAAGCCAGGTTTATGCCAAACGGAAAGATTGTTTATATAGGCGTGAAGTACGGCAATTACGATAAAAATATCCCCGATAAGAGCTATGTGATAATTGATGATGAGGAATTCGGTCCGTACAATACTGTTAACACCGCTGACTGGAAGAGCAACTCAATTATACTTACCGAAGGCAAAAGCGGTTACGCTTACATGGCAGGCGAGCTTGTTGATAAAAAAAATTACACATACCTTTACAAGGTATATACCAATAAAGGAGAAAGCAAAGAATTTGATAATATTATAGACCTGAAATATGTGAACGGTAAATTAACTTACTTTGCAGGCAGCATGAAAGATAAAGGGTCTTATATTTATGAATACTCGCTTTATGTAAATGACAAAAAGCTTGGCGATACTTATACCGGTTATACCGATGCTGTTGTGAAAGACGGTGTTCTTTCATTTATAGCCTCAAAGGGTAATGACCTGTATTATGTTGAAGCAAGGCCGTAACTTTTAAGGCAAAAGTGATCCCGCCGGCGAATCACCAAAGGTGATTCTTGCGGGACTTCGACTCACACCGGCGCGTGAGGCTTGAACGCAAAAGTGAAAAGACAAAAGTGAAAAAGTAATGAGCTCTAACACATAGAATTAAAAGAACTGATATTTTTATAAAAGACGGGTTTAGACCCGTCTTTTTTTATTCAAAACCTCAATTTTGCGCACAATTTAGCACCCTAGCGATAAATATCATAAAATTGTCTGACTCCACTCATTTTGTATGATGTTGTGATTTGTTAATTTGTAACCGTATTTTCCCGAAATAGCGGGTAAACTTTTATGGGGATTAATGAATAATACTAATAAGTTTCTTAATACCGACCCTTTCAGACATTTATTAAAGATAAGTTTAATCTATTTTTTTGTAAGTACTGCATGGATAGTGGTTTCAGATCTGATAAATGCAGCATATCAGCATTATGGGTATGAACATTACCTTATTGAGATAAGTAAGGGTATGTTATTCGTAACTGTAACATCGGCGCTTATATTTTTTTTGTTGAAAAAATATTTTTTTGCGCTGCATAAAAACAGCCATGCACTAATTGAGCGTGAATCGGAATACAGATCATTGACCGAGCGGCTGAGCGTAGGAATTATAAGGGGTACCCCGGACGGGAAGTATATGTTAATGAACAATGCCGCAAGAAACATACTGAAGGACTACCTTAAGATAAAACCCGGAGAAGATATAGCCGGGTTAAGACCGGAGGATATCTATTCTGACCAGGAACTGGTTGAACGGGTTAAAAAGACAATAAACTTTATTTCTGAAACCGGTGAGGGCATAGTAAAGAAAGCGGCATACGGAGACAGGTATCTGCAGGTGCATTCATATCCTGAGCTGAATGATAAAGGTGAATTTGTTTCGTTGCTTTCAATACTCACCGATGAAACTGAAATAACAAGAAGCCTTCACAAGCTGGAAGAATCAGAAAAATTCAACAGTCATCTGGTGAATTCAAGTCACGTGGTGGTGTATATATATGACCTTAAGAAGAGAAGGCAGGTATATGCTAACAAAGCACTTGAACGGATACTGGGTTACAGGCTGGAAGAGTTCAACGATCCCGGTATCAGTATCATTGAAGACCTGATGCACCCTGAAGACGCACAAAGAATGTTTGAGTATTTACAGTCCCAGGTAATGCATCTTAAAGACGGTGAAGCTGCTGAGTTTGAATACAGAATGAAGCATAAGCTTGGGCATTATTGCTGGTTTAAGAGCCACGATTGTATTTTCAAGAGAGATGAAAGCGGTCTGCCGCTTGAAATTCTTGGCAGTGCAATTGATATTACAGATCTTAAAAAAACACAGGATGAATTAAAACAGAAAACAGATTACCTGAAGACCGTTATTGAGGCATCACCTATGGGAATCTTTGATCTTGATACTGAAGGAAGGATCATAAGTATATGGAATAAAGCATCCGAGGACATGTTCGGATGGAGCGCCGCGGAGACATTGGGTAAAATTCTGCCGGTAGTCCCCCCTGAAAAGATGCACGAGCTGCAGGAGAATATCAGGCTTAACCAGGAAAAGAAGTTTATTGAAGGCAAAGAACTGACGAGAAGAAAAAAATCCGGTGAAGATATAAACATAAAAATTTATTCCCGGCCCGTAATAAATAAAGATGGCAAAGTGGAAGCCATACTTGCTTATAACGAGGATGTGACCCTTAAGAAGCAATATGATGAAGAAATAAAAAGGAATAATGAATATCTTAAAGTGCTTTATAACGCAGGAATAGAAGCCAACAGCACACTTGATCTTCAGGAATTGTACAATAAGAATTTTACACTGCTTCAAAAAATTGTTGCTGCAGACTGCATCATTTTAACATCCATTTCTGAAGACAGGAAATTTATCAATTGTGAGGGGCTGCAGATCAAAGGAGACCGGCTGGACCCGGATTCCTTCCCGGTAATAAAGTTTGATGAAACCAGCGGCGGCCCGCAGACACATGCTATAAAAACAGGCCGGCCGTTTATTGTGCATGATTACGAAGACTGGATGAACAGATCCAAAACGCTGATGTACCTGGATACCGATGGCGTTCAGCACTCACCTGAAGAAAGAAGCAGTATGGATTACCAGCCGCCGCGCTCTGCGATAATAATTCCGCTTAAATATGACGAAAGAGTTTACGGAGTCCTTCAGCTGCAGAGCTTCCGCAAAGGAGTTTTTTCTGATTCAGACCTGCATAAATTAGAGCCATTTGCCGTGCTGTTTGCTTTGGCAATGCAGCGCGCAATGCTGAACAGGAAAATTCAGCTTGAATTTGCTGAAAAAGAGGCAGCTTTTGAACAGGTAAGAAAATTTTCAAAAGGTATTGAGCAAAGCCCGAACAGTATTGTAATAACTAATTCAAATTATGAAATAGAATATGTTAACCCCTACTTTACAGAATTGACAGGTTATAATGCCGATGAAGTGATAGGTAAGAATCCGGGAATACTAAAATCAGGGCAAACAAAAAAGGAAATATATGAAAAGTTGTGGAGCACACTTGATGCTGGTGAGGTATGGCATGGCGAATTCCTTAATATGAAAAAGAACGGTGAGCTTTACTGGGAGTCGGCATCTATAGGGCCCATAACGGATGAAAACGGTACCGTAACGCATTACATAGCCATTAAGCAGGATATAACCGAAAAGAAAAAGAAAGATAAAGAGCTTAAAGATTCGCTGGAAGAAAAGGAAGTAATGCTTAAGGAAATTCACCACAGGGTTAAGAACAATCTGCAGGTTATTTCAAGTTTGCTTAACATGCAGGTAGAGCAGTACCGGCACCCCGAAGCTATAGAAGCGATAAATTCCAGCCGTAACCGCGTAAAAGCTATGGCGCTTGTACATGAAAACCTGTATCAAAGCAGCAGCATCGGGAAGACATCGCTGAAGGAATACATGTTCATGCTGGCAAAGAACATATACTCATCTTATGGCGTAACATTTGAAAGGGTAAAGTTTACCTGTGAAACATACGGAATTGAATTCGGGCTGGATACAATTATACCGATTGGCTTAATACTGAATGAAGGAATATCCAACTCACTTAAACACGGATTCCCCGGAAATGCCGCGGGCGAAATAAAAGTAACGCTGCAGTACTGCGATGGCGGCGATCATGATATAAGCGGTAACGATAAGCCAAATACCTGTTACAGGCTTACCATAAAAGATAACGGCAAGGGACTTCCCGAAAACTTTGATCCGGGAAAAACCAATTCACTTGGAATGACACTGCTTACCAGCCTTGCGGCCCAGCTTGATGGCGAAGCCGTGATAAATAATAAAGTAGGTACTGAAATTGTTATCATTTTCAGGGAATTAAGATACAAAAGCAGGGTATAAAGAAAACTACCTTGTCAGGATGAAAAATTATCGTTGTGGATGATCTTAGGAAGCTGTGGGGGGATGAAAAACCGTTTACCGCAAAGTGCGCAAAGGGCAGTGTACCCCCTTGGGGCAAAGAAATTATTTATTATTGTTATAGCCCCGCCATTTATGGCGGGGGTTAGGATAACCCCCCGAATATGAAGCCCTGGAAGGGCGGAATAAACCGTTAGCAGATCAAAGTGTATAATATAACTAATTTTGATTTCGCCTTCTGTCAAAGCCAGATCTACGACATGTCAGAGCCAGTCCATTGGCCTCCGGGGCTTGTTTTAATTTTGCTTTCATAATTCGATGGGCTTTGCCCATCGCTGATGTATATCGCCACTTCGTGGCTTTCCACCATCTCCCCTTTACAAAGGGGAGTACCCGCCTGAGCCGGCCGAAGGTCTGCCTCAGGCATGAGAGGGGGTCTGAACTTTTTTTAATAACGCAATTATTGTTTATCTTTAATTTTCATCAGGTAGTTTTCCCCCGAGCCGTTATAATCAGGGTAATACATAAGCATTCCCTTTGATGGCATTACGTTATATGTGCCCGGTATCTGCGCGCGGAGCAGATACGAAAACTCATACTCCTGCTGAACCATTGATGAAGCAAAGAATACTATCCTGTTATCTCTTATATCCATATCAGAGTACCACCAGCTCCAAAGACCCTTTGACCTGCCCTGGTAGCTGTTCTCATTTTCAATAGGGTAAGCCCAGTCTTCTTTTATTATTTCACATCCCGCGGGTATTGGCTCATCAAGCATAAAGTATTCATTCGCGGGGTCTTTGGGGTAGACCTTAACTTTTACAAGCAATTCACTGCCGGAAGTAATGGTACCATTGAATTCACTTTTCTGATAGGTGTATATTTTTTTCTTCGGGTCAAATACTTTCTTCAGTTCATAATATTCCCGTTCAATATCAAAGCCGTTATATGTGCTGCTGATCTCCTTTTTATTTTCTTTTTCGTAATAAACAAAAGTTGTTGTAAAGTAACATTTCCCCGTGCCTGTTTTTTCTATCCTGATTTCGTTATCACCTGTTTTAAGCATATCACCGGTTATAAAGTACCGCTCTTCTTTTTTGAAGATATCATCTTTTCTGATATGTTTAGTTCCGGCTTCTTTTCCGTTAACAAGTATTTTAATATCATAGTCGGGCTCAAGCTCATTATAAGCCTTAAGATAATCAGTAAGTGAATAAATAATAAATGCATTCTGCAGTGTATTGCCCCATGAATTACCGCGTTTTATGGCGAGCATCCAGTTAACGGTTTTTTCTATCATATCCTTATTCTCTTTCCTGCTTAAAGGATCTGCAAGCAGAGCCTTTAATACCATAGCAGTCGTAATTATCTCATCATTTTGCCAGTTATACCGCTTTACTTTCGAGCTCCAGCAGGCTTTATCATCATCAATGTAATTAACTTCGCGCATCACATGGTTAATATACTTTTGCTGAGTGCCGGTCTTTATCATATTGCCTGCAGCCATTGAAAGCATTGCCATCGCAAGGCTTGAGAGTTCCTTTTTACCAAGAAGCTCAAACTGTTTGTTAAGCAATTTTGTGTTTTTGGGCGACTGCCGTAAACCTGAAAGCACAAAAGTAATATAAGCCCGGGTAGTTGCTTCAAGTTTTTTATCACCCAGGGCGGAGTATAAATACTGAGTTCCTTTATTGAGAACTTTGCTCTTAATTTTTATGCTGTCATCAGCTGCAAGCTTAAGGCTGTAGAGAACATAAGCGCTCATGTAGGGATCTGATGCGGAATTAGGCCACCAGCCCCAGCCGCCATCATTTTTTTGCAGGGAGTATATCTTGCTTAATCCTTTCTGAAGCATTTTTGGTGTCTGCTGGGTAAAATACGGGTCTAAAGGGGCGCCGAGCTTTTTTAACGTACCCGATGTAATTATTGTTGGCATAAACCGGCTCATGGTTTGCTCTATGCATCCATAGGGATAGCCTATGAGATAATCCATACTTCCAAGAATTGATGAAGCGATTGATGGCGAGAGCCCTATCTGCAGGTACGCGCTTTTTAGATCGGTACCTTCAGGCAGCGGGAATGTTTTGCTTACACCACCTGAAGTTTTGGACAGATCAAACGCTGAATTAGTCTGCACCTTCAAGCCGAAGGGCTGCAGCGGAACAAGCTGCTGCATTGCATCGGACTCTTCATTGGTCAATGCCGAAGCCAATACATTGCCTATGCCAACGGGATTATTTACTTTAACAAGCCAATCAACCCGTTTTTCTTCGTTTTTGCCAAGTGTAATAAGCTGCTCACCTGAAGTATTATTAAGCAGTGTAAGGTTATCAAGCTTCATTGTAACCTTTGCGGTCTTTTCTTCATCAAGGTAGTTGTGTACAATTGTTGAAACCGTTACTTCATCGTTTTGCTGGAAGAAGCGGGGAGTTTCAACTCTTATGATAAGATCCTTGCGCGAAGTTACCGAATAAGTATTCTGCCCCGCGTCTGTTTTATCGCTCAGCACTCTTGCAGTTACACGCCATGTAGTAAGGTTATCGGGGAATTTGACCTTCACTTTTGCAATTCCATTCTCATCGGTATAAACCGCGGGCATCCATAAAGCGGCGTCTTTGAATTCACTGCGTGTTACGGCTTCAACGAATTTATTTTCCTTTTCAAGCGGATTGTTAGTCACTACACCATCTATGATTATCTGCGAGCCATCGGTTCTGCCGCCGCGAATATTTATCTCCTGACCTTTTTCATCCAAAACCACTCCGCTTGTTTTTGATACAATATTTTCGATACCTCTGATGCCTGTGTTATCTATGAATTCAGTCCCGATAATCTTACCTGAGTTGTTATCAATGGTGTTTTTATGTAATATTACCGTAGTGTCTAAAACCACTCCGCCTATGCCTAATGTGATCCCAACTCGTTGAGGCTTATTATTTTCAACGAGAATACCGGTAATAATGGTGGAGTTGTATCCTACATTTGAACATTTAAGATCATACTTGCCCTCTGGCAGGTTAAAAAAAGCATACTCGCCTTTTTCATCTGTGCCGGTTCTGAAATTTGTGTTTTTTATTTCGACTCGTGCCCCAATTAACCGATCACCTTTATCATCTACCACAATACCGTAGATGCTGCCTTTTCCTGATTTCTCCTCCGAAGTTATCAGCAGATTTTTATTAAGCTCAGCAAATAATATTTCTTCTGTAGTTATTTTTAGCTGCAGCAGGTTGGGTCCGGTTTGAGTGAACTTTAATTTGTAAACGCCTTCAATGATCCTGTTCTGGTAAATCACCGAAATTTCATATTCGCCTTCAGGCAGCGAGAAGTTAAGTTTGCCATCGCTATTGGTGTACCCGGCAAGGTATTTTCCGTTTATCAATATTCCCGCATTGTAAAATTTCGCGCCCATTTCACTGTAGATCTCTGTGTTTACAAACGACATTTTATTATCTCCTGAGCGCGCATTGTATAATTCAAACAATCCCGGAAACGCTGAATAGCTTTGGGTTCTGTGGATGTACGTTCTGCTGTAAAAAAGCGAATTTACTTCAGCAACCGGTGCGTAAAAGATGCCGCGGATATCTTTAGTATTTTCCGGTGCGATAGCGTAAACGCTTTCATCAATTATACCAAGGGTTATCTCGGAATTCTTTACCGGCATACCAAGTGAATTCTTAACAGTAACGGTAATTTCACCTTCTTCCTGCGGTTTAAAAATGGTTTTATCCGAGCTTAACTGTACATCAAGGAATTTATTGCGTGGAATGACGGCAACGGGTTTTGAGTTTGAGTACAGGATACCGTTTTTTATATACGAGACGTGAATATAAATATTCGGGGCAGTGTTATCGCCAAGTGGTATCTTTAAATAAGCGGCGCCGCCTGAAATTTGCTGAACGCTGAAATACACAACGCTTTTGTTGGCTGCATCAATTAAAAGAGTGATATCTGTATCATGGGGAGTTTCAACAAATATTACCGCTGTATCACCGGGAAAGTATGTATCTTTTTCGGGCAGTATGCTTAGAGTTGCTTCATTGCGCTCCCACCAGCTCATTTTGCCCGCCGTTACAAAACAACCCGTCATTGCTGTGAGCTTTGTGTTCTTTGAATCGAACGAAGTAACTTCAATTTCATAATATCCTTCAGGTTCAGTAGGAATGAATATCACATCATCACCCAAATAAGATGTTCTGCCTGACATGGTTGTAAGGTATGTTTTAACTTTTACTTTCTTTTCATAAACTACGCGGTAAACAGAAACGGTATAGTTAGCCTCCACAGGCTTATCTGAAAAATCGCGGGCATTAACAGTAACCCCGATCTTTTCACCGGGGCGGGTTACTGATCTATCAGCATGCGCGTTAATGAAGTAATCTGAGCGCGTTACATTTACATCCGTTGCAGCGGAGACATTGGCTCTTGATTTATCGGTAACACGCACATTTACTATGTAAATGTAGTCCGTTTCGTAAGGATCTTTTTTAGTGCCTTCATTAAAATCCTCATCAATTTTGTATGTTACTTTTAAATGACCGTTCTCATCCAGTTTACCTTTTTCAGAAAATATGTATTGAGAGTTTTCATAATTGTTTTCAGTTCCAACTGTACTGTAATAATCTCTGTAGAACCAGCTGTATTCGCTGTAATACCACCAGGGTTTATGCAGCGGTTTTTTAAAAACATCGTAAGTTACTTCTGCATCGGGCACAGGGGAACCGAAATAATAATCTGACTGAATATCAATTTCAATCTTTTCGCCCGTCCCGTACTGCTTCTTATCGGTTTTTACTTCTACTTTGTATTCGGGTTTTTTATATTCTTCAACACCAAATGATTGGCTGAAGGTTTGATATATCATTTTATCTTCAGCAGTCGAGTCGCCGCCTTCGGTGATATCAACCGTTATGCTGTAATTTCCAAGGGGCGCCTCTTTTTCAATGAAAATGCTGTCTGCAAAGCTGCCGAATTTATCGGTGGCTATGTATTTCCTGTATACCGCGGAGCCTTTTGGGTCAGTTATTCTCACCACAGCATCTCTTAAGGCAAAGACCGTGTAACCTGAGTCAGTCATTTCCCGAAGCGATATTTTGAAATCAACTTTTCCCGGCGGACGGTAAACCGGCTGGCTTGTTACTATAAGCGCGCTGAAAGGCTGCGGCCTGCCATTGAAATAATAATTGGGGTCAGATACTGCGACCTCATCGTTTTTTTGTGAAATGAAAAGCGGCATTACATATCCGTAACGGTAAAACAGTTCTTTATCGCTTTGGGTAAAGTAATAATTCTGAGCGCTGTTAGGTGAAAACTGCTCGCCTGCTTTTATGGAATTGAGATACAAACTGTGTTTTACGCTATCAACCGGCGCGCCGGTTTTCCGTTCACATGTAAAGTTCAGCACTGAGCCTTCGGTGTAACGGGTCAATATTGAAATTGTTGTTACAAAAAAGCCGGTGGATGCGATCTTATCTTTATACGATACACGAACTAAATACGCCCCGCTTCTTTTAGGTGTGAAAGTAATTTCCCGGTTGATCCAAAGCATACTGGAATTTTTAATGCGTTTGGGAAGAAGTACATTTTTGGCAGAATATGTTTCTTCCATAAGCGCCATCAGGTTTGAGCTATCTTTACCTATCACGGAAAACTTGTGTACATGGTTTTGTTTTGTTAAGTACAACTCAGGGTCGCTGATGCGGTAAACCTTTATGGTGAATTCCGCCGGAATATTGATTGAAGTTGAGCTGATAGTTACCGGAACCGGCTCGCCCGGCAAAAAATAGAAATCAGGCGTGGAGATATAAAAATCCGGGTGCAGGTTCGCGGTTGTTTCTTCCAGAACCCTGCTTTGCTGCGAGAGAGAAGGTTGGATGAAGAGAATAAAAAATAGTGGCATCAGAAAGGCTGTAAAGCAAGAGAGCTTTTTCAAATTTACCTCCGTAGAAAGAATTGTGAAGCTTACAGTATAAATCTAATCATAAATTAAGAAAAAATATAGTTCTAAATCAGATTTTTTTATTTTTGACTTTCGGTGCGCTGATGTGTATTTGTATGGATTTACTCTTTCATTCCCAATACAGCGAACATTCTGCCCGAGCCGGATTTATCCCTGCGGTAGGAGTGAAGATTCGGCGTATCATAAGTGCAGCCCGGGAATTGCTCGATATTTTTTGCCGGCACGCCGGCAGCAAGCAGGCTTTCGTAAACCATCCGGCCTGTATCAACAATAAATTTTCCTTCGCTGTTAGGTTTTGGTGAAACATATTCAGCGGGGAACATATCAGCTACATCTTTATCAACTTCAAAATTGGGTTTGCTGATGGCGGGTCCCATAAATATAATAAGCTCAGCGGGTTTGGAATGGAAATCAGTTTTCATTATTGAAATTGTTTTGCCGGCAATGTTTTTCTGCGTGCCGCGCCAGCCGGAGTGAATGTTCGCAATAACGTGGTTTGATTCATCATATATCATAACCGGCATACAGTCCGCAACTGATATAACCAGATTCAACCCTTTCTGCGATGTTATAAGCGCATCGGTATTGGGATAGAGTCCGGGTTTGGTTACAATTGATACGCCATCTGAGTGAATCTGGTTTGCGTGAACAAGAGATGCTTCGGCGATACCCAGCGAGCCGAAAAACCGCGCGCGGTTTTTGGAAATTGTTTCGGGGTTATCGCCAACGTGTTTGCTTAGATTATTGTAAAATGGCGGCTCATCTGCAAAGCGTGTTGAGATGCCGTGAGTGAGTTCCGGGTGTGATGATAGTATTTTGGATGTGATTATCATAATAATTGAATTTTTATCCCTGTATCCCAAACTCCAGTTTGGGATACTAAATAATGCTTCATTTTCACTCAAGCAGTTTCATTAATTCTGATATGTAATAATTGAAACGCCATGGTTCAAACAGCCTGTGTTTTGCCTGCAGTGTTTCATCTACAGAGCGGAGATACTTATCATCGGTCAAATTTTTATTTTCATTGTTCCAGCTGGATATTGTATCCAGCATAAGGTCATCTTTATTCTGCGGGTAGATGTAATATCTTTTATCTTTTATTATCAAAAATCCCGCGCCGTTATTGGGAATGATATCACCTGCCCATTTGCTTAAGCTTACCGGTCTGGTTTGAGTGGAGGGGTCAATTACAATTGTATCATTTGCTGTAATGATAACCGGCGCAACGTGATAAGCCCAGTTTGTGCACTTTCCCCGTGATTGCAGTAATACCGCGGGTTTGTATTTGTAATATTCTGTTTTTGAGCTCCTTTTACAATCCGCTACCAGCCACACTTTGGCGGGAATTACCGCGGGGAAGTATTTTTCTATAACCCGTGAAATTATGTGCGCGCGTGATTTGCATATGTTGCAGTCTTCAAGATCGATTAGGTGTTTGTTTGATACTATGAAATTGAAAATGGAATCAGCCTGAGATGATGAGAGGCTGCTTTGAGGTATGGTATCGCTCAACTGACTGTATTCCAAGCGCGGGTTTTGGGCGCGCAGGGATGAAGAGACCATTAATATTGATATGAGAATTTTAGTTTTCAGAAGAATTAATCTTGTTATGAAATATTGCGCCCTTTCAGGGCTTAATTTTTTTTTGCTAATCTTCGATGGGCTTTGCCCATCGCTGATGTATTTCGCCCCGTTGGGGCTTCAATTTTATTATTTACCCCTACTTCGCCCGCCCAAGGCGGGCTCTTCTCCCCCTGACAGGCCGAAGGACTACCAACGGTATGTGGGAGATTAAGAGGGGGTAATCTTCTCAATTTTTGCTTTATGCAAATGGGCTGCGCCCATCGCTGTTATATTACGCCGCTCTGTGCCAAGCCCAAGGCATGGTCGCGGCTTCTGCTTTTGTCTTTATTATTTCGATGGGCTGCGCCCATTGCTGGTGTATTGCGCTCAATTGAGTCTGATTGTATAAAACAACTTGACCACCCCATCACGCCTGCGGCGTGATTTCCCCTCCTTAGGAAAGGAGGGGAGCTTTTCATGATTCAATACTTGCCGATAAGTACCGCTGATACGTTCCATGCGCTGAAGCTCGTGCCTTCGGGTTTGCCTAAAGGAATATAAACCGAAATTGTATGCCTGCCGGGCTTTAAGTTCAGCGGAATATCAACAGGCAGCGATGTTGAGCCCGGGCACCAGCCCGAGCGGCTGAAGTCACTTGATGACATACCGTTTGGGAAATTCCCCGAAGCGGGATTATACTTTCTGTACATTCCGCAGTCATCACGCCACGGGATGAAGCTGTACACGGGTTTACCATCTGCGAAAATGTAATTCATTTTTTTGTTGAACTCATCTCCATTACCCCAGCCGCCGTGACCGGTTGAAATATATCTTAATGTAAGTTCCTTAATCCCTTCGGGAATATCAACATCAACGGTAAGCGTATCGGTTTCAAAAAGTGTTGAGTATTCCTGCGAGCTTGCTTCCATGATATTGGTTGTAAACATTAACGGCTGGATAAAGGCCTTTGGCACGGACTGTACTTCCTGAGGAATATCATCGGGGTAATATTTCAGCCGCAGACTCACTTCATGTCCGCCTTTATCATAGCAGCCAATGAACACACCGAACCATACTTCACCCCCGAGGGCTGGCACCAGGTTTGTAATATCCTGTTTGTAAGTGACGGAATCTTCCCAGGTAACACCGTAAACCTGTACCTGGCTGTTGAAGTGACCTATACCAAACGGCGTAATAAAACGCATGAGTTCAATTGGGGGAGTATATTTATCAGTCAAAGTAAAACCGCGGTAGTCTTTTTTATTTTTTGCTTCATACAAAGGCAGAGCCTTTATGCCGTTTATGAACGCGTCAATAAATGTGAGGGAAGTATCCTTTGTAATATCGGGAATAATGAACAATGAGCCTGTCCTGTCATATGCATCACCGGCTGAGCGCTCGGTGAGCTCCGCAACAACGGAGTGTGCGCCCATATTTTCAGGCAGCTTAACTTTCCGTAATATCACAGTGCCCTCTGAAAAGCGGTAAGTGATATCAGGCGAATTTGTTAGAAGATTTACAGGCTTATCGCCGTAATTTATTTTTTCGTTCTGGAATATATTTACAGTTGTGTAGTTCTGCGCTGTGACGAGGTATCTGTAGAAAGGCAGCTCAACAATTTTACCCAGTGAATAGGGCAGGGTTATCATTTTGGTGCTCAGCTCTATGTTTTCAGCGCGAATCTCGAAATTCCCGTTGCGGATAATCTTGAGTACCAGTCCGAGTGCCGGGCCAATATTGATTGAGGGTGTTCCCTTAAATTCCGTTTGGGCAGTGTACCATATATCAATATGATTTGAACGTATAACAACGTGTGCCTTTTTGCACAGGTAGCCGAGAATTGTCATAGTATCAGTTTGCAGCTCAGGTACAGGATAATTGCTGATACTCTCTTCATCGGTGATGACCTCGCCGTTTTTTAATATGGTAGTCTGGTATGTTTTTTGCGAAGGGTGATCAATGTAGAATGTTTCACCTGAAGCATTGATGTATTTAGAAATTACCGATGATGCTTCAAGCACTAAAGGCGGGGTACCCGCCGGCGAGCCGTTGGAGTAAAAATTGTATGTAATAATAGCGGATTGCTGTGAGTACAGGACGGGTGATAAAAGCATCAGGAGAATTAATATCATTTTCATCTGCAAAAATATAAAGAAATGAAAGTAAATGCTGTGGCAATAAAAAACGCCGGCTGTTAACCGGCGTTAGTTTCATCTGAATGAAGATAAATTATTTTAATAAAACCATTTTATGAATTTCAGTGTAATTTCCGGCTGTAAGCCTGTAGAAATATACGCCGCTGGATGAACCGGCTGCATCCCAAATTACAGAGTATGAGCCTGCTTCCATATCTGAATTGACCAGGGTACCTACTGACTGGCCAATTGAATTAAATATTTCAATGTTAACCGCTGAGCTTACCGGTATATCAAATTTAATTGTTGCAGTTGGGTTGAACGGATTAGGATAAGCCGGGTAGAGCCTGAATACTTTCGGAATTTCACCCGTACCTGAAACGGATAACGGCGAAGTGGTAAAATTCCACAACGGACTGTACGCACTGTTTCCGCCTGCATTCTGTGACCTTACGTGCCAGTAATATCTTGTATTGTTCAGCAGTCTGCCTACCGGAATTCTGACGCTATCAACACTTACTGTTGTATCAAGCTGTGCTGAAGTAAATGTTGAGTCGGTGGAAACCTGCAGTTTGTATGTTGCTGCGCCGGATACAAGGCTCCAGTCTATAAGCGTTGAAGGAATAATGCCGGTTGAACCGTTAGCGGGGTAAATATTGCTCGGCGCAGCCGGTACGGCAACAACTGTTGTGAATTTGAAGTATGCTGAGAAGGCACCCCACCCGATATTGTTTTTAGCTTTAACTCTCCACCAGTAATTTGTGTTGTTTGTTAATCCTGTTAAAGCCCTTGTTGTATCGGTTAAGGTTGAGTCTCTTACAAATGGCGCTGCCGTTGTATCTGAATAGATCTCAAACCAGTAGTTTGAAACTGCATCAGTGGAGTATTCACCTTCAGGAGAAATAATATGAAGAGGAATGGGTCTGGCTGTCTGGTCAATAGACCTGCTCCAGATACAGCTTAATGATATGGGCTGGTTTACCGCATTATTCGCCGGCGTAAGCAGAACCGGTACGGTTGCGGGTCCCATGATCTTGAATTTCCAGCCGGGCGAAAAAGCGCTCCAGCCAACAGCATTTTTGGCGCGAACTCTCCACCAGTATGTTGATAAAGGAGTAAATGTGCCAATTGTATATTGTGTTCCTGTCAAAGTTGTATCGCTGTACAGTAATGTTGCAAAAGTTGTATCTGTTGCAAGCTGCAAATTATAGTTTGTTGCGCCCGATGATGCATTCCACTGAAGTGTATCGTTCTGCGGTCTGCCTACAGATCCGTATACGGGTCTGACCTGAACCGGTGTAGGCGGTGGTGCAGGCGGAGCCCACTGGAATGTTAATCCGGAAGCCGGGTATACTGTTGTATTAAAAGTACATGTTGCGGAGTTTGATCCGCCGGCAGTTGTTGAAGACCAGTTTGATGTTGTGGTCCTGTTTGCGAAATCAGTATTAGGGCTGCCGTTTATGCCGACCTGGAACACACTTGATGAAGTATGATTACCGAGACCGTAAACAAGCTGAACGGCGTTTGTAGTTTCGTAAAGTTTTATCTGGTAACTCAGCTCGTTGCCTGAAGATGGCCAGAATCCCTGGTGATACCACTCAATTGTACAAACCCTGTTTGGCGCGGAGCCTGTTGTTTGATAATAAATGGCGCCATCAGTATACAGCTGGCAATCCTGCCCGCCCGGAGCGATAACATTGGTCCAAGTTGAAAGCGGCGTGTAACTTGATGAAGGTACGCTTCCAAAACTAAGGAAACCATTACAGCATACACCGAAAGTTGTCTGAGCAGTTCCGTTGTATGTAAATGTGAACCCGATAGGAAATGTTCCGTAAGATGCGTCGTCACAATTTGAGCTGCCTGCAACCATCGTTCCGGTAGTATTTATGGATGTGTAGCTCTGGGTTGACTGAGTGAACACATAAGTGTTAACAACATCCTGTTCCACAAAAGGCTGGATCTTTCTTAATTCGCCCGTCTGTGAATTTGCGAGGCTAAGATTTCCGCTTTCATCTGCTGTGAAATATCCGGCAGGGTCAACTGGCGGATTTACAGTTTTTCCAAGAGCAAGATCTTCTCTGTATTTGATAAGCGAATTATAGTAATCCTGTTTTGCTTTTTGATAGCCGGGTGAATCAATTTCGTTACCCGGGCCGTTTGTCAATGGATAGAAGGCAATCACTAAAACCGAAATTAAAACCAACGCAATAATAGTAGAAAGTTTTTTTTTCATGGTTCACAAAAATGTTAGTTGAGAAAAAAGCAATCTATATCACCGGCGATGAAAATTCAACACTAAAAATATGTAAAAACAACGGTTTATTGGTTAGCCAAAATGGTGAGTTTTTTAAGGTTTTGAATGTTTATTATCGCTAGATTTTTATAAGAAAAGGCCTACAAAAATCTGAAATCTATGACAAATGTCTTTCTTAGACGAGCGTAATTTTTGTAATTTCCGGCGGACAGTTGATGCGGATAGGAAGACCGACTGAGCCAATCCCCCGGCTGACATACATGTTAGATTTCCCTATTTTGTAAATACCTTCAATATATTTACTTACAGTTGCCGCAAAAGATAAATTGAATGAGCCGAACTTTAACGGTACAACCTGCCCGCCGTGCGTGTGCCCTGAGAGCACAAGGTCAATTTCTTTGGCTGCCAGGGTATCAAAGCCGTAAGGTTTATGACATAACAATACTTTTGGTGAGTTTGCGAATTCAGGATCATTGTTCTTTAAATAATCATCCATTGCGCCATAGTACTTCAGCACTTCATCCATTCTTGCCCCTGAAGACTGAGTGTCATCAATTCCAAGCATGTAAAGCTTTTTACCCTTTATGTTTATCACACGGTGTTCATTCCGCAGAAGCTGTATAGGTGATTCGTTATTTAAGGCTCCTGCAACATAGTCAGCATCCTGGAAGAAATCATGGTTGCCCAGCGAGCCGTATATGCCGTGTTTTGCTTTTACATCACGGAAAGCGCTTGTGAGCATGTGTATATCCCTTGATTCAAAATTCACAAAGTCACCGGGGATGCACACAATATCACTTTCAAGCGAATTAATAACATCCGCATATTCGCGCATTTCCTTTTCGTTCATATACTGGCCCGCGTGAATATCGCTCAGCAGCGTGATGGTTGTTCCGCGCAGTTCAGGCGGCAGGTTATCTATAACGATCTTTTTATGGTCAATTTCATAGGAGTCATGTCTTAGCATTCCGTATGTCGCGCCGGCGAATGCATATGTTGAAATTCCCATTGTAGCATATCGCACAAATTTCCTGCGCGAGAGATCAACTGTCTTAACGGCTTTTTTTTCTTTGACCGTATTAATTTTCCGGCGAAGCGGTTTGAATATTTTAGCTAACCATATCGGTATCTGGAACGGCAGTTTAATTATCTTACCAAGCAGCAGCCAAATGGAAATGAAAAATGTTGCAGCTATCCAGACATAAAAAGGATAAAGCGCAAGAATTTTGAACCACTCGGGGGGAGTGAATTTCCTTCCCCAGATAATGGATATCACTATAAACGATACATTGAAGACCAGAAATGGCGCAAGCGTCCACCATCTGTGCGAGGGTTTATAAAACTTTGTGGTTTTCCAGTAATTTATAAATGTAAAATATACAAGGGTTTGCAGACCCAATAAAACGCCTATGAACAAAAAGACTCTCCATCCCATATGATCAGATTCTTGTGCTGTTTTTATTATTGTATAACTGCATCTATTATATAAAACGTTTCAAAGGGTTTTTTATTTGTATGTATAATTTTGTAACTATAACCGGCTGATCTTACGCGGTTATACAGATCATCCAGATCCATATCAGATGATACCAGCAGGCAAAGCCTGCCTGAGGGAGCAAGGAAATTCTTCGCATCCTCAAGGAAACGGTCAATAACTTCCAGGTTGGGTCCGCCTTTGAATGCCCGTTCAAAATTATTGTGCGGGCTGCCTTTATAGTACGGCGGATTGAAGAAAATTATGTCGAATTTTGCCGGATAAGTATTCCGCAATGATTCAAACAGATCTGATTCAATTGCGGTGATCTGCCCGGAAAATTTATTCTGCAAAGCGTTTTCTGTGATGCAGCGTATGGCGACAGGATTGATATCCGCCGCGATGCACTGAGCACCTCTTGATGCGGCAATGATACTGACAACCCCGGAGCCCGAGCCCATATCAAGTATATGTTTACTGTTCAGATCAAGAGTATTGATATATGAAATAAATACTTTACTTGAAATAAAATCCACGGGGTTAAAAACAGTAGGACGCACTATGAAAGTGAATCCCTTAAGTTTTTCCCAAACGATCTTTCCCATTTTAGGTTTTACTATAAAATGGTACTTATAAAGATAATTTATTTTCCTTAATATGCCCTTGATAGCGATTGTAAATAATTGATTTACAATGTAATTAAAGAAAACCAGAGTTTAAATGTAAAACGTGTGTATCAGATTATTCAGAGGATGACTTAGTCATCAATTTTCAAAACCGTTGAAACGGTTTTGAAGAATTGTGTGCATCATATTCCCACGGATAAATCCGTGGGCTAAAAGTAATTTATTAAATCGAACCACTTGATCCAGCGATTGCCTTTTTTCTATTTCTTTGTCTCTTTTTGTGTAGCCCCGCTCTTTAGAGCGGGGATTTGAAGGTAACCCCCCTTAGGGACTTTAGTCCCTTAACCTTTAAATCGATTAGATAGATTTACGGTAATAGTTGCAGGGAATGAGTAACTTCACCTAAAATCTATCCATTAACGCTGCGCGGGGAGATACAAATAACGTGCATACGCATTTTTTGCAGCGGTCGGGCTCCATTACCTTTACACGGCTGCGGGTGTTGATGATCGGTTCGGAATTAATAAGCTCTCTGAAACTATTTTGGCGGATGTTGCCATATTGCGGCAGAAAAAAACACGGGTGAATATCTCCTGTTGATGTTATTACAGCCGATACCATAGGCGCATTGCAGAAATTCTTCGGGAATGTATCATTGCCAATAATGGCTGCATAGTAATACGCAATATGGTGGAGCTTCTCGGGTGATTCTGCAATCAGCCCGCTTTCAAATTCATTTTTGTATTTCACCGATGCGCGGTAAATAATATCCTTCAGCTCAAGTACTTCATCTTTGTTGAGTGCCATTGAGCTTTCAGACGCAACCTCGCCGCGGGAGGGATAGTTATCCCTGCCGTAAGCTTCGCTTTGTACATCTGCCGCAAGAAATGAAATGCGGCTGACACCGGTTTGTTTGGCAAGCTCAATGAGTCCCGGAAGCTGGCGAAAGTTCTGCTTTTGCAGAACTGTGCGGATAGATATCTGCGGCGCGGCATTTATTCTGCGTGCTTTTGCAATGCCATCGAGGATAAGGTCAAATGAATTAACACCCCTTAGGCGGTTATGTGTCTCAGTATCAGCGCCATCAAGCGAAACGATAATTTCATTAAATACTCCTTTAAATTCATCGGCTCGTTTGGCAAGCAGTAAACCGTTGGTAAGCAGTGTTTGTCTGACTTTTAGTACGGTAAACAGATTGCAGATATCCCTGAAATCGCGCCTTAAAAGCGGCTCGCCGCCTGAATATACTATATGCTTCAAGCCGAAGGCGGAGAGTTCACGGGCCAGATGTTTTATTTCATCAAAGGTTAATTCGCCGGGCATTGGCAGGCGGTACGAACATGAGAGGCATTTCAGGTTGCAGCCTTCGGTCACATATAAAATCACAACTGGCATGCAGTGCGCTTTTGTTGATACGGTATTGAAGAATGCTTTATAGTTCACAGATGCAATATGATAAAATGAAATTCAAATGTCAAAAAGATTATTTCCCGCAAAGCCGCCAAGATGCAAAGTAATAAATGTTAGAAAACTAAACAGCTCCCCTCTCCCACGGAGTTCTTTGGACCTATCTTAGAAGGGGAGAAGATAAACTTCCGGAAGGAAGTTTATCGCGGGGTGGTTTAAAGAGTGTGTCTCAAAACTATGTTAACCCCGGCTTTTAAGCCGGGGATATTGAGATTCTAAACTGAAATGGGGCTTTAGCCCTGACTCAACCATTATAAATTGATGTTTTAAGACAGGCTGTTCAAAGCGGGGATTTGAGAATATCCTATCTCATGGGACTTTAGTCCCTAAAAACCAAAAGACTGCGCGCTAAATATGTTACTGTTACTTTCTTTTCAGCGATTCCCGCATCAAGTGCGGGACAGGGGCAGAAAGTAACTAAAGAAAAATCGCCCGCTGCTGAAAAATTGCCTGAAATCATTCTCGCTTCGCTGCAAGAAAAAAAACTTCCTCTGCTAAAGCAGATTAAGTCCTTCGGCTCGTCCTGCGGCTGCGGGACTCAAACAGTTTTTCTTGCTACGCTTGCTCGAATAATTTCTTAACGTCAATTTTTCAAAGGGGGTATTAATACCGCATTTAACCCATAATGCTCTTCGACATTGACATGTTACTGCAATTTGTTTGCTATGAATAGCCCCGCCCTTTAGAGCGGGGGAAGCAATGCTCATTCCACCATTGGGACTTTCCTGACTTAATGAGCTGAGTGCCATGCCATACAACCACGAAGTGGCGGGAAGGAAGTAGTCCCCGATTTTCTCTCATTCCCAATCCGCCGAGGCAGACCAGTTTGGGAATGCCATAAAAATACTCATAAACCGTTGAAACGGTTTGGTGGATTTGTCAGCATTTTTTCCCCATGGATAAATCCGTGAGCTATAGTTATCAAAATTAACGCGCCATACAGCCTGGGATAAGCTAAAATGTATAACGGGAATGATGAATCCTGAAGCTGCCTGAAAGGCAGCGGCAGCATAAGCAGCAGAACGGCAATAGCGAATAAATATATTTGCGGAGATCTGAAATTTAAATCTTTAAACAGAATGCTGCCGGAAAAAATTATTAACGATAAGTAAAATAATGAATGATAATCTTCTGCCGCAGGCGAAAAAATGACATTTAAAGCAAAGCTCATAACAAAAAATATCAAATATTTATCTCTGTTGAACTTTTTTGAGAATAGAAATAGTGTAACCAATCCCGCAAGCTGCGTAAAGTAGTAAACGTAAATTTTGGGGATAGATATTAGCGCGTTAGTATTGACTGCTGAATTATAACTTAAAAGATGTCCAAGTAAACTGCCCATAGTTTGATACGCCACATTGGAAGAATGTTCACCATAAGCCACCACTGAATAAAATTCCAAGTAATACATCTGCCATGCTTCAAAGCTATACAAAGGTAGCGTTAAAAGGAAAATTGCGGCAGTTAATCCAACGGTATATAAAAAAACTTTAGGTTTTTTCATAAAGAGTAATGCAGCAAGCGGGTAAAAGCCATAACCTTTAAGGATAATTATCAGTGCAATCGGAACTGCAATGAGCGAAGCGTTATCTTTCTTAAATCCATAAACTGAAACGGATGCAAGCAGCAGCAGAAGCGCATAAGCTTGCCCGAAAGCTATATTATAATAGAACGGATAGAAGAGCAGGGTTAGTAAGATCAGGCACAGACCCTGAAGGCTGTATATCGGGATATCAAATGATCTGAACAGCAGCAGGATCGATGTGAAGAGGAAAATCAAACCAAGTACATTCCATATTATTTTTGCAGTAACGGGATCAAATCTGCAAAGAGGCAGCATTATAAATGAGCCAGTTGGCAGGTTAGAGAGATCTTTAACACTGCCAAAACCGTACTCGTGCATTTTTGCGAAGTAGTATGTTGTATCATAAGCCTTGGTCATATCGCTCTTATCTGTAAACATTCTTGCCGAGGTGTAATATGAGGCGAAGCCGTGCGTGAGCACGGGTGATTTTACCCATGTGTAATACACCACGTAAAGCAACGCAAGCGAGATAAAAACCGGTAATATTATCCTGATATGTTTCAAATAGTCAGCGGGATGTTTACTTAATTAATAACCTGTATAAAGCACTGAAGCCGGCAGTGAGGCTGAGAATTTATCCAGAAGAGTTTTATATTGCGGTGCCAGATCTTTGTTCAGGGAATAGAATGATACTCTTTCGTTTCCGCATACTATGTTAAGTCGTGTCATTTTCCATGAGCCGAGCATCTGCCAATCATTTGAGACTCCTCCATACTGGCTGAACCAGTCAGTGTATATGATGGCAAGCTCAACACCTTTTTGGCGGGTAATATTTTCGATCGCAGAAGTGGTATAATTCCCATTAAGCTTATAAGCTGCCGCATCGTTATCTGCAAGCCCCCACAGGTCAACTATTTTATTATGAGTATAAAAATTCAGCATACCTATATCATTAGCGGCAATTGTTGTTCCTGCAGGAAGTGTGTTTACAAAGGCAGCCATTTGGAAATGCTGGTTATATATATTGTTTGATGATTGCGGTACAAGAAATGAAGATACCGCCCTGCCGCAAACGGAAAGAATTACCGCGGCAAGAATGATCCTGCTGAAGACAGGAGATCTGCTCTTAATTGCAGAAAAATTATTTTCTTTATTTGCTCCCTTTAAGTAAGCGGGGTATATATTTACCCATAAAATTATTATACCCATCGATACAAGGTAAGCTTCATATCTGAAAAACCAGCCTGTCTGTGCGAAGCACATATGCAGCAGGTAAGTTAAGATAAAAATTGCAGCCATTACCTGCTTTGTATCAAGTTCTTTTAACCGGAGCTTATAATTCCTGTAAATAACCAGAACCATTGGCGGTAAAAGAAAAATGATATCCGGTTCAAGCATTCGCTTTAATGCGCGGTAAGGGATCTTCAGAATTTCAATGGCGGAGAGCTCGCCGACGCGGCTTTTTACCAGAATGGAGGAGGGTAGAAACATTGAACCGCTATCAACTGAGATAATACCGTATAATACCGGTGGGATAACACCGGCAATCATTATAAGCGCAGCGGGCAGGAATTTCTTGCGGGCAGCAAAAAAAACAGAAGCCGAAAAGACAAGAAAAAGATCTTCATATCTTAAGGCAGTAAGCAGCATTGAAATTATAACAAGCGAAATGAGCAGTGCAGCGCTTTCGTTTTTTCCGGTGGCATACAATGATGCATAAAATACGAATAAAAGGCTAAGCCATATCTGGGCAGTGTGTTCCATTCCCGTAAAAACAAGCGCAGGAAGGGGAGATGAAAAAATAAAGACAATTATAACATAATAAATATATTTTCCGGCTTTAAAATATTTCAGAATATGTACAGCGGCAGCAAGTGAAAGTATGGAAAAAACGAAATTGAGAACTAAGGGATCAACAGTATTAACACCCGTGATAAAGTAAGAAAGAGAGATCAAGAGAGTCCACAGCGGCGATGAAGTTGCCGAAGTAAACACCTGCCCATTGACAGCCCAGCTGCCGGATGTTACAAAGTTCTTGGCAATTGCCATGTGAATATAGGGGTCATCGATAACATAAATAAAATTCCAGCCGTTAAGATACAATGAAATTAGCAGCAATGCGGCGCAGAATAATGAAAAAACCAGCGCTGAGATGAGAAGTATTTTCCTGTGATTAGTTATATTGCGATCAAGTTTATGCAGCATAAATTGATAAATTATGAGACTCAATTCAATGCAATAATAACAAACCCCGCTTTATCGCGGGGTTTATTTGTGTAATGTCCGTCTAAATTCACAGTTTTAATCATTTGATGAACAGCATTTTTTTAGAATCCACAAAGTTACCGGCTTCTATTTTGTATATATAGATACCGGATGCAACTTCTGAACCTGAGTTATTGGTCCCGCTCCATACCACCGACCGGAATCCGGCATCCTGGTATTCGTTGACCAGTGTTTTGATATTCCTGCCCAGGATATCATAAACAGTGATCCTAACCTGAACATTTTCCTTTAATGCATAGTGAATTAACGTTGAGGGATTAAAAGGATTCGGATAGTTTTGAGAGAGTGAATAGCTTAAAGGTACCGGACTTTCAACCGGGATCCTGGTTGCTGAAGTTTTGTTCACGGTTTTTACTTTTGAAGTGATCTCATCATACTGCGGCAGGCATGTAAAGCTGCTGTTTTGTTTGGCATCAAACCCGTCGTTAAGGTTAACATTCGGGGAGTCAAACACTACCGTTCCGTTCGGTTCAATTACGAAATTCATGGCCGTTATAGAATTTGAAGCCTGGTAATAGCGGTTTTGGCCGGAATTCACAGTAATATTATACAGGAAAAGATCAGAAGCACTGCCGTTGAACATGTTGAGCACTGTGTTCCAGTACGGTTCACCCATAAGTTCATAATTCCACGAGATATCTGCGCGCCTGAAATCCCAAAGCGCAAAATGCCATCCGCGCGCAATGGCAATATCAACCATATCTCTAAGGTAATCTGTGCCGCCTGTTTGAGGCAGCATCAGACCGAATTCTCCCATCATAACCGGGGCGCCGGTCTGATTCTGAAAGTTCTGGATATGCCTGAAAACATAAGTTTCAAAAAAAGCTTTATCATGATAGAGTTCACCCTGCCAGATATAAGGATAGTAAAAATAATTTCCGGGGTAGCTTCTTGTGTTCTGCTGGTCATGGTGAGAATAATCACGGGGTACATAATTATGGAAATCGTAAATTATGTACGGATCGTTAATTGCCTCAATGGTCTCAAAATATTCCGGATGGCAGAACTGAACATTTCCTGCAATTAAGGGGAGCATCGGATCGACAGTCCTTACACCTGCGGCGAACTGCTCGAAAAGCGCTTTAAGATCGATCCCATCCTGCTGGAGGCAGCTCCTCAGTGTAGGCGGGTCAATCAGGCAGAAAGGATTATACCATATCGGGTTTGGTTCAACAATCATATTGATGCCTGCAAAAAGCGGATCGCCAAGATATCTTTGGGCCATATCCTTAAGCATATCTGTATAGAGCTGTTTTTCGGTGTAGTTTGTCCATATAGTAGAAATGGGTCCAAGCTGATTGGTTTCTTTGTAAACATCGGTTCTTCCGGGTCCCTGCCTGACGGCAATGACATAATGAAGACTGGCGTTCCTGCAGAAGTTAACCAGCATATCGGTTTCATCAATGTTGGCCTGAATTACAGAATACGGAGCCTCTCTTTGCCGCCAGCCGAAAGAACCGAGAACAGCAACAGTTGCGCCCGTGGATTTGAGGAAATAGAAATCTTCCTGGGTTTTAGGATTTTCATTGAGTACGTTGAATCCCCTGAAGAATGAAGGAGACTGCCATTTAAGGTATTTTTCATTCACCTTTGGCAGATCCCCGCCTCCTGAAATTAAGAAGGCGGGAATAAGGAAACATATCAATGAAATGATAAAATTTAAGATTATTTTTTTCATTTTCATTTTTATTTAACAAACACCATTTTGACAGTTTTAACAAAGTCACCGGTTCTTAAAGTATAGAAATAAACACCGCTTGAGATCTGGTTACCCATTTTATTTCTGCCATCCCATGTAACTGATTTATAGCCGGCTTCTTCATTCCAGTCAACAAGCTTAATTACTTCCCTGCCAATGATATCGTAAATTACGAGGCTTACTTTGCCGTCATTTTTGAGGTCGTATTTTATTGTTGTACTTGGATTGAAGGGGTTTGGATAATTCTGGTGGAGCTCATACTTAAGCGGAATGTTCTTTGGTTTGCCTATGTTCTCGGGTTTTGCTGTATCAAGAACATAGAGGTTTTTACCCGAGTTATTCATGGCAGTATATATCGGGCTATCACCTTCACTATCCAGGTTCGGATCGAACACGGTAGAGAATATACCGCCTTCCTGAACGGTGAATCCGTCAGTAAGGTTCACGCCGTTTGAACCGTGGGTAAAAGTGATATCACCGCCGGGCTGAATAACGTAATCCATTCCGCCTTCAAGGTATCTGTAATGGTGGTTTTTGGTATAGTTAACATTATCGTAAGCCAGGTAGCCTTCGTTGACATTAAGAGTTACAATTGCTTCATTATCAGTAACTTTCAGGAATGGACTATCTGGAGTAAAATATTGAGAAGCTACACCTGGAATAATTGAGGCTGAACCAATGTAGTTTATTGTAGGTAATTGGGCAGCATAACCATTTATTGCGTCTTCTATCCATGTATCAATTGGCAACCAACTTGTAACAGTAAAGTTTTTCATATCGCTTGCCCTGAAACCTACGTTATAGCCGTTACCCCACGACACTAAAAAAACTCCGCCTTCAATATCACCTTCAATATCAAAGTTCACATCAAAGTTAAATGCCCATATGTTTATATTAGCCCTGACGTTCATATTAACGTGAATCCAAGTATTATCAAGCGGAATGTTTCTGAAATCAAGAGTAGCAGAGTAGACTGTAGAATGAATATCCACAACCGATGACCAGTTTCCAACGTGTCTATTTAAAGCTTTTGTGTCAATCAATGCTTGAATAGATGTGTTCATAGCATCTTCAGTGATGTAAAACTCAACATCATCCTGAGAGTTAGAATGATTGTTGTATATACATAAAGTAAAAATAATTATTAGGTACAAAATAATAGTTCTCATTTTAGTTTAAACTCCCTGTGAGAGCCATGCCCCACCAATCACTAGCCCTTGTAAGCTGGTATTGTCTCCCATATTCTCCAAAATCGGATTTAAAAATAATTCTAAAATAGTATGTGCCTGGAGCTATGAAATGGCCGGTATTTATTTCTCTTGACCATATATTTTTATCGATCCATTCATCATAAGTAAACTCAACTTCTTCTCCAGGTCCGTTAGCATCACCTATATGTACTTTAAACAGTTTGGTTCTAATATTGCTTAGAATTCTGAATCTTACGATTCCATCATTACTGGTATTTCTTTGGACAATAAAATGGGGGGGTTCTGAATTTGCCGTAACGGAAAAGTTTAATCTTAGTTTTCTATCCAGAATCTGGTAGCCACCACCTATATCAGTGATTACTATGTTAAAATAAGAAGGAACCAGTTGATTAGCTGCTTCCAGTATCTTATTAGGATAGATAACAAGGTTCAAACTGTTGTACCTTTCTATTATCATATCTTTGATCATTTGAGGAATGCTTAATGCCTGTATCAAAGCCGGAAAGTTTTCCAGGAATGCTTTGATTTCGGAGAGTGTAACAAATTGAGGGTCAAGTCTCAGATTTGGGTTAACCGGTATTACGTAATTATTGTTTTCGCTGGTAGTAACGTATATTGTAAAATTGGCACGAAATGAATTCTGCCTCAAAGTAACATACGGTCTTGAGATTGACACTGTATATGTTATGTTCGTTCCCGGGAAAGTTCCCGTTAAGGGCGGAAAAGATTGTGTGGCAATAAAACGGTTGATTCCAAGTTCCGATATTAAAGCATGTGCATAGATTGTCCTTGTTACAACATCAACTTCTTCATCACCATCACTATTTTTAGAATAATTTTCGGAATTGTCATGGATTTTTACACTTGGATTTATCTCTTTCGGTAAACGATCCTCAAGTTCTTTTTCGAAGTTCTTTATCTTCTGTTTATCTATTATCAGGCTATCATGTACCGGCACAAGGTACCCGGTACTGATATCTTTTTTATCCTGAGCATGTACGCCGACCCGGATATATCCAAAGATCAGCAATAAGCAGAAGATCACTTTTATAAAGTTTTTCATTTTTCACCTCTGTTAGGTTTTTATTTTCTGCTTATTTGGAATTTGCTGTTTTCAGGTTCTCATTTTCTTTTTCAAGATTTTCAAGACGCTTGTCCTGTTCAATGATGTATAAAGTCAGTTCTTCAATTTTCTGAAGAAGCTTTGAGGAGATCTCTCCGAGCTCAACACCGTTTTCGGTTACTTCCTGTTCACTTGGTATTTCGGGCAGGTGGCCGTTCTCTTTAATAAATGATTCAACTTCTTTTACAGATCTTAAATTGTATTCCGGTTTAAAAACAAAATCCGACCAGTTAGCCTGTACTTTAATGCCTTTTGCTTTGATCTTGCCATCTACCGAAAGTTTGAAGTTACCATCGGGGTTATCGGTACCTATCCCGACTATATCATTTTTAAGGCAAATAGTCGGATTATTTGAACTATTCCTGAAACTTAACTGGTTGTCTTCTTCATTAATGATCCTGTAATTCCAGTCCTGATTTGCAAATCCGCGGTGGAAGTCAATGAAGGGCTTTCTGCCTGCAGTGTTGCTTGCATTGAGTTCAATAGCTCCGCCCTGATCAGGTGACAAATAAGACTGATCATCATTCCACGAAATTGAACCGTCGTTCTTGATCGCGAATTTTACGATTTCGTTGTTATCTGTATAGAAGTTCATTAATCCGCCGTTACCGCTGAAAACCTGTATTCTTGAGGAACTGTGATCATCTTCAAATCTTATCACATTCTCCCACCCGGCAGAATTTTTTAAGTGCAATTTTGCCTGCGGATTGTTGGTTCCTATCCCTACGTAACCGTTATTGGCAATTCGAAGTATAGTATTGCTTGTACTGTTGCCGCGGAAATCAAAATATCCGTTCGGACCGCTTTGTGTTTCCAGTATATTCACGCCGCCGGAAAGATCGGTAAGGAGAAACCTGTTGTATGCAAAACCGGTGTTATCAATCCTCATCGGGTACAAATAAGATGTTTTTATATACTGCTGGGTATTTGAAGGCATTGAACCATCACTGATGTTGAGAGTGCTGTTTATGCGCATATTACCGGCAACATCAAGTTTATACAGCGGGTCGGTTGTTCCTATGCCAACATTGCCGCCGTTCTTTATTGTAAAATGGCGGGCTAAGCCATACTCATCAATATAAAAATAGCCGGATGGATCATAATTGACTTCCCAGTTCTTTTGAAGGAAATCTGAATCATATGAAAGCCTGAGACCCCCGTTGGATATATGAAGCTTTGCGCCGGGATATGTTGTTCCTATTCCAACGTTACCCTGGTTATAATAAATGTTTGGATATCCTTCCCATTGGGAGAAAACACGGGATTGTGTTAAAAGAAGTGTCAGAATAAATAAAGTGAAAGTAAGATGTTTCATTTTAATTACCTCCTAAGGTATATTAAGTTAAATTAACAGCAAAATGCCGTTAAAAACTCTGTTTACGGAATGTAGTTTTAAATTAACTGCAGGGCAATGGATAAATGAACTAAGATATTCATTGTCCTGTATTTATACAAATATAATATATAAAAAAAAATTGTCAAGTGTTTTTTCGGAAATACCTGAAGCATGGCAGGTTCTTAGGGCAAAGCACGCAGAAAATTACACTTTTGCTTATGATGATGCAAAGCCTTCAACTTCGGGCTGGCGGTATTTAAGCAGCTTTTGGGTGAGCATAATTTCATACGGCGCTGTGTAAAAATCAGTTTTATATCGCCAGCTTCCCATGAACTGCAATAATGAGCGCTTCCATCCCCGGATTTTGAGATCGCTGTTAGTAGGGTAGTACGCGTTAAGTGTCTTTTCAAAATTCCGAATCATTTTAAAGTGCTGCGGCTTCAGCCATGGGGTTAATGGATTCTTCCTCAGGTCAAAATTCTGCCACTTGGGCGATACCCACTCTTCGAGTGATTTGGGGTAGTCGAACCCTTTTAATTTTGCGGCAAGTGACATTTCTGAATCCTCGAAATTCACAGGTGAATATGTGTATATAACAATTTCCGCCGCGGGGTTAATAGCCTTGATTTTTTTTATGAACTTCAAGTCCGTTTCAATATCGCGAGTAACATTATCCGTGGGGTTACCAAGCACGAAGGAAAGCTCAGGCACAATGCCGTACTTCTTTGATTTTTCCGCTAGATCAAGCAGGGTTTCGGCATTTTGCGTGCCGCCTTTATGCATAAGCTTTAGTAATTCATCATTGCTGGTTTCAGCGCCGTAGAATATCATTTTGCAGCCGGCGTCTGACATCATCTGCCATGTGTCATCAGAAAATTTCATTACGGTATCGGGTCTTGCCTCTCCCCACCAGCCAATGCCCAAGCCGTTTACGGCTTTTGCGAAATCATACACGCGTTTTTCTGCCACAAAAAAATTGTTATCGTGAAACTCCACCGCGCCAATATTATATTTTTCCTTCAGGAAAATTATATCCGATGCAGTTAGCTCGGCACTTCTGCCCAGCCATTTACCTTTATAGATGCCGGCTACGGCGCAGAATCCGCATAGGAACGGACAGCCAACACTTGAGTGGTAGCCAATGGTTCGGGGACCGAGGTATGTTTTGCCGATGCTCAGGTATTTATCAACATCTACTTTATGGTATGGCAGCCTGGGAATAAGATCAGGGTCAATTGGTTCAGCTTTCTGATTGTGAGAAATAGTGTCATCATGCTTAAATGATAAGCCTGCAATCTGGCTGAGCGTTTTTGCTCCGGGTTTTCCTTCGAGGGAATCCAGCAGTTCTATAAATGAATATTCAGCATGTCCCTTTAGAACGAAATCAACGTAAGGTGATTTTAATACAGTATTAGGATGCATTGAAGGGAAGTATCCGCCCCAGATTATTTTTACATCCGGGAAGCGGGTTTTGATCTCACGAGAAATAGCATAAGCCCCGCGAAGCTGCATAGCGGGCATTACAGTTATGCCGATGTATTCTACTCCGCCGGATATGAGCTTAGCAAGCCCGTTTACAGCATTCACGCCCAGATTTTCATCTATAATAGTATAATCATACCTGCCTTCGAGGAATGCCCCGAGGGTAAGCAGTGAGTTCGGGACCCTGAATCCCCAATTTGCCGATTTTGGATTAACGAGTGCTATCATAGAATTGCAAATTTAACTGTTTAATAGCAATAAAAAACCCCGAAAGAAATTCGGGAAATACTGAAATTCACACTTTATAATATTGGAATAAATGTAATTCAGGTTACCTATTAGAATCATATCTACTCAAATAGCATATACTTTTTATCAAACCTAATTGGTATTTTAATACAAAACATTAAAGAAAATTGAACCAGTTTAAATTTTTAAAAAATCATGCCCGAAAATACAGAAAGAAGCTGGTAATCGCACTTGCATGCCTTAGCTTTGTATCTGCATCTAATCTGGTGTATCCATGGCTATTCAAACTTCTGATCGATCATCTTACAGGAGAAAATAAAGATACTGTTGTGCTGAATATTCCTTTAATAACCGGAATATTAACCGCGGTTATGATCCTGTCAACAGTTCTTGGATATTTTACAAATATCTTGATGCAGGAGCTTGGTTACAGGTTGAGAAATGATGTAAGAAATGAATTTTTTAAAAGTCTGCTTTATAAACCGCTATCATTTTTCAAAAATGAACAGGTTGGCGGGTTAACATCCCGCGCGACAGAAGATATCGGAAAGCTACAGGGACTTTTCACCGGCCTTGTTGCGCCAGTTTTCCAGAATGTACTGTTCATAGCAGGTTGCCTGCTGCTTATGCTGCAGCTAAATCAGACGGCTACAGGAATTGTAACTGTGATAATACTGAGCGCCATACCTGTTATATATTATTTCAGTAAAAAGGTTAAGATGTATTCCGCTAAAAGCCAACGTGAACATGCATCAGCAAATGCTATAATGGATGAAACGTTAACAGGAATCCGAGATGTTAAGGCATTTGTTCTGGAAACATTGCGGCTAAAAAAATATTCCTCGAGATCAAGTGCTGCCTTACAAGAGGAAATGCATTCCGCCAGATACCAGGCAAAGAGTACACAATCAGTTTTTATAATTATTTCTCTTCTGCTTCTGTTGATTTTTTATTTTGGTGTATCCGGAATTTCAACTTGGTCACCGGGAAGTGCTGCCGCTTTTTATTTTTATGCTTACTCGCTCACTATGGCCTTCCTTACACTGGGCAGAGCATACGGACAGTATAATTCCATTGCCGGCGCAACGCAGCGCATTGCTGAACTTATTGGTGTTGGAGACAGCTATAGCAGATCTTTAGTTCAAAAAAGCCCCGTAAAGATTGAAGGAAAAATTGAATTCCGGAATGTCAGTTTTGGTTATTCAGATGAAAAATTGGTATTAAAAAATATTAGTTTTACAGTAAACAATGGTGAATGGTTTCTGATAACGGGTCCTTCGGGAAGCGGAAAATCAACTATTGCCAATCTGCTCCTAGGATTTTATGAACCAGACTCTGGAGATGTTCTGCTGGATGGCATTGGTTTAAACGAAATTGATCATGATATGCTGCGAAGTAATATCGGGTATGTTGGACAGGAGGCAGTACTCTTTGAAGGTACAATCAGAGAAAATATACTGATATCAGGCAAACAGCATGGAAATACTAAACTTGATGAAATTCTTAAGATAAGCCTGGCAGATAGTTTTATCAATGAACTGCCGCAGGGACTGGATACTAACATTGCTGAAAGAGGAGTAACACTTAGCGCAGGGCAGAGATCGAGAATTGCAATTGCAAGAGCACTGGTAATTGATCCCGCTATACTGATACTTGATGAAGCAAACTCTATGCTTGATGAAGAGTTGGAAACTGAGCTGTGGAAGAATTTATATGAACACAGGAAAAACAGAACTACAATCATTTTCAGCCATCACACAGAAGCAATTCCTAAAGTATATAAACATCTGCAAATATCATTCAACCATTGAAACATTCTGAGCCGATACAAAAAATTCTTATTATCAGACTTCATGCAGTTGGTGATACAGCAATATCCATTCCTGCCTGTAATTTCATCAAAAAAAAATACCCGGGTTATGAACTGCATTTTCTTACTACTGCAATAACGGCGGGTCTTGTTGATTCATTTGGCATTTTCCGCAGAGTCTTTGATATAGGACCGGGATTTGAAAATTCCGAAACCGAATATAACGGTCTTCCAAAAAAGTTTAAGCGGCTTGTATCATCAGTTAAAACAGGGCTAAAGCTTCGCAAAAACAAATATGATATAATAATTGATCTGCAAAACAATAAATTCAGCAGAGTAGTAAGAAAGTTAACAGCCGCAAAGCGGCATAGTGAGTTTGAAAAGTATGCTGAAAAATCTCATTCCGAAAGAGTTATCGATACATTTGATTCTGCCGGGTTCAAGAATTTAACTAATGATTTCAGTCTGGACATTCAGGAACAACAACTTAATAGCGGTAGAGATATATTGTTGAATAATGGATGGGATGGCATTCGGAAGATCGTCTTAATTAATCCTGCAGGATTGCATGAAACCAGAAGATGGGGTATAGAAAATTACTTAAAACTCTCACAACTGCTCATCAATAATGGTCATATTGTTTTGATATCAGGAACAGAAAAAATCAAGAATATTTCAGCTGAACTCAAATCGCGCCTAGGCAAGGATCTTATCGATGTTGCAGGAATTACAACTCTTAAGGAGATACCCGGAATACTCTCACATATCAGCGGAGCGGTGAGCGATGATTCGGGGTTATTTCATATAGCATGGGCTATGGGAATCCCGGGTATTTTGCTGCTTGGCGCAACAAGGAGTGACTGGACCTGCCAGCCGGGAGAGCATACAATTTGTTTAAATTCATCTGATCTTGAATGCGGAAACTGTATGAAGAATATTTGTAAATGGGGTGATACAAGATGCCTCAAAAGATATAAACCTTTAGAAGTATTTAATAAGCTTGCAGGGTTAATGAATACAGTGAATTAGGAAATTATTTTAATTGTTTTTTTCAGCGAGCTCCTTATATAATTTAATATATTTTTCTGCTGAGGCTTTTAGAGAAAATCTTTCATGAAGATCTTTGTAAGCGGGTTTGCGTTGTTTTAGAGCGTTTATAATATTCTGTGCCAGGGCAGCTGCATCTCCGGGTTTTGAAATGTAAGGGGTGATCTCGAAGGCAACGCCTACATCAGTTGATACAACAGGCAAACCCGAAAATGCTGCTTCAAGAATTGACATATTCTGTGATTCGTAGATTGAACTCAAAACAAATATATCAGCCTCTTTTAAAATAGCCGGAATATTTTTGTAATCGGTAAAGGCAGAAACCTGAACATTTGAGCTCAAACCCATTTTGGTGGCTTGTTTGATTATTGTTTCATTTGGATCGTTACCATAAACTTTCAACATAATATTCGGATAAACTAATTTAACTTTTGTAAGTGCTAAAAGCAGATTGTCGTGTCCTTTTACGGGTGCTGCATGGGCAATATTTATTAGAACCGGTTCTTTTGTGTTTACTTCTGCTGTATTTTCTGTTTCACAGAATAAAGTTTCATCAACACCAAACGGGATCTTAATTATTTTTCCCGCGATATTGTTATCGTAAATTTCGGAAGTTGTTTTTATCACAAAATCGCTCCCGCAGACTATAGTTGTTGCCTTTTCAAAGGTTTTTCCAACAAAAAATCTTTGCACTGATTTAAGCTGAGAGCCGTAATTAATCTCCGGAAATGACGCAAGTTCACCACCGCAAATATTCGCGGCATGCGGTATATTGAATTTTTGCGAAACTTTTGTGGCATTATAACCCGGTTCACCAGACCAGAAGGAATGGATCACATCAAATTTTTTATTAAAATTCTCCTTTGCAAACTTTTTTCTGAAATCACGCCAAACCTTTATTTTTTTCAATGATGTAAGTCTATCTTGCGGGCAGTTACTGAACGTATAAACTTTTGCATTATAAAGTATATAATCATTTTTATCAGAAGGATAATAAAGAGCAAACACAGTCAGTTCTATTTCGGGAGCTTGGGATAATTCTCTGGCGAGTAAATGTATAGCAGCAGCTCCGCCGAAGTCATTTTCATCTGCATAAAAACCGCTTGTTACCCAGGCAATATTTAATTTTTCCGGCGGACTCATTTCTTTTTCATTACAATTATAAAATGGTCGCCCATTAGGTTGAGTATCGGCAAACCCATGAATATTTCATCAAGCTTCATCCATATTTTTACGAGGGGTTTAAACCTGTTGTATATGCCCAGCAAATATGGCGGGGGAGTCTTTAAGCCAAGTGAAAACAATTTTACTTTCGTAAAATTGCGGCTGAAAGCCGCGGTGAATTCACCCGGCGTGAAGTAATATGTAAGCACCTTCTCGCCGTTAAGCTCCGCCATGATACCATGTTTTTTAAACCTCCGGAAAGCTTCGCCAAACTTAAGTGTGATTATATAATAGAATATTTCCCATGGGCAGATTTTATTCATAACAACTGCGATAAATAACCCGTTTGGTTTAAGTTTTGCGGCAAGATCACCTGAGAGTTTCGAAAAATCGTTAATGCAATTCAGCCCCCCGAAGTTTGAAACCACTGCATCAAAATCTTTTTCATTGATCTGAGTAATTTCACCAAAGGAACTCACTTCCGCTTTTATCAAACCATTTGACATTTGAGCTTTGGCATTTGACATTAAGACTTTTATCATTTCCTCACTGATATCTGTTGCAAAAACATTATATCCCTGCTCCGCCAAAAAAACCGCATCCACCCCTGTTCCCGCATTAAGCTCAAGTATGCTGCTGCCCTCCGGAATATACTTTAAGTACACTCCGTGTACTAGCTTTCGCATCCATTGCAGTATTGGATTTTGGTTATCGTGTGCATCATAGCCCGCCGCTATGGCGTTGAATGCGGATTTGGTATTTTGTGTATAGTCGTTTTTGATAAAATGATCTATTATTAAATTAAAAATGTGTAAAACATTAGCCGCGAAGCGGTGAGATATTAAAGCGATGGGCGCAGCCCATCGGGTAAACCAAATTACTTAAGCCCTGTAAGGGCGTAATACATTCTATACCTGAACAAATACCGCCAATATAGGAATACAATTCAGTTTCAACCGGTGGTTTAATGAAAGGAAAAAGATTTTTAGTACCGAAAATTATATGAACGAAATTCTTTGAAAGTGATTGTCCCATTGAATTTTATTACACCCTTTCAGGGCTTAAATTATTAATTATGTTGTTCGATGGGCTTCGCCCATCGCTGGTTTATTACGCCCCGTTGGGGCTATATCTATTTCAAAATATAAAATAAAAACAGATTTTTTGCATTAATTTATGCGTGCTCAAGTTTTTTAACGCAGTTTTCCATAGGCCGTTCAAAAGCGGGCTATTTTACCAAACTCATCATAATTCTTGATATTTTTGCTTTAAGGTAGGTTTTTCCATACGAAGCGAAACCCGCGCCGGAGGTTTTCATTTTGAAGTAATTCACTTCATTAACCATGTAACGATTGGCGTGTTTGTAGAAATTTTTTGAATAGCGGCCTTTGAAATCAAGGTCACGGTCTGTGCGCTGGTGCCACTGTTTATCAGTTACGAGTCTTGATTCCACTTCGGTGTAAAACGGTGTTCCTTTTATGGGATACGCTACCGTTGTTAAAAATATATCGGGATTTGAATCCTTTAGATGCTCGGTGGTTTTGAGGATATCCTGTTTTCTTTCGCCGGGGTAGCCAAGCATTATGAAAGTGCCGGCTTCGATCCCGTGCCTGCGGGTGAGCTTTATCTTCTCGCGGGTATCGGCGGCGCTTACGCGCCTGTCCATGAGGTCCAATACATGCTGCGAGCCTGACTCAGCCCCGATCCAAAGCCTGAAACATCCAAGCTGTTTAAGGATCTTGATCACTTCTTCGTTCAGTCTGTCACTGCGTGAAATGCACTCGAATTTTATTTTTATATTCCGCTCATTAAATACCTGTAAAAGTTTTGTGAGCCATTTGTGTGAGACCGTAAATACATCATCAACAAACCAAAGCATATCGGGATTGTAATTTGTTATTATGTACTCTATTTCGTCGGCAGTTTTTTCGGGTGAGCGTCTGCGGTAGCTTACTCCGTAAACGGTGTGAGAGCACCATTTGCATGTGTAGGGACAGCCGCGCATTGTGTTCAGCGATACCGAACTGTACCCGTGAGCGTTCTTCCATGCATCGAGATATAACAAGAGATCCACTGCCTTGCGGTCGGGAAATGGAAGTACATCGATATCTTTGATCTTCTCGCGGGGCGGATTTTTTACGACTGTACCGTTATGTTTATAATATATTCCGTTTACTCTGCTAAGTTCCGCTTGGGAGTTTGATAGCTCCCTGCACAGCTGAAGCATAGTTTCTTCGCCTTCGCCTTCAACAATAATATCGGCGCCATAGTTCAGGAATTCTGATGCATGGAATGGCGGCTCGGGTCCGCCTAAAATTATTTTACAGCTATTCAATTCACTGCTTTGACGGATAAACTCTACGAGCGGCAGAACGTTGAGCTTGGTCATTAAGTTGCAGTAGATGGCGATTACATCAGGTTTTTCGGCTATCAATGCCTTTTTCTGTTCATCAAATGATCTGAATGTTGAGTCATATACTGTGGTATCAAATCCGTGCTGTTTAAGGAAAGCTGATATATATAGTATGCCCAATGGTACATAGGGTTTCATGATCCGCATTTCATTGGGATCGGAGTTCAAATAATAGCCATGTGTGAGGAAGATCTTCAATTTAATAAATAATAAATTTAAACGGAACTATCCCGGTATATTTAACAGAATGGTTATTAATTTTACCCGGTTTAAACTTCAAAAGATAAATCACTTTTTTAACAGCTTCATAAAATATTTCAACACCTTTTAACTCCAATAAGCTTTCAACATTTCCGTTTGTATCAATTAAACAGGCCGCATAGACATACCCCCATCCGTCAACCTGGTTAGGCCATTCTATTTTATTAAATACTTCTATATAATTAATACATTCAGGCACTTCTTTTGATATGACAGTATCCTGCAATATATTTACAGAATCATACAATGAATACTCAATACTTTTTTGAGTAAAAACATTTTGAGAAAAAATTATTATCAAAAATATTGAGATTAAAATATATTTCATTATTTCAAAGCTCCAAAATAATTTTAAGATTAACTATAAGTTTTTCCCGGCTGCTTCTGTTCAGCCTGCCAAGTCGTTTAACAAGTCTTTTATTATCAATTGCCCTGAGCTGGTCAACTAGTATCGCTGACCTTTGCTTAAGACCTGCTTCATTTTTTGCAAGGTTAACCCTTAATATCTCTGCTTTTGGAAAAATATTTGTAGTTACCGGACAAATGAGAGTTGAAGGATGGAAACCATTCAGCAGGTCTGTTTGAACAACAACAACCGGGCGGATTTTTCCGGGCTCCGTCCCGTTTGGGGGATTGAGATCAGCTATCCACACATCAAACTGTTTTATTTTCTCAGTCTGCTTCAATATGGGCTAACTTAATTTTTCGAATTCATGTAAAATTTCCATAGAGTCCCGGCTTACAAGCAATGATTCTTCGAACAGTTTTTTGCGGGTCATGTTGCGGGTGTTTACTTTATTGTAAAAATCCACCGCCTTGTTGATATAGGAATTACGCGGCACCTTTAGTTTTTTAACAACCTTTTCGGTATCGCGGTATATCTCTTCCTTAAGCTTCAATGAAAGATTTTTCATGAAAGTAAAAATTTAATTAGTATATACATTTAATATATACCAATTTGATTTAAGTTTCAATGCAGGCGCTCCCCGTGAAGGAAATTTATTCAGAAATTACCATAATATAACATTGAAACCGTTAAAACGGTTACTAAACTGCAATATCTATGCCCCCACGACTGAAGTCGTGGGCTAATAAAATATTGAAACTCCGGATAATGCTGGTTAAGATTTCAAAGTGAGTAAATGACCAATTAAGTTAGAACTTATATTCATTATTATAGCTAAATTAGTGTGTTCAATCATTTACAATAAATAAACTTAGATATGAAATATATACCATTTTTACTTCTGATCTCAATTGTTTCGATTGTCAGTTCATGCAGTGATGATACTACAACTAATAACCCGGGCGTACCCGCAGGTACGGTAATGTACTCGGCGGATTCAATAAGCGTATGGCTCAGCACAACCGGTTTCGCAAGGGATTCTGTTTCATACTCAACTTCAGAGACCGGCAGCGTATTGGTGGAGTTTACGATTCAATCCAATGTGGATACGCCAAGCGCTTACGGTAAATTCGGGTTTTATACAAATGCAACGCCGGTAGTACCATATATTCCGAACATATATGCCCCGATCGATGAGCCGTTTTCAACTAACCTTAGCTTTGCATCAGGCAGTACATATTTTGCATTTATGGTACAGCTGAATAATTATGCGGCTACTTTCCCGAGATATGTCAGATTAAAGAGTGTAAAGGTTACCAAGCAGTAGGTTTGCTAATTGTTTCCCTCCATGGGAGTCCCTTTGGGACAAACTGGTCCGCCGCGGCGGATTGGGAAACAGAGTAAATGGTGTATGGGGAATAGAGTGGTTATATAAAAAAATATCCGGCTTAGGGCCGGATATTTTTATTAGTGCTGCTATGTTCAACTTATTTATTTACCTCTTTCGGGATTCTGGTGGTACAGCAGCATGGCAAAGTGACCCGTTGTGCTGCCGGTCTTGAATTTATCGACAGTAACGGTGAACTCATACTGCTCGAATTCCTGCGGATCCAGCCTTATGACCGGTTTATCATCTGAGTATTCATCTACAAATTCCCATTCATTGGTTTTGGAATTCTTTTTATAAACCGTGACTTTCAGTTTATCAACGCGCCTGTCACCAAGTACCATTACATCGTAATCAAACGCGGGATCAAGATACCGCCAGATGGTTTTTTTGCCCGTGTTCACAAGCAGGTCAAATGTCATGTTAACAATTTCCTGGTTGCGCTGGTCTTCAAGCTCAATAACCTTTGCGGATACCGTTTCCATGATATCCTGCATTGTTGTGGCTGACTGGCTGAATGAGCGTGCTGAAAATAGGAAGAGTGAACTAAGAATAATTGCTGTGGTAATTAAATATTTCATGGAAAATCCTTTCCTGTTTGTGATAAATTAGCTGTTTTATATTATATGTTCAATGGAGTGAAAATGTTTCAGAAAAAAAATAAATGCTTTTTTCGAATAATGAAAGAGAACTATTTAATTATAAAAAGTCATTTAACCTATGTTTATGTACTTTTTGTCTTGATGTAAAAAGTACCAAAAAAATCAAGGCTGTTGAAAATTTCCTAAAATTATCTTCACTTTACAGGAAAATAAACTTCCTCCGCTAAAGCGGTTTAAGTCCTTCGGCTCGTCCGGTTGTAGTCGGACTCAAACAAATTTTCCTGTGTTTATTCTGCGAAGATAATTTTTAAACGGAAATTTTCAAAGGCCATTTTATGACAAAAACCTTTGATAATTACTCTGTGTTCTCTGTGGTAAAAAAAATCATTTTACAAGCTTTTTTTCGAAATCCTTTACGAAGTAACGTTTGCCTTTTTGTATTATAGTGTGACCTTCTTCTTCAAGAGCTTTTTGCTGTTGTTTGATTCCGCCCGGGTACTTTGGGTTTAGCTCGCCCCCGTTCTTTAACGTGCGCCAGTAAGGTGTAATACGCTTTTTGCCAAGGTCACGTGATTCTTCAGCGGCGTATGAGGATATCCATGCGAAGATGCCGGTTGTTATGGGGCAGCCCGCATCAGCTTTATGCCGCCGGGCAATTTTTTCACGCATCATATTTATTGTGTTAAGCCTGCCCTTTGGTACTTTTGTCATCAGCTGATTTACTTCCGGCGGTGATGGTATTGCCAGGGTATTGGCTCTGAATTTCGCGATCTGTTTGGGGTTAAGCTTTACAACTTTGGGAAGGTCTCCCACTGTGTTCAGCTTTTCATTCCATGATTTGTGTGCCATGATTTATGTGTCATACAATTTTTATGAAGCTATTTAGTATTTTATTACTTTTGGGAAAGCATTATTTTAAATGAATCTCCTGAATTCAAATTTAATTATTATTTAAAGATATAAATGTACAAAACATTATTCATATTATTTATCTGCTTGTTTTTAAAGAACGTAAACGCACAGGGTAAACTTGAAATATCGCACTTAACGGGTGATTTTTATATTTATACTACTTACGTTGATTATGAAGGTACACCATATCCTGCAAACAGCATGTATGCTGTAACGCCTGAAGGCGTTGTTATGATAGATACGCCGTGGGATACTCTGCAGGTTAAGCCGCTGCTTGATTCAATAAAAGCCAGGCATGGCAAGGATGTGGTTATGTGCATTGCAACTCACTTTCACGATGACAGAACAGGCGGTTTTGATATTTTAAAGAGGCTTGGCATAAGGACATACTCCACCCGGCATACGTACGAGCTGTGCAAAGAAACAAACAGGCCGCTTGCGGAATATATTATGGCGGCTGATACCGCGTTTAATGTTGGTGGTATGGAATTTGAAACATATTTCCCCGGCGCGGGTCACGCGCCTGATAATATAGTGGTGTGGTTCCCGGGAGAGCAGATATTATACGGCGGCTGTTTTATAAAGAGCACAGATGCGGGCGGACTTGGAAACCTCTCACATGCCGATACAAAAAGCTGGGAAATTGCCGTTGAGAAAGTCATGGCGAAATATACCGATGCAAAGTTTATCATCCCCGGGCATGAAGGCTGGCGGGACCTTGGCAGCCTGAAGTATACATATGAGCTGCTTAAGGAAGCCAACGGCATGAAGAAGGAAAAGAATTATAAAGAAAAGCAGTTTGAGGAAAAGTGAGTTTTTACACCTCATCCCCCTGCCCCTCTCCTAAGAGGAGAGGGGAGCAGTCAGTTTAGAAATATATTTTTGACAACAAATTATTTTTATATGCCGCATATAGAACCTAGTAACATAAAATTTTTCAAAACCACAGAAGTATTGAGAAAGTGGATGGAGAAGAATCATAATAAAAAAGATGAGCTTTGGATGGGTTATTATAAAAAGGCGTCCGGTAAAGGGGGCCTCACCTACAAGCCCGCGCTTGATGTTATGCTTTGCTTCGGGTGGATAGACGGTATTTCAAAAAGTATTGATGAAGAAAAATACTGCCAGCGGTACACGCCGCGCCGCAAGAGCAGCATATGGAGCGCTCTGAATATTAAAAAAATTGCGGAGCTGACCAAAGCTGGTTTGATGCATGAAGCGGGGCTTGCGGCTTTCAATAACCGTGATCTGAAAAAAGCGGGACTGTATTCATTTGAGCAAAAGGAAATAAAGTTCACTCCCGCACTTTTAAAGATGCTGAAAGCGAACAAAAAGGCGTGGGAGAATTTCAGCAAAATGCCGCCGGGATACAGGAAGACATCTGCGTGGTGGGTGATATCAGCCAAACAGGAAGAAACTAAACTTCGGCGCATGAATACGCTCATCGCGGATTCCGAAGCAGGCAGAAGAATAGCGCTGTTGACTCCCGCAAAAAGAAAAGCATAGGTTATCAAAAAGTATTGAGATTCGGATAAGAATTTTTTACCGCAAAGACGCGAAGTCGCAAAGAAGTTGAGGTATTTCGCCCCTTCAGGGCTTGCGTTTATATTTGTATGTTTTCGATGGGCTATGCCCATCGCTAAGTTATTGCGCCGCTTCGCGGCTCAGATTATTTTTGTTAGAGCAACATGTGGATTTGCAGTGCTTTGGTGTATTCCACAACTTTATTCAAATCTTAGACATGATTGAGGTTTGAGTTACTATGCAGAATATCCCAAATTTTATTAATACTTTTGTTTTAGCCCTGAAAGGGCTTAATATGTTAGCGATGGGCAACGCCCATCGGTATGAAACAATAAAAAAATCAAAGCCCCGCAGGGGCGGAATAATAAAGTATGAAAAACCTAACTTACTTTCTATTGTTTATATTTTTTATTTCATGTTCAGGTAATCGGCAAGCTAACCAGGCGTTACTGCCTGAACTTAACGAAATGGATTATGAAGTAATATCGGCAGCTATTGACTGTTATCTGGACAAATATAAAAAAGGAAGTTATTCTGCAGACGATTCAGTTTTTTACGAAGGAACCGGTAACAGATACCCATTAGCCATATTTATACAAGATTCTACACATATTGAATATCTTTCCAACTGGTCTTTTGACGAACATAAAGACAAAGGATTTAATGATAAATACCTTACGGACAGACTGAAACCGCTTAATAAGAAAAAATATAAAATTGATAACAACAAAATAAAATCATTTAAAACTTATTCCGATAAAGATGTTACAAATGCTAAAAATTATGAAGAAATATATAAACTCCATCCAGATATATGGGGTTTTATCAGTTTTTCAAAGCCTTCTTTAAATATCGAAGAAGATGTTGCTGTAATATATATTACTTTTTTTAAGGCCGGATTGTGGGGTGAGGCAAATTATTTATGGCTGAAGAAGGAAAATGGAAAATGGATATTATACGATAACAGACAGCTATGGATAAGTTAGATAAATTAATGACACCCGAAGAATTTTACATACAGTATCTTAAATCACTCGGTAAAGGGAATGAATTTTCTTCAGGGAATTTTATTGTTGATAAGTTCGGTGACTCACCTGAAATGGCGGATGAGCTATTAGAGCCCGTACTCAGCGGTTTAAAAACCGCGACATGCTCAGCGTTGTGGGAATGGGAGCGTGAAGGCGGGGAAATTCCAAAACCCGGGCTGATATCAGTAATAGTAGACGGCAAAAACGAGCCCCGCTGTATAATTGAAACAATTGAGGTTACTTTAAAAAATTACAATGAGGTAGATGCGGCCTTTGCGCGCGATGAGGGTGAAGGGGATCTATCACTAGACTATTGGCGCGAAGCGCATAAAAGATTTTTCACGCGGACACTGCCGGCTATTGGCAGGGAATTCCGTGATGATATGCCGCTTGTGTGCGAGAGGTTTAAGGTTGTGTGGAAGTGATGATTTAGTTTCCTGCAAAACTTTCCAAAGACGAAAATTATGGCCGCAGGTATGCGGAGAATTATCTGCTACTACGCTGTTACTACCCCTACTTCGCCCGCCTAAGGCGGGCTCTTCTCCCCCTAACAGGGGGAGATAAAGAGGGGGTATTCATTTTAAAATTTCTGTTTTTTTGATGGGCTTAGCCCATCGCTAGATTATTGCGCCGCTTCGCGGCTATTTATGTGATATTTTGTGTGGGGCTTTGCCCATCGCTGATATATGTCGCCCCTTCGGGGCTCTGGGTTATGTGTTCTATTTTTTATGGGCTTCGCCCATCGCTAAAATCTTACGCCACCGTCAGAATCAGTTCATTGGCCTTCGGGGCTTAAACAAAATTATATATGAATGAAATAAAAATCATCAATAAATCACTTGAGCTTGCGGATTCATTCCGCGATGCGCTGGATTCGGTTTCAAGGGAAAGAACATGGCTGGCTTTCACGGAAGCTCCGCCGTATGAAAATGTGCGCGAATTTGTAACTGAACTGATTCGTGATAACGATATCCAGGTCTATGCCGTGCAGGGTGATACAGTAGTTGGCTGGTGTGATATTGTGCGCAGAAAGCGCGATGTGTTTGCACATACGGGCGGACTTGGAATGGGCATCTTAAAGCCGCATCGCGGCAGGGGTTTGGGCAGTATGATGATGGAAGAGTGCATTAAACAGGCACGGGCTAACGGACTTGAGAAGATCTGCCTTGAAGTCTATAGTCACAATACCGCTGGTATTGCATTGTATAAAAAATTCGGGTTTGTTCAGGAAGGCGTGAAACAGAGAGAAGTTAAAATCGACGGGAAGTATTTTGATAATGTTGTATTGGGGTTATTGCTGTAAATGCACATTTTTAAATGAGTATAAAAAATAATTATTAAGATATTTAGAACAATTGCATGACAAATATTCAGAATATAAATAAATTACTTAAAGATCACTACAACGGTGTGCCATGGATTGATATAACTATAGCGGGCACCCTGAAAACCTTAACCGCAAAGCAGGCGGCAATCAAGATTGACGGGTTAAATTCAGTATGGCAAATAGTAAACCATATGATATCATGGCGCAATGCGCTTATTGCAAGGGTTAAAGATAAACCCGCACGGCATCCCGATAATAATTTTTTTTGGGAAGTAAAGGACACCACTGCGAAAGCGTGGAAAGATACTCTTAAGAAATTTGAGAAATCACAGAAGGAAATTATAGTTTTTCTTGGGAAACAAAAAGACTCTCACTTAGAGAAAATCTCCCCGGCAAGCGGGTATTCATATTATGAGCTGGTGATGGCGATCATTATTCATGATACATATCACCTTGGGCAGATAGTGCTTATAAAGAAGATGATTGATGAGAGTTAGAAGTGATGTAGAATTTCATACAAGCCCCGGAGGGGCGTCATATATCAGCGATGGGCGAAGCCCATCGAGAAAATTTGAAATTAATTAAAGCCCTGTAAGGGCGTAATCAATATAGCATAGCCATGGGACAATCACTCACAAAAAATTACATTCATATAATTTTCGGAACAAAAAATAATTTCCCTTTCATAAAATCTCCGGTAGAAAGCGAGCTGCATTCATATATTGGCGGAATATGCAGAAAGCTTGAATGTACTCCGATAAAGGTTGGCGGTTACACTGATCATGTTCATATTGTATGTTTGTTATCCAAAAAAATCGCATTGATGAAATTGATAGAAGAGATAAAATCACATTCATCAAAATGGATGAAGACTAAAGGTGAATCATTAAAAAAATTCTATTGGCAGGATGGTTATGGGCATTTTCAGTGAACCCATCAGAAATAGATAAAGTAATTGCATATATAGAAAACCAGCATGAGCATCACAGAATGAAAACATTTAAAGAAGAGTATTTGGCATTTTTAAAGAAGTATAAAGTGGATTATGATGAGAGATATATTTGGGAATGAAGTTTGATTAGTTAGTATTTTTTATTGCGCCCTTACAGGGCTTGTGTTTTATGTTAGTTTCATACCGATGGGCTTCGCCCATCGCTGATATATAGCGCCACTTCGTGGCTTTTTGATGTGATGTTTCGATGAGCTTTGCCCATCGCCAGGCTATATAGCCCTTTTCCCGAAGGGACTCCTTCGGAGCAGGGCTTGTTTTTTTTGTTTGTATTTTTTCGATGGGCTTCGCCCATCGCTGAGTTATTGCGCCGCTTCGCGGCTTGTGATGTATTGAGGCAAAGTGACCACCCCATCCCGCTTTCAGCGGGATTTCCCCTCCTTAAAAAAGGTCCAAAGGACTCCTTGGGAGAGGGGAGCTAAAAAAAAAATCAATCCATTAAGTTTTAATTTAAAGATCGCAGCTTCCTCGAGTTTGCCATCCACCCTGCGGCGTACACGGGCAGTTTCCAGAGTGAGGTGAAACGTTTTAAGGGTTCGTGGAGCAATTGGCGGGTGCGGTATTCCTTATGCACGCGTTTGTGCAAAACGCGGTAAAATTCAGTTGAGTAGGTTCCGTCGAACATCATTTCAAAATCATCCGAGAGCTCCCAGTTATGCTTTTTCTTCATCTGTGATGAAACGCGCTCATAGAATTTTGTGCCGGGCAGGGGATATGAGACCGATATACCGATATCATCCGGCATAAGATCGTTAACCATTTTAATGGTCTGGTTGATCTCAGTCATTGTTTCACCGGTGTAGCCGAATTGCAGGAAGAAACATGTTTTGATGCCGTGTTTTTTCAGCAGGCGGGTTGCTTCGTAAATTTCTTCAATTGTTGTGCCCTTATCCATGGCGTCTAAAATTTTCTGTGAGCCTGACTCTGCGCCTATCCAAATAGATTCACACCCCGCATTTGCCAGATGCGAAATATTATCTTCCTTTAGTAAAAGGTCAGCCCGCGATAGACATTTGAATGGAAGCTTAATATTATCTTTGTTTACGGCTTCCTTAAAATCTTTAACCCAACCGGGCTTAAGCCCGAAGATATCATCACAGAACCAGATATGATCAGCGGAATATTTTTCCTTAAGCAGCTTAACCTGACCGGCAATGTATTGTGGTGAGTGCGAGTTATACACCTGCCCGTACACGGGCTTTGCGCACCAGTTACAGTGGAAAGGGCATCCGCGCGTTGTAACGAGATTTACAGAAAAATACCCGTGATGTTTCAGCCAAAGCTCGCGGTACCTTGCCAGGTCAACAAGCTCCCATGCGGGGTAGGGCAGGGTGTCGAGTTCCTTTAATACTTTCCGCGGTGCGGTGCGTGTTATTTTGCCGTTTTCGATGAAGGCGAGTCCGTTGATGTTGTGCGGTTGGCTCTGTTCATGGGATTGCTTCGTCACTTCGTTCCTCGCAAAGGGTGTGTCCACATAAGATTGCTTCGTCGCTGCGCTCCTCGCAAAGGGGGTGTCCTCATAAGATTGCTTCGTCACTTCGCTGCTCGCAAAGGGGGTGTCCTCATAAGATTGCTTCGTCGCTGCGCTCCTCGCAAACAAATGATCAAGTAATTCACCGAGAGTATGTTCGCCCTCGCCGCAGATTGCATAATCGACCTTATGATGAAAATATTTCTCCAGGTGGTCAACGCTATCGGAGCCTGATACAATTACAGTGCATCCGAATTCTTTTGCGATCTCGCTCATGCGGAATGCCGCTTCACGCATCCTGGTCAAGCACATTTTGGTGAGATAGTTGAAAGTATCGTCGTATATCACCATGTATTTCGGTTTGTGTGTTTCAAGAGATGCCTTCAGGTCCTCTTCGGAATCAGCAAGCATTGTATCAAAGAGTGCAGCGGTGTAACCTTTCTGCATAACGTATGCGGCTGCATACAGTGTGCCCAAAGGCGCATAAAGATTCATGTTGCGGAATTCCTTCAGGTCGTGTTTTAAAAAGTACGTATTTGCAAAAAGGATATCGGTCAATTGGTTAATTGGCTAATTGGTTTTAATGTTGAACTGTGAATGGGTAATATATTTAATTTCCGGATTCCAGGTTAAATTCCTGCAGTTTTTGGCTGTACATGCTGAGAATTTTTTTCTGCATGTTGCCGGGATGCGTTTTGGAAACGGTTTCGGTTGATTTGAACATGTGGTTGCGCTCGCTATCCGGCAGCTTAGGGTATTTTTTCTTCCAGTGTTTACGGGTCATGCACATTAGTTTTCTATCAATTGCAGCGGCAAATTTTCCCGGCATAAAAAATTCAATTAACCGCTGTATTTTACTTTTGCGGTTGTTGACTTTGCATCCGCTTGTGTGCAGCATCGGGTCGCATAAAATATAATTCGGGAAGTATTCCTTCACCCAATCGTTTTGCTTTATGAATTCATTCAGCAATTCAGTATTGTAAGCAGCTTTTATTGTAGCAATTTCTGTTGCGGTAAAAATGTTTCGCTCGGTGATAACAAGATTATCTTCAGTGATGTAATAATTTATACAAAAGAACTTATAGCTGTTCAAGAAAAAGATCTTTTTGAAGAGCATTAACATGCTTCTGGATATCCACAAACGGTTTTTGGCGGTAATTAACATGAAGTCAAGATCGCTTGTATGGTCACTGGAATTTTTTGAAAGGCTTCCTGTAACAAACACGGCCCTTACAAAAGGAAAACGTTTTATCAGGTGAGTTACCAATGCTGCCTGTTTCCACATTTTTTGCGAATAGTTTTCCTTTTCAATGCGCCGTTTTACATTTTCTTGCGCAGGTTTTATATAGTAATACCCGTCTTTTTCAGCAAAAGGAGCATTTTCATTTTCAGCGGTTTCCCTCAGGAAGTTTTCTACATCCTTTTTTGCAATGGAATTGCGCGGAAGAAATGAAAATATCTCATCCGTTTTGAGCGGATGAGAGAAAATATCGTAATAAAGCAGTGTTTTGGTAATATTTTTCTGAAGTTCTTCCATTGTGATAGCTGAAATTTCTACATAAATTATGAATTATGCAATATTTATCTAAATCCTATCATTAGCTGTAATATACTACTATAAAACGTCATATTTTTTTAGTATAAATTATTTATGTAACTTTGTAACTGCAATAGATAAAAAACTTAATAGAGAAGTAACCGGGATCAATGTTAACAGAAAATTTAAAGAGAGTTTACATATTTTCAGGGCTTGATGAAACTGAACTTGAAACACTTTCTAAAATAGTGAAGCAAAAAACTTTCAACAAGGGTGATATCATTTTTTTTGATACTGAGCCTTATCTTGGATTTTATATCACGGTTACCGGACTTGTAAAGATATATAAAATTTCCAAAGACGGGAAAGAACACATCCTTCATCTTATATCAGCGTTCAATACATTTGCTGAAGTACCATTGTTTGAAAATTTTAACGAGATATTTGAAGAGAGCTTCCGATATCCCGCAAACGCTATGGCGCTTGAAGATGATACCCGAGTGATACTTATTCCCGCAAGGCAGTTCAGGGAACTGCTTGAAAAGGATACCAAGATATGCATTAAGATGGTATCGGGTTTCGCAAAGAGGCTTCGGCATATGAATCACCACATAGAAGAGCTCACGCTTAAGGATGTAACACGCCGAGTAGCCGGGTATATACTTACAGAGCAGGGCAAAGCAAAAGCTAACGATTCAATTTCGCTAAACATCAGCAAGAATGATCTAGCGGCGTACCTTGGTACAATACCCGAGACACTTTCGCGTACGTTGAAGAAACTACAGGACGAGGATATGATAACCGTGGATGGTAAGGTGATTAAGATATGTGATATGGACAGGTTAAAGGATTTTGTGGTGTGAGTGAATTGAGTTAGAAATAAATGGTTTTTTTTAAGGGTACAATTGCTTTTTTTGTTCTACAAAATCCCTTCGGAAAATTTCTGCTGTTCAAGATATGGCCAAGTGCTATGATAAGATTAAATTGGGACTAAAGTCCCTTTTTTGTTATTCTTTTTCCCCGCCCTAAAGGGCGGGGCTAATCAAATTTATGGAAGAATTTCAGAGACAAATGAATAATCCAAATTTATAAGTCTGCAGCATTTTCCCCTGATTTATTAATTTCCGGTTTATGATAATTTTCAATAAGGCGATAAGACTTTTGAAGTCTGATGGTGCTAAATGATCTTCAAGGAGAATTTCAGTCAGGGCTAAAGCCCCATTTCAGTGTAGAATCGCATTATCCCCGGCTTAAAACCCGGGGTTAACAAAGTTCTGAGGCAAACTAGTAACGTCCTCTTCTTTTGTTATTCTTAATCCTCGCCTTAAAGAGCGGAGGGTTTATCAATTAAATCCCTTATTTCTGAACCATCTTAAATATATAATAATTTATTATTTACGCAATAATTTTTAGTATTGACTTAAGTCAAAGGGATACTCACATCTGTTAGGTAAATTTGTATCAGAAAAGAAAACCAGTATAATTTTAAGGAGTATAAAAATGCTGATACAAAAGGATTCAAAAATAGGTGAAGTGGTTGCCGAAAATTTTCATGCTGCAAAAGTATTTGAAAGCCACGGTTTGGATTTCTGCTGCGGCGGAAAAAGGACCATAGAAGATGCCTGCAGAACCAAGGGCGTTGATACCAACAGTCTTTTGGCCGAGCTGAAGAAACTGAATGCCAACAATCCATCCTCAACTCATTTTGATAAGTGGGAAGCAGATTTTCTGACAGATTACATTATCAACAATCACCACGCTTACGTTAACAATGCAGTATCAACTATAGAGCATCACCTGCAGAAAGTTGTGAGCGCTCACGGAGCAAGACACCCGGAAGTTTGCAGCATAGAATCAATTTTCACAGAACTAAAAAATGAACTTCTTGAGCATATGGCAAAAGAAGAACGCATGCTGTTTCCGTATATAAAGAAATTAAGCTTCGCGATGAAGAATTCCATCGAAATGCCGGCAGCGCCCTTCGGCTCGGTTGATAACCCGATTAAGGTTATGGAATCAGAACACGATAATGCGGGACTGCTGCTTAAGAAGATGAACGCGCTATCAGACGGTTACATTCCCCCGCAGGACGCCTGCGCGACTTTCCGCGTGCTTTACGGTGAGCTCAGGGAATTTGAGGAAGACCTGCATATGCATATTCATTTAGAAAACAATGTACTTTTCCCTAAAGCAAAAACGATGGAAGAGAAGCTGAATAAAATTTATACAACATTATAAAAATAAATAATATCAAGGAAGGTTTAAATAAAATGAAAGAATTAAAATTAAACATTAAAAGTATATCAGCAGTGATATTAACCCTTACAATAGGTGTTTTTATTCTGAACGGATGCGGCAAAACAGAGGAGTTTGGCGTTGGTCCGGTAAAAGAAGAATTGAAACTTGCCCCGGTTGATGCGAATCTTTATACAAAGGGAGAGCAGATTTACACGACAAAATGCGTAGCCTGTCATAAATTCGGCTCAAGGCTTGTGGGTCCGCCGCTCAAAGATGTTACCAAACGCAGAAGACCGGAATGGATAATGAACCAGATACTGAATCCTTTAGAGATGACACAGAAAGATAAGGTATCAAAAGAACTTTTTGCCCAGTACCTTGTTCAGATGACTTTTCAGGATGTAACAATGGATGACGCAAGGGCGCTGCTTGAATATATGAGAGCAGTTGACGAAGGAAAAGTTACACCAAAAGAATAACTTTTGCAGATAACAAAGAGCAAATAACAAAAAACAAATAGTAAAGTGGAAAAAGCAAATAAAAACGGTTCTATAATTAAGGAGATAACCAAAATGAAATTCAATGTAAAGAATTTCTCAAAACAAGTAATGTCCCGGGCAGCATCATCATCCATATTACCGCCAATCACAGCGGGACTTATACTGGCAATAACATTTTCAGTAATACTGCTTGCAGGCTGCGGAAAAAAAGACGGCTCCACCACTCTGAATATGAGCGAAGATGCTGCAAATAAAGTATATGTTCCGCCGGGAAAATATGACGAATTTTATTCATTCGTATCAGGCGGATTCAGCGGGCAGCTATCTGTTTACGGTCTTCCATCCGGCAGGCTCTTCAGGGTTATTCCCGTGTTTTCAGTTGACCCTGAAAAAGGATGGGGATACACCGAAGAAACCAAGCCAATGTTAATGACATCACATGGTTTTATCCCATGGGATGACGCCCACCATCCCGAACTTTCAATGACAGATGGAGTTCCTGACGGTAAATGGGTTTTTATAAACGGCAACAATACGCCCAGGATAGCAAGGATTGATCTAAAGACATTCCGCACGGCAGAGATTCTTGAAATACCAAATAGTGCAGGGAATCATTCTTCACCATTCACTACTGAAAATTCCGAATATGTAGTATGCGGAACACGGTTCAGTATTCCGATAAATGAGCTTGATGTATCAATTGATTCTTACAGGGAAAAATTCAGCGGTACGGTAAGTTTCATAAAGGTAGATCAGAACAACGGGAATATGAATATTGCATTCCAGATAATGTCGCCGCCTTTTGATTATGACTTAAGCCATGCAGGCAAGGGTCCTTCACATGACTGGTTCTTCTTTTCATGCTATAACACAGAAGAAGCGTACACATTACTTGAAGTTAACGCAAGCCAGAAGGATAAAGATTTTATCATGGCTGTAAACTGGAAAAAAGCAGAAGAATACCTGGTCCAGGGAAAAGGCAAAGAGAAAGAGGCTGAATATTATCATAATACATATAGTGATGTAACACATAGCGCGAAAAGTGAAGTGCTTAAAGCAGTAAAAATGCTTGATCCTAAAGACTGCCCGGGAATGATATACTATATTCCATGTCCTAAATCGCCCCATGGAATAGATGTTGACCCGAGCGGGGAGTATATGGTTGGCGGAGGAAAACTTTCTACTGTAATACCGGTTTTTTCATTCACCAAAATGATAAAAGCAATTGAAAACAAGGAATTTGACGGAGATGTAGGCGGAATTCCTGTAATAAAATATGAATCAGCTTTGCACGGTGAAGTACAGAAACCGGGATTGGGTCCCCTGCATACAGAATTTGACGATAAAGGATTCGCTTATACATCAATGTTTGTAAGCAGTGAGGTTGTTAAATGGAATGTAAAAACGCTTGAAGTTGTTGACAGGGCTCCTTCATTTTATTCTGTTGGGCATATAAATATTCCCGGCGGAGACAGTAAAAAACCATGGGGTAAGTACTTAATGGTGCTGAACAAGATCACGAAAGATCGTTTTTTACCAACCGGACCCGAACTGACCCAGTCATGCCAGCTTTATGATATATCAGGCGAGAAGATGAAACTGCTTTTAGATTTCCCGACAATTGGTGAGCCGCATTACGCACAGTCATGCCCTGCTGATCTTATCATGAATAACTCGGTCAAGATATTCAAACTTGATGAGAACAAACATCCTGATGCGATAAAATCAGTTAACGACGCAAGGGTAGAAAGAAGAGGAAATGAAGTTCATGTTTATGTTGGAATGGTAAGATCGCATTTTACCCCGGATAACATTGAAGGAATTAAGATCGGCGATAAAGTATTTTTCCATGTGACAAATATGGAGCAGGACTGGGATATACCGCATGGCTTTGCAGTGAAAGGAAACAACACGGCTGAAATGCTGATAATGCCGGGTGAAACCCAGACCATTACATGGGAACCTAAGGTAGCGACAGTGTATCCATTCTACTGCACTGATTTCTGCAGCGCGCTGCACCAGGAAATGCAGGGATACATAAGAGTACAGCCCGCAAATTCAAGCGGGGAGATTAAATTTTCGATGGGTGTAAAGAAATAAAGTTATGGCCTAACCCCCCTTCCCAACTTGGGAGGGGGGATAAAGGACTAAGAAAATGAAAAAGATAACTAAAATATTAATTATAGCATCCTCTCTTGCAATGATAGCGGCATTTTTTACCCCGATCTGGATGATAGATCTTGAAGCGCCGCAGTATCCCGAAGGTTTGGGAATGCAGATATGGATAAATAAAATTACGGGCGACCTTAACACAATAAACGGATTGAATCATTACATTGGTATGAAAAAGATCGAGCCTGATTCAATAAAAGAGCTTACCATTATGCCATTTGTCCTTGGATTTTTGATCGCAATGGGAGCTGTAACAGGTATAGCCGGCAGAAAAAAATTACTTGGTGCTTTTGTAATAATATTCCTGATTGCAGGAATAGCAGGCGGCGTGGATTTTTATATGTGGGAGTATGATTACGGGCATGACCTTGACCCGACTGCGGCAATTATTGTACCTGGGATGAGCTACCAGCCGCCTCTGTTCGGAAGCAAACAGCTTCTGAACTTTGTAGCGCGCTCATACCCTGATACAGGAGGCTGGATAGTGATTGGCACGGGAATTCTTGCAGTACTCCTATATTTTTATGAGTTAAAATTCAATAAAAGAATATCAGAGAAGACTGTTTTAAGCATAAAACCGGCAGAGGGAAATATGGTAGAGAAAACAGCGAAGGAGAATGTAAATGAACTCAAAATGGCATAAAGCGGTCTTTGGTTTATTGCTTGCCGTAATGGGATTTACGAATTCAGCATGCAGTACTGATCCAGAAGAGATAAACTTTGGTACCGATCAGTGTTCATTATGCAGGATGAATATTTCGGAGCACCGCTTTGGTGCTGAAATTGTTACAAAAAAAGGAAAGATATTCAAGTATGATGCGGCTGAATGTATGTTCAACGCATTGAGTTTAGGAAACATAAACTATAATGATGCAGCAGGATTCTATGTTATTGATGCATCGAATCCCAAACAATTAATTGACGGCGTTACAGCATCGTATTTGATTAGTGAAAAGCTGCCAAGTCCCATGGGCGCGAACCTATCGGCATACAGCAAAAAAAGCGATGCAGAGGGAAATCAGAAGCAGCATGGCGGTGAATTGAAAACATGGGAAGATTTGCTTGTTATGTTTAAGGTGGGTAAGTAGAGTGTATAGAGTGTGTTGAGTGTGTAGAGTGTGTTGAGTGTGTAGAGTGTGTTGAGTAGGTTGAGTAGAAAAGAGTTTAATGTTTAATAAGAAGTTTGGGTTTCACAAATAAAGAAAATTGAATAAGATAAAATACATACTGATAATCCTTGCAATAATTAATTTAAACGTAATTGGTAAAGATATTATTGTTAACCCGGGCGAAAGCATTAAGAGCGCCGTACAGCAATCTGTAAAAGGTGATAGGGTTATTGTAAAAGAGGGTTTGTATAAGGAAACTGAAATACTCATCGATAAATCAATTGAGCTTATCGGTGAAGGATATCCCACGATTGACGGATTTTCGAAAGGTGAAATTATTATTATCCGCAGTGACAGCGTTACGGTGAAAGGATTTTATGTTAACAATTCAGGTTTCAGCGGAATGCGTGATTATGCCGCAATAAGAATAGAGGATTCAAAACACTGCAATATACTTTCCAATAAGCTTATCAATAATTACTTTGGCATTTACCTTGCCGGCAGCGATTCATGCAATGTGATGTACAATGAAGCGGCAAGCAACGCAGTTACCGAGAGTTCTTCGGGTAACGGCATTCATTTATGGAAATGCAGTTACATTCTGGTTAAAAATAATACCATTACGGGTCACAGGGACGGCATTTATTTTGAATTCGCTACTTTCAGCCGCGCTGAAAATAATTCAAGCTTTAATAATGTAAGGTACGGTCTGCATTTTATGTTTTCACACAACGATGAATACGTGAACAACGTTTTTGCAAACAATGGTGCGGGCGTAGCGGTTATGTACACCAAAAACGTTAAGATGATCAACAACCGGTTTGAATTTAATAACGGTTCAAATTCATACGGCCTGCTGCTAAAGGAAATTACCGACAGCTACATTGAAAACAACAATTTTACCGGTAACACAGTCGGCATTTACTCCGAAGGCGGAACTCGCCTGCTTATAGCGGGTAATGAATTCAATTCAAACGGCTATGCATTAAAGATACTTGGCAACTGCACTGATGATACTATCAGAGGAAACAATTTCAGCTCCAATACATTTGATGTGACTACTAACAGTTCACGTAACAGCAATTTATTTATGGGCAATTACTGGGATAAATACAAAGGGTACGACCTTGATAAGAACGGTACGGGCGATGTGCCTTACAGGCCGGTAAGTTTGTTCAGCAAGATAGTTGAAGAAACACCCGAGGCGGTTTTTCTGCTGAGGAGTTTTGTGGCTGACCTGCTTGATATGGCTGAAAGGGTTGTGCCGGTGTTTACGCCGGAGTCGCTGATTGATGAGACTCCTAAAATGGAAAGGGTGCATTGATTTGTCGGTATATACTTTAATACAAAATGCAACGTTAAATAATTCCAATATTCTAAATTTATTATTATGTACTTTTTGTCTTGATACAAAAAGTACCAAAAAAATCAAGGCTGATGAAAAACAGCTAAAACTTTTCGAACGCATTAGCCGCAAAAAAAACTCGTCCGGCTTGTTGCGCACCATAGGTGCGATTTACCGGACTCAAACAGTTTTTTGCTTCTATATTTGCGTTCTCAAGTTTTTTAACGCTGTTTTTCATAGGCCGTTTGAAAAGCGCTTTAATATGATGGCGGTGAAGTGAAATGATTAAGATAGAGAATTTAAAGAAGAAGTTCGATAAGAATGAAGCATTGAAAGGTATATCGCTTACATTGGGAGAAGGTACTGTTGCTGCTGTGATGGGTCCGAATGGCAGCGGCAAGACCACAATGCTTAAATGTATATTGGGACTTGTTAAGGCTGATTCAGGCAGCATTTACGTAAATGATTGCCACGTAAACGGTGAATGCGAATACCGAAAACACATAGGCTATATGCCGCAGTATTCATGCTTCCCCGAAAACCTGAAGGTTAAGGAAGTTATGGCGATGATAAAGGATATCCGCGGGAATAACTGCGTGTATGATGAAGAGCTGATAGAAAAGCTTAAAATATCCGAAATGAATGACAAACAAATAGGGCAGCTATCGGGGGGGATGAAGCAGCGCGTAAGCAGCGCGGCTGCCTTTTTGTTTGGCGGCGATATTATCATTCTTGATGAACCGACCGCGGGGCTTGACCCGGTATCGAGTGAAATTGTGAAGAATAAAATTCTTGAAGAAAAAGCAAAAGGCAAGCTGATAATCATTACTTCGCACATTGTGAGTGAAGTTGAAGCAATGGCCGATAGAATTATTTACATGCTTGAAGGTAAAATATATTTTGATAATACCAAGGATGAATTGTACAGCTCAACCGGTAAGGCTAACCTGAACCAGGCAATAGCATCATTGATAGAGACAGCAGAAAGTGAAGGTAAAAAATAATCATGACAACTCTTAAGATATTAAAGTATGTATTGTATGATGTACTGAGAAGCAAAATGATAATAATATATACGCTGCTTTTATTCGCAATATCGTTCGGTATAATTTACACGGGCAAGGATGTATCAAAGGCTGTAATAAGTTTGCTTAATATTGTTCTGCTTGTTGTTCCGCTGGTAAGTATAATTTTCGGGACGATACATTTTTACAATTCAAAGGAATTCATGGAAATGCTGCTTGCGATGCCCGTAAAAAGGAAAAATATTTTCTGGGCTGAGTATGCGGGGCTTTCAATAGCTTTGGCAGCGGGATTCGCACTTGGAACGGGACTGCCTTTACTCATCTACGGCGGTGGTGCAGCAGGTTCGTTTTATCTTTTACTCAGTGGGATATTTTTGACATTCATTTTTACAGCACTTGCTTTTCTGGCATCGGTGGTGAATAAAGATAAAGCAAAAGGTATAGGCATATCACTGGTTATATGGTTCTACATGTCGGTGATATTTGACGCGTTGGTACTTGTGCTTTATTTTGTGTTCAGTTCATACCCGCTTGAAAAGGCTACTATAATAGTATCAGCTTTAAATCCGGTTGATCTTGCCAGAATACTCATATTATTAAAGCTTGATGTAAGCGCGCTTATGGGTTATACGGGCGCTACGCTGCAGCATTTCTTTGGTTCAGCTTTTGGCATGCTGTTTTCTATGGGCTTCCTGCTAGTTTGGGCTGTAATGCCTACACTGCTTGCTTTAAGGGTATTTAACAGGAAGAATTTTTGAGTACTGAGGGATCAAAGCATTGATATATAATAGTATATTAAAGTATTCATATTAGTATTTTATTTTTTGCGGTCACATTATTATATTGCGGTCTATTCCAAAATTTGTTATGATCAGGTTTTATTAAAGTAAGGTTAAGCCCGCTTCAGCCGCAAAAGGATAAAAAAATAATGAATTAAAGTTCATGGAGTATATTACTCACCATAGTAAAGAGAACATGGTGTGACTGCTTCAGAGGTAAAATATATTCTTAATTCCATTTCCCTTAACAAATAATTATTCTTTCGCTGTTTTCCGGCTGCCCGGTTCATAAACTTCTGCCTGACACTAAAAACGGAATTTTAATTTATTATCATCATGAAAAAAATTTATACAGCTGTTATAATTATTCTTGTAAACACATTTGTTATTTTCGCGCAGCCTTTCAGCGTTGAAATAGAACAGGTACTAATGCCTAATGCACCCAAGCTGCATTCGTTCGCGTTTGCGCAATCAGGCGGCAAATGGTTCTTTATCGGCGGAAGGTTCAACGGGCTGCATGGCTTTACATTCGGGCTGAGTTTCCAGCCTAAATACCAGAACCGCTACGCATGGGTTGTTGATCCTTCCACGGGTCAAACATGGTCTGTAAATATTTACAGCTCATTATCGATCGCAAAAGCTGACCCGCTCCGCTCGATGAACACACAGTATTACCAGGAAGGCGATAAGCTGTATATTACAGGCGGGTACGGACTTGACAGCCTTAAAGATTCACTTGTTACTTTCCCTGTTATGAGTGTAATTGATGTAAGTGCGGCAATACAGGCGGTTATAAACAACACAAGCCTGAATCCGCATATAAGGCAGATAACTGATGAACGCTTCAGGGTTTGCGGCGCGGGAATGGAAAAACTGGGTGAGTATACTTATATACCCGGGGGGCATAATTTCTGGGGTGAATATACACGTACCATAAACAACCAGATATATACAAATACTCTGAAAAAATTTAAAGTATCAGATAACGGGATAAACATTACTATATCAGATTATTCAGAAGTTTATGATACAAACGCTTTTCACAGGCGCGACTATAATCTTGTGCATGCAATCAGACCCAACGGTACGCCCGCTTTAACTCTATATGGCGGAGTTTTTAAAACATATATCGATCTGCCGTACCAGGACCCTGTTTATATTGAGGAATCAGGTTACACTATTGATAATTCATTCATGCAGAAGATGATGCAGTACACAAGCTCAAATTTCCTGATGTTTGATTCAACATCCGGTAAAATGCATACCACTTATCTTGGAGGCACAAGCCTTTATTATCATGATGAGGGCTCAAATACGCTTGTCAGGGATTCGCTGGTTCCTTTTGTACGTGATATCTCAACTTTAACGCGCGCCTCAGACGGCAGTTCTTCGGAATACATTCACTCATTAAAACTGCCATCACTTATCGGCACAAATACAATATTCATTCTTAACCCTGCAGTCCCGCATTATTCTAACGGGGTTATAAAACTTGCATCACTTACAGGCAGAACGTTGATAGGTTATATCTTTGGCGGAATCAGGGCATTGTTCCCCAACAACGGCCAGACATATCCCAATGACAGGATTTATAAAATTTACACCGAGCGCAGCCCGTTCGGAATCCAGACTATTGGTACTGAAATTCCCACAAATTATTCATTGTATCAGAACTATCCCAATCCGTTCAATCCACGGACAATAATTCAGTTTGATATCCCGCGGAGGGAATATGTTAAGCTTGAAATTATTGATGTATTGGGCAGGGTTGTAAATACCCAGGTTAACGGAGAGCTTGCAGCGGGTAAGTATAAAGCGGAAGTGGATATGTCTAAATCACCAAGCGGGATATATTTTTACAAATTAACGGCAGGCAGTTACAATGAAACAAAAAAACTGCTTCTTATAAAATAAGAATATAAGGTAAAATTCCGGAAACTGAAATTAACCGGTTATTGTAATTAAAACAGAATTAATTGCAGTAACCGGTTTTTAGTTAGCAGTCTATTAAATTGTTTCGTATTTTTGTATAAAAGACCCCACCCATCACGCCGCTGGCGTGATTGCCCTCCCCAAAGGAGAGGGCAAATTTAATTTGGGAAATAGCTGTTGAACTAAATAAATTTATGAATACTCTCAAATATTTTCTGCTTGTTTTATCCGTAATTGTTACCCCTTTATTTTACGCACAATCCGAAATTGATACATCATGGAACGGCGCCATAGATATTATGGGCACGAAAATCGGAATTGGAGTTAAGTTCACAACAACGGGCAAGACCGTTAAGGCTGTGATGGATATCCCCGAGCAAAGTGCAATGGGTTTAGAGCTTGAAAAGGTATCGTTCAGTAACCCCAAAATTCATTTCGAGCTTCCCGCATCAAACGGTACCGCAGTATTTGAAGGTCTGTATTACGGTGATTCAATCGGCGGAACATTCCTGCAATCAGGCATTAACGGCAGGTTTAACCTTGTAAAAGGTGAGCTTGTTGGGGGAACGACGCAAATTGATACTGTTGAAAAAACATTCAATACAGAAGAAGTAACGTTCTTTAACGATGGAAATACTTTTGCAGGTACAATTACATATCCCAAAGGCGAAGGCAAGTATCCCGCAGTGGTTTTAATAACCGGCAGCGGGGCGCAAAACCGGGATGAAGAAATTTACGGGTTTAAGATATTTAAGATAATCGCCGAGCATCTTGCAAATAAAGATATTGCAGTTTTAAGATATGATGATAGAGGTGTAGGAGGTTCTAAAGGGAAAACGGTTAACGAATCAACCACCATGGATTTTGCGGGTGATGTGGTTGCCGCAGTCGAGCTGTTGAAGACTAAGGAGTATGTAAATCCAATGGGCATTGGACTGCTTGGTCACAGTGAAGGCGGAATTGTCGCCCCGATAGTTGCGGGTAAAACGAATGTTGCATTTATGATACTCATGGCAGGTACGGGTGTAAAGGGTATTGATATCATAAAAGAGCAGTCTAAGCTTATCATGAAATCAGAAAATGCCACCGAGGATGAAATTTCGGGGTACATTGTTATGATGAACCTGATATATGAAACACTTGTAAAAGACGGCAATATTAAAGAGCTTGAAGAACAGCTTGAAAAAAATGTAAGCGATAGCTACGATAAAATGACTGCAGAAGAAAAAGCAGCCATAAAGGATAAGGATGAATATATTAAACAGACAGCCAAAGACGCCATAAAACAGTTCAGCAGCAAATGGATGAAATACTTCCTGAGCTATGACCCCTCATACGCGCTTGAAAAAACTACAATTCCCGTTTTAATGCTCTTTGGCGGCAAGGACCTGCAGGTACCGGTGGGGCAGAATCAGAAGCCGATGGAAGACGCGCTGAAGAAAGCCGGCAACAGTAATTATACTACCCGGATTTATCCCGACGCGAATCATTTGTTCCAGGAAGCAGGCACAGGGAGTCCGGGTGAATACCCGCAGTTACCAAAACAATTTGTGCCCGGGTTTTTGGATGATATAACGGAGTGGATAAAGCTTCAGAATCAGTGAAATGCGAAATAGTTAGATAGTGAAGTGGTGAAATAGTTAAGTATAGAAACGTCTAAATTCATAGAAATAACACAAAGATTTGATTATTTTACTATAATGAAAGAAAAGATCAGAAATATTATTGAGAAGAATCTGAATGGGTACACTCTTGAGAAGATAATATTGTTTGGCTCAAGGGCAAGGGGTGACTTTGATATTAATAGTGACTATGATCTATATTTGGTTTTAAAAGAGAAGCTTAGCAGAGACCAAAAAATAGAACTGATGGACTTACTTTCCGGTAAACTGGCAGAAGCAGAAATATGCTCAGATATTGTAATTGGAAATGAAGAAAACCTGCAGCAGAATTCAGAAAATAGTGACAGCATTTTAAAGTTTGTTGCTGAAGAAGGTCAGTTAATATGACTGATGATTATATCACAAAATCCTTATTCATTAATTTATTTCATTTATAAATGATAAAGCCCCGCTTAGCGGCAATTGATATAGGAACAAATTCATTTCATCTTGTGATAGTTGAAGTGGATACCAATACCGGCAAGTTTAATATACTTGGCCGTGAGAAGGAGAGCGTGCGGCTTGGTTCAGGCTCAGCTGATATGAAGCACCTTGGCAAGGACGCTATGGACCGCGGGATTGCAGCGCTAAAAAAATTTACCGCACTGGCTGATTCAGCCGGCGCGCAGGTGCGCGCCATTGCCACAAGCGCCGTAAGGGAAGCGAAAAACCAGCATGAGTTCATAATGCGCACAAGACTCGAAGCGGGCATCCGTGTTGAAGTCGCCTCCGGCATTGAAGAGGCGCGCTATATTTATCTCGGCATACTGCAATCGGTACCCGTGTTTGATAAAACCATTTTGATGATAGATATCGGCGGCGGCAGCACTGAATTCCTGATAGGCAAAGGCAGGGATATTTATTACGATAACAGCTTAAAGCTTGGCGCCATAAGGCTGACCGAAAGATTTTTTGGCGGGAAGGATACTGATTCAAAATCGGTGAAGGCTTGCAGGGAATATATAAAAGGATTTATGACCTCGGTAACCCGTGAGAGCAAACAGCACAAGTATGATATTGCCGTGGGTTCCTCGGGTACAATAATGAACCTTGCCAATATAATAAACATCAAACGCGGCGGCGAAGCGGATGCGAGGCTGAACAATTTTATTTTTACCAGGGATGAGCTTGGCGGAGCAGTAAATGATATCATAGAAGCAGGCACAATAAAACAAAAGCTTAAAATTCCGGGACTTGATCCCGCAAGGGCGGATATTATCACAGCGGGCGCAATTTTGCTGGAACAGATATTCAAAGAGCTGAAGATAAAGGAAATGATGATATCAGAGTACGCGCTGCGTGAGGGAATTGTGCTTGATACCATTGAAAAGGAATTTATGCTTAAGGATGAAGATCACTTAAGCAATATAAGGTATAACAGCGTGATGCATCTTGCGGAAAATTTCAGGATTGAGAAGGAACACTCTGCCCACGTAACAAAGCTTGCGCTTAAGATATTTGACCTGACAAAAAAGCTGCATAAACTGGGCAATACTGAGCGTGAATACCTTGAAGCGGCAACCATACTGCATGAAGTAGGCGGATTTGTATCGCACTCACAGCATCACAGGCATTCATATTACATTATCCGCAACGCGGAAATGCTTGGCTTCACCGAAAATGAAAAGGAAATTGTGGCGAATGTCGCCAGGTACCACCGGAAGAGTCACCCTAAGCTTAAACACCCGGATTACGCCAAGCTTACATCTGATGAGCAGCTTGTGATACGTAAGCTTGCGGCAATACTGCGTATTGCAGACGGGCTGGATAGAAGCCATACGTCGTCAATCAGTGATATTGATATGTTAAATAATGATGGTAAGATTACTTTTGTAATAAAAGGTAACGCCGAAAATATTGAGTTAGAAATATGGGGAGCATCAAGCAAGAAGAAATTGTTTGAGGAGGTTTTTGGGGTAGAGGCGGAGTTTAAAACGGCATATTGAGTTTATCAGTTTAGAATTTTAGAAAGCAATTACATATTATCTAAAATGGACCTTATTTGTAATTCAAGCTTAGGCAATTCTTCTACCGCTGCTTTCCATGCAAGTTCTGCATCAATTCCAAAATAATTATGAATCAAAACGTCTCTCATGCCTGCAATCTTTTTCCAGTTTATTTCAGGGTGTAGTATTTTGAAGTCGGTTGACAGGTTTTTAACGGCCTCGCCAATAATTTCCAGCCGCCTGTATACCATATCCTGTGTTGGGATGCTGTTGTAAAAATCATTCATAGAGACATTTTCCAGATATTCTTTAACCAGATCTGTGCTTTCAATTATGTGCGACAGAAAAAACTTTTCTTTACTCAAAAGAGGACTTCCTGATCTTTCAATATTTCTTCTTTAATATGAGGATTTATTGAACTATATGTAAGGACATCTACTTTTTTGTGGAATTTTTCTTCTAACTCAACTTTAATTTCCGCAAGATCAAACAGATTTTTATCACCGGAAAGCTGTATAATCAGATCAATATCACTGCCTTCAGTATTATCGCCCCTTGCAAATGAACCGAAAATTGATGCTTTCAGAACACCTTTTTCCTTTAAGAAATTCGTAATGTATTTTTTTATTTCCTGATTACTCATATTTAAAAATAAGAAAGTTATTCTAAATAATTAAGACAATTAGCAATGTTAATACACAATTTTTTCAAGGAAGAGCCCGGATGGCGGGGCAGTGAATTCAGCGATGTTTTTGACCCCACCCCCGGCCCCTCCCCGAAGGGGAGGGGAGAAGTAAACCTGCGATTTTCTGCTTACCTGATAATTTAGTACACAATTTTTTCGAGGAAGAGCCCTGATGGCGGTGCAGTGAACTCAGCGATACTACCGCGACTCTTGATGCCGGTCCCGCTTGCAGCGGGACTTCGAAAACCGCCAGCGGTTTTCTTGAGCGGAGGGGAGGAAAGCAGGTAAGATATCTCTTCGTTTTTCATTTTGCCCCTGCCAACTTCAACAAGCGCACCAACGATACGCCTTACCATCTTCCACAAAAAATGCGAAGCTTTTATGCGTATGTAGATCTTATTTGCGTCTTCGGTAATTTCAAGTGATTCAACAAGGCATTTGGTTGATTTATCATCGGGTGACTTATCCGAAAACGCTTTGAAATCGTGCATGCCAACAAAAAGTTTTGAGGCATCCTTCATTTTTTTTACATCAAGCTTATCCTTAACCCACCACACATAGCGTTTTTCAAACGCCGTACGGCGTTTTGAAATTACATATAAATACTGCCGTGATTTTGCGCTGTGGCGAGCGTGGAAATCAGGCCGTGCCTTTTCAATTTCGAGGATATTTATATCGCCGGGCAGTTCATCATTAATTTTCATTTTCAGTATCTCGGGTCCAAGCATTGTTTCGCAGTCTAAATGCGCCACCTGTTCGATAGCGTGAACGCCCGCATCGGTTCTGCCGGATCCTTGGAGGTCGATAAATTTATTGACACCCTTGTTCTTCCTGAAAACGGTATCAATGGCTTTCATTAACGTGCCCTGCACGGTTTTAACCGCTGATTCTTTCGGCTGTTTCTGCCAGCCGGAGTAATTTGCGCCGGTGTATTCGAGGTATATTTTAAATTTCATATAATATTAGTTGTTGGTGATCCTGAAGGGACAAGCAACACCAACAACGGGAGATTTTAAAATTTTATATTACAAAGATACTTAAACAGATCTATAAAGAAAAAGCACAGATAGTAATATCTGTGCTTTAAAAAAATTTGACCGATCAATGAAAAAACTACTCACCCCACTTGCGCAAGCTTGGCGCTATGCGCTGACCTTTTGTGTTGCCGGGTGCAGCGGTTTTTTTGTTTGGATTGGGTTTACGCGGTGTATCATCGTTATCACATGAACCGCCCGCGAGTGAGTTTGAAGCGCAGTTCCACCAGTCTTTTACGTAATCAAGATGTTTATCTATCCAGTCGCGTTTATCTTTAATTTCGGTAGGATCCTTTACAGCATCCAGTCCGTCTTTCATATGTTTATCGGCGTTGAACTCATCCATATTACCCGGTTCGCTGCCTTTGCCGGGATTGTTGGAATCCTTGCGGTACTTGGCAATTTTCTTGAAGAAATCATTGGCGGTTACCAGCCTTGCTTTGTATAAAGCCGAAGTGGGGTCCTGCGGATATGATTTGAATTCAGTGACATTTTTTAATTCTTTACCGTCTCCGCGTATCATCCATCCAAAGTTCTCTATCAATTCTTCTTCACCGGGATTTGAGCCGATAAACTTTACAGATTTGAATCTATATATGGGATAGAATTTTCCGTCATCACCTTTCATTACATCACTTCCCGGTTCATCAACATAGCTGATCTCTATCTTATCGCCATTCTTTTCGAACAACGTAATTCTTCCTTTGGCATCGCGGGTTAAATTGACAGATTGCGGGCGGTAAAGCTCGAGTACGGAATGTGTATAAGTGATCGGCATCATTCTCATATAAAATCCATCACCAATGTAAGCCCAGTTGCCGGGATCAATTTGTTTCTTAAGCATATTTGAGGGGGCATCGCCCGGAATTACCGCCATACTTTCAATTTCTTCAAAGCTGCTGGAGGGGTCAGTAATTTTGCCGCGGAGATCTTTGTAGAATTTAGCGGTTGATCTTACTTCATCCGGCAGAAGGTCAAGGGGTATATCGCTGATGCCAATACTCATTTCTGCAATTTCAGCGGGAGTTAGAAGCGGTTTTACGCGCATTTGCAGCTCAGGCTGCAGATCGGTGAATTTTGCACCGTAAATAATTGACCAAAGCAGAAGCTGTATATCCCTTTGCGCGATCTCGGGATGTTCTGCGGAGCGGTTAAGTATGTTTGTAACAAGATTATCAAGTTTTCCTTTTATCGGGGCTATCAAGTGTCCCGAGCCTTTTGTGGGGCCGTGTGTGCCGGCTTTAAGGCAGTAGCTTTGTACTGTCATGCGGTAATACCCCGGGCCCAGCGGCGCGTTATAGTCAGCCGGTTCCACGGGAACGTAATATTTATCAATATCATTTATCCAGAAAGATACAGGGAGGGCGTCATCGATCGAGGTTGTAATATTTTTATCTTCGAGGATATCAGGGACAACAGTTTTTTTGATGATATCTTCAAACTGAGCGTTTGCAATTAATGGTGTAAATAAAACCATTAAGAAAAATAGTTTTTTCAACATGATGTTTCGAGTTATTTATTTGATTAATATGCAAAAATAAGCAGAAAATATTAATTATCTATTAACAAAATAGGTGACTTGATAGTGAAGGAAACTTGCAGAACGGAATAAGGGGGATAGTTATTTCATACGTTCCCAAGCGGGAGTTTGTCAAAAGAATTCTTTAAGGACTTCATTTGTTTCATTTATGAACGAGCGAAAAATCTGTTACTTTCTTTTGAACGATCAAAAGAAAGTAACCAAAGAAAAATCGCCCGCTGCAGAAAATTTCCTAAAATTATCTTCGCTTTGCAGGAAAATAAACTTCCTCCCTGCCTGAACTGCCGTTACGGCAGGCAGGCGCTAAAGCGTTTTAAGTCCTAAGGGCTCGTCACGCTTTGATACGCACCATGGGTGCGATTTGCGTGACTCAAACAAATTTTCCTGTGTTTATTCTGCGAAGCTAATTTTTTTACGGAAATTTTCAAAGGCGGGTTTATTTGTGAGTAAAAGGCTGAATTTGGAACTGCTTCAAAATCGTTCCAATCAGAATCTAAAAAGGGGCTTAATAGCCCCTTCAATCTAAAAAATAGCTGCACCCGGAATCTATTTCATACAATCAGAATGGAGGTCTGTTTAGAGTACCATTTAAAAAAACTTATTATTTCTTTTTAGATATCAGCGCGTCAATGCTGTATTTGCCGGCGCCGATAAATAAAAGGGCCATGAATACCGCGAACATTTCCATTGGGTAGATAGCGCGGTTCCACGGGTCAAGTTTTGATGTATGCTGCATAAATGCTACAAGCATTGTAAATGCCATAAATGCCGAAGCGGGGCGTGTGAAGAGTCCGAGCAGTATCAGGATACCGCCGCCGAATTCAGAAATGGATGCCATAAATCCCCAGAAAACCGGGGCGAAGGTAATACCCAAATTAGCCATGGAGCCGCCGATCTTGCCCCAAAGTTCGGGTCCACCCATAATTTTACCCCAGCCGTGAACGAAAATGAACGAAAATCCGATTCCTATTCGCAAAAAAAGAATTCCGGCATCGCTGTACTTATTGAGAAAGTTTTTAATAATCATAATAATTTACAGTTAGTTAGTGGTTAGTTATGTGTTGTAACAACAATATAGGGGTATTAAGTTTCAGGGAAATGTGAGAGAAAAACCTTTTATTTTTACCCCTACTTCGCCCACCCAAGGCGGGCTCTTCTCCCACGTGCCATAGGCAGTCCTACGGCCTGTTAGGGGGAACTGCTAGGGCAGTCAGGAATATAGAGGGGGTACTCATGTAAATTCTACTTTAAAAATTCATGTTTAAGGGAATCATTCTGCCATTTTAGAAACAATCCTTTTGTGCTGTCGGCATTTATCTTCACTGTGTTGTAGGATTTGCCGATGGTTATTGATGCATTATGCCAGCCGGGTGAGAGCCTTACAATTTTTTGTATCACACTTTCCTGATCGCTTTCGCTCATTAGCATACTTTTGGGAACAACAACATCACGGTTTATCTGCATATAAATTTCTTTTCCCAAAAGAGATCCATCAAACGTTATAATGTAATCTTTCTTTTGTTTTTCCATTTGTTCTTTACCGATCTTCTCTATTGCATTACTGCATGCACTCCACTCCTTTTGCCAGGAATCTTTTATGAAATTCATACCGGAATTACTGACGCTTGAGTGTTTTCCCGGTTTCCAGTTGAGCGAAATACTCTCGCCGCCGCGATCATATACTTTTTCTTCATATGAATCAATTTCATCAAAATCGTTATCTTTGAATATTTCATATAGTTTATCAAGCTCAGCATCCGAAAGTCTAAAATCAACGCGCGTAACAGATCCGCCATCGTTTATTTTATAGTAGCAGGAATCCTTTGAGATAAAAATATTTTCGCTGTAATATAACATGCCGCCGTTTTGTGAATAGCTGAACCGGATATCATCCGGGCGTTTATCTGGCAGAGGAGAGCTATCACCGGAGCTTTTTGCGCAGATAAATCCGCTGAATATGAACGCTATATTAAATATTGCTATGGTTAAATACTTCATTTTCAATTTCATAATATTTTTCAGTTAGTTATGTTACTGAAATTGCGGAGGAATTGTTCCGTTGATACAAAATTAGGGAAAAATGTACTATTAACCTCACCCCCCAGCCCCTCTCCTGCTTATGATCCCGCTAAGCAGAAGCGCGGGACGGCAAAAAGCGCCGGAGGGGAGCAAAGAAAGATTAGTTTATGAATGCAGAGAATTACATAAAAAAACTTGGACTTGAAAAGCATCCCGAAGGCGGGTGGTTTAAGGAAGTGTACAGGTCTGATGAAGAAATTGCGGGAGAGCACTTACCCGATAGGTATACGGGCAGCAGACATCACTCGACATCGATTTATTTTCTGCTTACGTCTGATACATTTTCTGCATTTCACAGGATAAAAAGTGATGAGCTTTGGCATTTTTATGACGGCACAGCCGTAACCATTTATATGATTGATGAAACAGGAAATTACAATGAAATCATACTTGGCAGGAATATTGAAAAAGGTGAAGTACTGCAGTGTGTTATACCGCACGGAGTGTGGTTTGGCGCGAGGGTAATTTCACCTGATTCATTCTGCCTTGTCGGCTGCACGGTCGCGCCGGGTTTCCATTTTGACGATTTTGAACTTGGTGAAAGAAATGAATTAGTTCAGAAATATCCTCAACACAAAGATATCATAGGTAAGCTTACAAGATAAAAAGCAAAGGTTTGATGCGATTGAGTAATAAACATACCTTTATCCCATCAAACCTTTTATGGAGGAAAAGATCATAATTCCAGGCTGTCATCGCCTTCCTTAACATGAATAGAGTATAAATCCTTTCGTCTATCCTGCCAGTTAAGAACGCTTCCGATCTTGCGCTGGCGTTTAATCAGATTAACGTCCAGATCGTGAAATATCAGGGTTTCAATATTCGGTGAGCATTCAGCTGCGATGCCGTCTCTTTCAAACGGTATATCAGAAGGGGTTAGAATTGCAGATTGAGCATAATGAATATCAAGATTTTCCACTGAAGGAAGATTGCCGACGCAGCCCGCTATTACAGTATAAACCTGATTTTCTACGCAGCGCGCGTGAGAGCAGTACCTCACTCTGAGGTAAGCGCTTCTTTCATCGGTATTGAACGGGACAAAAATAATATTGGCTCCTTTTTCAACCGCAATTCTTGCAAGTTCCGGAAACTCGATATCATAACATATAAGTATCGCTATTTTTCCTTTATCTGTATCAAACACTTCTACTTTATTACCCGGTTTAACACCCCACCATTTTTTTTCGCTGGGGGTAATGTGAATTTTATATTGTTTACCCAAAGTGCCGTCTCTTCTGAATAAATAAGAAATATTGTAAAGTTCATTATTTTCCAGTGTAAAATGAGACCCGCCAATAATATTTATGTTATACTTGATGGCCATATTTGTGAAAGCTTTCAGATATTTAGGAGTATAATCCGAGAGCTTTCTCATAGCAAGTCCGGGACGCTCAGGACGCATGAAAGATAAAAGCTGAGTAGTAAACATTTCAGGAAATAAAATAAAATCACATTTATAATCAGAGGCAATATCGACAAAGTATTCACAATATTTGGCAAAGTCCCTGAAATCCTTAACCATTCTCATCAAATACTGAATTGCGCATACTCTTACGTATTCAGGCTGATTTTTATATCCTGTTGCGGTTAAAGGGTTGTAATCAATGTTAGTCCACTCCAGAAACGTAGCATACCCGACAGATTCTTTGTCAGAGGGAAGATATTCAGGAATGAGCCTGATTAGCACAAAATTATTGGCAAGCTGTGGAGTTAGTACAGGGTCTATTAATTCCTTTGAAATAACTTTCTCAATATATTCACCCGCCGCCATTTTTTTTAAATGCTTATAATAACCCGGAATTCTTCCTCCGATAACTATTCTTTTCAGATTATTCTTCTTTACAATATCTTTTCTGGCAGAATACAGCCGCCGGGACAGCTTAAGTCCCCTGTAATTGGGGTCAGTCATTATTTCTATTCCATAGAGTGTATCTCCCAGTACATCGTGATTTGTGATGAAGCCGCCGTTGGTAATTTCGCTCCAGCTGTGTTTATTCGAGTATTCATCAAAGTTAAGAATCAAACTGGACGAGGAAGCAATGATCTTCCCTTCAAATTCAATACAGAATTGACCTTCGGGAAATATAGCAACAAGACTGTGAAATTGCTCTTTAGTCCATGGTTTCATTTTCGGGAAACATTTTAGCTGCAGCTTCACAATCTGCTCAAAATCATTATCTTTTAATGTTCTGAGCTTTATCTTTTTTTCAAATTGTTTCAGATCAATGACAGACATCATTACCTCCTGTTTTAATATCTGAGAATCATAGCAATTCTGCCGTAATTTTCAAGTGAACCGTTATCAAAAAAAATAATATTTCCGCCTTTTGAAATTACGAGTTCAATCAATTCATCAACAATATCTTCAGAACCTCCATTTAATAGTTTTTCTGTGATCTCAACATGGTTATCCTTAATTATTCCGGTAACAGCAAAATTAATTTCAACCAGTAAAATCAATCCTCTGCCTTCATTTGCCAGATTCCATATTTCCTGAATTCCGGTAACAAATTTTTTAGCGCTAACAGCGGGATCTATTTTTTTAATTATATCATTTCTTATTTCTGCAAATCCCTTTTTTGCTTCGGGCCAGATCAATTTGGAAAGTTCTGAAGCCGATGCAGACCCGTAGTTTCCTGTGATCTCGGCAATTACACTGATATTTGAAGTGCAAATATCCTTAAAAAATGATATTTGTTTTTGAGTGCCGCAAATAACTACAGATACCTGGCAGCCACCGCTTAGTTCCTTTAAGATCTTTTCAGTATCACGAAGGTGATTTTTAAGCCGCTCTTCATTTTCCCGGATTCTGTCGTTAAACGAAGCATCAGGAAAATTTCCTTTCTTAATATCATGTACAATATTTTTAAGTGGAAGCATAGCATGAACAGCTTCCTGACACTTTTCTCTTTCGCAATTAAAAATACGGGTATTTTTATCGTCAATAATAACCGCATAATATGGCTGAGAGCGGTTCAGTCCAAAAACCAGGTCCCGCGTTATGAAATTATCGTCAATAATTAATCTTTCTTTAACCGGAAAGCTGAAAGTAAATTTGTAAAAATTATCATTACTTATAAAAACAGCAAGCCCGTCTTCAAGATGATTAACATCAATATCATCAGTCAGGTTATTAAGTTTATTAAGAATATTTGTAATATAAAAATTACTGAATTCATTTTTTAATCTGTCAATTGCCGCATTAGCCAGGTTTTTAAGCCTGATCTTATCCTGCTGATTATCGGGAAAGCTGCGGTGAGTTGGCATTAACAATGAAATACTGGGAGTAGATTTTAAGGATTGTATATTTTTTAAAAGAATTCTGTTCATTTTACCATCCTTCTTGGAATTACAGCAAAATAAAAACAGGGTGAATAATTATTCTTCTAGGTTTTTATTATGCTTAAATTCAATATTTTTTTAATTATTTTTATAATCAAATTACGTGCTTTTTAACATGAAAAAAATAAAGACAATAATTGTTCCGGTAGATTTTTCATATACATCATTTGAAGCAGTAAAGTATGCTTCTTTTTTAGCAGAAGCGCATAAATCCAGGATTTACTTAATTAATATTATACCCGGTTTAAATTATTTTTATGCTTATCCTGATGCCGGTGTTACTTCCGCTCATGTAATAAGTATGCACAGGAAAATGAATGATGAGTTAAAGCAAAATAGCCTTAAAAGATTATATTATATTGAAAATACGAAATATTTAAAATTTCTTCAAGTCAAATGCGCAGTGATAATGGGTACAAATGTGTATGCTGATATAATAAACTACGCTGAAAGCAAAAATGCTGATCTTATTGTTATGGGAACAAAAGGGACTTCGTCATTTAAGAAAGCTATACTGGGCTCTAAAATTGAACGGGTAATAAGATTTACAAATATACCGGTTATAGCAATCAGGGGGAAAGTTAGAACACCGAAAGTAAAGAATGTGGTTTTTGCGTCAGATTTTAAAACCGAAAGTTATTCGGTTTACCCTACCCTTAATAACATAATAAAACAGTTCAATCCTGTAATTCACTTATTAAAAATAAACACAAAAAAACAATTCAGACCGTTTATACAGAATAAGAGTGATTTGGATAAATTTTCCAAAAGATTTTCAGGAAGATTTGTACCGCATGTCAGGTCCAATTATGAAATTGATGAAGGAATAGTAAATTTTGCACGAATTAATAAAGTAGATTTAATAGCTATAGGCTTAAGAAGAAAAAAAGGCGCAGGAAGAATACTGGGTAACCAAATTGCTGAAAGTATTATCAGAAAAACTGACATACCTGTACTGGCTATAGATGTTCCCAAATAACAGCAAAAAAATTTTTCTATTCTGTAAAATATCAGCGCGGGATTTTTCAGGAATATCACCAGTATAATTTTTTATTTAAAACATCAGTTTAACACCGGAACTAAACATTTATATTTGTATAACTAACCAACACTAAAATGATAGAAACATGGATATTAGTTGTAACTTTGGTTTTACCAAGAATTGCACTGATAATTGCTTACTTCGGTCATCAGATACCAGCCAATAATATTCCGTTCATTGGCGATGTATTATTGTTTGCTTTTCTGCCAAGACTACTGATGATAATTTATATATACGATAATATGGGCTGGGAGAATCCCTGGTTCTGGATACATATTGCTGTTGCGATACTTGTGTATATTAAGGGTTCACACGAAACTTATAAGAGGAAGTTCAGGAGAAGGTAGAATTGAAAGTTCAGATGTCAAAGCTCCAATGACAAAAGATTATTTTCACTTATTGAGACAGGTCAATGACCTGTCTTTTTTTAGACTTATTGAAGTCCGGTTATGCCAAAAAAATAAAGGCGAGATGTATTCTGTTACATTTAATTACAAATTAAACCGTAATTTAATTTAAATTTGCTGGAACTTTAGACGGGGATAGAATAGTTAAACTGTAAAATAGCTGATTACAAACTACCTCCGTAAACACTATTTACTATGTCATGATCATTCAGTTGTGGCATTATAATACAGAAAAAAGGGCATTTATGCCCTTTTTTTATTGTACCCAGAAGAAATTTCAATATCTCACCCGGTATTATTTCATCAATACATTCCGGAATCCAAAACGACCCGTTCGAGGAAAATGCATTTGATGCATTTAATATTCTGCCCTTGCTTGAAATGAAAATGAATAGTACAAGATTTTAGTGCAAAAATTTTTCTCTATATATGGCGAAATGTCATTGTCTCTTATGCCTCATATCCTTTTAAAATACCTGTTTATGAATTAAAATTGCCAAAAAAGTACAGATTAAATATGTCGGCTAAAAATTTTATATGGCAATTTTAATTATAAATTCATAATTTTGCGTTCTGTATTATAAAAAACTGAATGAAAAAATTTCTACTTGACTACGGCATCAAGGTACGGCTGCCGATAATTCTATTTGTAGCTGCCGCTTCATTTGCATTAACCTACTATATTACTTACGCAGAACGCACGGGTATAGGGTACCAGCCCGAGCAGCCAATCGCATATTCGCACAAGCTGCATGCCGGTGATATGGGCATGGATTGCCAATATTGCCACGTAGGTGTCGAAAAATCAAGGGTCGCCAGCGTTCCTTCGGTGAATGTATGCATGGGCTGCCATGCTATCGCAAGGAAAGATCAGCCGGAGATCCAGAAACTTACCCAATATTACAACGAAAATAAGCCGCTTCCGTGGAAAAGGATCCACAGAGTGCCTGATTTTGCATATTTTAATCACAGTGTTCATGTAAACAAAGGTATTATCTGTCAGGATTGCCACGGGCAGGTCCAGGCTATGGATACCCTTATAAATAATAAATTTAAATCAACCGGACAGGTTAACTCGTTTACAATGGGTGCCTGCCTGGATTGCCACCGCACAGCGCATGATAAATTTCCGAACCTGCCTGACCTGAAAAAGGGTCCGGATAACTGTTCGGCTTGTCATAGGTAGTTTTGGGGCGATACGGCAAAAAGAGTTTTTTGAGTGAAATCGCTTATTCGTTTCACTCTTCGTAAATAAAAAAAGAACGACTATATTATAGTATAGATATTATACAAAATGAATTCAAATAATTCCGGTAACAACAATTCAGTAAAAATAAAACGCAGGAACTTCTTCGTTTATCTTGGCGCAGGTGCTGTTGCTGCAGCTGCCATAACGAAGCTTCCGTTCAAATTGTTCGGTCAGAAATTAAAAGCCGAAACAAGCGTTAAGGTTAAAGCAAATCCGTATGCGGTTAAAAGAGATATGAGCAGTAAAGGACCGAAAGGCGAGGTGAGAGGATAGTATGAAAGAAATGGATGAACTGAATAAACCATTGGATAACAGCTCAGAAGAAAACCAGCCCAAAGAAACCGGTTACTGGCGGAGCTTTAAGGAATTATATAACGACCCTTCATTTGACAAGACTTTAAAAAATGAATTTTCACCGGAGGCTTTGCAGAAGCCCGATGTTGCAAACATGTCAGCGGTTACAAGGAGAAGGTTCCTTGCTCTGATGGGCGCATCTGCGGCATTTGCCGCGGCAGGCTGCGGAAATTACCAGGATAAGGGAACAATTGTTCCCTACAACCAGAAGCCTGAAGAAGTAACACTTGGTTTACCGAACTATTACGCTTCAACATGTACAGGCTGTACAAGCGCCTGCGGTATATTGGTTAAAACCCGTGAAGGCAGACCCATTAAAGTTGACGGCAATCCTGACCATCCTGTAAACAAAGGCAAGATTTGCACCAAAGGCCAGGCTAGCGTTATGAATCTGTATAACCCTGAACGCCTTAGAGAGCCTATGATGAACAAGGCGCAGACCAACTGGAACGATGTTAACAAAAATGTAACAGCAGCTTTAAGTTCTGCGGCAGGTTCAGGAAAAGAAATAGCTATAGTTACGCATACAATACTTTCACCCACGGTAAAAAGATTACTTGATGAGTTTAAGTTAACATTCCCGACTGCAAAAATATATTCATACGAAGTGTTTAATGATTCAGCCCGCATAAATGCATGGCAGAAATCATACGGCAAACGCAGTTTGCCCGCGCTGCAGCTTGATAAAGCTAAAGTAATTGTCGCGCTTGAGTCAGACTTCCTCGGTAACGATCACAACATGCTTGAATACACAAGAATGTTTTCAGCGAACCGTGATGTTATGAGCAAGAATGAATTCAACAGGCTGTACGCTGTTGAAGGCGCAGTAACAAATACAGGTATGAACGCTGATTACAGGCTCCGTTTAAGAACAGACGCTATTGAAGAGTTTGTAATGTGTTTACTTAACGAGCTTGTTGGAAAGAAAAAACTTTCAGGCTACGCGATGGATTCACGGGTAACAAGTGTATTTGCCGCAAATGATATAAAGCAGTTCGCAGCAAAATATAAGCTTGATGAAAAAGTTGTAGATCATATTGTAAACGATCTTGCAAAGTTCCAGGGTGAAGCAATTGTACTCGGCGGTGATAAACTTCCGGAATCAACACACATTGCTATTAACCTGCTGAACGAAGCGCTTGGCAATAATAAATTATACTCCGCAGAAGCCGATAACACAGAGCTTATGCCGCTTTCAACTTCCGCTGAAATGGATAATCTTGTACAGGATATGCAGCAGGGAAGAGTTGGGGTTGTGGTTCATTTTGATACGAACCCGGTTTACAATTTATCACCGGAGTATAAATACGAAGAGGCTGTAAAAAAAGTTCCTATGAGCATAACGCTCACAGAGCTTGTTAATGAAACATCGGAAGTTTCAAATTACGTTCTTCCGATTCATAACCAGCTAGAAGCGTGGAATGATTTTAAAACACGCACAGGCTTCTACAGTATGCAGCAGCCTATAATTGCGCCGTTATACAATACCAGGCAGAAAGAAGCAATTCTGCTGAACTGGAAAGAACCGAAAGAATTTACTGAAACATTATATAAAGATTATTTATCAGCCAACTGGGAAAAAGTAATTTATCCCACTATGGGCGCAGCGGCACCATTCAAAAAATTCTGGAATTCAGTGCTGCACGATGGTGTAGTATTCCTGAATGAAAAACCGGAGCTGGCAGGCGGCGCATTCGCAGTAGATGCATTCGCGTCGGCTCCAAAAATGAAGGCGTCAAATGATTTTACAATTCTGCTGCAGGGTAACAATAACGTTGGAGACGGACGCTTTGCATCCAACGGATGGCTGCAGGAATTACCAAACCCCGTAACAAAAATTGTATGGGATAATTACGCGGCTATTTCGGTACAATCAGCCGCTGAGCTTGGCGTTGATACCAACGGCACAGTTGATATCACGATCGGCTCACGCAAGCAGACCTTCCCCGTATTTGTTCAGCCGGGTATGGCGGATAAAACAATTGAAATTTCGCTTGGCTACGGCAGAACTGCCGCAGGCGCAATCGGCACAGGCATTGGCGTAAACGCCAATATGCTTATCGCAAAAAACGCTCCGCTTAATGACAGGCTTTATAACAATGCGCAGGTAACATCCGCCGGCGGAAAGTATGAGTTAATTTCAACACAGGAACACTACCCGATCGATAGCGACCCGTTATTAAAAGATATTCAGTTCAGAAGAGGTATAATAAGACAGGGTACTGTTGAAGAATATAAAAAGAACCCCAAATTCTTGCAGGAAGGTATGCATCACATGGACCTGCAGCCGATAAACACTCCGCCCGTTTACGACAGGGAAGGATTTACCGGCTACAAATGGGGAATGGCAATAGACCTGAACAAATGTACAGGATGCGGCGCATGCGTAACGGCATGTAATGTTGAGAATAATATTCCTATTGTAGGCAAAGACCAGGTTAAAGCTAACCGCGAAATGATGTGGCTGAGAATTGACCGTTATTACTATGGTACCCCTGATGCGCCCTCTGCAAACTTCCAGCCGATGCTGTGCCAGCACTGCGATTACGCGCCGTGCGAAAACGTTTGCCCGGTTGCGGCAACCACTCACAGCGAAGACGGATTGAACGGAATGGCTTATAACAGGTGTGTTGGTACAAGGTATTGCTCAAACAACTGTCCGTACAAAGTAAGAAGGTTTAATTATTTTGACTGGAGAGACAGAGTAGGTGACGGCATTCAGTACGCTGAGCCCATGAACCTGATGGCAAACCCCGAAGTTACAGTACGCTCACGCGGTGTGATGGAAAAATGTACTTTCTGCGTGCAGAGAATTATGAAGGAAAGACAGGACGCAATCCAGGAAGCGCGCGGTGTGATTGGTTCAAATGTAAAGACCGCATGCCAGGATGCATGTCCCGCTTACGCAATTGAGTTTGGCAATGTTAATGATAAAGAGTCAACAATAGCTAAATACCGCACACATGAATTAGGTTACAGTGTGCTTGAAGAGATTAAGGTTTTGCCTAACGTAACATATATGGCTAAGCTGAGAAATATTTACGAGCCGATGCATACAGGTGATAAGAAAGAACATAAAACTGAAGAGAAGAAGAGCGAAGAGAAAAAGACGGAAGAGCATAAGTAAGTAAAAAGTCATCCCGCTAAACAGAAGCGCGGGACTGCGAAAGGCGCAGAAAGGCACAAAGACCTTGAATATGAAAATTTTCGGAATATGTTTGTTCTTTTTGTTTTCAATAAGCATAAATTCGCAGTTGCTTTCTAAAAAAGAAAACAGACTGGGAAATTTAGAAAAATCGTTCTCATTAAATACAGAAACACTGGAGCAGACTAAAATATTTGCTCAGATAAAATCTGAAAAAGATCCGTTCCTTGCCGGGACACTTTCATTTATTGTTCCTGGTGCCGCATTAGGGCAGTTATACAACGGGCAATATCTGAATTGGGGAATTAGATTAGGGATATCAGCAGCATGCTTTGGTATTTCATATGCTTTAAGCAATTCCAAGAAAGCACCTGGTATAATAGCTGTAGCTTTATTGGTGTATGCTGTTAATTGGGTTAGCTCAATTTTTGATGCAAGTAATTCAGCGGAAAAAATGAATTTAAGAGAAAGATACAGAGTCAGAAAAAAATAGCTTCACAAGTTTAAGAAGTAACAGAAAATTCGATTTTTTAATTATAGAAATAATTTAATATAATGAGTCTTGACGCAACATATACACGGGAGATTCCTTTAGTTGAAGGAAAAACTTCGTTCAAGGAAATTGATGATGTAATTGCCAGGCCGACTGAGACCAAGCCCAATATCAAGTGGTTCATTGCCATTGGTATCAGCTCAACCGCGCTGCTTACTGGCGCTGTATGTTTAGGGTTAACATTCTGGTACGGTATTGGCTTATGGGGCAACAACCAGCCTGTAGGCTGGGCTTTTGATATTATCAACTTTGTGTTCTGGATCGGTATCGGCCATGCGGGTACGCTTATATCAGCAATACTTTTCCTTTTCCGCCAGAAATGGAGAACGGGTATTGCGCGTTTTGCCGAAGGTATGACGATATTTGCGGTTATGACGGCGGGTATTTTCCCGGCTATTCACACAGGCCGCCCGTGGCTGGATGGTTATCTTGTACCTTATCCTAACCAGCATGGTTTGTGGGTTAACTTCACATCACCCCTGCTTTGGGATGTATTTGCGGTTTCAACATATTTCACAGTGTCATTCGTTTTCTGGTTCATTGGTTTGATACCTGACTTCGCGACACTTCGCGACAGGACGACAAGCGGAATTAAAAAAGCTATCTACACTGCTCTAAGCTTAGGGTGGAGAGGCTCAAACCGCCACTGGCAGCATTATGAAAGAGTTTATTTGATACTTGCGGGACTTTCAACTCCGCTGGTACTTTCAGTACATACAATTGTGAGCTTTGACTTCGCCGTATCGGTAATACCGGGATGGCATACAACCATATTCCCGCCATACTTTGTTGCGGGCGCTATTTTCTCCGGGTTCGGTATGGTATCAACCGTGCTTATAATAGTGCGCAAGGTGTTTGATATGGAGCATATCATTACCGTTAATACCCTCGAGAAGATGAATAAGATTCTTCTTGCTACGGGTACTATGGTTGGTTACGCATACGCAATGGAGTTTTTTATAGCATGGTACAGCGGAAACCCGATAGAGCAGTTCACTTTTATTAACCGCGCATTCGGTCCATATTCATGGGCTTACTGGATAATGTTCAGCTGCAACGTATTTTTCCCGCAGCTGTTCTGGTTCAAAAAAATAAGAAGGAATATTCCTTTAACATTTGTGCTTGTACTGCTGGTTAATGTTGGTATGTGGTTTGAAAGATATGTTATTATAGTAACATCATTAACCCGTGATTACCTGCCTTCAAGCTGGGGTATGTACTTCCCGACGATGTATGATTTTGGTATATTACTGGGAAGCTTTGGATTGTTTTTTACGCTGGTGCTGCTGTTTGCCAAGACAATGCCTGTAGTTGCTATGAGTGAGATAAAGGCAGTTACAGAAGGCGCGCAGCCGAGCCATAAGCATAAACATGAGTAAGTAAGTTGGTTTCCCAAACTGGTCCGCCCAGGCGGATTGGGAAACAGATATAAAATGTTTTTTTGATGTAACGCAACAATTTTAAACAAGGGGTTGTAACCCTTTGCAGGTAAGAAATAAAAGAAGTTACCAATTTAATAAGCATGATAGGTAAAATATTAAAGAAGTTTGATGAAAGATTCCTGAAGAGCGAACCGCGCACAGGTGAACTGTACGCTGTTGCCGCTTTGTTTGATACACCGGATCAGATAATCCATGCGGCTGAAAAAGTATCAGGCGAGGGTTATAAGAAGTTTGATGTGCTGACTCCGTATCCCGTTCACGGGATGGATGGCGCAATGAACCTGAAACCCACCGGTATTGGATGGGTTGGTTTAATTGCGGGTATGAGCGGAACATTCCTTGCGTTTTTAATGATATGGTGGATGGTTGGAATCAACTATCCCAACATTTTTGGCGGCAAACCGTATTTTAACCTGCCGGCATCTATCCCCATTATGTTTGAGCTTACCGTGCTTCTTTCGGCATTAACGCTGGTTGGCTCCTTGATAGCTTTGTTTATGAAACTGCCGAATAACGCGAATCCTTTGATGGATACCGATTTTATCAAGCGCGTTACCAGCGATAAGTTTGGAATATACATTGAAGCAAAAGACCCGAAGTTTAAACTTGAAGAAGTAAGAGCGATGTTTGAAATCCTTGGTTCAACTACGGTAAGTAATATACACGAAGCTGAATATGACCTTGGCGATACAAAGAATCCATTGCTTAATGGTAAGTTCATAGGCGCGCTGCTTGGAACAAGCGTGGCTGTTGTTGGAATAACATATTTTGTACTGAATGTACTATTATTCCTTCCGCCGTTTGACTGGATGCACCGTCAGCCAAAAGTATTACCGCAGACTGAGAGCAAATTCTTTAAGGATGGCTTTTCGATGCGTAAACCTGTTGAAGGTACAGTTGCAAGAGGATTTATGCCTTATGAATTCAAAGGAATGCCCGATAGTATGGTTGTAATTACCCCGAATCCATTGCCTGTAACACAAAAGGTGCTGGATTTAGGAAAGAAAAGATTTGATACATACTGCTCGCCATGCCACGGTTATTACGGCAAGGGTGATAGCAGGTTAAGGGGGCAGTTCCCGGTACCTCCAACACTGCACTCCCAGAAAGTTACAAACTGGAAAGACGCGAACATTTACCATGTAATAACCAACGGGCAGAACACTATGCCAAGTTACGCGAGCTCAATTTCGCGGGATGACCGCTGGGCGATAATTCATTATTTACGCGTTCTGCAAAGATCAGCAAACGCGCCTGACAGCGATTTGGAAACAAAGTAATACTTAATTTCAGATAATAAGAATTCTATATAAAGTTTTATAAATGGATTATATTAAAAAACAATTACCGGATTCACTTACAAAAACAGGGGGCATAATGCTTGCTGTTGGCGTATTGATTTTAATAATGGCATTTATATTCACGCCGCAGCGCGCGTTTTTTGATTACCTGTGGATATACCTGTTTTTGGTATCAATAGGCGTCGGCTCACTTGCGCTTGTGGCATTGGAGTATCTTGTAGGCGCCACATGGAGCACACCGTTCCGCCGCATTACGGAAATTCTCGCATCCATGACGCCGGTATTGATAATCCTGGCTATTCCTTTATTTTTCGGGATGCATGACCTGTTTCACTGGACACATGCGGAAGTTGTTGAAAATGACGCGATACTTACGGCTAAATCACCATACCTGAATGTTGAGTTCTTCATCGCAAGAACTGCTTTCTGCCTGCTTTTGTGGGTTATGTTTTATTTCCTGTTGACAAGGAATTCTGAAAAGCAGGATCTTGACGGTGACCCAAAATTCACAAAAAGAAATGTGACACTTTCAACCATATTTGCCCCGCTGTTTGTGGTAACTATCACAATAGCCGCAATTGACTGGGCAATGAGCTTAGAGCCGCATTGGTTCAGTACAATATTCGGTGTATATTATTTTGCAGGCACAATAGTCGCAGCGCTTGCAGCTACAACTTACGCAAGCGTTAAGCTTAAAGAAGGCGGCTACCTTGATAAAGCACTTGGTAACGATAGTTTTTATTCGCTGGGTACGCTTATGTTCGGCTTTAATGTTTTCTGGGCTTACATAGCATTCTCGCAGTTCATACTTATCTGGTATGCTGATCTTCCCGAGGAAACATTCTGGCTTATTCACCGCTGGGAAGGAAGCTGGAAGTTCGTATCACTTGCGCTGTTGTTCTTCCATTTTGTATTCCCGTTCCTTATACTTGTGGGCAGGAATATAAAAACAAATATCCAGGCTTTAAAATGGATGGCGCCGTGGATGCTGGTTGCGCATGCGCTTGATCTGTACTGGCTGATATTCCCAACCCTTTTCCGGGGCAATGCTTCTTTTGGCTGGCAGGAATTAAGTTTCCCGCTGATAGTAATAGGCCTGACAATGGTGGTATTCAAAATGAGCGCCAATAAAAAGAACCTGATGGCGATAAAAGATCCGAAAATGGAAATGGGATTGGATTTTCATTTATAGTTGAAGTAGTTGAGTAGGTAAGTAGGTGCGGAAAAAAGTTATTGAAGTGTTTATAGATTCTTTAAGAAAGATTAAAGTTTATTTTATATAATAATGAAAGATTATTTTAAATTTTACGGTGCGGTTTACATTATTTTCATAATGGCAATTATTGTTATGGGAACAATGTATATTAACGATCTGCCTAACGTTACAAAAGAGAGGATTGGCGGCTTTCCTGTGGTTGCGAAAGATACAACCAAAGATTCCACGGGACAGACGGCTGACCTTCCGATGATAAAAGGTACTCTATCACCGCCCACTGAAGTAATGAAGTATATCAGCTCAACCCCCGAAATGGTGGAAAAGGGCAAATCAATTTTTACAATGAACTGCGTAAGCTGTCACGGTGAGCAGGGCAAGGGCGATGGCGTCGCGGGTGCGAGTCTGAACCCCAAGCCAAGGAATTTTCACGACTTAAACGGCTGGACAAACGGTCCTTCTATAACAATGATGTATAAAACGCTTCAGGAAGGTATTACAAGCAGGGGAATGGCATCATATGCTAACCTGCCGCCTGAAGACAGGCTGAATTTAATTATGTATATAAGGACATTTCTGCCTGATTACCCGCCGGTAACACAGGTACAGCTTGATTCAATAGATGTAACTTACAGTCTTACCAAAGGCGTTAAGATGCCTAACCAGATTCCGGTTAAGCTTGCAATGGAAAAGATACTGAAGCAGAATGCGGCAATTGACCAGAAAGTTGCGGCAATGGTGAAGCAGATTAATGAGAGCAAGACTGATACTGCAGCGGTAATTTTTAAAGGCATTACTTCAAATATGACAAAAGCATTGACGGTTCTGGCGCAGGATTCATCATGGAATACCAATGAAATGGGGCTGATAAAGATATTTGATAATAATCCCGTGCAGAACGGGTTTAAAGCAAGAGCTTCGTATATGCTTACGCAGGCTCAGTTAACGCAGCTTTATGCGTATTTGAGAAGATTGTTCGCAGGAGCATAAGTTTTACAGAGTTTATTGTGGCATTAGTTGAACACCTGGCACCACAACAGCAGAATAACAAAGTTATAAGGAAAGTTAAAAAATAAATTGTTTAAAATCACAAAAATAGGAGCCCTTCTATTTTTTCTGATGCTCGGATTATTCCGGGGATCAAGTATTGCCGATACCACCCAGCTGCAGGTTGGTATTGATGAGAAACTGGGTGAAACTATACCGCTTGATCTTTCATTTCTTGATGAGAATGGTAAACCGGTATCATTAAGAAGCCTTGTAAATAAGCCAACTCTGCTGACTTTGGTTTATTACAGATGTCCCGGGATATGCTCGCCGTTAATGAACGGTGTATCAAGCGTAGTCGATAAGCTTGATATGGAAGCGGGCAAAGATTTTAACATAGTTACAATAAGTTTTAACCCCAGGGAAGATTACTTAATGGCGCAGGGTAAAAAAAGAAATTACCTTGATAACATGAAGAAAAAAATTCCCGAAGACAGCTGGAAATTTTTAACCGGTGACAGCGTTTCAATTGCAAGAATAACCGACGCAGTCGGTTTCCGTTACCAGCAGCAGGGTGAAGATTACATGCATGGCGCGGTATTAACGGTTCTTTCACCGGAAGGTAAAATAGCCCGTTATTTATACGGCACTGATTTTCTGCCGCTTGATATAAAGCTGGCATTGAATGAAGCTTCTGAGGGGAAATCATCCCCGGCAATTAATAAGCTCTTAAAGATATGCTACAGCTATGACCCGGCAGGCAGAACATACGTTCTGAATGTAACCAGGATCGCCGGAGGCGGTATGCTGATCTTGATAGCGGGATTTGTACTGATATTAACACTGAAAAAGAAAAAAAATAAAAAAATACCCGTAAATTCTCAAACGGGAAAGGAAGTATAAACAATGGCTAATGGATCATTAGCAAATGAAGTAAGTTACTTAGAATACCAGGGTAAGCATAAGGGTATCATGGGATGGCTGCTATCTGTTGACCACAAGCGCATAGGCTTAATGTACCTTATGGCTATCATGATATTCTTTTTTGTGGCAATGACACTTGGTGTTTTAATGAGGCTGGAAATGCTCACGCCGGGTGAAACCATCATGAAACCGCAGACGTATAATTCTGTTTTCACTCTGCACGGCGTTATTATGGTATTTCTGTTTATCATACCTGCTATACCTGCAGTGTTTGGTAATTTTATGCTGCCGATTCAAATTGGGGCAAAAGATGTTGCATTCCCCAGGCTGAACCTTTTTTCATGGTATTTGTATATGGTAGGCGCAATTCTTGCGATCGTATCACTCTTTATAGGCGATGGTCCTGCAGATACCGGCTGGACTTTCTACGTGCCGTACAGTATACGCTCCGCGCAGAATGTTTCAATTACCACACTGGCGGCATTTGTGCTTGGGTTCTCATCAATTTTGACGGGTTTGAATTTTGTTGTTACAATTCACCGTTTAAGGGCGCCGGGTATGACATGGTTCCGCATGCCTTTGTTTGTTTGGGGTCTTTATGCCACAAGCTGGATCCAGGTTCTTGCTACACCGGTAATTGGCATAACACTTGCGCTGATTATGCTTGAAAGATTAATGGGTGTCGGAGTATTTGATCCGGCTCTTGGGGGAGACCCTATATTATACCAGCATTTATTCTGGATATATTCACATCCGGCGGTTTATATTATGATCCTTCCGGCGATGGGTGTTGTTTCTGAGATCCTGCCTACATTTTCAAGGAAGGATATTTTCGGGTATAAACAGATCGCGATTTCATCGCTTGGTATAGCATTGATAGGTTACCTTGTTTGGGGTCACCACATGTTCGTAAGCGGTATGAGCGATACATCAAGGATAGTATTTTCTCTGTTAACATTCCTTGTGGCTATACCAACAGGCGTTAAAATATTTAACTGGGTGGCTACCCTGTACAAGGCATCTATTAAATTCAGCGCGCCGCTTTATTACGTGCTTGGATTTATTTTTATATTCTCTATTGGCGGTCTTACGGGGCTTGTCCTTGGAGCGCTTGCCACTGATATTCATGTTACAGATACATACTTTGTAGTAGCGCATTTTCATTACGTGATGTTTGGCGGAATGGGTATTATGTTCTTTGCCACCATGCATTACTGGTTCCCCAAGGTGTTTGGTAAAATGTACAATGAAAAACTTGCCGTTATAGCATGTACAGTAATAATTGTTGGTTTTAATGTATTATATTTCCCCTTCTTTATAATGGGATATATGGGAATGCCGAGAAGGTACTATGATTACCTGCCGCAGTTCCAGGGATGGCATATTCTTTCAACGGTTGGTTCATGGATACTTGTGAGCGGAATAGTGTTTATGTTCGGCAACCTGTTTTATGCATTATTAAAAGGACCCAAGGCTTCAATGAATCCATGGGGCGGTACTACACTTGAGTGGAAAGTTCCTTCACCTCCGCCGCTGGAAAATTTTGATGAAATACCGGTCGTTACAGGCGGCCCGTATGTACACGATAAAGCAACTTATATTATGCATCCAAGTAAAGAAGGTATCAAAGCGAACGGCGGCGTGAAAACAGTTAACCAGGAGGCAGCTTTATGACAGAACATAGCGAGGTAATGCACGAAGAATCGCATGGCGGCGCGCATGTGCACCGTGATGATGAAGGCTCTAAAATGGCGATGTGGCTTTTCCTTTTTACGGAATTGCTTCTGTTCGGCGGTCTTTTCCTGTTGTATGGCGCGTACAGGTTTGAATACGCTGACGGCTTTAAAGTAGCCGCGGCGGACATGAATTCTTTTATAGGAGCGGTAAATACTATTATACTTTTAACAAGCTCCCTTTCTGTAGCGCTATCAATAGCGGCTATACAGCGAAGCCAGAAAAGACTTGCACTGGGAATGCTGTGGTTTACTATTGTTTGCGGCCTGGCGTTCCTTGTAAACAAATATTTTGAGTGGAGCCACGAAATACATAACGGCATTTATCCCGGCGGTCCGGCTTTAGAAAACATGAGTAACGGCGAAGTAATATACTTTGGCCTCTATTATGTTATGACAGGTCTTCACGGACTGCACGTTATTGTAGGTTTAATATTTATAGGTTTCATAATGGTATTTATAGCGCGCGATAAAATTACAAGCACAAATTTCCAGAAGCTTGAAAATGCAGGATTATACTGGCATTTGGTTGACGTGATATGGATATTTTTGTTCCCGCTGTTCTATTTGCTGCATTGAGTTTGAGTGTATAGAGTGGTGAGTAGTTGATTAGGTAAGCAGGCAAGTAGTTGAGTAGATGGTATTTGTTTCGCTGAGAAGGATTTTAAACGCATCGACACAGTCGATGCACTCCAAAAGAAGTAGAGTTTAATAATATAGATCATTAAATAATGAGTGAACAGACACAAACGGGAGAGTTAGCTGCGGCACAGGCGCATGCTGCTCATGCTGATGAACATTCACAGGGGCATGCCGAAGGGCATGGACATAACGTAAGCTACGGTACTTACTTTATGGTATGGCTTGGACTGGTTGCGTTAACGGCAGTTACCGTAACTATTGCAGGTATACACCTTGGAAGCCTGACATTAATAACAGCAATGCTTATAGCCGCGGTCAAAACATCGCTGGTAGGTTATCATTTTATGCACCTTAAGTATGATAATGTTATCATTAAAGTATTTGTGCTGGTATGTCTTGTAATATTTTTAACTTTCTGGATCTTAACATTCAGTGATCTATCATTCAGGTAATAAAAAATGAATCCAATAGTAGAACTAGTAGACAATTCGTTTATTTTCATTATAGCAATTTCGGTACTCCTTCTTGTTGGCGTAACGGCGGCGATGATATATTTCGTTTTCAGGTACAGCGAGAAGAACAATCCCAAGCCTGACCAGTCAATTACAGGAAGCACCACGCTTGAAATATTGTGGACAGTTATTCCTTTGATACTTGTGCTTGCAATGTTCTTTTACGGGTATGAAGGCTTCAGGGAAATGAGAAATATCCCGCCTAACGCAATGCTCGTTAAGGTCACCGGAAAAATGTGGTTTTGGCACTTTGAATATGACAACAAAAAAACAAGCGATACGCTGCTTGTGCTGCCGCAGGGCAGGGATGTAAGATTTGAGCTTATGTCAGCTGATGTGAACCACAGTTTCTATGTCCCGGCTTTCAGGGTAAAAGAAGACTGCGTTCCCGGCAGAACGAACCACATGTGGTTTCATACAACTAATGTAGGTGAGTATGATATAGAATGCGCGGAATACTGCGGTATGAACCATTCCTACATGCTTGGCAAAGTAAGGGTAGTGCCTGAAAAGGAATATCTTGAATGGGTGAATAAAGTTGATACAGTTAAGAAGACCGATTCATTAACAGCGCCAACAGGAACTGTACCCGGAACGGTTAAAACTGACTCGGTAAAAATAACACAGCCTAAGGTTGATTCAACCAAAACAACAGGAAACAAAAAAGATACTCTGAAGGTGAATCCGAAAGATAGCCTGAAGAAGAAAGAAAAATAGTTTCGTGAAACCTTCCTCCCGCTTCGTGGGATTAAGGCAGGTGTGAAACGTGAAATAAAGAAGAGAATTAAGGAAGTAAACCTCACCCCCAGCCCCTCTCCTAAAAGGAGAGGGGAGCAAAGTGGGGATAATATTGTAAGATATAAAAATTTAGAATCCATTTGAAGAGAAGCAGCGCAAATACAGGTATGGCAATAAGAGCGGGTGAAAATAATTTCACGGGCTCTTTAACGGGAATATTAAAAGTGTTCAGCGAGCTTACTAAATTCAGAATTACGGCGCTTGTCTCATTTACAACCGGACTTGGCTATATATTATCAGCAGATACTTTGAGCTTCACTATGTTTTATGCAATAGCGGGAATATTCCTGCTTGCTGCTGCATCATCTTCGCTGAATCACTGGCAGGAAAAGGATACCGATGCACTTATGGACAGAACAAAATTCCGCCCGATACCTTCAGGCAGAATTCAGCCGGCTATGGCACTTTATGTTTCGCTTGGACTGATGATAAGCGGTTCTGTTTTACTGCTTTTTACAACGAATTTTACCACTTTTTTGGTGGGTATATTTACATTTTTCTGGTATAACGGTGTTTACACTCCTTTAAAGCGTAAGACAGCATTTGCTATCATACCCGGCGCGCTTGTTGGCGCATTGCCCCCGGTAGCGGGATGGACAGCCGCGGGCGGCAGCCTGCTTGATGGCAGGATAATCATGATTGCCGCATACTTTTTTATATGGCAGATACCGCACTTCTGGCTTTTGTTAATGCTATACGGCAATGATTATGAAAAGGGCGGTTTCCCAACGCTTAACAGGATATTTTCGCCTGAACAGTTAAAGAGGATAACTTTTATTTGGCTGGTTGGCAACGTAATGACTGCTATGATGATACCACTGTTTTTATATGTTAATTTCATTGCAAGTTTTATTGGTCTTTGCGCTATTTCCGCCTGGATGATGTATGTTTCAATAAAATTCCTGCGGGCAGAAACTGAAAGGAAAAGCATAAGGAACACATTTATTGCAATAAATTTTTTTACTTTGCTTTTAATAACAATCTTATCAATTGATAAATTAATTAAAGTATTCTAATGAATTTTTTCGACGAATTGGTAATTCCGGCATCAGAAAATCACATTATGCTGCTGAAGTATATGCTGACGATATCGCTGCTGCTTTTTATTCCTTATATCAGCATGATGCTTGGCGCGACATTTATTTCAACGCACTTCAGCAAAAAAGGTAAAAACGAAGGCAACAGACTTTACCTGCGTTTTGCCAAAGATATTGTAGAAAAGCTGACAATAACAAAAAGCGCTGAGCTTGCACTTGGTACAATTCCAGTGCTTTCAACATTTTTTGCTTATGCACAGCTGCTTTATACAGCTAAAACAATTTCAGTCGGGATGCTTGCCCTTTCAGTAGTGCTGTTCATTATTTCGTTTGTGTTTATATACAAGTACCGGAACACCTTCAAACTTGAAGGCATTATGAACGCGTTCAAGAGCATTTCCGGCAAAGACGCACTTAAAAGTGAAAACGATAGTGTTGCAGAGATCAAAGATTTTGAACAGAGTGTAATCAGTACAAATTCACTTTCAGGAACAGTAGGTAAATGGCTGCTGCTTACAGCATCATATATATTTGCCGGTTCAATGGCACTTGCATCAAGTCCGGATAAATGGGCTCACGTGGGCAATGTGCTGCAGATAATATTTTCGTGGCAAACCCTGTTCAATTTCGGCGCGCTTATATCGCTGGCGGGAATCATAACCGGCGGAGCGATAATGTTCTATTTCTTTACATGGGATGGCGGCCTGAAGAATATGACCGAGGAGTATGCGGCAATTGTTAAGAATACAGCCGGAAAGATCGCTCTTGGTTCCGGGATATTGTTCCCGTTAATGCTGATGATAAGTTATGCTTACCTTCCTATGGAGTCTCAGTCGCCAACTGTATTCTATTATACAGTTCTGGTACTGATAATTTTTCTGATAGCGGGCAATTATATTTACGCGATGTTCAAAAATTCAGATACCGGCAGCGCGACTGCAGTATTTGTGCTCGTGTTCCTTCTGGTATTCTTTAATGTAATAAAAGATCAGCTTGCTTTTGCCAATGCAATACACGAAAACACAAAAGAGATCACTAAAATAGCCATTGAGGAAGAGAAGATAGTAAAAAGCAAAACAATGCAATCAACAGGCATTGATGCTGAGGCTATATTCAACCAGAAATGTTCAGCATGTCATAAATTTGACCAGAAGCTTGTGGGTCCGCCATATAACGAAACAGTGTTAAAATATAACGGAGACGTTCAGAAGCTGGCTGATTATATATTCAACCCGCAGAAAATCGATCCTGCTTACCCGCCAATGCCTAACCAGGGCTTAAAGAAGAAAGAAGCCAACGCTATGGCCCAATGGCTGATAAATAAAGTTACAAAAAAGTAAGTTAGAAGTTTATATTGAAACTCTTAAAGCCCGGTGTAAGCCGGGCTTTTCGTTTGATGATGCGTGTTATCACCGGTTTTGCTGTCAATTGAGCAGGTTATTGCAAAAGGCTGGCCAAGATCACTGATCATACTCCTGCAGAAGAGCGTTAATCCGTTCTTCTATAGGCCTGTATACTTTTTCATACCTTCTTTTTTCTTTTTTTGAGGCAATATAGCTGACAGCTAAAATAAAGACAACTACTAATAAATGGATCAGCACGCGAAGATACATCTCCAGGGGCGATAGAACTTCAATGTACACCAAAGTAATTCCTGCAGTAATTGCGGCGAGGTAAACCGGGATGATGACCTTTCGAATCATTTTTCTGCGTTCAAATTTCTTTTTTATTCCCTTCAGGAATTCGATGCTGGGATTGGAAATATTATTTTTCCTGAAAATTATTGCGGTGCTCCAAACTACAAATAATACAGCTATCATTGCTGTAAAGAGCAGGTAAAATCCCGCATAAGAAAGATCATTAAAAGTATTATTGCGCAAAATCACATTGCCAAGAAAATAGAACGTAATCAGCATAAAAAATGATATCAACCCATACCTAAAAAGAACTTTCCTTTCTGCTTTTTTAAGTACATCCATTACGGATTCATACATTCCTTTATCAGGCGCTGATTTTGCGGGTTTATTTTCTTTCCAGATGTTTTTCAGTTCATCAATTTCCATTTGTTCGTTCCTCCATGAGCCTGAAGAGCTCCTTTTTAATACGGTTAATGCGTACGCCGGTGTTATTGACGCTTAAACCGGTCACTTCTGCAATTTCTTTGTAAGAAAGATCTTCAAGCACCATAGATATTATCAGCCTGTCAAGAGCGCTCAATTCATTTATGCATTCATACAGTGTTTCAATTCTTTTTCCGGTCTCTATCTTTTCTTCCCTGTCTTCATTTGGCGGCTCAGCCAGGTTAAGCGAGTTTTCGTCCAGTTCGGAAGTGACGCTGTTTCTTTTGCTTTCTTTTTTAACATGCATAAGGGAAGTATTTACCGCAATTCTGTATACCCAGGTACTTATGGCAGAACGGCCTTCAAATTTATCAAGATTTTTCCATATGTTTATAATTATTTCCTGGTAAAGGTCATCCCGGTCAATGGCATTGCGTTCATATGCGCAGCAAATGCGGTATATCCGGTCCTTGTTCTCTTCCAAAACCTGCTTGAATAAGGTATCTTTATCCATTAAATATACTGATATTCATATACAAAGATATTTATAAATATATAATTTTGCTGTATTAGTTAGATAGTGAAGGCAATGTTTTATTACATGATAAAGAAACTATTATACCGGTTTAAGTCCGGGTACTATAAACTAACTCAGACCACCGCTGCGTATAATACCGGAAGGTATTTGATGCTTTCCCCTCTTTAAGAAAGTCGCAGACCTGACTTTTACACGGGAGAGGAGCTTATTGTAAACAAGTAAATTTTTTAGACCTTTTTTAGTGATGCGATAATTATCATCAGCCAGCCTATCAGGAAACTGACTCCACCAAACGGGGTGATAATTGCAAGCGGCCTAAATCCGGTTAACGTATATGAATATAACGAAAACGAGAACAGGACTATACCAATTGAAAGAAACATCGCGGCTTTAAAATATTTGGGATTGGAGTGTAAACCGATGGCCGTTATCATAACGGCATGGATAATGTGATAAAGCACACCGGTTCTGTATATATCCATCATTTCCGGTGAAAGAACATCTTTAAGCTGGTGGGCGCCAAAAGCGCCGAGTGCTACTGCGAGGAAGCCGAAAACGGCTCCCGTGGTGACCCAGTAATTTTTCATTTGAGTATAGATCAATAATAATTATTGCGCTTAACGGGAGTCCTTACGGTTCTGAACGCCGTTAAGTATACAATTATCATTATTATTCCGAAGAATATAAATGCAAAATAAAGTGCTCCAAGTGATACAAAAATGTATGAGTACAGTTCAATTATTTCGCCCTGTCTTTCAAAAACAAACTCAATCCGTTCACCCAAAGTTCTTGAGCGGTTCTTTTCCTTTTTGGTGAGTATCTTTTCGCTTACGGATTTGTTGTAAGCAATATCATTTGCATCCAGAATGGATTTCAGTTCATTTACGTGAATAGCATAGTTAAGAGAGTCACCATAGAAGAAAGTATTAACGCCCACAACTTCTCCGCGGATATTGAGCAGGGGTCCGCCGCTGTTGCCGGGTTTTATCATTGCTGTATGCTGAATTACGTATGCCTCGTGAGTGTAATCTTCATCCTGATCATAGAACCAGGAATCATCGTCAATTTTCTTGATCCTGCCCTTGGTTAAATGGAAGTAATCAACATTCATATCTTCATCGGTAGGGTTGCCCAATGAGTATACATCATCCAGGTAGTTAATGCCGCTTTCATCTGCCAGCGGAAGAACATCATCACACTCACTTGAAATTTCAACTATTGCAAGATCGCAGAGCTTTACTTCTTTCACGATGCGTTTAACCTTGTAAACCCTGTCGTCTTTCATTTCTATCTTGGCGGTTTTCATATCAAGATCCTCGGTGACATGGTGATTGGTTACGAATATCCTGGAATTCACAAAGAAACCGCTAGCGACAGCGCCTGAGCGGTCCGTTATCAATCCAACTGACGCTACTGTATTCCTGTATACCTCAGATTTATCCTGCGCTGTGGTATAGCTAATAAGTATAAACAGCAATAAAGCAGCCAGTAGCTTGTTTGCTGCAGAAGCGTAATGTGATGATCTATAGTTCATATTTTTCGGGGCTGTAATATATAAATTTAAAAAGGGTCACATCAATGCAAATACACCGGTATGACCCTTTAAATATATATATTCTTACCGTTTAGAAATTAAACCTGCCCGTATAAGAAATTGTTCCATTAAAAAGAACGAAAAAACGATGAAATTTGAGCTTAAAACGCAAAATAGCAGTTATTTTACAATTACCATTTTCCTGGTTTCGGTGAAGCTTTCTGTAGACAGTCTGTAAAAATACACACCTGAGGATAACTTATTTGAGGTAAATTCCACATTATATGGACCAAAATTAAGTTCTTTATCAACCAGAGTGGTTACCAGTCTGCCCAGGTAATCATATATACTGAGATTAACTTTTGTGTAAGCCGGGATTTCAAAGTTTATTGTTGTTTTGGGATTGAATGGATTCGGGTAATTTTGAGATAACTGGTACTTCAAAGGCAGAATATTTTTGAGTGTATCAATATATACAGGGGAGCCTTCCCAATCATACTTGAAAGTGCGGTAAGAGAACACGCCTGCGGGAAGCGAAATTTCCTGTACTATATTACCATCCGGTGTTACTTCTGTAGCACTGGGATTTGTTGAGCCCCAGGATATGAAAGTATTTCCATTGCTCAGCCTTTGGGCGAAGCCCATCGCAAAACCAAAAATATCCGGATTATTCCTGTACTGCCACACCATAGTTGCTATTTTGTTAGTTTCATCCAATGAGTATTCAACTGCCCGGGAATGAGGAGGCGTATGGAAATTACCGTTATCAAAAAGAATTATGTTACCATTTGTAAGCCTTCTGATTCCATGCTGGTAGTTAAATTTTCCGGGATCATTCGGAAAGCTGAACTGATTCTGTGTTCCTCCAAGTCTCCAGATAATATCGCCAGTTGTTCGGCTGATCTTGGTTATTTCATCTAAATGCCTTGATGATATAAGTATGTTCCCGTCGTTATCATGCTCTATAGCATTGCCATGCACATAATCTATTGCCGCGGAAGTCAGATCCTGGTGGCGGGCATCTGTAATAGGTATATGGTCCCAACTTCTCCACTGAAACACTACATTCTTATTTTCGTCAATTTCCTGAATTATCAGACCAATTACCCTTGCATTGGGATTGCCACCGGTGACTATCGCAGACATATCAACCAACTGCGCGTCATAGCTCATTAACAGTGCATGCGAGTTACTAAGCAGCACTAATTCGTGGATATCCGTTGAATATCCGTTTCCACAATAGAAACTATCTATTATGTTATAGTTAACATCCATTTCGAAAAACTTCTCTGCTTCATCGCTGAAGTATGTTAAGTGACCCCTATCGGATTTTTTGAAGTCGGCGGCGTTATCTCGCATCCTTATTGCAGTGTAAACACTTCCATTGTTGTTCAGCATCAGCAGGAACGGTGTATTGGGAATATTGGAAAACGGAAAATTTGACATAAAAATCTTACCATCAGTTGGATTATTGTTTGTCACAGTTATTTCCGGAATACTTCCAAACTGAAACGGTACAGGCGGAAAATCATTCTTAAAAAGATATGAACTGCTGTTCTTATCAGCGATGAGATCTTTATTGAATTTAATGACTGACCTCTGAGTATGAAATGACAGCTCAGTTTTCGCGATCCGAAACTCTCCCCGGAAGTGCTTCTCAATATCAATGATTACAGTCACTCTTTCATCAATTTCAAACAAACGGTCAGGCTTGAAAATTAGTTTTCTTCCATTTTCAGCAAGAATTATTTTCCCTGTGTGTGTACCGCTTTTGCTGCCGGTAACAATAACTGAAGAATTATCATTCTTTACGGACGGATTGATCTGCCTATCAAGCCCGATAATTATACTGTTATTTATACTTACATATTTTGCATTATCGAGGGGATCGGTGTAAATTATCTCCGAAAAAAGGGTAGAAAAATGTGCCAAAACGAGCAAAAACAATACAAATCTGAAGAGCTTTATCATAACTTTTTCTTTGATTGATGAAAATATATTGTAATTTATTAATTTCTTAACTGAAAAGAAATATAAGAGCTTAGGTAATAACTAATGTAAAACCCTATATCATATAATGCTTGCAGGTAATTGAATACACTATGCGGGATTTTTATCAATAAAAAGGCCGGTTCATAATTGAACCGGCCGGAAAAAAACTAATTATTGAGTTTTTCAACCAATGGTATCAAAGCCTGTATATGGCTGTAATACTTTTGGAATAATGATCTTGCCTTCCGGTGTTTGGTTAGATTCAATAAGCGATACATACAGCCTTGAGGTTGCAAGACCTGAACCGTTAAGGATATGCACGTATTCAGTTTTTTTATCGCGCTTAAAACGTATCATAGCTCTTCTGGATTGAAAATCAGTGCAGTTGCTTACGCTTGATGCTTCAAGCCACTTGTTTTCAGCGGGTGACCATACTTCGATATCATACTGCTTGCTGGCGGCAAAACCCATATCACCCGTGCATACATTCACCACACGGTAATGAATATTCAGCGCTTCAAGAATGCCGCAGGCATGGCTGAGCATTTCTTCCATTTGTGCATAGGATTCTTCAGGCAGGCAGAAATTAATGAGCTCAACTTTATTGAATTGGTGAACCCTGAGGAAACCCTTGGTATCCTTGCCGTAACTTCCGGCTTCCCTGCGGAAGCATGCGGTGTAACCGCAGTATTTCACGGGGAAAGTCTTTGCATCCATAACTTCATCCCTGTGAATATTAACGATCGGAACTTCAGCAGTCGGAATCGCAAACAGGTCATCGGGCACGGTGCGGTACATATCTTCTTCAAACTTGGGTACTTTTTCTGCAGCCTCCATTGATTCACGGTTGACCAGAAACGGCATACCGACTTCTGTGTAGCCGTTGCTCTTGTGAGTATCCAGCATGAAGTTTATTAGCGCCCTTTCAAGTATTGCGCCTTTACCTTTGTAGAAAGGAAATCCGCTGCCTGAAATTTTTGCGCCTATCCCGAAATCGAGGATATCGAGTTTTTTGCCAAGCTCAACATGATCAAGAAACTTAAAATCACCCAAAGCTTTTTCTCCGTGAATTTTGAACTGCACGTTATCATCACTGGTTTTGCCAAGTGGAACAGAATCCTCAGCAATATTCGGTATATCACGCAGAATATTATCTATGTTCTTTTCAGTTTCGGCAAGCTTATCATCAATAGCTTTTATGTCATCTGATACTTTCTTCATATCAGCAATTTTATCATCGGCATTTGCGCCTCCTTTTTTCATTTTTGCAATTTCCTGAGATACGGTATTGCGGAGGCTTTTGAGCTTTTCAACTTCGCCGATATACTCTCTGCGCTTCATATCCAATGCCAGGATTTTTTCAACGCTATCGGCTGACATGTTCCTTGCTTCGAGTTTCTGCTTAATGAGTTCGGGATTTTCTCTGATTAATTTAAGATCTAACATATATTATATTTTTTGTGGCGTCAGTTCGCCGCGGCGAATTATTACCTGACGCGGTTAAGTTTACGAATTTTTACAGCCCCAACTGAACTTTCAGGAGATTCAGGCCTTCGGTTACATTAAGTGTTTTAATTCCAAGGTCCGTTTCAGCTTTAAGCAGAATGAAGCTTGAGTTCATCGGCCGCTCTGCGGCCTGGTTTAGATCAGAAGTTTTTATGGGCATTATGAGGTTTTCATTAAAACCAAATATGCCGGCAAGTTTTACGGCGAATTCATACCGGCTGCAGTATTCGCTGCCGCAAACATTGTATATGCCTGATTTGTTCAGATCAACCATTTTTACCAAAGCCCAGCCAAGATCATCAACCATTGTTGGCATCCCAAACTGGTCATCAACAATTGTAACAGTGTTCTTTTCTGAAAGCATGTTTATAAGCCAGATAGCGAAATTTGGTCTCAGGTTTTTGCCTGTACCGTATATGATCATGGTTCTCACTATCGAAAACTCAATTCCGCTGGTAATCAGAGCATTTTCGGCTGCAAGTTTGCTTTTGCCGTAGTAGCTCAGCGGATTTGGTTTTGAGCTCTCGCTGTAATTGCCCGTTTTGCCGTCAAAAATATAATCAGTAGAAATATGAATTATTTTTGATGAATTTGCCCTGCAGGCAATAATAAAATTTTTTACCGCGTCAACATTTACTTTCCAGCTCAGTTCACGCTCAGTTTCGCAGCCATCCACATTTGTAAAAGCCGCTGTATTTATGATAAGCCCGGGCTGGTATTTCTTCACGGCTTCCTTAACCTCTTCCTTTTTGGTAATATCCATGGGGAAGTAGTCGAATCCTTTTGAATCGAATGCGTTATCATGCAGGTCAGTGAGTATCAGCTCATGTTGAGTCTCATGCCTGAAAATCTCAGCTGTTTTCTGTCCAAGCAGGCCGTTAGCGCCGGTTATTAATATTTTTTTTGGTTTATTCAAATTATTAACCTTACCCCCAGCCCCTCTCCTACTCCAAAGGAGTCCCTTTGGGAAAAGGAGAGGGGAGAGGTATTTTCAAATTTCAGTTAATTTTGGCAAATCTTCTACTCCGTGAAGCGAAGCATTCAGACTTGCCATTTTATTCGCAAAAGCAAGAGCTGAATTCATATCGCTGAGTTTTTGCACAGCGTTTTGGTAAAAATAGCTTGATGCGAAAACATCGCCGCAGCCGGTTGAATCGATGAATTGCGGGCTGTCAATCCTTGGAACATCTGATTTATCAAGTTCCGTATTTTCCGCCCCATCTTTTTTATGCATACTAAACAGGCTTACACCTGATCTGCCGCGGGTTACTACAAGTGATCTTACCTCACCGCTTTTGAGTATCTTTCCTGCAGTTTCGTATTCAGTAACATTATCTCCCGTTAATATATTTAACTCAGATTCATTCATTTGCAGTGTATCAGGCTGCGAAACCCAGTTCTTCCAGTCCTTAACAGGCATTTGTTTCCGCGTTCCGTCAGGGAAGGTCTGCATCACAAGGTTATGGAGATCCATGTGAATGTAGCCGGTAAAGTTCTTTCTAATTTCCTGCAAAGAGCTTAAAGTAACATCAACCCCAGATACAAGATTTATAAGTATCCCGTCAAGTTCAGGCAGCAGGTTCTTTATCTGTTCATTCTCTACCGGCAGAGTCGGTTCAGTGGAATTTTCTTCCCTGTCATACGTTTTTTTTGTTGATACGTTAAGTACAGAATCCTTATCCTTATAAAAAAGATTTACCACTCTTGTTTTGTGCGGTGTTTTTTTTATATATGAAAGATCGATGTTGCCTATTGTTTTCAGGAACCCGGTAACATTATCGTACTCATCTTCGCCAAGATTCATAACCGGGTAAACAACCGCTTTGCCTTTTGAAATTACAGCCAGGGAGACAAGTGAGTAGAGTATACCCCCCAACTGTTTTGAAGTAGTTTCATCTCCCCTGTGAATATAATCCATGCAAGGCTCACCAATTACCGCAAGTTTCAATTTAACCGAATATCTCCCTGATCTGCTGCTCCAGCGCAGGAGAAAAATCTATTTCCGCCGCGCCGCAGTTTTCTATTACCTGTTCAGGTTTTGATGCGCTAGTAATAGCGCTTGTAATATTATCCCTGCGCAGGCACCAAGCCAGCGCCAGCTGCGCAGGTGTGGCGTTAATGCTGCGGGCAAGTTCAGTGAATTTATCAACCTGTGACAGAAGTTCTGAATTACTTACACTATCTTTGATGAAATGATTTACTTTTTCGTTTGCGGCGCGCGAATCTTTTGGGATTTTTCCGCCGGAATACTTGCCGCTCAAAAGACCCTGTGCAAGCGGCGACCACACCACTTCACCCATACCGTATTTTTCGCAGGCTGCCATTACGCCGTTAGTTTCAATTTGTGACCGAATGATATTATACTGCGGCTGATTACTTACAGGTCTGTGCAGGTTATACTTTTCACAAACTGCCGCCGCTTCATTTATATTTTCGGCTGACCACTCACTTACACCCCAGTACAATAGCTTACCCTGCAGGATAAGATCATTAAACGAGCGGCATATTTCTTCCATAGGAGTATTCGGGTCATGCCTGTGGCACTGGTAAAGATCAATATAATCAGTCTTCAATCTTTTGAGTGATTTATGTACTGATTCAAATACATGTTTACGTGATAGTCCCTGGTCATTTGGATTCTGTGACATTGGCCAGAAGCATTTGGAGGCAATTACAACATCTTCGCGGGTAATTTTGAGTTCATCAAAAAATATGCGGCCCAGTGAAAGTTCCGCTTCGCCTTTATTATAGATATCGGCTGTATCAAAGAAAATAATACCGTTCTCAATTGCTGTTTTTATGCAATTTAGCGCGGTTTTATCGTTAATAGACATTCCGTAAGTAAGCCAGCTTCCAATCCCAATGGCTGAAAGCCTGATGCCGTATTTTCCAAGCTGCCTGTATTTCATGTTATATAGTTATATATTCAGCAAATATACAAAATAGCAAATGCTTAATATAGTCATTTTTTGTAATGACCTGATGATACAAAGCCAACGGATAATGATGTTTTGCAGGAAAGGTATAATAAATTGCTATATGTATGATTTTTGGTTAGTTTTGTTGTTGATACTTTGAACATTTTATACTGAATATATAATGAATTTCCTGCTTTACATATTGTTTGAATTGCTTAAGGTTACGATACCTTTGTTTCCGTTGGGGTTCATTCAGTTTGCTGCCCGGCTGAAGGGAAAAATGTTCTATTATATACTGCCGATCCGAAAACAAACCGCAATAAGTAATTTGAAACGGGCATTTCCGGATAAAAGCGCTAAAGAGTTAAATGAAATAGTAAAAGGATGTTATGTAAACGTTCTTACTGTTATAGCCGAATTTTTTTATATGAGGAAACTTTCTGTTGATAAACTGAAAAATCTTCTAAAGGTGGAAAATCCGGGGCTGATAAATGAAAAACTTGAACATGGAAAGGGCGTGATATTGATAAGCGCTCATTTCGGTAACTGGGAATTAACCGCCTATGGCGTAAGCAAAATGATAAATATTCCGTTTAACGTTATTGTAAAAGAACAAACGAACAAAAGAGTGAATGAAGGAATAAACAGTATCAGGACTTCAGGCGGAAACAGGATGATAGATATGAAAAATTCACTGCGTGAAATATTGACAGTACTGAAAAGCAACGGGATTGTTGCAATGCTTGGCGACCAGTCCGCCCCGAAGGAAAATGTTAAGGTGAAGTTTTTTCTTGATGGAGTGCCTACATATGAAGGTACGGCGCGTATTGCCATTAAAACAGGAGCAGATGTATTGTTCGGTGTATCAACAAGGAATCCTGACGGGACGTACTCGCTGAAGCTGCATGAAATTGATACATCAAAGTATAAGGAATCTACAGAAGATAATGTGAAAGCATTAACGCAGGCGCATGTTGACCTCCTGGTTGAGTATATTGAGCGCAAACCCGATCACTGGCTGTGGTTCCACAGAAGATTTAAGAATGTTGGATGAGGCTTTTTTGCAGCAATAACTACTCAATTTCTCTCTTTCCCAAACTCCAGTTTGGGAAAGTTAATATGCTATTTTGAAGAATAAAAAAATACTGATAATACAAACAGCTTTTTTAGGTGACGTGATACTTGCATTGCCGATGGTACAGACTATTAAAGCGCACCTGCCGGATGCGCAGGTAGATTTTTTGTGTATTCCTTCAACTGAGAGTGTTCTGCAGAATCATCCCGGCATAAACAAAGTTATACCTTATGATAAAAAGGGTGGCGATAAGCTGGATAAATTTATAGAAGTGCTGAATGAAATACGCGAAGTGGAGTATGATATTGTAATTTCACCGCACAGATTTTTGCGTAGTTCACTGCTTACGTATTACAGTGAAAGCAAAGTAAGGATCGGTTTTGAAGAAAACTCGCTTGCATTTTTACTTACCAAAAAGGTTAAGTACGTTAAGGATAAACATGAAATTTACCGTAACCTTGAGCTGGTAAAACAAATCCCGGGGCTGGAATACGATGAAAACAAAGTTTCACTCAGGCCTGAATTGTATCCTTCAATTGAACAGAAAGAAAATGTCAGACATCTGCTAAAACATAAATCAAACCTCATTAGTTTTGCGCCATGCTCAAAGTGGTTTACTAAACAGCTTCCCATCGAAAAAGCTGCGGAAATCGCAAAAATACTGTTGTTTAAGGGCTACAATGTTGCTTTAGTGGGCGGCGAAGCCGATACAGCATACTGCAGTGAACTTGAGGCAAAGCTTAATGATGAATCAATTATGAATTTATGCGGGAAGCTGAGTCCGCTTGAGTCATACGAAGTAATGACGCAATCCAAAGCTCTTATTACTGTTGATTCAGCAGCTCAGCATTTGGGTTCGGCAAGCGGAATTCCAATTGTTTTAATATACGGCTCTACAGATATATCCTTCGGATTCTACCCGCTTACATCAAATTATAAAATTGCTGAAATTGATTTACTTGAGTGCAGGCCCTGTACCGACCACGGGAGGGATAAATGTCCTTTGGGACATTTTAAATGCATGATTGATCTTAGTGGTGAGAAGATTGTTGATTTGATGGAGGAAATGATATAGAAGAGAAATGTCAAAGTCCAAAATCCAAATGTCAAATCAATATTCAATTTTCGGTAGTTATGGGGTTTCAAAATAAAAAAGAATTAGCTGTTAAAGCCCAGTTATAAGTCGATAATTATCCGCGACCTAAAGATCTTAACAATAATATAACCCCGCTCTTTAGAGCGGAGGATACAGTAAGACAGGAGAAAAATTCATAATTTTGTCTCTTGAATTTATTCTAAGATGTAATTACATTGTAATTATGAAAGCACAATTAATAAAAATAGGAAACTCCAGGGGTATAAGGCTCCCGAAATCGGTAATTGAAGAGTGTGATCTTGGTGATACTGTTGAGATCAAAGTCAAAGATAAAAAGATCATGATCACAAGTTCCAAAAAGCCAAGAGATGGATGGGAAGATAGCTTTAAAAAATTAACCAATAATGGCAAAGAGCAAGATGATCTGTTAATGGGTGATTTTGAAAATGAATTTGATAAAGAGGATTGGAAATGGTAGTTTCCAGATTTGAAGTCTATTTTGTTAACCTTGATCCGACAAAGAGAAGTGAAATTAACAAAGGAAGACCCTGTGTTGTAGTTTCACCCAACGAAATGAATAAATATCTAAGAACTGTTATCGTTGCTCCTATGACATCGACACTGAAAGGCTATGCAAGCAGAGTAGAATGCAAATTTAAAAGAAAAAAAGGCGAAATAGCATTAGATCAGATCAGGACGGTTGATAAGGAGAGACTTACAAATAAACTGGGATCAATCAACGAAGATACAGCAAATGAAGTAATTAATCGTTTACAGGAAATTTTTTCCTGGTAAAGAAGCAATCCAGGATTATTTAAAACTGTCTCTTCGGAGAAGTTGTTTCTCAACAGAAGTTTTTCCAACGGACTCTTTATGGGGGAAACAGGGATAGCAACCCCGTGACTGTAATCCCCGTTACCGCACTGATGCAGTCAGTGCACTCCAAAGAAAAGCTTACTTCAGTTCCGGTTTCAGGAATTTTGCGGTAACGGATTGCTTCAGGTAGTTCTTAACAATATCTTCAGGGGTACCTTCGGCAATTATCTTGCCTCCCGCATCGCCGCCTTCGGGACCCAGATCGATAACCCAGTCAGCCGTTTTTATTACATCAAGATTATGTTCAATTACAATAACTGAGTTGCCTTTATCAACAAGCTGGTTCAATACTTTAAGCAGCATACTAATATCCTCAAAATGCAGTCCTGTAGTAGGTTCATCAAGAATATAAATTGTTTTGCCTGTCTGAATTTTTGAAAGCTCGGTTGAAAGCTTTACTCTTTGCGCCTCGCCGCCTGACAATGTTACCGCCGATTGACCAAGCCTGATATAACCTAAGCCAACATCATAGAGAGTCTGCAATTTGCGCTTTAGTGAAGGAATCGCATCAAAGAAACTTACGGCTTCTTCAACCGTCATTTCCAGCACATCAGAAATGTTTTTGCCTTTGTAACGCACTTCAAGAGTTTCGCGGTTATATCGTTTCCCGCGGCAAACATCACATGTTACGTATACATCAGGCAGGAAGTTCATTTCGATTTTTTTCTGTCCGCCGCCTTCACAGGCTTCGCATCTGCCGCCCTTTACGTTGAAACTGAATCTGCCAACCTTATAGCCGCGAATTTTTGCTTCAGGCAGGGTTGCAAACAGATCACGTATGAACGTAAACAAACCCGTATAGGTCGCGGGATTGCTGCGCGGCGTTCTGCCAATGGGCGACTGGTCAACTTCAATTACCTTGTTAACGTTCTTAAGCCCTTCAATTGTATCATATGGCAGTGGAGGTTCAGGCGTTTTGAAAAATTTCCTCGATAGCACACGGTACAAGGTTTCATTGATAAGTGATGATTTGCCTGAACCGCTGACACCCGTTATACATATAAATTTGCCAAGCGGAACTTTTAAGTTCACTTTTTTAAGATTATTGCCCGATGCGCCTTTCAGAACCAGTGATTGACCGTTGCCTATTCTGCGTTTTTTGGGGACCTCAATGCTTTTCTTACCAGAAATATACAGCGATGTAAGCGAGTTTCCGTTCAAAGAACCGGGTTCACCGAAAGCTACTATTTTACCGCCGTGCTCACCTGCACCGGGACCCAGATCGACAACAAAATCAGCTTCTTCCATCATCTGCTTATCATGCTCAACAACAATAACAGTGTTGCCAATATCTCGCAGGTTCTTTAATGATCTTATCAATAGCTCATTATCCCGCTGATGCAAACCAATGCTGGGCTCATCAAGTATATATAACACTCCGCGAAGCTGTGAACCTATCTGTGTTGCAAGCTTAATTCTCTGCGCTTCGCCGCCAGAAAGTGTACGTGCATTCCTATCAAGCGATAAATAATCGAGCCCAACGTTAAGCATGAACTCAAGGCGCATTTTTATTTCCTTCAGTATCTGTTTCGCGATTATCTGCTGGCGTTCATTTAATATAAGTGTATCAAAGTAGTCACGAGCTTTTTTTATCGATAGCAGTGAAACTTCATAAATATTTTTTTTGCCTGCGGTTGAATCAACAAGCACAGCAAGACTTGAAGCTTTCAGCTTGCCGCCTTTGCATGTATCGCAGGTGTTGGAAGTCATAAAACTTTCCGCCCAATTGGAAATGTATTCCGAGGTCTGGTTGCGGTAATAATCCAGAATAATTTTTTTGACTCCCTGGAATTTATGGGAATATTCGCGCTGAATACCGCGTGAATCTACATACTTGTAATTACGTTTCTGGCTGTCGCCATTCATGATAATTTCAAGCTCATCTTTGGTAAGTTTTTTAAGCGGAGTGTCGAAATCGTATCCCCATGATTCAATCAGCTGCTTAAGTACAGTGAAGGTCCAGTTGGTGCGCGGTTTACCAAGCGGCGCAATTGCGCCTTCTGCAATTGAGAGTTCATAATCTGTGATAATGAGTCTTTCGTCAAGCTCTTTACGCGCGCCAAGCCCAAGGCAATCAGGGCACCAGCCGTAGGGTGAGTTGAACGAAAATGAATTAGGGGCAGGTTCATCAAAACCAATGCCGCAGGTTGGACAGGCAAGTTTTTCGCTGAAGAGCTTATCCTTTGAGCCGTCGCTGTCGGATTCCGTAATGATTACGATTCCCCCGCCAAAACGCAGTGCTGTTTCAACTGAATCGGTGAGCCTTAGTGAAGTGGCCTTTGTGACCATGATCCTATCCACAACAATTTCAATATCGTGTATCTTATAACGGTCAAGCTTCATTTTCGGGGTGATATCTTTTATAACTTTATCAACCCTTACCTTGGTAAAGCCGTCTTTTTCTATCTGTTCAAATAATTCGCGGTAGTGACCCTTTCTGCCTTTTACAACTGGAGCGAGAATATTGATTCGTTTTGTATCAAGGTTATCCCTTATGTGATCAATTATCTGCTGAACGCTTTGCCTTTGCACAGGCTGCCCGCAGTTTGTACAGTGCTGTGTGCCGCATTTTGAATACAGCAGCCTGAGGAAATCATAGATTTCTGTTACGGTGCCAACGGTTGAGCGCGGATTATGTGATATTGTTTTCTGCTCAATAGAAATTGAGGGAGAAAGTCCTTCGATCTTATCAACGTCAGGGCGCTCGATACCGCCGATGAACTGCCTGGCATAGGCGGAGAGTGTTTCAACGAACCTGCGCTGACCTTCGGCGTAAATTGTATCAAACGCGAGAGATGATTTTCCCGAGCCTGATATTCCCGTAATTACTACGAACCGGTCGCGTGGAATATCGATATCGATGTTCTTTAAATTGTGAACCCTCGCGCCCTGTATGGATATTTTATCTAAGAATGACAAATTTATTTTACCTTAAATCCTATTCTTGGTTTATTATCTTTTTCGGGAAGCATTAGATCTTTTATCACCTCAAATATTGTTTTGATCTTAAGATCATGTGTATCAAATTTCTTTTCCAACGCTTCCAGTTTTTTTGATAATTCTTTATTACTGTTAACCATTTCTCTCAATTTTACAAAGGTCCTCATGATAGCAATATTAACCTGTATGGCGCGTTTACTTTTTAATACACCAGAAAGCATAGCAACACCCTGTTCAGTAAAAACATATGGTAATTTTCTTGTTCCGCCCCAACTTGATGTTCCAAACTGGAACTTCAAAATTTCAAATTCCTTTTTGCTCAATTGAAACATAAAATCTGATGGGAATCTCTCAATATTTCTGTTAACAGCTTTATTAAGGTTTGAGGTGGATACACCATATAATTTTGCCAAATCTCTGTCAAACATGACCTTATTTTCACGGAGAAAAAATATATTTTTCTCAATTACTTCATACGGAATTAGATTTGCCATACTGTTGAAATTTAAATTAAGAGGGTAAGTTAACGGAAATTGTTTGAAGAAAAAATGAATGAATTTGGTGAGTGGGGCAGGTGAAATGCATATAATTTACTTGTTTAAGTATTATTTTACGCATATTTTTGAATTATGGAATTTATATTAAACTGGCATCCTGTAATTGCGGTAACTATCCTTTGCGTGGTTACAGTATCAATATCTTACGCGGGACTGAAGCTCGTTAGAAAGTACTTCACTGAAGATGTTTTAAGGCAGAACCATGAAGTAGGCGGTTTTATTTTTAATGCTTTCGGGCTAATATATGCCGTGCTGATTGCTTTTGTGGTTTTTGCTACATGGACGGAATTTGATAACTCAAAAAAAAATGTAGACCGCGAGTCAATTGAGCTGACCGATATTTATCACAATTCAAAAGCTCTCCCTGAGCCCTTCAGAAAACAGGTGGCTCCTCTGCTTAAAGCGTATACAAATGATGTCATAAACGATGAATGGCAAAAACTGGAGCATGGTGAACCCAGCGAAAAAGCCCGGGAAAGTTTCAATAATTTGTGGACTTTTTTTACTACAATTGACCGCTCACTTATAAAGAATGAAATTGCATACCAGGAAACATTAAAGCATCTGAATGACGCGGGTGAGAGCAGAAGGATGCGTTTGTTTGACAGTACAAATAACATTCCCGGAATAATTTGGGTTGTACTGCTGTTTGGAGCCGTAGTTACGGTAATTTATACTTATTTCTTCTATGCAAAAAATATAAGGCACCAATTTGTGATGACATCAGCGCTTACGGTACTGAACACCTTAATATTGTATATGATTCTGCTGCTTGATAACCCATTTTCGGGGTACACTAAGGTTGATACCAAGCCGTTTGAGTACGTGCTGCAGCTGCTGAATGCGGGGATGTAAATTATCCCATTTCTGTGAGCGGAACTTAGTCTTACCAGGGAGCCTTTAAGCCCAGTCCCTCGAGCTTATCTTCAAACTCTGCGCGCTCGCGGTTCTTTTTAGGTTCACCTGCATCATTTAGCCAGTGAAATGATTTTCCCAAAGCAATTGCTTTATCTTTATCACCCTGCGTCATAGCGGTTAATACTTCCATTTCAAGTCTTGTGAAGCTATTTGAATTTACCCTGTAATCCATGAATGCCTCCCATACAGCAGGGCACCATTTGGCTACTATTTCCTGACCCATAATTTCAGCGTAGCGGCGTATTTCATACTGCGCATGCGCATCCATCCTTAAATAGAGGAAGTGAAGCAGGTTATGCAGGTCAACTTTCCAGTATGCCTCGGTGTATGTCGATAGCGGCAGATCTTTTCTTGCCTGCTCACGTGCTATCCCCATTTTCAACCTTTCGTCATAAATTTCGCGGGCAAGTGACTGCAGGTAGCGCTCTTTTTCGGTGAGCGTTTTGCCATCGGCATCGCCTGCGAATCCCGCAGAGCCCTGGCGGTTGCCTGAAGCCTGTATACGCCACTCAGCTTCGCCGGTGGTTTGGGCGGAATCAATTGCTACGCTGTAGCGGGTGGAATACTCATTTACATTTGCCATACGGTGGCGTATCCACTGCCTCCAGCAATCCATAGGCACACGTACGTGAAATTTTATCTCGCACATTTCAAACGGAGTGGTGTGATGATGACGCATCAAATATCTTATCAGCCCGCGGTCTTCATGAACTTTTTTTGTGCCCTTTCCGTATGAAACACGGGCAGCCTGTACAATGGATTCATCAGAGCCCATGTAATCTATCACGCGGATGAAGCCGTCATCAAGCACTTTGAACGGTTTACCCAGAATTTCATCAAGCGCTGCTACTTTGGGGCGCTCGAGTGATTCCATTACAGGATTAGCCTCGGGTGCTTCGGTGTATTCTTTATTATCGCTTTGGTTATTTTCTGCCATTATTTTATTGTTAAACAATACTTTAAGCTAATGTGGTTTTTTTGCCGGCTGTATTGTGATGTAAAATTTATTGATTAAATGCAAAATAACTAAATTATCGGAATGATTAAAGGATTTAAATATATTATGCCGAAAACATCAAATTAGCTCAAAATTTTAAGCGGACTTTTGCCTGAACTTCTGCCACACGGCTTCAGCTATAAATGATAGAATAAGTAATGCTATCATAGTATAAACAGCCTCGGGAGCTTTGCGGTATGTGTAGACTTCGAGTATAACGAACATAATTATACACAGCACTAATGATACAACAACAACCCAGGCTTTTGCTCCGGTTTGATTGAGTATCCGCAAATGTCCTGCGTTAACGGCTGCGTACACAAGAAGGAAAGCTCCGGAACCCATCATCGCAATTCCCGCAAGATCAAAAAACAAAATAAAACAGATCACCAGAAGTGATGTAATAAGCAAACCGCCTGTTGATCCTTTAATTTCATCGCGCGCGAATACAGCGGGAAGCTCGCCATCTTTTGCTACCATGTAACTTACGTTTGAACCGCCAAAGAGTGTAGCATTAATTGCTGATGCAGTTGAAAACAGCGCTGCAATCGCGATCAACTTGAATCCAAGCATACCCAAAAATGGTTTTGCGGCTTCGGCAAGCGCGAAGTCACGCGCTGCAGCGATCTGCCCTGTAGTTAAGTTACCCGTCACAGTAATTGATACTGCAAGGTATATCAGTATTACAATAAACACAGCCAGGTATAACGCTTTGGGCAGTGATTTTGCAGGGTTAACCATATTCCCTGCGGCATTGGTGATCAATCCGAAACCTTCGTATCCTATAAATAAAACTCCGGCCCCAAAGAAGATATATTCAGTTGAATTCCAGTGAACAGGTTCTAAATTTGCGGGGTGAATAAAAAAGAGTCCCGCCCCCGCAAAAAGAATCAGGATAGAGACTTTAACGGCAACTATGAATGTTTCGGCTTTGCCAACATCGCCGGCGCCAAGCATGTTGAGCAATGTAAAAAGTATCACTGCTCCCGCTGCAACAGCTTTGATCAAAAGGGGAGATGGATTATCAGTAATGAATGTCATAGCATAAGAAGAAAATCCCTGGGCATATAATGCAATGGCTATAACGTAACCTACCCACATGAAGAGATTGAGTCCCCCTGAAGCTGTACCTTTTCCCCATCCCTGCACAAGGAATTCAACCGCGCCGCCTGCAGTTGGAAACTTAGCGCCAAGCTTAGCGTAGGAGTAGGTGGAAAACAGCGCAACTATTCCGCCTATCAGGAATGAAAGCCACATAGCGGCACCGGAGGCTTCGGCGACAACTCCTAATATAGAGAATATACCCGCGCCTATCATGCCGCCGATTCCTATTGAAATTGCTGCAACAAGCGAGATCCTGTTTTTCATATCAGCTAATTTAGTTTAATATTTACATTTATTTAAGTATTAAATTTGTGTTCACAAAAATAGAGAATAATTTATCAATACTATTTTGCACGCAAAATTTTTAAGTTAAAATAAATTTTTACCAAGAAAAGGAGCTTTAAATGAAAAAGACATTCTTATTAGTATTCATGTTCTTTATTTTTATAGTATCCGTAAATTCCAAACCCCGCATTAGTTTTGAACAATTGCTGATAGATGCAGAACAGAACAGAAATCTGCAGTTTGGAGCAATGGAACTGGCGATAAAGAACGGGCAGCCTATAAGCATAATCACAATTGCGGGAATACTTATCGACTCCAAGACAATTGAAGACGGTAAAGTTGTGTATTCTGTGATAACAAACGCAGCGGATATATATAATGGCGGTTACGCGGCATATTTTGAAGAGATAACATCATTGTACAACAATACCAACTCGAAGATCTATTACGGGAACGGTATGATTGTTGATAATACCGGGGGAAAATTTGATCCGGTAATAACAAGCAGTGTTACCCCTGATAGATTTGTTGCCATACCTGAATGGACAGATGATAAAGTTTATCTGTTTGATGCCCAGACAGGCGACCTGATTGATCCTAATTTTATACCGACAACTGCGCCGCAGCTTCAGAGTCCCAAGGACGTGCAGCAGCATTTTTCCGGCAGGTACATACTTGTAGCAGACCAGTTGAGCGATGTAGTGCAAAAATTTGATACCAACGGAACATATATCGGCTTTTACGCCCCATCTTCAGGTGTAAATAATTCTATCCTGGATAATATTCGCGGTATCTGCTACAGGCCAAACGGTAATATGCTTGTAACAGTTGGTTCAAGTGCAAGTGCAAATACAGTTCAGCAGTTCGATACCGGCGGAGTAAGTATAGGCGGATTTATTACCTCCGGGTTAAGCTCTCCGTTTGATGTGTTTATCCGTACTAACGATATACTTGTTACAAATTCGTCAGGAGCCAACAAGATCACCAGGTATGACCTGACGGGTACATTTCTGAGTAACTTCTATTCAACGGCAGATGTAAACTTTCCTCAGCAGCTGCTCAGGCTGCCCGGAGGCAGGATAGGAGTATGCGCGTTCAGCACGCCTAATTCAGGATACACAATACTTGATTCAACCGGAACGTACGTGAGAACACTGACGGTTGTTACAGGATTGAGGGGCAGTTATCTGCTGGGGAACGGTCACTATCTGGTGACAAATGCAGCTGGAGTGCATGAAATAGATTCTGTAAACGGTACATTGATAAGAACAGTCACATCTGCTTCGAATTTTCAGTATATAAGTCCGTATAATCCCGGTGCGCTTCTTTCTAACGGAAACACCGGAACTTCTGTCCCCGGAGATTATCTGCTTGAACAGAATTATCCTAACCCGTTCAATCCATCAACCGGCATACGGTACAGCATACCTGCAGGCGGAAATGTTGTTTTGAAAGTATACGATATTACAGGACGGGCAGTAAAAACATTGGTGGATGAATTCAAACCGGCAGGAAGTTACGAAGTAACATTTGATGCTTCCGGTCTTGCCAGCGGCGTTTATTATTACAGCATTGATAGCGGCGAATTCAGCAAAACCATGAAAATGGTTTTAGTAAAATAGTCCGGTTCGTTCAGATCTTAAATTAAAGGACTCCCCGCGGGAGTCCTTTTTTTACGTTCCAGGCGCGTAGTCAGTATTTTATTGCGGAGTTTCTTCCGGCAAACAACAGAACCATTTAAGAGAACTATTTAAGAGAACTATTTTACAAGTATCAGTTTTTTAATTCAGTAAATGAACAGGCTGTTATACGGTAAATATATGTGCCGTCCCGCATAGCGGGATTTCGAAAAGAGTTGCACTCTTTTCTCAACTCACTATTTTACCAGCAGCATTTTTTTTGTTTTACTAAAGTTTTCTGCATTTATCCGGTAAAAATACACTCCTGATGTAAGATTGCTTCCGTCAAACTCTATGGTATAGATTCCGGCATCTTTTTCTTCGTTAATAAGTGTTGATACAAGCTGCCCGAGCAAATTGTAAACACTGATATTTACCAAGGTTCTTTCGGGCAGCTGGAAATCAATATTACTTTTGGGGTTGGAAGGATTTGGGTAGCTTTGACCCAGGGCAAAATCAGTTGGTTTAGAAATTACTACGGGTAATGCAAGATCAAAATATTCATAATTACCGTTATAATCAATTTGTTTCAGCCTGTAAAAATATTTTCCTGACTGAAGTTTTTTGTCTTCGTAAGTATATTCAACCGGCTGGTTAGTTGTTCCTGAACCGGCAATGAAAGCAAGCATAAGCCAGCTTCCGCCATCAGGTTTTCTTTCAATCTCAAATCCTGAATTGTTAATTTCCGCTTCGGTCTTCCAGTACAATTTCACGTTATTCTTAACAGATAGCGCATTAAAAAGTGAAAGCGTCACCGGAAGCGCGCCTGTGCAAATTGAACCCCCGCCTGAATATGTGCCGTTTATGGTAATCACATCTGCGCAAACATCCGCTCCGAGCTGTATATCAACCGAAGAACCGTTATAAAATGTAATATCGCTTTGCTGAGAAAAGATATAAGTGCAGCAAAGCAAAGAGCATAAAATTATGAACAGAATAATCACACTTTTCATTTGCCGGCGTTCTTAATTTCTTTTGTATCTTCGGTTTTGCTCAGTTTGTATTCCAGTTTTGCAAGCCTTTCTTCCATGTTCTTTAGACTTTCAATTTCCCGGGCAAGAACAGTATTTTCTTCCTTCAGCCTGTCATTTTCGATTTTCAGTTCCTGTACAGCCTTTACAACCACAGGCAATAAATTGCCGTAGGTAGCTTCCCATTTATCAGGGTTATCTTTCAGCACAAGGTTCAGCCACTCAGCATCAAATTTATTCTGGGCTGAATCAAGCTCCTGAGCAATAAAACCCGCTGTAGGTTCGCTTTCCATTTTACTGCCATCGGATGTATTGTTTTCGTACCAGTCCCGCCTATCCCAGTTGAACTGGCGGGGTTTAAGATGCATAATAAAATCAAGTCCAAGAGAGAGCTGAACAATATTTTTTTTATCACGTAGGTCTGAAAGTGAAGTTATTGTCTGCACATTGCACCTTAAAGAAGTAACTGAATTATTGCCAAGTGTTACCTGGTTTTGAGTTGTCCCCGATGACGGCTCGGAATTGTTTCCTATCAGAGTAAGGTTTGTGCCGGTAGTAACATTTGTACCGGCGTCATATCCCAGGGCCGTATTATATGCCCCGAGACTATTAGATAACGAAGAAGTCCCCACTGCAGTATTCCTGAAACCTGTCTCGTTTAAATTCAAAGTACTTTTGCCAATTGCCACATTATCTGACCCGGAAGTGTTATTTTCAAGAGCATTGGTTCCAAGCGCCGTGTTGCTGCCTCCTGTTATGTTGTTAAGGAGAGCATAATATCCAACACCTACGTTTGCCACACCGCTGATATTGTTGTACAGGGTTTGCCCTCCAATGGCAAGATTAAAACTGCCTGTAGTATTAAAACTCATAACAAAATGACCGATCGCAGTGTTATAGTTACCGCTGGTATTGGCGTTGAGGCAATTGTAACCTAATGCCGTGTTCCAGCTGCCTGTAGTTAAAGAGCTGAGCGTGTTGGCACCGAAACCCGAATTCATTGAGCCGCCGGTGTACGAACCTCCCCCCAGTGTAAAATTGCCGGAGTTAATTCCTACAAACGTATTGTTTCCCATATTGGAAGCGTTCTTGTAGTTATGGATGAATGATGAAGAGCCCTTGTAGATAACGCCGGTATTCAGGTTGGTTGTTTCCTGCAGTTTAAGACTTTTTGAAAGTTCGATATACCCGTTATTTTGGGTTAAAGTGAAGTATGTACCGGCCGCATCTTTTATTTTAAATTCGCCAAAACTGCCAAGTGTATTTGTAATATGCTGCGCTGCTGCTGCTGCAGGCAGCAACAGCAAAAGTATAATTATTTTCCTGAAATCCATTTGAAGTTTCTCCTTACTTTTCAGTTACATTGCTTTAAAAACAAAAAACACTACCATCAAAATTATAAATAAAGCGACGGCAGAAAATACAAGGAAGAATATGGCCGAAAACAGAAGTCTTCCTTTAAAGCGCGTCATGATATTTTCAAAAAAGCTTCCGCCGGTGGTATTCAGCGGGTCCTGTATGCCGTCGCTTACGGCTTCTTTTACTGATCTGGTTAGATCGTCTAACATTTTGTGTTCTCCTTTACATAGATTAAGACTCACCCGATATCCCGAAGTTATCAGATAAGTATAAGATTTTTTACTGTATCTTTTTTATACAGATTTGAGGATAATTATTCCTGCCACAAAGATAGCCCCGCATTAACCCGATGTTCAAAGAAACTTATTTTGTGTTTTTAGCTTTAACAGAATATGATTGTTTTGAATTTATGCTTAAACGGCGTTTTTTTTACGCAAAATTTAAGAAGGTTTTTTTTGATTGTTGCGCAAATCACCTTACGGAATATTATGCTGCAATGTTTCTGTGATTGCTGAAGCCGGGGTAATTGGATATGGAAAATGTTTAAAAAATCGCTATTTTTGCATAAATCCAGAGGATCTTAAATACTGAAAGTTTTAAATAATGAAAAAAACCTATCTTATTGAATTACTTTCCAGGTTTTCATCCAGGCAAATGAGAGAGTTGAGTGATTTTGTCAGGTCTCCATTTTTCAATAAGAATGAAAGCGTGGAAAAACTTTTTGAATACCTGAGAGTAAACCATCCGGAATTCAGGGCCGCAAAGATCGAAAAAGAGTTTGTTTACAAAAAGCTTTTTTCGCCTTCCGTATATACTGACAGTTTTATGCGGATGGTCATATTCAAACTGACAGAACTTTCAGAGAAGTATTTGGCGTATTCAGATATGACCTCCCGGATAGCGGATGAAAGCATTTATCTTGCAGGCAGTCTGCTTGAACTTGGACTTGATAAAAACGCGCAGCGGGTCATTAATCACACAGAAAAAGAACTGAAGCAGCTTAAGATAAAAGCCGGAAAATATTTTCTGAAGAAGTTTGAGCTGGAAACCCTGAAGGATATTATTTACTCACGGACATATAAGGCAACAACAGTTAAAGATAAACCGGATGAATCTCTTCTTGAGGAATCAAAGAATCTTACAGGGTTCTTTCTTGTAAAGATCCTTCAAAGATACAGGTACTTACTTAACAAAGGGCATACGGTCAACTCTCAATTTGAGCTTGATTTCCTTCCGCATGTTATGAAGTTCCTGCAGAACGAAGGGAAACACTATCTTAAAAACACCACAATATCGCTGCTGTACAGGCAGATAAGCCTTCAGCTGGATCCTTCTGATGAAAAACTCTTATACGAGATCAAAAATGAATTGTGCAGCGATGCCACTCTGATAGAAGATGAAGACAGGAGGGATGGCGCTACCGTACTTGTTAATATTTGCATAGAAAAGAGCTATAAAGGTAAGGAAGAATTTCACGCACTTGTTCTTGAAATTGATGAATATCTTATTGAAAGAAATTTATATAACCGGGTTAAGGGCGGATATTTTGATTCTGAAATGTTCATGAATATAGCTACACTGGCGCTTTTGCTTAACAGGGTTGAGTGGACAAAGGAGTTCATAGATAACAATTACAGAAAGCTTGCCCCTGAGATAATGGAGAACATCAGGAACTTCACCTACGCAAGGCTGTACTTTAAGACCCGTGAGCTTGATAAGGCGCTACAATATATATCAAAGGTCACTTACACAGATCTTCATATGAAGATAAACGCGAGAATAACTTCAATAACGATCCATTATGAATTGGGAAATATAGAAGAAGTGCTGATGCAGATCGAGAATTTCAGAAAGTATGTGCAGAACGACAAGCTTCTCAGCGCGGGTCACCGGAAAATATCATCCAACTTCGTCAGATTCATAAGTTCCATTTGCAAGGCGCGTTACTCAACCCGGGTTAATCTTGCTGAGCTGAAGCGCAGTATTGAAGATTGTGAGATGGTAAATAACCGCCAATGGCTGATCAACAAAGTAACTGAACTGATGCAAAGGAAACAGTTTTGAGGATTATTTTGCCCGCTATTTAAAAAACCAGTAATTGTTCGTGGTATCCGCATCCGGAATATACTGGCTGCCAAGCTCTATTGATTGCGGCTTACTGCCGGTTTCCATTTCTATCCATACTGACTCGTCATCTTCATTTTTCCATACAGAAGCAGTTCTGTAAGCCCTTTTAACGCCTCCATCCCTGAACTTCACCGTTAATGAAATAGGTACGGGCAGATCACCTTCTTTTGAGACAGCTATTTTAAGAATGTCATCTTTGTATATAACCGAATCGATCGCAGCATCTGGAAATCCCTGTTTAAAGAACCAAGGTTCATAAAACCAGCCCAGGTCATCATCTGTAACATCTTCAAATGTGAAAAAGAAATCATAAGGAGTTGGGTGCTTGCCGTTCCAGCGTTTCATGTATTCCTGCAGAGCCTTTTTAAAAGCGGTTTCGCCGATAAAATCTCGCATTATGTTATAAGCATTTGCAGGGCGAAAGTAAGCGTGATTGCCGTACATTTCACCGCGTATCATATAACTTGGGTACATCATCGGGAACTCATCAAACTGTCCCGCGTAATCAAGGTAGCGTTTCACATTCCTTGCCCTGAAGTCAATTGTTTTATCAAGCTCATACTGGATATATTCAGAAAGCATTTGTGTCCAGCCTTCATCCATCCACGCATATTTGCGTTCATTTATTCCCATATAGAAAGGGAAATAAGCGTGCATTACTTCGTGAACAACTGTGTGCACGGTCCATATGCGCTGTTCGCCGGTGTTCATGTTAACCATCATGGGTGATTCCATCCCGCCCCTGCCGTCAAACACTGTGATCCTGGGATACGGGAATGCAATACCCGGAAGATCTTTTGAAGCAAGCTCAACTGTTTTTGCGGCAATATCACACACTTCGTAAAACGATAGCGAGGAGGGCTTGTAAGCTGAGCCTACAAAAACTTTTTTTCCTCCGGCATCTGCAAGTCTTCCATCCCAAAGATAGTTTGCTGCTGTACCAAATGTAAAATCAGGAATTCCTTTTGCTGTGAAATGCCATGTGTTTGTATCTGCGGCGTTGCTGAAAATAATTATGCCGGGTTCATAGTCCTGAGCTGTAATTATATTTATTGTATTAAATGAAGTATTTGCTTCAGCATATTTTGAAAGTATCTGCGGTGCAAAAAGTTCTTCAGGATTCTGCAGCTCACCCGTGCCCCAAACACAGTAGTTATTTGGTACCGTAATTTTTACATCATAATTATTAAAATCATTATAAAACTCAGTGTTGCCCGTATATTCGGTCATATCCCATCCGTCAATATCATCATATACTGCTATTTGCGGATACCAGTAAGCAATAAAAAATACAGCGGAGTCGTACCGGCCCATTCTGAGCCCGTTCTCGCGGGGAATTTTAAATTCCCAGCTTAAATTTATGGTGGTCTGTTTTCGGGGATTAATTGTAATATCCTTAATTACAAGGTTAGTGCCCGTATTTTCAAGTGAAGTATCTGTTTTGGGGTCGATGAACTTTTTACCCACTGAAATTGTCTGAAGCACCATTCCCGCCTGGTCATCATCTGTCTTTAAGGGAAAGTCACGCATTGCATCACGTTTAAAAATATTGGGATATAGTCTGAGCACCAGTTTATCCAGAGTATCCGGACTTGAGTTGTAATAAATTATATTAGCGGAACCTTTCAAAATTCCTGTAAGAGGATCAAGCCTTGCCGATATTTTATAATCAGAGTGATTCTGCCAGTATTCTGTCCCGGGTTTTCCGTCAAGTGAGCGGGTACCTTCTTCATATGCAGCCTGGAATTCCAATGGAACATATATAGATTGGGAATAAACCCCTGCATTAAGTAAGAAAAGAAGAAAAAGTATGTTTTTTTTGCTGAACATTATTATAAGATATTTAATAACAAAATCATATAAAAGGTTCTTTTTAAGCTAAAGTCTAAATTGTTCAAATCTGATCTGAATTATCTTGTATAAAAGCCAAACCCTACACCTAAAGAAATTTCAAAAGCTCCAGAGAAGTCATCTTTGATAACAATTTTGCGAAATTTTATGTTCGGGTGAATGGAAATATTATCACTGAAGCCTGTTGAAGCCCACAAACCTATTGCCACCTGTGCAAATAGACCTTTGTGTGTGAAGTCTGTGTAATACCCGCCGCCGGGTGATATCATGAATAGTGAGGGCTGAGAGAAATTTCCGTTCATAGGGATATCTAAATTATATGAAATATGCAGAGCGCTGGTGCGCTCACTGCGGAAAATATATGTGTAATCAAGTTCTGCTCTGCCGTATGGAAATTTGCCTATGGAAAGTTCTTTTGATAAGCCGAAATAAGCTTTTTTATCTTCAAGCACCAGGGTTGGACTTATTACCAATATTGAGCCCCAAATAAATGAGTTTGTGAAGTCACTTTTGGATGAACGCTTCATTTTTGAAGCCTCAATTTCATGGAAACCGTTACTGCTTTGGGAATATGAAGATTGAAATATAGCGAAAAGAGAAATTATGACAATTAATATTACTTTCATTGTAACAAATATAATCATTTTGAAATACTTAAAATCTCCAACTAAACGGTAATAAATTTTTTGTAATATTGATTGTAATCGCTATTTTTGAGTATAAAATTGATGGATTTTGTTAAAAATACTAATGGCGGCTTTGCGCTGGGCGGTAAACCTTTCAGGTTTGTTGGTGCCAATGTTTATGAACTGGCGAATCTTGAAAGCGGCATAACAAAAAAGATCATTGAAGATTCCGCAGAAGCCGGCTTTACAGTGCTCAGATTCTGGCTGTTTGAAAATAAACCCTTGCAGGAACAGATCAAAAAACTTAATGAAATTTGCGGCGCTGTATATCCGCACGGCATAAAGCTGATAATATCACTTGCCGATAAGTGGGGTTACCTGCAGAATTATAAAATAGATGAAGCCTGGTACAAAGGCGGCTACAGGAACGAATACCTGAAATATGTAACTACAATAACCGGTGAATTCAAACACCGCCCCGAAATAATGATATGGGAGCTTATCAATGAACCTGAAACCGATGATTTTAATGTGTTCTATGATTTTGCAAAAGCCGCGTCTGAAGAAATAAAGAATGTAAACGAGAACCATTTACTTTCCGTTGGTACGGTTGGGGGAGTGGGCGATAAGTTTGGTTCATACTTCTCGGTATTCAATAAAAAGAATTTCAGGAAATTGTATTCCCTTAAGTCACTTGATGCAGTTTCACTGCATGATTACAGTTATGATTCAGGTGTGTTTGAAAGGCTTGATATTTTGTACAGATTTAAAGGAGAGTTGAAAAAAGCGGAGCGGTATTCCAAACTGGGCAGTTCAATTGAAAAGCCTTTTGCGGGACTGGATGGTTATTTTTTGAAGAAAGAAAAATTACTCCGTTTCCCCTTAACCCTTCGGTGGCTTTGGAACATCTATAATAATAGGGATGTAAGCTTCGCAAGGAGTATTAATAAGCCGGTTTACATTGGTGAAATAGGATTTAAGAACATTCCGGGCAGGGATAGAGTTAAAATTATAGATCTGGATATTGCTTCAAAATTCAGAAGTGGAGTTGGCGGAATAATGCTTTGGTCATTTGAATCGCAGGGGTGGAATAAAGACGGGCATGATTACGGGTTTGGACCAGGTGAAGGATTTGAGGAAGTTGTGAAGAAGTGGAATAAGATCTGAGGTCACAAAAAGAAACGAAGAATGTAATTCAACAAAACGAAATTTACGCGGTTTGAGCCGGAGTTTCCCTTCTACGGAGTCCCCTTGGGACAAACAGATCTGCCCAGGCGGATCGGGAAACAGGTTAAAATGAAACCACCCCTCGTCCCGCTTGCAGCGGGACTCTTCCCCTCCTAAAATAGGAGGGGAGCAAAAAAATCTATGAATATGAAAATACTAGAAACTGAAAGGTTATTGTTAAGGAATCAGCAGCCTGAAGATGCTGAGATTATTGGTAAAATGTTCAGCGATGCTGAAGTTATGCGGTTTATTGGTGAGGGCAAAACTTTCCCGCGTTCTATTGCGGAGCAATCCATAACAAAATGGAATGATTACGAAAGAGAGCATGGCTTTACAAGCTGGGCGATAATCCGCAAGGAAGATAACGCTTTCATTGGTAAATGCGGATTCAACTACCTGCCCGATAACAGCGACATAGAACTATCATACATGCTGGATGAACCATACTGGGGCAGCGGCTACGCTACAGAGATCGCAAAGGCAACACTTGAATATGGATTGAACAAACTTGGTATGAAACGCGTTGTTGCTATAGTGTACCCGCAGAATTCACCAAGCATACGTGTAATAGAAAAATCAGGGATGAAGTATGAAAAGGAATATGATTACATGGGAATTAAGATGCTGATGTATGCTGTAGAAGTATAGAGTGTGTGGAGTGTTGATAGAGTTTATAGAGTGAAACCCCACAGCTTTTTTTACCGTCATAACCCATATATGTCACTACAGGCTCGTGCAGTCTGTTCAGGTAATAATTAATCTAAAAATCACCGGAAAAATGCCCAAATTAGTAAAAATTTCGTTTTATTTATACGCAGCTTTGCTGCTGTTTGTTTTTACGCATCACATTCATTCACAGGATAAAGTTCAGAAAATTGATGAGCTTATTCAGAAATATAACGCGCTTAACCAGTTCAATGGCGCCGTTCTGGTCGCCGAAGACGGTAAGATAATCCTGAGCAAGGGTTATGGTATGCAGGATTTTGAGAACAAAGTGCCCAACAACAACGAAACAAAGTTTCGGCTTGCCTCGGTTACAAAACAATTTACCGCAATGCTTATAATGCAGCTTGTTGAAAAAGGTAAAATTAAACTTGATGGCAAGCTTACCGATTACCTGCCTTATTACAGGAAAGATGTTGGCGATAAGATAACTATAAGCCAGATCCTGAGTCATACCTCAGGACTTGCAAACTATACAGATGATCGCAAATTCATGACGGAAGAATCAGGGAACAAAGTGACTCCCAAAGAGTTCGTTCTTAAATACTGCAGTGAAGACCTGATATTTGAACCCGGGACAAAATGGGCGTACAGCAATACCGGTTATTTTATCCTTGGGTTGATCATAGAAGAGATCACAGGAAGATCATACGAAGAGAATCTTCAGGAAAATATTCTCACACCCGTAGGAATGGTAAATTCAGGTTATGAACACAGTGATAAATCATATGAGAATATGGCCAAAGGCTATGTAACTGCATTTGGAGAATATAAACCTGCGAAATTCCTTGAAATGTCAATTCCATATTCTGCAGGTTCAATGTACTCGACAGTAGAGGATATGTTCAAGTGGGACCAGGCATTGTATACAGATAAACTATTGGGTAAAGAACTAAAAGAAAAAATGTTTACACCTGTATTAAACAGATACGGGTACGGCTGGCAGATAATAGAGCATGCCGTTGGTGAAAAAAAACTTAAAGTAATTACTCACAGCGGCGGAATCTTTGGGTTCAATTCCCTTGAGACCAGGCTGGTTGAAGAAAATAAATTTATTATGGTGCTTAATAATTTCGAAGGCGGGAACCTTAACCAGCTTACAATTGGAATTGTAGATATTCTGTACGGCATTGAGCCTGCAAACCCCAAAAAAAGCGCGGCTGAAGAACTGTATAAATTGATAACAGAAAAGGGAATTGATGCCGCTATTATTGAATTTGAGAAGTTTAAGGATAATAAAGAAGAATACGTAACCCGTGAGCGCGAAATAAACCAGTTGGGTTATAACCTGTTGACCGATAAAAAAATACAGGAATCGGTCAGGGTTTTCAGGCTTAATACAGAACTGTACCCTGAATCATGGAATGTATACGATAGTTATGGCGAGGCCCTGGCTGAGGCCGGGGATAAAGAAAATGCGATATTGAATTACAAGAAGTCAATAGAGCTTAATCCGGATAACGAGGGCGGAAAAGTGATGCTGAAAAAACTGGAAGGGAAATAGTTGCAGTAAGCAGTGACCCGCATTAGCAGCAGATTTGGAATCATAAAATATATCGACGTCAGCGGATAATATGCGGAGCAGTATGAATGCTCCGCATTTTTTATTCAAGAGAATAAAAAATGTATTTTTGTTATGAAAATTTTATTTGAAATTTGATTTAATTAGATAGGAAAAATTGGAAATCAAAAAAATATCAAGCGGCGCGAAGTGGGAGAGCATTGTGGGATACTCACGTGCTATAAGAGCCGGTAACCGTGTAATGGTGACAGGTACTACATCAGTTGATGAAAATGGCGGTATAGTGGGAGTTGGTAACGCATACGAGCAGACGAAATATATTTTTCAGAAGATAGAAAAGTATCTCAAAGAAACAGGAAGCTCGCTTGAAAATGTTGTGTGGAACAGGATGTACGTTACCGATATCAGCAAATGGGAAGATATCGGCAGGGCTCATGCTGAGTTTTTTAAAGATATCAAACCATGTGCAACAATGGTTGAAGTAAAGGGTTTCATTCACCCTGATATGATGGTTGAAATTGAAACAGAAGCAGTTTGCGATTAAATATCCCGAAAAAGATAGACCGGCAATTTCTCGCCGGTCGGATATCTAAAACGGGGGATACTGCAATATTTTACACTAAAATTTTATAAATTTGGTTTCATTAATTTAAAGTATGCCTGTTAAAATTAATAAAATAGATCATATTCAGCTCGCAATTCCAAAGGAGTCGGAATCAATTGCCAGGAAATTCTACACCGGGATACTGGGGCTAACGGAAATTGAAAAGCCGGAACCGCTTAAGCCAAGCGGGGGACTCTGGTACCGGGCGGGCGATATAGAGCTGCATTTGGGGGTTGAAGAAAATTTTACACACGGAAAGAAAAAAGCGCATCCCGCATTTGTTGTTGAAGGTTTGAACAGAATTAAAGTTCAGCTTATACAGAATGATATTGAAATTAAAGAAGAGATACAGATCCCGGGAAGGAAACGTTTCTCTTTCTATGACCCGTTTGGCAACAGGATCGAGTTTATGGAATTTGAATAGCGAGTCTTAGTAATCCGATGACTCAAAGTTATCGGATTACTATTTATCATGCCATACCGTTTACCATTAATCCGTAATATTCTTTATTCTTCAGGTTAATTTTTACATTAAAAAAGCAATTACCGCCATCTGCAACCATAACAATTTCAGTCTTCCATTTTTTGAGTATTTCTGATTCCGCCATGCAGAAACAATTTACCCAAATAATTTTATCGCCTCCTTCAAGCTCACCGCCTACAAACTGCATATTGTAATCTTCATATTTTCTTCCAAAAAACGGATTTGCAGTACCCGAGGCTTCTTTAGTGAAGCATGCCTTTAAAACTTCTTCGGCTGTTTGGATATCTTCCATTGAAGGGCTGTATTGTTTATAATTCCTGCCGAATGCCCACTCCATTTTTTCCGCCGCGGGAATTATGGTTTGATTAGGCTTCAGGTCAAAGTTTGTTTGTTTAGTATCGGTGTTCCCGGGTTTATTGTCTTTCTTCGGATCAGTAACCACAGTTTTGTTATCGCCGGTTGAACAAACGAAAGAAAACAGAAAAAGTGATATCAGAATTATATTATGCATTGTTGATCTTGTTTAGTTATCTTTTTAACAACTGTCTTGAACTATTGTTTCAGGAAAAGAATGCAGTCATGTTTCCAAAAATAAAGGAAAACTACTGCATTAGTTGGGTAAATTTTAATGAGTTTAATAATTCAATTTTTAGATTTAAATTTGTATAATGAACTTATAATAACTTATTAATAAATCAATATTTACAGATATAAATGAAAGAAAGATCACTGGCGATTTTAAAGCCTGACTGCCTTGAAAAAAAGGTGCAGGGAAAAGTTATTCAGCATATTTTGGATGCGGGATTTGAAATAAAAGGCATGAAGCTGATGCAGCTTACGGAAGACTCAGCGAAGAAATTTTACGAAGTGCATAAAGAGAGACCGTTCTACGGTGAGCTTGTTGCATATATGACCTCGGGTCCGGTAATACCTATATGCATGGAAAAAGATAATGCTGTTGCTGATTTCCGCAAGCTTATAGGTGCTACAAATCCGGCTAACGCCGAAGAGGGTACGATCCGCAAAATGTACGCTGATTCAATTGAGCGCAATATAGTTCACGGGTCTGATTCGCCCGAAAATGCGAAGAACGAAATAGCGCATTTTTTTAGTGAAAAAGATCTAATATAACTTGCGAGGAACGTAGTGACGAAGCAATCTCATGAATTTATAAGATTGCTTCGCTTCGCTCGCAAATGAACTTTGCTTCACCCATCCCCAAAAAGAGCATTCCCTATATAAATAATTACCCAAAATTTTGTAAATATTACTATTGACTAATTAAAAACATTGCTTTATATTTGCAGGTAAATGATGCTAATTGCCTAATAAAATAAAGCAAAATCTTAATATTACCTTAATAATTAAGGCAATTAAACCAACCATATGCATAATATAGACGAAATAGACCTGAAGATTCTCGAATTCCTGCAGGATAATGCAAGAATGAAACGGAACGAAATTGCCGAAAAAATAGGGCTTTCGCTTCCATCAGTAACTGACAGAATGAACAAGCTCGAAGAGCTTGAAGTCATTGAAACCTACAAAACAAAGCTCAACCACAAAAAGCTTGGCAAAGATATTACTGCATTCATTTTTGTGACAAGCGAATCATCTACCCATTACAAAGATTTCATTCATCACACTGTTTCATCTCCTGAAATTCTTGAGTGCCACTCAATAACCGGTGACGGCTCACACGTACTTAAGATACGCACCGAAAATACATCATCACTCGAGAAACTTTTGGCTAAGATACAATCATGGAAGGGCGTACGCTCAACGCGTACATCAATTGTACTTTCATCACTCAAAGAAACTTTCACCATAGATCTAAAAAATTACCTGAAATGAAAAATAACAACAAAGCGCTGCCCGCTGAAATACAGAGGATAAACAAACTTATAAAGGAACAAAGTGTTGAGGTGGTTGATATCAAGTGTATCGATCTGACCGGAAGGCTTCACCACATTTCACTCCCGGTATACCCCGAAATTATTAACACTCTCATAAACGAAGGCGTCGGATTCGATGGCTCAAGTTACGGTTTCCGCAAAGTGGAATCGAGCGATATGATACTTGTGCCTGACCTTGCAACAGCGGTTATTGACCCCTTCCGCGAAGCTAAAACACTAAGCTTCTACGCAAATATTTTCCTTACCGATGAAGAACGCACACCTTTCGGGCAGGATGGCAGGCATATTGCAAGGCTTGCCGAGGAGCTTGTGAAGAAATACACCGGCGGAGATGTATCGTGGTGGGGACCCGAGTTTGAGTTCTACATTTTCAGCAAGGTTAAATATGATACAAGGACCTCTGCTTCATTCTACGAAGTTGAACATGCCGAAGAATTTTTTACAAACGCGTACCATGCCGCTAACCCGTTTGATGTATATGATGACTTCCGCGATAAAGCTTGCAAAATGTTAAAGGATTTCGGCATCAAAGTGAAATACCATCACCACGAAACAGGTGAACGGGGTCAGCAGGAAATTGAAACATATTTTGAAACACTTCTTAAGACCGCAGATAATGTTGTTACAGTAAAATATGCGCTATTCAATTTGGCCAGGCAGAATAATATTCACATTACATTCATGCCAAAGCCTATGTTTAAACAGCCGGGCAGCGGAATGCATGTACATACCTTCCTTACCAAAAACGGAAAGAACGCATTTTATAAAAAAGGTGAGTATGGCAACGTTAACGAGCTTGGCAGGTATTTCATTGGCGGTCTGCTGAAAAACGGAAGGGTGCTTTCAGCATTCACAAATCCAAGTACAAATTCATACAAACGCCTGGTACCCGGATTTGAAGCTCCTGTTGCTTTAACATACAGCAAGGGCAACCGTTCATCGGCTATAAGGATACCTTCGTATGTATCGAATCCTGAAATGACAAGATTTGAATACAGACCGCCGGATTCAACAGCGAATCCGTACCTGTGTTTTTCAGCAATTTTAATGGCGGGAATTGACGGTATTATAAATAAGATAGATCCCGTAAAGGAAGGATATGGACCTTTTGAGAAAAATATCATGGATCATGCAGAGCATGAAAAAGTAGATTTCCTCCCGCGCAATCTTGAAGAATCACTGGACGCGCTTGAGCAGGACAGTGAATTTTTGAGGCGCGATAATGTATTCAGCGATGAACTTATAAAGCAATGGATAGAAAATAAACACAGGGAGATTAATTCTATTAACACCATGCCGCACCCGTTTGAGTATAAAATGTATTTTACATTATAGTTTTTATAAATGTTGCTTTGATTTTGCAGTTTTTAGCTCACGGCTTCAGCTGCGGGCTAACGACTAAACAACACAGAGTAACGATTCAAAACCGCGAGCTATATGAAAAAACTTTGGAAAGTGGAATAATATGAGCTATACGGTAGGACTTCAAAGTTAAAGTATTACTATCATGATGTTTTGATAAACATATTAGCCCACGGATTTATCCGTGGGAATATAAATTACTAATAATCAAATAACCACTTCAGTGGTTTAGTAAAAATGTCACATTCATTCACCAAGATCTGGCTTCACTCAATTTTTTCAACAAAAGAAAGAAGTCCACTAATAAAGAAAAATTTCGAAAACGAACTTCATCAACACATTAAAGCTGATCTAATTAAGAAATTTGAGGTGGAAGTCAGGGCAATTAACGGTATGTCAGAACATATTCATATTGTTTTCCGATATAATCCAAATTTTTCTTTAAAAGATATAATGCAGCATATTAAGGGTGAATCTTCGCATTGGGTTAATTCAAGTGATCTTACAAACTTCAAATTCGCATGGCAAACCGGTTATAGCGCTTTTTCTGTCAGCGAATCAATGCTGGACGCTGTAATCAAGTATGTAAATAATCAAAAAGAACATCATAAAAAAGTGAGCTTTAAAGAAGAATACGACCTATTTATGAAGAAATACGGAAATGATATTGTAAACCGTTAGAACGGTTTAAGTTTTATTGCAACTATTTTTCCCACGGCTGAAGCCGTGGGCTAACGACTGAAGCCGTGGGCTAACGACTGAAGCTGTGGGCTAACGACGGAATCGTTGAATAATGAGAGAAGCTCAGGTTAATGACTAAATTATTGAGCTGGCAAAAAAGCAGATAATGTTATCCTACTTTTCGGCGTTGATTGAAAACGGGAGTTATCTTTATTGAAAATCAAGAAATAAAAAGTATAGCCCACGGATTTATCCGTGGGAATAAAAGAAATTATGAATTGTGGTAACCACTTCAGTGGTTTTGAGAAACTAAATTTTGATTAAAATAATATTCCCAAATCTTTTTTTGGGATAAAGGAGAAAATAAATAAATGGCAGCAAACCAGCAGGCTATTAAAAACGTTTTTGCTATGATAAAAAAGCATGACGTTAAGATGATTGATTTCCGTTTTACCGATATGCCGGGACAGTGGCAGCACTTCAGCATACCGGCAAGGAACCTTGATGAAAAAGTATTCACAGAAGGTTTAGGATTCGACGGTTCTTCTATCAGGGGATGGCAGTCAATAAATGAATCTGACATGCTTATCTTCCCTGATCCTGAAACTGCGAATATCGATCCGTTCATAGTTGCGAAGAATCTTTCAATGATCTGCGATATATATTCACCCGCTACTAAAGAGCGTTACAGCCGTGACCCGCGTTATGTTGCAATGAAGGCTGAGGAATACCTGAAGTCCACTAAAATTGCCGATACAATTTACTGCGGACCCGAAGCGGAGTTCTTTATCTTAGATCACGTGGCATATAATGTAAATGAATACAGCAGCTGGTATAAGGTCGACTCCCGTGAAGGTTTCTGGAACACAGGCACAGAGCTTGAAGCGAACCTTGGCCATAAGATCAGAATGAAAGAGGGTTACTTTCCCGTTCCGCCTGCTGACAGTACCAATGATATCCGCAACGCAATGGTTGAGCATTTGCTGAATGCGGGAATTGAAATTGAAACCCAGCATCATGAAGTAGCAACCGGCGGTCAGGCTGAAATTGATTACAGGTTCTGCCCGATGCTTGAATGCGCTGATAAATTGATGATGTTTAAATACATTGTAAAAAATACCGCAAGGCAGCACGGTAAAACAGCAACATTTATGCCAAAACCAATTTTTGGCGATAACGGAAGCGGAATGCATACTCACCAGAGTCTGTGGAAAAACGGCAAGCCGCTTTTTGCAGGTGATGAATACGCAGGCTTAAGCCAGATGGCATTGTATTATATCGGCGGACTTCTGAAACATGCGCCATCATTACTGGCTTTAACAAACCCCACAACAAATTCATATAAACGCCTTGTACCGGGATATGAAGCGCCTGTTAATCTTGCTTACTCAAAAGGTAACCGCAGCGCAGCTATAAGGATACCGATGTATTCAAACAGCCCGAAAGCAAAACGCGTTGAGTTCCGCTGCCCCGATGGTACAGCGAATCCGTACCTTGCGTTTTCGGCTATGCTAATGGCGGGACTTGATGGTATTCAGAACAAGATCGATCCGGGTGAAGCGATGGAAATGGATATTTATCATTTAAGCAGCAAGGAGCTGAAAAATATTCCGCAGGCACCTGATAATCTTGAATCAGCTTTGGAGAGTCTTGAAAATGATAATGAGTATCTGAAAAAGGGCGGTGTCTTCACCGATGACCTTATTGAGACATGGATAAATTACAAGATGGAAAATGAAGTAAAACCTATGGCTTTAAGACCGCATCCGTATGAATTCCATTTATATTATGAAGTGTAGAATGTGAATCGTGAAATGTCAAACGTGAAACCTTCTTTCACTTCGTTTAGTATGGCATGCGTGAAATGAGTAATGTTAAATAAGTCCCGCTAAGGCGGGACTGCGAAATTGTTTCACAATTTCTTGTGCGGCCCGGAAGGGTCGCTTTTTATTTTGGGTATATAATCATTCGATGACTTGAGTTCATCGGATGGTTAGTGGTTTCATGTATGTACCTGACACGCGTCGGGTGAATACCCGACGCCACAACGTTGATTATTCTCTATTCGTGGTACGAGTTACACAGAGAAAACCATATACAATTCGGGTGAATACCCGGCGCAATTAAGATGAATGTTCAAAAAGAATCATACAATTACAAATCCAATTCTATTGAACGAGTTCATTATGTTCTTTTTGTCTTGACACAAAAAGAACCAAAAAAGTCAAGGCTGTTTAAAAATTGGCTAAAATTATTCTCACTTCGCTGCAAGAAAATAACTCGTCACGCTTTCAGCGTGACTCAAACAGATTTTCTTGCCACGCTTGTTCGAATAATTTCTTAACGCCATTTTTAAAAGGCCGTTTCAAAATCAAAAGCAGTATTAGAGGGATTTTTATTTGTGGTTGATATGTTTCATAAATTGTAATATTTTAAGGAACAATTATAGTGCAAATGAAGATAATTCATACAATTTTAGCGGTCTTAATTTCTGTTTCCGGGCTGTACACTCAGGAATTGAAGAAGATACCGATTCCGACACTATATAACACCGGAGTTGATAATAATAAAATGCCACTAGCTGATGGTGAAACTGACCCGCATTATGTACTGAGCATAAGCGCTGACCCGATGTTCACCGGACCTGATACTAAAGTCGTGCATTCTGATGTTTTTCCGCTGGGTACGTGGGTGTATAACGATAATCTATCCAAGTGGATATCACCCCGCGCCGATGCGGGCGAGTGGAACGCACCCGGTATGTATGTCTATACGCTGTCATTTTCACTGCATGGATTTAAAGCTGAGACTGCTGAGATAAAGGGATTCTGGACAACCGATAATAATGGGGCTGATATATTGATAAACGGCAAAAGTACGGGTTACTTTACGCAGTATAATGCATTCCAAAACGGCTTTTATCCATTTGAAATTAAAGAAGGATTCATTAAAGGCATCAATTCAATTTCATTTGTTGTGAATAACGGTGAGGCTCCCACGGGCTTAAGAGTTATGATACAGGGTGAAGCCGTGCCGATAGAGTTTACAGAAAAATAGCGTGAAACCTCACCCCCAGCCCCTCTCCTAAGAGGAGAGGGGAGCAGTTGCCTGAAAATAATCTTTCCTATATAATTAATTCTATGGGTTATCTTTTTTTAGTAATTACTTTCCAGGTGCTGGGGCAGCTATTGTTTTGCTGCGCTCAATTGACTGCAGCGCAAGATAGCTTGTGCCGAACTTTGCGATGTTATCAAGCTCTGTATCATACTGCGCATAGTGGCGCTCTTCATCAGCTACCAATGATTCGAACAATTGCTTCGATATCGCATCTGAATTCACAGAACATTCATTAGCCCATACATTATATTCTTTCGCGCTGTTTTCTTCCATTTTCCTGGCAAGCTCAAGCATTCCTTTAACATCTTTCACCTGCTGAACTTTATCTTTGGCTGTCATATCAACATCACCCTTTAAGAACAAAATTCTCTCGGCAAGTCTTTCTACGTGTATCATTTCTTCGATGGCGGTTTTTTTGAAGAGTCCGGCAAGAAGATCAAATCCCTGGTCATCGCAATGGAAATGGAAATACATGTACTGGTGTATTGCGCTCAGCTCATCTGATGCGGCTTTATTGAGTGATTCTATGCTTTTTTCGTGCATTGTATTAATTCCTTTCAAATGAATAAATACATAAAAATGAGTAATTATACTTAACAAAAATACTAATAACTACCCGCTTAAAATATGAGATAGGTTAGGTTTTGTGATGAGCTAAGTAAATTAATACGGAACAATATGTCTGCCAAATAAGTAAACTAATTAACATCAAAAAAAGGTGATATTATGGCACACGAAAATCTGTTTAAAATTCACATTCCCGAACCCTGTTTTGAGGATTGGGATAAAATGACACCAAATGAACAGGGTTCTTTCTGCAAAGTTTGTTCCAAAACGGTGGTGGATTTTTCAAAGAAATCCGAAGATGAAATACAGCTATACATTGCGGCTAATCTGGATAAAAAGATATGCGGCAGGTTTAATGTGAGTCAGCTTGAGCAGGAAACAGAAGAAGTGCCAAGGTTAAAAATAAATATCGAAGAACCCAAATTCATATTTCCTTCATACCTGCTGCCTGTTATGACTCCCTTCAGGGTAAGCGCGCTTGCATTGATGCTGTGCGCATCGGCGATGCTTAGCTCCTGCGGCAATTCGGAAGGGAATTCCGGAGGAGATGATAAACCGCTTACTGGAGCAATCGCGCTCGTGGACTCAAACTATTACGGAAATAACAATAATTCAGATTCGCTTGATATTAATAATACAAATATCCAGGGCGGTATCAGCATTAAAGATGTACAAAGGCTGAATGGACTGCAGGATAGCAGCGAAACCTGTGACCCGGTGGAGACAAAGACTGTTGGAAAGATCAGGGTCGTGCAGGATACTATTAAAACAGATACCTCAGAAGTGCAGGTCAAAGGTGAAATAGAGCCCAGAAGGAAAATGGGTATAATAAAGAAATTACCGGATGATAATAAGTAAATTGAAGCTATTTTGAAAAGAGGCGGGATAATATCCCGCCTTTTTTTATTGGCGGCGTGATGCTAAGTTTCTTTCCAAATGTTATACATCACTGTAAATTCACTTTTGTTGCCACGACCTTTAGGTCGTGGATAAATGATTTTAATATTTCACGGCTTTAGCCGCTAATGCTTTTTCAGGGCTTGCCGAAGGCACTCTCCCACGGAGTCTTTCGGACCTCGGGAGAAAGCCCTTATTTTCTGGTTACTTTTCCACGGTCTAAAGACCCTGGCTGTTAAGGTTTATTATTAATATTTCTCATTCCCAAACTCCAGTTTGGGAATGTATACCGGATTAAATTCTGATAAAAACCTTCTTATATTAAAGGGATTTTTATGATACCACCCCGCCAAAACTCAACTGCGTTTCGTTTTGTCTGCCCCTCCTTAGATCCCGCTTTCAGCCCCCTAAGGGGTAAACAGGGACTGCGAATCTGCAGAGCAGATTCTTGAAAAAGGAGGGGAGCTGTTCTAATCCAGAATTATTAATTAATGAACTCTTAAAGGGACCTTTGACTGCAGTTCATTCAATTGATTCTGGTACCATACATCAATACCTTTATCACCGGAGCTTTCAATTCTGTATTTCAGCAGTTCAATCAGATTATAGATAACAGCCTCGTTATTGTGAACAGGGGATATATTGAGGAAAGTATATACCAGCTTAAGATCATTGCTGTTAAGCGCGGTTAAAGAATGAATAAACGCTATTAAAGAGAGTTCATCAGTCAGGAAATACGGAATATCGCTATCAGTAAATGTAATGAGTGAAAGGTCGGGATACTTCCTCAAATTCTCAGCTGCAACAAATCTTGCGCCATAGTATGAATTATTTAGTAATCCCAATAGCGTTTGCATTCCGTTTGGTGAAATATAATTTCCCAATGCGAAAGCGATATCCTTGTTGTAAAGTTTCTTCGGTGAATTTTCTGCCGCAAGCTCGTTTAATCTAAATGTAACTTTTTCAATAAATTCTTTATCACTTCTATCATAATTTATCTTGCCCAATGCGTTGATAGCCGATGAACGCAGGCGGAAATTATCATCATAAGTCAATTGTAATAAATAATCTTTTGCAGATGGATCTTTTGTTTCCCCGAAGATATAACACATCATGCTGAGCTCCGCCTGTGTGAATACTCCCGCTCCCGTTGTATAGAGCCTGAATTTTTCGAGAATCTCCTGCGCTATTGACCACTGGATTTTCTGCGAAAGCACACGGAAAACCTGCACATCGCGGTGATCGGTCGTGCCGAATTTTGTGAGAATATATCTTGCAGTATATGTACTGTCTTCGATGAGCTTTTTGAAACCATACTCCTGCCATAACGAAAAACGCGGCTCAATGGTTTTTGCCATTATGAAATATTCTTCAAGTGAATATACATCAAACTTTGGGAAAGGATTTCTTGTTTGGAGTGAATCCAACAGGGAAGTTGTATCAACCGGGACTTTAAAATTATCGCCGCTTACCTGTTCGGGAAGATCAGTATAATCATAATCAGTGAACACTCCCCAGTTTGATGAATTTATAAAAGTGCTGTCATACCCGGGGTGGGAGTAATAATCAGTCCCCGAGGCATCGAGGAACACTCCAATACTTCCGTATTCCCGCCGTGGATTGCCATAACCGCGCGTGTTAGCCGGATATTTGTTCAGGTAACCATCCGTGCCGCTTTCATCTATCAGAATGCCTATACCATCGGCGTTGCCCGCGCCCTGGGAGAGTGAGTAAGCGGAGTAATTATCGTTACCCTTAACATCCCACAGCATGCCGTAGCCAAAATCGTGGCCGCAGCCCTGCGATACACCGTTTGACTGGTAGAAATCCCAGCCGTCATAATCTTTAAGCAGCCCAACAGCTAAATGAATACCTGCACCTTGAGAGTACTGGTAGCCGTTGTACTTATCGTGGCCGGCTTTATCAACAATTGCGCCAAGTGAATACCAATAAGCACCGCCCTGTCCGAAAATATCAGTGTTATAAATATCGTTGCCTTCGCCTTCAATAATGAGTCCGATACCGCCTGCGTAGAACGGACGCAAACCAAGTCCATAACCCTGACACATTGAAACGTAATGGTCATTATATCTGCCGATATCAAGCGAACGGGAATCAACCAGGTATGAATCATTTCCCTTGTTATCAATTATCGCACCAACACCCTGGGTCATACCAAACCCTTGTGAATATGAATTAGCGATGTAAAAATCATTGCCTTCTCTATCAACCAGTAAGCCAACCCCAAAACATCCTGCGCCTATCGAGAATGATATTCCTTTGTAAGTATCGTTGCCTTTTTCATCGTAGAGCAGTCCAAGTCCGCCGATTGCAGCACCTAAGTTACCTGAGCCTTTTGATTCATAAAAATCATCGCCTTCTTTATCGAAGATAAAGGATGATGAGAATAAGCCTCCTGCCAATGCGAAGTCGCTTGTGGTGGTGTAGTAATCATTACCGGTGAGATCAATGATACAGCTTAAGCCGCCGTCTAAGACCCCCCCTTGCCCCCTCTTGGTAAGGGGGGGATGATCTATGTTGTAGATATCATCGCCGCCGAGATCGATGATAAAATCAAATTTACCGGTGTAGATGTTCTTTCCGGGGCCGCCTATTGCGATACGTATGCCGTCTTCATCGGAGTAGTAGTAGAAATCGCCCTGGACGAATTTGTTGTTATGCCTTGATAAATCGCTTAAACTGTTTTGTTTTAGAGAATCTTTAACATAATTATATAGAGTGTTACACATTTTGAACGAATTGAAACTGCTGAAATCCATCATAGTAAGATCAAGTTTACTTAAAATATCCATGGTCTTTTTTGAAGTCAGGATTGAAGAATCTCTTGCGGCATTATATTTCAAAATATCAAAATTACTATTGTCATCACTTTCAGATTCTTCTAGAATTGAAAATATGTTTTTATTTAAGAATTCTTTATCGGAGTTTGAGAAAATTGCAGTTAAGGAATCCTGAGAATGTTTTGCTTCTTTAATCATAGAAAACAATTTATCGGTTAATTCTAACTTGGGGTTATTAAGTCCATCATAAAGTCGAACGGCACGGGGAAGCCAAAGATCAAATAAATTGAAAATATGCTCCTGGTTAACAAATCTAAGCTGCATAATTTTGCTTACAGCCTCATAGATTTCCAAATCTGTCATACTTGCAAGGTTATCCATTAGATCCATTCGTGCATTATTCGGACGCCCATGACTTATTGAGCCTAAAGGATTTGTCATCATATCCTTAACAAGCGGCAGGGTGAGTTTTACATCATTGGTCGGATTTTTTTCAGCGGTTGAGAAGAACTCAATAGGAATGGTAATATCTTCGCGGGTTAACCCTCGGTTGCGGAGAGTCTGGTCGAGCAGTGAGTTAATATCTCGCTGTTGAGAGAATGAAAATGTTGTAATTGTAAAACAGCAAATGAATATAATTAGATTGAATATTTTCCGTTCCCAAACCGGTCCGCCACAGGCGGATTGGGAACGAGGGTTAATGTTGTTTATTAACTTTTTCATTAAATAAATATAAATGATAGAGTGGATTAAAAGAATGAAGAATTGACCACCTCACCCCCTGACCCCCTCTCCTAAAAGGAGAGGGGGGAATGAATTTTGGAATTATGGCTCTCCCTCTCCTTTCAAGAGAGGGAGCCGGAGGGTGAGGTTTAGATATTCAAACCACCCCTCAATCTATTTCCTTCGGGAATAGATTTCTCCCCCCCTTTTTAAAAAAGGAGGGGAGCTGATAACTTGTGCATTTTGTCATTTGGGCTTTGTCATTTGACATTTTGTTTTGAGTACTCCTACTTATGAAACAAAAATCAATTTAAACGAGTATATAACTTAACATTACCAAGAAGAGGTTTTAGACCATGAAACTCACAAAAACGTTAATTTTGGCTTTTATTCTGCCTTTTGTTGTGGCATTGAATGCCTGCCAGGAGCAGAGCGATAAGAATACAACAAGCCAGGAACAGTCCTTTTATAACAGTAAAACCGATGCGCCAACAGGTACAGATGACCTGGAATCCGCCCCAAAAAACAAAGATTTTAAAAGCGGTGAAAATAAACCGGACGGATTACTAAAGCAGGTAAGCTACCAGCAGCCCACAGAAAATACCAATCCAACCGATAAGCGGATGATTATCCGCACCGGCACTATGAGCATTGAAAACGACAGCTTTGATGAAACCGAGCTTAAGGCTAAGGAGATCGCGAAAAATCTTGGTGGATTTATTACCAACTCCACCGCGCAGGTAAACCAGAGCGGAAAGAAACAGGGGACACTTACAATTCGCGTACAGGCTGATAAGTATGATGCATTGCTTGCAGAGCTTGCAAAGACCGGTAAAGTAATGAACCAGAACATCACCGGGCGTGATGTAACCGAAGAGTATGTTGATGCAGAAGCCAGACTTAAAACTCAGCGTGAGCTTGAAACAAGGCTGCTGCAATTGCTTGCCGAAAAAACCGCGAACTTAACAGCAGTAGTTGAAGTTGAGCAGAAGCTTGCAAACGTAAGGGAAAATATCGAAAGGACCGAAGGCAGAATGAGAATGCTTAAAGACCAGGCATCGTTTTCAACAATAACATTAAGCATATATGAGCCGGCAATTTTAAATACATCATCAGGCGGATTCTTCTATGAGCTTGAGCGCGGATTCGAAAAGGGTCTGACCGGATTTACAAAAGTGTTAGCCGGGATTATAACATTTGTTATAGCAATGGCTCCGATACTGGCTATACTTGGATTTATAGTGTATATAGTTATCAGAGTAGTTAAGAAAAGGAAAGTTGTGAAGGCATAAGTATTGTATACCTAGACCTGCCAGGTTTTCAAAACCCGGCAGGTCTGATAAACACAGATATTGTTTCTAGCAACATCCCCAAAAAACAATATAGAACGCTAAGGGATCTTTATGAGAGATCCCTGTTCTATTTAAATTAGCATTGACACAGTCAATGCACTCCAAGAAAAGCAAAAAATTTAATATTTAATTATTATAAACAGATAGGCGCAATCTTTTTTTTGGATTGCATCAACTGTGTTGATGCATACTTTGGGGACTCTCTATCATTTCCTTATGATGGCAGATCTTTCACAACTATTGTTTTTGCCCAGTTATCGCCCATGCGGCGGCGGTCTCTGTTTGAGCTTATCAATATGAGTTCAACAAGTATTAACGGAGCGAAGTGGATAATTATCTCACGCTTGAATGAGCGCCAGCCGCCGATCGGTTTACCGGTCGATATATCAACTACTTTCTGCTTCAGCAGCCTTCGGGCTATGCTTTTGCCGCCAAACATATCACGCGCATACGAATAAACAGCGCCGATCAGAATAAACCCAATCATAAACACCAAAAGTATATAATATATCGCCCCTGTTCTGCCGGTTTGCTCCATAACAGCGGTGAATACTGCTGCGGGAACAGCGATAAAAATTATTACAATGACTCTATCTATTATAAATGCCAGGCATCTTGAAAGAACTGAAGGAAGCTCACCGTAAACGGATGTATCAACGACTGATTTGAATTTGGTTGTAAACGGACCCATATCGGTCATCTGGCTTTTGAATGAGGGGACATTGGAAAAGGGTCTTAGTACCAATGCGACCACCAGGCATGGCATCAACAGAAGCAGAAGAGTCAGCAGTGCAGCTAGTACTACGAGGTATGTTCCTGAATCATCAGTAAGAAGCTCTGCGAAGAATTCAAACGGACCCGAAAAAGTTACAATGAAATAAAACGAAACCAGCAGGCATACAGTCAGCATGGAAATGCCTATAGTGCGAAAAAGCCATAATGGGATGATCTTTGGGAAATTCATAAACTCCTACCTGGAAAATTAATATTTAGAGTTTTAACGTCCAAAAAGGGAAAATGTTTCATTGCCTGAACTAAAAAATACGCGGGGCTAAATTCAGGAATAACGGAGGTTTTATTTATTATACTTTTTAAGATACTTGATGCTTTCCAGCAATTGCTGCGCTTCTTTGTAACGTTTATCTTCCTTTTTGATTTGTTTAAGATGCCACGCTGCCTTATCGTACTTCTTTTCGGCTATATATTTTGCTCCGATGATATAGTTATCTTCAGCAGAAAGCACTTCAGGGTTCTCTTCGGTGACCGGGGATTCTTCGGTTACCCCCGACTCTTCACGGGTTATTTTCTTTTCTTTTGTGGTTTTTTGTTCAGAAACATTTTTATCAGAGGTAATTTCCTCAACTTTTTCTATAACTGTTTCAGAACTTCCCAAAATAAAAAACAGCCCCGCAGAAAGCGCTCCTATGAGCACCAGAAGGAAGACTGCAATAACCATAACTTTGCCGCCACCGCCGCCGGTTCTGCCCGTATTGCCGGAACCGGCAGATCTGAACGGATTATTGTAGAATGGTTTAATAAATTCCCTGTAATACTCAGGGTCAGCTGTCTGGTAGTGCCTGGCAAGTTCATCAAAGTACTGCCTGCTGTTCTGCCAATACATTTCAAGTTCCTGTTTTGAAGGTCCGCCTGCCATTTTGTGTATAATTGTTTGTGAATTTAGTGCAAGTTAAAAATTTTTTTTAAATAATAATGTCCAAATTAGCGAATTATAGCATTTAAATAAGCACCCCGGGTACTGTAACGAAAATAATTAGTATGTACCCTTTTTTTTCCTATTGACATATAGAATGTATTTATTATATTTGTAACAGATTAAGGAAGCAAGTTCTTTCAAAAGATCAAAAGTATGCAGCAGGAGTTAGCTAGGTAAGGGTGGCTAACGTTTTTAGTACGAACGCTCCCAGTGTTCCGAAAAAACCTGCTGCTTTTTTTTTGCCCAAATTTGTGAAAAACAACAAATTCAGGCAAAAAACGCACATAAAAAAACCGGGATAACCCGGTTTTTTTGTCCAATGAAATTTCAATTCTTACGAAGCGTTTGAGCCAAGTTTCTTTTGGATCATTGCTGCAGCATTGCCTACAGTCACTATTCCGTCTGCATCACTGGGTTCAAAGATCAATTCAAAACTATCCTCAAGTTCAGTCAAATATTCATAAAGGTCCGGTTTAGTAACTATCCCCAGACTATCCAAAGTGGTGGAGTTACTTATCTCACCCACTGATACTCCTGTGTAAGCTGCGGTGAATTCGATTACCTGCTGATCGACTGAATTAGACATATATAAATCCTTTCTTTAGTATAATTAAAAAGGCGAAACGATTTCCGTAAATATACTAAAATATTACGAAAAGAATCAATTTCGCCAAGTTAGATAGGATGGCTGCCAAATCATTATTGTACAGTTCAGGTATTGCTCAAATTTTCAAAGTCTATTATTTCTTCCAATAGCCCGTTGGAATCGCATATCCTCAACTCTGCCTTTTGGTTATTGAGCATATTTTCAGCAAAGTATAACAGCATCAGTTTATATTTGGCTTTCTTTAAGATGCAGTTAGAACCTTCTTTTCTCAGGACCCAGCCATTAAGCCCAAATCCCGGTTCTAAAAAATATCTTTGCTTAATTGAAAAATCTGAACTCATATAGTGTGACATTCTGTTACTTTACCTTTTTTTGCCGGTAAGCGCTATAAAGTTTCTGATATAAAAATTCATTATAAAATTCCCCCGTTTTAATTCATACTAATATAAATATCGTTTTTTTCAGTTGTCAAAGAAAAATATGCGGCAATGTCGATTTAAGCAGGGTAAATTATGGTTGTTTTTGTTTAAAAAATGCTTATTTTGAACAAATTGTGTCGAAACAACATGGATATTGTCGATTCTAAACTTGTAATACTTCTTAAAACATTCAGTAAACAGGAATTTGAGAGATTTGAGAAATTTGTGAACTCACCTTTTTTCAATTCAAGTGAGCAGCTTATTACTCTTTTTTATATGCTGAAAAAAGATCACCCGTACTACAAAGATCTTTCGAAAGAACAGATATTTGCAGATTTTTATCCCGCTGAAGAATATAAAGATAAAAAGGTAAGGGATCTTTTGAGCAGAATGCTTGAGCTGGCGCAGATTTTTCTGTCTCAGCTGGAATTTGAAAAGAACAGGAATACGCCGTCAATTTTTGTAATGAATCAGCTGATCGAAAGAAATCTGGAAAGGCATTTTAGAACCCGTTACAAAGAATCAGAGAAGAAGCTGAGAGAAGAAAGTATAATTGATGAAAGTTATCTTTATTCAGAATACATGCTGATGAAGCTGAACCGTGAACATGTTGATCTGTTCAAGAACGTGATATATGAAGAAGAACTGACAAAAATCGTCAATTCGGAATACGAATTGTTCCTAAATTATGTTATACATAATGTTCTTAGTTATACACTGCTTTTTTCTATCAGAAAATACGCTGTAAACAATGAAGTAAACCTTGAGTTTTCCGATATGGTTATCCAGTTCCTGGATAAATTTCCCCGTAAAAAATACCCGATCATTTCAATATTCAGATCAGTACTTGAACTTCAGAGCAGGGAAAGTGAACCTGTTAATGATTCTGATACTTCTACATATAAAGAGTTAATGAGTTCACTCATAGAAAACGATTCGACAATAAGTCTGCATACAAAACGAAGTATTTATGTTTACCTGGTAAACTACACACGCCTTAAGTCTTTGGTATTTAATAAGTTTTTTAAAGATGAGCACTACAGGCTGCTGAAGTATTCTATTGAAAATGACCTGTATCCCAAAGTAGGGAATTACTTCAGTGAGGCGTCGTATGTAATTGTGGCATCAGAATCGCTGATAAACAAAGATTTTGAGTGGGCTGAAAAATTCATTGAAGAGTTTAAACATAAACTTAAGAGTGAAGTGAGAGAAAACGCGTATACTTTATGTATGGCCAATTTGAATTACAGAAAAGGCAGCTACGAAAATGCCCTGAGGTTCCTTGTGAAGGTATCTATAGAAGATATTTATTACCAGCTTAAAGTTAAGAATCTGCAGGTGAAGATACACTATGAACTTGGCGATTATGAAATGTGCAAAAGTGTGATTGATTCATTCAGGCACTTTCTTGGTAGTGTAAGCCAGTTCCCTGAGTTTGTTAAAGTAAGATTTGTTAACTATGTAAACTTTACCAGCAGGATGGTGAATGTATGGCTTGGCGGCGACCCGCGAAATATGGTTGAAATTAACCGTGAACTTCAGGAAATGCCGCAGGAAAAGGTTGAAAGCAAATCATGGCTCCTTGCCCAGGCGGCAAAAATAAAGTACTAATTTTGCTGAAATCTACACAAAATCCCTTAATTATAATCTTGACTTTTTTGTACAGATAGGTTATTTTGCATTAATAAAAATAGAAATCTAATCAAATTTCCCATAATTGAATGAGTACAGATCTCAGCAATGTAGAAGAACTTGCGATATCAGATTATAAGTACGGCTTTGAAACTGATATTGAAATGGATGTGGTTCCCAAGGGTCTAAGTGAAGAGACAATAAGGATTATTTCATCCAAAAAGAATGAACCGGAATGGATGCTTGAGTGGAGACTGAAGGCGTACCGCCATTGGCTTACAATAAAACACGAAGACCAGCCGCATTGGGCGAATATTTCATACCCGGCCGTGGATTTTCAGGACATAATTTATTATGCGGCTCCAAAGAAAAAAATTGAATTAAAATCACTTGATGAAGTGGACCCTGAACTTCTGAAGACATTTGAGAAGCTGGGTATATCGCTTCAGGAACAGAAAAGACTTGCCGGCGTAGCCGTAGACGCAGTGTTTGACAGCGTTTCGGTTACAACTACTTTTAAAGAAGAGCTTTCAAAGCTTGGAATAATTTTCTGCTCAATGAGCGAAGCGATACAAAACCACCCGGAACTGGTAAAAAAATATATCGGATCAGTTGTTCCCTATACCGACAATTTTTACGCTGCATTGAATTCCGCAGTTTTTTCAGATGGTTCTTTTTGTTATATACCAAAGGGAGTGAGGTGCCCGATGGAACTTTCAACTTACTTCCGCATAAATACAAGCGGTACGGGTCAGTTTGAAAGAACCCTTCTGATTGCCGATGAAGGCGGATATGTAAGTTACCTTGAAGGCTGCACTGCACCAATGAGAGATGAGAACCAGCTTCACGCCGCGGTAGTTGAGCTGATTGCAATGGATGACGCGACCATAAAATACTCCACAGTGCAGAACTGGTACCCCGGCGATAAAGAGGGTAACGGCGGAATATACAATTTTGTAACTAAACGCGGCGCATGCAGAGGCAATAATTCAAAAATTACATGGACCCAGGTAGAAACGGGTTCAGCAATTACATGGAAATACCCCAGCTGTATATTGCAGGGTGATAATTCTATCGGTGAATTTTATTCAGTAGCCGTTACCAACAATCACCAGCAGGCTGATACAGGCACGAAGATGATACACCTGGGAAAGAACACGAGAAGTACAATAGTAAGCAAAGGTATATCTGCCGGTAAAAGCAATAATTCCTACCGCGGTTTGGTAAGAGTTCACAAGAATGCGGATAATGCAAGGAATTTCACCCAATGCGACTCTTTGTTAATTGGCGACAGGTGCGGCGCTCATACTTTTCCTTACATAGAAGTAAGCAATGAATCAGCTAAGGTTGAGCATGAAGCAACAACATCAAAAATAGGTGAAGACCAGCTGTTTTATTTAAGGCAGCGCGGTATTGCCCAGGAAGATGCCATAAACCTGATAGTAAACGGGTACTGCAAAGATGTATTCCGTGAACTTCCGATGGAGTTTGCCGTTGAAGCTCAGAAGCTGTTAAGTATTTCTCTTGAAGGAAGCGTTGGGTAAGAAACAATCAGCAATGATCAATTAGCTAATAAAGAAAAATAAATAATATATAATCACAAAGGAATTTAAATTAATGTTAACTGTAAAAGACCTTTTTGTAAAGGTAGATTCCGCAGACGGCGGAAAAGAAATATTGAAAGGCATTAATCTTGAGGTGAATGCCGGTGAAGTGCACGCAATTATGGGACCTAACGGCTCAGGTAAAAGTACACTTGCTAATGTAATTGCAGGCAAGGATGGTTACGAAGTAACCGGCGGTTCAGTTACCATGGATGGCATGGACCTGCTTGATATGTCACCCGAAGAGCGCGCAAGAGAAGGCGTTTTTCTGGCATTCCAGTATCCTGTTGAAATACCCGGGGTCAGCAATGCTACTTTTCTTAAAACCGCGCTGAATGAAATAAGAAAGCATAAGGGACTTGAAGAGCTTGACGCAATGAATTTCCTGAAATTTATGCGTGAAAAAATGAAAGTTGTTGGCATAGACGAAAAACTCATAAACCGCCCGGTTAACCAGGGATTTTCAGGCGGTGAAAAGAAAAGAAACGAGATATTCCAGCTGCAGATGCTGCAGCCAAAGCTTGCAGTGCTTGATGAAACTGATTCAGGCCTTGATATTGACGCGTTAAAGATCGTTTCAAACGGTGTTAATCTTTTCCGTAATAAAGATAATGCCGTTGTAGTTGTTACTCATTACCAGAGACTTCTGGATTACATTGTTCCTGATTTTGTTCACGTTCTGGTGAACGGCAGGATAGTTAAATCAGGCGGTAAAGAGCTTGCTCTTGAACTTGAAGAAAAAGGATATGACTGGGTTATTAACCCCGAAACCGAAGCGGCAGCTGTTTAAATTCAGAATCTTATATAAAAATGGATAATACAGGAATAAAAGAATATTATATTTCAGAGTTCAGGAAATCTGAACAAAGCATGAACGGCGAAGCTGCTTCTGCTCTTCACCAGCTCAGAAGGCAGGCTATTGCGAGATTTGATGAGATCGGGTTTCCGACGGTAAAGAACGAAGACTGGAAATACACGAATGTAAATAAGGTTTTTGATCTTGAATTTACAGCCGGGAGTTCAGCCGGCGTTACAAAAAAAGAAGCTGATGCACTGCACATAAAAGGACTTAATGAAAACATTATTGTACTGGTAAACGGTGTTTATTCAGAAAAGCTATCGTTCATTAAAAAGCAGAACAGCGGCATAATAATAGAAAATCTAAGCAGCGTACTTAAAACAAACCCTGAGCTTGTTTTGGAGCATATCGGCAAATACGCATCAACAGATAACGGGTTCACTGCGCTTAATACAGCTTTCACTAAAGAAGGGGTGGTTATAATCATTCCCGATAATGCCGAAGTGAAGGGCCACATACATATTTTGAATATCACAGGCGAAGCCGGAAAACATATTTTAACACAGCCAAGGAATCTTATTGTTACCGGTAAGAATACAAGGGTAAATATTATCGAAAGTTATCACAGCACCGGCATTGAAGAAAATCTTGTTAACGCTGTAACCGAAGTTGTTGTTGGTGAAAATTCATTTGTAGAAATTTACAGGCTGCAGCAGGAAAACGAGGGTTCATTCCACATTAACCGCACACAGGCTGTACAGGCAAGGAATTCGGTGTTCACGCATTACAGTGTAACACTCGGCGGGGGACTGGTAAGGAATGATACCAATGTACTTCTGAATGACGAGAATTGTACAGGAAATCTTTACGGTTTATATCTGACTGAAGGAAATCAGCATGTTGATAATCACACATTAATTGACCACGCGAAGCCGCATTGCCAGAGCAATGAAATGTATAAAGGTGTTTTAAATGATAATTCACGGGGGGTATTTAACGGTAAAGTATTTGTAAGAGAAGACGCCCAGAAAACGAACGCATACCAGTCAAATAAAGCAATATTGCTTGCAAGTACTGCTACTATTGATACAAAACCGCAGCTTGAAATTTACGCTGACGATGTGAAGTGCTCGCACGGCGCGGCAATAGGCCAATTGGATGATGAAGCGGTATTTTATCTCCGCTCGCGCGGTATCGGGGCTGATATGGCTAAGACTGTTTTAATAAGAGCGTTTGCCAATGATATTTTTGAGACTATTGAGAATGAAACATTTCATGAGCATTTGAATAATTTAGTATTTGAGAAGCTGGGGTAGGAAAGTAATCAGCAAATTTATTGTTGCTGGTGAACTTAAAAACAAGTCAGGCAACACAAACAACGGGGTAAAAGTTATTAAGCATTGACACAGTCAATGCACTCCAAAGTAAATCAATTGATGCAGGATACACTGACAAAAAAAATATTTGATGTTGACGAAGTGAGGAAAGATTTCCCTATACTAAGCAGGGAAGTTGGAGGTAATCCTCTGGTCTATCTTGATAATGCCGCAACTTCACAAAAGCCTCAAAGCGTTATAAACGCAATAAACGATTATTACTCTTACTATAATGCTAATATTCACAGGGGTGTGTATTACATTAGTATCAAAGCATCAGAAGCATATGAAAACGCTAAGATAAAGGTGAAGGAGTTCATTAACGCATCAAGTGAACGTGAAGTTGTATTCACTCGCGGAGCTACAGAGGCGATAAATCTGATTGCATATTCATACGGACTTGAAAACGTTAATGAAGGTGATGAGATCATAATTTCTGAAATGGAGCATCATGCTAATATTGTTCCCTGGCAGGTATTGTGTGAAAAGAAGAAGGCAGTATTGAAGGTTATTCCGGTAAATGATAGCGGAGAGCTTTTGCTTGATGAGTATAAAAAGCTGCTTTCAGATAAAACAAAGATCGTTGCTGTTTGTCAGATATCAAATACACTGGGTACAATTAATCCCGTTAAAGAAATCATCCGCTTAGCGAAAGATAAGAATAAAGAAATTGCCGTTGTGATAGATGGCGCGCAGGCGATACACCATACTAAAGTAGATGTAAGGGATTTGGGTGCTGATTTTTACGTGTTCTCTTCACATAAAATGTACGGACCCATGGGAATAGGTGTTTTATACGGCAGAGCAGAATTACTTGAAGCCATGCCGCCATACCAGACCGGCGGTGATATGATAAGTTCAGTGAGTTTTAAAGGGACAACATATAATGATATCCCGATGAAGTTTGAAGCGGGTACGCCGAATGTTGAAGGGGCAGTGGGTCTTGCTGCCGCAATAGATTATATTGGAGATATCGGGTTTGAAGCAATTCACAGACAGGAAACAGAACTGCTTGAATATGCCGCAGGACTGCTTGAAGAGATAAAGGGATTAAAAATAATCGGAACTGCAAAAGAAAAAACCGGAGTTATTTCATTTATAGTTGATGGTTTAAATGCGCTGGATATTGGAATTATGCTTGATACATACGGAGTTGCCGTCAGAACGGGTCAGCATTGTACTGAACCATTGATGGAGAGGTTCGGAATACCGGGAACGGTAAGAGTTTCGTTTGCATTCTATAATACAAAAGCTGAGATTGATATTTTTGTTAACGCATTAAAGAAGGCGATTAAGATATTGTCCTAGTTACGATGAGATTGCTTCCTTCCTCCCGTTACACGGGTTTAAGGCATGGCGTCGCTAACACTCCTCGCAAATGAGGATAGATGAATTTATAATGGAAAAGACTATACAGGAAATAGAAGATGAGATCGTTGATGAGTTCGGATTTTTTGAGAGCTGGCAGGATAAGTATGAGTATATTATTGAGCTGGGAAAAAAACTAAATGGTTACCCCGAAGATAAACAAACCAATGATCATAAAGTAAAGGGATGCCAGTCAAGCGTTTGGCTTGTTACTGATGATGAAGACGGCAGAATAATATTTAAAGCTGATAGTGATTCAACGATTGTTAAAGGATTGATAGCCCTGCTTATAAGGGTACTTAACCGCAGAACGCCGGATGAAATCCTGGATGCGAAGCTTGATTTCATAGCTAAAACAGGACTTCAGCAGCATCTTGCGCAAACAAGGGCTAACGGACTTGCTGCAATGATCAAACAGATGAAAATGTATGCCCTGGCATACAAAGCAAAACAGTTAAATTAAAAAATGTCTGATAAAACAGAAGAAAAAATTACAGTACAGGAATCTGAACAGCTAACCGAACAGCCGAAGGAAGTAACAGAACCGGCTGAAAAAACTGATAAAACTGAGCTTAACAATGCTGTGGTTGAAGCGTTAAAGAGTGTATATGATCCGGAAATTCCCGTAAATATATATGAGCTTGGTCTGATATATTCAGTAAATATTGATGATGCAGGTAAGGTTGAAATTGAAATGACTCTGACATCGCCGGCTTGTCCCGTAGCGGGAACGCTGCCGCCCGAAGTTGAAGGTAAGGTACGCTCAATACCCGGGGTAAGTGAGTGCGTGGTAAAAGTCGTTTGGGATCCGCCTTGGGGAATGAACATGATGAGCGAAGAAGCGAAGCTTCAGCTGAATCTGTATTAGCTTAATCTGTATTAGCTTAGCCTGTATTAAAAACAAAGAGTACAATTAATAAAATTTCTAAATAATAAAATTAATATAATATGTTCCAGATAAACACAAGAGGACCAATATACGATCCCGAAGCGGTTCAGCCGATGAGGGATGAATTAACCGCAGCGGGATTTGTTGAGTTGTTAACACCTGCTGATGTTGATACCTACGTAGGACAAAAAGATGGTACAACGCTTGTTATGATAAATTCAGTTTGCGGCTGTGCCGCAGGAAGCGCAAGACCCGGGGTAACGCTAGCATTGCAGAACAAACTGATTCCAAACAGGATAGTTACAGTTTTCGCGGGTCAGGATAGAGATGCGGTTGATCATTTAAGAAATGCTTATCTGCCTGGTATTCCTCCATCATCGCCTTATATGGCGTTATTTAAGGATGGTGAAGTGGTATTTTTGATGCAGAGAATGAACATTGAAGGCAAGACCGCCGATATGGTTGCAGAAGAACTTACTGCTGCTTTTAATGAGCACTGCACATTTGAAGGACCTTCAGTACCCAAAGAACAGTACGATGCAATTTTACATGCTAAAGCATGCGGTTCTAAGATACCGAAATACAGCGGCAATTAATAAATGAAATTCAGTACACAGGAAGAATACGGATTGCGCTGTTTGCTTAGAGTAGCCGGCGAAAAATGCGAAAAGGGAATGACTATTCCCGAAATAAGCAAAGCTGAAGGGATCACTACTCACAACACCGCAAAGATACTGCGTGCCTTAAGGCTTGGGGGTTTTCTGGCAAGCTCGCGCGGACAGATCGGCGGCTATACACTTAGCCGTCCGGCGGATGAAATTCTGGTGAAAGATGTACTTGATTTCCTTGGCGGCAAATTATTTGACGCTGAGTTCTGCAATGATCACAGCGGTTCAGACAGTATTTGTACTCATTCAGTTGATTGTTCAATTCGCTCGTTATGGCAAATGCTGCAAAATGCCGTTGATGGAGTGCTGAAAAATATGACAATAAAGGATCTTGTTACAGGTGAAGAAAATATTGTGTCACAGATATCAAATATCGGTAAAGAAGAGACCATAAGGTTATAGTCCAAAATGTTGAAAATAGTATTTAAAACCCCGTTCTTGACGGGGTTTTTTTATTGTGATTATTTGCAAACTTAATATTTACAGCTATTTTTAACACTTCATAGAGATAAATGTCATTTGAATGGTATTCAATATATGATAATTATCTCATTTGAATTTTATCTTATAAATTCATAATTTAATCATTGTAAGAAGCTCCTGCTTCTTTCTTATTGCTTTTAAAATCCTGGATACTTCCCGTCGATATATTAGAGTTATGTACAGAGCACGAATCATTTAAAGTAAATCTGCTGCTAAATATTTAAATTCATATGAAACCTGAAATAGATTATGAGTATTACCTGAATGAGATAACAGATTACGCGGTTTTTACGCTTGATACCTTCGGCAACATTATATCATGGAATCTGGGTGCGGAAAGAATTAATGGTTACAGCGAAGCTGAAGTTCTCCAGAAACATTTCAGTATTTTTTTCCCTGAAGAAAGTAAAAAGTCCGGTTTGCCTGAAGAACTTCTTGTATCAGCAGCTGCCTCCGGCAGAGCGGAGTACTCAGGGTGGCACATAAGAAAAGACGGAACAAAGTTCTATGGTAACGGCGTTATAAATGCAATTTATGATAAAGAAAGTAACCTTATCGGGTTCGCGAAGATCACCCGTGATCTTTCGATACTGGAAGAAAATTCCGAACAGATCAGCAAATCAGAGCGAAAGTTCAGGTACCTGATAGAATCAGCCCCGGATGCTATGATATTTACTGATGCAAACGGAATTATCAACCTGGTAAACAAACAAACTATCAAACTTTTTGGTTATACTGAAGCAGAGTTATACGGCAGGAAGATAGAAATGCTTATGCCGGAAAGATTTTCAGCGCGTCACATTAAGCACCGTGATGAATACCAAAGGAACCCTAAGATACGAATGATGGGTGAGGGGCGTGAACTGAAAGCAAAACGTAAAGACGGATCAGAGTTTGATGTGGAAATATCGCTCTCACCAATTAAAGCAGACCCTGATGATGAGATGCAAATTGTAGCTGCAATAAGAGATACAACGCAAAGGACAAGGATTGAGAACGAAATAAGAGAACTTAACAGGACTCTTGAACAAAGGGTAAAAGAAAGAACCGAAGAACTGGAAAAATCGCTGGTTGAGAAAGTTACGATGCTTCAGGAGATACACCACAGGGTAAAAAACAATCTGCAAACGGTTTCAAGCCTGCTAAGGATACAGTCAAACAAGATACCGGGCAATCCTGCAGTAGGATATTTGAGGGCGAGTGAACAAAGAATACGCTCAATGGCCTTGATACACATGCAGCTGTATAAAACAAAGGATTTCAGTAAGATAAATTTTTCTGAATATGTGGAGGAGCTTTGTGAGCAGCTTAAAATATCATTCGGGATCCCGGACGACAAAGTGAAAGTAAACGTCAGGATCAAAGATATTTACTTTTCAATTGATACTGCTTTGCCATGCGGACTTATGATAAACGAACTTATTACCAATTCGCTAAAGCATGCCTTTCCGGGTGAAAGGCAGGGCAGAATTCTGATTGAGATCAAAAAACTTGAAAACAGGTCATATGAACTGGTTTATAATGATAACGGTGTTGGAGCATCTGAAGACAAAATAGCAGAAAATCCATCAAAACTTGGAATTCTGCTTATTAATACCCTTGTGGAGCAGCTGGAAGGAGATGTTGAAACAAGATATGGTGATGGTGCTGAGTTCAAACTTACTTTCATGGATATTGAACATAAAACGCATTACAGAACTTAAATATTAAAGCTTATGAATTATTTATTTAAGAAAGCAAGGATACTTGTTGTGGAAGACCAGAGAATTATTGCCTTAGACCTGGCAACAACAATAAATAAAGCTGGCCATGAAGCTGTAGGAATAGAGTCGAAGGGTGAAAAAGCAATAATGGCAGCAGAAGCACTGAAGCCTGACCTGGTATTTATGGATATTTCTTTATCGGGTGATATGGATGGTATTGAAACCGCTTCGGTTATCGGGAGAAGATTCGGGATACCTGTAATTTACATTTCGGGAAATTATGACCTTAACACAATTGAAAAATCAAAATGTGCAAATGCTTATGGTTACCTGGTAAAGCCGGTAGATGACTGCGGCATAAGGACTATGATAAATGCTGCTATATACAGGCGTGATTCAGAGAACTTTGTTTTGAATTCGTGATGAGGAGCATTAAAAAACAAAGTTCCCTGAAATCATAAACCCGGGTATCAGAATTCTATTCCGCCTGATAGAATAACTTCATATCTTGTGTTTTCTCCTTCATAAAACAATTTCTGGTCCTTATCTGCGGAGAGGTATCTTCCTTCGAGCCTGAAATATGAATTAGGAGTCAGGTTAAGTTCAGCTCCGCCTGTTACGCCAAAGGCTTTTAATCCGCTGAACGTACTATCTGACATCATGAAAGCAGGGCTCATTACAGCATCTTTATCCTGGAATATTTCACCCCTAAGCATCAGCGATACATTTTTTGATGCGCGGTATTTCATCGATGCGAAAGCAGAGAACATTGAGCCGGATGCTTCCGGGTCATCTATCTTTGATTTTTCCTGCATACAGAAATCACCGCATAATATAACATCAAGTTTTTTTGAAGGGAATAATTTTACAACAAGATTGTTGTATATCCTTGTTTTGCCCGCGGTGCCTGTAGGCATTTCATTGCCTGTAATGTTGTTGAACGTTATATCAGCTTTATCATTGGGTTTATAGCCTATCTGCAGACCAAATGATTTATTCTTATTGTTATCTGCAAGCACGTTGTAACCATTTAACAGCATCAAAGAAGAATAGAACTTTTTCCCTGAATAAGAATATTTAATTCCGCTCTGGTAAATAGGTTCATAGTAAGTAAGCAGTGATACAGATGTAAAAAAGTTATATTTTGGAATAATACCTTCTGCCCCGATATGAGTAAGAAAATATCCTGCGTCGATCCAAGAATTTTTGTACGGTGATACTCCGATATTCGCTTCCTGGATGTACTGCAGGTATTCATTGGGTGCCTGCGGCCAGTTTAACCTGGGAACATCACCAAACTGAAGTGCGATGTTGCTCCTTATTTGTTTTGCTGAATACCTGAGCGCAAGTACTGCCAAATTTATTCTGAATTCATCTCTGTACGGAGCTACCACAGTGAACTGCCTGAGTGAATTACCTTTATCATTATCGTAAGCTATATACGCATCTACATATCCGCTTAATGTCAGCTCTTCAGGGAATCCTGCAAACAAACCTCTTTTTTCTGTTTCCTGCGCCGAAGCGCTTATTAAACCAATCAATAAAATGATAAGAACAACAATATAACTAACCTTATATCTCATTTTTTTATTATTTAGTTGCTGAATAATACAAAAATAATGTCCATAGGTTATCCCATAAAATGATATATATCATAAGATTATATGATAGCACTCATATTTCAAATGCGAATTAAACATTAATTTTGAGATATTGTTTTCACAGGTTTTACACAGAATTTAATAACTAAAGGAGGTAAGATCCATAATGTTTGATACAGGCAATACAGGATTTATGCTTTTAGCTACCAGCCTTGTTATGCTTATGACCCCGGGTTTGGCGTTTTTTTACGGCGGTCTGGTTGGCAGGAAAAACGTTTTAGCAATTATGATGCAAAGTTTTGTTTCGATGGGAATAACTACGGTTTTATGGTTTGTTGTGGGATATTCAATGTGTTTCAGCGGAGATATGGCTTCAGGAACTGACATAGGAGGAATAATAGGTAATTTAAATATGGCGTTTTTAGCGGGTGTAAGTCCAACAACGCCTTCACCGCTGAATCCTTCTATTCCGCTCTATGTTTTTATAGCATACCAGATGATGTTCGCAATAATTACACCTGCTCTGATAACCGGGGCATTTGCTAACCGCGTCAAATTCGGCGCTTATTTAATATTCCTGGTTTTATGGCTGCTGCTTGTTTACTTCCCATTTGTTCACATGATATGGGGCGGCGGAATCCTGGCTTCATGGGGTGTAAAGGATTTTGCAGGCGGTATAGTGGTTCACAATATTGCAGGTTTTGCGGCGCTTGCCAGTGTTCTATATATTGGCAGAAGGAAAGTTGTTGATTCCGGAATGCACAGCATTCCGTTAATTGCCCTGGGCACGGGCCTGTTATGGTTTGGTTGGTACGGCTTTAATGCCGGAAGTGAATTTGCTGTTGATGGCGTTACCGCTGCCGCATTCTTAAACACAGATGTTGCCGCTTCTTTTGCAGCTGTTACCTGGCTGTTAATTTCATGGTGGCTTGAAAAGAAACCGAAATTTGTTGGACTTTTAACGGGCGCAGTTGCAGGACTTGCGACAATAACTCCCGCAGCAGGTTATGTTTCACTAAAAGCTTCGGTGTTTATTGGCATTGCAGCAGGTATTGTATGCTATTTTGCGGTAGCAATGAAGAACAAACTGAAATGGGATGACGCGCTTGATGTATGGGGCGTTCACGGTGTTGGTGGTTTAATTGGTATAGTAATGCTTGGTATTTTCGGCACGGTTACCATAAATGCAACAGGCTCAAACGGTTTACTTCATGGCGGCACTGAATTCTTTAAAGTTCAGCTTATTGCAATTCTAATAAGCAGTATATATGCATTCGGTTTTACATACGGCATGCTTTGGCTTATTAACCTGTTTACACCGGTAAGAGCCACCGAAAAAGAAGAAGCCGAAGGACTTGACGCAGTGCTGCATGGTGAAGATGCTTATGCTATGGACGGGAAGTAGCAGAAAAAATTTTATAGTTAAGTTAAATACCAAGGGGGCTTTTGCCCCCTTTGGTTTATGAGGAAATGATGAGAAAAAGTTACTTTACCAGGATCATCTTTTTAACATCAGTATATCCACCCGAACTTAATTTGTAAAAATAAACTCCGCTTGGAAGATCTGACGCGTTAAACTCTGCTTCATAACTTCCCGGGTTTAATTGTTTGTTTACAAGCGTCGATATTTCTTTTCCGTTGATGTCATAAATCAGCAATTTTGTGTGAGAGCCTTCCGGAATATCAAATTTAATTCTTGTTACAGGATTAAACGGATTGGGATAGTTATTATATAGCTTGTACTGAACAGGTATTTCATTTCCTGTTTGATTCAAACCTACTAATCCCGTTCGGAAATTCCATACCGGTGACCATGGACCTTCACCGCCAATGTTCATAGCTCTCACTCTCCAAAAATACCTGATATTATGATTCAGAATGCCTGCAGGTACCTGATATTGAGTTAACGTAACTGTATCAGTATTAATTAGTGTGGTTGTGAACGTACTATCAGCGGATAATTGTACTCCGTACCATATACTGTCTTCTATTCCGGATAAAGCTAAACTGTAAGGGTCCCAATCCAGCAAAGGAGATGTACTAATACCGTTTGACCCGTTAGCGGGCATACTCGGGGGAGGGTTGTTTCCCGGAGGGATCACTCCGCTGCCATTAGTAGTCTTTAGTATATGTCCGCTTTCTCCTGCAATCCAGCCTGTGTTCCAATTTATGAAGGATACTGAGTTAATGTCAATTCCGGTTACACCAATATTCTGATTTACCCATGTTATACATCCATCTATAGTTTTGAGAAGACCATTCTGTTTACCAAGCCAACCGCGATCTGTACGGTGCATAAATAGAGCATAGGGGCCTCCGCCCTGTGTGTTTAATTGAGTCCAGTTATCACCATTATTTGTTGTTTTGTATGTCTTGTTTGAAATATGATACCCGATATTTCCAAAGAACTGGAAATCACCGCCGGAGTTATAGCCATCAGTACCGCTGTTCATAACAGGTGTCCATGAAAATCCACGATTGGTTGTTTTAAGCAGAACATGATAATAAGTATAGGAAGAACCACCGTTCACGAAGCCTGTTTCTTCGTTTCTAAAATGCATAGTGCCCATTGTGTTCATGCTGCCATAACTTGCAGTATTAAAATACCAATTTAACCCTGTATTAGTTGTGTAGTATAATCTTGTACCACTATATCCTGAATTGATAAAATTTATATTAAGTAAATTATTTACCTCTGAAAACTGCATATAACCGGTATTACCGGGCAGCGTGATTACCTCCCAGTTATTACCGCCATTAGTAGTTTTTAGGCATGTATCACCCGCATAAGACCAGGCATAACCTTCATCTGCGTTATTCCATTGGAAACCGTTAAAACTGGTACCTAAACCGATTGGTGTAGTTATCTTAATTTCCCAGTTAAGTCCTCCATTAGTTGTCTTCAGGATCTGTGAAACAGTTAAAGCGTAAACAATCTGATTGTTTATTGCGTGAATCTGCTTGATATCTCCTGCAGCCGGATTTGTCTGAACAACCCAAGTTTGACTGTAACCGGATGCAGTAAGCAGCATGATCATAATTAAAAATGGTTTGATAAAATTCATGTTACTCTCCTTTATAAATATTAATTGAATTTATTTTTGCTGATAATTTTTATTTTTGAGGTATTCCGTGCATAATACAGCAAGAGTTTGATCGTAATCTGATCTTATAATTTTTTGTATCTTATCAATTAGCCTGTGTGTTTCGGGTTTTAGCCTGTAACCCTTGGATATCTTTTTTGCTTTTTTAATTCTCATGTTTGTTGTGCACTAATTGTGCACTGATTAATTTGTTATGTGCAAAGTTACGTTAACATTATGCTGCACTGCAAAGAAATTATTATTTAAAAATTACCTGATTTATGAAGGATTTATTCATACGTTTTTACCGTATAATTAAAATAAACAAGGATTTATAAGGGTTTTGCAACTCACATTTTTTTACCATATTTTTACACAATTTTTTCATCTGTTAATTGCGATCATAAAATGAAAACACTGAAGCTGTTCACAATTTTAAAAACATTTTCATCAGAAGAGCTGAAACTTTTCGAAAAGTTTATAACATCACCTTATATCAATTCGGGAAGAAATGTGAAACCGGTATTTAATGTGATAAAAAAATATCACCCTTTATATCCTGCTGAAAAACTCAATGAAGAGAAAATTTACAGATTGCTGTACAAATCAAACAAAACCAGCGAAAAAAAAGGTTACATCAAGGTATTGCTTTCACATCTTACCAACCTGGCAGTAGAATTTTTGAAAGATATTAATGATGAAAATGTATTTGAAAAAAGATTTCAGGAGGTGCGGTTCTTAAAAATGCTGAATTACAGGAAACTTGACAGTCTGTATTCAGCGCAATATAAAAAAATGAGCAGATCGTTACCCGGTGAATTTGATTCAGAGTCAAGCCCGTTTCTCCTTTATATGCTGCTGCAAAAAGAGAACTGCAATTTTTTGCTTGACAGAGAATACCAGCAAAAAACATCTGATGTACTTTTAAAACAAACCGAATATTTACTGCTATATTTTTTATCAGAGTTTTTTATGAACAGAGCCCATTATAAAACCAATGAATATGTTTATAATGCGCAGTACGAAGGAACAATTTTAAATATTGTAATGAACAATTTTGATTTTGAACCGGTTATGGAATTTTTCAGAAATAATTCTCCCGAATACTATCCTGTAATTGCCATATATTATAATTCAATGATGGCGCAGCTTGATATTGAAAATGATTTATATTTTAAAAATTTCAGGGAATTACTTGAAAACAATTCGGAATTATTTAACAGGGAAGAGCTTGGCAATCTATTTGTTGATCTGGAAGCCTGCTGCTGGAAAAGATTAAATAATAATATAACCGAATTAAAACGGGAATTTTACAGGAAAGAACTGTTTGATATTTATAAAAATGTTTTGAAGCTTGGTTTGCATAAATACGAACATGATTATATGAGAATTCACAGATTCAGGAATATAGTAATGGCTGCGTTAAATTTAAAAGAATATGACTGGCTGGAAAATTTTACTAAAAAATACCATAAACAGCTGGCACCTGAAAACAGGGACAATATGTATAATTACACTCTTGCTGTATTAGATTTTAACCGCGGCAGATTTGAAGAAGCATTAAAATTGTTTTCAAAAATCAAATATGATTACTTTTATCTTAAAGTTGATGTAAAAAACTGGATGCTGCTCATTTATTATGAATTAAATTTATACGAACAGGCAAATTCTTTGATAGATACATATAAACACTTTCTGGCTAAGAATAAGAATTTATCGGCTCTATTTAAAAAAAATAATCTTGATTTCCTGAATGTTTATATTAAGCTGATAAGTTTTAAAAACGGAAATGAAGCTGTAAGTTTAAAGAATATCACAAATGAAGTATCAGCACACGGTAAGTTCATACACAAAGGCTGGCTTTTGAAAAAAATAGAAGAATTTAAAAAAATATCTTAATCTGATGAAAGCATCGAAGCTGATTACGATTCTTAAAACATTTTCCGGGGAGGATTTAAAGCGGTTTGAAAAATTTATTATATCTCCTTATCATAATTCCGGCAGAAACCTGAAACCGCTTTTTAAGGCTGTAACAAAATTTCACCCTGATTATCCTGAAGATAAACTTTCTGGGGAGAAAATCTTAAAAAGTCTCAGAATATCATCCGGTGGATATAATAAGAGCTCATCATCTCAGTTAGCTGTACGGTATTCAGAACTAACAAGGCTGGCAAAAAACTTTTTGGTTGTTGAAAATTCTCTTAACAACAGTTTTGCTTATTCTAAAACTCTTGCAGAATATTATAATGATAAAAACCTGTACAATTATTGCAGAAGTGAAATTAAGGAATGTAACAGGATACTGGATGAGAGCGGGCTGGACGAAAATTACGCACTCGAAAGACTTTTGCTGCAGAGAATTATATCATTAAGTTACCATAGGGAAAATAAGAAAGACAAAGCATTAAAAGAAATACTGCACATACCGCTGTATGCGCTTTCATATTTTGTTACGAATATAAAGGTTCAGTTATACAGTAATCATTTGGAATATCCTGTCAATTATGCACTTTTAAAAAAAATAACTGATAGCCTGAATATTGAAGAGCTTGCCAAATTATGTACTGACGATAATTCCGGTTTAAAAAATAAAATGATATATGATCACAAACGCAGTTTGTTTTACTTATATGAAAATACCGAGCTTTTTTGGGAATTAATTGAATTCTATAAAATGAATTTTGATCAACTATCTGATGTGCTTAAATGGCAGTATTTTTTGGGGCTGATGAAAAGCGGTACTAAGCTTATGAGTACAAGAGATTTTACGCTATTTGCCACTCAGCTAAGTTTATTGATAGATTTTGTATTTCAAAATGGAGTTTTTTCTTTCAGCCGTAAAGAACCGCTTGAAGATGTTTTGTTTAATTCTATTCTCAGGATAAAAATTTCGATTGAAAGTCCGGAAAAAGTACAGGAATTTATTGAAAAATATTTGCCAAAAGTAAAGCCGGGGTTTAGAGAAAGAACAAAAAATTATGCATTTGCATTTTTAAGTTTTAAAGAAGGTAATTTTACAAAATCTTTGGAATGTCTCAATAGGATCAATTCTTCTACATTAAGCGAGAAAAACTACCTTTACAAACTTAAAATTGCTGTATTTTACGAACTGAAATATACCGAGGAATTGTACTATCTGCTGGATAGTTACAATCATTTTATTGCTAACAACACCCGGTTTTCTAAGCAGGAAGAGCATTTTGGATTTTCCGGTATTGTAAAAACCTTGCTTTCACACGAAGGAAAAAACAACAAGCTGTTAAAGAATGTAAAGAATAAAATGATGGATTCTATCAAAACATCAGATTTGGGATGGTGGGTTGAACAAAAAATTAACGAATTCTGAAATACATATCAACAAAAATAAAGAATACTTCTCTGTAATATTATCTAATACTCCTCTTCTTCAAAATCCTCGTCAATTTCATCAATATCGCCAATGGGGTCATCTTCAAGGGCTTTTTCAAGCTCGGCTATATCCACTTCCTCTTTATAGGCTTCATCTTCGTGGTCTTCGGGTTTATCAAGCAGCTCAGGACTGCAGACAGGACACTCGCTGCAATCTACGTAATCAGGGATATTTCCTTCAAAATACTTAGCATTTGCGCCTTCAAATTCATGCACTGCTCCGCATGCACACACAGTTTTAATTTTTGCCATCTGTAAAAATACTAATTTGTCTCAAAAAAATAAATGAAGAGTTGAATACTGTTTGTTATAATTGTATTAATTGTTAGTTAATCGGTCTCGATAGTACGTATCAAAAAAAGGAGGCACGCCTCCTTTTTAGAAAATTGCCTCGGTAAATTGTTACTTCCAGTTCCTTACCTTCACATCACCGTAAGGATAATCAACCTTGAAATCAAGGTAACCCTGGTTAAGGTTTACGTTTTCCATTGTCAGCTTGAAGTATTCATTCTGCTTGGGTCTGCGGATCTCAACTTTACGGGCGTAAGTGCTTGTTCCGGAATATGAAAAATTTGAGAACTCAAACGAGATAAGCGTTTGCCCGGTTTTGCTGATATACATATACTTATACACAAAATAATTATCCTTATCTACCCAGTACTTTCTGGTAATTGTGCCGCGTTTCAGTGAAAGTACGTATTGATTCCCTTCTTCAGTCATTGCCAGCTCATCTTTTTTCCCTTTGGAGATCCTTACCGTACCTGAAAAGGAGTTCAGCATGTCATCAAACGTGCAGCGTATTTTTGTAAGTGTGCCTATGTTGAGTATTGTTGTTGAGCCGGTTGTTACCACATCATTTAAATCATCAAAAAAAGTAAAGCGGTCGCGGTTGAAGTGGGCGACTGCGGCATCAATTCCAAGGGGACCTTCAATCTTAAACCACAGGTCATTTTTTTTCTTAACGTGAATTTCTATATCGCCTGTTTCATCAATTTTTGGTGTTTTAATTTTTATCTCACCGCTCGAAATGATATTATCAATTTCTGCTGAACGCGAATTTACTTCCTTCACTATTCTTGAAACTTCAATTTTTACAGGATCAGTTTCGGTAGTTTGGGTTGAATCTTCAGTAACAGTTGTGTTCTCTTCGGGTGTTAAAGTTGAATCCTGGTTTTCCTGCGCTCTGCTGTTAACAGAAAGTAAAAGCAACATAACTGCGAGAGTGTAAAAAAGTTTTTCCATAGGTATTTTTCTATATAACTAATGATAATTAATTGTTAAATTAGCTAATATTTTGCAGGAATTCATCACTTTAATCGAGTAGATTTTTGCGAAATTTTAACGGAATTAACACTGAAACACAAATTATTACTGAAAGGCTGAAGTTTTTGATGAAAACCACAAAATCCAGGATCGAAAAGGACTCACTCGGAGAAATTGAAATTCCCTACAATGCATATTACGGCGTACAGACTCAAAGAGCGGTTCATAATTTTCCGGTAAGCGGATGGAAGGCGCATCCCGTTATGGTTGATGCGTATGTATATATCAAAAAAGCGGCTGCAATAACAAATGCTGAGCTTGGCCTGCTTAACAAAAAAATAGCCCGCGCGATCGTAAAGGCTGCCGATGAAGTATTAAGCGGCAAACACAGAGAGCACTTTGTTGTTGATGTTTACCAGGCGGGTGCGGGTACATCACATAATATGAACAGCAATGAAGTACTTGCAAACCGGGGAATTGAAATTTTAGGCGGCAAGCGCGGTGATTATAAAATAATTAATCCAAACGACCATGTTAATATGGCGCAGTCAACCAATGATACTTTCCCGACCGCAATGCGGCTTGCATCGCTTATTATGGCGCAAAGACTCATGCCTGTAATTAAGCATTTCCAAAGGACACTTGAGAAGAAAGCAAAGCAGTTTTCAAAGGTAATAAAATCAGGGAGAACCCATCTGCAGGATGCAGCGCCAATTACCCTTGGGCAGGAATTTGAAGGATACGCGGAAATTGTTGCCAGGCACTATGACCTGATACTTGCTTCACAGAAACATCTTGCCGATCTTGGAATCGGCGGAACGGCTGTTGGCACCGGGCTTAACACCCACGCAAAATACCGCAGTCTGATGGCTAAGAATCTGTCTAAGGTTTCAGGGTTAAAGTTAAGGCCCACGAAGAATTATTTTGAATCCATGCAGAGCATGATGCCGTTCATGGAGCTATCAAGCGCGATAAATAATTTTGCAATTGATATGACGAAAATAACCAATGACCTTCGTTTACTGGCATCGGGTCCCACAACAGGTTTTGCGGAAATTATCATGCCGGCAGTTCAGCCGGGCTCATCAATTATGCCGGGCAAAGTGAATCCTTCAATGGCTGAAATGATGAACCAGGTATTGTACCAGGTGATGGGAAATAATCATACTGTTATGATGTGCTCACAGGCGGGTCAGCTGGAGCTTAACGTAATGATGCCCGTAATGATCTTCAATATTGTATGGATGATAGAGATACTTAAAAATGCCCTGAAGGCATTTGATGATAAGTGCGTTGCCGGATTAATAGCCGATGAAAAGAAATGCCGTGACTATGCTGAAAAATCGATAAGTATTGTTACCGCGCTTAACCCTATAATAGGTTATGCACGGGCTGCGGAAATTGCTAAGGAATCCGTGAAGACTCACCGCTCTATAATGGATGTGATAAGATCGAAGAACATTATGCCCGAAAAAGAATTGAACAAAGTGCTTGATCTGATGAAGTTGACTAAACCGGGATTGTAATACATATTCAATACCATCCCAAACTGGAGTTTGAGATGGAGATATATTGGTTTTATAGTATACTAAACTATGACTATAATCTGTTTCCCAATCCGCCGGGGCGGACCAGTTTGGGAAACAAACCGCAGCAAGGTATCAAAAACAAGACCCCTGCTTTCGCAGGGGTGACAATAATAATGACAGTGATTATTGAACCCAACACGCGCTGAAATAGATTTTGCGAAGCTTGCATTCAACGTTGAGCAGATAAGACGCCACATTCACGGCGAGTATCCCAAACGGAAGATAAAAATATGCGGTGTGGTTAAGGCTAACGCTTATGGTCACGGGATAGAAGAGATAAGCAAAAAGCTTGTTGAACTTGGAATTGATTTTCTTGGTGTTGCCAATTATGATGAAGCCATTCGGTTAAGGAAGTTTATCCCTAACACGCCGATACTCGTTTTCGGTACGCTCATACACTCAAAGCTTGAACCGGCAAAATATGTTTCAATTCTGCACAAGCATAGCTTAACGGCAACAGTAGCATCATATGATACGGCAAAGTTCCTTAATGATTACAGCAGGAAATTTAAAAGCAAATTCAAGATTCACATCAAGGTTGATACAGGCATGCGCCGTATAGGGCTTGATTACAAAGGCGCTTATAAAACCATTTTGCAGATAGCCGCGCTGAAGAATATTGAGCTTGAAGGAATATTTACGCATTTTGCATCATCTGAAGAAAAGAATAAAACGTTCTCTAAACTTCAGCTTAAGCGGTTTAACAGGCTGCTGGCTGAACTGAAAAAAGCGGGAATTGAGTTTCCCATAGTACACTCAGCCAACAGCGGCGCGGTGCTTGACCTTAAGGGCTCATATTTTAATATGGTCAGACCCGGTTTGCTGCTATACGGCTACTATCCCGGCAATGGTGTGCGCAATAAGATCAAGCTTAAGCCTATAATGAACTTGAAATCAAAAGTAACGTTCATTAAAAAGATAGAAGCGCGCGAGAGTGTATCATACGGGAGAAAATATTTCGCCAGGCAAAATGAGTTTATAGGATCGATACCAATTGGATACGGTGACGGGTACCAGAGATTGCTGACAAACAAAGCCAGGGTTCTGATAAACAAAAAACTCTACAGGCAGGTTGGCGCGGTTACAATGGACTGGATAATGGTAGAGCTTGGAAAAAGATATAACATCAAAATTGGTGATGATGTGCTGCTTATGGGAGAAAAGAATGGAAACTATTTAGGAGCTGATAAACTGGCCAGAATGTGCGGCAAGATACCGTACGAAATGATCTGCGCGGTTGCTGACAGAGTTGAAAGAGTATATTTAAACGGCTAAATAATGATTTTTAAATAATGACATTTAAGAAAGATTATATAAATTACCTGCTGTATACGGTTGTTAATTCTCCCGGAAGTCAATTCAGGGAAAATTACAGGCTCAGCAAACTTGTTGACAGCATTATCGCCATTGATGATGTCATGAAAGTGACTTATATAATCGGTAAAACCGCAGGACTTGAACTGCTGTTCAAGTACCTGCTTTATATATCAGATAAAATTGATAAATCTCAGGTGACAATATTTAACCTGAAAGATAATTTTGAGTACGATAAGATAAATATCGCGAAAATATGCTCTAAGATAGACCTATATAAAAGTGAAAGCGTTCAGGAAGCTATAAAAGAAATTACGGTTGAAAGATCAGCAGAAGTTTCAAACGAAAATGGGATGATCTCTGACGGACTGAAAGATGCCATCAAAATAGATACTACCGATGAAGATAATATTGTAAATATCACTGAACTGGAAGAAGCTGAAATTGACGATAATGCGGATGACCCGGGGGATACAGGACTTACTCTTATAGAAAACGCTGAAACATATACGGGAGAGGCAGAAGTATTTGAGCTGGAAAGCATCAGTGAGTCTGTGGAAAACTCTGATAAAGAAGATGAAAATCTGTATCAGAGTGATAAAAATGACTTGGATATTACAGATCCCGAAAAGATTTCATCAGAAATTTCGGATGAAACATTACCGGGAGAAATTGAAGATACGGTTACAGGAGATGAGATAGTTAATGAACAGGAAACGGTTATCACAGAAACTGAAGCGCTAACAGGTGAAAACAGGCCGGATGAAACAACAGATGAAATAACTGGTCTGGACCTGCCAGAGATAGAGATTGAAGTTCATAAGCCGCTTGGCACTTCCCAGGAAGATGACCATGTGAAAGAAGAAGCCATTACAAACGAGGCATATTATACTTTTGAAACAAGGTTCTTTGAGGAGGTAAAGATACTGGAAAAGCTGCTTGCTACCGTTAGAAGGGATTGTATGAGCGTTGAAGGCAAGTTAAGTGAAAAGTGTCTTCAGTGTCTTACCGAGATAATGGGTATTACCAGCGAGCTTTCTAACCTTTCCAGGCAATTGTCATTCGACCTGATAGCCGATATTTTCCTTACAATGAATATTTATTTCACAAAATCCATCAGTCAGTCTGAGCTGCTGACGGATGAACGCATTAAGCTGTTTGATTCATCACTTGCGCTGGTTAACAGCCTTATAAAGGGTGAAGATTATCTGAATTACGATACTATAGTAGACAGGATCGAGGAACTGAAATCTGAGATAACAGGTGACCGTGAAAAAGAAAGCAAACCGGAACCTGAACCGCAAACCGTGACACCCGAAGCGGAGATTATTACAGCCGATGAAAAACTGCCCGATACGAGGATCGAAGAATTAAGGACATCGCGCAGACAGATTACCGAAGAAACATATAAGCCCCTGGCCGAAAAACCTGCTTTGAAAAAATCACAGATGGAATCAGCTTTGTTCAGGCTTAAGTATCTTATAAAAGAATTTGAAAAGAGTTTTACAGGCATAGGTAATCTAAAAGGCGAGTACAGTAAAATTGAAGCCCTGGAAAAGATCAGTGAGCTGAACAATGCGCTGAGGCTTATTGCCAAAATAGCTGCTGTGATAAGGAATAATGATGTTCTGAAACTTGCTGAGGTAACATACGTGTTTTTAAAATATGTGAAAGACTACCGTATGGATATGCAGGAACCGGAAGTACAGCAGATAATTAAATATATTATTTTCACATTCAAAATGCTGCTGACAGACAGAAAGCCGGAAGACTTTAATGTACTGGTACAGCATTTAAATAATCCCGTAAAGATCTTCGCGGATTCGTAAATATTAATAGTTGACCATATGAAATCATACGCAATAGTAATGGCAGGCGGAGTTGGCGCGAGGTTTTGGCCCTATGGCACATCTAAACTGCCAAAGCAGTTTTTACCCATAGCAAACTCCAGCGATACTATGCTTCAGCTGACAATAAAAAGGCTGAAGGATATTGTACCCATCGAGCAGGTATTCATTATCACAAACAAGCAGTATATTGATCTTGTCAAGAAGCAGCTTCCGCGGATACCCAAAGAGAATATTATCGGTGAACCGGTTGGCAGAAATACCGCGCCCTGCATAGGCCTTGCTTCAACAATACTTAAACAATATGATGAGAGAGCTAAAATGTTCGTGGTTCCCGCCGATCATTTAATTGAAAATGTGGATGAATTCACGAAAGTAGTAAATACAGGATTGAAGTTTGTAGAAGAAAAAGACGCGATCGTTACTCTGGGAATTGTGCCGACTCACCCTGAAACCGGCTACGGCTATATACAGTTCATAGAAGACGCATTCTATAAAGCTGAAAAAAGCGACGTAAATATATACAGGGTTAAAACATTCGCTGAAAAACCTACTATTGAAACGGCGAAAATATTTCTTGAATCAGGTGACTTTTTGTGGAACAGCGGAATGTTCATTTTCCGCGCTGATACAATGCTGAAGCAGATGAACGAACTCCTTCCTGACCTTCATCACGCTATGCAGAAAATTGAAAAAGCCATCCATACCCAGAAATACCAGCAGGTGCTTGAGCAGGTTTTTGCCGAGATAAAGGGCATTTCAATTGATTACGGCATTATGGAAAAAGCGAAGAATGTGTTTGTTATTAAAGCCGACCTGAAATGGAGCGACCTTGGAAGCTGGGATGAAGTTTACAGGCTTAAGAACAAAGATAAAAATAATAATGCCATCATTGGCGATAGCTTTATAAAAGATTCCCATAATAATCTGATTATGTCTCCAAAAGGATTTGTGGGTGTTATCGGGGCAGATGACCTGATAATAATTGATACAAAGGACGGACTGCTTATATGCAAAAAAGACAGAACGCAGGAAGTTAAGGAGATTGTTGACTATTTAAAAAGAAAGGGACTCAGCGATTACATATGATAAACAAAATATCGCATCTTGGAATAGCGGTAAGGGACCTTAAAGCAGCATCAGAAACTTACAGAAAACTTTTACAATCAGAGCCTTCAGAACCGGAATTTGTGGCAGAGCAGAAAGTTAATGTTGTAAAGTTCACAATTGGTGAATCAACAATAGAGCTTTTGGAAGGAACATCACCTGACTCACCGATATCCAAATTCATAGAAAAACGCGGCGAGGGGATTCACCATATTGCATATGAATCTGACGATGTAAGAAGTGACCTGAAGCGTTTAGGCGATGAAGGATTTGAGCTGATAAATAAAGAGCCCAGAGTAGGCTCAGATAACATGCTTATTGCTTTTGTTAATCCCAAATCCATAGGCGGCGTTTTAACAGAAGTCTGCCAGCACTAACACAGAATAATTTATAATTGCGGGAGATAAGAAAAATACTTTTTCTGGCTGAAGGCCAGATGGGAGATTCTATTGTTTTAACTCCCGCGCTTAAAGCGGCAAAGGAATCTTTGCCGGGTGTTAACATTACCATCCTGCTTTTTCACCGCAGGAAATATATCAATAATAGTTCAACAGGCAATCCTTATATAGAACTCACAAATTTCAGCGGCACGGCGGAGGTCTTTAAGAATAACCCTGATGCAGATACAGTGCTTGAACTTGACCGCAAGGCAATGCGCAGTCTTAAAGGGTTTGCAAGGCTCAATGCGGAATGGAACTGTATAAAATATCTCAGGAAACAGAATTATGACGCCGTGATTTCAACTTTTCCGCAGAACAGGTTTGTGATATGGTCATTTTTTGCGGGAATAAAAAAACGCATAGGCGAAAAAAGCCAGCAGTTTGGATTCCTGTTAACAGATAAGCCTGCGATAAAACGAAGTGATTCCGGAGTGCTTAATTATTTCTGTGACCTGCTGAAGCCCCTTGGGGTAACTGCAAAAAGTAAAGAAACATATTATCATATTCCGGATAATGAAATCATAAACGCAATAAATATTCTTGATGAATTAAAAATCAACCGGAACAAAAAGCTTCTTATCATTCACCCGGGTGCAAGTGATAAAGACAGGCAGCTTCCGCCTGAAATGATGGCTGAATTGGTTAATATGCTGCGGATCAAAAACGAATTGCAGATCCTGTTTACATATAGTGAGTATGATGAAGGCTATATGAACTCACTTCAGGAAATGTTTAAGGATAAATTATCCGCAGTAAAGACTGATACAATTGCCGGCCTTGCAGGCATTCTGAAAACAGCCGATGCTGTGCTGGTGCATAATTCCGGTCCGCGGCATCTGGCCGCCGCCATAGGCGTTAAAACCATAGGGCTGCTGGAAAAGCACGATGATATTATGTGGAAGATCTATGATGATGAAAATATCCACGCTATTGTTCAGTCAAATAAAAACTGTTCATTGTGTGGAAAAGGTAAATGCGGCGGATTTATACCTGATAACGCAAAATTCGGCGCAAAATGCATGCATGATATTGATATAAATGAAATTAATTCATCAATAGTAAGAATCATCAATAATCCTTAAATTTGCCTTATGATGAAGCAGATAATTCAATACCTCATATTAATTCTATTTATTACGAATATGGCAGAATCACAGGAAAAAAGCCCGATGCAGAAACTTTTGTGGATTGTTGATAACTGGGTTTCAGCAGAAGGCGATGAAAGCAGAAGTTTTGAAGAGTGGAAAATTACAAATGAAAATTTATATGAAGGTTCTTCTAAAACAATCAAAAATGGTGAAGTAACTTTCAGCGAAGTGCTTAAGCTGGAAAATACCCCTGAAGGGATATATTACGTAGCCGATGTGCCTCATAATCCTGCCCCGGTCAGATTTCTTTTAACAGCCGTAACTGATACAAGCGCCGTATTTGAAAATCAGGAACATGACTTTCCTAAAAGAATTACTTACCAGCAGGAAAATGGTAACCTTCATGCATTTATTGAAGGACCCGGTAAAGATGGTAATACAAAAAAGATAGATTTTTATTTTAACAAAATGAGGTAACTGAAAAATACTGATGCTAGATAAACACTCCATAGAAGTACTCACAGAAAAGATAATTGAATACCTGCCAAAACTTGCACTGGCATTGATAACGCTTGTTATAGGGTTGTACCTGATAAAGCTGTTTATAAAATTCCTTGGTAAAGTAATGGAATCAAGGAAAGTTGATGAATCGCTGCGCCCGTTCTTCAAAACTATAGCTTCGATAATTTTAAAAGTACTACTGCTTATCAGCGTAATGGGAATGATAGGCATAGAAATGACATCATTCATTGCACTGCTTGGCGCAGTAGGAATATCGCTTGGCATGGCGCTATCAGGCTCATTGCAGCATTTTGCAGGAGGCGTGTTACTGTTAATTTATAAGCCTTTCAGCAAAGGTGATTTCATAGAGGCACAGGGACACAAAGGAACTGTACGTGAGTTGAGAATATTTAATACTGTAATAAATACTCTGGAAAACAAAGTTGTGTTTATTCCTAACGGGCCTCTTTCTACAGGTACAATAGTAAATTATACCCTTGAACCAACCCGCAGAATAGATACGGTTTTTTCTATCAGCTACACTGATGATATTAAAAAAGCAATCAACATTATTCAGAAAGTAACAGATTCAAATCCAAAGATACTTAAAGACCCGGAGGTAGTTATCGGCGTTAAGCAGCTTTCAGCAAGCTCGGTTGATATTGAATCAAGAGTATGGGTGAATACAGTTGACCTTGTTGAACTTGGATTTTTTATGAACGAAGCTGTAAAAAATGAATTTGATAAAAACGGCATAACTATTCCTTTCCCGCAAATGGATGTTAATCTGAAGAAAACTGATTAATTGATATGACAGGTAAATTTGAATGGTTATTCAGATCTGCCCGCTTCATTTACATGATCCTGCTGATTGCCGTACCGCTGATAATTACTACCTTTACATACAACCAGTCCGCATTGCCAAAAAGCGCTTCACTGATATTTCTTTCGGCTTTGTTCCTGCTCGCAGTTCTCTCAGCGGTTTTGCTCACAGCTTTTTCTTCCCGCAAAAGAGAAAGCCAATTGGTATTTTTTGCTCTTCCGCGGATTGATATACCATTGTTTATCTTCTTAGCGGCAGCGGCAATTTCTTCATTTTTTTCAATTAACCCGTATATCAGTGTATTTGGGGAGTATCAGAGGCAGACAGGATTGATCATCTTTGTAATTTTTTTTCTTCTGTACCTTTTCAATTCATTTTTAATTTCAGATAAAAAGTACCTTTCTCTGATCATTAAGACGCTGGTTTTTACTTCATTGCCGGTTTCTGTTTATGCCGTATTGCAGCAATTGAATATTGATCCCCTTGGCCTGCAGCCCGCAGGCGATACGCGTCCCGTATCCACTATAGGAAACGCGGTATTTACAGGCGGATATCTGGCCATGATTTTTCCGTTTGCTTTGCTGAATTTTACCGGAACAAAGAATAAGTTTTTTAAATACTCATTACCGGTAATAATTCTTTCAGGAATAGTAGTTACAAGGACAAGATCGGCTTACCTGGCTGTTACCGCAGAAGTAATTCTGATAGTTGTATTGTACCTTTGGGCCAAACGTAAAAACAGCAGACCCCAAAACCGGTTTGCGAAAAATCCCTTATTCATTATCCTTTTTTGCAGTATTTTATTAGCCGCATTCCTGGTAATCTTTCAGGAAAATATTTTTGTGCAGAGATTCTTCAGTATTTTCAGCGGCAACGGAAACCAGAGGTGGCTGATATGGCGGGATGCTTTCGGAATTCTTCCGAAGTATCCATTAACAGGTACCGGGATCGGTAATTTTGCAAATGCTTTTGCGGAATTTTATTCAACAGAACTAAGATACGATGATGTAAACAGGTATATTGATAATGCCCATAACAATTATCTGCAAATACTCTTCACAATGGGTATCGCCGGGCTGGCTTCTTATCTTCTTCTGCTGGGTTCTGCGGCTTCAGAGTGTTTCAGAAATATGTTCAGATCGAAGGAAGTATCAGCTGATAAACGGGTGATCAGAAATAAGATGATGTATACAGGATTATCGGCTTCGCTTGCAGGATACATGGTATATGGTTTTACTAATTTTGATGAGCTTACTATTTTAATGAATTTTTTTGTTCTGCTGCTTCTTGTTAAGGGATTTTCGGGATCTTTGAGACCTGTTAAGATCAGGCCGGGCGGACTTTCATTATCCATCATATCGATTTCGGTGCTTTGTATTCTTTTGTTTGCAGGTTCATGCTGTGTAAAAAGCCTAGGTGACCTGAAGGCCGATATTCATTTTTTGAACGGCGAAAAACTTTTCGCCGTGAAAAAATTTAAAGAAGGGGTGAATGAAACTAATTCAGCGATAATTAAGCTGCCTGAAAATCCGCATTACAGATACAGACTTGCTTTAAATGTATACAATATGGTGCTTGAAAATAAAGCTATGCAGCAAAACTCAAAAATTGACCTGTTAACACAGGCGGCAAATGAAGTGACAAAGGCAAAGGTAAATTCCCAGAATATTAATGAATGTGACGCATTGCTTTGCCTTATATATTATTTATCCGGAAAGACAGAGGATGCCCGTCAACTTGAGAAAAAAGTTTTGGTACAGAACAATATTAATATTTTTTTCAGATTAAAGCTTGCTTATTTTTTCATAAATTCGGGTAACCTGAGCGAAGCCAGAGAGCAGCTTGATGTTGTTAAGAATTTTGGGTATAATTCTGTACTCTATTGGTTAAGTGAGGCGCTTTATTATTATACTGCAGGAAACAGATCAGAAGTGATTTCTTACTGCAAAAAAATATTGGAAACAGATCCTCAAAATCCGGATGCATCGGAATTGATCAAAAGAGTACAGTAAGCATAAAAATAATAAAACGGAAAGCTCATAAGCCGGATCCTGTACCGGCTCCTTAGAGGAGCCTGGGCAGCCATTTATCTGATGCAGCCTACCCTGTATCACACCGCAATTGACGGAAAAACCGTCATTGCAGATTCAGACGGGCAGCCCAAAAGTGATACTTTACGCGGCCTTGCACTCCTGCGGGGTTTATCTTGCTGCAATTATTGCTAATTGCACGGTGGTCTCTTACACCGCCTTTTCACCTTTTCCTTACGGAGCGAACTCCGCGAGGTAGTTTGTTTTCTGTGACACTGATCCGTTACAGCAGGTTTACCCTGCTGCACCCATGCTTTCACATGGCGCATTGCCCTTGAGTGTCCGGACTTTCCTCTCCCAACTGTTACATTGAAAGCGGCTGCCTGAGCTTTCCTTTTATTACTCTGTTAAAGCGAAAATAACGATTAATAATTCCAGATTACAGGCTATGCCTGTTATCTATACCCATATTCGCCAGTTTATCGGCTTCTTTGTTGAGTTTTCGCTCGATGTGTTTAATTGTATGGGGGATTTTGAGTGAATTTAATTCAGACTGTGCCTTTTTAAACAACGGCTGCAAGCCCGCATCCTTAACTTTGTATTCCAGATTTATCTGCCTTACCATTAACTGGCTATCGGCAAAAAATTCAATAAAGGTTATTTCGTGGTTCTGTTTTAATTCTTTTATTAATTCAAGGCTCTTTAATAGGGCGTTATACTCGGCTTGATTGTTGGTTGATTTGCCGGTGTATTCATTCCATGTTTTAATTATTGTACCTGTTGAATCATAAATAACAATACCGATACCGCTTTCACCCGGATTTCCGCGCGAAGCGCCATCGGTATAAACTTTAATTTTGCTCAAATTACCGATACCCGATCAAGCAGTAATGATTTCTTCAGCAATGAGTATCCTGCCGCATGATTCGCAGGTATAGAATTTATCAGCGGTGCGGATCTCAATGGTTTTTTGAGGAGGAATTGAACTGTAGCACCCCAGGCATGAACCCTTGCGCACAACTGCTACGGCTTCACCGTATTTTACGCTGCTTATCCTGTCATAATACACAAGGTCTTCTTCATCTATGGTCTTCAGAAGCTCATTGCGCTGCTCATTAAGTTCGGTTTCTTCTTCACCTGTCTGTTTTGAAAGTTCATCAAGCTCTTTCAGGTTCTGCTCAAGCTCAACGTTAACATCTTCCAATTGACCCGCAATCAGAACAAGCTCGTTTTCTATGGCTGATTTCCGCGCGGAGTTATCTTCCTTTGCGGCTTTTTCGTTCTCTTTTATTTTTGTTGTAGCGTCATCAATTTCCTTTGCAAGCGCATCGTACTCTTTGTTTGATTTTACCGCTCCCGAGCGCAGCAGCTCATCGTTCTTTTCAATCTTTTCAAGCAGGTGATTATTTTCGGTCTGCACATTGCTTTCGGAAGCCATAATTTCATCAAGCTCTGCGCGGAGTTCATTTGCGCGCCCATCCAACTGGTTTTTCTCAGAGCTCAGATCTTCTATCTTCGCGGGAATATCGCCCTTCAGGCTGATAAGCTCATGAAGTTCCCTGTCAATACGGTTCAGTTTGTAAAGCTGCAGAATTCTTTCTTTCATACTCATATTACTTCGAAATTAATTATGTTTTTATTTTTTCTAATTACAATAGTTTTGGTTTTGGAAGGATTTATTTCGTACCGGGTTGTTCCGGTCAGATCTATCAGCGCGCGTTTTACGCCGGTATTCATCAGTTTTACAGGAAGCGCTGCAGCTGAGATCTTTGGGCCGGCTTTTTTTAAAATGTCTTTTATCTTTACGGCTCTTTTAAGATGAACAAGCGCTGTTTCTTTGTTTGGTCTTATATCCCTTACAATAACCGGGTATATCTCGCACGCGGGTTCTTCGTACGGGTGATTTTTGTAAACAGTATCAATTACTTTATCAAGCTCTTCCTGTTCGCAGATCATTTCCAGCCGGATCTCTTCCACCATTTCAAATCTGCCTTTTCTGCCGACCCTTGGTTTTGATGAAGCTGAACCCAGGAAAGTTCCAACTCCCTTTGTTCTGAATGAGCAAACTGAATATTTGCCAATGTTCCCCGCGCCGGCTGCCGCCATTTTGAAAGTAAGCTCATCTGCATTTTTTAAAGGAACAAATACAATTATTTTGTATTTACGGGCGAATACCGGCGAGATGTACTTAATACTTTTAATTGCTGAAGATGGAAAATATTTTTTTGCCGTATTTGCCGCGTTATTCATCTGAATTAATTATTTGAAGCTGTATATAAAAAAAATGTCCCGCTTTTATATAGTCGGGACATCATATTCTGAATTCTAAAAAACCGGTTTTAAGCCTGAATAATATAAGAAATTTTGTTGAATTACTTATCATATTAGTACAAAAATACTTTTAGTTACTTTTAAATTCAATGCAAAAGGGTATTAGGATACAGGTGTGTGGTGACTAAACCTGCCAGTCTCAAAGACCTGCCAGGTTTATGAGGAGTCTTAATCATTGTAATTTCAGAACAAAATCAGCAATTAATCTGTTTGTATCAGTAAATAAGGTAATATATTATGACAATTATTGAAGAAATGCTTGAAAACACCAGAACTATTGCGGTTATTGGTGCCAAAAAAGATGAATGGGAATATGCGTACAAAGTACCTTTATATATGCAGCAGCATGATTACATGATATTTCCGGTAAACCCAAAACTTCAGGGTACTGAGCTCTTTGGGCAAAACGTTATAGATAGAGTAAATCGTTTGATCGATCCCATTGATATGGTGCTTATCTTCCGACGACCGGAATTTATTGATGAACATGCCCTTGAGATACTGCAAATGGCACCTAAGCCAAAGTATGTATGGCTCCAGTTAGGGATATATAACGATAACGCAGCAAAGCTGCTTGAGGAGAACGGTATAAAAGTTGTGCAAAACAGGTGTATAATGGTTGAGCATGCGGAGATGGAATAAAAATGTCATACCTGCGAAAGCAGGTATCCAGACCATAAGTTATTAGTAAGCGATGAAGTTGGAAATCCATTAAATTCGGGAAAGAGCGTTAAGAGGTTATCTTAGATTCAATCTCTAGAGAATTTTCGCAATAATTTTTTAAGATTCCTGCTTTCGCAGGAATGACAAAAATCTTTTGGTCAAACTAAAAAAAACTCATCCGGCTGCCGCCGGATTCAAACAGTTTTTCTTGCGACGCTTACTCGAATAATTTCTTAACGACATTTTTAAAAGGCCGTTTTAGAAGCAATAGAAGCTGAAAAGGGACAACACCATTTCATTAAAAACAGATTTACTCACCAGCCTGAGTCTTCGGTTTCACGCGTGATATTACATCGGTCAGATGCAATGTTGTTTCTTTGAATGAGAAATAATATTCGTTTGATTTGAAATCAACGTATTTCTGCAGCAAATAATTTTTTACCGCGCCGTCTTTTTCGAGTGATACAAGCCATGTGCTTGGCGTAATTTCAACCACCGTTGCCCCGTTATAATTCGCGCCCATTTTATATATTTTTGTTTCAAGGAAATCACCCAGGTCTTCATCATCACTATCGCCAAGGAAATCAACAAGTATAGCGGCTGAGAATTTTTCTTCAGGAGTCAGGTTTGTATCGGCGGGGTTATCATTTTCATCCTGCGATACTTTCTGTTGATTCTGCTGAGTCTCTTCTTTGGAGCAGCCTATTAAAAAAGTCATAAGGACTAAGAAGAAAGAAATTTTAATTGCCATTTTGTATTAGATTTAATTCTTTTTTAAATAAAGTGTATCTATTTTTCAAAAAAGAGGAATAGTTAGATTTGAAATTTTTGTTAATACTATTGTATCTATTTATGAATTTGTTTTCGAATTTTTCTAATTCCTTTATGTCTTTAAAGGGAAGCAATTGTGACTTAAAAAAATATTGTTCTGATTTGTAATTTTTAATAGATTTGCGTTTTTCCTTAAGCCAAACACTTGGTAGTTTATTACCTTTTGAGCCATTCAACGATTTTGATAAATAGACAACATTCAATAAACAATTTATATCTTTGTTCAAATATTTATTCTTTTTGTATAAATCAAACGGATAGAAATGGTCATCTTCTTTTTTTGATTTCTTCTGATCACTTTCATGTTTGTAAATTGTTTCATTATTTATCCACTTTGGGCTTCTCAACCACATCATCAATTTAATTGAATTTTTAAGAGCAGATTTTCCCGTATGAATGTTTACATTAGATAATTCATTATAGGTAACTGTATGCTTTGGAAGATTTAAAGGGGTTCCCTTTGTAGCTAATAATTTCAATTTGTAAGGATCCCTGCTAATATTATAATTGTAGTCTTTACCGATGTATCTGCTACCGACAGAAGATCGCCAAAATAATTTTTTTAATTCTTTTAATCTTTTGTCTAATGCTTTATTTTTTTGATAGTAGAAGAATACAGCTAACATTGTTATAAGTGTTTGCGAAGGTAATTCGTTCAAATTTTTTATCTGAATTTCTTTCTTAAGGAAGGAAATTGAACTACATATCGAATCAATACAATTTTTCAGAATAGTTTCATATTTGTTCGTACTTTTTTCATTTCTAATTATTTCAGCAATCTTTTTTAAGTTCTTTACTGAAACATCTACATTATTTGATTTAAACACCTTTTTGTTTTCTAGTTGAATTATTATGCCCATTAGGTGAATGTAGTTTATATTCGGGACTTTAGAACTTAATAGGTCTTTATTCTGTGTTCTCCAAATCCTTAATGTCTTACCAAGATTTGATTTCTTATTCCAAGTTTCTGAGAGAAAAATAAAATCAGTTGATATCTTTGTGCCCGATTGATTTATTTTTTCAAAAATATTCACTGCATTTTCATACTTATTCTCTTTTATTATGATTAATGGAAATTTATATCTACTTAGTTTTTGCTTAAATAGCTTGAAATTAAACTCAGAATTGTGCTCTTTGGAGTATTGCAGTTCTGGATTAATACTCTTCTTAAAATAAAATCTTTCAAATTCTATTGGCTTTATCGATTTACAAATTGATTCAAATTCATTTTTAACCTTCAAGAAGTTTTGCTGAGAACACAAATAACTAATGGTTGATAGTCTTTGTTGTCCATCAATAATCAAATATTGCGATTTTCTTTTAGTCGAATAGAATATAGATCGTGCTTCTATATTCTGCCTATTTTTCCAAATTATAAAGCTACCGATTGGATAATAGTTTATCAAACTCTTAAATAAGTCTCGTATTTGTCGAATTTGCCAAACATAATCTCTTTGAAACTCAGGTACTGCGAGATTATTTCGTTCAATAAAACTTAAAAGTTGTTGAATATTTAAAGACTTAATAGTCAGTGTTTTATTCATTTATTAATCATTAAAAACCCGCAGTTATTCACTGTGGGTTAAATTAATTATTGTTCAGTTCTATTCAATAAACTATTTTATTAATTCAAGCTCTCTGCCAATTTCGCCAAACAGTTCCAGCATTCTGTCAAGATGTTCTTTTTCATGTGAAGCCATATATGATGTGCGCAGCATAGAAAGATTCGGCGGCACGCCCGGCGGCACAAATGCGTTGGTGAAAACTCCGGCATCGAATAGTTTTCTCCAGAATATCAGCGTCTTCTGGAAATCACCCAGTATAACCGGAACAATGCCGGTCACACCTTCAATAATAGTATAACCCTGTGCCTTCAGCCCGGCGCGCATATAATCAGCGTTAGCGATAAGCCTGTTAATCCTTTCGGGTTCAGCTTCAAGGATCTCTAGGGCAGCCATAGCTGCAGCTACGCTTGCCGGTGTTGGTGAAGCGCTGAATATCAGCGCAGGCGCGTGATGCTTAATGTAATTCAGTACTCGTTCTGAACCAGCAACAAATCCGCCCAGCGAAGCGAACGTTTTTGAAAATGTGCCCATTGTCATATCAACTTTGTCCATCAATCCGTAATGAGAGCCTGTGCCTCTTCCGCCAACTCCAATTACACCTACTGAATGCGCGTCATCTATTAAAAGCCTTGCGCCAAATTTTTGGGCAAGCTCTACCATTCTTGGCAGGTGAACAATTTCTCCTGTGGTGGAAAATACTCCGTCTGAAACGATAAGTATGCCTCTGTCTTTCGGTATCTTGTTCAGTACCGCTTCGAGGTCATCCATATCGTTATGTTTGTAACGTTTGAACTCCGCAAAAGCGCCTTTTGCCATAAGGTCAGCGGCTACTATACAAGCATGGTTATCTTTATCTGAAACTACGTATTCACCTTTTTGCACAATTGTGGGGATTATACCCTGTGCCGTCTGGTAACCCGTTGAAAAAAGCAATACGGCTTCAGTTCCGAAGAATTTAGCCATTCTTTTTTCGAGTTCAATGTGCAGGTCTAAAGTACCTGTTAAATATCTGGAGCCGCTGCAGCCTGTGCCGTATTTTTCAACTGCTTTTATTGCAGCTTCTTTTACCTTTGGGTGAGCTGTTAAGCCAAGGTAATTATTTGAACCGGCCATGATCATCTTTTTGCCTTCTATCTGAACAACAGGACCCTCATTTTCTTCAATTGGTCTGAAATAGGGATATAGCCCTGATTTCTTAACCTCATCAGCTCTTGTAAAATCAAAACACTTTTGAAATAGATCAGCCACTTAAAAATGCTCCTTTTTTGGCATAGGAAATGCCTGATAAATTGAAATAACGTAATAAATTGAAATTACGTAATTAATTGAATATGTTTGAATACTAATTTACTTTATTTATGAAATTATAACAAGGAAAAACACTTTTTTGGTAAATGACGCAATTGTATTATAAGCGAAATCTTCCTCATTACCAGCCGGATAATGCAATTTATTTCATTACATTCAGACTGGCATTTTCATTGCCTAAAAGCGTAATTCTCAGCTTAAAAGAGGAATATGATCATTTCATAAAAAGTACAAAGTTAATTAAGAATATTTCTGAAAGAAATAACCTCATATACAAAAGAAGAAAACAGTATTTTGGAAAATTTGACAAGCTTCTGGATGGTTCCGAAAGCGGAGTTTTATGGCTTAAAAATAATGATGTTGCAAAAATCGTTTATGACAGCATAATGTTCAGAGATAAAAAAGTGTATGACTTGCATTGTTTTTGTATAATGCCAAACCATGTTCATATGGTATTTGAAATTGGAGATGAAAATGTAGGTCGAATCGCTGATTCGACACCCCGAAACGGCGTTTCGGGTTACAGGGTAACAAAAATACTGCAGGATCTGAAAAAGTATACTGCTAAAGAATCAAATAAAATATTGAACAGAAGCGGGCAATTTTGGCACAATGAAAGCTATGATCATGTAATAAGAAATAGTATTGAATTCGGGAATATTGTGAATTATGTTATCCAAAATCCGGTCAAGGCGGGATTGGTTGACAACTACAAAAAATGGAAGTGGACTTACGTTGCGGATTCCGTAAAGGGATTAATTATAAATTAAAGATACTGGATAATTTTTTATGGCTAAAGTTTTTGTAACAGGCGGTACGGGATTCATAGGCTCACATTTGATAGATGAGCTGATAAAGAAAAATTATGAAGTTAAGGCGCTTATCAGGAAGAACAGCAGTACAAAATGGCTGAAAGATAAACCCGTTGAGTACATTGAAGGCGATCTGTTTACCGATGAGGTGCTGAAAAAAGCGCTGAGTGATGTGGATTATGTTTATCATGTCGGGGGAGTTACGTTCGCCAAGAAAAAAGAAGAGTTCTACCGCGGAAATGTTGACGCCACAAAAAGTCTGCTGGAAGCGTGTTATAAATATAACCCCGGAATAAAAAAATTTGTGCATGTAAGCTCACAGGCGGCTGTAGGTCCCTCGTTTGACGGCAAGCCGATAGATGAAACCCGTGATTATTTTCCGTTAACAACCTACGGCAGGTCAAAGGTTGAAGCTGAAAAAGTTGTTATGGGGTTTTTTGATAAATTCAATTGTACAATTGTAAGGCCGCCTGCCGTTTACGGTCCCAGAGATTATGCCATTTATGAATATTTCAAATCAATGAGCCGCGGCCTGCAGCCTATGATAGGCTTTGATAACAAGCTTGTCAGTCTTATTCACGGTGTTGATCTTGTCAGGGGATTCATATTGGCGGGTGAAAATGACATATCTTCATCAAGTATTTATTTCATTTCATCTGAACTGTATTACAATTGGCGTGATGTTGGCGAGATTACCAAAAAGCTGCTCGGGCGAAAAACGGTGAAACTTACAATACCGCATTTTGCCGTGAAAACAACAGCGTTCTTTTCTCAGGTGTTTGGCTTTTTTTCGCCCAAGCCTGTTGTGCTGAATATAGAAAAATCACGTGAGCTTACACAAAGGTACTGGATATGCTCGATAGAAAAAGCAAAGCGGGAGCTTGGCTTTAAGGAATCATTCACACTTGAAGAAGGATTTAAAGATACTATTGAGTGGTACAGAAAAGAAGGCTGGCTAAAATAAATTCGAATTAACTGTTCATAGACAATAAAGTGATTTATAGAGCGAATATCGCCAAAGAAGTTTACGCTCCTAACGGTCGTTAGTCATTATTGCGGTATTGGTATAAAATATTATTATACATGCACTTAAGCCGTAAGATTATTTATTGAAATAACCCTACTATACAGCCTTTTCAATTGACTAAAAAGCAATTTTTAGCTATTTTTGTGGTTTGTAACAATTCCGCTAAACAATTTAATAAAAAGGTTATACAATGGCTATAGTGAATTTATCTGCTCAGAAAAGAGAAGATCTGGGTAACTCAACTACTAAAACAGCAAGGAAAAAAGGGTTCATACCCGGTGTATTTTATTACAAGAATTCACCTGCAGTTGCGATAAGCGTAAAAGATACCGCTCTAAATCCTTTCGTTTATACTTCAGAAGTAAGCATAATCAATCTTCAGATAGAAGGTATTGATAAAGCTGAAAACTGTATCTTAAAAGATATCCAGTTCGATCCCGTGAGCGATAAACCCATACATTTTGATCTATTGGGTATATCAGAGAACGAGACAATCAAAGTTGAAGTCCCGATAAAGCTTGTTGGTGCGCCCATTGGTGTAAGAGATGGCGGAGTTATACAGCATGTGCTTCACTCACTTGAAGTTGAGTGTCTGCCTAAGTTCATTCCGGCTCACATTGATGTGGAAATTGCTTCGCTTGCAATAGGCGACGCTATCCATATCGGCGATCTTAAGATCGAAAATGTTGAAATTCACGGAACGCCTACGGCAACAATAGTTGCGGTAGTACCGCCGGCAGTTGAAAAAGTTGAAGGCACACCTGCAGAAGGTGAAACTGCTGCTGCTGAACCTGAAGTTATCGCTAAAGGCAAGAAAGACGAAGAAGAAGAAGACAAGAAGTAATTCAGCAATGTGTAATGTGCAATTAGTAATGAATAATTATCTTGTTAAAGATATGTTTATATATAATTGTTAATTGTTCATTGAAAATTGTTAATTGAAAATTGTATTTAATAGTTGGATTAGGAAACCCGGGAGCAAAGTATCACAATACTAGGCACAATGCCGGGTTTTTTGTTATTGATAAGTTAGCGGAGTTCTTTAAAATAGAATCATTTGAGTTTGAAAACAATTACCTTTACGCTGTAACAGATCATAAAGATGCACAAGGAAATACTTACCAGGTGGTTTTGATGAAACCCCTCACATATATGAACCTGAGCGGTAAGGCCGTGAAAGAATTTTACGAAAAGTATGAAGTTTCGAAAGAAAATATCCTTATTATTTATGATGATGTTAATATTGAGCTTGGCGTATTAAGGATGCGGCCAGACGGCACTGATGGCGGGCAGAACGGAATAAGATCCGTGATGTATGAAATGGAAACAGAAGCAATTCCCAGGCTTCGATTTGGTATAAAGTCTGGCAGTGAGTTTGATAAACGCAGAAGCGAAGAGGGATTTTCTCTGGCAGATTATGTGCTTTCTGAGTTTGAAGAAGAAGAATACGATCTGCTGGAACTATCGGTTGAGGCAGCAAAGGATGCAGCACTGAGTTTTATTGAAGCCGGAATTGCCGGCACAATGAACAGGTTTAACGGAAGCGTTAAAGAACTTAAGAGCAGAACATCAGGAAACAGGGATAATCCGCACCGGGAATACCCCGGCGCTGAAAACCCCGCTGCAGATATTGAATGAGTGAATAATACTAACTAAATAACTATATGAAGAAAAACATAATACTAAGTACTTTGTTATTTCTGTTAAGTTCGGTCACCGCTTTTGCAAGCGAAGCCGATCTTAAAATACCGGAACTAAGCGCAGACCAGAACAATATGCTGCTTATTGGTATTGCTGTATGTTTTATCGGACTCCTGTTCGGAATAATGCAGTTCATGAAGGTAAAAAAATTAAAGGCGCACCAGAGCATGCTTGATGTTGCCCAGATAATTTACGAAACATGTAAAACATATTTAAGCCAGCAGGGCAAATTCCTTGCTATCTTATTTGTATTTATCGCCATTTGTATCGGTTTCTATTTTGGTGTGCTTAATCATACAGGCGCTCTCGGAGTTGCCCTGATCTTAATGTGGACTGTTATCGGTATCCTTGGTTCTTATGGTGTGGCCAAGTTCGGTATCAGGATGAACACACTTGCAAACAGCCGTATGGCTTTTGCTTCGCTTGAAAAGAAACCAATTAAACTCCTCAATATTCCCCTTGATGCCGGTATGAGCATTGGTGTAATGCTTATTTGCGTTGAGCTTATTATGATGTTAATCATTCTGCTTTTTGTTCCCCGTGAATTTGCCGGCGCAAGTTTCATCGGCTTCGCAATAGGTGAGTCACTCGGCGCCTCAGCGCTCAGAATAGCCGGCGGTATCTTCACAAAGATCGCTGATATTGGTTCTGACTTAATGAAAATAGTATTCAAGATTAAAGAAGATGACCCGCGTAACCCCGGTGTTATTGCAGATTGTACCGGTGATAATGCGGGTGATTCTGTTGGACCCACCGCTGACGGTTTTGAAACTTACGGCGTAACAGGTGTTGCGCTTATCAGCTTTATTGTACTTGCAGTACCCGATGTAATGTTCCAGACAGAGTTACTTACATGGATATTTGTTATGAGAATACTTATGATCATTACATCTATCGGTTCATTTTACATAAACGGTATTTGGGCTAAAGCCAAATACGGCAAAGATGAAGATATAGATTTTGAAAAACCCCTGACCTCACTTGTATGGATCACTTCAATACTTTCAATGATAGTAACATTTGTTATCAGCAAAGTGCTTATCGGTCATTTACCCGATAATTTATGGCTGACGCTTTCTATAATTATCAGCTGCGGTACTCTTGGCGCTGCGCTGATACCGGAATTCACGAAAATTTTCACATCACCAAAAAGCAGACATGTTAACGAGGTTGTAACCGCATCACGCGAAGGCGGTTCATCGCTTACTATACTATCCGGTTTGGTAGCCGGTAATTTCTCGGCATTCTGGATCGGTATGGTTTTCTTTGTATTAATGCTTATCGCTTACTTTGCATCACTTGCGATCCCCGGCGCAATGATACCGGCTTACGCTTCGATCTTTGCATTTGGCCTTGTGGCATTTGGTATGCTGGGTATGGGTCCGGTTACAATTGCAGTTGATAGTTACGGACCTGTTACAGATAACGCTCAGTCAATTTATGAGCTTTCGCTTATTGAATCAAAACCCGGTATTTCAGAAGAGATACAGAAAGATTTTGGATTCAAACCTGACTTTGAAAAAGCAAAACATTACCTTGAAGCCAATGACGGCGCTGGTAATACTTTTAAAGCCACTGCTAAACCGGTGCTAATTGGTACCGCGGTAGTAGGAGCAACTACAATGATATTTTCACTTATCCTTGTCATAAAAAACACATTGGGCATTCAGCCGGAAGCGGTGTTAAGCATACTCAACCCGTATTCAATATTAGGATTTATCTGCGGCGGCGCGGTAATATACTGGTTCACGGGCGCATCAACACAGGCGGCTTCAACACGGGGGTTCAGGGGAGGTGGGTATATTAAGAAAAAAAAAAAACTTTGTTAAAAAAACTTCCAAAAAAAAAATAGAATTAAAAAACCTTTTACAAAAAAACATAGAACAAAAACAAGAAGTAGAAAAACTTCAGGAAAAATTTACCAAAGATTTCGAAAATTTAGCCAATAAAATTCTCGAAGAAAAAACAACAAAATTTACCGAACAGAATAAAGAAAATCTTAAAAATATTCTTAATCCGTTGCAAGAAAAAATTATTCTTTTTGAAAAAAAAGTAGAAGACACACACAAAGAAAGCATAGATTACCATGCAGCACTAAGGCAACAAATACTTGGTTTAAAAGAAGTTAATGAGCAAATGAGCAAAGAAACCATAAACCTTACCAAAGCCTTAAAAGGAGAAAGTAAAACGCAAGGTAATTGGGGCGAACTGGTTTTAGAAACCGTCTTAGAAAAATCTGGATTAGAAAAAGACAGAGAATATTTTGTTCAGCAAAGTTTTACTACAGAAAATGGCAGTAGATTACAACCCGACGTAGTTATAAACCTACCCGATGGCAAAAAAATGATAATAGATGCCAAGGTATCGTTAACCGCTTATGAAAGATTTATAAACGAAGACAACGACGACCTTAAACAAAATTTCTTAAAAGAACATTTACAATCTATAAAAAGACATATAGAACAACTATCAGAAAAAAATTATTACGATTTATACCAAATGCAAAGCCCAGATTTTGTTTTGCTTTTTGTGCCAATAGAATCTGCTTTTGCCACGGCAATTAATATAGAACCACATCTTTACAATAAAGCATTTGAAAAAAACATTGTTATTGTTACACCTACTACCCTATTAGCAACATTAAGAACCATAGATAGTATGTGGGCAAACCAAAAACAACAAGAAAATGCCATAGAAATTGCCAGACAAGCCGGCGCATTATACGATAAGTTTGAAGGTTTTATTCAAGACCTTATTAAAATTGGAAAAAAAATGGACGAAACCAAAACAGAGTATAGCCAAGCCATGAACAAACTTATAGAAGGTAAAGGAAATTTGGTATCTAGCGTAGAACGATTAAAAAAAATGGGGGCAAAAGCCAAAAAATCATTACCAGAAAATTTACTTAATAGAGCTAACTTACAAGACATTAATAATTTAAACATAGATAACAATGACACTCTTTAAAAAAATTTCAGCATTTATTTTCTTATTTATAACCATAGCGTTTATTGCCTATTATGCATTTGTGTATTATGTGCCTTTTAGCGAAGGTGTTCGTTCTGGAGAGCTCATAAAAATAAGCCATAAAGGGTATGTGGTTAAAACCTGGGAAGGTGAAATAAGCCAAGGCATATCTGGGGCACAAATATTTAAATTTTCTGTATTATCTGGCAATGAAGCAATCATACAGCAACTTAAAGACATGCAAGGAAAATATGTAAAAGTAGAATACATAGAAAGATACAGAACCTTTTTTTGGTGGGGCGATACTCCTTACTTTATAACAAAAGTAGAACAAGAAAATTCGCCTCATTTTAAATAAAATTCTAAATAGCGCCTTAATGTATAGCTTTTATTGTGATATTAAAAAATATTACAATAAAAATTAATTTTATATTTAAAAAAAACTATATTTGTTTGTTAATTACTTATTTATGTTAAAAAAATACAGAATTTTTCTATTAAGTATTGTAACATTATTTGCAATTACTTATTGTTCTCCTGATGAAGATGATAATTACGATCCAATACCTGTATCACCTGTAAAGGTAGATTTAACACAAGTACCCTATCAGACCCTATCTGAATATAATTTTTTTGATGGAGAAATGAAAAACATGAATCCTTCACTAAATGTAATTCCCTATGAACCATCAAGTACCCTTTTTACCGATTACGCACACAAAAAAAGATTTGTATGGTTACCATCTGGCACAAAAGCCACTTACAACGGAGATTCTAATATACTTGAGTTACCCGTGGGTTCTGCAATTATCAAAAATTTTTATTACAGCAATTTACTACCCTCAAACACTCAAAAAATTTTAGAAACAAGAGTTATGATTCGTAAATCTTCTGGTTGGATATTTGCCGAATATATTTGGAATGATGAGCAAACAGAAGCTTTCTTAGATATGAACGGAAGCAACCAATCAATTACTTTTGTAGAAAATGGTGTTACAAAATCTGCAAATTATAGATTACCCAACGAATCGCAATGTATTACTTGTCATAAACTTAGAAACCCAACAGACGATACCTATACCAATTCTCCCATTGGCATTAAACCTCAATTCTTAAATTGGGAATACAATTACGGAAGTGTAACTAAAAATCAGCTCACAAGATGGAAAGAACTGGGTATAGTGCAAGATAATTTTTCGCTTCCTACCCAAGAAAATACCGTAATAAATTATAACGATATTTCACAACCAATAGAATTAAGAGCACGTTCTTATGTAGATATGAACTGCGCACATTGCCATAGTGAGCAAGGACATTGTTATTATAGACCTATGCGATTTGCATTTAATGAAACTTTTAATAACAGAACCAATATGGGCGTGTGTGTAGATACACAAGATATGCAAGATTTTCCACCAGCACTAAGTAAAATAGTTACTCCTGGCAACATAAACCGTTCTATGTTATTCCATAGAATAAATACTGATAACGAATCTTTTATGATGCCACTTCACGGAAGATCTATAATTCATGAAGAAGGTGTAAGCATAATAGAAGAATGGATTAACTCATTAACTCCATGCGAATAAACAACAACCATTAAATATAAAATATGAAAAAAATTACTTTATCAATTTTAGGCAGTATTTTGTCTTTGGTAATATCCAATGCGCAAGATAATTGCGCTACGGCATTACCAATTACTGCAGGCACACATGTAGTTGCCGCTGTAAATGGCACTGCACCAACACTTTTTTGTGCACCAAACGGCTCATTAGGTAGCTCTGCTGCTGGTGAGTGGTATGTTTATGCACCCACACAAAATTATAATGTTACTATAACTACAGACATTTCAGCAAATACACCTAGAGTAGATACTCGTTTTCATGTATATACAGGAACATGCGCAACATTAGCTTGTTTTGCAGGAGACGATGATAGTGGTAGTAACTTCTCATCTGTTGATACCTTTTCTGTAATAGCTGGCACCACATACTATATTGCTTGGGATAATCGATGGACAAGCAACGGATTTACTTTTCAGCTAACAGAAAGCCCATACGTACCGCCGGCTCCTACTCCAATTACTTTTACCAACCAAAACATTTCTACAATAAACAGCTCTTATAATATTTGCGTAGTAGACATGAATAATGACGGAAAAGATGATATTGTTGGTGTAAATAGTGGCAGTCTTAGAATACATTATCAAACTAATACTGCTGGAACATTTACGGTTACAGACATACCTTTTACAGGTGCAAATTTTATGCCTAGTTGGAGTATGGCCGCGGGAGATTACAACAAAGATGGATACAACGATTTAGTTTTAGGTAACGGTAGTGGGCTTTCTATTTTACGCTCTAACAACACAGGAACTGCCTATACAGGAATTACCCCAGGTCAATACATATTTTGCCAAAGAACCAATTTTGCCGATTTAAATAAAGACGGAAATTTAGACATTTTTTCTTGTCATGATATTAATGAAAATGTTTACTATTTAAACGATGGAAGTGCTAATTTAACCTATTATCAGTGCAATGTAACTCCGGGCGCTATGAACATTAGTAGTGGAGGAGGAAATTATGCAACCTTATTTACAGACTTTGATAACGACGGAAATTCTGATGTATTTATTTCTAAATGCTCAGGACCACCGTGCCAATTAATAAAATACAATGGCGGAAATAGCTATTCAAACGTTTCA
>CALMYL010000024.1 GCA_937873695.1 uncultured Ignavibacteria bacterium
TCTTTTACGAATATACACCTTAATTTCTTGTCTACAAAATCGAGGTCACTTCAAACAGATTTTGCAGCATCTGCAAACAGTATCGCAATTGATTCAAACAGAAATGTATATGTAGTTGGAACACTGGATGTACCACAGCCCGGCAGGAATAATGTGCTTGTAAAAATAAATCAAGCTGGAATAAAGGAGTGGGCTAAAGCTTATACCGGTATTGCAAATAACAACCGTTGTGGAAATACTCCCACAGGTTTATCAATAGTCTCTGATGGAAGCAGAATATATTATACAACAGTTTGCGGTTCAACAGGAAATACTTCAGAGTTTATAACTTTAGGATATAATAATATCGGTGATACTATATGGGTAAGAAGATTCCCAATAGGAGGTTCGGGAATTCCTCAATACAATCCAATCGATCTAAAGTTAGATAGATATGGTAATGCTTACATCGCAGGCAGTATTAACGACTGGGATGTTGGTGTGATAATTAAATACACTGAAAATGGAGAGCAACAATGGATTATATCAACTGATTCTTCAAGTGGAAATAACCTGCTGATTGATTCAAATTTAATATATGTTACCGGTGGTGGGTATTTAGGTTATGCTGTGACAATTAAGTATAATCAAACATTAGGAATTATTTCAAACAATTATGAATTACCAACAGTTTTCAGATTGAATCAAAATTTTCCAAATCCTTTTAATTCAACAACTATAATTTCTTATGCACTACCAAGAAAAGCAAATGTTGGCCTGAATATTTATAATGCTTTAGGCCAATTAATAAAAATACTTGTAAACAGCGAACAACAATCAAATTACTACTCAGTTATTTTGAATACCCCTGATTTTGCTTCAGGAGTGTATTTTTATTCTCTGATAATTGATGAGAATTTAATAGAAACTAAAAAATTTATAATAATTAAATGATATAAAAAAATAAGGCAGTGAGCCCACGGTAAACCGTGGATAATTTATTCCGTCGCCAAACGTTTAATTAGTTTATCCTTTTTGGGTAAACCTCGTTGCCTTTTTATAAAATATATTCACCCCTTTGCAGGTGTTCCCGCCTTCTGGCTAACCCCAAACACCCCGTTGTTGGTGTTGTCACCAACAACAAAAACTAGCATACAAATTCACTCATCAACCGCATCAGCGTAATGAGTCAAAAAATCCCATTCCTTACTTTCACTATAGTAAAATGAAGCAGACGAATATTTGTAATCTGTAAACTCCTTACATAAATTCCATTTACCTCTGATTGGGTTTGCGTGAATATAATTGATCTTTTGAACGATCAACTCTTCGCTTGGCAGCCTGGAAGTCAATGGATTCCTTTCCCAAAACTGATATTTTCTATCTTTAGCACCGACATAAAATGATTTTAATTTTTCCGGATCCACCCGTTGTTGGTGTTGTCACCAACAACAAAATTCATTTTGAGAAGTTTACCAACAACAAAAATTAGCATACAAATTCACTCATCAACCGCATCAGCGTAATGAGTCAAAAAATCCCATTCCTTACTTTCACTATAGTAAAATGAAGCAGACGAATATTTGTAATCTGTAAACTCCTTACATAAATTCCATTTACCTCTGATTGGGTTTGCGTGAATATAATTGATCTTTTGAACGATCAACTCTTCGCTTGGCAGCCTGGAAGTCAATGGATTCCTTTCCCAAAACTGATATTTTCTATCTTTAGCTCCGACATAAAATGATTTTAATTTTTCCGGATTTTCATCCTTTAATTTAAGTTTCATTTTCTGAGCGGTATATTTCAGGAAATCCCGCTGAACATCCTCTTTCTTACAGTTATTTGCTATTTTCCAAACTAAATGAATGTGGTTTGGCATTATAACAAATGCGTATATTGCTGTTCGTTTCTCGTCAACAAGAAATTTCATGCTTGAAATTATTATATCTTTATAACGATCATCCAAAAGCAGGTGTTTCCAGTTAAGTATAGTTGCTGTAAAAAAACTAATGTATTGCAAGCTTATTCAAGTAATTTTACAAATATAATTGTTGTTGGTCACAAGACCAACAACGGGGTATGGGAGGGTGATCTGGCAGAATGCTAACAAATGAGGAGTTTTCGAAAAATTGCATTTGTTAATTACTCCGTGTCGGGAGGAAACTCCGACACCACTTCGTGAACGGCTTCACTTCACCACGGCGAATTACGACCTGACGCTTTAAAGTGGCGTAATATCTCAGTGATGGGCGAAATCCATTTTCATAATAACAAAAATTGAAGAAAATACCCCCTTTCAATCTCCCCCTGTAAGGCCGCGGGAATCCGCTCCTTCGGAGAAGGACTGGCCCGGCATGTGGGAGAAGAGCCCGCCCTGGGCGGGCGAAGTAGGGGTAATTGTAAATATAATAGCCCTTGACCCTTCGGGGAAAGGGCATACTATCCGTGTCGGGAGGAAACTCCCGACACCACTCCGTGCAGCATCGGGTTACCGGTGTGAATTGTTTAGCTCCGTTAGGAGCGTTATGTTTGTAGATTGTAATAACCTCGCTTATAGAGCTCCGTAGGAGTGACATGTTGGTTTTTCAGGTTCATTCATAACCCCCCTTGTCGGGACAGAATATAATCATTTGTATTCGCCCGCAGAGTCCTCAATCCCGCTTAAGCAGAAACACGGGACTGCTCCGAAGGTCCGAAGGACTCCTTTGGAGAGTCCCTTCGGGACAAAAAAGCGCAGAAAGCGAGAGACTCTGCGGAAACTGAAATAGTTGTTGGTCAACTTAGAAACAAGTCAGGCAAGACCAACAACGGGGGAATGATACCACCCCATCCCGCCTTCGGCGGTCTTTCCCCTCCTTACAAAAGTCGCAGACCTGGCTTTGACACGGGAGGGGAGCTATTATTTGTCACCGATTCAATAAAAAGTATTTCCAAAATCCCTTGCATTTTCAGTTGACATATATTATATTAAATTTATATGCATATTGCATATACTAAATAATCCCTTTTTTGAATGAAATATCTATTTTTACCGAACGATCTTCATGGTTTCCGAAATAATTGTATCTCAGTAGCGGACGCGTTTTCTCATTATGAATATTTCGTATACATTTTCCCGCTTAAATTATTCATCTTGAGAATCATCATGAGAATCATCATGAGAATGTTAAAGCAATGTAATATCAATCCCATTCTCACGATGATTCTCACGCAGCAATGGTTTCTCAACATGAATATATTCATAATGAGAAAATTTCAATGGGCAAAACAGGCTGTAATCGCAAAAAAAGTCAGCCGGAACCCTCAAAATAAAAAATCGTTTTCATCGTGAGAATCCCGGACTCAAAAAAACTCCAAAAACGCAACAAAACAACATAATTAATGCAACCTTTTATGCCTTAAAATCATCAAATTAATGACTAATTTTGTAATATATCCTGTTATATTACCACTAATAGTTAACTCAATAAAACATAATTCATCCAATTTAACTAATTCATCCAAAAATTTAATGAAAATTTCCTTTAAAGCATTATTATTGCTTCTAACCCTCAGTATTTACAGCAGCTTTGCGCAGGGCATCGTTAAGGGTAAGGTTTCCGAAAGCAGTACCGGCGCTCCGCTTGAAGCTGATGTTAAGTTGTTTAAGTCAGGCGATTCAACCCTGGTAAAAGGCACAAAGTGCCTGCCTACCGGCGAGTTCTCCATTGAAAATATTCCCGCAGGCTCCTACAGGCTTGAGCTAAGCCTCATGGAATATGCCGCAATGAATATTGAAAACCTGCAGGTAACTTCGGGTGCAGCAATAAACCTGGATACATTAAAGCTGGCTAAGCAGAATGTTTCAACTGAAGAAATTCTTGTTGAAGAAGAAAAAGGTTTAATTCAGCTGACCGCCGATAAAAAGATCTTTAATGTGGAAAAATCCGCCTTAACAAAAGGCGGTACCGCTATTGATGTGCTTAAAAAAACCCCGCTGGTTGATGTTGATATAAACGATAACGTAAGCCTGCGCGGCAGTCAGAATGTTAAAATACTCATCGATGATAAACCATCACGATTTGCAAGCTTAAAACAAATTCCCGCTGACGCTATTGAACGCGTTGAGCTTATCACTAATCCACCCGCCAAATACGAAGCCGAAGGCGTAACGGGCATCATCAATATCGTAATGAAAAAAAATGAAAACCTTGGTTTTCAGGGCAGTCTTAACGGCGGCGGAAATTACTCCGATAATTTTTCTGGCTGGGGCGGACTCGATATCAGCTTAAAGAAGAAAAAAACCAGCGCGTTCGGTAATTTTTATTCCGGCACATGGGATAATGTTTCATCATTCAACAGCACAACAAATTACATTACTCAGCCGTCAACACTTCTAAGCAGCGGCAAAGGAAAGAACCACGGTTACTGGATTTGGAGCCAGGGCGGATTTGAGTATGAAACATCAGTAGGCAAAACTATCGGGATTGAAGGCAGCTTTGGCACAGGTAAATGGTATAACACAGATAACAGTACTGCCAGGAATCTGGATCCTGCCGGAAGTCTGATGGACTATTACACCCAGGCAAGTGACCGGAACGGTCTATGGGAGAACCTGACCGGAAGTATTTATTTCAATAATAAACTCAATGATCTTGGCAGGGAGTGGACAGGTGATATTACTTTTTCACGTAACCGCAATGAAATGAAATCAATGCTCAATAAGCAGGATTTTGATTCGCTTTCAGTACCCGTTAACAATACGCCGCTTGATCAGCGTGATACCACGCTCATTAAGAATAATAATCTCAATGTGCAGACCGATTATACACATCCCCTTTCGCAGACAACAAAGATAGAAACAGGATATAAAGGTACGTTCAGGTCAAACGATAATGAATTCAAATCAGATACACTTGATTATAACCTGAATGGCTTTGTGACCAATTTAGACACCAAAAACCGCTTCAAACTGAGTGAATATATCAATGCGGTTTATGGTTCGTTTTCGGGGTCGGTTAAGGATTTCAGTTATAAATTCGGTGTGAGGGTAGAGCAGACCAATACAAAAGGAGAGCTTTTATCAGGCACACAGGAGTTCAAACAAAATTATTTTGATGTATTTCCTTCGGCAAGTTTATCCCAGAAAATAGGCGCATCGCACCAGCTTCAGCTTAGCTATAGCCGCAGGATAACACGCCCCAATATCTGGAGGATGAATCCGTTTTACAGGAAGTGGAGCCCCAGGTTCGCTATGATTGGTAACCCGGAGTTAAAACCGGAATACTCCGATTCATATGAACTGAGCTTTATGTTCTTTAATAATATTGCCACTGTTACTCCTTTGTTATTCTACAGGCAGAACCATGATGTGATATCCAGCTACAATTATTTACAGGATTCAATTGTAACTGTAACCACATTTAAGAACGCGACGGGTTCAAAATCATACGGACTTGACCTGCTGCTGAATTCGCGCGCTTTAAGCTGGATGAGCCTCAACGGCACGTTCAGTTTCTATAATACTAAATTCGATTCCGACCCGCTGTTAACCGATTACGGCTCCGAAGACGGCTTTTCCTGGAAGGCAAATATAAGGTCAACTTTTACATTCGGCACTCTGTTTAATCTGGAGCTGTTTTACGCTTACACGGGAAAAAAGGTAAATGCGCAGGGCACAGAAGTTCCGACGCAGAATTTTGATGTCGGCATCAGCAAAACATTCCTGAATGATGCACTGACCATCAGCCTGAAGGCAAGTGATATTTTCGATACATCTGAATGGGGTCAAGACGTAAACTCAGCAGATTATTTTCAGTCATCCAGGCATGACTGGAGCTCGCGGCAGGCATCACTGAATCTTTCATACAGGTTTGGCAATACTAAGGATTACCTGCAAAAGCACAAGAAGGTAAAGCAGAACCAGAACGAAAAAAGCGATCAGCAGGATGGCAACAACGGCAGGTAAATTGCCGTCATTGGATGAGATATTTAACGGGGGAAAACGCTGAGTTTTCCCTCATTCCTTTTCATAAATTTTACAATTATTTTCAAAAAATCATGGAATGCCTAAACAAATTCCACTGTTTATTACATTAAATTAATGTAAATTTGTATAATTATAATTGATATGGAGCCAAAATGACAAAAATTATTCTTTCAAAATTGTTAATTTTAGCTGTTTTTCTCTCTAATTCGCATATTTTTGCGCAGGATGATATTACAGCCCAGGAAGTTATCCAAAATGTGCAAAACGCATATAAAGATATTACAGATGCCAAGGCATCATTTTCGCAAACCATAAAGTTCAACAAATCCAAAGCGCAGTCGTCATCAGGTACTCTATATATAAAGAAAGAAAACAAGTACAGGATAGAGACCGGCTCGCAGACAATTGTTACTGATGGCAGCACATCGTGGTCATACACTCCCGGCAAAAAGCAGGTAGTAATTGATTATTACAAGGAAACCGGCAATACATTTTCACCCAATAAATACCTCTTCCAGTACCCCGAAAATTTTTACAGTGATTTGACAGGCACTGAAAAACTAAGCGGAAAGGATGTTTATGTCCTTTCGCTGAAGCCAAGGGAAAGCGGTTATGTGAAATCAGCCAAGCTTTGGGTCGGCAAGGATGACTGGATCATCAAAAAGATATATATAGTTACCGATGAATCTTCGTCAACATATTCAATTAAGAATATACAGACAAATATTGGCGTAGCCAATTCAAAGTTTACCTTCAGTCCCCCGGAAGGAACTGAAGTAATCGATATGAGATAAAACAAATTGAGCCGAGGCAGGAAACTTAATATCGTAATCAGCACCTTACTGCTGGCATTGTTCCTTTACCTGGCATTCAGGAATGTGAACCTTACCGAGCTGTTAAATATTTTAAAAACCACAAATTATCTTTACGTGTTTTTAGGTATGTCTATCGGCGTATTCGGCGGTTCAGCCCTGCGGGCAATACGCTGGGGCGTATTGATGGAGCCCATCAAGAAGGATATTTCATTCAAAAATCTGTTTGCCACTACAATTATTGGTTATATGATGAATAACCTTTTTCCCCGTTCGGGTGAAGTCGTGCGTCCTTACATGCTTGGCAAACGTGAAAACATTTCACGGGCATCAGCCTTCGCCACAATTATTGTTGAAAGAATAATTGATACTGTGATGTTCCTTGTGATGTTTGGCGTTGCCTTGATTTATTTTAAAGATAGAATTACTGATTCTATTCCTTCAATAGGCTCTGCAGTAATAATACTTTCGGCGGCTATATTTTTGATGCTTGCCTGGATCCTTTTTATGTTAATCAAGCCTGGCAAGAGCCTGAGTATTGTTAAGTTCTTCACAAAATTTCTTCCGGCCAAGCTTCACGAAAAAGTTGATAATATTTTTGATTCACTGCTTACCGGCTTTGAAGTGCTTAAGAAACCATCGCTCTTTTTCAGGATAGCGATATATTCTGTATTGATTTGGGCAGCGTATCTGGTAAGTACATATATTCCATTTTACTCATTTGGTATACTTACTGCCGGTGAGGGCACCGGCGTGCTGCGCGGTTTATGGGATGCTAACTTGCTGCTTGTGCTTATAAACGTTGCAATGTTTATTCCCTCGCCTGCGGCAACAGGACCCTATCACTACATTTGCAAAGTTACTCTTGTAAATATGTTTATGGTTTCAGAGCCCGCAGCGCTTGGCTACGGAACCGCGACACACGCTATGAGTTTTCTGCTCTTTCTGGGTGCAGGATTGTTTTACTTTATAAAATTCAATTATAAAATTTCTGATATTAAGCAGCAAAGCGCTGCATCTTAATTATACAATTATGAAACTTGGAATTATCGGTACCGGGTATGTTGGTCTTGTTTCAGGGGTATGCTTCGCTGAAAACGGCAACAATGTTATATGTATGGACCTTGACTCGAAAAAAATTGAACGGCTTAAAAAAGGAGACCCGGTTATATATGAGCCGGGATTAGAAGAGCTTCTCCAAAAGAATATCGCCGAAGGAAGGGTTGAGTTCACTACCAGTCTGAAAGAAGTAGTACAGAAAACGGATGTTATATTCCTTTGTCTTCCAACCCCGCCCTACGAAGACGGTTCTGTTGACCTGAGGCATGTGCTTGATGTTGCGGGCAACATGGCGAAGTACATAAACGGATATAAGGTCATTGTTAGCAAAAGTACAGTTCCCGTGGGAACGTGCGATGAAGTAAGGAAACTTATCGCATCAAGAACGAAAAAGAAATTTGATGTTGTCTCTAATCCTGAATTCCTGAAAGAAGGCGCTGCTGTGCCTGATTTTATGTCACCCGACAGGGTGGTTGTTGGCACCAGGAGCAAGAAGGCTGCAAAGATAATGCAGGAATTGTACAGCAGCTTCATGCGCGTTTCAGAGCGGTTCATATTGATGGATGAACGCTCAAGCGAGCTTACTAAGTATGCGGCAAATTCAATGCTTGCGCTCAGGATATCATTCATGAATGAGCTTGCCAACCTGAGCGGAATTGTAAAAGCGGATATTAATAATATCCGCCGCGGTATTGGCTCCGATCCCAGAATTGGCTCAAGCTTTTTATTCCCCGGTGTGGGGTATGGCGGCAGCTGTTTCCCGAAAGATGTAAAAGGTTTACTTAATACCTCAAAAGAAAAGGGATACGATTTTAAGATACTCAAAGCAATAGATGAGATCAACAACAGGCAGAAACTTATTATGGTTGATAAGATCCTTGCCCATAACAAGAATAATATTAAAGGCAAAACATTCACAGTATGGGGCCTATCATATAAGCCACGGACAGATGACTTAAGAGAAGCGCCTGCGCTTACTATAATAGAGAAGCTGCTTTCATTCGGCGCGAAGATAAACGCATATGACCCAGTTGCAAGCGATAATTTTAAAATGTTATATGGCAGGAAATTTAATCAGGTCAAAATTTACAAGGATAATTATTCAGCGCTAAAGAATTCAGACGGACTTATACTTGTTACTGAGTGGAATGAATTCCGCAAGCTTGATATTGAAAAGCTCAAAAAGCTGATGAAACAGCGCGTAATATTTGACGGAAGAAACATATATGATCCTAAATTTGTCCGGAAAAACGGATTTAAATATTTTGGCATTGGTTTCTAAGATGTATTAATTGGTTTTTAATTAACCCCGAACTATAAACAGAGCGGGGTTTTTCTTTGTTAATTATTGTTAAATGTATCTTCACTTGAAATTTTAGAGACATTTTTTTCGTTATATTATTTATGAGAAATATTCATAAAATACTGGTGTTTGTTTTATTTTTCAGCTCAGTCATCTTTTCTCAGTCACGCGATGAAAAGATACTGAAGGGCATTGACCATGTTTATAAGCTTGAGTTTGATTCAGCCAACACTTTATTCCAGACCCTGATAGACGAAGACCCCAAAGACCCAACCGGTTACTTTTTCCAATCTATGACCGAATGGTGGAAGATATACCTGAATAAAGATGACCGTTCGAACGATGATAACTACTTAAGCAAGGTTGACAGGTGCGTAAAAATTTGCGAAGAGCGACTTGATGAAAATGAAAATAACGACTGGGCGACATTTCTTCTTGGCGGTGTAATAGGCTACCGCGGATTTATGAACGTAATGCGCGATAACTGGCTGAAAGCGATTGATGACGGCAAACAGGGATTGAACCTGATACAAAAGAGTTATGAACTGAATCCCGCAAACAAAGACGCCATACTTGGACTTGGCATTTACAATTACGCAGTTGATTATGTTGTTGACCGATACCCATTCTTAAAAGCAGTGCTGTTCTTTTTCCCGAAAGGGAATAAGGAGCTGGGTTTAACCCAGCTTCGCGACTGCGCCGATAACGGGAGATATTCAAAAACCGAAGCTACTGTAACTCTTGCATACATTCACTTATCCTACGAAAAGAACTACCTTGAAGCTCTTAAGTATGCCCAGAAACTGACCGCAATGTACCCCAATAATCCCGTGTTTGAAAGATTCCTTGGCAAATGTTACGTTGGCCTTAATAACTATAATGCCGGTATTACATTATATGGCGGCATGCTTGCCAAAGCTGATAGTAATAGGGTTGGCTACAATAACAGTTATATACGCCGCGAAGTTAATTATTACCTTGGTGTTTGTTACAGCAGAACCGGCAGTCTTGATGAGGCGCTTAAAAAATATGAAGCGGCTATTGAGATCTGCAAAACAACCGATAAACCCGGCGAAGAATCACCTTATTATGTGTTTTCAATTTTGGGTACAGGTGTAATTTATGAACAAAAGGGCAATAAGCCTGAAGCTATTAAATATTATGATATGGTGCTTGGCATGCGCGATGTGGAAAATTCAAAGGAAACCGCGCAGAAGTTTAAAGATAATGCCCTGAAATAATATTATGCTCAGGGCACATGAAATTTTATTTAAGGCGCAGCTATGTTGAATGATGTTACTTTATATTCTTCGCGTTCATCGTAGTATCCCAGTGTAATGAAAAGATTATTTCTGTATTGTTGATTTTTGAAGAGATAATTTCGTTTCATCTGCCCGTACTTAGAGTAATAATCATAGAGTATCTTATCTCCATCAGCGGACCATATCCTTTGGGTTTGCATACACGGAATAACCGCTGTATCCAGATGGTAATTTTCCCAGGAAATATATTTTTTTGAAATATTGCTCGATCCCTGATCAAACATAATCCACTGGGTATTTTTTACTACGGGGTATTTTAGTACAATAACCGGGGGAGTGATCACAAGGAAAGTATCTGAAACACTGAAATACCCGATACCTAAAGTATTCATCCCTGATAAATCACCAAACGGCAAGTTGTGCAATTTCCTGAACGGAAATGAGGCGGTTGTTGAAGCTCGGTAACCATAACAGACCATTGAATATTCATTCTGCGAGTAATAATACCGGCTGGCAGTTGTATCATTGCCCAATATCAGCCTGTCATAAATTACCCTCACAGGTCCGCCTATCTGTACTACAGTATCATATAAAATTTCAGTATACCCGTAGCCTGTTAGCGGGTACGAACTGAAATAATGTAATATTGAATCAGGCCTTATGTTTTCGGCTGATACCGTTAATGTATAATTCCAGTATGAACCGATCGTGAACGGGTACTGGAAATCAGATGTATCAACTGGTTCCGGCGGCGGAGTATTGGTAACTGTATCATCACTGCCGCATGAATATAGAAAAACCGCAGCAAATAGAATAATTATGAAGGACTGGATGAAGTAAGTGAGTTTTTTATGCATTGTTGTGATCCATTCCCTGTTCACCCCTTTTGGGGCGAAAGCGGGAATCTCTTTCTTAGATAGATGTTTTAGTGCCGATTTATCAACCGGCACTTTTGAATAATTACCTACGGAATTATTAATTCCTGACCGACCTGAATTTTATTCGGGTCAGAAAGCTTATCTGTGTTGGCGTTGAATATATCCATATACTTTCCTGCATCGCCGTAATACTCCTTGGCAATCTTGCTGAGCGTATCACCTGACTGCACAATATATGTACGTTCGGTTTTTCCTGCTCCTCCGGCTCCGCCTTCCATTCCCGCACCGCCTGCAATTCCTTCTTCTTCGTTGAACATTTTGTTTTCTCCTTATTATAAAAATGTTAATTAAATATATACCCCAAATTTACCCTGTGTGTGCTGCCAACTTTGCCGAGTGAGTTCAGTGAATAATCGAACACATACTTTTCAGCGAAGCGGATACCTAAGCCGGTTGAAAAACCGGAAATGCCAAGTGATGTGCCAAGCTTCATATCCTGGCGGCTTTCATTATCATACCCTAAGCGCGCTGATACATAATCGCTGAAAATGAATTCCGCGCCGATCGAAAACGCCTTCAGGTGCTGAAGCAGCTTTTCACGGCTTTCGTTCAGCTTGCTGAATGTTACATTAAGCCTTACCGGGGTGTGCTCAAGCCTTTTTGATATACCTACTCTTATATCCAAAGGTAATTTTTCTTTTGTACTAATATAAGAGCTTAGCTGCGCTCCAAGATTCAGCACACCGAAGCTTAACGATAACTGTGACTCCGGCATATGATATTGCATACCAAAATCCATTGCTATAGCTGATGATTTATACTCCGCGATGCCGGAATAAATATACTTAACCGTTATGCCGTAATTTATCTTCTCATAAATATAGTTACCGTAACCCACCGAGACCATCAGGTCGTTGGCATTAAATGTCTCGCCGGTCTGAGTGCCTGATTCATCGGCTCTATCAAAGGAGCCGTAATCAAAATACTTCACGCCTATACCGAACCATCCAAGCTCTTTATACTTCTGCGCGTAAGCAAGAGTGCCGAAGTTCATATCAAGCAGGTACTTGCCGAAGCCTGCAGAAATTTTGTTATTTGTAATTGTGCTTAAGCTTGCCGGATTGTAGAACATCGCATTGGGGTCATCTGTGTATGTATCAAACGCGCCCGCAAGTGATGAAGCTTTTGCCCCGGTCTCTACTCTCAAAAAATCAAATGCCGGAATTTCTGACTGCGCGAATACAGAAAGATAAACCGGTGAAGCGAAAAATAAGGCGAAGAAAACAAGTTTTTTAAGCATTTTTTATTGATTTTTAGGTTATTGCTTAGAAATTTAAGCTAAAAAAGTAGATTTTTTCGGGGATTTTTTCAGTTATTTTATTATAATATCTCAAATTTATCGTATTTCTTCTTAAAGTCAAGCCACTCTACTTTGCAGGATTTTACCTGTGCACCCCGGGGACCCTGAGAGGCTTTTTCTATCAATGCATCTAGGAATTCACGCCTGCCTTCGGCGGTGATCTCAACCTCACCCGTAAACAGGTTTTTTGCATAGCCGTTGATGCCGAGCCCTTCCGCGAAGCGCGCTATGAAATAGCGGTAGCCAACTCCCTGCACATGCCCAGAGACAATTATTTTAACCGCACTGTACTGAATATAGTTCATATTACGCAATTTAAATAAAATGTTCCGAAGATTAAAAGTAAAAGCAGAGTAAGTATTGCATATAGATAATTATGAGGCTGCTTTTTCCTTTGAAAGAGGATCAAAAGCACTTAACCACAGAGGTTATTGCTTTTGTAGGTGTCAGGCTTAGTCTACCCCTATGGGGCCTGACACAACTTAGCATCTTTAAGAAGATTCCATTTAAATCAGAACGTGGTTTCGATCTTACCCGAATCAGCGATTCGGGTTACACAGGCATTGTGACTGAACGATTAGAATTTCCAGAAATTCAAAAAATTAAAAATGAACGATTGACCGATTAGAATGCCCAATGCGCATTGGATTTGGCGTTTTTCCAGTCGTTGAGGGTAAATTACACAACCGCTGGAAGACTGGAATTCTAACTTCTTCAGGTGGTATTGTTTGTTTATTCATGGTAACGGTATATAATTTTATATATGCAATATGCATATATAGGTAAATATAATATATGGCAAAGGCAAATGCAAGGAAAAAAATTAAAAAGTGTATTTACCACAAAGGACACAGAGATGTATTGGGCGAAAATTATGATATACAAATATATAAGTTATAAAATTAGTAATATTATAACGTTATACTCGAACTTTATCCTTGACATTTCGAAAATTAATTATTCTATTGTAAGCGTACTAATAAAATAGTTATTTACGACTACCCATAACCACCTTTGCGTTGGTGATTAAGATTAAAAAATAGATTTAGAAATTAAATAAGCGTTATGAGAAGAAAATACGTATTTGTAATTTTTTACTTTTGCTTTTTTACTTTTTACCTGGCGGCTCAGCCAACACAGGAATGGGTTGCAAGGTATGAGCGCCCTTCAGGCAGCAGCGGAATAGCTAACCAGATGGCATTGGATAAAGTTGGCAACTGTTATGTACTAGGAAATAAAAGTTCAAATGGCGGGGAAGTTATTTTAATTAAGTATAGCGCCAGTGGCGATACTCTTTGGACAAGAAATTATCCGGGAGCCGCAAATGTTGGAGTAATTGCAGACAGCATCGGGAATGTTTACATAACCGGATATATTGGACCAACATTTGGACCTTATGATATATACATTATCAAATTCAACACCAATGGGATACAGCAATGGATAAAGACATATGATACTGGGGGGAGCGACCAGTCAACTGCAATTTTATTGGATAAATCCGGTAATATTTGTATTTCGGGTTTTGGTGATAGCGAAAGTTTAGTCTTAAAGTATAATGCCAATGGCGACACTCTTTGGACCAGAAAATATATTGAAACCGGATTCAGGTTTCCAGCAAGAACTATGGATATAGATATAAAAAATAATGTTTACATTGGTGGCGGCAAAGTTAATATTTCAAATGGAACTCAGAATTATTTCGTAACGAAATATGATTCAAACGGTGTTTTTAAATGGTTGAATTATCATTCTGCCAATGGAGTTGAGGTGCTGAATAAAATAAAAGTTGACAATAATTTTAATTTATATGCAACCGGTAGATCCATAAACGGAAAATTACTCACAGTAAAATATGATTCAACAGGTTCACAACAGTGGATGGTAATTTATGAAGGGCCTGGACCCGCTGGGGGAAGTGCAACAGACATGGGAATTGATAACTTTGGGAATATAATTATAACAGGGTACAGCAGTGGCATTGGTACTGGAAATTATGATTATGTTACAATAAAGTACAATACGTTTGGAGATTCGTTATGGGTAAAAAGATATAATGGAACAGGAAATGCAAATGATGAAGCATATTCATTAGATCTAGATGACTCTAATAATATTTATGTAACAGGCAGAAGTATAAACACAGGTGTGAGTTGGGATTATGTGACTTTAAAATATTTATCAAACGGCACTCATGTTTGGACCGGTATTTATAATAACCAACCAACAAATGCGGAAGATATTGCATACAAAATTTTATTAGACCGGAACAACAATATTTATGTTACAGGAACAAGCAGAGGTATTATAGGAGGTCCATCAGATTACCTGACTATTAAGTATTCTCAGGCTGTTGGTATAGACCCGATAATTGCCTCAATAACAGATCAGTATCAGCTAGAACAAAACTACCCTAATCCTTTTAACCCCTTCACAAATATCAAGTATACTATTTTTAAAAATAATAAAAATGTATTGTTAAAAGTATTTGATATAACGGGAAAAGAAGTTGAAGTTTTAGTAAACAAAAAACAAAATAAGGGTACATACTCTGTATCTTTTAATTCTGGTTCACTTGCCAGCGGAGTCTATTTTTACAAATTGATTACAGAAGAATTTACTGATACAAAGAAAATGATTTTAATCAAATGAAACAATTTAATAAATCTTAAATAATTCCCACTTATAACGGAATTAAAAGGAGAAAACAAAATGAAGAAGCCATACCTGCTGCTTTTACTTGCCTTTTTATGTCTTTTATTTGCTAATAATTCATTTTTATATGCAGATGAAGGAGATAGTATAACTTATAAACGGAATTTATGGTTTTATGCGCAGCGCTTTAATCCTCATGATTCAATACCGCCCGGCGCAATGCAAAATGCACTATCTGAAAGAAATGCGCTGCTGGCAAACGGGTATTACCTGAATCCAATGAGTAATAATTGGATTAATATTGGTCCAAATTATCCATGGAATGGCGGTAGAGTAAATTTTGTAAAATATGCAGATGCAAATACAGTTATTATAGGTGCGCCTCATGGAGGGTTATGGAGAACCACAAATAATTCCACATGGGTATCCATGGATCCTAATAATCAATTAGGTTCTAATCATTCCGGTTCAATAGCAATTGATAATTCACATAATCCTCCGTTTATTTATTATGGAACGGGCGAAGGGATATATGGTTTTGATTATGCGTATTTTGGGAAAGGAATTTTTAAAACCACTGATTGGGGGAATACCTGGGAGGAAATAAATAACGGGCTGCCAATTAATTTATTCCTGAAAGTTTTTCGAATCACTATAAGACCCGAACATCCGGATGAAATATTTGCCGCTACAAATCAGGGGCTGTATCGTACCAGTACCGGGGGTATTAACTGGTTTGTCATTGATGGAACCTATGGTAAAAACTGCAACGATATTAAGTTTTCATATCAAGAGCCTTTAAAAGCTTTTCTAGTTGGTCCCTCTGAAGGTAACAGATACATACCGGGAGTAGGATACAGAGAATCAACTGATGGTGGGTTAACCTTTGAAGTGAAAGACAGAGGATTTAATCCGTCAGGAAGATCTCATATAGAAGTATTTGAACAGAATGATAATTACATTTTTGCAATTTCAGATATTGATGATAATACAAAACTTTATCGCTCAACAAATGGAGGACTTAACTTCATCCAAAAGTTTGCAACAAATATGACAAATTATGGCGGCTATGTTATGTCTTTAAAAGTTGTTCTCCCTGAGCAAGGAGACGTGCCTATTGATATTTATTTAGGTGGTATTGATCTGTATAAAAGTACAAATACAGGTGATGATTTTTGCAGAATTACTGGTGATCCGGTAGAATGTGGATACTCAAATATAGGGCAACACGATGATAACCATTTTATTGATGTTAAACCCGGTTCCGTTAACGACATTTCAGTTGTTAATGACGGTGGTATCATAAAAACTTCAAATGGCGGTTACGGATGGGAGAGTTTCAATTCAAATCTTTCATTAAGTTTAATATACAGAATAAATTCAGGCTCCAATGGAACTTTCTTGGGCATACAGGATAATGGTATAGGTACATTGACTACTCCAAATGGAATGCCCTCAAAAAAATGGACAAAAAATTAAGAGTGATAATTTAAGTTTTC
>CALMYL010000025.1 GCA_937873695.1 uncultured Ignavibacteria bacterium
TTTCTTTTACGAATATACACCTTAATTTCTTGTCTACAAAATCGAGGTCACTTCATACGTATGATGTAAGCTGGTCTTGGTATAATGAAATGAAGCTCAATACATGGTCTGGCTGGTGGGTTGGCGATACCGCAGCCTTTATATTCGACAAGCTAGGCGATAACAACATGGGCGGTTTGTTCCAGCCCGATACCCTAAGATGGGCGGCTTACGGCAGGGTTATGACGTACGAAGCGGAAGATATTTCTGACAGGTTTACTTACGCCAACCATCACAGCCTTGGCTCTAACGAGCAGGATAATTCCATACACGGCAGCGGGCAGTATGTAAGATATTATTCAGCCAGCCCTCCCGGCACTTTACAACCTGTCCTTACGGAAGTTAAGGAAAACGGTTTTCAGTCATTCTGTTCTTTTCCTTACGATCCTATAGCACAAGTGCCTTTTCCGCGCAACGGCCCCGGATTTACAGATGTGGTATATCCCAATACATATTATGTTAAGCCCAGAATGAGAATAAGTACCAGTGATGCATTTGGGTCTCCTAAAAATGTAGTGAAAATAATTGTAAATAATTATAATGGAGATCCTGTTGATGATTTTATTATAACTACAGAAGACTTCAGATTTCCAGGTACAAATGATTATGACGGAAGTTATATAGATGTGTATGGAAATTTACAAATTTCAGTACTTGCTTCTGATTTAAACACCGGTCGCCCCAGCCTCGACCCGCTTCCGAATCTTTTCAATTGTGAGGTTGACTATCAGATACACTGGTACGGTGAAGTAAGCGTATGGATAGACTACGTTAAAGTTATGGATGAAGCAGCGAAGACTTTATTTGGAAATAGTCAATCAGACCAGCAAATAAGGAATAGGCTAGCAGATAAAATAACACGTTTGAAAAACTACGAGCAGACTTATGGTGAATTTGTAAAAGGTTTCTACATGGAGGAAGTTGATTACAGCAACCTGCCCTGCTTAAAATACCTAAATGAAACTCTCCTGCCCGCGTGGTCAGGCAATGACCCGCGTTACAAAATGATTGGCTTAATTGCCCCGTGGAGCTTCCGCACAATATTAAAGAATAAAGACCCGATAGGCGACTATGAGGATTACCTTGATGCCGTTGAGCCGCCTTTCCTGATGAACGCTCAGTATCCGTTTGCCGGCCCATGGCACGACTATGAACCCATAAGGAAGCCCAAACTACCCGATAACTTAACATTTGTTTATGATGACCCCCTCCGCTACGAGCAGTGGGCAATAGACGCATTTGAAGAATATTTTGTTACAACTTACAGCAGCTATATTATTACTACCCCGGCAAACTACAATATTCACACACAAAATGTATGGAATGCTTATATTGACAGCGTAAAGCTGATGCGGGATATAAGTAATGCCCGCGAGCTGGATTATTACGTAGTTCCGCAAGTGCATTACCTTATGGGCAAGGATAATATTACTATGGGCTACAATCTTGTGCACAAAGAGCCAATGAACAGCGAGATCAGCACGGAATTCTGCCTCGCTATCTGCCACGGAGTTGACGGGATAATACCTTATGCGTACGAATCATCGTTCTGGAGTGTATCAAATCCGTTTGAATCATTTAACGGCGCAAACCTGCCGATTACCGGGTTAACAAACTTAACCAGAGCCGAACACACATTTGGTATGACTGACCTTAATCAAAGCGAGGCATGGGGTGATACAAAACGAACAATTAATTTCTACGGCGAAAACAAATGGCAGTATGTTGCCGATCTCTACAATAAAATGTATATATGGGGTCCTATCATAGCTAACTCAACCAATACTTCCGGCTTTTCAGTCCACAGCGAAGGCGCGAACCATGAAATTATCTCAGATATATTGAGCATTGACCCTCATCAGCCGCAAGGGGTTCAAAACCCATGTGTTAATGATTATCAGACAAGTGGTTATCTTGGCGGTCCATATTTTGACTGCCCTGAAGAACGTTTTTGGGAAATGGGATTTTTCAGTACAAGTGAACCCAACACAAAGTACTTTATGATGGTAAACAGAAGATGCGTACCGGCAGGAGGCGGGTATGCTGGCGATGACAGGGTACTGAGGGTAAAGTTCAATTTATCCGGTTCCATAAACTGGAAGATCAGTGAAGTAGGCGGTTTCAACGCCCCAAAAGTATTTGATAGAAGGGAGTACGCAGTTCTGGGTGAAACCCCGGGTGAAATGGGCTGGTTTGAACCGGGTGAGGGAAAACTCTTTAAGCTTCAGGAAGTTCCAAGATCAGGCGGAACGCTTGTTGCTGATGAAGTTATTTCCGGTGAATCCTTCACCTGCGAAGCGCCGGTTTACAATAACGGTTTTAACATAACAATTGGCGCAAACACAACGATACATTTTAATGATTCATCAAGGTTCGTTATGTCAGGCGGTGTATTTACAGTAGGCGACCAGAACACATCAGCTCCGCAGAATATAACAAGCGATGCGGTGCCGGGCGGTTCGTGGCGCGGTCACAGCTTCACAAATTGCGAAGTAAAGATATACGGCGCAACATTTACGGGACTCGCAAACGATACAACATACGCAGTAAATATTATTGACTGCCCCGTTGTTGATATACGGAACTGTACATTTAATACAAACAGCTCACTTAAAGGCGGCGTGAATGCGATTTGCTTCAATAATCCCTTTATTGCGATAAATAACATTTACATTGGCAGTAATACGTTTAATTCCGCTGGTTCAACCATACCAACAGTGAATGTATCATCGTATGCAGGAGTAACAACTCCGTTAATTATTGAGAACAATACTTTTAATGAAGGTAACACGGCAGTATTCCTAAGCGGTGTTATCGGCGGAGCAATAAAAGGAAATACTATAACCGATAATTACATTGGAATAAACGCTTTAACATCATCAATTGATGTATTACAGAATACAATATCATCAACCGTAAACGGCTCAATGGGCATCTTTGCCGCAGGCGGCAGTGAGCTAAAGCTCAACAGTTCCGGCGCATTTACACTTGGCGGATTGAACAGTATTTCAAACGAAGGCACAGGCACAAATAACATAAATGTCGATGGCTCATATTTTTTACTCGATGATGGCGAAAATATCTTCAATATTTCCAGTGACCAGAGTTCATTCCACTTATACGGCTATTTCCCTATGTTCACAGTGGTCACAACCGAAGAAACCAATAATTGCTTTAAAGTGGATGATTCACCCGTTGATCCGCCGGTAAACATGGTAACCTCAGGATATCAAGGGTCACAGATAACGTTTAACTTCAACCCATACCTTGCAGGCTGTGAAATACCTGATGGCGGCGACGGGCTGGCTATAAACCTTGGCAATGGCATTTATGATACAATATATACCGGCGGTTCAGGTAGCGGTGGAAGCCAGAAAGAAGCTCTCCCCCTTTTATGTAAAAAGGCAAGCCAAAATTAATTAAATGGTTTTC
>CALMYL010000026.1 GCA_937873695.1 uncultured Ignavibacteria bacterium
AAAACTTAAATTATCACTCTTAATTTTTTGTCCATTTTTTTGAGGGCATTCCAGTTACACCATAGCTTGAAAACCAAACAAAATTACCGTTTTGATTATATTTTAATACAAGATAATTTGATTGGTTCATGTTCACCTGATGAACACCTGCTGTGTACACATTAGCCGAATCATCAATTACAAGGTTCCGGGTGTATGAATACTGGAATTGTGTAAATTTTCTTACCCATAAAGAATCTCCGTTTGAATTATATTTTACCGCTAAAGCATAAGAAATATTATTATTTACAGATGAGCCACCGCAAATAAGTATATCCCCGTTTTTATCAATTTTTAGGTCATTTGCTGCATCGCCATAACCACCGTTATATTCTTTTGCCCACTGTAATATACCGCTTGAATTAAATTTTATAGTCAGAATATGATATTCAAAATTTATTCCGCTGGAACCGGTAATATAAACATCACCCGCTTTTGAAACATCAAATGCTTTTGGTGTTTCATCAAGGTTTCCGGGGCTGTTATATTTTACACTCCATAATAAATTACCTCCGGGGCTGTATTTTAACAGTCCATAATCTCCATAAGATGAATCTGATCCTTGTCTTACCAGCACATAAACATTCCGGGATGAATCCTGTTTGACCGATAATCCGCTTGCGGATAAATTAGCTCCTGGGCTGTATCTTCTAACCCATTCCTGTGTTGGCTGTTGAGCAAATAAGCCAAATGTAAAAAGGCAAAAGTAAAAAATCACAAATGTGTATTTTTTTATCATTACACTTTTTTAAATTTTAAACCAATTTTTCTTAATCACCAACGCAAAGGTGGTTATGGGTAGTCGTAAAACTATATTTTCTCAAATCATTTCAAAAATGAATAAATATTTATTAATAAGTCAAGGGATAATTTGATGTATAACGTAATTGGAGCAATACTACCGAAACCGTATTAATTTTATATCAGCTGTTCTAGCTGGGCTTCGGTTTCTACAAGGACTTCGCGGGCTTTGGAGCCGTCGAAGGGTCCGACTACATTGGCTGATTCAAGTTCATCAACTATGCGCGCGGCGCGGGCATAGCCAATTTTTAATTTACGCTGAAGCAAAGAAACTGAGCCCTGCTGGTAGCGCACAATAATCCTTGCGGCTTCTTCAAACAGGTCATCTCTTTCATAGCTTTCTTCATATGCTTTCTTTTTCTTCTGGTTCACAGAAGGCAGCTCATAGTTACGCGTGAATCCTTTTTGTTTACCAATATACTCCGCGACCTTTTCAACTTCTTCGCCTGTTATAAACGGGCTTTGTATCCTGATAGGCTTACCAACGCCGGGCGGGGTATAAAGCATATCGCCCTTGCCAAGCAGAGTTTCGGCGCCGTTCATATCAAGTATCGTGCGGGAATCAACCTTGGAATTCACAAGGAAGGCTATCCTTGCAGGGAAGTTGGCTTTTATAACGCCGGTTATTACATCTACCGAAGGACGCTGTGTAGCGAGAATTAAATGTATGCCCACTGCGCGGGCAAGCTGCGCAAGCCTTGCGATAGGTTCTTCCACTTCCTTTGAAGCGGTAATCATAAGATCTGCAAGCTCATCAATGATAACTATAATATACGGCATCTTGCCGTGTTTTATGTTTTCATCATCTTTCAGTCTGCCATCTTTAAACTTTTTGTTGTAGTCTGCAATATTACGGACAGTCGCGTTGGCAAGCCGTTCGTAACGTTTTTCCATTTCTATTTCAAGACCTTTAAGCGCCATTACCGCATTCTGCGGTATTGTGATAATTTTTTCGGTGTAATCCTTTGATATGGCAAGGTAATGATTTTTAAGCTGGTCGTATAAGTTAAGCTCGATCTTTTTAGGATCAATAAGTATGAATTTAAGATCAGTTGGGTGCAGTTTATACAACAGGCTTGTTACAATTACGTTTATACCAACACTCTTACCGGAGCCGGTTGAACCGGCGACAAGCAAATGCGGCATTTTAGCCAGGTCATCAACAAACACATCACCTGAAATTGTTTTGCCAAGCGCAATTGGCAGCGCATGGGTTGATTCCGCGAACTTCTTTGAGCCAACTACACTGCGTATCTTAACAGTCACGGGGTTATGATTCGGAATTTCAACTCCAACGGTACCTTTGCCGGGTATTGGTATTATCATCCTGATACCTTTTGCCTTCATGGCAAGCGCGATATCATCCTCGAGGCTTTCGATTCTGCTAAGCTTCACATCTTCCGCGGGTACAAGCTCATATAGTGTAACCACCGGACCCGGGGTTGCAATAACTTTTTCTATCTTAACGCCAAAGTTAAGCAGCTTCGCCTGAAGTAGTCTGCCGTTTTCTTTGAGCTCTTCATCACTTATAACATCAAGCTCTTCTTTTAAGGGTTCATCAAGCAGGTCAAGCGGCGGCATTTTGTAATCTTCAAGCAATTCCACAGGGAAAACCGTTTCCTCCGCGGGTTCATCGGGGATAACGTCGCCAATCTGCGGCCTTTTGTTTGATACCTTAACAGGCGGGTTAACTACGCCTGCATCAATAGCAGGGATAATTTTTTCGACTTCAAGCGGCAGGTCACCAGCGGGCAGAACCTCTTTAACGGGAGGCTTTACCTTCGACTTCTCGTCAACTATCATTTCATTATCAACCGGGCGGTTTATCTTGGTATCTTTTATGACGGGTTCATCATCCGAAATTTCATCATCTTTGATGAACTTTTTAGATTTGACAATTTTTTCACGCTCACCGCGAATCATCTCACGTTTGGATTCACGCCCCAGTTCTTCTTCTCTGCGCTGTTTTTCTTCCTCGCGTTTTTCTTTCATCTCTTCCATTGAAGAGCGGAATTTCTCGCGGAATGACTCAATGAGCATTTTAAGCCGTGCAAATGATTTGGCTATATCGCGGTCAACAAGCAGGAAACCGAAAATTGCAACAAGTCCGAATAGAAGAATATAGCTGCCAAGCGAGCCAAGCATAAGGTAGAAAATAGATGAGAAATATTCGCCGCTTGTGCCAACAAGCGTGTATGGAATTTTATCAACGCCAAGCGTAGTTCTGAACATTCCGAAAAGCGCTGAAGAAAAGATCATAAGGAAGAGCATGTAAACCGATAGCTGCATCAAAGATAGCAAACTGCGTTTGCGCATCATTTGTAAACCGAAAATTATGAACAGTACGGGAATGATAAGCGAAAAGTAACCGAATGCGCCGCGTACAAATACACCGGAAATGACAACACCAATAATACCCAGCCAGTTTGAAGTTGTGAAGTTTGAGGACTGATTTTCTTTTTTGAAAAGTTCGGTGATGCTGAGTGATTCAAGGCGGGTTTCATCTGCGGCGGAGTATGATACAATGCTGAGTACTATCAGTACACTGAATATAATGAGAAAGAAGCCGAGTATCTGCTTTTTGTTCGATATCGGCAAGCCCTCTTCAAATTTCCGGGAAGAGCCTTGAGAGCTGCCCCTGCTCTCTCTACGGGAGGGACTTTTTTTATCCTTAATCCTGCTGATAGTCTTTTGGCTGTTTAATTATTTATAAATAAAAAATATTTCCTCAAAAAAGAAAGCTACGCCACCAGTACAAAACCGGCGCCGGTAATTAACCGGCGCTCTTTTGAGATACTTTTTTCATCGTAAGTTTAGGGTCTGAAGCAAACGCTTCGATCGATTTAATAACACCGTTCCTTAAAACGGGAAGTATATTATACTTATCAACTTCGCCGCAGGCTGCAAGGTCATCGCCAAACCCTATGGATTCAAGGAACCTGCCGTGTTCTGAATCATGCAGCATTTTGTTTATATCATTTTTATATGCCGAGTACAGCTTAGAGGCTCCCCTCGAGGAATCGGTAAGTACATACTTTCCCCTGCCGGCAAGTTTTTTAAGCCGGCTTACAAGCATACCGCCGCATACGGTATCTTCCAGTGAGAATTCGCCGTTTGTGCCTGCGCAGAGAATTATAAAATCCTCGTTTAGCTCAAGCAGGTAATTTGCAACGCGCTCCATATTCACAAAGCCAAGCACAACGCAGTTGTGCGCGAACTTTGATTTGATAAGGGATGGTGTACCGTTTGTACTGTGGAACACAAGAATTTTTCCTTTTACGGTTTCTTCACTGTATTCCTTAATTGAGTTGCCAAGGTTGAAGCCCTGTATAATTTTGGCGTTCTTTTCGCCGCATAAAAGGGCCTGGCCTTCGGAGTTTCTGCCTATCATTCCCGCCGAAGCGATGCTATCGGTGGGGATAATTTCCTTCGCCCCGTTTGAAAGTCCCGTTATCATGGTTGTAGATGTTCTTAGAACATCTATTACCACAACATTTTTATCTTTTAAAACAAGCTCTGACTCAACATAATCATGCGCAAAATACAAGCTTATCTTAAGGGGTTTGTGTTCCATTTTAGATTGCTCTGATATTTCCATTAATTCTTAACTGCTTTTAACCTTTCGTTTTTGAATCCTGCTCAAAAAAACACTGTTTATTCTTTACCTACGAACGGAATTTTCACAACTTCCGCTTCAATAAAATCGTTTCTTACTTTGATTTTTATCTTTGTTCCCGGGGTCGAGTATTTTGTTTCAACATACCCAAGCCCGATATTTTTATTCAGGCAGGGAGAAATACTGCCGCTTGTAACATGTCCTATCCTATTGCCATCCGCGTATATTTCATACCCGTGTCTTGCGGCAAGCCTGCCTTCGACTATAAAGCCTGCAAGTTTCCTTGCGGAGCCGTTTGCAAGTTCTGAATCAACTTTGGCTTTACCGTTAAACTCACCTTTTTTAGGTTTTGTTATCCAGCCTAAACCGGCTTCGATGGTATTGGTAGTTTTATCAATATCGTTACCGTATAAGCAATATCCTGCCTCAAGTCTTAATGTATCACGCGCGCCAAGTCCGATGGGCTTTATATTAAATTCTTCACCCGCTTTAAAAATTTCTTTCCATATTTTCTCTGATGTCGCCTTATCAGAAGGTATATATAATTCAAAACCAATGCCTTCTCCGGTATAACCTGTGCGTGAAATAATTGTATCAACACCTGCGATCTTACCTTCGGTGAAGGTATAATATTTCATTGGTTCAAGCTCTGTATCGGTAAGTTTCTGCAATGTTTTAATTGCGTTCTTACCCTGTACAGCAAGCAGCGAAAAATCATCGCTGCGGTTGGTAAGCTCAACATCAAATCCGTTTATGTTTGATTGAAGCCAGTTAAAATCTTTTTCAATATTTGAAGCGTTTACCACCAGCATGAAGTACTCACCGTAGCAGTAAACCAGCAGATCATCAACAACGCCGCCATCTTCATAGCACATTGCTGAATACTGCACTTTGCCCGGTGTGAGCTTTGAAGCATCGTTTGTTGTGCATTTCTGTATGAATGCAAGGGCATCTTTTCCTTTAACGAAAAACTCGCCCATATGAGAAACATCAAATACGCCTACTGAGTTGCGAACTGCCATGTGCTCGGCAATGATCCCGTCATATTGTACGGGCATTTCAAAGCCGGCGAAATCCACTATTTTAGCATTGTATGCTTTGTGTAAATCGTAAAAAGCTGTTTGTTTAGCCAATTTATTTTAAGTCCTTTAATTCCTCTTTTTTAATTCCTGCCTGTTTAAGTATTTCCATAAATGTTCCTTTTGGCAGATCTTTTTTATGATAAGGAACAATTGTCATTTTTCTTGTTTCAAAATTTCTGTAAATGTAATGACTGCCTTTGACTCTGACAAGTTTGAATCCTTTTTTCACCAAAACTTTAATGATCTCATCCGGATTAAGAATCAAACTTTTAGACATTAGCTTCAAGTCTTAAAGTATATTCAAGTATGTCATCTTCTGTCGGAATAGGTTCATTGAATTCTTTCAGCGTTTCCACATACAGCTCGATCGCTTCCCTGGCATTCTTTATGCAATCATCGACTGTTTCACCGTAGGTTACACAGCCTTCCAGCGAAGGAACAGTAACTGTATAACCGCCTTCGGGTTCTTTCTTCAGCAGCAATCTATAGTTTAGTATTCTCATTTTATCCCTGGTTCTTTTTCCAGTCAGCGAGGAATTTTTCCAGACCGAGATCGGTCAACGGATGTTTCACAAGCTGCTTAATAACGTTGAACGGTATGGTGCAGATATCCGCGCCAATTAAACATGAATCAACAAAATGCATAGGGTGGCGAACGCTTGCAACAAGTATTTCTGTTTCATAACCATAGTTGCCGTATATCTGAACTATCTGCTCAATTAACTGCATGCCATCCTGTGAGATGTCATCGAGTCTGCCAATAAACGGACTGATTATAGTAGCGCCTGCTTTTGCAGCCAGGACTGCCTGTGATGGCGAGAAGCATAATGTTACATTAGTGCGGATGCCTTCATCTGCGAATGTTTTTACGGCTTTGAGGCCTTCCATAATTAACGGAACCTTAACATAAATGTTCGGTGCAATTTTTGAAAGCTCTCTGCCTTCTTTTACAATTCCTTCGTAATCTGTTGAAACAACTTCCGCGCTCACGGGACCGCTTACCATTTTGCATATTTCTTCATAGGTCTTGCGGACATCTTTGTGTCCTTCTTTGGCCATCAATGAGGGATTGGTTGTAACACCATCCAGAATACCAAAACTTGCAGCTTCTTTTATCTCGTTTAAATTAGCGGTATCAATGAATATTTTCATAAGAAATTCCTTTAAATTATTTGATTATCTACAAATATAGCTAAAATTTAGGGTCTTTTCAATTTAATGAGAGGTGACAATCAGTGGTGATGACCGTATAAAATGTTCAAAATCCACATTAATACGAGAAATAACACGGGAATATACCATAGCTTGAGTGCCGGCTTTTTGAGGACAATTTTCTTTTTCAGGAAAGCAAGAAAAAAAACTGTAAAGAAAAAGAAACCAAAGATGATATAGAATATCAGCCCAAGGGGATTATAATAGAAGCTTTCGGCAAAATGAAGATCTGTGATGCATGAAAATACCCTGCCTGTTCCGCAAAATGGACACGGCACTCCCGTAAAAGTTAACAACGGACAGCCGTTAACGCTTTTGACACCGGCAACATCATTTAAAAATGATTTTAGCGGCGCGAAGTAAACGTTAACTAATCCGAGAGCCATAAGCAGTAAAAGAATGTAGATCGTTTTCCTGCTTTGCTGCGGAGTGGTTTGGGATATGGAGAAATAGCTATTATCTAAAGACAATATTATGAAGTTATATTTAGTACAAGACTGTAATTACACATTAATGTACAATCAATAAAGATTCCTGCTTTCGCAGGAATGACAACTCTAAAGGGTTTTTGAATTCCGGCGTTTGTTGAAAATTGATGCGACAAGAAGTCCCCCGATTGGACCGAAGATACAATGCGAAACTATACGGGAAAATAATTCAACCCCTATCATAATGGGACTAAAGCCATTCTTCTGGTAATCTTCATATACGGTGCGGAGCATTTTTTCTGATTCAGGCGGTATGCTGAATCCCCATTGTTCCGTCATTTTGTAAACCAGCTCAACGGGATTCTGTTTGGCGATCATCATTATAGTAGTGGAATATATCACATACACTATGGCAGAAATAATTCCGGCTAAGAGTCCTACCATAATTCCGTCTTTGTTCTGTATGAACTGCCCCGCTTTTTCAAGCTGGCGCGCGTAATACCATGTGCCTGCGGCACCGCCCAGGATAATTCCTGCGCAGCATAACAGGTTCAGTATGTTAAGCACAGGAAAAATGGAAATGAATACCATTACAAATGTGCTTATAAGTACAGGTGTAAATTTACTTGGATGGTTCATAATTTTGACCTCACCCCCCAGCCCCTCTCCTTTAAGGAGAGGGGAGCAATGTGGGATAGATTATTCTTTTTTGTGAAAAATTATTTTAAAGACCTCACCCCTAACCCTTCTCCTACTTATAATCCCGCTAAGCAGAAAAGCGGGACGGCTCCGAGAGAGTCCCTTCGGGACAGACTGCGCCGGAGGAGGCAATGTGGGATAAATTGTTTACATTAAAAAAAGCATTTACTTTTTCGGAATCACATCGGGGGGAGTAAAGTACTCATAAAATACCCTGATGGTACCGGGAATAATGAAAAACGGCAGCACTACACCGATAACAGCACCCGTAATTTCACGGGTTATGAATGAATTCTTCTGCACATCGGCAATATCAAGTCCAACATCGAGAAGCATGAGTCCGACAGGGATGAATAGCCATAACAAAGATGGCAGATCGATATTACTCAGCTTGCGGATGAAGGGATATAGAATCACTCCCAGCAGAAATGCAAAGTATATTGCAGTGCAGCGTGAGCATACTCCCAGCTTTTCACCGAACAGATGATGCGAGCGCTCGCTTACCTGGTGGCATGATTTGGCATAGAATGAATAAATTCCTTCGGAGATATCACCTTTTATGCCCTCATGACCAGCCCAGTACGGAGCAATGATTATACCCGCGCACCATAATACTGCTATAGCGAGTATGACTGAGAATATTACTTTTTGGTATCGTTTGGTTTGCATAGACTTTTAGTATCCCAAACCGGAGTTTGGGATACAGGTGTTAAAATCATTTCGTGGCACGAGTATCTTTTATGACAATAGCTGCATTGTTTCGAAATTATTCGTGCCACGAAATGAGTGTTATAAATTGAGTATTGAATATCCAAACATGCCGGAATTTATTTTCCTGTATGAATACTCTATTCGTGGCACGAGAACTAGAAGCCGGCACGAACACTATTTCCAAAAAAAATGTCCCGCAAAATTACGGGACATTTATTCAAAATTCTATGATATAAATTTTATTTTTCACCTTTGCGCTTGAACTTCTCATCATCAAGCGTGAAAGTAACTGAAATTCTGTGTGTATTGCCAAGCTGATCCGAGCCATCGAATTTAGCGAATGAGTAATCTAAATTAAGCTTGGGCAATTTTACACCTGCGCCGAAAGTTAACTGTTTAACATCATTGTAACCTACTCTTAAAGCAAACAGGTCCTTGAAACCGTATTCAAGTCCCGCATGCATATCAAAACTTACGGGTCCGACTGAAGCCAGTGATGCGAATTTTCTGTTCTCAAACCTTACGTCAAAATCCAGTGCAGGTGTAATCCTGCCAGTTTTGAAGAAAGGAATATCGTATGAACCGCCAATTTTGGCGGTTGGGGTTATCAGTTCTTTGCGGCCTGTATTCCATGCAAGCAGAGTTGTGGTAATATCCTGCAGGTTAGCACCTATGCGGAACTTAGGCGAAACGCTGTAAATCGCACCGATATCAAAGCCAATTCCCCAGGCAGAGCCTTCATCAATTGAGCGTGAAATTACTTTCAAGTTCACACCGTATGAAAGCTTATCGCTGTGTTTTTTGGAATAAGTTGCAATGAAAGCCCAGTCAGCCGCGTTAAAGAATCTTATTTGGCTGTAATCAAGCCTGTCACCGTTATCAAAATAGCCGTTATTGTTCAGGTCAACCCATGCATTTTTTGTGTTGGGCACATCATCAACACCAAGCCTAATAACGCTTAATCCAAGAGAAGCGTTAACACCCCAGGGAACTGCCACGGAACCATAGTCGTAATTGACAAGGTTACCGAAGCGTTCATCGTGCATTAATGAAAACTGAGGATAATTCATCATGGCAAGCGCACCGGGATTCCAGTAGCCTGCGGTTACATCATTTACCAATGAAACGTAAGCTCCGCCCATGCCAAGGGGTCTGCCCCCAACGCCTATAGCTAAGAACTCACCTGCGTACTTATTTCCTGTACCCTGTGAAAGGAGATTTACTGATGAAGCAAAAAATAATAGAAGGAACAGAATTCTTCTGTGATTCATTAAGGAAGCAATTTTTGTTTTTTGCATTATTTTGCGAATATTTGATTGGATAATAGTTAAAACAGAAGAATTTTCTCTATAATTCCCTTTCTATTTGCTGTAAATAACGAGAAATTTTTAAGTAAGTCAAGGAAGAATTTAAGGATAATTCTTAAAATAATGCAAATAATCATCAAAACTTCAGAATCTAACAGGTTTTACAGTGTATCCCTGCTTTTTCAGCAGGTTTAACAGGCCATATTCACCGGGTAGATGCCCCGCCCCAACAGCAATAACAGCAGACTTGTAATTGATATAAGAAGGAAGCTTTTTCATCCAGAGCAGATTGCGGTTTTCAAGAAACAAACTGTTTTCATTTCTGAACCTGCTGCCAAATATCCCGAAAGTACTCATACAGGAAAGGTCCTGCGACAGGTAACATGTATCCAAAGTATTCTTTGCAAGATCCATTTCTTCGCGTTTAATCCTGATAGTACTGAGGAGTATGGCCAATTGAGAATTAATAGAAATACTATCCATAAAATAACTTATTTGTTCTTCCATGGTTTCAAGTCCTGCCAATTCTTTGTTTCGCTTATTCGCTTCAGTCATAAAATAGGTATCAAGAGTAGAGATGCCTGTATTATCCGAAGGCGCGCCTTTGACATAATTGCTGTAGAAGTAGATCAGCCAGTAAGCCATGGGTTTCAGAATAAAGTAGTTATCTGCGAAAGCTTTCAGCATTGGATTATTTCTGAAAAAATTCACCATATATTCTTCATCATCAGGATCAGAAAAGCTGTAATAGTCATTTTTCTTCATTGTCATAGCCTTCACAAGGAACGCGGTATCAATTTCCATGCTCTCCACTTCTGTTATAATTACATCTGCGCTATTAATGCAGTTCAGCATAACCGAAGAAGTATCTACGAAAGCGCCGCTGACAAGGTGATTTGTACCAAACAGATAAGACCTGAACGAAACATCACTGCGTGATATTTCCCACAAAAGGGAACTTGCGGGTTCATTACCTGTTGAATCTTCCTGCGCCATTAACCAGGAAGGTAATACTATAATGAATAATAAATATAAAAATGATCTCATATTATTGAAGGATAATCAGTCAGTCAATGAAACTCACTATCTAAAACTGCACATCTGCAGGAACGGTGAATTCATCGGCCGTAAAGGCCGGGTCTTCATTGATCAGAGTTGAAACTGTTTCATAACCGGGAGCTGTTGACCTGAGCATAATTCTATCCCACAGATAATACTTTGAGCTCTGCTGAAGTATGCTTACGGGTCCCTGGTAAACATCACAATCTTTACCATTCACAGTTTCAGTACCCTCAACTTTTTTATAACTCATATATGCTTTACCCGGCGGAATACCCCTGAAGAAAACAGGGTACTGCAGGAACAGGGATACATAATCATCATCCCATGCGGATCTAAGCCCTTTTTTAACACCGTCTTTTTCGGTAACTGAAACAACTGTGCGTTCTGTAATATCTATATATGTTGTTACAATGCCGGTTTCATCAGGTGAATCACTGAGTTTTCTGACAAGCTTGTATTTATCGCCATCTTTATACAATTTAAAAACCATTTTGTTAGCTGAGTTTTTGTTTGAATGCTCATACTCTATATAAACCTTAACCGGATCAGCGTATACACTAACAGCGCAAATAAAGAAAAGAGCGAAAAGCAGCTTTTTGGATGGATTCATGGCGGCTATAAATTAGTTTGATATTATTTTCTGTAATTTAAGGGCACTTTAATAAATAAAAAAGGCGGGGTTTTTGACCCCGCACTTCAAATTACATTCAGTTTCCTGTTACTTAAGTAATATCATTTTTTTAACTTCTGAAAAATGTTCAGATGAAAGTCTGTAGAAATAAGTTCCTGAGGCAAGCTGTGAACCTTCAAAGACATATGAGTACTTTCCCGCTTTTAAAACATCATTAACCGGGACCGCAATTTCTTTACCAAGCATATCATATACTGCAAGTTTCACATGCGCGTTTACGGGAACCGAAAAAACAATTTTTGCAGCCGGGTTAAACGGATTTGGATAATTTTGCATAAGCTCAAACCGTTCGGGTATTTCGTTACCAATGAACTGAATACCAATGGGAGCCTGTACATATTTGATAAGAATACCATCGGAGGCATCGTTGACGCCTGCAACAAAAACATTATTTATATTATCAACAGAAATACAGCGGCCGTTTTCTGAGTATGAAGTATTTACGCTTCCATTTTGTTTCATTGCCCACAGCAGCGTACCTACAGTATTATATTTTACGGTAACAATATCAGAGCCTGTTGAGGATTCTCTTGAACCGCCGGTTATATATACATTCGCTGAGTCATCCAGGGCAATACCGGTAGCTACATTATCACCAGCCAGGTAATTGCCGATATATCTTGCTGCCCATAGTAAACTTCCTGCAGTATTATATTTAATGGTTATATAATCCAGGTTAGAAACAGAACTGAATGAATAACCCGTCATGTAAATATTTCCGGCCGGGTCAATTTTCATATCCCTTACGGCATCATTTCCGTTAGATGTGCCGTTATAGTATCTAACCCATTGCTGTATGCCGGCATTGTTATACTTTATCAAAGCAATATTCAAACCCTGGTTCAGGGTTTCCACATAACCCGCTGTGTACACATTTCCCTGTGCGTCTATAGCTATTTTGCTTGCGGCATCGCTGCTATCTATACCATTTTCAATGTACTCCTGCATCATTTGTGTGCCGTCAGGCTGGAACTTCATTGTGACAATTTTTGAAAAGACGTTTGTAAAAACGTCTGTTCCGCAGGCAAAAACATTCCCTGAGTTATCTATCTTAATATCAATTCCCCTGTCAAATCCTGCCTGTCCACCGGTAAAATCCCATTGAAAACCCCCTGAATTATTGTATTTAACTATAAGAATATCAAAGTCGGTTGTATTATTGCGGCTCATACCGCATATGTAGATATTACCGGCATTATCAAGCGTTAATGAAGAAACGTGATCATTACCATTTCCTGTGCCGTTATATGTTTTGCTCCAGACTAAACTGCCTGTGGCAGCATCTCTTTTCATTACAATAATATCTTTGACATTAAGAGATGATTCAACGTCACCTGTAATATAAACATAACCATCCTTATAAAGGATGGCTACTCCGCCATCCTGTCCATCAGGAGTAACTGAGCTGTAATCGTGCTGCCAAACAAGCTCGCCGGAGGAGTTGTATTTTCTGAATATAATATCCCTCCCTGTAGTTGAATTGTAGATTGTACCCGTCAGATAAACATTACCGGAATCATCAACTGCTGATTTCGTGAAATAATCCTCGTTGTTTATGGAACCGTTTACGGTTTTTTCCCATTGCTTATATACCTGGGCATTAAGACCCGTAAGCATTAAAAGAGACATTAGAATTAAACTTAAAATTCCTTTTTTCATTTCCTTTTATATTTGTAGTTCCGAGAAAAAATTTACAGTTGTTTCATTACTGATTCGCTCCACAATCCGCCTGAGTTACTTTCAACCGCAGATACTCTGAACAAGTAAGTAGCTGAAGTATTTAGACCGGAAATTGTGCACTTAGGGTTAATAACATAGTCGACCTGTTCCCATTCATTTTTTTCGCCACCGGCATTCAACTCTACAATATATCCGGCAGCTTTACTTACGGCGTCCCACACCAAAATTATCTCACCATTTAACTCACCATCAATCGCCTTCAGATTACCGCCTGTTTTCATGAATTTTACCGTATGTTGAATAGATCCGTGCTGCTATTGCAATAATAGCTTTAAATAACCGCGACTAAAAAGAAACTTTTTAAAGTTTGTTCCTTTGAAATAAACAAAATCACTCAATATTTCCGAAAAAATTAATATCTTAAAGAATAATTTTTCTTTAAAAGGGCATAAATGAAAATTTTAACAAATTGTTTTGTAAAGCAGTGCTTTTAAAACAAAAAAAGCTTAAATTTAACAACTATTATTTTTTTATTTCCAAATCAATACAGTTTAAGTAAGTTGAAAAACAGCAATCTACTGGAAATATTCAGAACTTTTTCACCTAAGGAAATGAAGGAGTTCAAATATTTTGTTTCCTCTCCGTACTTTAACACCAATGAAAGTGTGATTTTATTATTCGAATTTATCAGGAAACATTTCCCTGATTTTCCGGATGATAAAATTGAGAAGAAATATGTTTATTCAAGAATTTTCGGAGGTGCGGATTATAACGACGGTTTTATGAGAAAGGTAATGCACAGCCTTTTCCAGCTTGCTGAAAAATATATTTCGATACTCGGGTTCACAAAAAACAGCCCTGCAGTTAACGATGTGCTTCTGCAGGAGTATTTTTCAAGGAACAGTTCGTCGCTTTTTTTGAAGACCTGGAAAAATACTTCTCCTGCCGGCAATAAAAATAATTTAATGAGTTCTGAACAATTCTATTACAGTTTTTTATCTTCATACCGTTATCTTGCATACGGAGCCGAGCATAAGAATGTTGACTTCATAAAATTCGCAGGCAAAAACGATCTGCTGGAGCCTTTTGAATACCTGCAGGGGCATTATTATAATTCCATGATGAATTTATATGAATATTACCTTAATACACAAAGGATGGCGAAATTTGAAATTGATGACCCTTATTTTGAGAACATTTTTAATTCATTTGATCAAAGAGTAATATCAAAATACCCATTCCTGAAGCTGCACAGTAATCTGATAAAAATGCTTAAAGAACCTTCAGCTGAAGAATACTTTTTCGAGAATAAAAAACTTCTCAGTGAAACCGCTTCTCATATAGCCGGAACAGACCTTGAAAACATATATATAAATATGCAGAACTACTGCATGCGAAAAATAAGAGCCAACCGTGAAGAATATTCGAGAGAGTTATTTGAGTTATATAAAATGGAGCTTCGAGACAATGATTTTTCTGCTGATAAACAGATCTCTGTCATATTATACAGAAATATAGTATTTACATCGCTTCAAATCTCAGAAACTGAATTTGCCGAAAGGTTTGCAGAAGATCATAAAGATTTTCTTCCGGAAGAAGGAAAAGCAAGTTATTTCTATGCAAAGGCTCATATTTCTTTAAAAAAGGGTGACCTTGAATCAATAGGAAAATACCTGAGCAGAATAAAAAGCGCAGATGAAATGCTTAAAGCCGATATCAAATCGATGTATATATTGCTTTACTATGAATCAGAGGCATATCACCAGTTTTATTCTATGATAGACACATTCAGACACTTCCTCAAAAATAACACAGGCATATCAGATGAAAGAAAGGATATATACAGTCAGTTTGTGAATCTTGCTGCAAAACTTTCCGCGGTTAAGGAAAATTTTTCTGCAGATAAATTATCCCGTTTAAAAGACGAGATCGGGAATAAAGAAAACCTCATAAATAAAAAATGGATTACAGAAAAGATAAACGAGCTTGAAAAGAATAATCTGAGCACCTGATATAAAAAAAGGCGGGGTTTTTAGCCCCGCCTTAGAAAATTAAGTTAATTATCGTCTAATCATTCTTTTTACGTGTATTGTAGTTATCATATTTACCTGATTTCTGCATTTCATTCCGCTCCTCTTCAGATTTGGTTTCCACAGATTCAACATCTTTTGAGTACCTGTCAATATTTTCAGACTGGCGTTTCATTTCGGGAGAAGGTGCAACATCATTCATCTGTTTATCCATGTAGTCTCTTGCACCGCTCATCAGCTCCTTAGCTCTTGTAAAGTTGCCTTCATCAACATTCTTCAAAGCTTCTTCCATTATTTCGTTGGCTTCAAACATCGCAATATTCTGCACTACTGTTTCATTTTTGCTGCTGTTATACTTATCAATGCTTGATGTCTGTTCAGCATTATTGGTGTTCTTTTCTGATACCAGCCGGAAATCGGCGGTTACATCTTCGTATGTAAGCTCATTTTCAAATACAAGCTTCCTGGCAGAAGGATGAGTAATATCGAATTTTATTAAAACTGATTTTTTCTGACCGGAAAAGACATCTTTAAAATCAATGGTTACTTCATCGCCTTCAACATCATACGGATAGCCGAAAACCTTGCTAACCTTTAAGTTATCTTTGGGGAAACGTACTTTCATTTTAGTATTCTGCCCTACCAGATTTTTCATATTGCGCAGCTCTGTAGCGAAAATTTCAGGGATATCGCTGGAATTTTTTATATAATAGTAGTTTCCTTTTCCATAATCCGCAATATCGGTCATCATGTTCTCGTTAAACTCTGTGCCAACGCCAAAAGTAGATATTGTTACCCCATCTCTGCGGTTCTTTTCTCTTACCATGTTCGAAAGTTTGTACCTGTCTGTAATACCGCGGTTGGCAAGGCCATCACTTAACAGGAATACTTTATTGACATACCCGCGCATATAGTTATTGTTCACCTGGTCATATCCTTCAAACATACCGCCGCTCAGGTTTGTAAATCCGCCGGGCTGTAAGGCATTTATTTTTTCTCGGAGTTCATATTTTTCGCGCACTATCATTGATTTCTGCAGTACATCCACGTAATCATCGTAAGTAACAATTGATACGTAATCATCTGTTCCGGCTTCATCAATAAGGTAATCAACCGCTTTTTTCACATATTCAAGTTTGTTTTTTTCACCCATCGAGCCGCTTCTATCTATAACGATAGAAATGTTCATCGGTGTTCTTTGTTTGGTTTCGCTGATCTTATCGGCTTCAAGATCAATGTAAAGATACACACTGTTCTTATCGTAGAAATAATTGTTATCAAGTGAACTTGTGAACTTGATGGGTCCGCTGCCTATTTTTCCGTTAGCCTGCGGAGTTGTGTTTATATTCCTGGCATTTGTCTGCTGCACTTTAACGGGATCACCTGTATTAAAAAATACAAGATAAGCTGAAACAGATAATGCTGTTAAAATGGTAATGACTGCCATCAGAGGTAAAAATGGTTTTTTTGCGTGTTTTTTCATGGCTTTTAGAAGTTTATTTGGCTGTTATAATTTTTACTATAATAGTAAGATAAATGTTCCATAAAAAAAGCGGCCTTTAGACCGCTTTTGGGAAAAAAAGAAATTGTAATTCTATTTTACAAGTATCATTTGTTTGGTTCCTGCGAAACCTTCTGTTTCAAGCCTGTAGAAATACACACCGCTTGAATAATTTGCCGCGTTCCAATCGACTTTATAGGTACCTGCTGAAAGCTCTTCTTTTACTAGTATTTCAACTATCCGTCCCGTAATATCAAATACAGCAAGCCTAACAAATGACTTTTCAGGAACTGAAAATTCAATATTGGTAACCGGATTGAACGGGTTAGGATAGTTTTGAGAAAGAGAAAACTGCCGTGGTATTTCAGAGCTGATATTACTTATGCCAATTGGCATTGTACGTTTAAAAACAGCAGCGCCGTTATTTGTATTGTTAAAAAAACCGGCAATAAGTTCCACTGACGTTGGACCGGGAATCCCTGTTATAGAAGACGTAACCGGATTTTGAGGCAAACCGCCGTTTATCTGCGTAAAAGTGTGGCCGTTGTTGGTACTTTGGAAAATGCCTCCGCCTAATTCTAAACCATCTTTAGGCCTTGCGCCCAAACACATAAGAACAGATTCCGGACTCATTAATATATACCCGTCTTCGATATATGAATTGTTACCCAAAATTGCCGAAATAACTGCTGTTGCATATAGAGTATTTCTTTCTGCTTCCAAAACTTTACCGTCATCAGTACCGCAAACAAGCATATCTGTTACACCGTTATCAGTCTGTGTCCTGTAGAATCCAATAAATCTTACTGTGTCTCCTGCAGGAATACCTGAAGTTAACTGCCATGAATCGCCAAAGTTTGACGAAATGAATAACCCGTTACTTGTTGCAGCTGCAACAATTCCGTTTGAATCTATTGCAATATCCCACACCCAGCTGTTTGCAGTCATACCGCTGTTTGAAAATGCAAAAATTGCCCCGAAATTTGTACTTCTTAGAATTCCGGTTCTGGTGCCCGCTAAAATTAATGTATCAATATTCAGAAGTGAAAATATATTATTTCCACCTGCCGGAAAATTATACATACCGTACCATTCCTGTCCACCGTTTGAACTGTAGTAAATTCCTTCATTGAATGAAGGGTAATACCATAAACTTGCGAACAGGTATCCGTACGCTCCCTTTGTTATTGTACGACCTATATAACAATTGACATTGTTTGTCCAGGTTTGGCCTCCGTCATATGATGTTCTTACTCCGCCAGATTGGCCACCGCTGACACTCCCCGTTGTTACAACTATATAATTGTTATAGGGCGGGTCTGTGATGACCATTCCTGTAATTCCGCTTCCCTGCGGAGTAGCCGGAGTTTGCAGCCATTGGGAAAAAACAGGGATTGTGAATGCTAACAATAATGCCGTTAAAATAGATTTCATTTTGTATTTCCTTTCCATCTCACTTTGGAGAATATATTTTAAACCTTTTCCGGCTTTTAGCCCCCATCAATCAAAATTGATTTTCTGAGGGCTTTGATTGCCTGCCCTGTGAGATGGTTTTATCATATTGAAATCACTTTCTCACAGGTAATTCCTATCTGCTGCAATGACAAAGCACTTTTGAGTCAGCCCATTTAAGTAACCCTGTATTAGGCCTATTTAACCAGCATCATCTTCTTAGTTTCAGTAAACCCTTCTGCTTCAAGTTTATAAAAATACACTCCGCTTGGTAAGTTTGAAGCATTCCAATCAGCTTTATATGTTCCGGATTTAAGATTTTCATTTACCAATGTTTCAATTTCCCTTCCGGTAATATCAAATACACTTAATTTTACATATGAAGATAAAGGAAGATCAAAATTAATATTTGTAACCGGGTTAAACGGGTTAGGGAAATTCTGATGCAAAGTAAAACTTTCAGGGATATTGTTTCCTGAAGGTTCTATACCGATTGTTCCCGGCGCATATTTAATTGTACAGAAATTATTAAACCCTCCGACATTGCTGCCGCCGGAAACAATTATATTTCCGGATGCATCACGGCTGACAGCATTTCCAAAATCATTTAAATTTCCGGATCCCCCATGAGTTGCTCTCCATTGCACAGTTCCAGCCGGATTAATCTTTTCTGTAACAAAATCAAAATATGAACCTGCTGCAACTTTACCGGTTACATAAATATCACCCATGTTATCAATTATAAGGCTGTTGGCAATTTCATTTCCTCCTGTACCTGTTATTATCCTGTTCCACATTAAAGTACCTGAGCTGTTTAATTTGGCGGTAAATCCGGTTGAGCCTGCTGAACCGCAGAATAAAACATTGCCAGCTGCATCAGTTGTGATATCCTTTGCCTTGTTAAAAAATCCGGATGTATAAATATATGCCCATTGCTGAACACCTGAAGAATTATATTTCAGAACTGCGAGACTGCCATCGCTTAATTCACCTATACAATAAATATTACCTGAGTTATCAAGTGTTAAAGCAACTCCGTATTCAGTTGTATTATTTATCGGCCCGGCATAATCCCTGGTAAACTGCACAGCGCCAGAGGGATTATATTTGATCAGGAACAGATCATACCAGGTAACCAGCCTGGTTGAGTGTCCGAAAATATAAATATTACCCTGTGCGTCAAGAACCATATCCCTTCCGGAATCCTGCTCAGGAGTAGTTCCGGTTCCGTCATGATATACCAACCACATTTGCGTACCATCAGGCGCATATTTTATTGTAACAATATCATCATTTCTCTGCGCATCAATATAAGACTGCCCTGTAACTACTACATTCCCTGTACCATCAACAGCAACTTTAAACGGAATATCCCTTCCGGTAGTATTACCGCTGTAAATTCTGACCCACTGCTGCTGACCTGAAGAATTATATTTAATTGTACAGTAATCTCCTGTCCATACAGTATTGCTGTAATTAATATTTGCTGTACCGGTAACATAAACATTACCCTGATTATCAACTGCAATTGATGAAGCCTGGTCACCCAGATCATCAGTACCGTTATATGTAACTGACCATTGCTGAACACCGGAAGAATTATATTTTATTGTACAGAAATCATTAGTTGAACCTGCGTATGTAACCCCTGTTACATAAATATTTCCGGAATTATCCGTTACCATATCATTTGCATCCCCTGAAATATTATTTCTAATCCAGTCAACCGGCGGTGCAGGCTGGGAGCGGATCTGCGAAATTGCAGCAATTAATAAAAATACTGCGGTTAAAATAGTTTTTGTCGAATTTTTCATATTTTAATTCCTTTCATTGAATTATTTAATGTCTGTTTCAAATTTATCTTTTTTTACCGGTACAAACCAAAGAATTATTAACAAATTAAGAACCATGGAATTGATATATATTGATGAACAAAATATCGGTTATCTATTGTTTTTGTTAAACTTATGCTTGCACTTGTATATTTTATTTGTCATAAGAATATTGTATCTTTTTAAAACAGGGAAACCAACAAAATGATAAAGAGTAAGGCAATAGAACTGATAAAAACATTCAGTGAGGATGAATTCAGGCAGTTTGGCCTGTTTACTGAATCACCATATTTTAACAGGGAAGTTATCCAGGTAAAATTCTATCAACTTCTAAAGAAGAATTATCCGAAATTTGAAGCAAAGAGCTTTACCAAAGAAAAAGTCTTTGAAAAGCTTTACCCGGGAAAAGATTATAATGACGGGGTTATGCGGAATATATTATCAAAGCTTCTTGAACTTTCACAGGAATTTATTGCATTACACAACTACCGGAAAAAAAAGATACCTTACTATACAGACCTTTTAAATGAATTAAGCATCAGAGATACCAACACTTTGTTTGATAAAGCTGAAAAGGAAGCCTGGATATTGCTTGATAATGTACAAATTAAAGACGATCATTATTTCAGGAACCTGTATTACCTGAAAAATATAAAGCTTAACAGGATCCGCAATCAGAAAAGCACGCTATATTTACCGGAAGAGATCCATAAAGAATCATCGGATGCCCTGATCAAATCATTCCTGATAGCAGTATTAAAAAACCAGATCAGCCTGGCAAATTCAAACCAGAAAATGTTTTTGCTAGAAGAAGATGAGATGCTTAAAAATCTTGAGTTGTATACTGAAAGTGCGTTAAATAAGTATAATGATTCTGTTTACCTAAAATACTGTTACTGTTCTTTTCAGCTTGCGCTTACCCGTGAAGAAAAATATTACTTTGAGCTTAAGAAGATACTGAATTCATTTTTTACCGAACTGCACGAAAGGGACATAAAGGATATATTTACTATACTTACCAATTTCTGTTATTACAAAATAAATTCCGGTAACACGGAATACCGGAAAGAACATTTTTATCTTTTTAAAGAAAATATAGAACTGGGGCATTATAAGGGTTTCAGAAGATTCCTGGAACATATCAAGTATCTGAATGTAACTGTTACGGGTCTGGAAGCGGGTGAAACCCAATGGGTAAAGGAATTCATCGAAAAATATAAACAAGAACTTGACGAACAAAACCGTGAAAATGCATATAATTTCTGCAGGGCATTATTGTTTTATAACCAAAAGGAATACGGAAATGCATTAACCGAAGCATCAAAAGTTAAAACAGATGACCTCTCATATAAACACCAGCTAAAATCACTTTATATGAAAATTTATTTTGATATGAATGAAACAGAGCCGTTTTACAGTCATATAGACAGTTACAGGCACTTCCTTATAAATGAAAAAAGAATACCGGAACAAACAAAAAAGAATATCAGCAGTTATATAACATTTACAAAAAAGCTGTATGACCTGAAAAACAGGCTCAGAGAAATTTACAAAAAGGATGAAACAGAATTTAACCTGAGCAAGCTAAAACAGGAAATTACTGATAGTAAAAACCTGATAAACAGGCAATGGCTGCTTGAAAAAGCCTCTAAATTATAAAAAAGCCCGGCATTTGCCAGGCATTATTCCATTTAAAGGTCATTATTTAGCTAAAATCATTTTCCTTGTATCAGCAAAACCCTCAGTTTCAAGCCTGTAAAAATACACCCCGCTTGAATAATTTGCCGCGTTCCAATCGACTTTATAGGTACCTGCTGAAAGCTCTTCATTTAAAAGTACTTCAACTACCCTTCCTGTAATATCAAATACAGAAAGCCTCACAAATGACTTTTCAGGAACTGAAAAGTCAATATTGGTAACCGGATTGAACGGATTTGGATAGTTTTGAGAAAGTAAAAACTTATCAGGAATTTCCGTTGATATATTTATCAGGCCGATCGTTGAAATATTGGTTTTATACAAACCGCCGTAATATGTTCCGGCATATCCATATCCGGCATTATCAAAATACACTACGGTTATCATCTTATTATAGATACCCGAATTGACTTCGTACCAATTCAAACCGTTATTTGTAGTCCTTAACACTCCCGAGCCATAAAACCCGCCGGCAAAAATATGACCGGCTGAGTTACTTTTGACATAAAAATAATCAGTATTGGGCAAACCTACTATGCTCCAGCTGACTCCGTAGTTTGTTGACCTGTATATCCCGTTCTGTCCCCCGGACACACTATTAAAACATCCGTATACGTAACCGTTTGGAGCAGCTGTAAGTGAAATGACAGATGCGTAAGGCTGTGCCTGCAGCCATGTGGAGCCGTTGTTAGTTGAACGGTAAACGCCGCCGCCCGCTGTACCTGCAAACAAATTCCCGTTTGGTGTAACACAGAGTGAATAAACCGAAGACATAAAGTTAGGATCGGGTATATCCCAGTTCAGCCCATTGTTAGTCGATTTCCATACACCAAATGAGGGGTAAGAGCCTGATGCAAATAACACACCGCTTTGATTGCTTACAATATTATTGAATGAAACAAATCCTGCCATAACCATTTGCCAATTGCTGCCGCTGTTTGTTGAGCGAAATAAACCGGAATCGCTTTGTGCAAGCAGAACATTCCCCGGAGCTGTGAATACGAGTTCGCAGGATGACCCTTTAAAACCGCCTGATAGTTTAAGCCAGGAATTTCCGTTATCTGTTGACCTTAACAATCCATTATAAGCAGTACCTGCGAAAAGGTTGCTGCCAGAAACAGAAACGGACGCTATACCGTTACAGTTAAATCCGGCAGAAGAATTAACCCAGTTAGTTCCGTTATTCGAAGTCCTGAAAATTCCTTCCCCGGTTACTGCAGCTAAAACTACCCCGGAAGAAGTTACGTACACTTCTGTTATTCTCTTATTGTCAAATCCAATTTTAGTCCAATTATTGCCATTGTTTGTTGAGCGGAACACACCTGAATCTGTTGCCGCCAATACCTGGATGCTGTTTATAGACAAACGATTAATTTTAGTATTCGTTAAACCGTTGTTTACTGGAATCCAATTTGCGCCGGAATTTGTTGTCCTGTATACACCTAAACCATGCGATGCTGAAAATATATTGCTGCCGCTGGAAACAATTTGAACAGGATAAGTATTTACATGAGTACCCGGGCTCCAGCTTTCGCCATAATTTGTGGAGATATAAACTGATAAATTATTGCTGTGAGCGGAACCAATTAATAATTCACCTGCAGCAGTAAGACATATTGTACTTATTTGTATAGATGCAGGCAAACCGTTATTTTTCTGCACCCAGTTCAATCCATTATTTGAAGTAACTAAAACACCATTGCCCCCGCCAGCCGCAGCATAAACATGTTTATTCTGATCAATTACTAATCCAGTAATGAATGAATTAGGGATATTTGTGTTAATCCAGCTCTCACCATTATTGGTTGACCTGAATACCCCAATATTAAAACATGAAGCAAAAATATCGCCATCATTTGCTACAGCTATTGCAACTGTACCATCATCAAAAACGGGACCGGGAAAACCATTTACTTTTTGACTCCACGATAAACCGTTATCAGTTGAACGGAAAACACCGCCGCCCAACGAGCCCATAAACAAGGTACCTGATGAATTACTTTTTATTTCAGATACCAATCCGCCGCGGGGACCGTTTAACTGCTGCCAAATAAATTGGGAATAGATATTAACTGACTGGATGGATAGGATAAAACAAATAAGCAGGGATAATTTTTTCATAATTTTAAGATATTATAAATTTATGTACATACAAATATTACATTTTATTACATAAAAAAAAAGGACGCTTTTTAAGCGTCCTTTTAAATTTTAATTCTATTTTACAAGTATCATTTGTTTGGTTTCTGCGAAGCCTTCTGTTTCAAGCCTGTAGAAATACACTCCGCTGGAATAATTTGCCGCGTTCCATGTAACTTCATAAGTACCAGCGTTGAAGTTTGAATTTACCAGTTCTTCAACCTGTTTGCCAACTACATCATACACCGAGATCTTTACATTACCGCTATTTGGCAAGCCAAATTTGATCCTGGTTTCCGGATTAAACGGATTCGGGAAATTCTGGCTAAGCTCAAATGTTTTGGGAATAACAGAGTACGGATCCGTTCCAAGTACTGCCCCAAGGTCAAATGTCCAGCATCCTCTGCCATGCGTAGCTGCAAGTATTAAACCGGCAACCTGTTTATACTTCATGTCGTAAATTTCATTCACAGGCATACCGCTGTTAAAAGAAACCCAGCTTGCGCCTTCATCCACTGACTGGAATACACCGATATCAGTACCTACAATTATCATTCTGGGCGTTGCTGTCCTTAGTACAATTGAGTTTGCCGCAATATTAGGCATGTTGCTTGTGATGTTCACCCAGTTTGTGCCGCCGTTGGTTGTTTTAAGTACATGCGTGCCGCCCGTACCGCCTAATGTAGCATAACATATATTATCGTTAGCCTGGTCAACGGTAAAATCACTTACATAAGCAAACCCGGTTTGCGTAGCCCAGTTCGTGCCGTTATCAGTTGTAGTTAATATTCTTCCGTTAGATGTGCCAATATAAATTTTACCGGTATTTGTCCAGCTTATACCAATTGCCGAAACGCTTCCGCCAACAATTGCTGTAGTTGCAATTTGCGTCCACCCGCTTGTAGTAGTTGCTGTTTGTGCATTAGAGGTTTTCCATATATCAGCCCTGCCGAATACTATTGTATTGTGATCGCCGGGCGCCATTTCGTATGGATTGTAAAACAAGCCGCCAGTTGAACCGGATGGTGTAATGTTTGTAAAACTTACACCTGTGTTTGTGGAGCGCTGAATTGAACCGTTTACATACTGTCCGTAAACATAATTGGTATTAACAGGATCAACAATTGTGTAGCCGCCATCGCCTGTAGTACGCTGGTTCCAGTCAACCCCCGCGTTGGTAGAGGTCATCTTATTGTTATCCTGCGTGCCGCCCTGTAACATCGCGGTATTAGTTATATCATAATCAGCGCTTTGATACTGCAGCGTCGAAAGGTCGTAATTCAGATCGATCCAGTTGTTGCCGTTATTTGTTGATTTATAAACTCCGCCATCTGACATGCAGTACAGGTTTGTACCGTTATATGCAAGCCTGTGAATATCAGCATGAGTCATGTTTTGCGAGCTTGAAGTTGACCATGAGCTTTTCTGTACAAGTCCGGTGCCGCCGGTTGTTGATACGTACAGGTCCAGACCGCCGACCACTACAATATTGGGGTCAGTGGGGTGAACAATAACAGCGTTATCATACCATCCCTGTGAGCCGAGGTAATTTGGTGAAGTTGCCTGCGAGGTCCATGTTGTACCGCCATCTGTTGTTCTGTAAAGCCCCAATAATGAACCGCCGGAAGCGGCTGCAATACTTGCATATAATATCTGTGAATTGCTTGGAGCCATTGCAAGCTGAATTCTGCCCATACTTCCCGGCAAGCCGCCAGCAAGCGTTACCCAGGTAGTTCCGCCATCAGTTGATTTTTTTACAGCACCTGCGTTTGTGCCGCCGGTTGTAATATATATTGTTTGGGGAGAAAGAGGATCAATAATCAAACAGTTTGCATTTGTACCGCTATTCATATTAACCCAGTTTAAGCCGGCATTGGTTGATTTAAAAATCCCAAGGCTTCCGGCGAAGTAAACATTATTGTTGTTTACCGGGTCAACAGCCATATATGAACATCTAGTTCCAACAAGGCTGCCGGGTGCAACCTGCAGCCAGGTTAAGCCGCCGTTAGCTGATTTGAATATTCCGTCACCATACTGGCTATCTCCGGAGTAATTAAGCTCACCGGTACCAAGGTAAATTACGTTCGGATTAACAGGATCAACCACTACATCACCGCATGCGAGTGTAGAAAGATCTTCAGTGAGTGCTATCCAGTTAACACCGCCGTTTAATGTTTTCCATACACCGCCCTGTGCCGCAGCGATGTAAAAAATATTTGGCTGGCCAACAATAAAAGCAATTGAGTTTGTTCTGCCTGAAATATAGTTGTTGCCTGTTCTTGAATAAAATAATCCCTTGGGATTTGCCGTTTGCCAGTTTATCATTCTGGTCTGGCTGCCTTCAAGATCTTTATCCTTAACCATCATACTCTTTTGAATGAGCGCGTTTTCATATGCGTTTGGTGTGTAGAGCATATGCGGACCGCCTGCGCGGCGTTCATGAATGAACATTTCGCGCTGCTTAATGCTTTCGGGTGTTTCGTTGCCTTCAATGTCATCCTGTGCTATGGCAAACACAGGAAAAATTGAAGTTAATAATAACAATAGAAGTAATTTTTTCATTTATGAATTAGTATTATAATTTGCGGGTTTATCAGCAAATATATGAATAATTATGAATATATATTTGGTATTTTGATAACCAAAAAGGTTAATTGATTAATGTTATGGCAGGAAAAGCTTCAAGCAGTTCTATTCTTCTACTAAGAATAATTTTTCTCTGGAAGATTCGCCCCTGATAAGGCTGATCCTGGATTTTGCAATTTTCAGCTCCTTTGCAAGCAATTCAATCACTTTTTCATTTGCTTTGCCCTTTTCGGGGGGCACTGAAACCCTGGCTTCATAATTGCCGTTTTCAACCTGTTTTATTGAATTTTCCCTGGAATTTGGCTTAACTTTGACTGAAATTTTCAATTTGAAATTATTATACTATATATATAGTTATTATAATAGATAAAAATATTCTATTTTTGCCTGAATATAAATCCATTTAAATAATACCATGAAAAGAAAGTTAACATTTTTAGTAACCGTTATAGCAGCAGTTTTGGTTATGGGATGCGGTAAAAGCGATGACAAGACAACAACCGAAAACAAAACTGACAGTAAAACCACAAATTCTCAACAGAAGAATGAAAGTAAGACACTTGAGGTATCCGCTAATGATAAAGCAGTTGAGATACATACATCAGGTATGACATGTACCGGCTGCGAAAACACAATTAAGAGCAAGGTAAAAAAAGTTGACGGGGTAAAAGATGTCATTGCTGATTTCAAATCGAACGTTGTAAAGGCATCCTTTGATCCTGCAAAAACAAATCCCGATGCGATAAAAGAAGCCATCACATCAGCGGGATATAAGGTTGAGAGTGTGAAGTAGAAATAATGAGGAATTGTTTAGTCTATGATTTCGAATCAACAAAAAAGGCGGATAATGTATCCGCCTTTTTTGTTTGCACTGTTAACCTGCACCCGTTCCTTCTTAACCTGCTATAAACACATGCAGCGCAAATATACCGGTAATGAATGCAACTATTGAAATTGCGGCGAGAGCTTCAGTACTTATGACTGCTTTCTTTATCCTGAACAGGTAGTTTTTGATTGCATGCCGGTTTAAGATTATATGACTGATTGAAAATACTGTGAATAAAATACCAAGGATGTTGTGAACTGACATCCAGAAATGCCTGCTGAGAGTAAGAAGATCAAATCCTAAAAAATGATTCATCAAACCCGATACCGGCAGCGCTATACCTGAGGCAATCATCCCGAAAGTTACGAATGCCCGTTTATTGAATTTTTTGTTTATCTCCATATGCACCAGATCAACTTATTTGTTTATATGATTCAAATATACTATCTAAATTTCAATTGAACATTAACAATATTTAAATAATTGTAACAATGAAAACCTTCAGAAAAATAAACAATAAATGTATAATTATTTCAAAATATTGATAGTAGTAATCAAGGCGCACTGTATATAATCCTCCGGCACTTCTACCCCTAAAATTTTTATCACGTTGTGTGAAAATCAATATTTTGCAGAACTTTTTTTATTCATTAACAACTACTTACGCAATAACTTCAATTACTTTGAATCTCGGGTAATTTATGAGATGTTTATATAACAATTCGCGTTGGTAAATTACGGTTTTCGCAGATTATCAATTTTTTTTCAACTTAATCCATGGAGGTACATCATTATGGATAAAGTACAAAATAATCAATCTTTTCCGGTTTTACCGAAGAAGTACAGAAGCATCATTATTTTATGTCTATCATTTACGTTTCTCCTGATATTCTTCACAGCATGCCAGGAAAACCAAAGTGATGTAATAACTGCTTCAGGGGATGAAAATAATTTTTCAGCCGGATTCTTTACTGAAGTTTCGGGGGATAATACGCTTCAATTAACAGAAGCAAAGTTTGTTTTAAGGAAACTTGTTCTGAAACCTGAAACCCACGGCAACGAATGTAATGTAAGAATGGGGCCGTTTATAATTCAGCTTGACCTGACCCCAAAAGTAATATCAGCAGGTATTGCTAAAATGCCATTCGGCGTTTACGACGAAGTAAAATTCCAGGTACATAAACCAACTCCAAATGACGGTATAACTGATCCTGATTTTGTGGAAAGTAATCACAAAAGGTATTCTGTTGCAGTAAGGGGTTATTACAATTCAGTGCCTTTTACTTATAAATCAAGTATAACAGTTGCCAAAGAAATTGAACTGGAAGGCGCTCCGGTTTCAATAAGTGCCGTACACCAGATGGTATACTTAACTATAAGAGTGAATCCCTATAACTGGTTTTGGGAAAATGGGAATTTCTTAGATCCTGCAATAGAGAACAATAGACATAAGATCGATCAGAATATCAGGCAATCTTTAAGACGCGCATTCAGGGATATGAACTGTGATGGTGAGCCTGATTAGAATATTTTAAATAGGTTAGAGTAATCAAAAGGCGGATATAAATATCCGCTTTTTGATCTTAAAATTTATCAGTCACCTTATCAGAACCATTTTCTTTGTTTCCGTAAAATTATTCGAGAGGAGCTTATAAAAATATACGCCGCTTGAATATTTATCTCCGTTCCAATCAACATTATAACTACCGGGAGGCAATTCTTCATTTACAAGTACGGTAATTTCTCTTCCAAGGATATCATAAATTGCCAGCTTAACAAAAGCAGCAACAGGAACTGAAAAATTAATTTTTGTAACCGGATTGAAGGGATTAGGATAATTCTGGTACAGCATGAACTGTTCGGGAATATCTGTGCTGATAGAAAGTATTCCTATAGGAATATTACCTTTCCCTCCGTAAGCCCCCATATCTGCTCTTGCAAGATTTAAACCCCATGAGCAATTGATGATGCTATCGGTAATATCGGGATTTCCCGCATCAATGCATGGAGAAAATCGCAGGCTGCCGCAATGAATTGAATCCTGCAAATGAAAATCGCCGCCTGTGGTATCACGGAAATATGGATAGCGGTCAATACACCCTGTACCAAACCAGGGCTGACCGGAACCCCCTTTTATATCGCAATACCTTGCAGTAACACTTTGCTGCCCGGAAACAGACAGGGAAGGAAGCGAACTGTTATACAGAATATTATTTATGAAGTAAGACCTTGCCGAAGAATTATCAAAATACATATTCACGTCACCGCCATCGGAAGCAGTATTTGAAAATAACGTATTATTAAAAATATTAATACTGCCGGTGTTTGTGGAAAAATTCATTCCGCCGCCGGCAAGTACAGAACGGTTGCGGTTAAAAATGTTGTGATATATCTTTGCGGTTCCGTAATCAAGAAAAAAATTTGCGCCGGCGCCGGTTTCACCGGCAGTGTTATTAACAAACCTGTTCCGGTAAACATTCATGGTGCCGCCGCTATGCTCTACCCACAAACCTCCGCCCTGCCACACTGAATTATTACCAGTATACTGGTTATCATAAACATTCATAGAGCCTGATGCGATCTGTACATACGTTCCCCCGCCGTTGCCGCCGATGGTACAGGAGTTTCCGCTGTGAGTATTATTTCTGTAAATCACCGAAGAGCTGCCGCCGGGACACCTTATCCAGCAGCCGGCACCTGACTCTTTTGCCGTATTCGAAGTGAATGTATTTGACTCAGCAATTACAGTTGAATTGCCCCCAAGCGGATAGAGCATTGCGCCGGCAGCATCGCGCTGCGATGTATTCTGAGTGAAGGTACAACCTGAAAGTGTGATGGTTGTTCCCGTTCCGTCTGTCTGGATAAACAAGCCCGCAGCATTACCGTATGGATAGCCTGATGTATTTGGCGAAGAATTTCTGCTGAAAGAGCATGCAATGACCGATACAGAGCCGGTATTTGAAAACAGGTTAACGCCTCCGGCAACGTAGTTGGCCGCATTATCATTAATCGTACAGTTTCTCACAATAATATCAGCACCCTGTGTAAGTATATTAAGTCCACCGCCGTAATCCGCCTTGCCGTGCTGGAATGTAAGTCCATCTATAATAATATCAGCAGCAGGTGAGTTTGCTGTCAACTGCAGAATCTGCCTTAAATTTGCGCCATCAAGCACAGGATTACCTGTACCTTTGATAAACAGGGAATAATTTTCATTTGAAGTAAACGTAAGAGCGGGATTTACATTATAAGTTCCGGCAAGTACATTGATAGTATCGTTTTGCCCGTTTGCAGCAGCTGAATTTAAAGCCGCCTGAAACTGGGTAACATTATTTACGGAGAAACTTCCTGAGAAAACAAATTGATGCATTAAGGCAATAAAAGATATAAATCTGATTATTGACTTCATGGCAATATTAATAATTTGAGATAAAATAATATTGCAGGGGGCTCATTTTCAATGATTCTACTTAGGAAAATATATGATAAATATCTGGTTAAGACTGTTAAAAATGGCGGATAAAATTACCCGCCATAAGATAAATTTGGATCTGTTTATTTAATCAAAATCATTTTTTTTGATTCAGAATAGTTTTCGGCAGTTAATCTGTAAAAATAGATCCCGCTCGGCAAATGTGAAGCGTTGAAATCGAAGTTATAAGTACCCGGGTTAAGCTCCTCATTAACAAGCTGCGCAACCTCACTGCCTGAAACATCATAAATTTTCAGATTAACCATACCTGTTTTGGCAACTGCAAATTTGATATTGGTAACCGGGTTGAACGGGTTAGGGTAGTTTTGATTAAGGGAAAAACCTCCCGGTACATATGAAGAAACGTTTATTAATCCAAGTGTCACACCTGTGAGCAAACGGAGCGACCTGGTACCATAATCTGAAATATAAAGTGTATCACCGGTAACCGATCTAACTATTCCGTTGGGATTACTGAATGTAGAATTAAGCGCAGGACCATTAACCTGCCCTGAAGCGCCTGTTCCTGCAACGGTTAAAGTATCACCCGATAGCGTTGTTTTGTATATTTTGTTCAGGTTAAAAGCTGTAGAATATATTTCATCATTAACAATTTCGAGGAAACCAAGCTGCCCCGGCAGGTCTTTTATCAATGTAAAAATTCCGGTAGCTGTATCTACTGAAAAGATCTTAGCGTCATTAAAGTTACCAATTATGAGCCTTCCATTTGAGGTATATCTCAGCCCTATCGGGCCGTTCAACCCATTCCCGGTATAGAGCGGCACAAATGAACCGTTTGTATCAACCAGATTGATAGCTGAAGGGGAATAGCAGGCAACCAGCATTTTACCGTCCGGCCTGAACAGAATTGCTGAAGCGCTGACCATTACCGGAACAAAATTGGTTACAAGACCCGCAGGAGAAACCTTATCTATTCTGTTGCCTATCGCGTTGGTGACATAAAGATATCCATCTTCTCCAAATGAAGTACCGTTTGGCGAATTGAACCCTCCGGCAAAGATAGTCGCACTGCCTGAAGGCGTGATCTTTGTAATAACTGACCCGCTGTATCTGGAAGCATATAAGTTTCCGTCAGGTCCCAAAGTCAAACAATCATCAAAAGTTGATGGACCCGGAATAAGAGTGCTGACCGTTTGAGAGCTTAGCTGTAAAACAAAAAACAGGAAAGTAAAAAGAGGGCATAAGAAGCTGAATTTTTTCATTATTTATTGATTTGTTTAGTTATTCATATTTCTGCTATTTACATTAATGTTTTACATCCCAGAAAGGATAGTTCTGATCTCTTCCATATTTTTGCTCAGAAGAGTACACTGGGCGGTTGTCAGATTGCTCTCTAATAAACACAGCCTTGAAATCACTTCATCTTCAAGTGATCTTAATTCAGATCTGCCTTTTTCTGTGAGCTGCAGATAAACACTTCTCGCATCAGCATCAGACCTTCGTTTGCTGATCAGTTTGTCCTTTTCCATCGATTTCAATATTCGGCTCAAGTAGCTTTTATCAATATTAAGTATAGATACAATAGCTCCTGCAGTACAATCAGTTTTGCTGCCGATTTCGAATAATATTCTTGCTGCAGCCGGTGAATATTTGCTGTTTAAGACCCTATTGTTCAATGAACCGAGGAAATCAGTGTAAAACCTGTTGAATTCCCTCATTTTTTTGATGAATGCTTTATCCATACTGCAAGTATAATCAAATTAGTGGACTTTGTCAACTATTAAATATTAAAAAAGGCGGATATTTCTATCCGCCTTCTGATCAATTGGGGTTTGTTTATTTAACCAATACCATTTTTTTGGTATCAGTATAGTTGTTTGAAGTCAATCTGTAGAAATATATACCGCTTGACAGATGCGAAGCGTTGAAATCGAAGTTGTAAGTACCGGCATTAAGCTCCATATTTACAAGCTGAGCTACTTCCCTGCCGGAAATATCGTAGACTTTAAGAGTAACCAGACCCGTTTTGGCAACTGCAAATTTAATATTAGTAACGGGGTTAAACGGATTTGGATAGTTCTGTTCAAGATTGAAAGCATTGGGAACCTCGTTTGAGACAGGTGTAATTCCCGTAACCAAAGATTCCATATTGTAATAGACTCCTGCAGGTCCCAGTCCGGCATATGAAAATGCCGCATATTTATTATTTCCTTCATTATAAATTGCAGATACCGGGGCAAGTGATCCGGTGCTTGCAACACCGTTCTTTTTGTACATTGGAGCGCCTAAATTACCAAGCTCTCCGTGTCTTACAGTTACTGAATCACCATTGAGGTCAACAAATGCTGAGATAAAATCTTTGCCATTGGCCGCAGATGAATCTGAACTGCATGATGTATAATCAACAGGCATAGAAGCAAGCCCAAGACCAAAATCTATGTTCCATAAGGCGCCGCCATCAGTGGAATAGTGATAAACAGCCCTGTCATTCTTTGTACAAGTTACAAGAATTCTTTGCGGCAGCAGTGCACTTCTTTGCTGAATAGTTATAGCCGGTCTTTCGTATATTGTACCCGGCGCGGCATCCGTAATATATCTTATGCTGAAATTGTTAGAAGGCACTTCCGTAGCAGCAAACAGCCTGATCTCGCGTTCATTATTGGATACCTCTCTTTCAACGGCAATATACACCGAGTCATTTCCGGCTTCGTTTGAAAATGCTGCAGCAGGATACCTGTCTTCGTAAGTATTGTTGCTGTAAGTGCCAACTGTATGAGAGGCTCCCCATGATGTTGAACGGAAATGATGCATTGCGATATACCCACCTGAGTTGCTTTCTTCTCTTACAATAACATGCATAAATGTCAGCTCAGCCCAGAACATACCATCGCTGCAGGCAGAAGGATAAACAAAACGGTTTCCGGCCGATGGATTGGCAACCGTAACATAACTTGCAGCAGAACCGTCCCTTCTGAAAGATGAACATATAAGGTACGCATTATCCAGGTTAGAATTAGCGCTTAATGTTGAGTAAACAAGTATCCTTGTTGAATCGGGTACATTGTTGTTTTTACTTTCTACCAGCATAGTTAAAGAACCGAAATACCCGGTAATAGAAGTAATACTGGCAACAGTATTCCACTCGGCCCCGCCATTGCTTGAGCGGTACACCGTTATCTGGCCGTTAACTCCGGGAACGCCGCGCCTGTTCACAGCAAGGTACATCCAGCCATCTTCACCTTTTTTCAGGTCAAGCTGCCTGTAGCCGCCCGCATAGGCAACACTTGTGTTTGTGATCTGGATATCAGAGCCATACCAATCATTAATAAAGGGAGGGTTCAGATCTTTAGTGATCTCCACATCGATCGGCTCACCGGTAAATTCGGCTTTTGTTAAATATTTTTCAATCTCTGAAGAAGTCGTTTTTTTCAGTTCTGAATTTCTGCTGTCAACCGCTTCATTATAATTCTTTAGCAGCGCCTGAGGAATTGTTACCTGAGGAATATTGTTCATTTCATTTGTGATCTCATTAGGTGATACATTCTTTAATGAGTTCCGGTTAAACTTTGATTCATTTGTCGCATCAGTTTGAGCATATACCGATACAACAGTAAAAACAATTGCTGCAATTAAAAATTTAAGCTTTTTCATTTTTTTCTCTTTTTTGGTTTATTTTTTCTTTTAACTGATTTTTCTGTACTGATAATTTCTCTCAGGTACTCTTCTTCAGACCAGAGATAAGGTTCAAGCATCCTGCTTATCAAAATTTCGCTGCTTATCCGGGAAATATTTTCTTGTCTTCTTTCTCTGTCCTTAAGTTTTGCATTCGATATCTTCTTATTATTAATATTCATAGCATCTCATTTCTTACACTGCAAATATATCTATGTTCAGCCGGGCAAAAAAAGAAATGAAATCTCGGAAATAATTATGATTTTATGCATTTTTTAATCGCCGGCTTCGGGGTAGATTCTGTACGTTGCTGTTATTACATCATTTACAATGCGAAAACAAAATTGAAAAATAACCCGGTATTACTAAACTGATAATTAAACAGTATAGTAATGCCAAAATCATCGTTTTCCCGCTGCAATAATCTTTCATAACTGAAATATTATTAGTCAATTACCTTGAATTTTGACTATGCAAAAAGTAACTTTAGAAAAGGTAAATTCTGTGTATGCACAAAAGTAAATCTGTATTATTGCTGTCATCATTTTCTGCTGATGAGATCCGCAGCTTTGGTGATTTTGTAAGATCGCCCTACTTTAACAAGAACACAAGGGTAACCGATCTGTTTGATGAACTTAAAAAAGACCACCCTGAGTTCACTTCAAAAAGCATTACCAAAGAAAAAATATACAGCAGACTATTTAAAGGCAAAGCTTACAATGACCAGGTAATGAAGAACCTCAATTCCGAGCTGTTCAAACTTGAACGGGAATTTCTGGCACATGATATGCTGGACAGGGACCGCTATGAAAAATCAGTAATGCTTGTAACAAACTTAACTACCAGGGATGCCGGCCAGTTGTTTGAAAAAGAATCGGATGTAATTGAAAAACTTGCAAGAGAGAACAGGTCAGAGGTAAAAGAGCTGTACCTGCTGCTTTACCGAACAGAAGAAGAAAGATTTACCAATGCCATTATAAACAACAGGCAGGCCGAAGCAACAGATCATATACTTAAGGCCGGTGAGTATTTAATACAGTATTTCCTGAAACATCTTTTAAGGCTTTCTATAAACAACAGGATAAATGAATTTTCGTTCAATGTCAGTTCTGAAGTGAACCTTCCTGATACATTTTTGCGGAACCTTGATATGACCTCTTTGCTGGATTATATGGAAAAAAACAACATAGAGCACAGCATACATATAAAACTACTCTATTACGCAATGCTATGCAACGTAAACGCCAACGATACTTCTATATACAATACATTCAGGAAACTGCTTTTTGAAAGCAAAGAGAAATTCACAAGGGCGGAGTTTCAGCATTTACTGCACCTGCTGGAGTCGATCATAGCGCAAAAGATAAATTCCGGCAAACTTGAATTTTATAAAGACCTGCACGAAACATATGATTACGAACTGAAAAACGATATGTACAAACCTTCCGGCCGGGCGCCGCTTACAGTTATGAAGTACAGGAATATATACCTTTCTGCAATGAAAGCGGGAAAGTTTGACTGGGCTGAAAGATTTATTTACGAATACAGAGATGAGCTTCAGAAGAAAGACAGGCAAAGCATTGTGGAACTTTCGATGGCGCAGTTAAACTTTGAAAAGAAAAATTTTGAGCAGACACTGATGCACCTTCAGAAAGTAAGAACATCGCAGATCTTCTACAAAATAGATGTAAAAATGCTTAGCCTGATGGCTTTGTATGAACTTTCTCATTTTGAAACGGCAATTGCCGCAATAGAAAGTTTTAAAAAACTTCTGGCAAACAATAAAACCCTGACAGAGCAGTACAGGGAAAAGAACAGGAATTTTCTGAGTATCTTAGGCGGCCTTATCAGGGCAAGGCTTGATAATGTGGAGAGCGGAAAAGCTGAATTGCTGAGGAAAATTGAAGGTACTCCGCAGACAGCAAACAAGAAATGGCTAATTAACAAAACCGAAGAATTAAGATAAGATCCGCAATACCTGAGGACATTACCTGGCGTATAAATCAAAAGCCCGGCTCTACAATGCCGGGCTTTATTGTTCAATTAACATCTGCTCTAACCATCAAAGAGCATTTAATCAAACGGAGGTAATGAAATCAATTAACAAATATCAAATAGCAATTAACAAAAATTTTTTAAAAATACTTACGCCTTAGCTGGAGCTTCTTCGCCTGCAACCGGCTTTATGTCTGTTTTTTTCTTTTTGCCTGTCAATCTAAGCATAACATCATCAACCCAGCTGTAAATTGCCGGGATAACAACAAGCGTTAAGAATGTAGCTACCGAAAGTCCAAAAATGATTGCAACACCCATCGGTCTCCAGAATGCAGTATTTTCTCCGCCTATAACCCAGCTTAAAGTTCTCCAGTCAAAATCAACACCGGTTGTCAAAGGAACAAGCCCGAGAATTGTACAAACAGCAGTTAAGAATACAGGTCTTAACCTGATTACGCCTGACTGAACAAGAGCTTCATCACGTGAAAGGCCGCGTTTAACAAGCTCTTTCTGGAAATCCAGAAGCACGATAGCATTCCTTACCACAATACCTCCAAGAGAAATAACACCTATACCTGTCATCATAATACCAAACGGGGTTTGCGTGACAAGCAGACCGAAGAACACGCCGATAAGCGAGAGCAGCACTGAGAACATGATAATAAGCGGAGTTCTTAACGAATTGAACTCCATAACCATGAACAGAAAGATCAGAAGCAAAGATGTAAGAAATGCTTTTCCAAGGAATGCTGATGCTTCGTTCTGGTCTTCATTTTCACCTGTATAGCTTATAGTATATTCATCAGGCATTTTAAAATCCTTAAGTTTTGCCTGTACATCTTTCAGTACATCATTTCCAAGTCTGCCTTCTGCATTTGCCGAAACTGTAACAACACGCTTCTGGTCCTTTCGGTTGATCTTTTCCAGTCCCCCCGAAAATTCAATGCTTGCAACTGATGTTAAAGGAATATTCGCTCCATCCCTATTTGTAATGAACAGGTTTTCAATTGATGAAACGTTATCCCTTTGCTTTTTATCAAGCCTTACGGTAATATCGTATTCTTCTTCGCCAACGCGGAATTTACTTGCTTCTGTTCCGTTAATGGCGGTTCTGATAGTAGATGCAATAGAAGCGGTGCTAAGCTTGTAGAGCGCAGCGCGGTCTCTATCTATAGTTATCTTAATTTCAGGTCTGGATTCAATGTAATCATCTTTCAGATCCGCAAGACCCTGTATATCTTTTATCTCGGCTTTTATCTGGTCAGCCAGGGCTCCCAATTTAACAAAATCATCGCCGGTAATTTCTATGTTAACAGGCGGACCTGTCGGGGGGCCATTTGCCTGCTTCTGTATATCTATATCTCCGCCTGCAATGCCTGTAATGGCGCTGCGGATATCATCCATCGCTTCGAAAGAGCTGCGTTTCCTGTCAAGCTTATCGTAGAAGTTCACTGTAATTGTGCTCTTATTGGAAACGGAACCGCCAAAATCCATAGGATTGCTTGAAGAACCTACGTTTGAGACATAATACTCAATATCATCAAAAGGTTTTATCTTCTGCTCAAGCAGTTTCGTAAACTCATTGGTTTTATCAATATTAGTACCGCTTGGCATCACAATGTTTATGTTCGCCTGGCGCGGTTCAACATTCGGGAAGAATTCTACACCGTTATTGAACATTCCGTAAACAATGAATGAAACAATAAGCAGGCCTACAGTTCCGCCAATAGTTAAGAATCTGTGTTTAAGCGCGTAGCGGAGAGTTTTTTCGTACATATTAAGCACAGTTGAAAAGAATTTCTCGTCAAAATGCTCAATAAACCGGCTAACCGGCCTAAACTTCTTTTTCGCATCCTTTTCTTTCTGCTTTTTAACATGAATAAATACCGCAGCCTGAACGGGGCTAATAACCATTGCTACAAACAAAGATGAGAACAGGCAAACTATAAGCGTTATAGGAAGATAACGCATGAATTCACCAACTATACCCGGGAAAAACAGCAGCGGGAAAAACGAAGCTATGATAGTAAGTGTAGCAATTGTTACAGGAAATGCCACCTCGCGGGGACCTTCAAGGGCTGAATCATACGGAGAATAATTCTCCTTTTCCTGCAGCCTGAAAATATTTTCCATTACAACAATTGCGTCATCAACAATAATACCAAGTACAAGTATAAGTGTGAACAGTACAACAATATTAAGGGTAACGCCCATAGCATTAAGCACAATGAAAGAGATCAAAAACGAAAGCGGAATTGATGTCGCTGTCAGCGAGGCGATCCTGAATCCAAGGAACAGGAATAATACAAGCACAACCAGAACGACACCGGTAATAACACCGTTTTCAAGCTCATGCACGGTGTTCTTAATTGATTTTGACTGGTCACCGGTAAGGCTGATCTTCATTCCCGCGGGAATATTTTTTTCTTCAACCTTTACAATTTCCTTGATATCATCGGCAATTCTAACAAGGTTTTCGCCGCTTTGTTTTTTGATGATAATTGTTACCGCGTCCTCGCCGTTTTCACGGGAAAAACTTGTTCTTTCTTTGTAGCCGTAAATAACCTGGGCAACATCCCTTATGTATATAGGATTACCTTTGATATCAGATTTTACAATGAGATCGCCAAAAATGCGCGGGTCTTCTATTTCGCCCGGTACGCGTATTAGGTAATTCAGGCTGCCAATATCAACACTTCCGCCCGGTATATTAAGGTTCTCGGCGCTGATAGCATTGGTTATATCATTTAATCCAAGACTGTAGTACTTAAGCCTGTCACCATCTACATTGATCTTCACTTCACGTTCCAGTCCGCCTACCACTTCAGCGCTTAACACACCCGGAACGCCTTCAATCTGGTCGCTCATTTTATCGGCAACTTCTTTCAGCTTAGAAAGTCCGTAGTTGCCCGCAATATTGATATAAAGTATAGGCTGCTCAGAAAGATTCACTTCGGCTATAACAGGTTCTTCGATATCAGTTGGCATATTTGATTTCGCCACTGAAACCTTGTCCCTCACTTTTTGAAGGGCGTCATCTATTTTTACATCCGGATTGAATTCAACTGTAATAGAAGAAAAACTTTCGCGGGATACAGATGTGATCTGCTTAATATCAGAAATAGCTTTAACCTGTTTTTCAATTTCCATTGTAACAAGCTTTTCAATTTCTTCAGGGGAAACACCGACATATACGGTAGAAATGAATACATATGGTATCTGTATAGAAGGCGAAGCTTCCCTTGGAAGTCCCACGTAAGCAGATATACCGGCAAGCACTATTATAAAAGTGAAGATATATACTACTACTTTATTATCTACAAATAATTTGAAAAATTTCATGTTCTCTGGTTTAAGTTAGATTTTACTGAACAACCTGCACTTTATCGCCGTCTTTCAAAGCCTGGAACCCGTCGGTTATCATTTTTTCACCGGGGTTCAATCCGCTTTCAATCAACACCTGGTTACCGTTCCTTCCGCCAAGTTTAAGCTCGCGTTTCCTGGCAACATCACCATCAAGTACAAACAGGTACTGAACATCACCGTAGTCTACAATAAGATCCTGTGAAACAACCACCGCGTTTTCCTTTGTGAATTCCGAAATCTGCACATTGGCATTCATTCCGGGTTTAAGCAGCTTATCGCGGTTATTAATAAGAATTTCAATCTCAAAAGTCCTGCTGGTGCCGGCAAGTGCGGGCGCTATATAGCTTATTTTGCCCTCAAACTCAACTCCGGGCAGAACGTCAATTGTAACCTTAACACTTTGTCCCATTTTCACTTTTGTTATATACATTTCAGGCACGCCGGCTGAAACTTTTACAGTAGATATATCAATAACGCTGAATATGGGTGAGCCCGGCGCAGTCATTTCGCCCTTGTTCATGAACTTATCTTCAACAACACCGCTAATTGGAGAGCGCACAAAACCGGTCTTCAGCCTGGTTTTCAGAATATCCGCTCCTCTTACGGCAGCTTCATACTGCCATTTTGCAGTAAGATACTGCATTTCTGTAGTGGCGTTATCTTCATAAAGCTGCTTCTGTTTTTCATAATTCATTCGCGCAAGCTCTATCTGGGCTTCAGTCTGCTCTAATGTGGCGTTTTCCACATCCTTTTTAATGCGCGCAACAATTTCGCCCTTACCTACGTAGCTGCCCTTATCTTTGGTAAGATACGTTATCAAACCGCCTTCTTCCGATGATATCTTCGCGGAAGTAAATGGTTTTATAACTCCGGCAACCTTAAAATTATCTGAAAAAGTGCTGTACTCAACATCACCTACCTTTACGAGCGGAATTTTCTTTTCGGTGGATTGATCTTTTGTTTCACCCCCGCCCTTGCCGCAGCCTGAAATAATGACCGAAACCAAAAGCAGTATCAAAGTGACGGGTAAAATCATTTTAAATTTAGTCATGGATGGTATGTTTAAAAATTTCTCTCTCATTTTTATTTTCTTTAGACTAAGCTCTGTTATTTCTCCAGTAGCTGTTCCAGTTCACTTCTTGCATTCAGGTAATCGTAAATAGCCTGAATGTATGCAAGTTTTACCTGGCTTAAAGCAAGCTCGGCATCAACAACATCAATCTGGTTCAGAACACCGCTTTTGTAGCTGATATTTGCCAGATCGTATCCGCGCTGGGCTGTATTCACGATTTCTTCCTGTGATCTTATCCTGTTCTTAGCGTCTTCTATCTTCAGGATTACGCTTTGGGTCTGGGTTTTAAGCAATTCCCTGGTTTTTATGATCGTCTCTTCGGTTTTCTTTACTTCTATTAATGACTGATCTTCTTTATATGAATTTTTGAATAGGTTAAGGCTCCAGTTAACGCCAATGCCGGCAACAATTGAATTATAGAATCTGTAGCCGGTAAGTGACCTGCCGTCATTTTCATTTGCCTGACTTTGCCACTGCCCGAAAACATAAAACTTGGGCAGATAGTTAGCGTAATCAACATCAACAAGCTGCTCATTTATTTTTTTGCTCAGCTTCAGCTGGCGAATAGCCACATTATTCTCACTGATCTTTTTTATCAGTTCATCGGTTGAGCCCCATACTTCAGTGCTGTCATAGCCCAGGTCACCTATAACATCAATATCGCCGCCATCTTTAAGTCCGATGTTATTTTTAAGGAATTTCTTGGCAATTTCCAGGTTATTCTGTGACTGCGTCAACTGCGGTTTTAATGTTTCTACTTTAACCTTTGCTCTGATATAGTCATACTCCAGCGCAACGCCGGCTTTGTACCTGGCTTCAACAACCCTCAGGTTTTCCGAAGCGTTATCGATGCTCTGCTGGTTCAGTTTTATCACTTCCTTAAGCAACAGCACGTTATAAAAAGATTTCTTTACATCCGTTTTAATTCTTGCTTCAACGCTCTTAACATTTTCATCCTGAATGCGCGAATAATATTCAGCTATGCGTATACCGTTAAAAACGGGTGTTCCTAAAAAAGGAATAGGCTCGGAGACGTCCAATGTAGTAGTTATACTATTATCCGAGCCTATCTCATAGTTTTGCCCGAAGATATTAATGGTCTGTTTTCTGAAAGACCTCGCGTATCTTGAGCTTAACGTTAAACTTGGCACTAAATTTTCGCTGTAAACCTCTGAAACCTGTTTATCAGCTTTCATTTTATCAAGCTTTGCAATTACATAATCTGAATTGTTCCTTTTTGCAAGGTTTATGGCGTCATACAGCGTAAGAGTTCTTGTACTCTGGCTGTAAACTGCCGAAGCAAACACAGTAAAAAGGATCAAGGCGGCGATTAGTTTATTCATAAATTAATTTATGATTTAATTAAAATTGTTTTTATTATCGGTACTAATTGTGCAGAACACTTTCAAACAGTTTTTTTGTATTTGAAAATTTTTCCTTGCCAAGCTCTGTCAAAAAGCCGTTAAAGAAAATTTCCGCAGTGATTCTCATTGCTTCATGGAATGAATATTTGCTGTTGAGGACAAAATCAGCGTGTGTAACTGCTTCAATTGCTCCGTTGAGGGCGGTAATAATGATATCAACCGGAACGTGCTCAACAACTTTTTCTTTCTTTCCCTGCTCAAGCAGTTTAGACATGATCTTTGTAACTTTTTCCTGCCTAACTTTCGCGAATTCCTTGCTTAAATGCGGAGCATGAATTTCAAGATCGCGGAACCAGACCGGTGAGCAGTTCATTGACATGCTCTTTTGCTTGTGAATAATCTTAAGGAATTTCGTTATCGCGTCTTCATCGCTATTAGCAACTTCATCAAGGAACTCCTCCATCAGGTTCATTCTCATTCCGCAGACATTTTCAAGCAGCTCTTCTTTTGAATCGAAGTGCTTGTAAATTGTCTTTTTGCTCATTTGAAGGTCACGGGCAATTTCATCCATAGTGGTCTTATAAAAGCCCTCTGTAATGAACTTTGCATGCGTAAAATACAGTATTTTCTCTTTTTCCGTAACTTCTGCCATTCTAAACTGTTTTTGCTATAATTGGAAACTATTTTCGTTTCTTAAGTTTCCAAAATAATTAACGGAAACTAATTTGTCAAGTGTTAAATTAATATTCTGAAAATTAACTGAATTTTAATATATATTTGTGAATTATTGGAAACTGAAATAAAGCTCAACTTACTTAAGTGGATAAAAAAGAGATTGACCTGAAGAAAAAAGCTGCACTAATTTCCCTTTCGATCGGATTCCTGATGTTTTTCGGAAAAATAGGTGCATACTGGCTGACGGGTTCTGCGGCTGTACTTTCTGATGCCCTTGAATCAATTGTTCATATAGTGGCTACATCATTCGCATTCTATAGTCTGCATTTATCAACTAAGCCGGCAGATAAAGAGCATCCTTATGGTCACGGAAAGATCGAGTTTTTCTCGGCAGGATTTGAAGGCGCGATGATAATCATTGCTGCATTTTCTATCATTGCTTATGCTGTAAGGGATATTGTTTATCCCCGTGAAATATCATCACTTGATGTTGGCGCGGGAATAATCACCGCAGCAAGTGTAATTAACTTGCTGCTTGGGCTGTATTTGATACGGACGGGAAAAAAGACAAAGAGCCTTATACTAATTGCTGATGGTAAGCACGTGATGACTGATTCAATAACAAGCTTTGGGGCTGTAGCGGCATTGGTACTTGTTTTAATTACTGATATTAAATTGTTTGATCCGATAGTGGCAATTATACTGGCACTGAACATCTTGTGGACCGGCAAACACCTTGTGCGTGAATCAATTGGCGGATTGATGAACGAGAATGATGATAAGATAATAAGTGATATAGGCTCAGGACTTGAATCACAGCGCAAAGAACACCCTGACTGGATTGATGTGCACAGGCTCAGGTACTGGAAATCAGGTGATAAGTATATGGTGGATTTCCATCTGATAGTACCCTATTACAAATCAGTAAGCGAAAGCCATGAAACAGTTGACCAGCTTGAACGCAGAATAATTGACTCGCTTGGCACAAAGCAGGTTGAATCATTAATTCACTTGGACCCGTGTAATCCGCGGTGCTGCCATATCTGCACAATGCCTGAGTGCGGAGTGAGGAAAGAGCCTAATTCTAAATACATAAAGTGGGAAAGTAAAAAGATTATTTCACTTCCCACTTACGATATAGATGAAACCGGCGAAGAAATGGTGGCAGTTTAAAAAATTATACTGCTTACTTTACAAGTACCATTTTCCTGGTTTCAGAAAAACTTCCGGCGGTTAATGTGTAGAAATATACACCGCTTGAAAGATTCCCTGCTTCAAAATCAATTGAATATGTGCCCGCGGCAAGCTGGCTGCTGATAAGTGTTTTTACTTCTATACCAGCCGAATTGTATACAACAAGCCTGGCGAAAGACTGTTTAGGCAGATCAAAATTTATCCTGCTGTTTGGATTAAACGGGTTTGGATAGTTTTGTTTTAACCCGAACGTTTCCGGGATAAAATTTGAAACCGGAGAAATTCCGGTTAAAGCATTTGATGTTTTCCTAATTGTTCCGTTTTTCCCGACAGTATAGCCAGTATCAGATGAAGGGAAAAAAACAGAATGCAGATCGTTGTTTGTACCTGAATTCAGCGGGATCCAGGTATTGCCTGAATTAACAGTATAAAGTAAAGTTCCGCCTTCACCGACTGTATATCCAACATCTGACAAAGTAAAATGTATTTCATACAGGTCATTGGTAGTTCCGGAATTCAGCGAAGACCAGTTGAGACCGCTGCTGTTTGTCCTTAAAATAACCCCGTTCATACCAACACAGAATAGTGTGCTGAATGATGACAGATTGTTAAACCTGACATCAAGCAGTGTAGTGTTTACGGAAGATGTTTGAGCTGTCCAGTTTGCGCCGCTATTGGTTGTATATCTTATGGTTCCGTTTGCGCCCACAGTAAAACCCATCCCGTTTGTTAAGAAATGCACTTCGTACAAAGAATTGTTCGTACCTGTTGTTTGTGCTGACCACGTGGAGCCGCCGTTGGTGGTTTTCCTGATGTTACCGTTTTCACCGGCGGCAAAACCGGTATTAGCATTGATGAAGAATATTTCGTATAGAGTAGAGTTAGTACCGGATGACTGAGACGTCCAGCTTGTCCCGGAGTTGGTGGTTTTCCGGATAGTGCCATTGGTACCTGAAACAAAACCGGTAGATTGATTAATAAAATTTACTTCATAAAGATCCTGCGAAGTACCTGAAGTTAATGAGCTCCAGTTCGCCCCGCCGTTCGTTGTCTTGCGGATTAGGCCGTTGAGTCCGACAACGTACCCTGTTTTGCATGAAGTAAAATAGACAGAATAAAGATCCTCATTGGTGCCGGAAGTTATGGTTACCCATGTAGGCTGCTGAGCTTGTAGAATTCCGGTAAATATTAAAATTAGTATTGCTGCAAGCTTTAAGTAAGTAAATTGATTTTTCATTTAATCCCCCCTTGGATTTAAATTTGTCATCTAATTTACTAATGCATTACGGGGATTCCTATAGCTAATATAAGTAGCGAAAACACTGATAAATTCTGTTATTTTCTTTTTTTACAATTACTTAGAAATTCTCACTATCTGATAATATGGGGAATAATCCGGTTTAACAGATAGGTTATTTAATCAGTATCATAGTTTTTGTATAAACAAATTCGCCGGATGATAATCTATAAAAATACACTCCGCTTGGCAGTTCTGCTGCACTAAATTCCGCTTCATAAATTCCTGGCTTCAGGTTTTCGTTAACAAGTGTGTGCACTTCCCTTCCCAGGATATCGTATATTTTTAGCGAAGTGAACACACCCCGACCGGCTTCACCGGACACCCCTCTCAAGAGGGGAATCTGGAATTTGATTTTTGTGGATGGGTTGAATGGATTGGGATAGTTTTGATGAAGTGAGAAATGTAGCGGTAACTCGGATGAGATAGGCAGGATTCCAATCAGTTGCGAATATTTAATAGTCATTAAATCTATGTCAGTATTTAAACTCCTTAATCCACCAAGCACATAAATACTATAATTACTATCAATAATTATCGATGCATCAGGGATTACACTCGAATAATGAAAGCTATTTTGATGTTGACTCCAGACTAACATACCATTCTGATTATATTTTAGCGTAGTCAGCCTATAAGAATTATCCGAATTTCTGCTATATCCTAAAGAGTAAATATCATTATAACTGTCTACAATAATAGAAGAAACAAAATCATTATCATTTCCCTGATCATTAAATCGAGATACCCAAATAGAGTCACCTAATGAGTTATATTTTATTAAGGTAAAATCATAGCCCGAATTTGAATAAGAAGCTGAACCAGTAACAAAAATATTCCCTAGCTTATCAGTTCTAACTTTTACAGGATAATTTCTTTCTAGCCCATTGCCATCATATTTTCTAATCCATTTTTGATTACCTAAAGAATCATATTTTAACAATACAAAAAGATAATTGTTGTATAAAAAAGGAGAACCATCGCTTTCACCTAACACATATATATTATTATTGTTGTCAAAATCTATATCATATGGATGATCATAATTTCCTGAATTATACATCCTTGCCCAAAGTGAATCTCCTTGCGATGTGAATTTAACAACCACAATATCATCAAGTGAAAAATATTTGTAATAAGTTATTATTACATTGCTGCTCTTATCCAGTTTTGATAATTGAAAAGATCCAATACTTACGTCTAAAATCTGTTTTTGCCATAACAACCGTCCATCAATATCATATTTTAATATTACAATACCTCCTTCAAAGTTACCCGCAACATAAACATTCATGTTTACATCCAAATCAATTGAGGCATAACTTGCGTAATATCCTCTGGAAAACTTGTTTACCCAAATTACATTTCCAGTTGAATCAAACTTAATAATTACTATTTTGTTAGAATTTGAACTGCAAACATAAATATTTGAATTTCTATCTATTACCAGAGAACCCGGATATTCGGAGCTACTTACATTTGTACTAAAGTTTCTACTCCAAATTAAGTCACCAATTTTAGAATATTTAATTAATGTTAGTTTTTTTGGTAAATTTAGAGCGTTACTATGGAATGCCCTCAAAAAAATGGACAAAAAATTAAGAGTGATAATTTAAGTTTT
>CALMYL010000027.1 GCA_937873695.1 uncultured Ignavibacteria bacterium
TTCTTTTACGAATATACACCTTAATTTCTTGTCTACAAAATCGAGGTCACTTCAAGGATCTGCTAAAAGATAATTTGAGATTTGCATGGAAAAGTTACAAATATTATTATTTAATGAAATTATATGATGCAAGAACTTATAGAATTTGCAGGAAAAGATATAATAACTACATTGAACATGTAATTACTAGAAATGGAATTCCGTGGCTTCTAGCTTTGTATTTGATCTACGAATATGGGTTTAATTTCAAAACTGTACTATTTTCAATTATGCTCTTACTATTCTTATACTCAATGTTTAGATATGTGACTGGTGGCTTTATTTCATCTGCGCTAACCAAGATAAATCCACTTTATGTTAGATTAAACTTTTATTCGACTGATTTATCCAGTGGTGTGCGTAATATCTACAGTGTATTTGGATATGTTGCTTTTTCGTTTTTATCTCAATTATTCTATATTTCCGGTTTAGTATTTATCTATTTTAGTACTTCCATTGATGTCGAAACTAGGAAAATTTTGTCATCCATTTTACAAGTATTAATATTTGGCAATTTCATTGTTATGATCAGAGCAGGAATTGTTTCATTACTAAAACCTTTCATAATAAAGAATAGTTTATCATTTCAAATGAACCACATAAAATCAAAAATTCAAAAGAAATTATCCAAACCCAAATTTAAGATTACAGGTATAACTTTGTTAGTTTGTTTCTCTAATCTGTCTATTAATTTTTGGTCTACTTCAAGGAAATTTATAAATAGTTTCATTAAAGTGTCAATATCATTGGTTTCTCTCCTATTTACTCTTTTCATTACAGCCTACCCAGAAATTATTAAAGAATTAATAGAAAATATAAAGAAAATTCTCACTTAAAAAGAATATGTTATATTCAAGATGAGGATAATTATTAATTCCTGCCTCCAAAATACCTTTTCAAAGTTTCGGAGTTATCACTGAACGACCTTTTCATTATGTTATCATTCGTATAACTTCTTAATTTTGGGAAAGTATGGAATTTCCCTGCTTTAATTTTAGACATAAAGTTATATATCATATGACCAGTAAATAAACACAATTTCTCAGTAATTTCTGCATTAAACATGCCAATATAACGCATTATTAGGTGAGAAAAGCGTGGCATACTTTGTGTGCTATTCATTTCTGTAATCATAGTTTTGGTATTATCTTTTGATATATCAACAACTTTTATCTTGACAAAACTATCAATTACAGCAGACTCCATTGCATCAATTTCTTCAAAATTCGAATTATCTAGCGAAATTTCAACTTTTACTAAATTTCCATATTCTTTGTTTTTAAAAACTAATTCCTTTTCAATATTTTTATCATAATACTTTTTTCTATAAAATTCTTTGTTAAACATACAATAAAAATCCCCGAAAACGATCGATATATCATTCTTTAATGATTCGTGCATGTTGATTACATATTCATTTTTCTTTTTCTTAAAAACATCTATTGCATTTATTGTCCACATATTAAATTTTATCCAATGTATAGCAAACAATATTGGTATTTCAGTCTTCTCAGAATAAGAAATTAGACAGTCAATTTGCTTCTTCATTAACGAAATATTTTCTTTGTTTGAAGATTTGACTTCTATCAATACAGATAAATCTTTACCTTTAAAAGATTTATAAATTACATTAAAATCCGGGACTTGATATTGGGATTTTGATTGTTCTGGATATTGTTTTTGTTCTAGACCATGAACGAGTTTTACATAAGGCAGCATTGAATATATGCATGCAAAGTAATTTTCCACAGTAAATCCTTTTTCAAATCTAGTGATATTATCTTTAACATTTGGGTCAGTAATTTGATTCGATAATTTATGAAAGACTTCATCAACATTTTTAAATGCTGATTTTAGTTTAAACAAATTATATATTTTATCTATATCAGACATTTTTAAAAGTTAATTGTATAAATTCCTTCGTTATATCTTCCTTCATTTTTGTCAGCAAAGATCACCTGAAATTTAAAAGACAAGCTATTTGATTCAATAAATTTTCGAGTAAATTTTACACCATTGCAAGTTGTTATAGTTTTACTATCAAATGCAAATACAAATAAATTATAATCACTCAAATCAATCTCAAATTCAAATTCTTTTTCTTTATTATTTATAATGCATTGATCATATTGCAACTCCCAACCAACTGCATTGTATAAATTTTTGTCAAAATAAAAAATAATTTTCGAAACTTTACCCTCAATATTTCCTGTATTAATTAATGTTACTCTTAAAAAACCAAAGGTATAGTCATTCATTTTCTCTATTAAGATGTTATCAATAAAGATATCGGCTTTTTTTAGGCTATTACTTCTTAATATCTCAGTTTCTTGTTTTGCATATTCAGTTAATGTAGCAAAACTTGCAGAGACCCCATCAATTTTTCCTGGCATTTCTGAAACTAATTCATTTACTTTTTCTACGTTTTCTACTAATTTACCGGAAGTATCGGCCAAAGTTTTCAATGCCTGCAAGTTTAACTCTGCTGTTTTATCCTGTTTTCCTATAAGAGATTTTTGAAGTCCTATTAGAGTATCTTGTTTTGAAAGATTGGTTTTAAATTGTTCATTATTTCCAGTACTTTCATTAACCGCATACCAAATAGCCCATACTGCCGCTAGAGTTTGAATTAACGTTGCAATATTTCCAAACAAATTTTTATCTTTATCTTTTTTAAATGATATTATGTAAAAAGATAAAATGACTCCAGTAATAATTATTGCTATTAATAGTTCCATATTAAGAGGAATAAGTTAAGAAAATTTAATAATTTCTTAGCTAAATTAAAATATCATTTTTTACCCTATCATATTAAATCCCATATGTTTAGATTGCTGGTATTTCATAAACCAAACTTCATCCAAATGAAAACATCAAAAAGCAGCTTTAGATCGCTGTTTATATTCATTGCATTAGTTTGTTTTCTAACATCATTTAATGTTCGTCTCTCAGCGCAGGATTCCACGGTTACACAGAATAAGGAGTCACAGTCAAAACTTACTCCCGCTGATGCGCTTCAGTTGATGAAAGACGGCAATGCAAGATTTTTAGATGGAAAAATGATACAGCGTGACCTGAACAAACAGGTTTCAGCGACCTCAAAGGGTCAATACCCGTACGCGGTTTTACTTAGCTGTATTGATTCACGCGTTGCACCTGAAATTACATTTGACCAGGGAATTGGCGATATCTTTGATGCAAGGATCGCAGGTAATTTTGCTAATGATGATATTTTAGGCAGCATGGAGTATTCCTGTAAAGTTGTTGGCGCAAGGCTTATATTGGTTATGGGTCACACCGAGTGCGGAGCGATAAAAAGTACAATTGATGATGCGCAGCTTGGTAACATAACGCAGATGCTTGCAAAGATCAAGCCCGCCGTAGAAAAAACAGTTTACGATGGAGAGAAATCATCAAAGAACTACGATTATGTCGATCTGGTTTCAAAAGAAAATGTACTGCTGGCTGTAGAGAACATTAAACTCAATAGCCCGATTCTAAAAGAAATGTATGATAAAGGTGAAATTGATATAGTCGGCTGTATGTATAACGTTCAGAATGGAAAAGTAGAATTCTATAAGTGAGATTTATTTCCGTGTCGGGACGTATTTCCCGACACCACGCTCTGCGGCGTCAGGTCTTTCGACCTGACACCAAATATAATTGATATACTCTGAAAATATTTTTCACAGTTTAACCGAAAAAGTCAGCTTGCCTCCCAAACCTTTATTGATAATTCGCATTAAAGTAGAAAGCCTGATATCCGAGGCGTCATTTTCTATTCGTGAAATATAAGATTTATTTGTACCCGCTTTCTGAGCTAGCTCTTCCTGTGTCATTTTAAGTTTTTTCCGGGCATCTTCTATCAGTACGCCTATTTTGAACGCCTCAAATTCCTGTTCCCATTCTTCTCTTGGCTTATGGCCTCTTTTCCCGTATTTCTTATCAAGAAGTTCATCGAAAGTAGTTAAGTTCTTATTTTTTTTCATTAAAATATTCCTCTTTAATTTTCAAAGCTTTTTGCGATCACTCCCTTTGGAGTTTTCTGCGTTTTCTTCTGGAACGCATTTCCCAGAACAACAATATTATCTTTATCAAAAAAAGAAAAAATCCTGAAGATATTTCCCTCTGCATTGATTCTTATTTCAAAAAGACCTTTTATTCCTTCCATATGTTTAAAATATTTCTCAGGTATTACCCTTAGATCACGAATCAATCCTAAAGTCCATTCCGTCTTCTTTTGCACTTCGGGTGATTGTTTTTCATAAAAATCCATAAAATACCTCTTATATATTATGATCTGCTTCACACTACAAAGTTATCTGATCAGACAACTATATACAAATCAAAAAAAAGTGTAAATACATACGGTTTTTCCTGTTAAATTTAAACATCTATTTATACTTTCGTAATTATGGCATACAGCGAAAAACTTGCGGAAAGAATTACAGAACTGCTTAAGCCGCAGAAAAAACTTGAGATTAAGAAAATGTTCGGCGGCGTATGTTATATGCTGAAAGATAAGATGATAGCGGGAATTGTTCTGGATAAGCTTATGATAAGATGTCTGCGTGAGGAATACGATTCCCTGCTAAAAAAACCTCATGCAGGTGAAATGACTTTTACCGGTAAACCAATGAAAGGTTTTCTGTATGTTGCTCCTGAAGGGATACGTACCGATAAACAACTGCAAAAATGGCTGGATGTTGGAATTGAGTTTACTCATAAGAGTCCGCCAAAGAAGAAGAAAAAGGCAAAATAACCGCAAATTTTCAAAATGTAATGAACTATTATACTAAAAAAGAAATTATTATATTTGGATATATAACAATTACAATTGAAAACATTAACTTTAAATTTACCGGATTCATTGAATCTTGATGACAAAGAAGCAATAATGCTGCTTGCAGTTAAGCTATATGAACAGGCTAAACTTTCATTGGGTGAAGCAGCAGATCTTGCCGGTCTATCAAAAAGGGAATTTACCGAAACCCTTGGTAAATACAATGTTTCAGTATTTAATTATCCTGCATCAGATCTTTCAAAAGATTTGAGTAATGCCTAAAATTGTCATTTCAGATACAAGCTGTCTAATTATTCTTTCCAATATCAACGAACTTGAAATTCTAAAACATCTTTACGGTGAGATTTTTACTACTATTGAAGTCAGTAAAGAATTTGGTGAACCTCTTCCTGAATGGATAATCATAAGGTCACCCGGTGATTTGTTAATCAGAAGATCTTTAGAACAACAAATAGATAAAGGAGAAGCAAGTGCAATTGCCTTAGCATTAGAAACTCCGGATTGTATTATAATTTTGGATGACCTTAAAGCCAGAAAGATCGCTGAAAAATATGGGTTAAAGATCACGGGAACATTGGGGATTATTTTATATGCGCATGAAAAAGGAATTGTAAAATCAGTAAAACACTTACTTGACAAGATGAAAAAATCCGGATTCAGAATAACTGATGAAATTGAAAAAGAAGTATTAATAAAAGCGGGTGAAATATAAGAATCACTTACCAACTTACAAATATGTCTAAGCTTTTAGATAATCCAAAACAAAAACAATGAAGCAATTTCATGAAAACAATTGAATCAAATTGTATCTTTTGTGATATCGTTACTGGTAAAGCAGAATCAAGTAAGATCTATGAAGATGAACATATTATTGCATTAATGAATATCAGACCTGTAAATGCAGGTGAGTTTTTAATTATACCAAAGATACATATAGATCATTTTATTGATTTGCCAAGTGAACTGGCCTGTCATATTTTATTGACTGCTCAAACACTTTCAAATAATTTAATGAAAACCTTGAAGCCGCTGAGAATAGGTTATTTAGTACATGGTTTCGGAGTGCCTCATGCACATTTGAATGTGATACCGCTCAACTCTCCTAACGATATCGTATCCATAAAGCAATTGAAGATTATTAATGAGGAAATTATCGACGATATAACTCTTTTACCTCAGCCAACAAGATCTGAATTAGACAAAATTGCTTCTGAACTTAAGAATTGCTAATTGCTCATTATTAAATGTTAATTGTTTATGACATACTTCGCATTCCTAAAAGGAGTTAACGTTTCAGGTCACCGTATAATTAAAATGGCTGAGCTTAAAGCCATGTTTGAGGATATGGGATTTAAGAATGTACGTACATTTATTCAGAGCGGGAACGTTGTATTTGAATCCCCTGCCAAAGCTGATGCGTTGAAGAAAAAAATAGTAGCAGGACTCGCAAAATCACTGGGATACAATGTAAATGTCATTATACGCAGTAAAGATGAAATGGAAAAAATTGTTAAAGATTATCCTTTCAGCAAAATTAAAGAACACGATGAATGCAAAATCAATATCGGTTATCTTGATAGCGCACCTGATAGATCAGCGTTAAAGGAACTGGAAAGTATGAACAACGATGATGAAATGTTTCTTGTTAAAGGAAATAATTTATATCATCTATGCAGAAAGAGCTTTCAGGATTCGCTTTTGGGTAAGAATATAGTTGAAAAGAAGCTAAAATTGATTTGCACTGTAAGGAACTGGAACACAACAAATAAAATTCAGAAAGTTTGATTGCGCTAAAAAAACAATACAAGCTAACCCAGCTGGCAAGGGCTGAACTGCTGAACTTCTGCGGGACGCTTAAACCGAAGGACCTGAATAAAGAAATTGCATTATTTAACAATTCCACAATTACAGGTATGCTGCTGCACATAGCAAACACATATCACTTTTGGCTTATGCGCTTTGCCGGTAAACAGGAATTTGAATATTTCGATGAAAAAAATATTTCTGATATAATCGACGTTAAGAAAATATTTGAACTTACCGATAAACTTGTAATGAGTTTTCTCGATTCATATCCATACCATACGACAAGGATAAAGGGTGAAATATTCTGGCTGAAAACTGATATGACTTTCAATGTGCTGGAGTTATTCACACATGTAATGACTCATGAGTTTCACCACAAAGGACAGATAATGTCTATGACAAGATTGCTGGATTACTCACCTGTGGATGCTGATATTATCAGGTTCAATTGATATCAATTTGAAACATTTTATTATAGTTCAAAATTTATTATATTTAAACTAAGAAATAAAAGCAAACAATGAATAACCAGCAATTTACAGCAGTAATACACAAAGAAAAAAATATTTATGTAGCAAATTGCCCCGAAGTGGGTACTGTCAGCCAGGGGTCTTCGATTGAAGAAGCTGTCTCGAACTTAAAAGAAGCTACTGAATTGTATCTTGATGAATTCCCTCTTGATGAATCATATACATCAATAATTACCACTTTTCAGGTTACTCATGCCTAAATTACCAATTCTTTCCGGCAAAGAAATAATAAAAATACTTAACAAATTTGGATTTACTGAGATCAGACAAAAAGGCAGCCATGTAATTTTAAAAAAGTACGCGGAATCCAAAGAAATCGGTTGCGTTGTTCCCTTACATAAAGAAGTTGCTATCGGTACTTTGAGGGGGATTTTAAAGCAAGCCAACATTGCCCCTGCAGAGTTTATTACAAATCAATAAAATTATGTTATACTTCACTATTCCGCCATTTAACCACTCCACTATTTGATAAACATCTGCATACACGGACATTTTTACCAGCCTCCCCGCGAAAATCCATGGACGGGCGAAATTGAAAAGCAGGTTAGCGCTGAGCCGTATCATGACTGGAATGAACGCATTCACCATGAGTGTTATAAAGCAAATTCAGAAGCGGAAATAATTGATGATACAGGCAAAGTTGTAGCCATAGTCAATAATTATGAGCTGCTGAATTTTAATTTCGGTCCAACCCTGCTTGCATGGATACAGAATAAACATCCCGAAACATACAATAGGATAATTGAAGCAGATAGAAACAGCATTCCCCAGCATAAAGGGCACGGCAATGCAATTGCCATGTGTTACAACCACATGATAATGCCATTGGCTAACATGAATGATAAGATCACACAGGTTGTATGGGGTCTCGCTGATTTTAAACATCACTTCGGGCGTGATTCCGAAGGCATCTGGCTGCCGGAAACAGCCTGCAACATTGAAACGGTTGAAGTATTGATAAATCTCGGGATTAAATACATCATACTTGATACCGGCCAGGCAGCGTTTTACAGGAAAATGGGATCGAACGATTGGATCGATGTAAACGACGGTTCCATAAATCCCAAAAGGCCATACAGGTGCCATTCAGAAATTCATAAAGAAAAGTTTTTAGATATATTTTTTTATGACGGACCGGTATCAAAATCCGTGGCATTTGATGATGTACTTGAAAGCTCACAGAACCTGCTGAAAAAAATATTCAATGCTGAAGATAAAGAAACAAAAGAAAATCAGCTGATAAGCGTTGCAACCGACGGCGAAACTTTCGGTCACCACAAAAAACATGCTGAAAGAACGCTTGCGTTCTTTATGAAATCGCTTGCCCCGCAGAATGAACTTAAAATTGTAAATTACGGCGAGTATCTAGAAGCAAATCCCCCGCAGTTTGAAGTAAAGATCAAGCCCGGCGATAATGGTGAAGGTACTTCGTGGAGCTGTGTGCATGGCGTTAAACGGTGGAAAGAAGATTGCGGCTGCGGAGGCGGAGGCGGATGGATCCAGCAGTGGCGCAAGCCGCTGAGGGAAACTATGGACTGGCTGCGTGACCAGATGATAATTATTTTTGAAAATATCGGCGGAATAATTTTTACTGATGTTTGGAAAGCCCGGAATGAATATATTTCTTTGCTGCTGAATAACACTTTGGAAGAACGGGATAGTTTCTTTAGAAATAATACCTCCAAAGAACTTTCTGAAAACGAAAAGCAAATCGCAATTAAACTGCTTGAAATACAGCGGTATTCTATGCTGATGTATACAAGCTGCGGATGGTTCTTCAGTGAGATATCCGGACTTGAAACTGTTAAGATACTTGAATACGCTGCCCGTGCTATGGAAATTGTGAATGAACTGACCGGGATAAATGTTGAAAATGACTTTAAACTAAGATTAGACGAAGCTAAGAGCAACATTCCCAAATACAAAACCGGCAAAGGGGTCTACGAAAAACTTGTTGTGCCCCATAAACACCTGAACATAAACCAAATGTAGTTAAATATTGTTTAATACAGAAAATAACGATGCATATTTCCTAAACAGCCGGACTGCTGATAAATGGCGCAGGATCGGAACAAAGCGCAGGGCAGGTGTTGCCGTTCCCCTTTACTCCGTTTATTCTGCTGAGAGCACCGGAATTGGTGAATTAACGGATATCAAACTATTAGCAGAATGGTGCATAGCTGCGGGTATATCTATCATTCAGTTGTTACCCTTAAACGATGTTGGCAGTGATTTTGCGCCCTACAATTCTGTTTCATCATTTGCCATCGACCCTATGTACATAACCATTAAGGATATTCAAAATGCTGATATAAAACCTTTTTTGCATGAACTCGAGAGGCTCAAAAAGAAATACAAACCGCATTTCAGAAGAGTCAATTACAAAATTAAGCAGGCAAAAATTGACCTGTTGTGGAGGATATACAAGTCAACAAAGACTGATGATATAGCTGAATATAACTATTATAAATCAGCTAACGAGTACTGGCTTAATGATTATTCCCTTTACAAAGTAATTTCAGAACTGAATCCTGATACCGGATGGCAGAATTGGGATGATGGACTTAAAAACAGGGAACTTCAGGCAATTGATAATTTTCAGAAAGTAAATTTCGAGCGGATCGAATTCCATAAATGGATGCAATGGCAGTTATATGAACAGCTGAAAGAGGTCAAACAATTTCTGGAGTTCAGGAATATTCTGCTGTTGGGTGATCTCCCCTTCCTTGTTTCCCGCGAAAGCGCTGATGTATGGTCACACCCCGCATACTTTATGCTTCAGCTATCTTCAGGCGCGCCGCCTGATATGTACTTTGCTATGGGACAAAAATGGGGCATGCCCCCGTATGAGTGGAACAATATCGCAAATGATGGATTCATTTACGTTAAAGAGAAGCTTAAATATGCCGAAAACTTTTACGATATGTACAGGATAGATCATTTTGTAGGATTATTCCGGGTTTGGGTTAGTCCCGTTGATGATTACACTACCCCCGGTTCATACATGCCAAAAGAGGAATACCTGTGGGAACCGCACGGCAGACGGATCATTGAAGAAATGGTAAATTCATCAAAGATGCTCCCCTGCGCCGAAGATCTTGGCACCGTGCCGGGATGCTCATATCATGTATTGAGTGAATATGGAATACCCGGAATAGATTTTCAGCGTTACTATAAGAATCAGGGCGGTTTCCGCCCGGGGTATGAATACAGGCTTAATTCCGCGGCAGTATGCTCAACCCATGATTCAAGCTTCTGGGTAAACTGGTGGCAGTTTGAAGCCGGCACTATTGATGAAAAACTATTCGATATGTCTTGTGAAAAAGCAGGCATCCACCCCGGGCATGTTAAGTACTGCAAAAAAATATTATTCGATAAGAAAAGATCAAAACATGGCAGGCTTTTCTGGAATGATGAAATAACTTCTCCGCAGCTTGCAGCCGAAATTCTTGGCGCACAGCAGGATTCAATTCACAGTATCTTGTATGCTTATGCAGAAAGTTACAGGGAAAAGGAAAAATTCCTGGGTTATTTAGGATTTGAAACTGATATCAACGGAATTTCAACGGACCTTGTCAAAAAATGCATGGAATCGATAAATCACAGTAATTCTATATTCAGCTTACAGCTGATTCAGGATTACCTTTCACTTGACACAGAATTACTTCATACTATCGGCAAGTACAATTACAGAATTAATACTCCCGGAAGCGTAAGCAGGAATAACTGGTCTCAGTTGATGCCATTGAGCCTTGAAGAACTTAAAGAATCTGCAATTAATGAACCTTTAAAGCAGGTTCTGATGAATTCAAAAAGAGCATAGATTTCGCATTAATTATTTTGTTTTATCCTCATTTAAAATAAGTGCCTTAGCTCCTTGCAGCTCTTGTTTTTCTTTCTCGCTTATCGAAGGGTAACCTAAATTAAGTTTTTCCAAAGTACCCACAATTATATCTCCCACAGCAGCTCTCATAAACCACTTCTTATCAGCGGGTATAACAAACCATGGCGCATAATCAGTGGAAGTATTTTCAATGGCATCTTCAAAAGCCTTCATATACTTATCCCACAATTGCCGCTCTTTTACATCGCTAATGGAAAATTTCCAGTTCTTTTCGGGCTCATCTATTCTGGATAAAAACCGTTTCTTCTGCTCATCCTTTGAAACATGCAGAAAGAACTTTATAATTACAGTACCATTTTCATATGCCTGCTTCTCAAAATTATTGATGATCTCGTAACGTTTCTGCCAGAATTTTTTATCGACTTTATCTATCGAGTCAATACCCGGTATATTTTGACCCAGAATATACTCAGGGTGTACGCGGGTTACAAGCACTTCTTCGTAATGCGAACGGTTAAAAATGGCAATCATTCCCCTTTTGGGCATAGCCCGGTTTATGCGCCACAGGAAATCATGCTCAAGCTCCTCAACCGATGGCTGTTTAAAGCTGGTTACGTTGCATCCCTGGGGATTTACACCCGTCATTACATGCTTAATAGTGCCATCTTTGCCGGCTGCATCCATTGCCTGGATAACTACAAGCAGTGAGTACCTGTTCATAGCATAAAGCATATCCTGCAGTTCCGCAAGCCTGCTTATATCTTTAGCGAGCATTTCAGCCGCATCTTCTTTGCTTTTGAAGTTTGCTGTATAGCAGGTATCAAAATCCTTTAGATTCACTTTTTTACCGGGTTTTACCAGCAGGTTTTCATCTTTCCTGAAATTATTATCTGTAGAATTACTTCCCATAAAATTTAGATATTTAATTCCTCAAATATAACACTATTTGTAGAATTTATCGTAATATTCCTTTATTTTTCCGGGGGTAAACCTGCCTTCTTTGTATATTCGTATGATAAAATCCCTGAATACTTCGCCCCTTGAATTATAATTCTCTTCCTTCATTATCTGATAAAGCGCAATTGCAAGAACGTGAATACCCTCATCACTTTCCTGCCATCTTTTGCGTGCGTCATTTGATACACCAAGATTTTCGTTTATCATTTGGTCAAGCGACTGCACACAATCCTCTTCAAACAGCCCGTCAAGTGTGTTGTAGCCAAGTGACTTGTTGTGATTATTCACCTTATCCATTACAAACTCATCTTTACTGAATGATTCAATCACCCCTCTTAGCTCCGCATCATTTTTGTAATCGTACGGCGGGTGCATCATTTCATGTGCTGAAGTGCGGATAGTAATTTTAAACGGCCAGGCGATTGATGTTAAAAAACGCATTCCGGTTATTTTTATGCCGTGCGGCCTGTTGTAATAAAGCATGTAGACCGTAATAGTATCAGAAGGCAGTTTAAAGCCCAGCAGCATTTCATTCTGTGCTATTACATCGTACTTATCAAGTCCCTGCTTTTCTGCTTCAATTCTCTTAACAATTTTCGGTTTGATGTTCTCCGTCCAGTATTCCTTAAATCCATTATCTTTTAGATATTGGAATATCTGCAGCAGTTCATCCTTTACCGAAATAAATATCCCCCAGCTCTCTTCATCATAATACGGCGTTTTCATGAAATTCGTTTTCAATTCTGCGGGATCTTTTACTGCATCTATCAAATCCCCAAGCTCTTCACCATCTATAGCAGAAAAATACAGGCATAACCACGCCGAAATGATAATTTCATTATCAAGCTTCAGCTTCTTGTGAAGCGATGTTACCGCATTTTGAACTTCCGGCGGCATTTTATTTTCATACGGATTCAGCTCATTCGGGTAATGCTCCTTATAATAAGGATCAGCTGTTAATATGTTCATAAAACAGCACAGGTCATATTTAAACGATGGTTCAATTTTCCATTTTGTCATAGATTGTGAAAATAAATTATTTTGAAATTGATTAAATATAAGAGATAAAGAAAAAATCAGGGCTGTAACAAGAATAGCTCTCATTCGCTCAATGATTTAAGCCTCTCCAGCTTCTCTTTATCATTTTCCTGAACCCAGATATCCTTTGATAGCTGTTCGTATGCACTTTTAAAATATGGCTTAGCCTCATCTGCCCTGCCCAGAGCATGCAGACATTCCGCTATTTCTTCTGAGTTGTAGCCATCTTCACAGGAATACATTTCGCTATCCTTACCGCGCAAATCCACTTGCATTTTCAGCGCTTCTTCGGTTCGTCCAAGTGACCTTAAACATCTTGCCACCGACCATTTAGCAATATACAACTGCGTACCTGATTTTCTTTCTGTATGCCATACCACATTGCGCTCAAAGAGCTCTAAGGCTTTATCAAATTCGCCCATATCATGGTAGGTCCACCCCGTATTATTATAAAGCGCGCCAAGCCAGCCTTTTGCTTTTTCGTCTTCGGTATCTTCTGCCATCTGAATGGCAAGCTCATTCCATTTCAGCGATTCATCGCCCTTATCAACTATACCAAGCATATGCACAGCATCGATCGCTAGATTATCTTCCTCATATTTATCAGCCTGCATATACGCCCCCATAAAAAGCTCGCGAGCTTTATCATATTCCTTAGCGGAATTATAGGTCCTGCCCCGCTCAAGCATAAACCGTATTCTTGGGACAATATGCTCAGGCTTTAGCAGCTTCATAACCTTATCAAGAATCTCATGCGCTTCGGTAAATTTGCGCTGCAGACTCTGCGTGCGGGCAAGCTGAGTTAAGAGCTCAATGTAATACTCTTTATCTTTCCCCTTTTCAGCCTTTGGAAGGAGCTCTCTGAACTTTGCTTCAGTTCCTGCGGGGTCATTATAATCCCATAGTTTATCAAAATCCCTTTGTTCAGCCATATAAAATAATTACCTCATGTTTGAAAACAATTTTTCTATAGTATATTTCGCCCAGCCGCGGTGCGCTATTTCGCTATCATCGGGCAGTGCGAACCTATCGAACCATTTGTATTCACTGATATCCCCTGAAGTTGTCGGCATTATCTCCGGCAGGGCATCTACCTTCTGCCAGTAGTGGAATATCAAATGCCATGAGCCGTCATTGCCAACAAATGATTCAATGAACCCAAAGCTCAGATTTGCCGTAATATAGCTCATTTGTTCATTCAGTATCCGCCTTGCGGCATCCGAAGGATGCTCATTGAATTTCACCATATCATCCGGGATAAACCAACCTGATTGATTATCATACTTGTTTGTTTCCTTGTACTTGCAGAGCAGCACCTTATTGTTATGTATAAGCGCCACATCCGCAATTAATTTTACTTTTTTATCGTCAGTTGTTATCATATTTTTCCTTTAGAACTGTAAAATTGAAAAACCCCTCTGTTGGTGTTTAGCGAAGCGACACCAACAGCAATATTAAGTTTAATTTCATTTAGAACTGTAAAATTACGTGTAAGTTTTCGAAGTTGCAACGGAGAAGTTGTGAATAATTACGGTACTGAACCATCGATTTCGTTTTTGTTGATGACACAAACAATGAAGGACTCTTACATAATACTTTGATTATTCAAAAAAGGATGTTTTTTAGAAAAAAGAATTATTGAGAGAATAAATCATCTATTTTTTGGTCCTCGGTTAATGGGGTTTCTGACATAATTGTTTGAAGCGTACTATTATTGGATTCTGCGGATGGCATATTATAGTTGTTTGCAAATGGTTGAGCCATCATCTCATTATAATAATATTCATCTTCTCTTTCTTCATCACGTCTTGACCTTTCCAACTCCTTGTACCAATCCTCATAATCCCATGTTATTAAATCTTCGAAACTTGGGGATTCTTCTAAACTAAACTCATTGTTAAATTCTCTTATCTCGTCTATTTTGTAATCAATATCAGTTTTTAAATCAGACAAATCTTGAATATTTTCGTCCTTCAAATATTCAATGAGAGCATCAATTTCTGAAAACCAAAAATCATCAATATATTGTTGAATTTCAACTTTAATTTCATCTTTGGAAACAAAATCATCATAATCATAATTATAAACAGCAAAAATTTCTTTAATTCTATAAAATTCTTCTATTTCCGTAGCAATACTGAACAATTTAAAAATAGTATCTTCCCATTTCTCAAGAATAATTCTTTTAGTTTCTAAAAAATTGCTGCAATTAATCAAAGCAGTTGCAAAAGCAGCAAAGTCGAAATATCTTCTAACATCATCTAAATTCAACTGTCTATATAATCTCGGTATATCTTCTTTAACAGTCTCGTTTGGAAAAGTTGAATACAAATTAATTAGAATTAATATACGATTTTTATCATAAATAGATTTCAATTGATGTTCAATCTTTCTTATAGAATCATAAAATTTACCAACCTCCTTTTGAGGAATTACAACTAAATTTTCATCAGCTAACGAAAATCTAATCGTAAGTTGTTCAACAAAAATTGCAGATTCAAGAATTCTCCATAATTCATCAGTTGATTCATTCAGGTAGTTGATTAAAAAATCTATGATGGACGGATTGAAAAAATTACAATAGTATGATTGTCCATTATAGATTCTAGTTATAAAACTCCCCAATAATTCTTTTAATTTGCTATTATAAGGATTATTAATTAGGTTGAATCCATTTTTATTTATTTCATATTGTAGTCTATTCAAATAAGCTTCTTTGAATTTATTTTCATCGATATAACCAACTGAAAACAATGTTGTCACCATAAACCTTGCATAATCATCGAGTTGATTCTCGTATGGATCTTTCCATATCATTTGCGGATTATTTAGCTTTTCAATAATATATTCTAAATATTCTTTGGGTTTGGTTTCTTTTAAATTATTCTGACTTGTAATATATTCAATTATTCTTGGATTATAATTTTTATGTGAAATGATCAACAAATAGTTCTTATTTTCGATTATCTTTTCTTTGTATTCATCTTTTAAGCCAGTAAATGCAATATGATTGTATAACATTTTAGCTCTATCATATTTACTATAATCTTGTATTTTAATTTCATATTTCTTTAGATCTAAGTTAGCTTGTTGGAATTTTCCAGATATTTGCATTGCTCTATTAAGAATAGTCGTTCGGGTAGTTAAAATTAACAACTTATTATCCGATTTTGATATCCTGTTAATAAAATTTATTATTAACGAGTCATTATTTTGTGGATTAATGATATCAAGATAATTAGCTCCTAAAAAATCATCAAAATAAAATATCTGTTTTTTATCAGTTTCATAAACATTATCAAAATCCTTTACATCAGTAGCAAAAAATAATTCATAATCTCTAGCTAGAAATCCAAATATTAAATGATTCGCCAAAGTAGTTTTACCAATTCCTGGCTCTCCAGAAAGAATTAAAAACTTCTCTTTTTTTAAAACTGATAAAGAATCGCTATAACTCTTCGTAGGTACAAATAAACGAATATTCTTTCTTATTTCGTCTAACACAAAATTTGTTCTACTTTTTATACCATTATTTAATATTTGCAGTAAGACTGCTGAACTTGTCAGCCATAGTTTGTAATGATTAAATGCTATATCTTTGTACAAATTTAAACGGTTATTTATATCATCTTTTCCCCATACATCGCCTGTTTGTGTAATATAAGGTTTGAATGCTTTTTGAATTTTTTCTTTATGTTGAGGCAAAAGCCCTATCGAAGTTATTATTATGTAGCGTTTAGGTTTCGGTTTTATTTTTTTTAGTTTTGGCAATTCAACTGTTATTAGCTCATTATAGAGTTTTTCAAAATTAGAGTGGAACCAATGTTTAGCTTGAACAATAATATCGTTGTTCATGTTTGGCTTTGAATATCGTAAATCAATACCACCATCACGTCCTTTTTTAAAACTCTCTAATTTAAATCCGAGCTCTTTCTGGAGTATGTCTCGTGCTAACAATTCAAACTCTTTATCGTTTATGTTTTCTAAGTTATAATTTGTCATACATTTAATATAAAATGATATTCAATATTCCTGATATAGAAAAACCAGAATTGTATTTTATAAATACTAATAGTAGAATTAGAGAATATGTTTATAAATATCTAAACCTAATAAATAGTCCAAAAATGGTTTAATTTTACCTGGTTCATATTCAAGAATTTGCAATTTATTTCCTTTAAAAAAAAGTTTTGATCTATCTTCTATAATTAGATCCTTTTGGGGCACAAAAGTAACTATAAGTCCATTCAATATTATGTTTATAATGCCATTTTCATGCACAATTGGTGTGTTAGTGATTATTTTTAATTTTACATCTGAGTCATTTAAATAATGAGCAACAATAATTGGAATGTAATCGATAATTTTAAAATTTGAAAACAATAAACTTTTCCTTAACTTTTCTGCTAGTTTGTAATGTAAATTCACATTTGTATAATTTGATCGCTTACTAATATGCATTCTCCATAATATTGACAAAAAGAACAAATAAACTTGATTATGATTTGCATAATCAATACTTAAATAATTTAGACTTTCAAGTTCTCTAATTATATTGAAATTAATATTAAAATAATGTTTGACAAAATATTCATAAAATCTTTTACCCTCGTTCTCGTAATTACTTAAGATAGCTCCATCACAATCCTTACATAAAATATTTTCATCGTATTCACCTGTTGGCAGTTTAGATATTTTATTTTTATTATATACATTAACATTTTGGATAAAATGCTTTTCATCATAAAACTCTTCATGCAACCAATCAGGAATTATATGTGCTTTGATCAATTTCCTATTTTTTTGACATAATTTACATATCATAGCAGTATATTATAAAAAAAACTGTTTCAATTTAACTTAATTAATATTTTTTAAAAACATAAAAAAGGCGAGCTTCTACCCGCCTTTAATCATAATGTTTGTCTCTATTCATCACACCCTGTCTCTACAGTTTCCTTTGGAGCGTTCTGGCGGTTCAAAAAAAAATGTCCGTTCTATGAACGGACATTTTAAATCATGGTAATCCTTTAATCCTTAAATCATGGTAATCCTTTAATCCTTTAAATCATGGTCAGTCTTTATAATCCACCCTGAAGCTCGGTATCCCCGTTATATCTTCACCAATTATCAATGTATGCATTTCATGTGTGCCTTCGTAGGTCTTCACTGATTCCAGATTATTCGCATGGCGCATTACCGGGTATTCATCAAGTATTCCGTTTGCTCCAAGTACCTCGCGAGCCATACGGCATATTGTCAGCGCTATTTCGCAGTTATTGCGCTTAGCCATACTTATGTGCGTATGCTTAATTGTGCCATCATCCTTCATTCTGCCCAAACGGTAAACCATCAATTGCCCTTTGGTGATTTCATTCAGCATCCACACAAGCTTTTCCTGTGTCATCTGGTATGCGGCAATGGGTTTATCAAACTGAATGCGTGAGAGCGAATACTCTAAGGCTGTTGCGTAACACTCCATAGCTGAGCCAAGTACACCCCATGCAATGCCGTACCGTGCCTGGTTAAGGCAGCCTAAAGGACCCTTTAGTCCTTTTACGCCGGGTAACAGATTGGCATCAGGCACAAATACATCCTGCAAAGTAATTTCACCTGTGATAGATGCGCGCAAAGAAAGTTTACCGTGGGTTTGTGGTGTCTCAAATCCTTTAAATCCGCGCTCAACTAAAAATCCGTGAACAACGCCATCAAGCTTTGCCCACACAACTGCAATATCAGCAATTGGTGAGTTCGTTATCCACATCTTTGCGCCGTTAAGAATATAGCCGCCATCAACTTTTTTCGCGTTGGTTATCATACCGCCGGGGTTTGAGCCGAAATCAGGCTCAGTTAAACCAAAGCATCCTATCTTCTCAGCCTTCGCAAGCGATGGGAGCCATTTTTTCTTCTGCTCTTCGCTTCCGTATGCGTAAATTGGGTACATTACAAGTCCAGATTGCACTGAAGCGAAGCTTCTTAAACCGGAGTCTCCCCTTTCGAGCTCTGTCATCATTAATCCGTAAGCAACGTTGTTCACTTCCATTCCGCCGTATTCAGCAGGCAGGGTCGGACCGAAAAATCCAAGCTCAGCCATCTTGGGAATTAAATCCCTGGGGAACGTCATAGCCTGGTTGTGTTTTTCTATAACCGGTATAACTTCGTTGGTCACGAAGTCACGGGTAGTATCGCGTATCATTCTTTCTTCTTCAGAAAGAAGCGCATCTATATTGAAATAATCTACACCTTTGTAATTTGTTGACATGATAACTCAAGTTTTCCGTGAATGTTAAGCTGATTCCGCGGAAAGTTCCTTTCTATTCTTTTTTAATTTTCCTCTGGGCGGCTGCTTTTGGGTGCTAAGCCCGCTCAATATTTTCTTCAAATGTTTGCTGTTGCCTTTTATTTTAAGCTTTATGAATTTCTGCAGATATTTTGTTGAAACTATATCAGCTTCTTCGTGAAGCATATTGATAATTTTATACGCTTCGGGGTCGCCGGCGGGAATTTTTATTTCAACTTCATCAATTTCATTTTTCATCTCATCAATTATCTTATCAAACAGGCTTCCCATATTAATGCCTTTGAATGCTGAAATGAACACCGAATTGGGGTACCTTTGTTTTAACGCTGAAATAAGCTCCTGCTTGTTATCATCAACAAGCTTATCAACTTTGTTGAATACCATTATCACCTGTTTTGAATCAGCCCCGAGATCTTTGAGGGTTTCCTCAACCACGGTGATCTGGTCTTCATAGCTTTCACTCGAAAGGTCAATTACATGCAGCAATATATCCGCTTCAACAACTTCGGCAAGTGTGCTTTTAAATGATTCTATCAGGTCATGCGGCAGGTTGCGGATAAATCCAACTGTATCACTAATCAGCACAGGCTGCGGCAATTTCTCACCGTTAATTTCTTTAAGTACCTTTGTTGATGTATCAAGCGTAGCGAATAATTTATTTTCAACATACACGCCTGCGTTTGTGAGCAGGTTAAGCAGAGTTGATTTGCCCACGTTTGTGTAACCAACAAGCGCTATGCGCGAAAATCCCCCGCGCTGCTGGCGTTGGGTCTTGCGCTGCTCTTCAATTTTTTTAAGCTTTTCCTTAAGCAGCGATATACGTGTGCCAATGAGCCTTCTATCCGTTTCGATCTGTGTTTCACCCGGACCCTTTGTACCAATACCGCCAAGCTGTTTGGATAGATGCGTCCATTGCCTTGTTAAACGCGCCTGCAGGTACTGCAATTGCGCAAGCTCAACCTGTGTTTTAGCCTCAGATGTTCTTGCGTTGGAGGCGAATATATCAAGTATCAGCGCGGGTTTATCCAAAACCTTGCACTTAATTATCTTTTCTAGATTCCTTATCTGCGTTGGTGAAAGTGAGTTTTCGAAAATGACAAGATCAATTTTATCATCTTCCACTTTCTGCGCAATTTCCTGTGCTTTACCTTTGCCGATAAATAATGATTTATCTATCTTATCGCGCTCCTGGTAAAACTTATCAACCACAGCGGCTCCCGCTGTCTGAGTTAAGAACTCAAGCTCTTCTAAGTGTTCTCTGAAAATTTTCTGCTTTACTGTTTTTGCCGTTGTTGATTTGGGAATTGTTGTGCAGACAAGTATAGCTTTTTCTTCTTCTTTTTTTGTTGTGTGTAGTTTACTCAAATATCTCTTTTCTTTTGTCACCCTGCTGTGCCTTACTCCACACCAGTGGAGGAATGGAACTTGTTTTGGGTCTGCTTATTTGTCACCCTGCTGTGCCTTACTCCACACCAGTGGAGGAATGGAACTTGTTTCAGGGTCTTGTTACAAAATCATAAATCCTTTGGTAATTCCAACTATTCATAATCTTGATTTTATTTTTTCTGCCTGCATACTCAAATATCTTCATAAATAATCAAATCAACCAGTAGGTTAACATCCCGCTTAAGCGGGACTGGCAAAAAGCGCCAGGATGCTGAAACGAGTTCAGCATGACGAAATTTTTTAATATATCACAAGCTTCTTTGTTTCCTGATCAAAGTAAAAAAACCTCCCGGGCGCACCAAATGGCGCGGTGCGTGAATCCTTATCATCTGATGCTTTAAAATAGAACTTAACATTTTCTGATCTCACATCAAACGGAACTGTCGCCGTGTATTTGCCGGAATTATTTTCACCTGATTTTTCTGTAAGCACCATCTGGCGTTCTGTGAATTCGCCGCCATTCATTGAATAAAACATTTTTACTGATTCAGGTACAACTGAATTATTAGAAAGCACACTTATCGATATACTTTGGTTCTCGCCAACTTCTGTAATTTCAGGTTTGTTGCTGATGATCATGCCGTAATATAATGCAGCATTATACGCGTTTATCAATCCCCACCCGTAAACATTGCCGGGTGAATCCTTTTTATTGGCAGTCATTTTTAATGCTTCCAGTACCTGCAATGGAGTAAGCTCAGGGTGAACCGAAAGTATAAGCGCGCAGACTCCCGCGGTTAACGGACCCGAAAACGATGTGCCGCTAACGTATGAATAGCCTGCTGTATCGTATGTAAACGAATACGAAGCTGCTGCGTAAACATCAACTCCCATTGCAACTATATCAGGTTTTATTCTGCCGTCACTGGTTGGACCGTTTGAACTGAAATACGCAATTCTGCCTGCGCTATCAACCGCGCCTACGGCAATTACATTTTCGCCATCCGGCGGTGATACGATACTCGGCGGTGTTGTCTGGTATTCATTGCCCATTGAATTCACTACAACCACACCAAGCTTAGCTGCAAGATCAGCAGCCCTTACAATAACCGTGGTTTTGCCGTTCATATCTTTGTATGTGTACTGATTATTCGGCAGGTCAAACGGTTTATATATTAACGAGCTTGATATAACTTCTACACCCTGTGATTCCATCCATTCAACACCTTCAAGCCAGAAATCCTCTTCAACAGGAGTCTCGCTTGCGCCGGCTTCGGTCTTGCTTAAATAAAACTCAACATCAAACGCGGGACCTATCAGCTGCCCGGGGAAGTATCCCCCTAAGGTTGACATTGTTGATGTACCATGTCCGTCCTGGTCATAACTATCGCCCGGCATCTGGTTTGGCTGTGTTTGGTACTGCACTGAATCATCCTTGAATATCCAGTCATATTCCCCTTTTACATTCCTTGTCATTAACGCTTCATGTTTGCGCCAGTTGAATCCGTCATCGCACATTCCCACGGTTACTCCGTAACCGGTTACACCAAAATCATGCAGCCTGGGCACATTTATCTGTTCATTCTGCCAGTATGAGTAGCCATAGTCTAATTTCGTTTTAGCTGAATAATATTTATCAAGTTCATTAACAGCCTTACCGCTTGGTGTTACCTTTACGAATTCCAGAAAACCAACGCCTTCTATTTTTTCAACAAACGGAAGCTTCTTAATTTCATCAAGTTTATCTTTTTTGGCTTTTATGCTCACACCGTTGAACCACTTTGATACAGCATGAGGTGTTAAGCCAAGCTTTACAATCGCATCAATGTATTCCTGCTTTACGGGGATATCGTTGTAATTAACAACCATCTCCGGTGCAAGCACTTTTGACCTGCGCCAAAGCGCTTTTTCGGTCAGCTCAGCTTTTGCAATATTATAGCCTTCGCTTCCGGGGGTGAGTATATCTCCCGGTTTGTAATCGCCCTTATCCTTAAAAAATATCCAGTAACGGTACTCCGTTGTTTCGGGATTCAGCTTTTGTGAAAACAGATCACCAGTTAACTGGAATGAAAAGATCAACAAAAGGACTATCTGTAATTTACGCAATAAAAATGCTCCTATGTAATTTAATTTACTTTTTTACTTCCCGCCTGCTCTCGCAGGCATGTCGGGTAAATACCCGGCATCACATAACAATCTCTTTCGAACATGTCACCTGCTGTGCCTTACTCCACACAAGTGGAGGAATGGAACTTGTTTCAGGGTCTGCCTGCATACTCTGTAATATTCCACGCATCCCAAATCAAATAGTATGTAAACAGATGCTGAAACAAGTTCAGCATGACAAACGGTCCTTAAACTGACTGTTCGTCAGCATGGTATGAGCTTCTTACCAAGGGACCTGATTCCACATGACGGAAGCCCATTTCTTTCCCTTTAAACTTGTACTCCTTAAAAATATCCGGGTGTACATACCGCTGAACCGGCAAATGACTTTTTGTGGGTCTTAAATACTGACCTATTGTAACGATATCGCAATTAACTGATTTCAGATCTTTCATTAAGTCATAAACTTCTTCATCCGTCTCACCAAGCCCAACCATAAATCCGCTTTTTGTTATCAGCCCTTTTTCTTTTCCTATTTTCAGCAGCTCAAGTGTTCTTTCATAAACCGCCTGCGGCCTTACATAGTGATACATCCTCGGCACTGTTTCAATATTATGGTTTAAAATATCGGGTCTTGCATCTATCACAAGCTGCAACGCTTCCCAGTTACCTCTAAAATCCGGAATAAGAACCTCTACTTTGCACTCGGGAGAAAGTTCTCGGATCTGATTTATCGTCATAGCAAAAATATCAGCGCCGCCCATTTTCTGGTCATCTCTATCAACAGATGTTATTACCGCATGTTTCAATCCAAGCTCTTTCACTGACTCAGCCACCCTGCGCGGCTCATCATAATCCAGAGCATCGGGTTTTCCAAGCTTCACCGAGCAGAAGCCGCATGATCGTGTGCAGACCTCACCTAGTATCATAAATGTGGCGGTCTTGCGGTGCCAGCACTCCGCCATGTTCGGACAGCGTGCGTCTTCGCAGACAGTATTCAGCTTCTTTTTACTTACAAGCTCTTTCAGGTAAGTAAAATTTTCACCCGTTGGAAGCTTCACCCTAAGCCAGTCAGGCCTGCGGTTATTTTCAATATCGGGATTTTCAACAGAATGCTTCTTCTGGTGGGTGTTTATATATTTTATTTGTACTAATTCAGACATTATTTTAATTTAGATTTTTTCCCTCACCCCTAATCCCCTCTCCCGTAGGGAGAGGGGGAATATACCTCGAAAATTTTCGCACCTTGCTCCCCTCTCCTTCCAGGAGAGGGGCTGGGGGGTGAGGTCAATTCACACCATAAACTCTTCTGTAAACCATATTTCCAATTATCGGATACTTCTTCATTCCGCCTTTGTATGCTGAAACAGCGTTAATGATTGCAAGCGCCACACTTGCGAAAATGAATCCCAGCACAACAACGGCTATTGCCAGCAATACTATTATTTGCAATGCGCCTATATGTGAAGGTCCATCCTGGCCCGGAACTATGAGTCCCGCTGCCATACCAATCACTGCAACAAACATCACAAGCACAACCAGCACCACAGTGTACGCTATATGAAAGAACAATGACTGAAGCGAGTGGAAAGACACGAACTTCGATTTATCCTTGTTGATAGCCCAGAAGATCAGCGGCACCCAAAGGCTGCCGAAGAACATGGATAGATGCGCAAACATGGCAAGCAGTTTTTCATTCTGCGTTACACTGCTTTGCTGCGTTATGTAACCCTGTTCAGTTAGCTGATCCATAAACCTTTGCATAAACTTTTTTGCCAATTATTGGATATTTGCAGAGCTCACCCTTATATGATTTTATACCCATATAAATGGAGTAACCAATTGCGCCGAAAATTATCGCGAAGAGCAGGATATAAAAACCTATCATAGCGATGATAAAAAATACCGGCATTTCCTTGCTTCCGGTTGCGCCGGCAAATGCGCCCATACCAACTCCGCCAATAATGGCAATTATCGCAAACCCGAACACAAAAACCAGTATTGCAGCTATATACGCAATATGGAACCACAGCGACTGCAGCGCATGGAAGGTCACGAATCTGGATTTATCCCTGTTGGTAGCCCAGAAGATTATGGGTAAAACTATACCCCCTAAAAATAAGGAAAGATGAGAAAAAAGCGCAAGCATTTTCTCATCTCCCTGTATTATATTTTGATCAGGGGGAGTTCCGAATGAATTTGTCATATATATTATATTTTAATTTATTCAAACCAAAGCCCCACAAATCTCAAGACCGATACGTACTTCTTAAAAACTGATCCTGCGTTTAGACAGCGTAATTTTCGAGGTATTCAACTACCTTCATTACAAATTTACCGCCTAATGCGCCATCTATCAGCCTGTGATCGAACGAGAGCGTTAAATACATCATCGGCTTTATAACAATTGCATCGCCTTCTGATGTTTCTACTACTACGGGGCGTTTCTTAATTGCGCCTGTACCTAAAATTGCAACCTGCGGCTGGTTTATTATCGGGGTACCGATAATGTTACCAAACACGCCGTAATTGGTGATAGTGAATGTCCCGTCCTGGATCTCATCAAGCGTTAATTTTTTAACCCTTGCGCGTTTTGCAAGATCGGTCATTTCCCTTGCGATGCCTGTCAGATTCTTCGAATCCGCGTTCTTTATCACGGGAACGATAAGTCCGCCGTTATCCATCGCAACAGCTATCCCTAAATTAATAAAACTCTTAACTAAGATATTTGTTCCGTCAATTGACGCGTTTACCAGCGGGAAATCCTTTAAAGCCTTAACTACGGCTTCGCAGATAAAAGGCATATAGCTTAATTTAAATCCTTCGCGTTTAAGGAATTCATCGCCCAAAACCTTGCGGGCTCTGTCTACAGCGCTCATATCGCACTCAGCAATTGCAGCAACGTGCGGTGAGGTCTGTATGCTCATTACCATATGCTCTGCCATTTTGGACTGAAGTGTATCCATCGGCACAACATCAACACCCGGCATGTTGTATAGATTCGTTAAGTCAACTGATTTATGAATTTCGGGAGCTTTATATTCAGCCTGTTTCTTTTCAACCGTAACAGCTTTAGCTGTTGAAGGAGTAGTTGTTCCGCCCTGTGTTGCCTTTGGAGCAGCCGGTTTGGTAATCTTGCCTGATTTTCTGTCTTCAACGTATGCAAGTATATCCTGTTTTCTTACCCTTCCGCCGGCACCTGTTCCGCTTATACCGGAAAGTTCATCCATTGTAACGCCTTCTTTGGAAGCGATGTTGAGCACGAGCGGTGAGTAGAATCCGGAGCCTGAACCTGATTTGGTTTCGGTTTTGGTTTCAGCCGCGGGAGCCTGTACTGTTTCCTTTACAGGTTCGGGAGCCTTTTCAACTGTTTTTGGCTCTTCCTTAACTTCAGCTTTTGTGACGCCTGCTTTTACGTTTGCATTAGCCGCGTCGGTTTCAATTCTTGCAACAACATCACCAACATTCGCGGTATCACCTTCTGCAAAGAGCACTTCAACAAGTATTCCGCCTTCGGCTGATGGTACTTCTGTATCAACTTTATCCGTGGATATTTCAAACAATGTCTCATCCCTGTCAATTTTATCGCCCGGCTGTTTGAACCATTTAAGAATTCTGCCATCCATTATTGATTCACCCATTTTGGGCATTACAATATCAACTACTGCCATTATAAATCTCCGTGATTATTTAAATTTTTTAACGAATTTAACAAAAATAGCTAAAATTTAAGGAAGTTGCAATTCAATGATTTATATCGCTGAATACTTTGTTGACCCAATTGTAAGAATCAAAAGCTAACCACTCCAAAGGAGCCCCCTTGGGGCGAATTTCACGCTTGCCTTAAAGAGCGGAGCGAAGGAAGGAATTACACGAATTTTCAGATTTAAATTCCATGCAGAAGAGTTTTTAGATAATTTTATCGACTATCAAATACTAAAGAGTTTGGTATTCTCTTCAAGTTGAATGTCTTTAGTGAAATTCGTGTAATTCGCCTGACTTTCGCTTTTTGAAAGTTGGTTATTTCTTTTGAATTCATAGAAACTTTATATACTTTATAGCTATTAAACTAAGTAATCTATCCACCAAAAGCAGTTTTCAATTGAAAAGACCATTAATACTCATACTTTTCGTTTTAGTTACATTAAGTCCCACGGCTTTCGCTCAGGATAGCACCGATTATAAGAAAATGTACACTTCCTGGGCAATGATGCAGATTATTCCTTCGCCCGTAATATTTCAGGATTCAGACGGCAAAAATTCAAAAATACAATTAGGCCTAAGGTGGCAGCTGATCCCTCTAAATATTTCATTCAGGTCAAACAAATATACCACTCCCCTTCAGTTCTTTAAGATAAATCCTGTTCGCAGATTCACAGGCTCGATGGATATCTTTGTTCAGCCGGAGTGGACTGTATCCGGCTTCAAATATTCGGGGCTATCAAGATTCGGTTTAAGCGCGGGAAGCAGGGTTATACTGCCAATTAAAGGTGATGGCGAGAAAATATCATTTTCGGTTGGGGGAAAGTACACTCACAGAAATGATAATTTGACGGGTAAAAACGGTTACTGGTCAGCCGAAGGCGGGATATATTTCCTGTTCGGATTTGTTGGTTTGCAATTCAGCTACAACTTTGATGAAAGAAGCAGGTATAATATCGGCTTTTATTTAAAATACTTTTAGTTTATATGATGAAACGCTCAGCTATATTCTTATTTATATTGCTTACCGTAACTATCATAGGATGCTGGCCTGTAAGGGTCGGTATGAAAAGTATTGGCGAGTCGATTTTCGGTGAACCGGAGAAGGTTAAGAACAAAATAAAAGATCCCGTTAAGGAAAACGTAAGACTCTCAGCTTTGTGGGTCGGCCACTCAACTGTTTTACTGCAGATTGAAGATAAGGTCATTTTGGTTGACCCCGTTTTTGAGGACGTAATATCCGGTGTGGTGCTGCGCAAGGTCGAAGCTGGACTAAACATTAAAGATATCCCTAAACTCGATATTGTAGCAGTCTCCCATGCTCATATGGACCATATGAGCCTTGGCAGCCTGAAAGACCTTGATAAACGCTTCCCGAAAGCGAAATTGATCATCCCCTACGGCTCTGAAGAATACCTGCCATCATATGATATGGAAATGATTCGGCTCAAAACGGCTAATTCAAAGGAGCTGGGTTATATTGGTGAGTCTAGAGAAATTGACGGGGTAAAAATTACCGCCGTGTTTGCACAGCATCAGGGCGGCAGGTACGGAATGGACAGCTACACATGGAAGGTCCCCGGCTGCACAGGTTACATTATCGAATACAAAGGCATCACGGTCTTTTACGGGGGTGATACAACTTATGATGAGTTTGCCTATAGATATCTTGGCTCAAAGTATAAAATTGATCTTGCTTTAATACCGGTGGGACCCTGCCGTGACTGCGAAACTGACGGCAGTTATTATCATTTAGCTTCGCTTGGGGCGCTGAAAGTATTTGATGAGCTGAAAGCGGATTACATGATACCTGTACATTACGGCGCGCTGGAATATTTTGATGACCCCAATATTCCGGTTTATGTACTCAAAGACCTTGCAGAAAGATACGGAACAAGTTCAGCAACGGGACTCGCAATTTCAAAACCGTATTCCGAAGGCCTGAAGATACTGAACGAAGGTGAACAATATGTATTTCAGTATAAATGATATGCAGAGCTTGCAACCACTCGTGGCATGAGAAAACCGTGATCTTTCGCACTAGGGGCTGCAGCCCTATGTTTTGCTTTTCGTGCCACGAATAAGACTTCAAAACAATCGATATAAATAATAAGTTTATCAATATTCGTCAGACTTATTAGAAACTAATTTCGTGGCACGATTATTTTCTAATCAACACATCAAAAGATACTCGTTCCACGAAAAAAGATTAATTGATGATACTCATAGTGTCCGAACACTACAACTTTTTAAACTTGACGATTCCCCTATTCGTGGCACGAGAAAACCGTGATCTTTCGCACTAGGGGCTGCAGCCCCTTGTGCTTATAAAAAGCAAAAAAAAGCCGTCTCTCAAGAGACGGCTTTTGGTTATGCAAAATATAACTAAGCGGATCAATCTCTATCTTTAGCGAAATCAATTGATACCCTGTTGCCTTTTATTGTATTGTTATGCATTGATTCCACAACAGTATCAGCAACTTTTTTATCCACTTCTACAAATGAGAACTTATCATACATATCTATCGTGCCTATCTGGCTGCCTGATATGCCTGATTCACCCGCTATTGCGCCAAGTATATCACCCGCGCCGACTTTGGATTTTTTTCCTACGTTCATAAACAATCTCACCATGTTTCCGCCGCCGCGTTTATGATCACCCTTGCGTTTATCCTTGCCAAATGAGCGCTCTCGGTCCTTACCATATGACCTGTCTTTGCCGTATGATTTTTCCCCGCCGTATGATTTTTCATTGCCGTATGATCTCTCCCGCCTGTCACTCCTGTCTCTATCACGGTCTCTTTCTCTGCCGCGTTTCTTATCGCCTTTTCTATCTCTTCTGCCATCTGACCTGCTGTCATATTCCCTGATCTCGGGTAGATCATTCTTTTCAGCTTCATTGTTCTTTATCATCAGCTTTATCAAACCGCCTGCAATTTCATATGATGTGAAATCTTCAGCTACAAGTTTATCAATGTAATGATCGTACTTCTTAAGATCTGAACCATCACCAATAGCGTTCTTTATCTCCTCAAGGAAAGAGGATGTCCTCAACTCAGCAACATCTTCGCTGCTTGGGGGGGTCATACGCATTATTTTTGATTTGGTATATCTTTCAATATCTTTAATTTTATGGAATTCCTTACCAACCACAAATGTATGCGCCTGTCCGGTTCTGCCCGCGCGCGCTGTTCTGCCTATCCTGTGCACATAATACTCCTCATCCTGCGGCATATCGTAATTAAATACGGCGTCAATATCATCAACATCAATACCGCGCGCGGCAACATCAGTTGCCACCAGCAGGTCAAGCTTGCCGGAGCGGAATTTATCCATTACCCTGTCACGCTGGCTCTGCTTTAAGTCGCCATGCAATGCTTCCCCTGAGTATCCCCTGGCCTTTAAATGCGCCACAAGCGTATCAACAGTGCGTTTGGTATTGCAGAATACAAGCGAAAGCGTTGGATTCGATACATCTATCAGACGCGTAAGTACTTCAAGCTTCATATTAGGTTTTACTTCGTAATAGTACTGCTGAATGTTGGGTACGGTAAGCTCCTTATGTACGACTTTTACATGTTCAGGTTTATTCAGGTATTTCTTAGAAAGCTCAAGTATTGCCTTCGGCATGGTTGCTGAAAAGAATATTGTCTGTCTTTCTTTTGGTACCTGTTTTAAAATTGCCTCAATATCATCACGGAATCCCATGTTAAGCATTTCGTCAGCTTCATCAAGCACTACTGTGTGCACATTATCAAACTTTATTGTTTTGCGCTCCAGGTGATCCATCAGTCTGCCCGGTGTCGCTATGATCATCTGCACGCCTTTTCTCAGTGTCATTAACTGGCGTTCAATTGATTGTCCCCCGTAAACCGGCAATACTCTGATTCCCTTTTTATATTTAAGCAGGTCGCTGAATCCTTCAGCTACCTGAATGGCAAGCTCGCGTGTGGGACACAGCACAATTGCCTGTGTATGCTTTGATGTTGCATCCATTTTTTCTATTACGGGTATGCCGAACGCGGCAGTTTTACCTGTCCCGGTCTGTGCCTGTCCAATCAGATCCCTGCCTTCAAGCAGGTACGGTATGGCTTGTGACTGAATGGGCGTAGCTTCTTCAAAGCCAAGATCAGCTACGGCTTTGGTCACCTCTTTGGAGAGGTTTAAATCTTCGAATTTTAATGTTTCCAATTTTGAATAATTAGTTTAATCCCCTCGTTTTTGGGGAATCTGAATTGTCTCGTTAATATTACGACTGATAAATAGAAGTTTAACTGAGGAATATCTCACGGTTTGCCGCACGCGCGGCACGATTTATATTACAAATATACGCATAATTTATGAGAGATGCGGGAAGAAGTGAAAAAAGCCTTGAATTCTAATAATTTTATGAATTTCCGAGATAAAGGAAATAATTTCAGAATACATTGTTACATGATCGAATAATTTGGATTATCCATTATTTCAATAATATTTTCTCGTTCGACATCATTTATTTCTTCATACACCTCTTCTAATTGATCAATAAAGTTATCTTTCTTAATATCATTCTCCAAACCCAATATTACTTCTTGAAAACTATTATCGAATGCAATTGGTTTCAAAGTTTTTACAATTTTCTTTAATTCAGAATCTTCATTATTATTCAACAAAAATATTATCATTTCTTTCAAGGCTAAACGTTCCTTTATAAAATTATATTCTTTTCTAATAAATATTTTATATGATTTTGATTGAGAATTTTGCTCATAAGTGTATATGTTTAATTCACTGCATTTATTCACTATTAAATCATACAACAAACTGCAAATCTTCCCTAACATAATGCCAAATTTAATTTTAACCTCATCAGAATTAGGGGTAGCAAAAAAATCATCTTCAGAAATTTCTACACCAAAATATTTATTGAAATATTTCATCAATTCGGTTTTTTCATTTACAAATATATTTGTATTAGATATAGAATATCTATCGTATCGTAGGTCATTATAGAATTTATTAAGTAAATCTAAAAAAGAAATATGTTCTTTTCCTATTTTGATATCTTCAAATTTTTTAAGTCTATTAATCAATAATTGATGGTTATGATTTTTCAATTCTTTTTCTAATTTTTTCAAATCTTCATATGATTCATTTTCAATCAAAATAACTGAAATCTTTAGAAGTCTTTCTATGCCTACTGAAATATTATACAAAAATTCGAAAACATTTGGTTCTTCAGTAAAGAATTCAATATTATCCAAAGATTTTAAACCATTGTAAATAAAATTCCCCGAAACGGACAATTCAGTTCCTAAATTAAAATTTAACCAAAATTCTTTTTTATTCATACAATTGTTATTTCAATTAATCAAATTATCAATAAAAAATATTTTTATTCCACATATTAATTTTTTCAACGACTTCAACTAATTTTGCAGATAATTTTAAATCTTCCTTCAAGTTTTCTAAAGTAATATTCCTAGTTATTTTTTCTGCAAAAAGCACTTTATTGTTTTGGAATTTGCTACCTTCACCTTTTTTAAATGCATCTAAATATTTAGGAAAATTAGCAAAATTACCTAATGGTTTCATATCCCTCGTATCATACATTTTGTTTAGTGTTTCAATATGAATATAATTTTCTATTTCTCTTCCATCTGTTACCCAAGCGTAGCCATTAATGTCAATTATTTCCTTTATAATTCTTAACTTAGTATTGTTAAGTACATCATCTTTTTTATGTTTATCACTATCAATAATCATTACCGCATTTTTATTTATTTTAAGAATATTAATCGAATCATTTTCTTTATCCTGTAATTCAGTTGAAAGATGATACAATAGTCTACCTCCATAAAACATACATTGGTAATGACTACCTTCTTTTATTTTTCCTTCCGTCCAAAGCTCAATCCATCTATTAAAATATATTCTATCTGAAGGACCTTCTACCCAAACAATACAATTTGATTGTAATAAATCACTTGCTCGTACATCTAAATCATCTAAGATTCCTTTATTTTCAATATATGAAGTAACTTTAATAATCTTAGATTCTTTAGAATTATGAGTAACATTGGAATGCCCTCAAAAAAATGGACAAAAAATTAAGAGTGATAATTTAAGTTTTC
>CALMYL010000028.1 GCA_937873695.1 uncultured Ignavibacteria bacterium
TGAAAACTTAAATTATCACTCTTAATTTTTTGTCCATTTTTTTGAGGGCATTCCACCTCAACAATTAGAGGGTATAAGTGACAAATTCTATTCATGCAATATTCTGCTAATATTTGTGCTAATAGTGTTGGCCCTATAATGATAAAAAAGAAATCAAAAATATTTAAGATTGTTAAATTATTAGTTATAACTATATATGTTTGCAGAGTGCATAAAATGATGGTAGCTAAAACCACGAGTTTAAAATTAAATAACTTATATGATTTAATAAGTTGCTTTATGTCAAAATCTTCATTTTTTAAATTTTTATCTATTTCATGAAAATTCTTAGTTAAATAATCTATTAATACATAGTAATATCTTAATATTGCTTGCGTATCATAAAAGGAGTATTGTTCACTGAAAAATAATGACGAAATATAATTTTTTACATGAAGAAGTTTTATATTGTCATTTTCACAATCTTTTATTTTCTTAGATAACTCTGACCTCAAAATCCTTACTGATAGGTCTTCCATGTAATTACTTTATATTATGAAAATTTTTAATTATATGCATTTATATCAATAAGAGATATAACTTTAAACAACTTCCAAATTTACCGCCTATTCCATTACTTATCAATCCATTTCTCTTTGTAGCAAATTTCTTTATCCTTTAAAAATAATAAGTCCATTGCTGGTATAGAATTGATTATATTTGTAAATCTATAAAATAAATAATAATTTTATGTGGGAAGAGATTACAATTTTATTTTTTGCGAATTTTCAATTAGTTTTAGGTTGGTTTCTAGGTTTATTAAGTGCGGTAATAATTGATTGGTTAAGGAATTTCAAAGAGAAAAGGGAAGTTAAGCGGGGAATACTTGCAGAAGTAAAAGATCTCCAATATCGCTTAGTAGGTTTATGTTTCCTGACTACACTTAATTCAAATATAATCACTCAAGAGTGGGCAAAATGGATTCGTCCACTGCACACAAAATTGATGAGTTCAGGTGAATTTGAATATGTAGCGAATACCAGTGAAATGGTTGAAAAATTGTCTAAATTGTCTGATGAAGAGTACTTTATCTATTTAACAGGTTTTCAACCAATATACCAAACTAATAACAAAGGTATTACTCAAAATATTGTGAAATTTAATATGCCCTATACTGAATCTAAATATGGTTCTATTTCGAAATTAGGAGAAAAATTTCAATCATCGATTTCCAAGCTTAAACGAGATATTGACGTTCTAAATAATGACGCTGACCAAATTTGGTTTTACCAAACAAAAACATTTGATAAACTTTCAGATATGAATCATGAAGTCGTTGTCAAAAATATTGAAGAAATATCAAATAGAATTTCAAGAAATACTGTACCATTGATAAAGTTGACCCAAAATATCTTAAAATTGTAAATTGTCATCTGTGTTTCGCTTCTTAATTACCCGCCGCCGCCGGTATCAGAATCAACATAAAGATCTTCGACATTTGCAATGCCCGGCTCTATTTCAGCATTAACGTCGGGCTGAACCCATTCAAACACATTTACCGCAAGCGGCGGCAGCACAACTTTAATGGAATTATCCCAATTCTTGCTTTTAACCGGCTCTGATTCCTTACCGCCCATGTTTCCGATACCTGAGCCGCCGTAAATTTCAGCATCACTATTGAAGATCTCTTTCCAGTAACCCGCCTCCGGCACACCAATTGAATAATCATCTCTTACGGTGGGGGTCATATTGAAAGTGAAAAGCAGTATCTGCTTTTTATCCTTTGATATCCTGTAGAACGAAAGCACGCTTGAGAGCGCATCAGAAAAATCTATCCACTGGAATCCTTCTGAACCGAAATCTATTTCATGCAATGCGGGTGAGGTTTTATAAATGCGGTTAAGGTCCTGTACGTATAGGTTTAACTGCCTGTTCAGCTCAACTTTTTCTATCAGATCCAATTCAAGACCGGTTTCGCTGTTCCATTCATTATACTGCGCAATATCAGTTGTCATAAAGTTCAGCTTTTTGCCGGGGTGTCCAGTCATGAACCCAAGGAACAGCCTCAGGTTCGCGAACTTCTGCCAGTTATCGCCCGGCATTTTTTCAAGCAGTGATTTTTTGCCGTGTACAACTTCGTCATGTGAAACAGGCAGTACAAAATTTTCGCTGAAAGCGTACCAAAGAGAGAATGTAATTTTCCCCTGGTGAAACTTCCTGTGAATGGGGTCTTTGCTGAAATAAAGAAGTATATCGTTCATCCAGCCCATGTTCCATTTCATATCAAACCCAAGGCCGCCTTCGGCAACGGAGTGTGATACTCCCGGCCAGCTTGTGGATTCTTCAGCTATCATTAACGCATGCGGGTAATATTCATGAACAGTGTTATTAAGGTGCTTAAGGAATTCCACAGCTTCCAGGTTCTCTCTGCCGCCGTGGATGTTAGGCTCCCACTCGCCATGGTCGCGGGAATAATCCAGATACAGCATCGATGCAACTGCATCTACTCTTAGCCCGTCAACGTGATACTTTTCAAACCAGAACAGCGCGCTTGAAATAAGGAAGTTCCATACCTGAGGACGCGAATAATCGAACACGTACGTGTTCCAGTCCTTATGGAATCCCTTTTTATAATTTTCATAACCGTATATCTGCCTGCCGTCGTAGAAAGCAAGCGCATGTTCATCAGCGGGGAAGTGTGCGGGAACCCAATCGAGAATTACGCCGATACCATTTTGATGGCAGTGATCAACAAAGTACATAAAATCATCGGGAGTGCCAAAACGGCTTGTTGGCGCGTAATAATGTGTAACCTGGTAACCCCAGGAAATATCCAGCGGGTGCTCCATTACAGGCATAAGCTCTATGTGAGTATAGCCCATTCGCTTAACGTAATCTATAATATCATGCGCAAGCTGACCGTAGCTTAAGTAGCCCCATTCATTGGGGAATTCAGTATTATTGTAATTCCTTTTCCATGAACCGAGATGCAGCTCATAAATATTAATAGGGGACTCTTTGTATGACAAGGGGTAACTACCCCTTGTTCTTGATTTCCTCTCAATCCACTCTGAATCTTTCCATTCATATTTGTTTATATCATGAACAACGCATGCGTTTTTTGGGCGGTGTTCACTCCTGAAAGCGTAAGGGTCAATTTTTCTTCTTTGCACTCCGTCAACATTGCTAGTAATGCCGAACTTGTATGTATCGCCTTCTTTCATTTCCGGAATAAATACCGACCATAACCCCGAGTCGTGTACTTTCTGCATTTCATTTATTCCTTCAGTCCAGCCGTTGAATTCGCCTATCACGCTGATTGAATCAGCATTTGGCGCCCATGTTGTAAATCTTACTCCCTGTTTTCCGTTTTCATATGTCACCTGCGCGCCGAATTTTTCGTATACTTTGTAAAATGTACCCTTGCTGAAAAGATGCGCGTCAAAATCAGTTATCACCTTAGAGTTTTCAGGCGGGTTAGCGGTATCTGATGACTCAATGTTTTCATCATCAAGGGTGATCCTGGTTTCTGTATCTTTGCTTTCAATGTTATCAACAGAAACAATTTCCTCAATTGCCGCCGGCGTACCCGGTTTGTCAATTACATCAGGAATTTCCCGGTCATAATTTCTTTCAGCAGGTTTAATTTCTGATTCAATGATCTTGGGAATATCGATCCTTTGAACGGGCTCAATTATAATATTTTTATTGATCAGCACCTTCGGAATTTCAGGAAGTTCATCCTTTTGGCTGATCATTTCCGGAGTACTTTCAGAGGTATCTTTTTCCTGAATAGTTTTGCCGGTTACAGCTCCGCCTGGAATTTCTTCCGCAGGTTTGGGATGAAGCCGCTGTTCTATTTCCTTTTTGCGAAGCTCAGCCTGCTGTTCAATTGAAAGCGGCTTCTTGCTTTCCGGGTTTTCACTGTTATCGATATTGCTCATAAAAATAATTACCTGTTATCTAAACTGCTTGTAGGCTGGTAAATGCCAAGGCCGCCTTCGGCGGCGGCCAGGAAAATGTATCCGCCGGAATAAAAAATATTAACTGCGGAGCTGTTGGTTTGAATGTAGCCTACCTGGTTTGGCGATGAAGCGTTTGAAACGTTCACATTTTCAATGCCGTAAGTGTTATCTGCGCAGTACACATTGTTGTTGTTGGCATAAACACCCAGTATCTGTCCCGTGCCCGTAAATTTAGATTTATATACTGGCGCCTGGGGACTTGTTACATCAAGTATAAGCATGCCGTTGTACGAATCTGCAACATAAGCAAAACCGCCGTTAACAACAACATCACTTGCAACGCCGGTGGTGTTAAAAACGTTTGTTAAAACAGGAGCGGCGGGATCTGTTACATTGATCACCGCAAGACCATTACTGCCAGCGGCAGCGTAAAGGTAGTTACCTGAAAGGTAAACGCCGTTTATACCGGATGTACCGATAGAAATTGAAGATACAAAAGTTGGCATATCCGGAAGCTGAGAAATATCGTAAACCTGGATCTGACCTGATTCCATCGCTATATAGGCAAGTTTGTTCGATTGATCAATGAACGATGTATTTACAAATCCGGTTACAAGTATAGTGCCTATCAAAAAGGGATTTGAAGGGTTATCAATATCAAGTACTACAAAACCGTTATCATAATCACTTATAAAAGCATAAAGATCGCCGTTTATATATGATGCTGTAACATCATTTGCATTTCCGTCAGTATCAAATGAAGAGACCGAATCAGGCTGATTTATGATAGTAATATCAACTACCTGCATACCGTTGGTTCCATCTGCTATAAGCGCGTAATCTCTGAGGTTTATGGGCATTACATACACTCCGTTGGTCGAAGCGTTAGTACTGTAAACGCTTACTAAGCTTATGTTAGACTGGTCTACGGGGGTGATAATGCCGCTATCTTTACATGACTGAAATGCAGTTATGAAAATCAATAATAATGCGAATAATAATGCTTTCATAAATTAAATTAATTTTTTATTACCTGTAATTTATGAGAATATTATCAAATTATTTATGCAAATAATGAGCCTTTTTGTAAATAATTGTATTCAACTAAGCGTAATTTTGATATCATATTTGTTCAGCAAACCTATGACTGATGGTACAGAAAATTGCGCCTTTTTTATCCTGTTCAATTCGGGGTCTATCGAATAGTTAAATGCCGTCCTTAAGTCAGCTTTTTCAAGTACTGTTCTGTTGAATACTGCACCTTTGAGGTCGCATTTATCAAAAACACTTGCTGTCAGGTCCGCTTCGCTGAGATCAATATCATGCATACGGCAGTTTGCAAAGATCGTTTTCTTAATTTTGAGTTTATAAAATGAACTGTCATTCAAAATACAATCTTCAAATCTGAAAGAGAGTCCGAACTCGTTGCAGCTTTCAAAGCGTAAGCCAAGCATTTTGCAGTCTTTAAATGCCACATCACGGAGCGCCGTATTACTTAATGCAGCAAGACTCAAATCACATCCGCTGAACACACATTCGGCAAATACCGCGTCAGATAGATTACACTGTGAGAAATTACAATTGTTAAAATTGCAGCGGTCATATTCAGCAGGCTGAAAGCCTTCAATGGAAAAATCAACTCCTTCAAATGATTTTTCTTCAATATAGTTCTTTTCCATATTCGCAGCGATATCTTATTTCAGGGCAGTGAACATTATTCTTGAAAGCCTTTTTTCAGATGAAAGGGTATGAACCATTTTGAAGAATTTCTGCAGCCCGTTGTAATTTTCTTCATCTTCAATTTTAAGCAGATCGCCTTTCCTTTTTTCGCGGGCATTATACCATTTCTGTGAAACAGAGGACATATTTTCGGTAACATCATTTGAGCGGATATCCTTAAACCCCGCAGCCGAAAGCAGCCTTTCATTTTCACCCAATGGTGTGAAAAGAAAATACCCAATAGAGCTTCTTACCGCAATTTCTTCATTGGTCAATATTCCTGTAACAACAATAGGGTCAGTGTAAAGCAGTCTTCCTCCGGCTTTAAGCACACGGTAAAATTCCTTAAATACTCTTTCCCTGTTTTTCAGGTGATTGATGGCATCAATAGTGAATACCGCATCAAAAGAATTATCCTCAAACGGAAGCGGCTTTGAGGCATCACCATGAAGGAATTTTGTTTGCCCCGTGAGTCCGTTTGCTTCTGCCAACTTAAGGGAATTATCCACTCCATTTTTGTCATATTCCAAACCTGTCAAATGGCAGCCGGTTTCTTTTACCATGAATACGGCGGGTCCGCCTGAACCAGATGCAATTTCAAGTACTCGTGTATTATTCCCCAGGTGCAGGAGTGAAAAAAAACTGCGGTATTCATCTGCTGTCAGCCAGCTGTTCTGCCCGATATCTTCACCGAATGTTTCATGCCTGATAGCCTTATAAATATCATCGGCATAATTTTTATACGTGCCGGGGTAAAGTTTTACTTTTGTTGACATTTTGAAATTGTTATTTGACTGAAATATTTAATTCCTTAATGAAGCAAACACTGTTTTCTATCCCAATATACTGTCCGTAATTTGGAATTATTTTATACCCGTTCTTTTTATACAAGGCTATTGCTTCCGGCTGGCGTTTACCGGTTTCAAGGATGCATTTTGAGTAACCCAGCTCAAGTGACCATTTTTCAAGTTCGCTTAATATCAAAGAGGCTATGCCTCTTGATCGAAATTGCAGGGGAGTAAACATTCGCTTAATTTCCATGGTATTATCTGAAAAGTGTTTTATCGCGCCGCACCCTGCGGGGATATCCTCATCAAAGGCAACGATAACATGCTTTATGGCATCAAGCCTGTTGAACTGATTGTAAAACACGCGGTCACTGCCATCACGTACTGCCAGATCCGTATCAAGCTGATTTACAAGTTCAAGGAATTGAGTATTTTCTGAATCAGTTCTTAAAATTATTAACAAACTTTAATTTTACTTTTATTTATGAATATAAACGGTATAACAATATTGCCAAAGCTATCAATACAATGACTGTATAAATTCTTTTGTTATACTTCGCAAGCCAGTGCGGAAGGTAAATATCAAAATTCGCCCGGTCGGAATCAGAATATCTTTCAGCAAGCAATGTAACGGGACAAACACTTCTGAAGATGAGCAAAATAATTACCTCGAGCCCAATAAGTCCAAGGCAAATCCAAACCCAAATATCTATCTTATTGATGATTACAGCGTAAAGAAGGTAGAAAATCACAATATTGAAGAAAACCCAAATGACTGTGTGAAGAAGTTTAACTAAGATAAGCTTGGTATTATCTTTCATTGGTAATTTATAAACCTGCCATAAAACCCAAATATACTAAATGGAGAGATTAATTTGTAAGTAAATTGTTTTGTTCCTTCAACTAAAACAATTCACCCTGCGTTTTATCTAATGGCGGAACGCGGAAAAGATCTTTGCGTGTATGCTGAATATCTTTATTCAAACCGTACCTGTGGCAGCAGGTTTTGAAGAGATTATGAATATGCTGCGCATATTCGCCTTCGCCGCGCATGCGTGTGCCAAACTGTGGACTCGACATCTCACCGCGCCGGATATCCTTAATGCGGTTTATTATTTTCGATGCTTTATCGGGATACACACGCATCAGCCACTCGTAAAACAGCTCCTTAACTGAGTGGGGGAGCCGTACCATTACTTTTCCCGCGGTCTTCGCGCCGCACTCAGCGGCGGCTTTGAGTATTGCGGGAATTTCTTCATCATTCAGCCCGGGGATAATCGGCGCGGCGTTTACGCCAACGGGAATTCCGGCTGAAGATAATTTGTAAACTGTATCAAGCCTTTTTGCGGGAACAGATGTCCTTGGCTCCATTTTCCGTGAAAGCTCACGCTTAAGTGTGGTGATGCTTATCACAACATTAACAAGTCTTAGCTTTGCAAGCTCACTCAGTATATCTATATCCCTTTGAATGAGCGCGTTCTTTGTTATCACGCCAACGGGATTGCGGAAATCGAGAAATACCTTCAGGCATTCGCGTGTAATTTCAAGCCTGCGCTCGATGGGCTGATAACAATCGGTGTTACCCGAAAACATAATTGTTTGCGGCACCCATGACTTTTTGCGGAACGCTTCGGCGAGTAACTTAGGCGCATCGCGCTTGACCATAATTTTGGTTTCAAAATCCAGTCCGGCGGAAAAACCAAGATACTCGTGCGTGGGTCTAGCATAGCAGTAAATACAGCCATGCTCACAGCCGCGGTACGGATTTATACTGTAATCAAACCCAAGATCAGGGGAGTCGTTTTTGGCAAGTATTGATTTAGAATTATCATTGTAGAACTTGGTTTTAATTCTCACAAGCTCGGGGTCTGAATCAAAATATTCATCAAACGTGCTCAGGTCGTAATCAATATCCAGCTGCTCAAAGCGGTTCTTTGTGTTAACACCAGAGCCACGCGATTTAAGATCGATATGTTTCTGTGATTCATTCATGTTGCTGAATTTAATATGCGTTTTGCTTTTAAACAAATCATTGGATGATACTTTTTCGTAAAGGTTGTAAAATCATAAAGAATAAATAGTGTTAACAATACAAAAAAAGGGATTGAATGAAATTATTAGAAATTGCATATTTGTGGGCATCCTTAGCTCAGTTGGTAGAGCAAATGACTCTTAATCATTAGGCCTGGGGTTCGAGTCCCCAAGGATGCACTAAGATTTCACCAAAATCCATCATTTCTTTAAATAATTAGCAGATTATTAAAAAGATAATACCAATCAAAAGCCTTTTAACAGCGGGAAGCGTTCTTCTCGCTGTTTTTTTATAAATTTTCAATATTACGTATAAAAATGTCAATTACAGATCTGTTATCATTTACCGGAGTTGCGTTCAGTGTTTTATTCCCGCTGATAAATCCAATCGGGGGAGTGCCCGCATTTTCGGGGTTGACTGCCCACGATACACCCGATTTCCGCAAATCGCAGGCGCGCAAAATTGCGATTAATGTGTTTATAATTCTCATTACATTTTTGCTTATTGGCAAGCTGCTGCTTGAGCTTTTTGGGATATCGCTTGGAGTGCTGCAAATTGCAGGCGGACTGATTGTAGCCAATACGGGCTGGCAGATGGTAAATTCAAAAGCTGATGAGGAGAAACAAAGCGCATCGAAAGTGGAAAATGTAGATATATCATTTATGCCGATGGCAATGCCGATACTTAGCGGTCCCGGCGCCATAGGCGCGGTTATCGGGATGTCAACAAACGCAAAACATATTGAAGACTACATTGGTTTTGTTACCGGGATATTCCTAATAGGGCTTGTTACTTATTTGTTCCTTATACTTTCTATCCCGTTGATGAAAAAGCTTGGGTCAACCGGAATAAATGTATTAACACGTATGATGGGATTCTTTATTCTTGCAATTGCGGTAAACCTGGTTTACCAGGGGATACTGGCATTGAGTAAGGTGCATTAAAGCAGTTATTGAAATAAATTAAACTACTGATTCCCAATCTTTTTTAGTAATATTAGCTTGCTTAAGAATTCTTGTTAACAGGTCTTTACTTATATCACCTTTGTGTGGATTTGGTATAACCAGCCTAATTGAACCATTGATCATAAATTGATGTTTTCCGCCTGTAAATGGACCGGTAAATCCGAATGATTTCAAATAATAGATCAGGTCCTTTCTTTTGATCGGACCAAACTTAGGCATCTTCAGTTTCCTGAACTATTAATTCAATTCCATCAATAACAGGCAGGGGCAGGTGTTTTGAAATACTCAGAAGTATCCAATCTTCCAGAGTATCCTCAAGTTCATTCCTGCATTCTTCAAGAGTAGATTCATTGGAAAATAATCCGCTAAAACCAGGAATTTCACCATAATATGTTTTATCTTCAAGGATCTCATAAATGGCTTTGCTCATTGCTGCTTTTATGTAGTCTCTAAGCATAATTATAAATTATATTATCCTAATATAAAAAATTTTATGTAAAATTGAAATTGTAACTTAAAGGGTAATCAATTTTCGATTTGTAAATATTGCCAGTCTCGAAACGGCGTTTCGATTTACAAAGTCATAAATTTATCACATCCCGCAAAAAAACGCCGTAACGCAAACCTTTGGTACTGACCTTAACATTCTCAAACCCGAATTTCCTCATAAAGCATTTCAGTATCAATATACCCGGAATAACTATATCAGCCCTGCCTGTCATGTAGTCACCCATACCGTATAATTCTTCAATTGGCATTGGTATGAGTCTGTTAAGCACACTTTCAATTTCGGTGATCGTAATATTCAGCCCGTCGACCTTTTGAGAATCAAATTTATCAAGTCCAAGTACAATAGCGCCAAGTGTTGTAATTGTGCCCGCTACACCGATAAGTTCAGTACCTGCAATATCAAAATCAATTTCCTTTAAATGTTCATTAATGAATTTCTCTGCGTTCATTATATCATCAAAAGCAGGGGGGTGGTTCTTCAGGTACTTTTCATTTAACCTCACTGAGCCGATATTCATGCTTTTGCCGGTTATTTGCCCGTCAAGCAGGTCGTTTAAAGCGTTAAGCGGATTTGCTGAAGTGGTAATTTCTGTACTTCCGCCTCCGATATCAATTGTTGTGAGTCTGGAGTTACCGCCAAGTTTATCGTACACGCCTCCGGCATAGGTCCATTTGGCTTCATCACTGCCTGAAAGTATCTCAATTTCAATTCCCGTGTTTAGCCTAATAGCGTTTATAAATTCATCCCTGTTGTGTGAATCACGGATAAAGCTTGTGGCGGTAGCCGTAATCTTATCCGAGTCGTGATCTTCGCTGATATCATAATATTCCTCCAGTATATCTATTGCTTTCTGTATTGATTCAGGCATTATATTGCGGTTTGAATCAACTCCTTTGCCAAGTCTTGGCACTCGCTGGATATCAAGGATAGTACGGATATTTCCGGTTTGTTCATTGTATTCTGCTATTAGCATCAGGATTGTGTTTGTACCTATATCGATTGCAGATCTTATCATTGTTTTATTGCATAAAAAGCTGACCATTCAGCCCGTTGTTTGAGTTCTTTCATCAAAAAATTCTGTTTTGTAAGTTCGTTTATCAGTGTTTCAGTTTCTTCATTCAGTATTCCCGTTACAAACAGCTTTCCGTTGGATTTTAGTTTGTCATAAATATTCCCAAGGTTTGGAATTATGACATTGCTTGTTATATTTGCAGCAACAATATCAAATCCCGTTTCAGAAATTTCGGCAATATCAGCCTTATGCATTACTACATTTCCTGAAACGCCGTTCAATTCAAAATACTCTGCCGCATTTATCAGTGAATCATCATCAATTTCGATGGCTACGGCGCTTTCAACTCCAAGCTTAATTGCTGCAATGCTGAGTATACCTGTTCCGCTGCCGAAATCAAGCAAATATTTATCCTCTTCGGGAGCGATGAATGTGCTCATCTGTTCCAGAATAAGCTGAGTAGTTTCATTATGGCCCGTACCAAAGGACATTTTAGGGTCAATTTCAATTGGAATATTACCCTTAGTGAGATCAAGCTCTTCACGTTTCCATGAAGGATAAATTACAAGTTTATCGTGTATGTAAACCGGTTCAATGGTCTTTTCCCATTCGGTATTCCAGTCCTTATTTTCAAATGTTCCAGTGTGAATACTTGAAGAGGGAATCTTATCTTCCTGTTTAAGTTCGTTAACTAATTTCTCTAATAAGGGTAAATCAGCCTCTGCCAGGTACACTTTTAGTGTACCATTCTCTTCGAGAATTGTGGTTAAGCCGTTCAGGTAAAGTCTGTTATAAATAAGATCATAAGTGGATTCGTTAAATGCAATTTCAAGCTCTGTGTATGATTTTTCCATAAGCATAAATTAAGAAGCGCAGTAAATAAAGTACACCGGCCTCAGTTAAAATAGTTATAATCTTTTTGCAGCGTCCATTTCGCAAAGATGCAGTTTAACTATAGATCTTTTTGAGAGCGGAATCAAGTGTGTTTTTCATAAGCATGGCAATTGTCATGGGTCCAACACCGCCGGGAACGGGTGTTATTAATGAGGCTTTTTTGTAACACTCCCTGTAATCCACATCACCAACAACTCTGTATCCTTTTTTGCTTTCAGGGTCGTCGATCCTGTTTATTCCCACATCAATTATTACAACGCCCTTTTTTACCATGTTTGCCTTCAGGTATTCCGGCTGACCTATAGCTGCAATAATAATATCAGCTTTCTTAGTGAATTCGCTTATACCGGCAGTAGCGCTGTGTGCCACTGTAACCGTACAGTTTGCGCCTTTAGATTTCTGCAGCAGAATATTAGCGATCGGCTTACCCACAATATTGCTTCTGCCTATTACTACGGCATTTTTACCTGATGTTATAACATTGTATCGTTTCAGCAGCTCGTGTATTCCGGCAGGAGTGCAGGGAATAAAGCATTTTTCACCGATCATCAGTCTTCCCGCGTTCACAGGATGGAAACCATCTACATCTTTCCTGTAATCCACGGCTTCCAGCACATTCATTTCATTTATGTGTTTGGGCAAAGGCAGCTGGATAAGTATGCCGTGTATCTTACTGCTGTTGTTGTATGAGCGAATGTGCGCCAGAAGCTCCGCTTCAGTAATTTTTTCTGAAAGCCTGTTTACAATAGAATAATAACCCAGCTCAGCGCACTTTTTTTCCTTCATCCTAACATAAATTTCGCTTGCGGGATTATTTCCCACAAGTATAAGCGCAAGCCCGGGCTTGATGTTATTATGCAGGGCAAGTTCTTTTTTTATCTCATCGGTTATTTGTGATGCGATGAGTTTACCGTCGATTATTTTATTTACAGGTGTTTTTGCCAATTCTCTTATGAGTTATAACTTATATTTGATTCAAAAGATTTCTGTTTAAGATGCTTCTCAAGAAAATCGCATATCATGTTCCATACAAGGATCTGGTTGGATACCCTGCTGAATCCGTGGCCTTCATCTTCAAGGACCTTATAGTCCACTTCTTTATTGCTGCTGCGCAGCTTTTCTACCATCTGGTCAGATTCCGCCTGAACAACCCTCGGATCGTTCTTTCCCTGGATTATCAGCATGGGGGCTGTAACCTTATCAATATGATTTATCGGCGAGCGTTCCATAAGGAATTCTTTATCCTTTTCAACATCGCCTACAAGCATTACAACACCCGGCTTCCAGTGTTCAGGAACTGAATTGCAGAAAGTAATAAGATTAGAAGGCCCGAATATATCAACTGCGCATTTCCATAATTCAGGAGCCCTGGTTACGCAGGTAAGTGTCATAAATCCGCCAAAGCTGCCGCCAACAACCGCGATCCTGTTTCTATCTGCGTAACCGGTTTGCAGCAGATATTCATATGCGCCAAGTACATCTTTAAATTCACCGCCGCCCCAGTCTTTATAAATTTTGCTCTGAAATGTCTTTCCGTAACCTGTGCTGCCGCGGAAGTTAGGAGCGATCACGATGTAACCCCTGTTGGTCAATATCTGAAAGTACTTGTTGAAGAGGTTCTTTTCCTGCCACTCAGGTCCGCCATGCGGCCAAACAATTGCCGGGTTGGATCCGTCTTTCTTAATGCCTTTGGGAATGTAGAGGAAACCGTTTATTTCAAGCCCGTCAAAGCTTTTATATCTGATACTCTGAGGCACAACAAAATCATTTTTGGGTATTCCCCCGATCATAGAAAAAGTAACCTGGGTCATTTTTTCTTTCTTAATATCATAAACATAAATATCATTGGGGTTCTGAGGTGAATCAAATATCAGAATGATCTTCCTGTCATCTTTGGTAAAATGGTATGAACTGCAGTTTCCCTTTGGGAGTTTCAGAGTCTTTACCTTACCGGTCTTAAGATCCTTCATCTTAAGTTTTACGGTTCCGCTTTCATTGATTGAGTAGAGCAGGCGCTTTTGATCATTAGATAAGTCATAATTTGTAATATCCCATTTCTCAGTCTGAAACCATCCTATCTCTCCGGTCTTAATTTTGTAATATGCCAGCGCAAGAAATTCACGTTCGTAATCAGAAAGGAAAAATATTGTATCAGCCTTTTTATTGAACATTGCCCCCGCATTCTTCATATTTCCGGAATGCTCTGTGATGTTTGTTGTCAGGCCGGTTTGGGTATCATAAAGCAGGATATCATGATTGGAATTACTGTAGAATTTCTGGTAGAGTATATATCTTTCATTTTCGCTCCATGCAACAGCGGATGAAGGGTAGGGGTCATTGAACTCGATGACGCATTTTTCATTTCCTGTATTGATATCAACAATATAAGTATCAAAAAATCTGCTGTCACGCTTGTTTGAACTGAAGAGTATCTTATCGCCTTTTTTATTAAATGAACAGAACATTGTCTGCGCTCCGGCGTGTGAAGTAGTCAAGGGTCTTACCTCGCCCCCTTTATCAGATATTAAAAAAAGCTGGTGATTTTCATCGCCCATATTATCACCTGAAAATACTATCTCGTTTTTTTTGGGGGAATAGTGTATTGATGATACCGCGTTATCTTCAAGTGTTATCTGGCTCGTCCAGCCGCCGCTGATGGGAACGGTCCAGATGTTTGGCATACCGTTAGTATTTGTAACATAAGCAATGGTCTTCCCGTCGGGAGAGACTGATGTTCCCATAATTGCCCTGATGGCGAAGTATTGGGATATGGAATATTGTTTCTTTGCAGCCTGAGAGTTTTTTAAATTGGTTTCCGGATTTTGAGAAGTCATTAATATAAAAAGTTTATTCAGTAATTAACAAAGATAACATTTTGCTTAATTAGATTTAATCCATAAAATTCTGAATTTAATAACTGAAATTCGTTTTAATTAATCAAATATATGCGTAAATTTGCCGAAATATGAATATCAATTCAGCAATAAACAGCCTTGAATCATTCCACCTTGCGGTAGATGAAACCGGCGCCAAAGAAAGAGCGGCATCTATTGCGGGCAGAAGTATAAAGAAACAGAGCAAGGTGCGCGCGATAAAACTTGCTGTATCTATGATAGACCTGACTACCCTTGAAGGCAAAGATTCCGACGGAAAAGTGCACGCTTTATGCCAAAAGGGTATACACCCAATTGAAGGCAGCAGTGAGATCCCGCATGTTGCGGCTATTTGTGTTTATCCAAATATGATAAGAACCGCAAAATCGGCTCTTGCCGGCAGCGGGGTTAAAGTTGCTTCTGTGGCAACAGGATTTCCCGGCGGGCAGGTTCCTATGAAACTGAAAATTGACGAAGTGAAAAAAGTTGTAAGCATGGGCGCGGATGAAGTGGATATGGTGATCAGCAGGGGGCAGTTTCTTGAAGGCAATTACAGGTATACATTTGATGAAGTGACGGCTGTTAAAGAAGCATGCGGAGACGCGCATCTGAAAGTAATTCTTGAAACCGGTGAGCTTGAGACTTTTGATAATGTACGCAAGGCAAGTATTATATCTATGCTTGCGGGTGCTGATTTTATAAAGACATCGACGGGGAAAGTGCAGCCGGCAGCAACGCTGCCTGTTACACTGGTTATGCTTGAGGCTATACGTGATTTTTATAATGAGACCGGTAAAATAACAGGTATGAAACCCGCAGGCGGTATAAAAACTACCAAAGACGCTATTGCTTACCTCTGCCTGGTAAATGAAACTCTTGGGGATACATGGCTTACTCCGGATCTTTTCAGAATGGGAGCTTCATCACTTCTTAACGATCTGTTAATGCAGTACAAAAAAGAACAAACAGGTATTTATCAATCTGCAGACTATTTTTCAAATGACTAAATTCTATTTTATACTCCTCTTCATTTGTGCGGTTTCCACAGGCGGATCTTTATATTCCGGCCATAATGCTGATACCAATTTGAGCTTTAAATATAACAATTATGATGTTGCAATAAGCAGTTCATCATCGGGATTTTTTGGAGGCCGGCTGAGTGTTTCTGAAGGCGGTAAAACTCTTTTTTCGATGGATAGCTCTTTTACAAATTACGTTGAACATAAGTTCATAGATCTCAACGGGGACGGTTCAAACGAAATGCTTCTTTATCTGACAGAAGGCGCTTCGCCTTATGTTTTTCATTACCTGTATGTATTTGACAGCAAAAGGGGAGCAGAACCGCTTTATATGCTTCAAAACGGCGAAGTTGATACATCAGTTTTCGAAAAACCATTACTGACAGTTAACCTGAGAATGTCGCCTGCGGTTCTTGGCTTGTGGTACAGTTATTTTCTGGAATACAGTGATAACAGGCTTAGATATACAGAACCCGGCGGTAACAGAAGCATTATGCTTGGGCCTGACTTTGCAAGCATAAAAGAAAACCTGGATGAATTGAATAAGAGTAATGAGATATGTGATGATTTCGCATATGATGTATTCTTTGAATATATTTTTATTACTTCAAAAATATCGGGCCAGGAGCCGAAGGCTGAAAGATTTTTCAACGAGAATTACAGGTGCGAAAACAGGATATCGGCGCTGAAACAGTTCAAAACCGCTGCTGTTGATAATTATTCATGGATCAAAAATGAAGAGAATTATAAATATTCGATTTATTAAATAACTAAATTTATTACAATGCCAGAAATCTCAGAATACAAAGGCAACAAACTTATTTGCCTGAACCCCGGTTCAAAGTTCACATTTTCATTCGGTTTAAGCAAAGCAAAGATGATACTCGAAAATCTTGATGCTATCAGGAAATTTGTTGAAACAAACGGCGAAAGCTGCGGCGATGACGCGCCGGCAGGCGGTGAGGGTTCATCGGCTGAACCGTTCTAGTAAACCTTGTTTGTAAATTGAGTTTCCCAATTTTAAATTAATGTGAAAATGACATTCAGGGAAAAATCTTCATCAGCATCAGAGCGTACTGCCGTTTCGGGCAATGGCAGTTCAAAAAGCCGCATTACGGTTTCCGTTAAGCCGGTGTGGGAGTATGCGCCTTCTCCGGAAGCAAAAGATCATATCGAAATAAAACCGCAATATGACCTTTTTATCAACGGTAAATGGCATAAAACCAAAAAATATTTTGCAACTATAAATCCCGCAACAGAAGAAAAGCTTTCCGAAGCCGCTAATGCATCCAAAGAAGATGTAAACAGGGCAGTGCTTGCCGCCGAACGGGCATATAACAGGGTGTGGAGCAAAACTCCGCCAAAGGAGCGCGCCAAGTATATCTTCCGGATCGCCAGGATAATTCAGGAAAAAGCCAGGGAATTTGCTGTGATTGAAACAATGGATGGCGGCAAACCGATAAAGGAATCCAAGTCAGTTGATGTACCGCTTGCGCTTGCCCATTTTTTCTATTATGCCGGCTGGGCTGATAAACTGAATTACGCTTTCCCGAATCAGTCATTTTCTCCGATTGGAGTTGTTGGCCAGATCATCCCCTGGAACTTTCCGTTACTTATGGCGGCATGGAAAATTGCACCGGCATTGGCATGCGGTAACACAGTTGTGATAAAATCAGCCGAAACCACACCATTAACGCTTTATAAATTAGCAGAAGTAATTCAGGAAGCAGGGCTTCCTGAGGGTGTTGTTAATATAATCAGCGGAGCAGGTGATACCGGGGCCGCGATAGTAAATCACCCGAAAGTCAGAAAGATCGCATTTACGGGCTCAACAGAAGTTGGTAAGCTTATAATGCGCTCAATTGCCGGGACTGATAAGAAAGTTACGCTTGAACTTGGCGGCAAAGCCGCGAATATTATTTTTGAAGACGCTCCGCTTGACCAGGCTGTAGAAGGCATAGTAAACGGTATTTATTTTAACCAGGGGCATGTGTGCTGCGCCGGTTCAAGATTATTTGTACAGGAGAGTATCAAAAATATTGTTATAAAGAAACTTAAACACCGCTTAAAGAGTTTAAGAGTAGGAGATCCTCTTGATAAGAATACTGATGTTGGCGCTGTCAATTCAGCGGCGCAGCTGAAGAAAATTACGGAACTTGTTGATTCAGGGATCGAAGAAGGATGCAGTATCTACCAGCCTGATTGCAAACTGCCCGGTCGCGGTTATTTCTTCAGACCTACTTTTTTTACAAATGTAGCTCAGTCAAACCGCATTGCCAGAGAAGAGATATTCGGGCCGGTACTTTCTGTGTTAACTTTCAGGACCCCAAAGGAAGCTATAGAAAAGGCTAATAATACACAGTACGGACTTTCAGCGGGGATATGGTCTGATAAGGGCTCGAAGGTGTTTAAGATGGTCTCACAGCTCAAAGCGGGCGTTATTTGGTCGAATACATATAATAAATTTAACCCCGCATCACCTTTTGGCGGATACAAAGAAAGCGGATTTGGCCGGGAAGGCGGTTTGCAGGGATTAAAAGAATATTTAAATTTCTAAACATAAAAAAAATCAGGGAATGAGAATTAGACTCCTTTTATTAGCAGCAGCGTTAATAATCTCAAATCTTACTTATTCATTTGATTCAACTCGTGTAAGTTTCGATGAAGCTATGGATGCCCTTAATGCTGAAGATTACGAACTTGCGGTAGACTTGTTCACACGATACCTTAGAATAGCTACAGGCCATGATGAAGGATTTTACCAGCGCGGCAATGCTTACTACGAACTGAAACAGTACGATAAGGCTCTTACCGATTATTCTCATGCTTATAATATAGGTTTCCAGAAGGATGAGGTTATGTTCTACAGGATGGGAATGATCTATAAAAACAACAAAGATTATATGACTTCCCTGGAATATTTTAAACTTGCTGTAAGCATTGATAAAAAATTCACCGAAGCTTACCTTGAAATGGGAAATCTTTCTTTTCTGGCTGAAGATTATAAAAATGCAGCAGAGTATTACAACAAGGCGCTTAGCCTTGACCCTAATTTTCCTGAGGCATATTTCGCCCTGGCTGAAATGAATATGAGCTCAGGTAATTACGGTGATGCTGTAACTAATTATGAAAAGGCTGTGAAACTGGATTCTGCCAACCTTAAATATTATTACCAGCTTGGTATGGCATATAACAGCCTTAAGGATACGAACAATACCATAAAGTACCTTAATAAAGCTCTGAAAATTGATCCTAATTATGGATTGGCATATTATGGACTTGCTATGGTTTACTCCGGTTTGGGAAATCACCAGAAGACAATTGAAAATTACACCAAAGCAATAAATGCCAAAGGCACGGGTTTAATGCCTTACTTTTTATATACAGAGCGCGGTTTGGCATACCTGAAAATGAATGATGTGAATAATGCGCTGAAGGATTTTGATTTTGCAATAAAGCTTAACCCTAATGATACTGATTCTTTTCTTGAAAGAGGAAAGATATTCCTTTCAATGGGTAATGATACTCTGGCATTCAATGATTTTTCGAAGGTTATTTCAATTGACGAGCAAAATGCACAGGCATATGCATACCGCGGGAATATTTATATAAACAGGCAGCAAAATGAGCTTGCCGAGTCTGACCTGCGCAAAGCGGTAACATACAATCCAAATGATACAGTAGCCCTGTTTAACCTGGGTAATCTTTATTACGCGAAAGATGAGTTTCAGAATGCGCTGAATTATTATATAAAGGCATTGAATGTTAATCCTAAATACAGCGCGGTATTTGAAAACAGGGGTATATGTTATTACAATCTTGGGTTCTACAAACTTGCTGCAGCAGATTTCGAATCCGCCATGAAATATAACCCGGAGTTGACAGAAAAACTGAAGCCGCTTTTTATTGACGCCAGATCGAAGTAACAATTCATTTTATATATAGCTTCTGTGCTTTTTAGCCTAAAACCGGCATTTTTTAAATAAAATGCTGGTTTTTGTTTATTTACTATTTCATAAACGTTGTTTATCTTTGAATGTGACAGCTGCTGTTTGTTTTTATGATAAATTCATTTCGATCAAGAATTTTTCACACCTTGAACCTCTGATTTCTGTTTGAATTTCTTTCAGTTTAAAAATATTGAAACGTATTCCCGAAAAGAAATATATTAACATTGGTTTCATTGCGGCATTGCTGATCTTGATATCAGTCAATATTGTAATATACCTCAACATTCGGTTTCATTTTGAAGATGAAGCGATAATCACCAGATCACTCCTCGTAATTCAGTCATCCGAAGCATTATACTCAGGCATAGTAGAAGCCGAAACAAACAGGCGCGGTTATCTTATAACCGGTAATGAAGAGTTCATGAAGGAGTATTTTCCCTCACTCAGCGCAATTGACAGTTCCTTTTCGAACCTTTATTCAGTTGTAACAGACCCCGAAGAAAAAAAGACACTTGATACACTTAAACAGCTTATATTCAACCGGAAAGATCTTCTGCAGGAATCGCTTGAGCTGCAGGAGAAGCGCTCAAAAGACTACAAAGCACAGATAGAGTTTACCAGCAAAGGAAAGATCTATCTTGACAGAATAAAAGCAGGTATAGAAAGTATCCAGTATAAGGAAAAGAAGATCCTTAATACCAGGCTGCTTGAAGCGGAATCAAGCTCTGCATATACGCTGACAAATCTTGTGGTAGGTAATATTATCGCGTTTTCTTTGCTAATAATTGCAGTAATACTTCTGAACAGGAGTATTAACAAACGGAAAGCCGCTGAAATTTCTCTGGAGGAAAACCGCAACTGGCTGGCAACAACGCTAGAAAGTATAGGCGACGCAGTTATTGTAACAAGCAAAATAGGTGAAATTCTTTTTATCAACAAAGCCGCCGAAGAGCTGACCGGCTGGAAAAGCTCAGAAGCAAACGGCCTGCTGATAGATCATGTATTCAATATTTATAACGAAGATACAGGTTCCCGTTCGCCTGACCCGATCCAGAAAGTAGTCTCAGACAGGAAAGTGATAGGACTTGATGACCATACTGTTCTGATACGGAAAGATAAATCAGAGGTTCCCATAGATGACAGCGCCGCACCTATAATTAACGCCTCAGGCGAGCTTATTGGAGTTGTAATGGTTTTCAGAAATATTTCAGAGCGGAGAAGATCTGAAAAAGAGATCCTGAATAATCAGAAATTTATAAAAAGGATCGCGGATTCGCTTCCGAGCATACTTTATATTTATGATCTGAAAGGACCGAAAATTTCATTTATTAATTATAAGGTGGCTGAGCTTTTGGGTTATGACGCGGAAGAAGTCATGAGAACAGGCGAGCAGTTTTTCGGCAAGTTCATTCATCCGGAAGATTACAAAAAGCTCAGAAATAATTTCCAGAAGTATTACGAGGCCAAAGATAATGATATCCTTATTTATGAGTACAGGATACTGGATTCAAAAGGCAAGTACAGATGGTTCAGGAGTCATGAAGTCGTATTTTCACGAAACGGTGAAGGCAGAGCCTCTGAGATCCTTGGTTCAGCATTTGATATCACAAACAGGAAACTGCTTGAGCAGGAACTTCAGAAATACAGCGGCCATTTGGAGGAACTGGTTGATAAACGAACAGGCGAACTTCAGGCAGCCAACCGTAAACTGAAACAGGAAATTTTTGAAAGAGCCAGGGCAGAAGGCAATATAATTGATGCGGAAGAGAAGTTCAGAAGCCTGGTGGAAAATGCGCTTGTGGGTATTTACATTTTGCAGGATGAAAATTATGCTTATGTAAATCCGAAATACGAAGAGATCTTTGGTTACGGCAAGGGTGAAATGCTTGGCAAGAACGCATGGGATGTAGTAATTCCGGAACACAGGGAACTTGTAATAGAAAATATCAGGAAACGCGTTGAAAACGAAGTGAACACTATACAGTATTCTTTTAAAGCGCTTAAGAAAGACGGCGCGGTAATTGATGTTGAAGTAAAAGGCTCCACTATGATGTACAGCGGCAAGCTTGCAATAATTGGTACCCTGCAGGATATCACAGAACGACTGCGTTCTGAGCAGGAATTGCGCAATTCGCGCCAGAAATTGCTGCTGCATGTAGAAAGAACTCCGCTGGGTGTAATAGAGTGGGATATGAATTTTAATATTGTTCAATGGAACATTGCCGCCGAAAGAATATTCGGGTGGAAACAGGATGAAGTTACAGGCAGAAACGCTGAGATCATAATACCTGATGAAACAAAACACCATGTATCAGCAATATGGAGTGAGCTTATCAGCAAAAAAGGCGGTGAAAGAAGCACCAATGAGAATATCACAAAAGATAATAAAAGAGTTCTGTGTGAGTGGTACAACACGCCGCTTATCAATGAATTCGGTGAAGTGATAGGAGTTGCTTCGCTTGTAGAAGATGTAACTGAACGTGTAAAGGCAGAGGAATTGCTGCGCACCCAGAGAGAGTACTTAAGGACAGTTATTGATACCGATCCGAATTTTGTATTTGCCAAAGACTGGGAAGGTAAATTCACACTGGTTAACAAAGCTGTGGCTGATAATTACGGCACCAGTGTTGATAACCTTATCGGCAGATCAGACGCGGAGTTTAATTCCAATATCCAGGAAGTGGAGCATTTTCTCAACGATGACAGGGAAGTGATCTCAACTGGAGAGCCTAAATTTATCCCTGAAGAAAAGGTGACTGATTCCAGGACCGGGATGACAAAATGGTACCAAACCATTAAAGTACCACTCAGAAGTTCAGATGGCTCTATGCATGTACTGGGTGTAGCAGCTGATATTACATCAAGGAAACTTGCCGAAGAAATAACCTGGAGATCATTGAAGGAAAAAGAGCTGCTGCTGAAGGAAATACATCACAGGGTAAAAAACAATTTACAGATAATTGTAAGCCTGCTTAAATTGCAGGCAAAGTATGTTTTTGACCCGAGGGATCTTGAAATTTTCAACAAAAGCCGCTCAAGGGTTGAAACAATGTCTCTGATACACGAAAAACTCTACAAGTCTGCTGATATTTCACAGATAGATATGGGAAATTACCTTAAAGACCTTGTGGGACACCTTCTGAAAGCCTATAATTTAAGTACTGCAAAAATACAGTTTAGTATTAATGCTGAAAATATACTAATGTCAATTGATACTGCCATTCCCTGCGGATTGATAGTAAATGAACTTATCAATAATATACTTAAGCATGCTTTCCCGGATGGTTACAATGGAAAAATTAAGTTAAATTTGCACAGGTCAGATGAAAATGTGATACTTGAAGTTTCAGATAACGGCATAGGAATTCCTGAATCATTTAATATGGATAAAAATGATTCTCTGGGAATGCAGCTTGTTGATACGCTTGTTAAACAGCTTGATGGTGTTATCGAAGTTACAAGAACTGACGGAACAGGGTTTTTGATAGAATTCAGGGAATTAAAATATAAAGAAAGGATCTGAAAATTAATGAGGAAGAATTTCCTTGCAGGATTTTTATTAATTGTGTTTTTATCAGCGTGTGTGTTTTCGCAAAGCTCTTACTTGCAGCTTTCTTTGTTTGATGACGGCAATTTTACCGTTACTCTTGATAATTCATCTTTAAGTGCGGGTAATTACGCTGAGTTTGATCTGCTGCCTGCAGGCGAGCATTCACTTAAAGTAACCAGGGTTAACGCGGAACCTTCGGTGCAGGGCGACGTTGTTTTTGACGGTAAGATAAAAATTCCGTCCGGAACAGATCTTTATGCTGTGATAGATGAGTATAATACCTTTGTGGTATACAAAAAAAAGAAGTACGGTTTTAACCGCATGATCCCTTTGGGAGAGTTTGTTGTAAGATGCGGTGACGGAAAGACACCGACATCTGATAAAGACCAGTATTCCGCTACCGATGAATGCCGCTACAAAGTAATGAAGAAGGATGATTTTAAAGACCTGAAGAGCACCATAAATAACAGGAATTTTGAGTCATATAATTCAACCATTGTGAAAAGCGCTATTGATAATAATTATTTCACATCAGAGCAGGTAGTAGAACTGCTGCGGTATTTTACGTTTGAAGATACTAAGCTGGAGATAGCGAAGTACTCGTATAAGAAAGTCTGCGACCAGGGAAATTTTTTTAAGGTATATGATGCGTTCGATTTCGAATCCAGTGTTACTGAATTAAAGAATTACATTTCTGGAAAATAATTGCTAAATTGCACGCATGAATAATGAAAATGAAGTAAATTATCCTTCAACAGGGGCAAGTACAGGTTTCGCTTTGGGATTCCTGATTTTTTACGTAGTTGTTGTTTTTATGGTACTTGGGATATTTTTCAGGATCCCTTTTTGATCCGCTGCGGACAGGTATTTTTACATAAGGTTTAGTTATTGAATAACTAAACCTTTATTTTTATATTTTGATTGATTTTAATAAGCTAATATAAACGGAATAAATTTAATGAATTGGATCAAAGCAGATTCCATCGAAAAGATCGATGAGATCAAAGCACTTTCGGGCAGCGAAAAAGTTTTAATACTTAAGTTTTCACCAAAATGTTCCATAAACTATGTCGTCAGATTTCTTCTTGAACGTGAGTGGAACAATGGCGAAATGCAGATGAAAACTTATTTGGTTGATGTACTATCTAACAGAGAGCTTTCTGATAAAATTGAAAAAGATTTTGGAGTTACCCATGAAACACCGCAGGCAATTATACTCGAGAACTCTAAACCCGTTTTCACAGCTTCACACGGCAAGGTGATTTTTTCCGAATTGAGAAAATTCGCAAATTGATATATATATTTAACCAACTTTCAAAAAGCGAGAGTCAGGCAAATTTCACGAATTCATACGAAGTTAATGTTTAGCAATTTGAAATTAAATTTAAGTTTTTTAATGGATGTTAACTTATAACCCCGCCTTTTAAGGCGTGGGAAATTAATATCATAAAATTATGTCTACACGAATTGCAGTTCCTAAAATGTACAAGCTTTTTATAGGCGGTAAGTTCACCCGCACGGAATCAGAGCGCTATACATCCGTAAAAGATGCCAGGACCGGCAAAAAGATCTGCAACATCAGCCGCGCTTCGCGCAAGGATGTTAAAAATGCAGTGGTTGCCGCGCGAAGCGGTTATAACACATGGTCAGCTAAAACGGGCTATGAAAGGGGACAGATACTCTACCGATTAGCCGAAATGCTTGAAGGCAGAAAAGATCAGATAGCACATGAAATAACACTTACCACAACCAACAGCAAGGCACAGGCATCTAAGGAAGTAATGAAGGCTATTGACAGGATCATCTGGTATGCAGGTTTAGCTGATAAATACGGTCAGCTTATTGGTACGGTCAACGATGTACAGAACGGTTACTTCAATTTTTCGATCGCTGAACCAACCGGTGTTGTTGGAATATTGCTTCCTGAAGAGCAGCCATTCCTGGCGCTGGTGAGCAGATTGTGTGCTGTTATTACCAGCGGCAATTCATGTATTATTTTGGCTTCTGAAAAGTCACCCCTGCCTGCATTAACATTCTCAGAAATCGCAGCGACAAGCGATATCCCCGGGGGAGTTGTTAACATACTTACCGGAAGTAAAAAAGAATTAATTCCTCATTTAGCTTCGCATATGGATGTTAATTCATTTGATTATGCTGAAAGCAATTCAGCATACAAAAAAGAAGTAATGGCGGCCTGCGCAAATAATGTAAAGAGGTTTGTTTACTCAGCTTCAAAAGATAAGAACGATTATTATAACGATGATAAGAATGAGAATATTATGCAGGTTCAGAATTTTACAGAACTGAAAACTGTATGGCACACTATGGGGCTTTAAAGTAATCAAAACGTCAATACAAAGAACTTATATGTCAACTAAAAGCAAATATTTCATTGTATCGGATATTGATGGATATACGCCACAAATTGGCAGGCTTGTTTGGATGATGAATTACGCAAGAAGTGTGACGATTGATTCTGTAAAGAACTTAACTACCCCTCAATTAGATTTCCTTCTGGATGAAAAAGCCAATTCAATTGGCGCGTTACTTCTGCATATAGCCTCTACTGATTATTTTTTCAGGGTACTCAGTTTTGAAAAGCGGGAATTAACCGCAGAAGAAGATAGTGAGTGGGCATCGGCTTCTTACCTTGGAGAGCAGGGCAGAGAGCATATCAAAGGAAACAAAGTGGATTACTATATTGATATACTGAATAGTGAAAGAAAGAAAGTTCTTGATCTGTTTAAAACTGTTAACGATAGTTGGCTATATGAGGAAATGCCGTTATGGGATAATGAGCCCGCAAATAATTATTTTATGTGGTACCATGTATTTGAAGATGAGATCAATCACAGGGGACAGATAAATTTGATAAGAAAGAGACTACCGAAAAACTGAATAATCTGCAATAGAACTAAATCTTTTCCGGAATTGTTCTTATTAATAGTCAGTCATATTCTATGAAGATATTACTTAAGCTAATTTTTTCTATCATAATTTGTCAGCTTGCCGGTGTGATCGGCTCGTTTTTTACTGTCAGCAATATTACTTCGTGGTATATTGATCTCAATAAGCCCCTGCTTAATCCGCCAAACTGGGTATTCGGACCGGTATGGATCACTTTATATTTCTTAATGGGTATAGCTCTTTTCCTTGTATGGAATAAAGGTCTGCAATCTCGCTTTAACAGGAATGCAATTATTCTTTTCATGGTGCAATTGCTGCTTAACTCGCTTTGGAGTATAGTGTTTTTTGGTTTGCACCAGCTTCTTTTCTCAATATTTGTTATAGTACTATTGTGGCTGCTGATATTCATCAATATCGTGCAGTTCGGCAGAATATCCAAAACTGCAGCATATTTGCTGATACCTTATATCTTGTGGGTAAGCTTCGCATCTTACCTTAATATTGCCATTTACATCCTTAATTGATACAAATATGTTAATTAAGCAGTTCTTAATTAAAATCTTTAATTATGAAACTTATTTAAGTATATTGTTGTATATAAGTATAGAAAAAACAAAGAAATCATAGGAGATATCACAAAATAATGCAAAAACGTAAATATCTGGTACCGATTTTCCTGATGTTGATCTCAATTGGTGTGCTTGTTGGCATGAAGGTCAATACTGCCGCATCAGGCGATGATGTTTTTGATAACGTCAGGAAATTCAACGAAGCTCTCACTTTGGTTCAGAAAAATTATGTTGATGATGTAAATGCGGATAAGCTTACCGAAGCTGCCATTAAAGGTATGCTGGCGCAGCTTGACCCGCACTCAACATATATTTCACAGGACCAGCTTAAGCGTATAAATGAAGATTTCCAGGGAAGCTTTGAAGGTATCGGGGTTGAGTTTGATATAGTAAACGATACAATCACTATTGTTACTCCAATTTCGGGGGGACCCTCAGAAGCGCTTGGAATACAGGCGGGTGACAAAATAGTAAAAATTGACGGTGTTAATTCAGTTGGAATGACCAGGGAAGATGTTCCCAAAAAGCTTCGCGGTCCCAAGGGCACAAAAGTTGTTGTTTCAATTTCAAGAGGCGGGAACCCGAACCTGATAGATTTTGAAATTACGCGCGATAAAATTCCGCTTTACAGCGTTGACGCATCATTTATGATCAATAACGAAGTTGGATACGCAAGAGTAACCAGGTTTTCAGCAACAACTTACGATGAGTTCGCAAAAGCGCTTGCCGAGATGAAGAAGCAGGGAATGAAAAAACTTGTTCTTGACTTAAGGAATAATCCCGGCGGTTATCTTGACCAGGCTTTCAAAATGGCAAGTATGTTCATAGAGCGCGGTAAAAAAATTGTATATACAAAAAGCAGGATTCCCGCATTCAATGATGAGTACATTTCTGAAGGCGGAGAGTATACCAATATGCCGCTTATAGTCCTTGTAAATGACGGCTCGGCTTCTGCAAGTGAGATCGTTAGCGGCGCAATACAGGATTGGGACAGGGGCCTTATTGTCGGCGAAAATACATTCGGTAAAGGACTTGTTCAGAGACAGTATGACCTTTCAGACGGCTCGGCAATGCGCGTTACGACCTCCAGATATTACACTCCTTCAGGCAGGCTGATTCAGAAGCCGTATGAAGGCGGAGAATACAAAAAGATGCTTATGAATCCTGAAGAAGGTGATAACCTTTACCACAACAATGATACCAAAGATACATCAAGGCCTGAGTTTAAGACGATGGGCGGCAGGACAGTTTACGGCGGCGGCGGAGTCACTCCGGATTTTGTAATAAAACTTGATACTCTAACCGACTATTCCGTTCAGCTCCGCAGGGTTAACCTGTTTCTTGAATACGCAAATAATTATTATGATGTAAATAAAGAAAATCTTAAATCAGGTTACTCAGATTTTCTGAAATTCAGGGATAACTTCCAGGTTACGCAGAACATGCTGGATGATTTTAAGGCGCTTGCCGCTTCAAAAAATATTTCATTTAACGATGAGCAGTACAGCCGTGATCTGGATTTTATAACAACCAGCATAAAATCAATTATTGCAAGGGATATTTGGGGCAACAACGGCAGTATGGCAGTTTGGCTGGCAACTGATAAACAATTTGAAAAGGCAATGACACTTTTCCCCGAAGCCGAAAAGCTTGCACATTTAAAATAAAGTAAAGTTTTTGGTGAGAGTTTCCGGAAAGATAAATGCTCTCAATATATAAAAATACAGTTTTAACATTAGTCTTGCTGCTTTTATTAAGCAGCAAGACTTTTCCGCAAACAGAGGTACTTTATGGCGGAGAGGAGCTCTACTATGAAGTGAATTATTCGTTCATTAATATAGGCTGGGCAAAGTTCACCACGGAGAAAATCACTGGGCAGACCGAGAGGTATATCTGCCGCGCGAAACTGAAATCAAATAATTCACTTCCTTTAATTGATGTTGATTTCGATTTCATAAGTGAAATTGAAATTAAAAACGGAAAGATAGTTCCTCATAAATTTACATCATACCAGTACAAAGACGGCAAAAAAAGTACAGAGGTGTACGATTTCCTGTATGATTCGGCTTTGATCAATATAAAACGAACGGGATATGACGGAAGAGTTGAGATCGATAAAAAGCTCAGAACTTCAACAGTGTTTCAGGATGGTCTTTCGATCTTTTATTTTGCCCGGGCAAATACCAATAAAGATATTTCCGAATATGTGCCGGTACTTATGCAGACTGATACATCTTTGATGAAGATAGATTTTTCTGCCAAACGAACTGATGTTGAAATAGGTGAGTTTGAGGGTGATATTGCTTCAGTATATCTTGAAGGATTTTCATATTTTACGGCCGTGTTTGGTTTAACCGGCGAGTTTTCAGGATGGTTTTCATATGATAAAGCAAGGATACCGCTTAAAGCAAAGCTTCAGGTAGAAATTGGAAGTATAACACTTGAACTGAAATCATGGAAACACGGGAATTGGCAGCCTCCGAAGTTTTAATCCTGAGCGGAGCGCCTGCCTGCCGTAACGGTAGTTCAGGCAGGAAGGATCTCATTTCAAAAAACTATGTAAAAATTGTTAGAAGATTCCTGCATTCCATGCCATAGGCAGGCGCGGCGCAGGAATGCAAATATAAAAAATTTGGTTTACCTATTGAAGTTTCGGAATAAATAATACAGATGCTGAACCAGGTTCAGCATGACAAAGTTAAAAATATGATTCTTCCATATCAAAATAAATATCCTAAGATCCACGATTCTGTACTTGTAGCCGAAGGCGCGCATGTAATTGGCGATGTTGAAATCGGCAAGGATTCCAGCATTTGGTTTAATACAGTTATAAGAGGTGATGTAAATTATATAAGAATAGGTGAGCGGACCAACATTCAGGATCTTTCAGTGGTTCACGTTACATACAAAAAATTCCCCACTTTTATAGGGAATGATATATCCATTGGTCACAGCGCAGTCATCCACGGATGCAAAATTGATGATTTTGTTCTTATTGGAATCGGTGCTAAATTGCTTGATAATTGCCATGTGAATTCATTTTCGCTTGTCGCGGCAGGTTCGGTAGTTAAAGAAGGATTCGAAGTTCCTGAAGGTACACTTGTAGCCGGAGTTCCGGCAAAAATTATCAGAGAACTTAAGCCCGAAGAGATCGAAAAAATACGTCAAAACGCTAAAAATTACCTGTTTTACTGTCAGCAATACAAGGAATTCAACAAAGGGCTCGGTTTTCAAGAAATTTTGACACTTGACAAATAATAAATTTCTGTATATTTTTAAGTGTCGTAAAATAAGAAGTTTTGATAAGATGTTAATGTTACACTTTAATTTTGTTGAATTTAAGTTAAGTTTTATTGCCTAAGGTTAAGAAAAAAGATATATTTTTAACTAAATCGTTAGTATTGATAAATAATTTACACCCGTCTTATAAGCTTCCAATTTCACATAATAACGTCAGGGAATCGGTATCTGAAGTAATGGATGGAGAGGATTGCCGTTTTAATGAAATTATTGTAAATTTCGTTAATGATAGTGCGATCAGAAAGTTAAATCTGGAATATTTGGATCACAACTATAATACTGATATCATTACGTTCCCTTACAATGATAAAAGAAAAGAAATAGAAGGTGAAATCTTTATTTCCCTGGATACTGTTAAAAAAAACGGGAAGTTTTACGGTTCGGGATATAAAAAGGAACTCAGGCGTGTTATAATACATGGGTGCCTTCATTTGGCCGGGTATGAGGATAGCTCTGTGAAGCAGAAGGAACTTATCAGAAGCAGGGAGAATTACTACCTTAGCATATAAACAGAAGCAAAAGTGTAAAATAGCTGTAATAGTATAAAACAGCGGCAAAAAAGGGGAAAGATACATTTAATGTTATACGAGAAGATAATAGAGATAATTGTATATCTGTTAAGTGAGCTTAAGAACAATAAGCAGCTTGCTGAAGTGGATATGGATAATCTTGAGAAGCTTGGTTACACGCAGAACGAAATAAATACAGCTTTCAGCTGGGTTTATTCAAAGATCTACGCGGGTGAAAAGATATTTCTTGATCCAAAATCCGATACGCGGTCACAGCGTTTTCTGCATGATGCGGAACAAAATGTTGTCAGCGCAGAAGGATACGGTTACCTGGTTCAGCTAAAAGAACTTGGTCTGATAAATAATATGGATATTGATCTTATAATTGATAAGATCATGGTTTCCAGCTACAACAATGTTTCAAAAGAAGATATGAAGTCAATTATAGCTTCATACCTGCTGGATCTGGATGAAATGAATGATACAAACAGCAGGGTTATGATAAACATAAACGATACAATTCACTAATACAGAATCACTAAAAGAAAAAGAACAGGCAATATAGAGTAAATGGCAAAATCATTGGTAATAGTTGAGTCTCCATCAAAGGCGAAGACCATAAACAAATATCTTGGAAAAGGATATAAGGTTATCGCTTCTGTGGGACATATTAAGAATCTGCCTAAAAGCAAAATCAGCGTGGATTTTGAAAATGGCTATGAGCTTACCTATGAAACTATTCCGGGTAAGGAAAAAGTAATTGATGAAATGAAGGAGCTTTCAGAAGGAGCAGATAAGATATACATAGCAACAGATCCTGACCGCGAAGGCGAAGCCATCGCATTTGATATTGCCGAAGAAGTAAAAGGAAAGAACTCTAATATCTACCGCGTACTTTTTAATGAAATTACCAAGAAGGGCGTAGAAGAAGGAATTAACAATCCCCTGCAGATAGATGAGAAACTTGTCAGCTCTCAGCAGGCACGCCGTGCACTTGACAGGATAGTTGGATATAAGGTAAGCCCGTTTTTGTGGAGAGTAGTGTATTACGGTCTTTCAGCAGGAAGAGTCCAGTCAGTTGCGCTGAGGCTTATTTGCGACCGCGAAGAAGAGATCAGGAACTTTGTTCCTGTGGAGTACTGGAGCATACTTGCCAATTTCCGGGATAGAGATAAGAACAAAGTTTTTGAATCAAAACTAATATCTCAGAACGATACTTCATTTAAATTCAACGGAGATGACCCCAAGATAAACAATGAAGCTGAGGCAAATGAAATTATCAGCGATCTGAATTCAAAGCAGTTCAAAGTATCAGATATTATCAGGAAAGAAGTAAAACGGAATCCATACCCGCCGTTCACAACATCATCGCTTCAGCAGGATTCATCAGTAAGGCTGCGCTTTGCGCCTAAGAAAACAATGATGCTTGCGCAGAAGCTTTATGAAGGTATTGATATAGGTGAAGAGGGTTTAACCGGTCTTATTACGTACATGAGAACTGACTCCACACGCTTAAGTGAGGATGCAGTTGCAGAAGCCCGGGGTTACATCAAAGAAACATTTGGAAAAGAATTTTTACCCAAAGAAGCTAAGGTTTACTCAAAGAAGAAGGAAAATACTCAGGATGCGCACGAAGCTATAAGGCCAACATCAGTTTGGCGAACCCCTGAGAGCCTTAAAGCTGACCTGACGCCGGACCTGTTAAGACTTTACGACCTTATTTGGAAAAGGTTTGTTGCCTGCCAGATGCAGAATTCAGTAAGCGACCAGATCACTTTATTGATTGACTCGTTTTCCGATTCAGAGAACGGGAAGAAGCTCAATACTTACCAGTTCCGCACAACGGATTCTACCATAAAATTCAAAGGATTTCTTGCTTTATATGATGATGTATTTGAAGAAGAAGCAGAAGACACCGAAGATGAGTTCGCAATTCCCGAGGGAATTGAGATCGGAGACCTGCTGGATATGAAGGAAATTTTCAGCAAGCAGCATTTCACTAACCCGCCTCCCAGATACACAGAAAGCAGCCTGATAAAGCAGCTCGATAATTTGGGTATAGGCAGACCTTCTACCTACGCGCTGATAGTTTCAACTATCATAAACAGGACTTATTGTGACTTAAAGGAAAGAAAACTCTACGCAACAGAGCTTGGTGAAACAGTCAACAAGCTGCTTGCATCCCATTTTTCTGATGTGATAAGCGTTAAGTTCACCGCTCAGATGGAAGAAGAGCTCGATAAGATCGCCGAAGGCGACTTATCATATAAAAAAGTACTTGATGATTTTTACCTGCCGTTCAATCTTGACCTTGAGTTTTTAAACAAGAAAACCAAGGAAATAAAAGAATCGCTGATTGAGCATACAGATATTGTGTGCGATAAATGCGGCGGAGCTATGCTTATAAAGTGGGGCAGGAACGGAAGATTCCTTTCATGCAGCAAATATCCCAAATGCAAGAATGCGCAGCCGCTTCCGGGTGAGCAGGAAGAGCACCAGGAACTTGCCGAAGGCAAGTTCTGCGGAGTCTGCGGCGCTCCAATGGTGGTTAAATCCAGCAAATACGGTAAATTCCTTGGATGTTCAAGATATCCGGAGTGCAAGAATATTCAGCCTATTACGCTTGGTATTAAGTGCCCCAAATGCAAGGAAGGCGAAGTTTTAGCCCGTAAAGCTCTTAAATCAAAAAAAGTATTCTATGGATGTACAAGGTATCCTGATTGTGATTTCATATCCAACAGCAAACCGCGGGAGACCAAATGCGAAATGTGCGGCAGCAGTTACATGCTTGAAAAGTATTCCAAGAAAAAGGGCGAATATCTTGAGTGTCCTGAGTGTAAACACAAAGTTGAGCTTGAATCAAAAGATGCCGTTGAAACTTCGGGATAATTTCTTTATTTTGCAGTTCAACTTCATCCGAACATAAAATGAAAAGACGAAATTTTATAAAATGCTGCTCTATGGCTCTGCCGGGAGCAGTTTTTGCTAATAGTATAGGGGGTAATGTTTTGAGCGCGACTGGTGAAATAACTATGCCCAGGCATAGAATGTATGATGATGATTATATCAAAAAGATAGCCGATACTGTTTTGTTTACCGCAAAGAACAGCGGTGCATCGTATTCGGATTTCAGGCTGAGCAACTTCCGTTCGCAGAACGTATCTACGCGTGAGCAGGTGATACAATCTGTAAGAGATAACGAAAATTTTGGTTTTGCCGTAAGGGTTATAATTGAGGGTACATGGGGATTTGCTGCAAGCAGTACATTCAGTGAAGATGAAGCCGTCAGAATAACAAAAATAGCCTGCGAAACGGCTAAGGCAAATAAACGTATTCAGACGAAGAAAGTTGAACTTGTGCCTGCGCCTTCATACAACGAAACATGGACAACCCCAATAAAAAAGAATGCATTTGAAGTTTCCATTAATGATAAAGTGAACTTCCTCTTTAATATTAATGAAAAAGCAAAGAGCCTGGGGGCTGATTTCTGCAGCTCATTTATTTGGGCTGTTAATGAATGGAAGTATTTTGCGTCATCAGAAGGCTCATACATTAAGCAGGACCTGCACAGGTTATGGTCTGCGTTTGATCTTACTGTTGTTGATAAGGAGACAGGCAATTTTGAATCACGCGATTCATTTACCGTTCCGATAGGCAAAGGTTATGAGTATGTTGAAGAATACGATTACATGAAAGACCTTGAAGAAGCAGTTGAGCACACAAAAATGAAACATAAAGCTCCTTCAGTGCAGCCGGCAAAACGTGACCTGATACTGGATTCAAATCACCTGTGGCTTACTATACATGAATCATGCGGCCACCCTACTGAACTAGACAGGGCTCTTGGCTATGAGGCAAATTACGCCGGTACAAGCTTTATGACGCCTGATAAGCTGAATAAACTGCAGTACGGCAGCAGTGTAATTAACATGAAGGGTGACAGAACACAGAAAGACGGTTTGGCTACCCGCGGATTTGATGATGACGGCGTTAAAACTACTGAATGGGATATTATTAAAGAAGGTAAGTTTGTTGGCTACCAGACAACCCGTGAAATGGCAAAGTTCATTGGTGAAAGCGCATCTAACGGATGCGCGTATGCCGATAGCTGGGATCACTTCCCGATACAGAGAATGCCCAATGTTTCACTTCAGCCCGGTAAAAATAAACTTTCACTGGCTGAGCTTATTGCTGATACTGAAGACGGAATTTTCATAAAGGGAAGCGGAAGCTGGTCAATTGATATGCAGCGGTATAATTTTCAGTTCACAGGGCAGGAATTCTGGGAAATTAAGAACGGTAAAATTATTGGTATGCTTAAAGATGTTGCTTACCAGGGTAATACTGTTGACTTCTGGAATTCATGTGACGCGGTTTGTGATGAAACAGAATACAGGCTTGGAGGCTCATTTTTCTGCGGAAAAGGTGAGCCCGGACAGGTTTCACCTGTCAGCCATGGCTCATCACCTGCAAGATTCAGAAAGGTTAATATATTGAATACATCGAAGGAGGCGGGAAATTGATACTCAGCGAAAATGAAGCCAGGAATTTACTGGCAAAGGTACTTTCCAATTCAAAGGCAGATTCAGCATCGGCAGTTCTTGAAGGAAGTAATACATATAATATAAGATTTGCCCGCAATTCAATTTCAACCAACGGTTTTTCGGACGGGCTTTCTGTTTCCATAACAAGTAACATCGGTAAAAAATCGGGTTCTGTATCCACAAATAAATTTGATGATGTTTCAATTAAAGCTGCTGTAAAAAAATCAGAGGATATAGCCGGTGTCTCTCCTGAAAACAAAGAATTTATGCCGCCGCTTGGCGCGCAAAGCTACGCTTTGGCTACAAATTTTTCAGCTGATACAGAAAACCTGACCGGTGAACAAAGATCAGACAAGGCCGCGTATGTAATAGAGCAATCTATAGCAAACAATGTAACATCTGCCGGATATATGGAAGACGGAATATCGTTCTACGCTATCATGAACACAAACGGTCTGTTTGCGTACAATAAAAGCTCTATGGCAAAGCTTTCTTCAACTGTTAGAACCAATGACGGAACAGGCTCAGGCAGGTTTGAAAAAAATTACGTTGATGTAAATAAGATAGATGGTAAAGGGCTTGCTGACTGGGCAATTAGCCGCTCAAAGCTATCGGTTAACCCCGGTGAAATCAAGCCGGGCAGGTATACAGTTATTCTTGAACACGCAGCAGCAGCCGATATGCTTAGTTTGTGCATAAATTTTATGGGTTCTCGGTGGGCAGATGAAGGCAGAAGTTATTTTTCAAAAAAAGGCGGCGGTACAATAATTGGAGAAACCATAGCAGATAGTAAACTGAATATATATTCTGATCCCAATGATCCCGCAGCTCCGGCATCTCCGTTTTCTGATAGCGGTGAGCCGCAGCAAAAAATTGTTTGGTTTGAAAACGGCATGCTGAAGAACCTCCACCGTAATCGTTTTTGGGCAGAAAAGACTTCGCAGCCTTCAGTACCTTATCCTTCAAACATAATAATGAAGGGCGGCAGTAAATCTGTTGAGCAGCTTATCGCTGAATCAGATGACGCAATATTGGTTACAAGATTTTGGTATATCAGGACAGTTGACCCTCGGACAATGCTTTTCACGGGCTTGACCCGTGACGGAGTATTTGAAGTGAAAAACGGAAAGATCATCCGGCCCGTTAAGAACTTCAGGTTCAACGAAAGTCCGATGAATATATTCAAAAATATAATTGAGCTTGGCGCAGCCGAAAAAGCTGTTGGCAGTGAAACGGGTGATTATCCCATAGTTGTACCTGCCATTAAGGCTGCAAATTTTAATTTCTCAAGCTTATCTGATGCGATATAAAATTCAATCATGAATTTAATCCATGCTATCGATAAATTTTCTGCTTACCTTATAAACGAAAAGAATTATTCAAAGCATACCCTTATGAATTACATCAAGGACTTGAACGACCTTTACAGTTTTATTGCCAAAAGTCTTGAAGATACAACTCCCAAAATTGAACTTAAGTACATTGATGAATCTACTTTGAAGAGCTTCATCGCCGCTTTTGTACTTAATAAAGAGCTTAAGTATTCAAAACGCACCATTTCACGGAAGATATCGACTCTCAAATCATTTTACAAATTTCTCAATCGCAAAAAAATATTTGCAGAAAACCCTTCGCGCAATCTGATATTCCCAAAACTTGGGCGGAACCTGCCGACGGTAGTTGAGGAAACCTCTTTAACCGGGCTGCTGAATTCCGATACTTTTGGTAAGGATGTTTGGGGTGAGCGTGACCGGGCGATAATTGAGCTGTTATACAGCTCAGGCATCCGCCTGAATGAGCTGATTGAGCTGAGCGTAGATAGGATCGACCTTGATAATTTCACCATACGCGTGAAAGGAAAGGGTAGGAAAGAGCGTATCATTCCCGTTGGCACTGTTGCTGTTGGGGCAATTTCATCATATCTCGAAAAGAGGGAAGTATACTTTGCTGAAAAGGGAGTTGAATTTAACAATGGTGTGATATTTAATGCCAAAAATGGTAAGAAGTTATACCCTGCACTTATGAACCGTATCACAACAAAATACATTTCAAAAATATCTGAGCTTAAGAAGAAGTCACCCCACGTTTTACGGCACTCATTTGCCACTCATTTACTTGATCACGGCGCTGATATACGGGCAGTTAAAGACCTGCTGGGTCACTCCAGCCTGAGCACAACGCAGGTTTATACACATGTATCAGTTGATAGACTTAAGAAAGTTTACCAGAAGTCACACCCGAAGGGGTAGAACTGTATGAATATGCATATAAATTATGACAGAATTGAAATCCCAAAAAACAAATTAGTCGGATATTTATTAAATAAGAATCATAGTGTTGGAGTTCACAAGGCTGTATATTTCGAGAGTTTGGGATATAATTCAGAAAATTGGCAAATCCTAAGAGATGCCTTATTTGAACATGTTGAAACAGCGGAAAATATTGATTTTGTTGAAAACCAATTTGGCATGAAAGTTGTTATAATCAATAATCTCAATGGTCAAAACAATAGAATTGCAAAAATTAAATCAATTTGGTTCATTGAAAATAATGAAAATATTCTTAAATTTGTAACAGCATATCCGGAAAAATAATGATAAAAGAACTAGACAGAGTAATATTGACACGTGATATCCCTGAGAATAATCTCAAAAAAGGTGATATAGGGATTGTTGTTATGATCCACTCCAATACAAAAGGATTTGAAGTTGAATTTTCTACATTGGATGGGGATACGATCACAGTGGTTACATTGAATTCTGAAGATGTTCGTGAGATCAGGAAACACGAAATTGCACATGCCAGAGTTATTTGATTCATAAAGCTTTCTGGTCCCATTACTCATACATTTCATTAATCCCTATTTATTGTTAAATTTGTAAAATTCGTTAAATTATTAATGGAGATACCCATTTACGCGGGTATTGTTGAGTAATATGGCAAAAATTCAGTTAAAAGAGATATGTCACGGCCGCTCTGGCGATAAGGGTGACGCTGCAAATGTGGGATTGATCGCATTCAAAAAGGAAGATTACGCGGTAATCAAAGAAAAGGTCACAGCTGATGCCGTAAAAAAGTACTTTGAGGGTATTTGCGAAGGTAAGGTTGAAAGATATGAACTTCCGAACATCAATGCGCTGAATTTCATATTGCACAATACTTTAGGTGGCGGCGGTACCGTTTCCCTTAAAAATGATGCACAGGGGAAGACTCTTGCATCGGCATTGCTGATGATGGAAATAGACTATTGACCCTGAATGAAATGAAGGGTCTCATTCGGTATGCAAGCACTCAATAAGTGATGCTTAACAAGTATTAAATAAAGACAGTTAGCAATTTTTTATTAAACTAAAATTTAGCAAGTACAAGGAATGGATCCTTCCTTCCTCCCGCTCCGCGGTTTTAAGGCGTGGCGCTTTGCTAAGGGATAAACATGTTCGATTACAGTAAATCAGAATTAAAAAAGCTTAAGACAAGGGTTGATAACCTAAGGAGGTTCCTTTGAAATTGATGAAAAGCAGGCATTAGTATCATCTTTACAGGAAAGATCCCAGGAATCGAACTTTTGGGATGATAACAACGAAGCGCAGAAAGTCTTACAGGAAATAACCCGCCATAATGAGTGGATAGACCTGTGGAAAAACCTGGAAAACAAGTATAATGACCTTGAATCAATTATAACATTAGCAGAAGAAGAATCCGATATAACCCTTGAGGAAGTAATAGAAAAAGACATTGAAAAACTAACGATTGAAGTAGAGAACGTTGAGTTTAAGAACATGCTTCGCGATGAAGATGATAAACGAGACGCTATACTTACAATTAACTCCGGTGCCGGAGGCACAGAGGCACAGGACTGGGCTCAAATGCTCATGCGTATGTATTTAAGATACTGCGAAAAGCAGGGCTTTAGGGCTGAAATTGTAGATCTGCTGGAAGGTGACGGCGCAGGTATAAAAAGTGCGACTATCGAAGTCCACGGGCAATATGCCTATGGTTACCTTAAAGCCGAAAACGGAGTACACAGGCTGGTCAGAATATCACCATTCGACGCTAATAAAAAGCGGCATACATCATTTGCCGCTGTATTTGTTTATCCGGTTGTTGATGATAACATAGAAATTGAGATAAATCCCGCTGAAATACGGGTTGATACATTCAGAAGCGGCGGTGCCGGCGGACAGAATGTAAACAAAGTGGAAACAGCTATCAGGATAACGCACATCCCCACAAACATTGTAGTTCAGTGCCAGAATGAACGCTCACAGCACCAGAACCGCGCAAATGCGATGAAGATGCTTAAATCAAAGCTTTACCAGCTTGAAAAGGAAAAAGAACAGGCAAAGCTTGATAAGATCGAAGGCTCTAAAAAGAAAATTGAATGGGGAAGCCAGATTCGTTCTTATGTATTCCACCCATACAATATGGTGAAAGACCACAGGACAGACCATGAAACAAGCAACACACAGGGAGTGATGGATGGCAATATACAGGAGTTTATAAAAAGCTACTTAATGGAATTTTAAATAAATAACTTACGCCTAATTGGTAAACTTTTTTCTCGCAAAAAGATTTTTAAGATCTAAGAAGGAATCCAGTTTCATTTCCTTTATTACAACTATATCAGTTGCGGGAATTGCCATAGGTGTTGCCGCTTTGATCATCGCGGTATCCGTATTAGGCGGCTTTGAGAGGGAAATTACTGAAAAGACCATATCTCTTTCATCGCATATACAGGTAACATCATTCAAAAAAGAGGGAATAGCAGACTATAACGCTGTAATAAAACAACTAAATGACCCCGAAAATGATCTTTTTGTAAAGGAAGCTCACCCGTACGTACAACGGGAAGCCGTCATTAAGTTTAAGGACCGAACTGAGGGCATAATTATCAAGGGTGTGAGGAATGAAGACAGCGTTTTTTCCAAACAAAGGAAGATAGTACAGGGAACAGGTACTTTGGGCATTATTGATTCAAGTGTATCAAACATAATTGTTGGTAATAAACTTGCTAATAAGCTTAATATAGCAGTTGGCAGCAAGGTATTCATAATTGCAACTGTTGGTATTCCATCTGCTGCTAATACTCCGGCAGTAAAAGGATTCAATGTGGTTGGTATTTATGAATCAGGTTTAAAAGAATATGATGATGTGCTGCTATATACAGATATGAAAGATGCGCAGAAATTGTTCAGCATGGGTCCCTATGTTACAGGTATTGAACTTTTCCTTACAGATACAGGCAAAATAAGAAAAGTTACCAACGAGATAAAGGCGCAGGTTGACTATCCAAATAACAATGCGCGCAATGTTTACCAGATATATAAGGGTCTTTTTACATGGGTAGAACTGCAGAAAGAGCCAATTCCCGTAGTTTTGGGGCTGATAATCATAGTAGCGGCAATAAATATTATCGGATTTCTGTTAATGCTGGTGCTGGAAAAGACCGAAACTATAGGAATACTTAAATCGCTTGGCGCAAAAAATACCGATATAACATTTATCTTTTTCTTCCAGGGGATGCTTATTTCACTGGCGGGTATCATTTCAGGGAATATACTTGGATACGGTTTATGTTTCCTTCAATTGAAATACGATCTCATCAAGATCCCGGAGATATATTACATGTCATCGGTACCGCTGGAAATTGATATTAACACCGGCATCGTAATTACCTTAATTGCCGTACTGTTAAGCATATTGGTGACAGTAATTCCTTCCTACATGGCCTCAAGGCTGAATCCAATTACATCTCTGAGATTTAAATAATCATTCATTTACGAATACTGATTTGCATTAACTCTGTAAAGATATTTAATGAAATATACAAAGAATAAACAGTTCATAGGCAACATGTTCGATGAAATATCACCGACCTATGATAAGCTCAATCATTTACTCAGCGGTTACCAGGATAACCGCTGGCGCAGAGGCGCTGTTAAGTACCTGGCATCAGTTTCAGACAGGTATGATAATATCCTTGATCTGGCATCCGGCTCTGGTGATCTGGGATTGGAATTTCTTAAATTGAACCCCAAAAGGATGTTTTCAGCAGATCTCTCGCATGAAATGCTGAAAATTGACAGGGAAAAGCTGCCGAAAGACATTAACCTGCCGGTAAAAGCCGAAGCAGAACATTTGCCGTTCAGAACGGGTTATTTTGATCTTTGCGGCATTGGTTTCGGTGTGCGGAACTTTGAGCACCTGCCGGAGTGTATAATGGAAATATCTCGGGTACTGAAGCCCGGAGGTAAATTTGTAACTATTGAAATGTTTAAACCATTAAAGGCAAATATAGCTAATAAGTCATTCAGGCTGTACTTTGAAAAAGTGCTGCCAAAGATAGGGAATAAAATGGCAAAAAGTGAATATGCTTACAGTTATTTGTTTGAATCAGTTGATAATTTTATAAATATTGCTGAATATTCCGAAATTCTGCAAAAGTGCGGTTTTAAAATAATGAAAACAAAAAACAATTTTTTAGGAATTGTAAACAGTGTGTTTGCCGAAAAATTGTAATAAATTGTATAAATTATTGTGATTTAACAATTGAATAATTATATTTACAGCAAATTAAAACTTAATTTATGAAAAAAATGAGCAAAGTTGTTACTATCCGCATCATTACTGCGTTAATGCTTGTTTCGCTGACGCTTGTTGGCAGTGACTGCGAGGATATTATTAACCAGATATCACAGCCAACCGGTGATATCACGGGTAACTGGACCCTGATATATAACGCGGGAACGCTTCTGGATATCTGCCCGGGAGAAACTGTTAATTTTCCTAATGCATCAGGCGGTGATGCCACATTGACCTGCCCGAATCAGACGGGTATAAACAGGACTTATTCTGTATCCGGTTCTACATTAACATATACTGCCTCAGGTGTTGAGTATAATGTGGGTTTTACACAGAACAATGAGCTTGTTTTAACGGGTATTAACAACAACAGGATCCTCTACTACAGCAATACGATCACCGATATAAAATCTGAAAACATCGATTCAGGTAAAAATACAGTTAACTATAATTCATCAGAAATAAAAAAATAAAATTATATGAAAAGTACATACAAAATAAATTTAATTTTTGCATCGTTATTTCTCTGTGTTATAGTACTGGCATTTTCAGCATTTAACACAGAAGAAATTATTGCTGTTAATCAGCAGGTAAATACTGACCTGAACCATAAGAACTCTGCTTTTGAACTGGTGAACAGCAGAAAATCTACTGCTATGTTTGAGTCTGTAAGTATATTTAAGAAAAGCAGTAAAGATAATTCACAGACGATCAGTTCATCAGTTTCCGAAGCTTCATTTTTTACGCTTGACAGAACAGCGCTAAAAGATCTTTACGGCCGAAATTCACAGAATATCACACTGAACATTCCATCCGTAAATGGAAATGTGGAGCTTGAACTTAGCCGGGTTAATTTTATTCCTGATGATTTCAGAATAGTAACATCTGACGGCAAAACAGAAGACTACAAAAGAGGGATGTATTTTCAGGGGATAATTAAAGATGATGAGAATTCCATGGCGGCTATCAGCATATTTGAAAATGAGGTTATTGGTATAGTATCTACAAATGAAGGAAATTATAATCTGGGTTCATTGCTTAATGATAACAATGAGTATATTTATTATAATGACAGAAATCTGCTTAAGAGATTTGATTTCAAATGCGATGTGGAAGACGGGTACGGCAAACATTACAGAAATAACGGACATGTAAAAACAGAAGGGCAGTCTACTTCATCATCGACTGTTAATCCGGTAAGAATGTATTATGTCTGTGATTACCAAATGTATCTTGACAGAAGCAGTAATACCCAAAGCGTTGTAAATTACGTTACTGCTGTTTTTAACCAGGAAAACCTGCTGTACAATAACGAAACATTGAGCCTTGCTTTATCGTCTCAAATGTTTGTATATACAAGCGCTGATCCGTACAGACAATACAGCACAAGCCAAACGGCCGAGATCCTTTACGCATTCGGAACTGCTACAAAAAATAATTTTGATGGCAATTTGGCCCAGCTTCTTTCAACCAGAACACCGGTTATGGGAGCAATTGCATGGGTTAACGTTCTTTGCCAGTCATATGAACCGGGAAGCCAGTCAGGCAGATATGCTTTTATTGAGCTGGAAAACACATATAACAATGTACCCATCTACTCATGGTCAGTAGAGGTAATGGCTCATGAAACGGGCCATAATTTCGGTTCTTCACACACCCAGGCCTGCATATGGCCATCATTACCGGGCGGCGGTATCGGAGCAATTGATTCATGTGTAGCTGCAGAGCAGGGGAACTGTTTTACCCAAACAAGACCTAACCCCAATGGTACTATAATGAGCTATTGCCATATACCGCAGGGCGGAGCGATCAATTTCACACTGGGTTTTGGTCCATTACCGGGTGATACAATAAGATTGAGGTACGAGCAGGCACTTTGTATTGATAACCCAATCAATTCATCAGAAGCGCCGGTGGCTTTTAACCTGCTGCAGAATTACCCGAATCCGTTCAATCCTTCAACAAACATAAAGTTCGCGCTTCCGCAGGATGGGCTGGTTACTCTACGGGTCTATGATGTATCAGGCAGGGAAGTTGCAAAACTGATTAACAGTCAATACTATCCTATCGGGATCTTTTCATACACACTTGATGCATCAACATTGAATTTGGCTTCGGGAGTGTATCTGTACAAACTTGATGTAAGCAGGGATAATAATTCGGTCTATTCTGAAATTAAAAAAATGGTGCTGGTGAAATAATGAAAATAATAGCGATACTTTCAATTGTATTTGTAATAATTTTCAATTCCTGCTCAGGCAGTGATACTGAAAAAACCACAACGCTGAAAACCGGTAAATACAACTATACTTTAACCGATAGTGCAGGAACTGTTTTAGTTGACGGTGAAATGATGTTTGATAAGATAACCAAACAGAAAGAAAGTGATGATTACATTGTATCAGGCAGTTATACTATTAAAACTATGACAGCAGATACAAGTTACCAGGGCTTTTCTACAATGAATGGCGGTGAGCTTACGGGTTATTACAATAACGGGAAGAAGTTCCTGAATATCAATACTAATCCTAAAATTGCTGATGCAAATGTTTTTATTAATGTTGACGTAAAAAGCTCAGCGCTTGATGGAAGCTGGTACTACTCTACGTTCCGCGGTATGGATAAAGAAGGCGGGTTATTTAAAGCAACCAGGATCAAGAAATAACATATTGATATCAGAAACAAAAAAAGGCTCAGGATTTATCTCCTGAGCCTTTTTTAATGCTAAAAATTTACTTTAGAATTTTACATTCGCGTTTCTTTCTGCTCCAACGCTTACAAACTTGATCTTCACACCAAGGAATTTACCGATGAAATTCAGGTAATCTCTGCATTCTTTGGGGAGTTTACTGAATTTCCTTATGCCGGAAATATCTTCTATCCACCCGGGGAATGTTTTATAAACCGGTTTAACTTTTGCAAGCTCTTTATAGCCGCAATCTGAATAATGTACTTTTCTGCCATTCAAAGTGTAACCTGTGCAGATCTTGATCTCAAGCAATCCGCTTAAAATATCCAGTTTGGTAATTACCAGTTCATTAACATTGTTTATCCTGCAAGAAAACCTGACTGCTTCCAGGTCAAGCCAGCCGATTCTGCGTGCCCGGCCTGTGGTTGTGCCGTATTCACCGCCGCGCTCTCTTATGGCATCGGCAATTCTGCCATGCAGTTCCGTAGGTAACGGTCCGCCGCCAACACGTGATGTGAAGGCCTTGACTATTCCGATTACACTGCCTAACTGCCTGTAGGCGAGCCCTGAGCCTGTATTAACCGAACCAACAACTGTATTTGAGCCTGTTGCAAAGGGGTAGGGCGACCAGTCGAGATCAAGCATAATGCCGTGAGCGCCTTCAAAAAGTATTTTCTTTTTCTTAGCTGCTGCTTCATTTATCATCTCAAAAGTATCTTTAACAAAAGGCATTATACGGCTGCGCAGTTTTTTGAGCTTCTTCAGCTCAGCGGCAATATTAACAGGTTTTACCCCGAAGGTCTTGAGTATCTTATTCTTTATCTTTGCCTGGAACGTGAACTTTCCGGTGAAATCTTTCCAGTCCGCAAGGTCATATACCCTCAGCCCGTTGTAGCTTACTTTATCTGAATAAGCCGGACCAATACCGCGTTTAGTTGTGCCAAGTTTGTTTTTACCGCGCGCATTTTCATATGCGGCATCAAGGCTTTTGTGATAAGGCAGAATAAGATGACATCTTGGCGAAATAAAGAGTTTATTTTTCAGATTGAGCTTTTCCTTCAGCAGAATATCCATTTCTTTAACGAGTACTTCAAGGTCCAGGATAACTCCGTTGGAAATAAGCGCTTTGGTATTTTTATGAAAAATGCCGCATGGGATAAGATGAAAAAAGTGTTTTTTGCTGCCTACAACAACAGTATGGCCTGCATTATTGCCTCCGTGGTATCTTACAACATAATCAGCTTTTTGGGCAAGAAGGTCAACAATTTTTCCTTTTCCTTCATCACCCCATTGCAAACCAAGAACCGACTCAGCAGGCATACTCTATCGAAAATTAATATTATAAACTAAAAACTAAGAAACTAAGCTTTTGAAACAGCAACTTTACCCTGAAGAGAAGATTTATTCTTTTTCTGTCTCTTCTTGATATCAACTACAAACGCACTCGCAACATAAATTGAAGAATAAGTACCGGTCAAGACACCAATTGTAAACGTAAAAGCAAAGGTCCTGTTCACTTCACCACCAAACAGAAGCAGAATGAATACGGTCAGAAATACGGTACCGCTGGTAATCACCGTTCTGCTTAAAGTAGTGTTGATACTTCGGTTCATTACAGTGAAGATATCTTCACTTTTATACAATTTTATGTTTTCACGAATTCTGTCAAACACAATAACTGTATCATTTACTGAAAAACCAATAAGCGTAAGGAAAGCCGCGACCATACCCGAATTCAGCTCGAGATTCAAACCGGGAAAGAAAGTATGAAAAATCGCTATCATACCAAGAGTAATAAGGACATCGTGGAATAATCCAAGCACGGCTCCAAGGGCATATACAAATTCAAATCTGAAAGCAAGATAAATCAAAATTGCAATCAGCGAAAAGATCGTGGCGTAAATAGCCGAAATTCTCAGCTCTTTACCAATTTTAGGACCTACTTTATCGATCCTTAATACTTCATAACTATTTCCGGAAACATTCTGAGTCAATGATTCCTTGATCTTGTCACTGATAGAAGTGCCTTCGCCCGGCTCTGCCGTCCTTATCAAGATGTCCTTTTCGCTTCCCATTGTCTTAATTTCGGCCCCAACAAGTCCGCCTTTATCCATAGCGCTTCTGACGTCATCAATTCTGACATCATTCTGGAACCTGACGAGCATTTCTGTTCCTCCGGCAAAATCTATACCCAGAGTTATGCCTTTTGTGAAAAATAGAGTTAGTCCGGCAATAATCATGACTGCCGAAACGACGTAGAATTTTTTTCTGGCTCCTAGAAAATCTATTTGTAGATTATGAAAAAATTGCATTATATGATCTTAATTTAAATTATCCGAAATTAATTGAAGTTTTGCCTTTATCAGTCATAACGTCAAATACTATTCTTGTAATGACAATAGCTGTAAAGAGGTTTGCTATCAAACCAATCATAAGTGTAAGTGCAAAACCCTGAATAGGACCGGTACCAAACTGATACAGAATTATAGCAGTGATAATAGATGTCACATGCGAATCCATAATTGCCGAAAAGGCCTTTTTATATCCAATTTCAATTGCTGTTCTAAGCGGCTTTGCTGAAGCGATCTCCTCCCTGATACGTTCGTAAATAAGCACGTTGGAGTCAACCGCCATACCTATTGTTAGTATCAGAGCTGCGATGCCCGGAAGCGTTAATGTTGCATGGAAACTTGCCATGATACCCATAACGAATATCATATTGAAGATAAGTGCCATATCAGCTACACCACCTGCAAAATGGTAATACACCAGCATGAACAATGCAACAAGGATCAATGCTATGATCGAAGAATAAAGCCCTTTCTGAATTGAATCTTCACCAAGTGACGGTCCGACAGTTCTTTCTTCGATGATTGCAAGCGGGGCGGGGAGAGCGCCTGCTTTGAGTACGATCTCAAGAAGCTTCGCTTCCTGGATATTTGCCATACCTTCAATTTCTGAATTTCCGCCGGTGATCTTTCCTCTTACAACCGGTGCCGAATAAACAACGTTATCAAGTACGATGGCTATTTGTTTATTGATGTTCGCGCCTGTTATTCTTCCCCAGTCAGCAGCGCCTTCGCTGTTCATTTCCATGTAAACTACGGGCTGGTTGCTTGTAGGATCTATGTTTGATCTTGCGTTTGTTACAACGCCTCCGGTTAATTCCGGTTCTTTTTTAAGGATATAAAACTGGTAGATCTTCTCTCCATTATCAACAAAAGTTGAACGGTTGCTGAATGCGAAGCTTACATCATTAGGGATAATATCCTGAATCTCTTTTTTCTCAAGTATCTTCTGAACTTTGGGCTTATCAGTTTCGCGGACAAACCATGCGAGCGACCCATCCTGGAACTGCTGCGGACGAACGAGATAGAACCAGGGGTTCTTCTGCTTGAATTCTTCTTCGCTCAACTGCTGGTTCGTATCAATCGGGTTCCCGTTGCTGTCAGTTAAACCGGAAAGATTTGAATCAGAAGGTTTAATAGAATCTTTTGAAGTTATTTTCTTTGATGTATCCTTCTTTGTATCTTTCTTTGTTGTGTCCCTGGTCTGGGATACAGAAGTGGAATCTTTTTTGATATTCTTATCAGTAAGTTTCGTTGTATCTTTCTTTGTGGTATCAACTTTTGTAATCTTGCTTAATGAATCAGCTTTTATCAGTGAATCAAGGTTGCCGCCGGCCATGTATGTATTGACCTTCTCCATCACTTTTACGGCTATTTGCGGGTCTATTACAAGTTTGAATTCAAGCAAAGCGGTACCCTGAAGCAGCTTTCTTACTTCGCTTACATTACTTACACCGGGAAGCTCAACAACCAGCCTGCTGGATCCTTTTTTCTGGATCACCGGTTCAGATACGCCGTACTGGTCAATTCGGTTTCTAACAACCTGAATAGCCCTGTCAATAGCATTCTCAACTTCGGTTTTAAGAGTGGACTTAATATTCGCGTCATCATCTCTGATTTCGCCATAATACGCTTTAAGTGAAAGGCCCCTTTCTTTAAGCTTCAGTTCCACAACATCAACAAAATCCTCATCAGAATTCTTGGTCTGTTCTGTGGCAGCTGCAAGAACCTGGTTTAATATTTCATCCTGTTTTTTGGCAAGATCTGAAAGAAGCTTGGCAATATCAACTTCCATGATGACGTACATGCCGCCCTGCAGATCAAGACCCAGTTTGATCCTGTCCTCTCTTGCTTTCAGGATTTCGTTGCTGTATTTATCAAAAAATGCAGCACTATCCTGCGCATTTGCCAGGTTTTTTATATCTTTGTTGAACTGGTAATCCTTGTATGTAGGATATAAAAAGTATAGGGAAAGACCTATAAATAGCAGTGTTAAAATAATTCTGAACCTGTTTTTTCTCAAGCTAATCCTCTGTATTTTTGGAAATTTCTTAAAAAAACTAAGAAACAAATATAAATTTAAAGTCTTTAATAATCAATGAAAAATAGCAGTTAACCAGGGAGTTTTGGGTGATTTGCTGCAATGTTTTGCGGATATTTGGGGTGAGCGAGGGGATTCGAACCCCCGACCCTCAGAGCCACAATCTGATGTTCTAACCAACTGAACTACGCTCACCATAAAACTTGTACGCCCATCAGGAATCGAACCTGAAACCTACAGCTTAGAAGGCTGTCGCTCTATCCGATTGAGCTATGGGCGCAAATAAGTTATGATTTTGCTGAAAATTTTAACAACAAGTAACAAATATAAAAATTTCGCAAATTAAAAGAAATATAAATAAATTTCGCTATTTATACTTAATTTTCAATATAAGGATTATCGTCATGAAGACAATTGATACTGTATTTGCAGCAATTATGGGAACACTGTTTATCAGTATGCCGTATGTAAGCCAGGTTATGAGCCCGAATTCGAGCATAATTACCATTGGGAAGGATATATCCTTGGTATGCCGTGTTTTTATTGCTTTTATTGACTGCGGCAAATAAGCAAATGTAGTTAAGCATGCTGCAAGCAATCCCAATACCAGTGTAAAAGTTTCCAAATTATTGTATCTGCAGTCTAATATTCAAACCGGCTTCATTTGTCGTCCTGGTCGTGATCTGAAGGTTAGAACCGGTCGGTTCTATTTTTGTATATTTATAGAACAACTGCATAGTTACGCTTCTTGAAAGATTGTACTGTATAGACGGATTTAATGTAGTTGAAGTAGAACCGTTCTGGGAATTGGATTCCCATAAGTTGCTTAAGTAAGACCAAACTTTTGGATCGTTCTTTGTTCTTGTATAAGAAAAAGAGATCGTAAGGTTGTTTTCAAGTGAAAGACCGAAAAGCGGAAGCGAAAATCCTGATTTGGTAAAGCTGGCATTTATAGCAATATCATTAGTAGCAGTATTTGTAAGCTTGGCGTTGTTTGGTTCGAAAATAAAATTATTTGTATTGCTCAGTTTAAATGAAGCAGTAAGGTTGCCGCCTGATATCTGCTTGAAAGTAAAGTTAACGCCTATAAGCGGGGTAAAACCTGATGTTAACGCCTGTGCGCTGATGTATTCGGGTGTCCTGCCGTCATACGATAATACTTTTCTGTACTCACTTGAGTAACCGCTTTCAAGAGTAACTGCCTGGGCAATGTTCTGGAACATCTCGAATTTCTCAATTCCGGTTAAAGAGAGTGTCCAGCTTGGGAAGGGGAATGATACCATGTTCTTTTCAAAATTTTCAGAGAAGAACTGAGCCTGTGTAACACCGGAAGTAGTATCACCCAAAAACCTTCCAAGTTTATCTTCTATAACTCCTTCTGAAACGAAGAAACTCGGTCTGGTTATTGTCCGGTTTTCAAGTGTATTTATAGGTGTGCCAATAAAGCCCGATGAGTCTGAATTGTATGTCAGAGAATTTATTGTTCCTGTTCCTGTTTTATAGGTAAAACTTAATTTCAGGTTATCCGGGAAGATCGGATTTATGAAAGTATTGAATGTATATGAATTGTTCAGATTCAGGTTATCTACCAGGTTCAGCAAGGGAATTCTTCTGCCCGGGTCGGTTTCCCATCCAAGCTGATACATTCTGGATGGTCCGAGGTTCTCTTTTGAATTGAACTGCATCCAGAAATTGCCGAAACCGGGCCTGCCCTGAATAGCGGGGTTTTGGATCTGTTTGGTTTGCGCGAACGTAACTGATACCTGGTCAGGTATGAATGTCTTCAATAATTTCAGCAGGTCAGCGGGATTCTGGTCCTGGAATTCATTCTTGGAACCTCCCATTAAGTTGTTTGACTTTGAAAACAGCTTAAAAATATTATTCAGTTTTACGAATGCTGTTGCCTGAAGATCACTGTTGAAGCCAACGTTGCTGCCTTGCGCATTATTGAATTGTGAAGCGCGCCAGCCGTAAATGACCCTGTAGCTGCTTGTCAGATCAATGAAATCCCTTAAGCCGGGAATATTGAACTTAGGATTAATGGAAACAGTTTGTGAGTAATCAAGGTCTTTGCCCCAGTTTATCAAACCGTTATTAAAGAAGATATCATCGTAAATTTCAGCATTGTTTCTCTGAAGTCTCAATGAGTCATTTGTAGTTTCAAGATAAGTTAAGTCACTGCCTGAGCGGAACGAATAGTCGCCCTGCAGGTCAATCATCCAGTTCTCAATGAACTTCCAGTTCATAGTAAAACCGCGGCTCGCATCAAACTGCCTTGAAGTAGGACTGTTGGTAAAACTTGCCCTTAGTTTTTCATCTCCGCGCCTGCGGTTGAAACTTCCCGATAGCGCTATGTTGTTTGTAAACAGGGGAGCCAGCGGCATGAACGGGAAGAAGAAATACATTCTTGCTTCCTTGAACTCTTCGCCAAATGGCAGGAATCTTCCGATCTTGAGGTTAAGTGAATTCATCAGGTCTATATCAGTGCTAAGCCCGACTGAACCGTTCATATCCCATGCATATTTGCTTTCAAGCGTGGGTGTTCTTTCTGTGTATGTATTCCTTACAAAATTCACTTCCAGTTTGTTCAGTACCTGCTGAACGAAGAAATTGTCTCCGGGGAATGTGAATTTTGCCCCTGTTATGGAGAACCTGTTGGCAATCCTTAATGTTTGTGAAGCTACTCTTATCTGGTCAGCATAATATGCAGCAAGCTCCTGGTTGCCGGTTTCTTCAAGTATCTGGGCGTACTTGTTGTTTGCCGCTGTTTCAAGATCTATATCTGTAGCCGGGAGGTACTTGGGTTTATCCAGTATTTCCTGGTGAGAAAATGAAATGGGCAAAGTAAAGAAATCCTTGAATTTAACCGAAACGTATTTTGAAAGCAGTGCATTTATTATCTTATGTGCGTTCACAAGCCCTGAAAACTCCCAGCTGTTCGCGGTAGTTAAGTTACCAAAACTGGTTTCAAGTGAATGAAAATTCGGATCAGTTTTGTTATAACTGAAATTCAGTGTTGCAAGATCAGCGATCTTAAGGCCCGCACTAAGAGTGAAAGCGTAACCGCTCGCATCATTTGTTTTTATAACCCTCATTTCATCGAACCACACAGAGCCCGTGAGTTCGCGGGTGATTATAGGGTCATCATTATTGTTGTATACCCCAAGCGTGATCTGCCTGACATCCCTGATTGACGGGCTGCCTATAACCCCGTAATACGCTCCCGGCGGACCGTTAACTACCGGCTCGTAATGAATTAAACCGGTACTGTCAGCTTTCTGTTTAATGGCTGTAAGTTCGCTAAGATTAATGATCACTTCGTTAAATGAATTCCACGGAGTCATCGGTCTGATATCGGGCCTGATAGGCGCCCTGTATTCATAATAATTTGATGAATCATTTCCAAGCCTCACAACCACCGCAGCATCATACTTATTTGCATTTGTGTATGTGAATGAGCTATCGCCATTGACGAACACTTTGAATATTTTGTAATTTACAAGGTCAATGGGTCTGGTGGCAAAGGACTTGAACACATATTTGCCCTGTCCGGGCAGTATATTGGTTACATCAAGAGACATTGACTGCTCGTTGGAAAGTACATTCTGGTCAACCTGTGTCTGGTCTTTCTGTCTTAACCCGTCAACAGGAGGGGAATAATAATTGGGATTATCTTCAATGTTAACAACCGAAACTGAATATGAAGTATCATTTTTGTTTGATTTAACCCACTGGTTTCCAACAAGATTAAAATCTACTATCTTTATCTGTGTCTGCTGTTCAAATCCTTTGAACCAGACTCTTGCATACTGAATGTTTGTTAATGTGGCGCTGCCCACAGTTCTTTTCCATTGGTCCAGCGGTATTATAAACTGGTACCAGCCTGCATTTCCGCCGCCTGCGACAAACGGGTGATTGGTGAATGAAACCGAATCAAGAGGAATAGAATACTCGAAATAACTATTTATTATATCCAGGTTGCCGTTATTATTAAGATCTTCAGTATCAATTCGTTTTGCTTCCGTCAGATTAGTAGCATTCTGTTCGGTTCCGTTGAATGATACATAATTGTTACTACCCTGTATCCATTGGTAATCATCACGACTCGGGTCTCCGCCCGTTTCAGCTGTCAATTCACCATAATAAAAATTTTCGGCGCTGTTCGGCTGACCGTCAATACCGTTATCTTCACCAACATCCAGCTGGCCGCTGCTGTTTTTATCTTCAGTGTGATAGTTTGTATTCGGATTGGAAGAATTCAGCGGCATCCGTTTTGATGTAATTATTTTTTCAGAGATCGTTCCAAGATCTATCAACATCTTAGCCGAATCGTTTTGAATAGGTATTCCGCCGTTAACCTGCATCCACACTTCTATGTAGTTTATATTCTCATCTACCAGATTGGTTTGAGAAGAATTTATGTACTTAAACACTCCGCTCCATTTGTTTTCTGCAGGCCCTTCAGCGGCAAAATCGCTGTACTTAATATAATTGTAGGCACCAACTGAATCCGGTTTTATATCAAACACCATAGGTGTAAGAGACTGGTTCTGGTTGCTGGCGATGCTTCGGTTGGGGTAAACTTCAAGAATTGGTACATTGTTCAGCAGGTTATACCAGTTCAGCCTGCCGCGCTTTCTGCTCATCAAACTGTCACGCACCGCATCTTCAAGAATACCCGGTACAAGTACATTATCATATGGAATAGATGACAAGGTCCACGAAAGGGGATTAAGCCCCAGAGGTATAACCTTTTTTACGCCTTCAAAATCATCAATGTAGGCAACTGCTTCGCCGTTATCACTGGGGATAATGCTTTTAAGTGTATTGGGGTCAGGCAGCATGAACGCTATTTCGCCTTTCAGATTCAGTATAGATTCTTCTTTGGTATTATAGCCCGGTATTTTATTTACAAGTTTGGTTAAGAAGTTCGTCTTAATATCTGTTGATGCGTCAAAACCGATTATAGTATTATTTGTTGGCTCTTCGCCAATTCTTATTTTGTTGTTAAGCGTCTGCTGTTTTAGGTTTATAAGCGTAAAACCCAGATATGTGGTTTTATTGAACTGAAACTCAGCCCTTGTTCCCAGCAGGGTTTTTGAAGCAAGCTGGAACAGGTCGTTGGTTTCATATGTAATTTTCAGATTTGCGCCTGCAACCAGGGCCGAAGCATTAATAATTACAAGTTCACCCAGGGAATAATCGATTGAGTAATCAATTCCCTGTGCAAGTTCAACAGTTCCGTTAAATACTTTTACACTTCCTTCAACAAGATTAAAACCAAGCGAGTATCTTGATGAAGCATCGCCCTTGGCGTTGCCTTTTAAAGTGAATTTCAGGTTTCCGAAATTCTGTGCGGTTGATTTGGATGAAGTGTAAATTGTGTCATTTTTCCCGATGTAAATATCTTCCACACCTTTTTCACGAAGCGTAGTAGAAAATGGCCTTAGAGACGGGAAAATAATATTACCGTTTGCAAGATCAATTGTATTGCCCGGGAAGAAATCGAAATTATTATCGCCGTCAGGCAGAACAGTTGTGGGATCGCCGTTTACCCTGTAATCAACGCCGGTTATATTCATATATGTTTTGCCGTTCTTTGGGCCCGTGCCGTTATACTGGGGGGTTGGTGTCTGTCCCGGCTCGGAATAGTAGATGTTAAATGTCAGATTCGCAGGATCATTTTTTATATTCCTTACCCCAAGATTGTAAATATTCTTCAGCATCCTGTTCCAAAGACGCGCATAATTGGGGTCCTGGTCAGGCGGCTTCTGGCTTTCGTACCTCAGCAGTTTAAGCTTCAGCATGGCGTTTGATGAAACATCATTTACAAAATCACCAATCTGCTTGCCGCTTGAAATGGAATCGTTGAATTTGTACGCCACTGCAATAGCATCCTTGCCGTAAGACTGCAGGTTACCGTTAAGCGTAATATAGCCTGCATAGCGGTTCCACGTATATTCCGAGGCATCGAGTTTTACAAAATTACCTATCAGTACATGCCCGGGTACGGCGGTAGTTGTATCAGGAAAGAAATATCCTCCTGTGGGTCTTACACCAAGAGTATCAAGCCCGTATACAAATCTTTTATTTGGATTGTTGGGCTCAGCATAAACCCAAACCTGCACATCCGTAACATCAATAGGTGTATTACCGTTAGTGTAATAACGGGTAAAGTACTGACCCCACGTTTCATCAAGCAGGTAATTGGTTTCGGCGTAATCGTAAATAGAAATATCAAAAGGCGTTTCAACCGAACCGCCGGTAATATTTACTTCTTTCTTTTCAGATTTTTTCTGTGATGCGATAGTTGTAAGCGTAAGCGGCCCCAGTTTAAACTGTGCTTTCACGCCAAACAAAGCCTGCGTACTTCCAATTAAATTAGAACGGGTTTCAAGTGAAACGTTACCGGCCTCTATGAGCTGAATAACTTCATCAGGATAGCCTGTGTATTTTAGCTTAAGCTGGTTCTCGAATTCAAATGTACGCTGTGAGTTCCAGTCAGCATCCACAGTAAGCTTATCACCAACTGTACCTTTTGTGGTTACCTGTACTTCCTGTTTAAAGTTAATGTTGTTCTGGTTTTGGGATTCAGAAAGAATAGTTGAAAGATCATTGGTGCTGCGCTGGTATGACGCGGTTATATCGATGATACCGTTTATTTTCAGATTAATAGTTGGCGGCCCGAAAATTGTCTCCGTGGCAAACGGCAGGGGAATGGTAATTTCCGTGATATTCTTGAACAGCTTTTCAAGGTCATCCTGTGTTTCTATCTGGAACTTATCCGAAACGATCCTGTAGAACTGGTCTTTAAGACCTAACTGGCTTCTTAGCTCAATATATTTATCCAATGGTATAACAAGGGGAACTTTAAGCTGCTCGTTATCTATTGATTCTGTTATGATAACATTATCAAGCGAATCAAACTTAACGCTGTAATTTATCTGGGATGAACCATAGAGCAGTAAAGAAGAACGCCAAACGCCGTAATCAGGTACTGGTTCATCTACTCTTTCAAACTTAAAATTGTTTACCCTTGCAGTCGAGTCAATGGGACCCCTGATCTTTGTTGTATCGCTTATTAATGAGGTATCAATGTAAGAGCCGGATGTATCAATGAACCCGATCTGGAACTTACTTCTATCCCTGCCCTGAGCGAAAGTATCTTTGAATGTGCCTATTCCTGCCATAAAACATACGGCAAGCAGCAGATACTTAATGTAATTGGTTTTATATTTTAACAATAATATACTCTAAGATTTAAAACCGTAATTATTGCTTCATAGGCATTTTTAGTTTGTAATTACGTAATTTTAGGTTTTGAACACAAATAATGCAATACCAAAATTTTTAAATGAAAAATTTTGTCATTTTATTAAAATAATACAGTGACCTTGTTTATTTTTCATAAAAATGCTATTTTTAAAGAATTAATTGAAAATGCAGCTAAAATACGTGAGAAAAGGAGCAGAGACTTCGAATCTGACCACGAATTTGATATTACCGAACATTGGGATGGCAGCAGATCCAATGGGAAATTAAGCGGCAAAGTGCTGGTGCTTAACCAGAACTATGAGGCTATGAGCATTTGTAATGTACAAAGAGCTGTTGTCCTTTTATTCCTTGGCAAGGCCGAGCTTATTTCATCCAAAGATTCGAAGAAAGTGCATTCAGTAAGAACCGCCCTGCCGTTTCCGACAATTGTAAGGCTTAGGGTGTATATTAAAGTTCCATATAAAAAGATCGTTCTTTCAAGGAAAAATATTTTGAGACGCGATAATCATAAATGCATTTACTGCCAGCGGGCAGATCTTCAGCTTACAATAGACCATATTGTGCCTAAATCAAAAGGCGGCGATGATACCTGGGAAAACCTTGTTACCGCATGCGTGAAGTGCAATAATAAAAAAGGTGACCGCTCGCCTGAAGAAGCTAAAATGCCGCTGCTTAAAAAGCCATCAAAGCCTTCTCATATTACATTTATGAAGCATTTTATAGGCAGAGTTGATGAGGACTGGAAACCTTATTTGTATATGAATTAGGTTTGCAGAAAGCGCTGACAGCAGCACATGCATTCCTGCAAATGCCTTCAATGTCATTCTGCAAAGCGGGATTTCGCTTTGCTCAAAATTACAAAGCCCAAATGTCAAAATATTTTTAATTTGTTAATTCGGAATTAGTGAAAGTTTTTGTCATTCCCTGTTTACCACTTTGGGGCGAAAGCAGGAATCTTTTTTTACAGGTTACGATATTTTAAAAACTAAATCATAATATAACTTAATGCTGGAATACAAAATTTACATAAACGGTGAGTTCAGGGATGCATCCGATAAAGGAACGATGGATTCAATAAATCCCTACGATAAAAGCGTTTTCGCGAAGCTTGCCAAATCAACTGTTGAAGATACCAAACTTGCCATTAAAGCCGCAAGGAATGCCTTCGATAGCGGCGTATGGACAGGTAAAACAAATGAAGAGCGCAGCGTAATATTAAAACAAATTGCTGATAAGATAAAAGAAAATTCCGCAATGCTGCAGGAATTGGAAATTCAGGAATCAGGCTCAACTTACAAGAAATCAAAGGACGATATGTTTTTAACATATCGTGCTGCAAGCACTTTCGCAAAACTTGCGCTCACCGATCTCAATGAAACACTGGATATTTCTAAAGAAGGTGTAAGCAAAAATCTATTGGTGCGTGAACCCGTGGGAGTTGTTTCAGCTATCATTCCGTGGAACTTCCCGCTGCAAATGGCAATGTGGAAAATAGGACCCGCTTTAGCCGCAGGCTGCACTATAGTGCTGAAACCCGCACCTGAAACATCAGTCAGCGCGCTTGAACTTGCTAAGATCATTGATTCAACCGACCTGCCAAAGGGTGTTGTTAATATTATTACAGGTGATGCGGAAGTTGGCGAAGAGATGGTAACAAACCCGATGGTTGATAAGGTCGCTTTCACCGGGTCAACTGAAATTGGCAGAAAAGTAATGTCACTTGCTTCGGCAACGATGAAAAGTGTTACACTTGAGCTTGGCGGCAAATCAGCAAGTATAATTTTAGATGATGCTGATCTGGATCTGGCAATAGATGGTTCAGCTTACGCGGGATATTTCCATAACGGGCAGTGCTGTGTGGCGGGTTCACGTTTAATTTTAACCAACAAGAATTACGATGAAGTTGTTGAGAGATTAAAAGCCAAGCTTGCCAAAATGAAAATAGGCAATCCGATGGATAAGGATACTGATATTGGTCCGATGGTAAGCGAAAAACAGCAGAAGCGGGTTTTGGAGTATATTGAAATAGGAAAAAAAGAAGGCGCGAAACTTGTTTATGGCGGGGGAGTGCCTAAAGGATTTGAATCAGGCTGTTATGTAGAACCGACATTGTTTGCTGATGTTAGTAATGATATGCGAATTGCGCAGGAAGAAATTTTCGGTCCGGTGCTTGCTGTTATAAAGGCTGAGAGTGAAAATGACGCAATACGTATAGCAAATGCTTCAAGCTTCGGTCTTGCAGGCGGTGTATGGTCACGCGACAACGACCGCGCGCTTGATGTAGCAAAGCAACTGAGGGCCGGTACTATATGGATCAACGAGTGGCACATCCTCAATGATAAAGCGCCGTTTGGCGGTTACAAGCAAAGCGGAGTTGGCAGAGAGCTTGGCATTGAAGGATTGAAAGCCTACACAGAAGTTAAGCACATTCACATTGATGAAGTGCTTGACCGAAAGAAGAAATTCTGGTATAATGTTACAGTGCCGCAGGATTGAACTTGAAGTGAAAAGTCAAAAGTAAAAAAGCAAAAAAGGATTTTTAAGGCGGCCTAAAAGGGGACGCCTTTTTTTATGACCCAAATCATTCTTCTGTCTTAATTGGTATATTATATTTGTAATGAATCTATAAATACCATAGCAAACTATAGATACCCGAGCCTTTCTGCTGAAGTATAACTTCTTTTCTCGATTTGAAGATCATTTTATGCTTGACAATTGACAACAAATATTGTAATTTGTTATTGACAAATATAAGTATAACCCGAATCCTTTGAGTTTACTGTGAAAACGGGAAAACGAACCAAACTGAGACACACCGATTTATTTTTTAAAAATATGAGAAAAATACCTGAAAAACTTGTAAATTTTATTAATGCTAAAGCATTTAGTTTTGTCTTGGTATTAATCGGTATTGTATGCAGTGCAAGTTTTGGACAAAGTATAACCTGGCAAAGAACTTTTAATGGGCCAGCAAATTATAACGACAGAGCATATTCATTAACACCGGCTGATGGCAATAATTTTTATGCAGTCGGAAGAACAATTGTAAGCGGATATTACCATTATATTTTAAAGCTAAATGAATTTGGTGATACCCTCTGGACCAGAAGTATCCAGATAAATCCTGGTTTTGGGGATTTTAGTTTAAGTTCTGTAACAGATGGAACAGGTGGAGTTGTTGTTACCGGTGATAATGATACGAGTTTTACTATGAAGCTTGATAAGAATGGAAATATTATTTGGTATAAAAATTATAATACAATAGCCGCAAAATGTTATAGCATAATTAAGAAAATCGATGGTGGCTATATCTCTTGTGGTTTTAAACTAAGTTCTGATTACTATGGTTATGTACTTAGTATTGATTCATCGGGAAATTTGTTATGGCAGAGAGAATATCCTTCAACCGAATTGAGAATTTACCATGACCTAATAGAAAATTTTGACGGTTTTTATCTTACAGGCAGCGTTACAGATGCTATTGTTGATACTAATCATGTTTTATTGACGAAAATTGATATTTTTGGTGAAGTACAGTGGGAAAAGAGATATACTATATTTGGCAAAGATGGAAATGGTAAAAAAATAGCAAGATTGAAAGATAAGATAATTATTGCAGGCACAACAACGGATTCAATTTTAAACCAGGCAAGAGGTTATATTATGGAATTAGATACTATTGGTAATGTTGCTCGTACAATAGTATTTCCATCAAACAGAAGTGAAAGCTTACAAGACATGCTTATATTAAATGAGAGTAGATTGCTTTTAATTCTTACGAGAGATTCAACATTTAATATAAGTACAACAAGGGTAATTATAACAGATTTATCCGGAAATATCGTAAATGAAAAACATTTTATACCTCCACAAAATGAAGGAGATATACACTTGGTTTCCGGAATGAAAACGAGTAATGGTGACTTATTATTTGCAGGTAACAGTTATATTGATACAAACGCTACCAGTGAAGACGTTTTTGTTGCCAGAACAGACAGCATGTTATATGTACCTCCAATTGCAATCATTAATTCAAACTCACAAATACCAAAAACATTTGAAATTTCAGAGCCTTTTCCTAATCCATTTAATCCAGGCACAAAAATAGTTTATAAACTAAATAAAAACACTAACATTAGTATAAATATTTATGATATAAATGGAAGATTTGTAAAAGCTTTAGTAAATGGTTTTAAAAAATCCGGCACATACATTCTGAATTTAGAACTTGATGAAAATAAATATTCAAGTGGCATATATTTTATTAGTTTTGCTTCAAATAATAATTATATAGTAACTAAGAGGCTCATTTACATTAAGTAATATTCCCTAAATTAAAACTGGATAATCATGAAAACTTTATACAAAATTTTATTCTGTTTTTATTTTTTGATAACTTTAAATTTGTTTACTCAGGATGAGGAACCACCACCTTATACAGGAGAAATAAAAATTGTTAACCAATCTACTACCCGTACTATTTATGTAAAAGTGTATCCGGTAAGTATGCTTTTTAACGGATATGGTTTTTATGATCTGCATACTAGATATCCAGATGATGAAGATACAAATACATATCATTATATGACAGGAGTTTATCTCAGCTCCGGTGTATTATATTTGTAATGAATCTATAAATACCATAGCAAACTATAGATACCCGAGCCTTGATGCTGATTTTCCGCAAAAATTAAATAATTTTTAAATTAAGCGCATTTATTTTTTGCTTTAATGTTGTAAAAAGCCAAAAAGTGTATTATTTTAATTAAATTACTGCAAAATTACTGTTGATAAAATGATGGTATCATTTTAGAAACCTTGTTTCTAAGGCGAAAAAAGAATTTAATTAAAATGATAATTATGAAAGAAAAAACTCAAATTCAATTGAAATCAATCAAAAATCCATTAATATTTGTTGGTTTAGAGATAATGTTTTCATTATTAATAATATCCACTTTTCAGTCTCAAACAATAACCTTTCAGAAAACTATTCTGGCGCCTGATATTGAATATTTCACATCCGTTGTACAAACACCAGATGAAGGATATATTGCTGTAGGCAGAAAGCGTGAATCAGGGATTAGAGATGATATGTACATTGTAAGGTATAATAAATTCGGGGATACGCTTTGGAGTAAAACCGTAGAAGTGGAGTTAGCTGAATGCATAATAAAGACACTCGACAATAATTATCTTATATGCGGTCACGAAGGCAGTCTAGTAAAAATAAATCAAAATGGAGATATTTTACAGATAAGGCCATTTTTAGGATATGACTTTTTAATAATTACTACAGTTTTGCAGACTAATAGTGGTAACTTTTTTATTTGCGGCACACTTAGATCAAATCTTGACAGTCCTTATTTAGCAAAATATGACAATAATTTAAATTTAATTTTTGATACATTGTATAACACAAATCGTTTTGATGGTGGCTTTTCAGGTATGATATTATCAAGGGATTCAAATTTAATATTAGTTGGATATCATAAAATACTTGTCAGTTCTCCTTTAAACTTATATTTAACAAAAATAGATCATAGCGGAAATGTATTTTGGGAAAACACTTTTACTCAGCAGCCTAATTTAATTACAAGAACAATTGCACGGACGAATGGAAATAACTATATAATCGGAGGATATAAATTTCTTGCAAAATTTGATTCGACAGGCAATAGTATTTGGTATCAAAAAATTGACTCAATATTTAATAATCAGATTAATGATATTAAACTTACAAATGATAATAATTTTATTATGTCAGGATGGTTATATGACGGGAATAATGCCTTTGCAAGAATAAGAAAAATTGATTCTAATGGAACAACAATATGGGTTCGGTCTCATGGCTTTATAAATCGAAACAATGAAATACGAGCTATTCAGCAAACACTTGATTCCGGATTTATTTGTGCAGGTGTAACTGATTCAAGCAGTGAGGACACATATTTACTAAAAGTAGATAGTGAAGGAAATTTGTATCCAATTGGTATAAATATTATTTCTACAAATTTACCATATAGATTTGAATTATTTCAAAATTATCCAAATCCTTTTAACCCTAAAACAAACATCAAATACGAAATTCCGAGGGATGTAAATGTAAGCATCAAGATATATGATAAACTAGGTAAAGAAGTATTCAGTTATAACGAATACAAACTTGCAGGAAGCTATGAAGTTCAGTTTGACGGCACGAATCTTTCCAGTGGTATGTATTTTTATAAGATGGTTGCAGAGACGTCCCAGCGGGACGTCTTTACAGATACGAAGAAAATGGTGCTTCTTAAATAGTGAATTGATAGTCTATCAAAGCACAGCGAATTAGACAAAATGGATATTCAAAGGCGATCCTAAAAGGGTCGCCTTTTTTATGCTTAATGCCGGGTTCCGGCGTTGTCACTCCTTTATTTATTGATAAAAACCCAATTTTTGAGTAAGTTTGTTAATAAATAAATACCCAAATAATACAAAAAACTAGTCTTTAACATACTAAATTGAAAGACGTACTCGAAAATACTCTGTTACAAACTTCGTCAGATATACGGATTAATACTCCTATAGACTTTAATATAGTTAAACAGAAGATCGAAGAATCAAAACTGCCTTGTGTAGGCAAAGCATCAATCAGAGAAATCAGATCCCTTATCAATCAAATAGAAAAAGCTAGCGGTAAAAAATTCATAAGGATGGAAATGGGCGTGCCCGGACTTCCTGCTTCTGAAATAGGCGTAAACGCTGAAATTGAAGCACTTAAAAAAGGCGTAGCCAATGCTTATCCTGAAATTGAAGGCATCACTGAATTAAAACGTGAAATATCAAGATTCATAAAGCTGTTTTTAGATGTCGATGTTCAGGAAAAGTCGTGCATACCCTGCACAGGCTCAACCAGCGGAAGCTTTGTTACTTTTTTAACGCTTGCAAGGGCTGATAAGAACAAAGATACCGTTCTGTTTTTAGATCCGGGTTTCCCCGTTCACAAAATGCAGCTGAAGGTTCTTGGTATAAACCAGACGAACATTGATGTTTATAAATTCCGCGGAGAAAAACTGCGCGATGCGCTTGAAGAAAAATTAAAAGCCGGCAATATTTCATGCCTTCTGTATTCAAATCCAAACAATCCTTCATGGATTTGTTTTACAGATAAAGAGCTCAAGATAATAGGCGAGCTTTGCACAAAGTATGATGTTATCCCGATAGAAGACCTTGCGTATTTTAACATGGATTTCCGCAAGGATTATTCCAAACCCGGCACGGGACCCCACCAGCCATCTGTTGCGAAGTATTGCGATAATTACATGATACTGGTTTCGGGTTCAAAGATATTTTCTTATGCAGGGCAGAGGATTGGCTGTATAATAATTTCAAATGAACTTTTTAAACGCGATTACCCTGATCTGCTCAGGTATTTCTCGAGCCCGAATTTCGGTCATACAATGATATTCGGTGCAGCTTACTCCGTAAGCGCGGGTGTAACACACTCCACCCAATATGCATTTGCAGCATTGCTTAAAGCTGTGAATGACGGCGACCATGACTTCATCAAAGAGGTTAAGATATACGGTCACCGTGCAAAGAAAATGAAGAAGATGTTCCTCGATAACGGCTTCAGGATAGTTTATGACCATGATGACGGCGAGCCTATTGCAGATGGTTTTTATTTCACAGTAGCGTATGATGGTTATTCAGGTGAAGACTTAATTGAGCAGTTGTTATACTACGGCATCAGCGCAATATCGCTCAGCAATACGGGCAGTCTGCGCAAAGAGGGTATTAGAGCATGTGTATCGCTGGTACATGATTCACAGTTACCCGAGCTTGAAGAAAGATTAAAACTGTTTCACGAAAATCATAAAAAATAAGCTGCGGCAATTTACAGCTGAATAATAAATCACAATAAGAAATATTAAAATTTTAAATTTATAACAGGTGAACAATATTCTATCAATTCTGATCTTTGCGCCAATTGTTTTAGGTATCCCCATTTTATTTTTTGGAAAGAACGAAAAGCTTATCAAAATTTATTCATTGGTGATATCTTCCGGTGTATTCGGGCTTTCATTATATTTGTTTTCAATATATAACGCGGCAAATCCTGATTACCAGTTCATAGAACGCTTCCAGTGGGTAAAAGATTTTAATATATTTTACCAGCTTGGTGTTGATGGCATATCTATACTTATGGTAATGCTTACCGCGTTCATATTTCCGGTTACAATACTTGGTGTGTGGAACTCCGTGACCACAAGGGTTAAGGAATTTTATTTCCTTCTTCTTCTGCTTATGGGCGCATTATTCGGTGTGTTCCTTTCACTTGATCTTATTTTATTCTATATGTTCTGGGAGCTTATCCTTATCCCGATGTATTTTATCATCGGTTTCTGGGGCGGCAAGAATAAATTCTATGCTAATTTAAAATTCTTTTTATATACAATGTTCGGCAGCTTGCTGATGCTGGTTGCAATCATATGGATATCACAATACCTGACACCGCAGTTAGGCAAGTTCACCACAGATTATCTTGCGCTTAAAACAGTTTCACCATATATCCCCGAAGCTATCCAGGTATGGCTGTTTGTTTTCTTTGCCATCAGTTTTGTTATCAAGGTCCCTATGTTTCCGTTCCACACATGGCTGCCTGACGCTCACACAGAAGCGCCGACAGCGGGCAGTATTATCCTTGCAGCCGTGCTGCTTAAGATGGGTACATACGGAATATTAAGATTCTCGATGGAAATGTTCCCTTTGATTTTTATGAAATACGCTTGGCTATTAGCTTTACTTGGAGTGATCGGCATCATTTACGGCGCACTTGTTTGCATAGCGCAGAAGGATATCAAAAAACTTGTCGCGTATTCATCTGTAAGTCACATGGGCTTTATATTGCTGGGTATCGCTGCAATGACGGTTGAATCAATCCAGGGCGGTATTATACAAATGGTAAATCACGGCCTTTCTACAGGCGCGCTTTTTATGTTTGTAGGATTTTTATATGACAGACGCCACACCCGTGAGATAGCTGATTACGGCGGAATTCTGAAAACTATGCCTATTTACGGCTCACTATTTCTTGTAATAGTGCTTTCTTCAATTGGTTTACCCGGACTTAACGGCTTCATCGGTGAATTTATGATACTTATCGGTTCATTCAATTCACCATTGCTTAACAATCACACTTATACTATAGCCGCAACAACAGGCGTTGTGCTTAGCGCGGTTTATCTGCTGTGGATGTACCAGAGAGTATTGCTTGGGCCTATAACAAAAGAGGAAAATAAAACTATTCCTGATCTTAATTTCAGGGAGATCTTTGCCTCATCGCTGTTATTGATCTTTATAGTTTGGATAGGTGTTTACCCGAATACTTTCTTAAGCAAATCAGAAGCGTCGGTCAATAAGCTTATACAGAATGCGCAGACAATTAAAACCAATCTGATAAAGCTTCCATAATAAATAAATAAACTAACAGGTCTTTAATGGAACCTAACATTTTTAGCGTTCTTCCCTTTATATTTTTACTGCTTTCAATAGCGGCAATGCCCTTTATTGCCCCTAAGTTCTGGCATGAAAATTACCATTACGTTTCATTAGGTCTAGCTTTTGTTACCGCAGTTTATTATATCATTATCACCAAGGGATGGGACCTGATGCACTCTCTTGAAGAATATGTAATGTTCATTTCTCTTCTTACCGCTCTGTATGTGGTATCAGGGGGCATACTGATAAACATTAAGGGGCTGGCAACTCCGCTCAGAAATACTGTGCTGCTTGCCATAGGAGGCGTACTTGCAAATATTATCGGCACAACCGGTGCATCAATGCTGCTGATACGTCCATTTATAAAATCAAACAAATTAAGAATTACGAATTTTCATATTGTGTTTTTTATATTCATTGTATCTAATGTCGGGGGCGCGCTCACTCCAATAGGCGATCCGCCGCTTTTCCTCGGATTTCTGAAAGGTGTTCCTTTCTTCTGGATAATGGATAAGGTTTTCTTCAAATGGCTGATAGCTCTAGCGGCGCTGCTGTTAATTTTTTACATTGCAGATTATGTCAATTTCAAAAAAGCTCCCGCGGAAATTGAAGAGAAGGAAAAAAAGTCCAAAGAGCAGCTTACTATAACCGGCAGTCATAACTTTATTTTTCTTGCTGTAATTATTGCGTCGGTATTTATCACAGAACCTCTTTTTCTAAGAGAAGGTATAATGCTCTTAACCGCCTTTATTTCTTACAAGGTCACAAAAAAAGATATTCATAAAAGGAATCATTTCAATTTTCATCCGATCAAAGAAGTCGCGTGGCTGTTTATCGGGATCTTTATAACTATGACTCCGGCGCTGGAACTGCTCAGGGTACATTCAACTGAGCTTGGTGTAACTTCGCCCACGCAGTATTACTGGTTTACAGGTGTTCTTTCCGGATTCCTTGATAACGCTCCAACCTATTTAACCTTCCTTACCGCAGCAATGGGTATATACGGACTTGATATAAACAGCGTACAGAATGTACTGGCGTTTATTGCTGAGCATGAGAGCCATGTAGTGGCAATATCTATTTCAGCGGTATTCTTCGGGGCTATGACGTATATTGGTAACGGTCCCAATTTTATGGTTAAATCAATTGCTGATAACCAGAATGTGGAAACGCCTTCATTCTTTAAATATATGTATAGATTTTCAATTCCCATTTTAGTGCCATTATATATCATAATATGGTGGTTTTTTATCAGGTAAATTCAGCTTAAATGCCCTTGTACACGCTTTTATTTAATTTTATATTTGTATATGCTATCACAAAAAAAATGTAAATGCGGTAATTCACTCGGCGACCCTATGATAATTCCAAAAACGCGGTATAACAAGAAAGGATATTTCTGGCTTTCAATGGGGTACAGCGCTAAGCCAATAGAAGTAATTTTCCAGTGCCAGAACTGCGGCGAGATACTTGATTCTTCAACGGATGAAGAAACCATAGAGAAGTACAGGTATAATTCCGATATATCGCAATGATCATGAATTGATTCAATTTAAAAAATAAATTCATTAACCATTTCACAAATGAAAACAACTACCTTCTTAGCCCTCGTATTACTATTTAACTTAATGCTTACAGATTCGGGTTACTCTCAATCAACCGCACAGGAGCGCTTAAAATTTCCGCTTGCGCTGGATATTCCCGGCACGGTAAATAAAACCCCTGGTCCGGTTAACACGCTTCCAAATCCGCTTGAATTTTTTAATATCAATATTTCACAAAATTCTGCTCCTCAGAACGAACCATCGGTTAAGATAAGCAGAAAAGACACTAACAAAGTTGTAGCGGCATGGCGTGATTTCAGGTTTGGCGTTGATCCCGCTGCAAACCGGCGTGTTGGTTACAGCTATTCAACAAACGGGGGATTGACATGGTCAGTTTCAAGAATACTTGATTCAACTCTTTTGCCGGGCGGTTTAACACGCAACAGTGATCCTGTTGTTGCTGTTGATACAGCGGGTAATTTTTATATTGCAGTAATTGCAATACAAGGCTTATCCGGAGGAAATCTGACACTTGCAGTGTATAAGTCAACCAATGGCGGGCAGACCTTCCCCGAGGCATTCATTTGTTCGCAAACCGGCACTGAAGATAAGGAGTGGCTAACCACGGATCTAAGCAGTACGAGTCCGTTTTTAAACAGCCTGTACATCAGCTGGACAAGTTTTTCTCTTGGGGGAATTAAACTTACCAAATCTACAAACGCGGGAGTTAACTGGTCTGTTCCAACAGGTGTAAGTGATGTTACAGGCGGTGTGCAGGGCTCCGATATCTGCATAAGTAAAGATGGGCAGGTAAATGTTGTATGGCTTGGATTCAGCTCAATTGCTGAAGTAACTTTTGACCGTTCAACTGACGGCGGCTCATCCTTTGGAACTGATCAGATCATTGCTTCGGGTGATTTTCCCACGGGATTACCCAATGATGTAAATACTTTCCCCACTATTGCGACCGATAACAGCAGCGGCCCCAGAAGCGGCTGGATATATGTGGCCTTTGCCGATAACCGTAACGGTGATTGTGATATTTTCCTGACAAAGAGCACAAACGGCGGAGCAAATTGGTCAGCTCCTTTAAGAATTAACAATGATCCTGTTGCCAACGGCAAAATACAATACTGGCCAACTATTGCCGTGAATGATGCGGGCAATGTTGCGATCCTGTTTATGGATAGCCGGAATACAATTGATAACACCGTAATAGAAGCGTATGTAGCACGCTCCTACGATGGCGGTGTAACATTCACAAATGAACTTCTCAGCACTGAACCATCCCCGACGCTTATTCCCGGCTCAAATGTAAGGTTTGGTGATTACATTGATCTTGATTATGCAGGCAAACGCCTTGTCCCGGTATGGACAGATGAACGTGCAGGCGGTTTTAACCAGGAAATTTTCACATCTGAAATTGATGAGCTGCTGCCTGTAAGCGGAAATAATAGCAATCTGCCAAATGAATTCAGCCTTGCTCAGAATTATCCCAACCCGTTCAATCCTTCAACAAAAATATCTTTCAGCCTTCCTAAAGCATCGGAATTGAAGATAGAAGTGTATTCTGCATTGGGTACATTAATTAAAACCATAGCAAGCGGCAATTTCCCGGCAGGGAAGCACACAATGAACTTTAATGCAGGCTCACTTTCAAGCGGTGTGTATTTTTATAAGTTAACAGCGGGTGAATTTTCAGAAACGAAGTCAATGATATTAATAAAATAGGAAAATTATGTTTAAAGATTATAAGTATACATGTGTTGATAGATTCTTGAAATACGTTCAGGTCGATACGCAATCAGACCCGAATTCTGAAACATATCCCTCAACAGAAAAACAAAAGGATCTTGGCAGGATATTGGTTGCTGAGCTGCTTGAAATGGGTATAAAAGATGCCCATATGGATGAATTCGGGTATGTTTTCGGAACAATTGAAAGCAACACTTCTAAACAAGTACCTGTAATATGCTTTTGTTCGCATATGGATACTTCACCGGACTCCAGTGGTGAAAATGTTAAGCCAATTATTCACAAAAATTACGCCGGGGGCAATATCACGCTTCCAGGTGATGAAACACAGGTATTGACTCCCGATATTCACGCTGAACTTAAGAATCAGATTGGCAACGATATCATTACCAGCGACGGTACAACCCTGCTTGGCGCTGATAATAAGGCAGGTGTTGCTGAAATTATGGATGCAGCGAACTACCTGATAGCTCATCCGGAAATTAAACATGGCAAAATTCGCATACTTTTTACTCCCGATGAAGAAGTTGGCAGGGGAGTGGAAAAGCTGGATATGGTAAAACTCGGGGCTGATTATGGCTATACCATGGATGGCGATAAAGCGGGCTGTGTTGAAGATGAGACCTTTTCGGCGGATTCGGTTACCATTAAAATTAATGGAGTTATAACCCATCCCGGCTCAGCCTACGGCAAGATGGAAAACGCAATTAAAATTGCGGGTGATATTATCGCCGCTTTGCCAAAGGATTCACTTTCACCTGAGACCACAAAAGGACTAGAAGGGTTCATTCACCCGGTTTCAGTAAAGGGCGGCGCTGAATACACTGAAGTAAAATTTATAATACGTGATTTTATTACAGCCGGACTTACTGAAAAAGAAAATACTCTAAAAAACATAACAGATAAGGTATTATCTGCTTATAAAAATAGCAGTTATGAGTTTATGATTGAAGAATCTTACCGTAATATGAATGAGGTTCTGAAAACCGTACCATTTGTAACTGAATATGCTTTTGAAGCTGTTAAACGTGCGGGACTCACACCATTCAAAAAGTCAGTTCGCGGCGGTACGGATGGCTCGAAGCTCTCGTTTATGGGGCTGCCATGTCCGAATGTTTTTGCAGGTGAGCATGGCATACACAGCAAGCAGGAGTGGTGCAGCGTGCAGGATATGCAAAAGGCTGTCGAGACAATTGTCCATTTATGCATGGTGTGGGAGGAAAGGGCTTCCTAAATCCTGAGCGAACTGCCTTCGGCAGTGAGAGAAGGATCTCATAGATAGAACTAATATTTCCCCACGCTGTTGGTCTTGTAACCAACAACGAAATGAAAATTTATCTGATAAGTTATCCCTAAAACTATGAAAACCACAATAACCTTGGCTTTGTTACTTGTTTCTGCAATTTCATTTTCCCAAAGTAAGCAGTATTACACAAGTACTTTTACTACAGGTATATTCATTCCGATTGATAAAACTGGTGAAAGAGTTAGAACCGGCTATAATTTTGGGGTCGATCTGGAAGCCCGTAACAAACGGTTTGCGGTATATCTGAATTCCCGCATTAATTTTACAAAAGGGAATACTGAAAGTGAACTGTATACATATGATGATTACAGCACTAAAGCCCGGTCATACACGATCATAGAAGTGAACATAGGTCCAAGGTGGTATTTGGGTAAATTGGATGAACTGAATGCTAATATTGATCTTGGTTTCGGATTATATACCGGCTCGTACAGCAGAACTCTGCTTTGGGGTCCGCAAGCAGGATTTGGTTTTAGCTATCCTGTCTCTCAAAAACTGACCCTGGCACTTAACGGCAGGCTAAATATCCTTGGGATAGACTATGGTCAGCCCTATATGGGAGTACATGCGGGTGTTAAGTACATTTTCAATAAGTAGCAGCTTTTGATTATGTGTCATTTCCCCCTTGCGGGGGGAGATGAAAAAGCCGGAATCATCCTTGTCGCTATCACGGGTTATCCGGAAAAGCGCCTTCTTCCCATATATGGAAATTCATACCGAATGGGTCGCTGAACATTATGGAGTGCTCGTTGTACTCCTGCGTAATTGTACAATTTTCTGCAAGCAAAGCCTGCTTTGCTTCTGCAAGATTATCGGTCTTAAATTCAAAAAAAACTGAACCAATTCCTTCAGGGTTATTTTCAATTACGAAATTAATTCCGTCTTTATCAAGATAAGCGTCATTGCCGCGCTCCTCAATAAAATCCATACCTAAAACGCGTTTGTAAAAATCAACTGCTTTGGCGTGATCGCCGACCTGAATTGCAACATATGGTGAAAATTCGAACTTCATTAGCCTGCCTCCTGCAAATACACCCACACGGAAACCAGGATAAGCTTCCATTGGTTGTAATTATTAATGAATTATTTCTTAAATTTACAGAATAATTATCAAAAATAATACGTACCATATGAAATTAAGGATTGGCTTATTTGTTGCAATTCTTCTTATATTTAGCGGTGTAACCGCTTCGCAGGATGAATTTTTACTTCAGGAAGGCACGGTAGTTGTACCTGTTGATGGCGACCGCGCAAAAGTGCTCCTTACCACTGAAGATGATTACACCGCTATCCTAAGCAGATTTGATCTTATGAGCAAAACAGGCTTGAAAAGTGATTCCGTAACCCTTGCCGATTACTTCAGCAAAGCAGTTAAGACAATTAAACCATGGACTGATGACGACAAAAAGGGCTTAAGGAAAGTGGTTGAATCGGTAAACAGGAAGATAAAAGAACTGGGCTTAAAACTAAAAATGCCGGCCAGGATTGAAGTCATCAGCTCTGATATGTCAAATGAAGGCGGAGCGAATGGTTACACCCGGGGAAATTACATTGTTTTAAGAAATGACATGATAGAAGGATCATCCGGCAGTTATGAAGGTACGTTTATACATGAGTTGTTCCATATTTTATCGAGGTATGATCCTGCAATGAGCGAAAAGGTATATAATATCATCGGATTCAAAAAGTGCAACGAAGTTGCTTACCCGCCTGAAATTGCGGAATTGCGGATATCAAATCCCGATGCGCCGTTTAACAATTTCTACATTACCGTCAAACATAACGATATGCCTGTTGATGTGATGCTTATATTATTTTCAGGGAGGGAATATTCCGGGGGAAGTTTCTTCGGATATATACAAATAGGTCTATTGGCAGTAGAAGGGGATGAGAACAGCAAAAAAGTGGTCTACCAAAATGGCAAACCACTTATACTTAAATTCAAAGAAGTGAAAGATTTCTATGAGCAGACCGGCAAAAATACCGATTACAGTTTCCACGCCGAAGAGCTCTCTGCAGATCATTTTGAAATGCTGGTGAACCGGCAGCAGGGCTTGCCGAATCCTGAAATTATTGAAGCAATGAAAAATGTTATGAAGTGAAACTAAAAATCGAATGTTACACCTGCATTAACTAAAAAATTCTGATACTTGCCGGCAGAAAGCTGGCTGGTTAATACAGCCAGATTTATTTTGGTATTTTTCAAAATGTAACTTCCGCCAAAAGTAACAAAATACTGGTCATATGCTCCGACTTTATCAGACCAATGCAAATTTCCTTCATCCTTTCGATTATCAAATAGCGTGAAAAAGCCTGCTCTTAATATCCAATTCTTTGAAATTATTCCTTCGGTTCCGAAATGCAAATTGTGCCTGTCTTTATAATAAGTGATAACCGAAGTTCTCTCATATTTATAATCTGCTCCTATTTTCCACGAAGATCCGGGAATTGAATAAAGAAAGCCAATGCCGCCTTTCCAGGGAATTGAAGCCATAGCATGATCTTCGGTGCCATCAGGATAAGAATAAGTTACAGTAGATTTCATGCTTGTTGAAACACTTAATCCCGCCGCAAATTGTTTTGATAGATGCAGCAAAACTCCGCCATCAAGTTTAAACCAGCTTGTTGATCCCTTAAAATCGTTTCCGTCTTCGAATCCATTCGGATAATTAATTGTCGTAAAGCCTTCACCGGGAACAGAAAACATTCCATAAATGTAGTTTGCATTCAGCCCGATCCTGAATTTATCTGACGCATAAACAAAGGGAATGTTGACAGAATGCATAACTGTATTGATATAGAAATCATATCTTGAAATTACATTTCCAAACTCATCAGTTCTTACGCCTTCACCAAGATCATAATAATATCCTTTGGGATTATTATAAATTAATCCTGTTGTTAGATTTTTGTTTATCTTCCATCCAATACCCGCAGAGCCGGAAAACAGCTGATGTTTTAGTGCTATGTTATCTGAAGTGAAGCTATAATTCAATGCATGTTTGCCTTTGAATGTGTATTGAAAATTCAACTGATATTTTGAAGGAATATTTATTGAAGCCGGATTATTTTCTATACCTGAAATATCATTTAATCTGGCTATACCCGTGAACCCCATTCCTGAAGATTGAGTATTGAGGTAATTCAATGAATACAGATCATTGGTAGAATTCAGATAAAAATCTTCGTTTGGGTATTCCTGAGTAAAATTTGAACGGGTTAAAATCATAGCAATTATTAAAGCAAGAAGTGTTTTCATTATTGGGTATTTAAGTTTATAAATTTGTAAAGTTGCTTATAAACAGCGCAATTTTTCTGAAAATAATATACTAAACTAACAATTTTTGGTAAACTATAAAATGATTTGCGTCAGTTTTCAGGAAATTGCCAATTTAGTATAAAAAAGGGTGCTATTTCTTCACATTTCCGTCAAAAACACTGTGACTAATCCATTGCCATTTTTCACCATTCTTCTGCCATACACTCAGATTGTTAACAAATTTTCCTTTTTCTTCTTCAGTCATTTCAAGATTCTCTGAAAAGGTCAATTTATACGTAATGAGAATGATGTTCCCGGCATCGTTATTTGTCACAACAATATCTGAAAAATGGTAATATTTAAAAGTAATGGATTTAATGTAATCAATTGCAGCAGATCTGGATTTTGGACCATCTGCATGCATTGACTGGAAGCCGTTTGCGATAAGTCCTTCAAGTGTGTTCCAGTCCTTATCCTTTACGGTTTGGAACAAACCGCGCTCCATTGTTTCACCCGCGGCTTTAAGATCACTTTGTGAATATGTTACTGCTGAAAATAAGAATGCAAACAAAAATAATGTGAATATCTTTTTCATTTTAGCTGCTCTTTTCTAAATTGAATTTTATGGATGAATTATATTTTGTAACCCGAAACGCTGTTTCGGGCGTAACGCGATCTATTGTAGCCTTTTTTCCGAACAGCGTTCGGAGTTACAATGCCTATTTCTTATAACTTATTTTTCTTGGAACTGTGAACTGTCTTATGCCGTCAATTGAACCTATATATCCGTAACCGCTTTGTTTTATACCGACCCATGGTGTTCCGCTTACAGCGCCAATTCCCTGGTTAACACCAATCATGCCTGATTCTATCTTACGCGCAATATTCAGACCTTTTTTCTTATTCTTAGTCCATACGGTTGCACCAAGTCCAAATGGTGAATCATTAGCCAGCTTAACAGCTTCATCTTCGGTTTTAACTTTCTGAATTGCCACAACGGGACCGAAGGTCTCTTCATTCATTATCCTGTGTTTATGACTAAGGTTGGTAATAAGCGTTGGTTCCATAAAATATCCCTTGTTGTTCTTTGGAATACCGCCGCCAGTGATGAGTCTGGCACCTTTTTTGACCGCATCTTTTACCTGCGATAGTACATTATCCCTCTGGCGTTTGCTTACCAGCGGACCCATATGTACAGTTTCATCATAACCGCTGCCGTATTTAAAGTTCTTTACACCGTTTGCAACAAGTGTTGTGAACTTATCCGCGGCTTTTTCCTGCACATAGATTCTTTCTACCGAGACGCATACCTGGCCTGTATTCCTTAACGAACCGTTTACAGCAAAGTTCGCAGCCTTTTCAAGGTCAGCGTCATTGAGAACTATCATTGGATCCTTGCCGCCAAGCTCCAGCACAATTCGCTTCAGTTTATCACCGGCAGCTTTCATTATAATTTTACCAACAGCCTGTGAGCCGACAAAGGCTATCATATCAATATTGCTGTGGATCAAATAACTGCCGACTTCATCAGCGCCCTGTACAAGATTAATGACACCGGGCGGAAGATGTTTATTGAAAATATCAAATATTGCCTTACCTGTTAACGGCACCATTTCAGACGGTTTGAATACTACTGTGTTGCCTGCAATCAGAGCAGGGGAGAGCAGTGATTCAGGCATACTTACCGGGAAGTTCCACGGTGTAATAATTGCGCAAACACCGATTGGTGTGCGGTGAAGTTCAGTAACCAGGTTTTCTTCCTTCAGGTTTTCAATAGCAAGTGCGTTTTTTGCCTGTTCAATAGTTTCCCTGATACCGTAAGCAACAGCATGTGTTTCACCAACCGCTGATTTATATAACTTGCCCATTTCATCAGTAATTATCCTGCCGATCTTTTCTTTCTGCTTCACAAAATCTTTTGCGCAGGCTTCAAGCATTTTGCTTCTTTGCGCAAGCGTCAAAGCTGCCCATTTCTTCTGAGCTTTTCGTGCTTTATCAACAGCTTTATCTATATCTTTTTCGGTGGAGCATTTTATCTTCGCAAAGATCTTACCGGTTGCCGGATTTATATCGTTGATGTATTTTAATTTCATTTTTTTCCTTTTCCCGCAAGCCCTGTTACGGGGACAAAAGCAGGAGTCTCTATTTAAATTTATATTTTTTTCTAAAATTTGTAATTTTCTGGCATAAGACTCAATGTCAAAATTAACCCTGCTTCTCAACTGAGCTTTCCTTTTCAGCAGTAACTTCTTCCCGGGGCAGCCCCAAAATTTCCCTGGCGCGGTTCAGGGCGTCATCAATATTGCCGCGAATGTTATCATCACCAATCTTTTCCAGCAGTCCGGCGCGTTCGCTTGCGAACATTGGCTGAGCGTGAATACCTGAAAGTATCAAAACTGTGGAGTTCTTTTTACAATCATAACAAAAATCTTCGAGTGTTGCAATGCCGGTAGAATCAATTGCGGGTACATTCCTCAGTCTTAAGATCAATACTTTTGTGGTTTTGCCAACTATCCTTATAGCTTCTTTGAATTTACTTGCCGCGCCAAAGAAAAACGGCCCGTTTATTTCGTATATAATGACACCTTTTGGAATATTTTTACCCTGTATTGAATTTACCCCCGTATCATCCGCTTCTCCGCTTTCATCAAACTCCCTGTTAATAACACCAACGTTAGTAACCTCAGCCATGCGTTTCATGAAGAGCATTGCCGAAAGCACCATACCTACTTCAATAGCGATAGTAAGGTCAAAAATAACAGTTAAGAAAAACGTTGTCAGAAGTACAATTACATCGCTTTTGGGCATTTTTAGCTGCGCTTTGAACTCACGCCATTCGCTCATATTGTATGCCACCACTACAAGTATTGATGCAAGCACACATAGCGGTATCATTCCCGCATATTGCCCGAAAAAGAGCATTATCAGCAGCAATACAACGGCGTGAATCATACCTGCAACGGGAGTTTTACCGCCATTCCTAATGTTTGTGACGGTTCTAGCGATAGCACCGGTGGCCGGAATTCCGCCAAAAAAGGGTGTTATAATATTCGCAGCTCCGTTGGCTATGAGCTCCATGTTAGACCTGTGCCTACCGCCTATCATACCATCTGCTACAACTGCCGAAAGCAGCGACTCAATAGCACCCAGTATTGCGATCGTAAAGGCGGGTCCCGCAAGATTGTATATTGTATCGAAAGTAATTACCGGTATTCTTGGGGCGGGAATGGAACTGCTTAGCTCTCCAAATCTCGAAGAAATAGTCTCAACATTCAAACCAAAAAAATAAACAATTAATGTGCCCAGGATAAGGGCAATAAAAGTTGAAGGTATTTTTTTTATAAATCTGCCGAGGAAAATGATGATACAAAGTGATATAACCGAAACGATTATTGTATCTATATTAAAAGAACTTATGCTGCTGGTATAAACCGGAATTTTTGCCAAAAACTCTGAGGGCAGCTCGGCAATTTTTAGCCCAAGCAGATCTTTGATCTGTGTTGTGAAAATTATCAGCGCTATTCCGGATGTAAAGCCTGTTATTATGGGCAGAGGAATGAACTTTATGAGTGTGCCGAGCTTCATGAAGCCCATAAGCACAAGCATAACGCCTGCCATAATAGTCGCTATCATGAGTCCATCCATACCATACTTCTGAACTATGCCGTAAACTATCACGATAAACGCTCCTGTTGGACCGCCGATCTGTACTCGGCTGCCGCCAAGGGCTGATATTATGAACCCAGCTATAACTGCCGTTATTAGACCGTTATTGGGTGAAACTCCCGATGCTATACCGAAAGCAATTGCCAGCGGCAATGCAACAATACCGACAATAATACCGGAAGAAACATCACTGAAAAAGAGAGTTTTATTATAGGTCTTGAGGGTGGTAACCAGTTTTGGTACTAGCATTTTCTGTTATTATCTGGCAGCACAGCGGTTGGGACCTATTTCAAGATCTTCAGCATAATCCAGAGGTATCATAACTCCTGCTTTATTGAATTTTTTGATTGTTTCGTAATTTGGGGGAGTTACGGGAATATTTGAAGTAATATAATCTATGAATTCCTGCTTATCTGTCATATTCAGCGGTTTGGAAGAAGCCTTAAGCTCACCTAATGAGAGCATAACCGGTCTTATTTCAGTTTTGGTGAAGTGTGAGGGGAATATCTTAACATTATCATTCAATCGTTTCATTACGGATTGCAGTGTATCAAACAGGATAGCTGCGCCCTTTGTGGTTTCTTCTTTGGTGCGTGCAAGGTCGGGTCTGCCGGGTGATTCCAGCAGCAGCAGGTCACCGCACAGCAATGCTTCGTTGTTTACAAGGAATGATACGCTTCCATCGGTATGACCCGGAGTGCTGATAACTTCAAGCTTTGTATTCCCAACAGTAAATTCCGGCATATCTTTTAATGACATAAACTGAAATACCTTATCTACTTCTATTTCATTAACATAATAATCCATATTTAATTTTCTTGCAAGCTCCATACCACCTGAAAAATGATCGGCATGCGCATGAGTATCAATTATGAATTTCAGCTTAAGGCCGTTTGCGCTAATGTAATCTTCATACTCATCTATGAAAATTGCCGGTTCTATCAACGCAGTTTGCTGTGTTTTTTTATCAATTACCAGGTATGAAAGGCAGCCTTTGCCTATTCTGACAAATTGTATCAGGGTAAAATCAGTGAAATCGAGCTTATAAATATCAAAATTCTCATTCCAGCCCTTCATTCCTTTTTCAAGACTAACAGAATTATAACCCATTTCCCTCAGAATAGAAGCTGCGACCTGTGAATTCAGACCCTTGGCGCAAATAGTAATTATCATTTTATCTTTAGGCAGGGCAGCGAGCATTTCCTTAATTCCGATGAAATTCCCTTCAGAAATCAGATCATTTACCGGAATATTTAAACTCCCTTTTATATTCCAGTCCGTAAACTCATCTTCTCTCCTGATATCAAGCAAAACATAGCCATTTTCGGGTGAATTAATATGATCTTTTACTTCCTTAGGTGAAATTAACAGGTTATCCATAACAAAAATTCTGTTCCTTATTCAAAATTCAAATTTTATGATGCGAAATTAATGGTTAAATACCATAAATAAAATACAATTAATACTGCTTCAGGTGTTTTCAGTATAACAATTCCCGGGTTGATGTGTTATATTTGTAGTATCAAACGAGGTTAATATGAAAAAATTTAAATGTTTTCTTACGCTTTTAATTATTTTAACATTAACACTGATTCCCCTCAATATTAATTCACAGATCAACTATTCTGATTTCCTTCCGCTTCAAACTGGCAATATCTGGGTGTACCAGTGCACTACAAATGGCTCAATGTGCGGGGGTTGTTCAGGAAAAGTAAGGGTTGTTTTGACCGGTGATACTCTGGTAAGCGGTAAAACATATAAAAAATCACAATCAATAAGCAGCGCAATTTCCGGTGCGTGTCAGAGCTGCGGCAATGTTTCATTGTTACCGCTGTCAAATATAAGAATTGATCCTCAAAACGGAAATGTTTACCAGTTAACTACCAATGGCTGTCAGTATTCACCCGGAGAAATGATGATTGACAGCTTTAAAGCCAGACTGGGTGATACGGTAAGAATGAACTGTATGCCGCCGAATCAATGGCAGCACTATATCTGTACGGATACAAATAATACGGCAGTTCTGGGGACAAGCAGGCAGGCAAGATATTTTAACAATGCCGGATTTGAAGGAGGTCACTCCAGAAAATACGCAATGGGTATAGGGGTGTATTATGCTGCAAGTTCGGGTTTAGATGGCGGAACATTTGTTTGTACACGTCAAATGATACTGCTAGGCTGTGTAATAAACGGTGTTACTTATGGTGATACAAGTATGCTTGTTGGAATAAACCAGATTTCAAACGAAGTACCGGATCGGTATATGTTAGTGCAAAACTATCCCAATCCTTTCAATCCTGTAACTAAGATTCAATTTGCTTTGCCTGAAGCAGCATTTACTAAAATTGTAATTTATGATTTGCTGGGTAAAGAAATTGAAACAATAGTTAACGAACAATTAAATGCAGGAACTTATGTTGCTGATTGGAATGCTGCGGACTATCCAAGTGGTGTTTATTATTATAAATTTTCGGCAGGTGATTACACAGAAACAAAAAAAATGGTGCTGATAAAATAATATTTAGCCTTAATGGTTTTTGATAAGCCGGTATATCTTTATGCCGGCTTTTTTTATTTTTGCAATTTTGTTAATATAAAATACATTTAAACTTACAGTAAGTTATGTTATTTTGAATAATGCAGATTATTAAAAAGGTAACAATTTCGAAATATCAATAAAAGAGATTCCCGCCTTCGCGGGAATGGTAAGTTCATGAAAATAAAATTTTGCGGGGCGGCACAAACAGTTACAGGTTCACAGCATTTGCTCGAAATATCCGGTAAAAAAGTACTGCTTGATTGCGGACTTTACCAGGGCAAGCGCGAAGAGGCTTACAACATAAATAAACATTTCCTTTTTGATCCCAAAGAGCTTGATGTAGTCGTGCTTTCGCACGCGCACATAGATCACTCCGGTAACCTGCCGGGGTTATGGAAAGGCGGCTTCCGCGGGGATATTTACGCAACACCCGCAACCCGTGATTTGTGCGCGATAATGCTGCAGGATAGCGCGCATATACAGACCCGCGATATTGAATTTGTTAACAGGAAGAAAATTAAGAATCATGAGCCTCTTTTCAAACCGCTGTACGGATTTGATGAAGTGCGTAATATAATGACGCTTTTTAAATGCATGCCCTATAACAAAAAATTCAGCATTAACGGTTTCGGCGGAAATGTACAGGTAACTTATTTTGATGCTGGGCATATATTGGGCTCTGCGCAGGTAAGACTTGATATCAAAGAAAACGGCAAAAATATAAAGTTCGGTTTTACAGGTGATATCGGCAGACCGCATTTGCCAATACTGCGTGACCCTGACCATATGGGTGATGTTGATTTTATGATTTCAGAATCAACTTACGGCGGCAGAGTGCATGATAAAGCTATTGATATGGATGCACAGCTGCTGGGAGTTGTAAAAGAAGCGCTCCAGCGCGGCGGAAAAATTATTGTTCCAGCTTTCAGTGTTGGCAGAACGCAGGAAATTGTGTATTCGCTTTCAAAGCTGTTCTCGAAAAATCTATTGCCTAAGATACCTATCTTTGTCGATAGTCCGTTAAGCACAAATGTATCTGATATATTCAAGCTGCACCATGAGTGTTTTGATAAGGAGACCGCTGAGCTAATTTCCCGCGGAGTTGATGTATTCGGATTCTCTAATCTGACGTACATCAAAGATGTTGAGGATTCAAAACAACTGAATTACTTCAAGGGTCCGTGTATGATAATCAGCGCAAGCGGTATGTGTGAATCCGGCAGAATTGTACATCACTTAAGGAATAACATAGGCAGCGAAAAGAATACAATACTCATTGTAGGTTACCAGGCACCGCATACACTCGGCAGGCGGATTGTTGAAGCCGAAGGCAAACAGGGAATGTTCGTTAGAATATTTGGCGAAGAGCATGCCGTTAAAGCTAAGATATATGTGCTGAACTCATTTTCCGCTCACGCTGATAGGGATGAGTTGAGGGATTACTTTGGCAAATTCACAAAAGGTACTCTTGATAAAATTTTCCTTGTCCACGGCGACCCCGACCAGCAGGAAGCATTAAAAAGTATGCTGGGTGAAATTAATTACAAAGATGTCGATATTCCCGCAAAAGGTGATGAAGTTCAGTTATAGAGTGTTTAAGATAGCGGTAATATTGTTCTTTGTTATTACAGAGGTAGTTTTTTCACAATCTGCAGATACTCTGTACCCAGTAAAAGTATTTACCGAAAACGGTTATAAATACGGCTACATTAACAATCAGGGTTACTTAAGCATCAAACCGCAATATGCCTTTGCAAAAGATTTTAGTGAGGGGCTGGCATTTGTGAAGAATGATACTTACTCAGAAATATGGATTTGTATAGATACAGAAGGTAATTATATTTTTGAAGTTAACGCCAAGTATGTTTACAATTTTCAGGACAGCATCGCATTACTTATTAATGAAATCAAAATGATAACTTTTGTTAATCATTCAGGTAATATTTTTACTTCCCCGGATTTACCAATTTCGAAACTCTTACCACCGGAAATATTTTTCTTTAAAAAAAATGATAAGTTTGGTTATAAAAAAATTACGGGTGATACGATACTTTCACCTGTTTACGAACGGGCAGGGGAGTTCTCCGAAGGATTAGCTCCCGTATTTATTATATTCAATTCGTCAGACTTGCCCGCAGATAACTGCTACAATGCATTCATTAATGAAAAGGGTGATGTTATCATAAAGGCTGAGCTGAAATATGATGATAAAGGGTATCAGGAATCAGGTTATTTCTTCTCACCCGGTAAATGGCAAAACGGAGTTTGCAGGTATTATACATCAAATGATCCTTTAACCAGAACTGAAAAGTATATCAGGAATGACGGGAAGATTATTTGGTGAGAAAAAGAATCCCCGCGAAGGCGGGGATCTCAAGTTCTAATGATTCTAAAAGTCGCGATTTTATTTGCCCTTTCACATAGAAACATTATGGTGTGTAATAGTGTTAACCCCTAAATGTGTAAACAAAGCCATGACGCCTACGCTTTTAACCCCGTAGGGGTGGAATGTTTGTAGATTAACGGTTCCCATTACAAAAAAGCCCCATAGGGGCGAGATGTTAATGAATGTTCTATTCACCTGTTGAGTTGCTTCGCTTTCGCGCCAAAGGCGGGCGGGCGCTCAGGAATAAAGAATTGAAATAGTTAATAAATATTGCTATTTTTGAGGGTTATAGTATAAAAAATTGAAATTACTTACATTATCTCTGGCTTTGTATTTTTTGTTCTGCGCTTTCAGCTGTACAAAGGATAAAATTGACTGGACTCCTGTTCCCGATAGTTTGAAAGATAAAAACGGGAACATTGACCAGTCGAAAATCGATAAGTCCAAAATACAAAAGCCAATTGAAGATGTAACATTCACAACAAGTGATAAAAAAGAAATTTCAGGCTCTTTTTATTTTCAGGATACTAAAAAAGATGAATCCCAGCCGCTGGTTATACTGGTTCACCAGTTCAATCAATCACGGGTGGAGTGGCAGCAAAGCTTTATTGATTCACTGCTTGGCAGCGGATTTAAAGTGCTGGCATATGATATCAGGGGTCACGGCAAATCAGGTAAACAAAACGGCAAACTTGAAGATATTTTAAGCGACCCCGAACAGGCACCGCTGGATATAAAAGCTGTAACTGATTGGGCTAAAGTCCAAAAGGGTATTGATTCATCAAGAATTGCAGTTATAGGTACTTCAATTGGCGGTAATATTGCGCTTTATGCCGCACTTAATTGCGGTGTGAAAGTACCCATCGCCGTTTCCAACGGCAAATCAACATTCGAAGCATTCACCGGTTACAATGAAATGATGATGGGCAGGCCGTACTTCCCAAGGATAAAAAATGTTTTGATGATCTGCGGCTCAAAAGATGGCGACCACGAAGCGGGGCAGAAATGGATATTTGAGAATTTCTGTGAGAATCCAAAAGAGCTGAAGGTGTATGATACAGATAAGCATGGAAAATTTTTGATAGAAGAAAAACCGGAAGTGAATGAATTAATATTGAACTGGCTTAAGAAATATTTATAGTACATTTTCACAACATTAGTAATATTCAAATTTACAGGATAAATTAACCAAGGATATTAAATTGATCAATTCTTTAGATTTTGCTAATTCGATCCCGTTATTGATAATCGGCGGCGCGGGACTTGTAGTAATGCTTTTAGAAACTATCTTCCCTAAATCACAAAAAGGAACCAGCGAAACGCTGATATTTTATTTTTCCTTAGCCGCTATTGTTGCGGCTATAACTTTCTCGTTTGGTGATCTTACAAAGAATTTCATTATATATAATAAATTCATACGTGTAAATACACTTACCTCAGTGCTTAATATCGTGCTGCTTACGGGGATTTTCATAACCGTGCTGTCATCAAAAAATTACCTGCAGCAGGAAAAGATTAATCACGGTGAGTATTACTCATTGTTGATGTTCTCGCTTTTTGGTATGATGCTCATGGGTCAGGCTAACGACCTGATAGTTGTATTTGTGGGACTCGAGTTAATGTCAATTTGCTTCTACGTTCTGGCAGGATTCATGAGAAGAAAAGTTGAATCAAACGAAAGCGCGATAAAATATTTTCTTCTTGGCGCATTCCTTACAGGATTCCTGCTCCTCGGTATCGCGTTCATTTACGGTTATACCGGTTCAACAAATTATACAGCAATCACAGATGTTCATCCGCAGAAAGATACTTTCTATTTACTTGGATTAACGCTGGTGTTCATTGCTTTCATTTTTAAGACAGGTTCATTCCCATTGCAGATGTGGATACCCGATGTTTACCAGGGTGCGCCAACAGTTGTTACGGGAATGATGTCAAGTGTAGGTAAAACCGCCGCTTTCGGCGCGCTGATATCTTTCTTCTCTATATTCGCGCTGAATAATATTCCGATGGTTGTGGCAATGGTAGCGATACTTACCATGCTTTACGGCAACGTAGTTGCCCTGGTGCAAAGTAATATCAAAAGACTGCTTGCATATTCAAGCATAGCGCATGCGGGATATATAATGGTTGGATTTTTATCCATCAATTCATTCTCTATCCGCGCGGTATTGTTTTATTTGGTATCATATATACTTATGCAGTCAGGCGCATTCATAATAATATCGATGGTTGAAGAAAAGACCGGCGATAATACTTCAAAGAATACACTTGAAAGCTACAAGGGTCTTGGAAAGACCAATCCAATGTTATCACTCCTTATGACAATTTTCTTATTTTCGCTTGCGGGCATTCCGCCCTTTGCCGGCTTCTGGGGAAAGTACTACATATTCCTCTCAGCAATACAGGTTAATTACCTGTGGGTGGCAATTATCGGGATTTTATTAAGCCTCGTGGGTGTTTACTATTACATCAAAGTAATATTATATATGTGGTTCTATGAACCCGTTGGTGAAACAACAATTGCATACAGGTCAGATTTTTCATACACTGCCGCGGTAATTTCCGTTATCGGTTTATTCGCATTTGGTGTATATCCTGATCTTATCTTAAGATATCTCAGAAATATTATCTGATAATATTTCAGCATTTGTTGTCAGCAGTCAACCCGGCATTTATAATATTTCTTTGCTGTAAAACGGCATAAGAAAATGAAATTAATATATTCCAAATGGAACGAAAGCTCCCTTACAGATGAACAAAGGCTCGAAAAGCTGCTTAATTTGTTCAGCTATATTCTATTACAAACATCAGGTGACGTGAATGAAGCTCTTGACTGGCTTAGCCAGCTTGATGAGCGTTATAATTTCTTTGATGAAAATATGTCGCTCAGCGATTTTATCGATAAGCTGAAAGAAAAAGGACTCATTGATGATACTGACGGGATGTTCACTTTAACGCCAAAGGGTGAAATGAAGATCCGGCAGGATTCGTTTAAAGAGATATTCGGTAACATGAAAAAATCCCCGGAAGGATTTCATGAGTCGCCAATGAGCGGGAAGGGGATTGAGCGCAACAATACAACAAAAAAATACCAGTTTGGCGATCAGCCGCAGAATATTGATACCACACAGACCCTCAGCAATGCGTTTAAGCGCGAAGGCTTGGATAACTTTACCCTGAATGAAGATGATATTGAAATTTATGAAACCGAAATGCAGACCTCAGCAGCAACAGTGCTGCTTGTTGATATAAGCCACAGCATGATATTGTACGGCGAGGATAGAATTACACCCGCCAAACAGGTGGCCCTTGGGCTATCTGAACTCATACTTTCAAAATACCGCAAGGATTCATTGAACATTGTACTCTTTGGTGATGAAGCCCGTGAAGTTTCGGTAAGTGAGCTGCCGTTTGTGAGCGTGGGTCCATACCACACCAATACAAAAGCGGGGTTAGAGCTTGCCCGCAGTATTTTGCGCAAAAAAAAGAATGCGAACAAACAAATTATAATGATAACCGATGGCAAGCCATCTGCTATATATGAGCCGGGGACGAATTCACGGCGCATTTATAAAAATTCATGGGGTTTGGACCCGAAGATAATTAACAAAACACTTGATGAAGCCGTAGCATGCAGGCGTGAGAAGATAAAAATTACTACGTTTATGATAGCGCAGGATGAGTATTTAATTCAGTTCATACAGGAATTCACAGCCGCCAACGGCGGCAAGGCATATTATTCATCGCTTAACGAGCTTGGCGAGCAGGTATTTGTTGATTACCTGCGAAATAAAAAGAGATTTGAAGATTGAAAATATCACTGCTGAAATATATTGTAATATTTACTTTCATTTTTACTCTTCCTGAATTGTTTGCACAGAAAGATAGTGTAAGTGTTAATGATTCACTTGTGTTTAAGGGAACTTTCGGTAAATTTAAAAATGCTGTATCAATATCAACAGCAAGAGAAGAATTTATATTTGTATCAGATATTGAAGATAATAAAATATACAAGCTTTCAACCACGGGAGTTGAGCTTGCCTCGTTCGGCGGCTCAGGATTAGGGCAGAACGAGCTTAACCAGCCGTATTCCATAGATGCATCTAACGGACTTGATGTACTTGTGGCTGATTACCAGAACAACCGCATCAAACGGCTTGATATTAACCTGAACTACATATTGTCATTTGATTTCAATTCATACAACCTTACCGCGGAGTCATCAAAGAAGATATTTAACCCGAATGGTGTTATGACGCTTAGCACGGGCGAGGTGTATGTGCTGTGTGACGCTACGAATTACAAAGCGGCGCGTATTAATGATTACAGCGAGATCGGCATCGTGTTTGGCTCAAACAGTATCGGCGCGGAACGCCTTGATGAACCCATTAAGCTTGTAAAAGGCAATCAATTGGATATGTGGATACTTGATAATAAAACAGGGGAGCTTAAAAATTTTAATAATTTTGGTGTATTTGTTAAAAAAATAAGCCGCCGCGGGAAAAATCCCATAAAAAGTATTGCGTATTTTAATGATAATTTATTTATATTGCATCCCAATGAGTTGATTATATATGACTTAAAAAAGGGACAATACTCAAAGTACTACAGCTTCCCTGAAATAAAAGGTTTAACCGATATCGCAGTACTTGATAAAAATACCGTTTTATTTCTATCAAAAGATTCGGTTCATAAATATTCAATTCAGTAACTAAACTAAAAACAAATTAATTAATGGCTGGTATTACTTATCCCGATAGGGATATTAAAACGGGTGATATCAAAGGCTGTTTTCTTAAGAAAGGAAAACATCATGGCAAAAGATTTAAATAAAGTAATGCTTATCGGCAGGCTGGGACAGGATCCCGAGCTTAAATACACACAAAGCGGTGTAGCCGTTGTATCATTTTCAATGGCAACAGGCAGCAAGTGGAAGGACCAGGAAGGAAACTGGCAGGAAAAAACCGAGTGGCATAACTGCAAAGCATGGCGCAACATGGCTGAGATAATCAGCAACTACCTTAAAAAAGGAAGTAAGGTTTATGTTGAAGGCAGGCTTGAAACATCTAACTGGGAAGATGAGAACAAGAAAAAGCATTACAAGACCGAGATTGTTGTAGACGAAATGATAATGCTTGATTCCAAAGGCGATAACACCGGAGGCGGTAACGGCGGCAATTACAGTTCGACCAAACCCGCAGGTAAACCTGCATCAACAACAACAGATGACGACTTACCGTTCTAGTTTAAGTTAAAACAGAAATATATCAAAGGCTGTCTTGTAAAAGGCAGCCTTTTTTGTTTGTAATAACTAACATTATGTATTATTTTACACTAATCAAATTCCAAATAATTTGAAAAACCGCCACAAAATACTACTTTACATTTTTGCAGTAAGCATAGTTACATTTGTCTTAATGCCGGTAATACTAATGGGCACACCTGCCTCTCCCGCCGTTGGTAACTGGTACCAGCAGTTTTTGCCGAACCTAAATGGAAGGACTATATCAGACATTTTTTTCTTAGATAGTCTAACGGGTTGGGCGGTAACTCCTTATAGGTTTCAGAATGATTCATCCTACGTTTTAAAAACAACAAGTGGAGGAGATGCCTGGTATATACAACACATAAGAATAGGACAGTTTGTTGGAAGCAGTAAAGTAAAATTTTTGAATGCAAATACAGGTTATACAGCCGGGGCATCAGATTTGCCTTCTTACAGTGCAATCTTAAAAACAACTGATGGCGGAAATACCTGGTTTAATGTTAATCCTCCTACGGATCCGTTTTTCGTTAATGATATTCATATATTAAGCACTGATACAATTTGGGTAGTTAATGATGAGAGTCTTGCAGGCGGTGTCTTTTTCACCTCCAATGGCGGAGTTAACTGGGTTCAGCAGTTTTCAGGAGGTAATCAAAACCCTGATAGAATTTATATGTTGAATGGAACAACAGGATTTATGTCAAAAAACGGTGGCAGCCCTAATATTTACAGGACAACTAACAGCGGGATTAACTGGAGCATAAATGTAAGCGGGCATTATATGAGGGATATGAAATTTGCTGATGCATTAACCGGATGGTACAGTTACGGAAATAATGCTTATAAAACTACAAACGCTGGTAATAACTGGATAGTTCAGCCTTTGCCATCGGGCGGGATATTGATAACTGTTGGCATAGACGAGTTTTCAATCTTAAACAGAGATACTGTGTACGCCACAGGCGGTTTTGCTTTTTACGGCGCTGGACAGTTCAGAGGTGTGATATACAGAACAATAAACGGTGGAAATAACTGGCTGTTCCAGGTTCCCGATACTATTATACATATACCCCAGTATAAGTTCATACAATTTGTAAATAAACAGAATGGCTGGGCCTATAGCGTTGGTTTAGGCGGGATACATACAACAAACGGCGGGGATACAACATTTTTAGTTGGTGTACAGCAGGTTTCCTCTCAAGTTCCTAAACAATATCAGCTATTGCAAAACTATCCCAACCCTTTCAATCCCAAAACAAATATCAAATATCAAATATCAAATAATAATACAAATGTATTAATATCAGTTTTTGATTTAACAGGCAAGTACATTAGAGAATTAATAAACCAAAAACAAAATGCAGGAACATATGAAGTAGATTTTGATGGAAATAATTTATCTTCGGGGGTATATTTTTATAAGTTAACATTAACCACAGCAAAGGAGGTATTTACTGAAACTAAAAGGATGGTTTTGATTAAATAAAAAGTTTCAAAGCAGTTATTAATACTTCACGTTAGGTAGGGGTGCCGAAAACATTAATTAATAACTTAAACATTAAAAGTGATGAAAAACAAACTTTATGTCATCGCATTAATATTACTAACCCCAATATTAATTTTAAGCTTCTATTACCCTGTAAAAGAATCGCAGTCTCCTTCCGGTCCGCCTGCGCCTAATACCGGCAAATTCTACTATGGCGCGATCCAGTCAATTTGGTCTTACCCAAACTACGATAACCTTGGACTTAACCTGACCCACAGTTATGTAGATACTGAATGGGACCCTGTATTAAACAGGTACACGCCTAAAGGCTGGGCATCGGCAAACGACCATCTTACATCTGATATCACGGATTATGATGATGACCTTAGAACAGCTAAAGAAATAATGTACCAGCATAACCAAAGCAAATTTTTATACCAAAGACCTAAGATAGAGTGGCTTGCTTTCGGGCAAAGCAGTACTTATGAAGCGGAACCTGTTCTTACCACAGATCCTCTATGGTTCTATTCTTTTAATGTATCGAGCGGAGTGCCGCAAAACGATAACGGCAGAAACGTACTTTTTTGCGGTCAGCCGGCACAGGGTCCGGGGGCACGGTACGTGCTTGAAAAACTAAAGGCAATTACAGAACAGTGCAGAAGGATCATAGGTGCGCCGCCCTTGGCGGCAAATCACTGGACTGGGGACAGCGAGTGTGAGTGGCTTATAAAGCCGATGATGAGAATACCGGCTTTATACCCGGTAACAAACCCTGAAACGCCTGTTTGCAAAATAACAGTCTATAAAGAAGATGGTCTGACGGTAAAGAAAGAAACAATTATTAAAGCAAAATATTTTCTGAATGATAGTTTGCAGTATGATGGAAGCTATAAAGAGGAATTCAATTTCTTTGGTGAAACTGATTTAACTTTCACAGGAGATTTAGGTTCAGCATGGGAATATAAAGCAAGGGGTAACCAAACAAATGAGCAGGGATATAACTTAGCCGATATTAAAGTTTTCTGGTATGATAACTGCGAGATGTGGATAGATTACGTGAAAGTTGAAAATGATGTGGCTGATAGGCTGTTAAAAGGAAATGATGTACAATATGAACAATGGATAGAAACTGAAGCTGATATTGCCGAAGAAAATCCTGCAGTTTTTAAGTTTTATGTTGAATATGTTGAATTTAATAACCTTCCATGTATAAAATACGTAAATGATAAGCTTAGATTTTACACTTCTAACCAGGTAGACCTTGTTGTGGATTTTCATGATTATGGTCTGTTTCATCATGTGCCGGTGGGCAATGTTGCATCACTAAGCTCTGCCGAATGGCTTCATGATAATTTTATCCAGCGCGGCGGTTTTTCTATGATCTTTTCACAATGCTACCCGATGAAATCCAGGTATTACGATCCACCGGATCCATACTGGACAACAAGCAAAATACCTCCAACCCTCCCTAAAACAGGCTGCCCGCCAAATACGCCCTGCGGGATACTTTCATGTACAACAGCAACTACGGAAGAGTATGACAGTTGGCTTCAGGATAATTATGATCATAGCCCGTTTTACCTTGAAAGCGGAATTTATCAGGATAGACCCGAAAGCTCAAATCCCTGCAATCAATATGAACACCCTGAGTTAAAAGGAAATTTCAGATATACTTTAAAGGTATGCGATGAAATTTCAAGAATGGGAAATATACCGTTTGTATTTATGCCGCAGGCACACCAATGGTTTACGCCCCATGAAATAAACCGTGAACCAACCAATGAAGAGCTTGAAGTAATGGCAAACCTTGCAGTTACATACGGCGCGCGTGGGCTGATGTGGTGGTGGTATCCAAGCTTTGAAGATTTCAAACCCCAATTGCCCTTCAAAGAGTTACGGTATGACAAACCCCCCGAATAATACTCTGCGTGAAATGAATGTTTATGAACAGACAAAGTTCAAATGGCATACCTTCAGGGATATTGGCATCAGGATGAAAGCGTGGGAACCGCATGTAATGAGCTTTGATAATGCCAACAGGAAATCGTATATATACAGAATTGAGAGTGAACGCAATTCGATGTATCAGCATACATATTTCAGTGATGTATTTACATACAAATACGGTTCAGGCTGGTTTCCATGTGCGGAAGATTTTCCTGAAGGGGACGTTCCGCCAAATAATACAATTGGCGAGTGTAAAAATGAAAGGTACCTGCAGGTCGCAACGTTTGAAAAACCCGGTGAACAGAATAATAACTATTTTATGATAGTTAACCGGAGATGCTCACCGCACAGACCTGAAATAAGTGAGAATGGCGGATTAAGAAGAGTAAAGATCAATCTGAATCCAAATTCTCCCGAGATTAGTAATTTTAATAACTGGAATATTATTGATATTGAAAATCCGCTGGGTGCGGCTATACCATACCGGAGAGGTGAGCCTTATGTTGATCTTGGCTGGTTTGAACCGGGACAGGGTAAATTATTTAAAATGATTCCAACTGTGAATGGAGGCGGCATTCTTGCAGAAGATGAAGTTATCTCCGGCGAATCCTTTACCTGCGAAGCACCCGTTTACAACAACGGGTATAATATAACAATCGGTGCAAATACAACTATACACTTTAACGATAGTTCTAGGTTCGTTATGAATGGCGGCGTGTTTACAGTGGGCGACCAGAACACATCAGCTCCGCAGAACATAACAAGCGACGCAGTGCCGGGCGGTTCATGGCGCGGTCACAGCTTCACAAATTGCGAAGTGAAGATCTACGGCGCAACTTTTACGGGACTTGCAAACGATACAACCTATGCCGTTAATATCATTGATTGCCCCGTTGTTGATATAAGGAACTGTACATTTAATACAAACAGCTCACTTAAAGGCGGGGTGAATGCGATTTGCTTCAATAATCCGTTTATTGCAATAAATAACATTTACATTGGCAGTAATACGTTTAATTCGTCAGGCTCAACCATACCAACAGTAAATGTATCATCATATGCGGGTGTTACGACTCCGTTGATACTAGAAAACAACACATTTAATGAAGGTAACACGGCAGTATTCTTAAGCGGTGTTATCGGCGGAGCAATTAAAGGAAATACTATAACAGATAATTACATTGGAATAAATGCATTAACATCTTCAATTGATGTAGTTCAAAATACAATATCATCAACCGTAAACGGTTCTATGGGTATTTTTGCCGCAGGCGGAAGTGAGCTAAAGCTCAACAGTGCCGGCGCTTTTACACTCGGCGGGCTGAACACTATTTCAAACGAAGGCACAGGAACGAATAACATTAATGTCGATGGTTCATACTTTTTACTGGATGATGGCGAGAATATCTTCAATATTTCAAGCGACCAGAGTTCATACCACTTATACGGCTACTTCCCGATGTTCACGGCAGTCACCACCGAAGAAACCAATAACTGCTTTAAGGTGGATGATTCTCCTGTTGACCCGCCAATAAACACGGTAACCTCAGGCTACCAGGGTACACAGATAACCTTTAACTTTAATCCATACTTAGCCGGCTGTGAGATCATAGGCGGCGGTGACGGTTTGGCTATAGATCTTGGTAATGGCATTTATGACACAATATATACAGGAGGTTCAGGCAGCGGTGGCGGCCATTCAAGTGTGTCCGCCATCCCGCCAAGGCGGGACTTCGAAACTGCTTCGCAGTTTCTTGGGCGGGATGTATTTGTAATATCCACAGCTAAGCAACTATACGATTCCGTCAGCGTACTTATACGTTACCGCAATTATATACAGGCAAAAACAAAATGTCTTGACCTTATCAACACATATCCCGATAGCATTCAGAGCATATTCGCCGTATCAAAGCTATTTTTAGCAACTGTCGCAAGCGATACGTCATACAATGCGGCAAATACTCTTAAGATATTCTATGAAAACCTGATATTGAACCATCCCGGCAATACATCACTTGTAATACGCGCTAATTATTACATACTGAAGTGTAAAGTAAGGATGCGTGAATATTCACAGGCACTTGCAGGATTCCAGCAGATAATAAACCAGAATCCCTACAGCTATGAGGGACTTATAGCAAGATGGGATTACATGGCTACGAGTCTGCTTGTGCAGGGACAAGGCGGCGCTTACAGCTCAATTGACAATGAGCAATTAACAATGAATAATTATGATATAGACGGAAATGATGACGATAAAAAACCTTTCACAAAAGAGCAAAGGCAGGATATACGGAAATCTATCAATACTGCAATTGAAATATCAAAAAATGATGATGAGGTGAAGATAAAGAAGCTTGAAGAGAAGTCAGAGCTTGGTGATGTGAATGCATCAAAGGAACTGACTCAGATGAAATCACTAAAACAGGTGGTAAGGACTGAAAAGCCAAAGAGCATAATTGAGCATGTAAGGATAGTATCGGAAGATATCCGCAAGGTATTTGGTTCTAATACCAGCAGTAAAGGCAATGAACCGAAGAATATTCCGTTAGTATTCAGGCTATCACAGAATTATCCAAATCCGTTCAACCCTGTAACAAAGATAAATTACGATCTGCCATGGGATTCAAAGGTTAAAATTATAATTTACGATATATTGGGACGCGAAGTTAAACGGCTTGTGAACAACGAACTTAAAACCGCAGGTTCATATATTGTTGATTTCAATGCTTCAAACTATGCCAGCGGTGTTTACTTCTACCGGATTGAAGCAGAAGAATCCAATGGCAATAAGTTTGTGGATAGTAAGAAAATGGTGCTTTTGAAGTAATCGTTTTCTGTAGCAGGCGTGGCTCGCCCGCCTGTAAAGAAGTTAAGCGGCAGGCAAGCCATGCCGTGTACAAATTATGGATACCGCATAGGGAAACGCCCTACGTACTCTCCGAGGGGGGTTCTATTTTGTAACTGTACGTTATTTCCCTGTTGTTCGTATTGTTGAATGACTTATTGTTCACCAAAAAAATTTGATAAGAATACAAATAATATAAAAGTTTCTAGTTTTAGAGGCTTTTATATTTATTTATAATACACTTAGCTATTTATAATTCAGGATATATCCATCTTCTTTGAAGATGTGTGCAATGAGCGCTGTGCGCATCCAAAGTCCGTTGACTTCCTGCTTCCAGTACCATGCCCGCTGGTCTTTATCAATCTCAGGGGGAATCTCATTCCGGCGGGGGAGCGGATGCAAAATCACAGCATTTGGTTTCATTTGGCGTAATAACGCTGATTTCAGGTAAAATGTGGTGTAATCTATGGTTTTCGACTCATGCTGCTTATCATATTCATCCTGTATCCGGGTATAATAAAAAACGTCAGCTTTTTTGATGTATTTATCCAAATTATCTGATTCTTCGTAACTTATCTTTTCATTAAGTAAATATGCCCTGATATCATCGGGAATTTTAAGCTCCTCAGGTGATAGAAATACAAACTTAATCCCATCAAAATTGCTTAACATGTAAACCAACGACCGCACGGCTCTGCCGCGCTTTAAGTCGCCAATAATTGCAAGGGTCTTATTCTTTACCTTACCCTTGAATGCTCTGCATAATGTGTAAACATCAAGCAATGCCTGTGTCGGGTGCTCATGCGGACCCGAACCGGCATTAACGATCGGTATCGGTTTATCTGAATTATTAAACATCAGCGCCGCTTTTTCGGCAAGATTCTCCTCAACATGGCGCATAATTATCATATCTGTATATGAGTGCATCGTCTCGAGGGTATCTTCAATTGATTCGCCCTTAACTTCGCTGGAATAACCCGCTGAGCGCATATCACTCGTTTTTATCCCTAATATTTGGCACGCATTGTTGAATGATAAGTAAGTGCGGGTAGATGGCTGCGCAAAATACAGCACTGCGCGCTTATGTGAAAGTATTGACTGCAGGAAATCCAGACCGTCTTTAGTCTTGGCAATTTTCCTTATGCGGTCTGCAAGCTCAAACAAGCCATACAGCTCACTTTTGCTGAACTGCTGGGCTGAAAGCACATGGTAAATCCGCCCCGGGCTGAGAAGCTTCAGGCGTTTTTTACCGCTCAATGCCGTTACATCAGCCCAGGAATTAATTTTATTTTTTTTGTTTATAGCCGTATCCTTAAAAAATTATGATTATTTGTACTTTTTAACAAAATCCGTCAATATCTGTGTCAGATCAGGTCTGCCAACTTCCTGCAGGTCGTAATCGATCCTTACAGCAGGCTTATTGATCTTTATAACGCGCCTCAGGTCAATTGGTGTGCCTATTATCACTGCATCACATGGTACTTTGTTAATTGTCGTTTCAAGATCCTTCATCTGTTTTTCGCCGTATCCCATCGCCGGAAGTAAAACTCCGATTCCCGGGTATTTATCATAGGTATCTTTGATGCTTTTTACAGCATATGGTCGCGGGTCTATGACTTCGGCAGCTTCGAACTTCTGCGCTGCAATTGTGCCTGCGCCATATTTCATTTCGCCGTGCGTTAAGGTCGGGCCGTCTTCAACAACAAGAACTTTCTTACCGCGAATTAACTTAATATCATTTGGATTTTCAAGTGAAATAGGGGAGGCTGCTTCAACAATTTTTACTGTTGGATTAAGCTTTAACACATTATCTCTAACTGTATTTATTTGCTCTAAGCTAGCGGAATCTATTTTGTTAATTACTACCACATCTGCCAGGTGAACATTTGTTCTGCCGGGATAGTAGCTCATCTCATGTCCGGCCCTGTGCGGGTCAACAACTGTTATTGTCAGGTCTGATTTATAAAACGACATATCGTTATTTCCGCCATCCCATATTACAATATCAGCCTCTTTTTCAGCTTCGCGAAGTATTGCTTCGTAATCTACTCCGGCGTAAATAACATTTCCGCGTGAAATATGCGGTTCATATTCTTCCATTTCTTCGATGGTACAATCGTGTTTTTTCAGGTCGCTGATCGCGGCAAACCGCTGGACTTTCTGCTTAGCCAGATCGCCATACGGCATCGGGTGTCTTACAGATACGGTCTTTTTGCCGAGTCTCTGCAATACATCAACAACTTTCCTGGATGTTTGGCTCTTTCCCGCTCCAGTACGGCTTGCAACCACTGCAACAACCGGCTTTGTTGATTTAACCATAGTATTAGCGGCTCCCAGGGTGATAAAATCAGCTCCTGCGGCATTAACCATTGCGCCTTTTGCCATTACGTACGGAAAGGGGACATCTGAATATGAAAATACCACCTGGTTAACGTTAAATTTCTTTATGAGATCAAGTAATTCTGACTCCGGGTGAATTGGTATACCTTTGGGATAAAGCTTGCCTGCAAGGCTAGCGGGATATTTGCGGTCATCTATGTTTGGAATCTGTGTTGCCGTGAACGCCACGACATTGTATAAAGGGTTGTTGCGGTACACAACGTTAAAGTTGTGAAAATCTCTTCCGGCAGCACCCATGATAATAACATTAATTTTAGTCATATCTGTAAATATTTAGTGATTAACATATACAAATATAGCACTTAATGTCACCGGCAACTATGATTTAAGTCATTAAATACATAGGGTTTAAGTGATTTAAACCGCAATTTATGATTACTTCAGCACAGGTGCGTAATTTCCCAGTTTAAGTTCATCAATTTGTTTTACCTTAAAATCAAGCGACTCGTTTTTAAGCCTGCGCTGCAGTATGTTATTATTGACGTGGATCTGCAGCATGCATTGCTCAAAATATTCCTTTAATCCTTCAATTTTAAGTCTTATGGTTTCTGAAGCGTTAAGGGCATCTGAATCAGCCGGTAATTTGAAGTTATTCGCAAAATCAATGTGAGCATTCACATCGGTCGCAAATACATTGAGTGTATCTATATCCTTAAGTATCAATTCTTCTGTAGCTTCGTTCTGGTAGCTTTGCATGAGCCTGAACTGAGCCTGCTCACGGTAAAACATTGAATCAAGCTTGGCAAGAACATTATTCCAATCGGTTTTCCAGTCAGCCTGAGAATATAGATGAGTTGTATTGAGAGATATTATAGTAACAAAAAGCAGTATTAAATATTTTAGCATGAATTGTATTAGATTATTTAACTCAAAAGTAATTAACAGAAATCATATATGCAATCATCCAAAACCCCAATTTAACGGTATACGAAAATACTCGAAAACGACACCTTTTAACATAATGTTCGTAAAATGAGTAATAATATATATTATGTAAAGTTGAGCGTTACTAAAGTAACGCGAAATCCGTGGGTTTGTTTATAACTTTCCGGGATTCCATTTTGCTTCTGCCCTGTTTTTAATTGTGTGTTGAATTCTATGTGCCGAATGAATTCTTCGGTAATGAAAATGTTCACCAAGTTATAGGACATATTTTATTTCTACAGATTGATCATGATATTAAAGAATCAAACTCACCTGTGTTACAATGATCTGTTATTTAAAATTTATACCAATTAAATTTAATTATTTCACTAAATAAATTGATAAAATGCTCAATTTCTGTTATTTTTGTAAATGGAACTAAATTTCTACTTAATACTGGCACTCCTTTTGTTTTCAATCGGAGTAATTGGAGTTCTAACGCGCAGAAATGCAATTGTAGTATTTATGTGTATTGAACTCATGCTTAATTCTGTTAATCTTGTCTTTGTTTCATTTTCATCTTTTCTCGGGAATCTGAACGGACAGATATTTGTATTCTTTATTATGACCGTAGCCGCAGCAGAAGCTGCCATAGGTCTTGCGATTATTATAGCCCTTTACCGCAATAAATCAACAATTAACCTGGATGAAATTAATATTTTAAAATGGTAGAATATTTCTATTTAATTACGGTTTTACCTTTAGTTGGATTTTTAATAAACGGGCTATTTGGCGCTAAGATAAGAAATGAAAAAGTATCCGGAATCATCGGTTCCTTAATGGTGCTGGGCTCTTTTATAATTACGTTACTTGCATACCTGAATATCACTTCATTGCCGCAGGAATCAAGAAGTATCACCATTCCCCTTTTCAACTGGATAACTACAGGCTCACTCAACATCAGCGCCGCGTATCTTGTAGATCCGCTTTCGGTTACAATGTGTCTTATCATAACCGGGGTTGGATTTCTTATACACGTTTACGCTATCGGTTACATGCATGGAGACAGAGGCTTCGCGAGATTCTTCGCGTTCTTAAACCTCTTCATTTTTGCGATGCTTAACCTGGTGCTTGGCGATAACATGCTTCTGATGTTCCTTGGCTGGGAAGGTGTTGGTTTATGTTCATACCTGCTTATCGGATTCTTTTATGAAAAGAAATTCGCAGGCGATGCTGCCAACAAGGCTTTTTGGGTGAACCGAATCGGTGATTTTGGTTTCATGCTTGCAATGTTCTTTATATTTATGAATTTCGGTTCGTTAAACTTTGCGGCTATAAATGCTGCAATACCCGGTTCGCTTGTTCCGGTCTCGATGTTTACAATTATAACATTACTGCTCTTCGTAGGCGCAACTGGCAAATCAGCACAGATACCGCTTTATGTCTGGCTCCCCGACGCTATGGCGGGTCCGACACCTGTATCAGCGCTCATACATACCCCTCCGATGGTGACCGCCGGTGTGTATATGATAAGTAGGACTTCCCCCCTCTTTTCAATGGGGCCAATTAAAATGGAAGTTGTAATGATAATCGGCTGTCTTACAGCCTTTATGGCGGCAACAATTGCGGTCGCGCAGAACGATATTAAAAAAATTCTTGCTTACTCAACTGTAAGTCAATTAGGCTTTATGTTCATGGCAATGGGTGCCGGGGCGTTTTCAACCGGTATATTCCACGTTACAACACATGCTTTCTTCAAAGCGCTTATGTTCCTTGGTGCAGGAGCAGTTATACACGGCATGCATGATGAACAGGATGTAACAAAAATGGGCGGACTGAAAAGTAAAATGAAAATTACATTTCTTACTTTCCTTATGGGAGGTATCGCAATTTCAGGTATTCCGCCTTTCAGCGGATTTTTCAGTAAGGATGAAATTCTTTCTAAACTATTCTTTGCGGGACACTACCCCGTATTTGCAATAGCTGTTCTCACAGCGTTCATGACAGCTTTTTATATATGGCGGCTTATCAGCTTAACGTTCTACGGTAAACCCAGATATGATGAAGCGCACGTTCAACCGCATGAATCACCTGCATTGATGACCGTACCTCTGATAATTCTTGCAGTGCTTTCAGTTGTTGGCGGATTCATAGGTATGCCGCACATCATCGCTCCGAATTTTATTGAGCACTGGCTTGAGCCTGTGTTCGCTCCCGCGCTTGCAATTTTACCTGAGCATCATGTAGTGGCATCTACTGAATACGGACTAATTGCATTTTCAATACTTGTAGCGGTTATTGCGATCATTGTATCACTTAAGATGTTCAAATCAGGTGATAGACTTTATGCCTTCTCAGGCGGTTTCTATAACCTGCTTAAGGAAAAATACAGAGTTGACGAATTGTATGACAAGATAATTGTTTCGCCGTTATTGTGGCTATCCGGGATATTCTACAGAATATTAGATGTAAAGATAATTGACGGAGCTGTAAATGGTACCGCTAAGTTCTTCAATAGTCTTTCACTTGACTGGAGAAAGATTCAAACCGGTATAGTTCAGGATTACGCCTTATTTTCTGTTGCGGGAATTATAGCTATACTGCTTTATATATTATTAAGGTAAGCAAATTTAGAAAATATACTTTAGATATCAGTTTTCAGGAGGATATATAGAGGAGGAGAAAAGGGATAAGTTCAAAAGACTTATCCTTTTTATTTCAGGTGAACTCATAATTCATAAAGTACCTTTTCAATATCGCCAGCAGAAGATGCGATATGATCAGGCTGCAGTTCACTTAGCTCATTAATGCTCCCGTAACCATAGGTTACCGCTATTGAGGCGATCCCGTTTGTTTTAGCCCCGTTAATATCGTGATACCTGTCCCCTATCATAATACTTTCATTCTTACTCAGCCCGTTCATAAGTATAGCGTCTGCAATGAGCTTATCCTTAGGTTTATTATCAGCTGACATATCAGAACCGTGAATGCTGTTAAAATATTCTTTCAATTTAAAGTGGTTCAGTACAGTTACTGCAAACTCAAGCGGTTTGGATGTAGCGATATATAATCTGAATCCGTTTTCCTGCAGCTTATCTATCAATTCAGCCATACCGGGATATACAGCATTTTCAAAAATGCCGATTTTTGAGTAATGCTCCCTGAAATGTTTAACCGCTGTATCTGATTCAGCAGTGCTTAAATTATGCCGCTCGGTATAATAAGCTCTAAGTGGTGAACCAATATAGCTTTTCAATTTATCAATATCGTCTTCGGCAAGTCCGATTTTATTAAGTGAATGCAGGTATGAATTTATTATACCCGGACTTGAATCAGTAATAGTACCGTCAAGATCAAAAAGAATGTTCTTATATTTCATTAATTATTAGTAAGTCTAAGTTCAACAGAGCGTTTCTTTTCAGCTTTGGTAAGGAAAGCTACGGCTATCAATATGAATCCAAGTGTAATCCAGTCTTCAGTTCCAGGGTAAGCACCGCCAAACACTACAGCAAATATCAGCGTAGCTGCCGTTCCGGCTATGAGCGAAGTCAGGCGGTTTACCAACCCCGCAAATGTTGCAGTCCTGCCTTTGAACATGAATATGAAGACCGAAAAGAAAGCAAGCAGTCCGAATGCGAAACCCGATATTGATGCCCAGAACCAAAAATCATGTGGTGACTTAAACGCCTCGCTGAAATCAATAACCTGAGGCGCGTTCCAGCCAACCAATCCGGGTGAATAGTAGATAAAAATCCCAATGATGACCATAGTAATTGTTGCTGCTATCTGCTCAACCGCAAAGAAACCCTTATTATCCTGTTTAACGCCTTTTGCACGGGTATTTTTGTAATAATTCATGATATAAATGCGGATAGAATATGCGGAGAGGTAACTGATAAGTATTGTCATAGCAGCTGTTGAACCTACAAAATCAAAGCTTCCGGGTTTTAGGTTAATTAAATTGGCAACTACTGCCAGTATGGCGAAAAGTACAGCGGCGTTTTCTTCCCAATATACTTTTTTCTTAAGTATCCCCTGCTTAATCTGAATGGTATCAATAATTCTGCTTATCACAATTATACTGCCCCGCATAATAACCATTGCAACCATAACAGAAATAGGAAGAGTGTACATTAATGTTGTGGTTGGAATAACGATAGCTGTGCAAATGCCCGAAGGTATGATATAATAAAATTCTGATGGTATTTTAAAACCAATTAAGCTTACAGTGTTATTTGACTGAATTTTATACCACTTAAAGGCAAGAACTATAACCAGGGCTATCAGGTTACCGCCGATAGTATTATATACAAGGTATTGGATCTCGCTCATTGAAGGGTTTAGTACAGCTGATGATCCTGTAAAAAATTTAACAGTAATACCTGTTATTGCGTACAGAAAGAAATATCCTGAGCAAAATTCAATTAACTGCCTTGTTGAGCCTTCTTCAGATCTGAATAACATTCATATATATTTAGTGTCCGCCCCTTGATGGTCTGGCATTCCATAACTTTATCATTAAAATTCCGCCGATTGCTGAAAATCCTATCATACTCGGACCCCATACGCCCCAGCCGTATGTATCAAGCAGCCAGCCTGCGCCGATACCCATAACTGAGCCGCCGATGTACTGCATACCGTCGAACATTCCCGCTGCAGTAGCGGCGGCGCGTTTGCCGCCAAAATCCATAGATGCCGTACCGGACAGCATTGAGTGTACCATCGAAATTGCCAAAGAATTAACCGTGAACGCAGCAATTATCAGGGTCAGGTTGGAAGTCATAGTTACTACGGAAAGAGAAATTACCTGCAGCAGGTAGCCAAAAAAAGCCACAGGCGGCCTGCGGTGCCCGAAAAGCTTATCTGAAGCAAAACCGGCAACAAAAGCGCCAGCAATGCCCGCAATCACAATTGCAAAGGCATTCCGCTGAAAAACAGGATTATCAAGATTCAAATGGTGTACTTCCTGCATATATCTCGGGAACCACTCTTCGAAGCCTTTGCGTACAAGTCCTGTGCAGAACTCAGCTGCCGCAATTGTTATAGCAATTGGATTGGTGAATACTTTTTTGGCAACGTATGCCAGAGTGATCTTTTCAGTATCGCCGCTTGTAGCATCCTGCGGATCAAATTCATCCAGTCCTGCATCTTTGGGTGAATCCTTGACAAACAAAAAGGTGAGAAAAGTAAATACAGCTACAATTGCGGAAGGAATGAAAAACTTCCATTGCCATGGCAAACCGGCTACAAGAGCCGTTGTCATAAGCATGTACACAAAGAACCTTCCGCTTTGGATCATTGAGCCAAAAATGGCGGAAAATACTCCCCTTTCGCTTACATGAAACCAACCGGCATTGACTTTAATAAGCGCCAAAGCGCTGTATGACTGGAAATACTGGTTTAAAGTCCACATGCTTGCTAAATAAAACAGCATAAATGTACCCGTACCCAGAAATCCCATATAAGCTGCCATACCAAATGCCAGGTTAAATACGCTGGCCCCTATAGCGCCGGTGATCATCGCCTTTCTGCCGCCCCACCTATCGGCAATTGGTCCGTTAAATATGGCTGAAAGTCCATAAATTAATGTACTTACAGTAATAATTGTTCCAATTTCCGTTTTGGAAAATCCGTATGTATCTGAAAGCTGCTTATTCGCGAATCCAAAATTGTAGCGTGCCATATACATAGCCGCATATGTAAGACCCAAGGTCATCCAGTTCAGTCCCCTGCGTTTTTTGAATTCAGGAGTATGATTAGGCTTATCCAAAATTTTTTCCATTATTACTGTATTTTGTAATTTATTTAATTAGATTTGTGATGCGATGTGAAAAAAACAAAAGTTATTTCCAAATATAAACAAAAACTTAAACATATTTAATGCTAGTAATAGGAAGAAATCCGGTTACTGAATCTCTGAGATCTTCACCGGAAACAATACTTAAAATTGTTTTGCTTGATACTGTAACTGATAATAAAATAAAAGAAATAGAGCGTTTGGCTAAATCAAAAAATATTGATATAGCTGTAATGCCCAAATCTCACTTCGAAAAAATACTTGATAAGAACGATAAATCCGATGGCATTTCACAGGGTATTTACGCAGAGGTTAAGGATTTCGAGTACTCCAGGACGACCGAAATTTTGAAATCACTCAACTCAAAGGAAAAAACAACTCTGCTTATACTGGATGAGATACAGGACCCGCATAATTTTGGCGCAATAATCAGAACAGCGGTTTCCGCAGGAGCAGACGGAATAATAATTTCTGATAAAAACTCAGTAAAAGTGAACCATACTGTAATCAAAAGTTCTTCAGGTGCAACAAACTATATAAAAATATCAAAAGAACCCAATATTTATAAAACTATTGAGGTATTGCAGAGCTCAGGTTACAAAATTATAGGTACTGTGTTAAAAACAGATGAAGAAATTTATAATTTCAGGTTCCCTGATAAATGCGCTCTGGTATTTGGAAGTGAAGGTGAAGGTTTACGGAAAAATATTATAAATTTATGCGATAATCTCGTCAAAATACCCATAGCGGGCAAAATTGATTCATTAAATGTATCGGTATCTGCCGGTGTTTTTTTGTATGAAATATTGAGGCAAAGGAACTTTTCAAAGGAGTGAATTCAACTCCCTTCATGCAGATTTTCTGTATCTTCTTCATTTTCAGTTTTGCCGAAATCCAGGTTTTCATCATCAAGTAAATGTGAGCGGTCTTCATTGAGCAGTTCAAATGCTCTATCTTCATCCTGTGCTTTAACATAGAATATTATAGGCACTCCTGTAGATATCCTTTCCATAATCCTTGTCCCCAGCTCGGAAGAAGAAGTATCAGACTTATTCTTTGTGAAATACTCAATTCCGCTGTCTTTAAGCAATGCTTCAATAAGCTCAGACTCCATGTAGTCATATGTTTCACAAAGCACAACAAATTGGGTTTCATTCATACCAGGTTCATTTAATTAATACCATTTTTTTCGATTCAGTATAATCCCCTGCTTCAAGAACGTAAAAATAAACTCCGCTTGAAAGTCCGCTGCCGTTAAAAACAGCGAAATGTTCCCCCGCCCTCACAAATCCGTCAGTAATTGAAGTAACGAACCTGCCTGAAGCATCAAAGATCCTGATCCTGACATAAGAACTTTGCGGCAGCGAATAGTTTATTTTGGTTACCGGATTAAACGGATTTGGATAATTTTGTCTAAGGCTGTATTTTGCAGGAAGAATGTTATTTCCGGGGTTTATACCAATTGGTAAGACTGAGCTCCTTAATATATATAGTCCGGTTGACCTGTCAGAAGCGGCTATTTTACCGCTTGGAAACAAATAAACTCCCCAGCATCCATCGTAATTATTGCCGTCATTCTGCGGATAGGTATCATACCACGCAATTTCCAAAGGGTTAGCATGGTCAGTTATGTTCAGCACTCTAACCCCGGCCGAGTAATGTGCCAGAAGCGCGTAATTGCCATAGATCTCGATATTGTGGCCTATAGCTGAATCAATTCCAGGCGGCCTCCACATTGCTTCCAGTACAGGATCATTCAGATCAGAAACATTCCACACCTTCATAAACCTGGGGAAAGAACCTATTTCGTCGGTTACATAAAGATACTTTCTGTCATCTGTAAGCGCCGTGTTATGCGGACCAGGTGCCGGCAGATTCAGCCAGCTTTTGATTGTACTCAGGCTATCTTTGTTAACAGCGTTTATTGAGCAAATAAAGCCGTCAAAAATAGCGGCCGCCCAAATAGTGTCGTTTATAACCCTGCAGTCGTGAATGTAATGTTCGTACCATTCACCCCGTTTAAGCGGATTAACAGGATCCTGTGAAATATCATAAACAAATATTCCCCCTCCGTTATAGTCGCCGCCGCTTAAGTATAAATAAGCCCCCGATTGCGATATTGTATGCGTACGTGAGTACCCCGGAAAAGTGATTGTTCTAACCAAACTCACAGAATCAGGCAGGTATTGCAGGTCAACAATCTGTAAACCGCTGCCGTAAGCTTCTGAAACAATGTATGCGTAATGACCATAAGTTTTGAATTCACGCCAGAGTGAAGATAACCCGGGGATGAAACCGGATTCAGTAACATTAGCACTATCCGTGATATCATAGAATGCAGTTCCTTCACTGCAGCCAAGTATAGCATACTCACGTCCATCAGATGCAGTATAACCCCAAACAGCTGAATAGAGATTTGAAAAGTGTTCATTTTTGTTCGATATAAGGTTCATATTAAAAGACTGGGAATATATAAATACATTACCTGACATTAAAAATAATATGATAAACCTCATCAGACCTAATTTCATTTTATAAGTTAGCGATAGCATATAATAAAAACAATATCACTAGTTATCAATAAAAAAGCCCGTTCTAAAACGGGCTTGTGAACATAATTAAACAGTACAATTATTTATTTAAGATCATTTTCTTTGTCTCACTAAAGCCGTTATCTGTGCTAAGTGTATAATAATAAATACCGCTAGAAAGCCTTCCTGCATCAAAAGTCTGTTTGTATGAGCCTGCCGGTTTAAACTCATCAGCAAGTAAAGCAACCTGCCTGCCAAGAACGTCATAAACCTTCAGTGTTATATAAGATGATTTCGGAATATTATACTCTATTGATGTGCTTGGGTTAAAAGGATTTGGATAATTCTGCTTAAGCGAGAACTTCTCCGGTATAGAGGAATTACCTGCTATGCCTGTAACAGCGCTTCCTATTTTAATTACAAATAATCCTTCTCCTATATTGCTTCCGATTATTTTACCCGATGATGGGAACATGAAAACTCCCCAGCAGCCTGCAAATTGTGCATTATTGTGGGCAGGATAGGTATCATACCATGCTATTTCCTGGGGAGCCTGCGGATCGGAAATATCAAGTATTCTTATTCCTGCTGTATAATGCGCAATAACTGCCAGATTGTTGTAGATCTCTACGTTATGTACAATGGCAGTTGTAATATTTGTTGGCTGCCATGTGGTTACTAGCGTTACATTATTTAAGTTTGATTTATTCCACACTTTGAGCTTACCATTTGGGCTGGAGGTTTCATCAGTTGTATAAATAAATCTCCTGTCATTTGGTATAGCGCAGTTATGCGGAAATGGGTTTGGGTTATTAACCCATGATGCGATATTTGTGAGATTATCCTTATTTGCCGCGTTTATTACTGATATCGTTCCCGGCGGATCGTAAATATTACATGCGTAAATTGTATCGTTAAGTATCCTTGAATCATGCACGTAGAAATTAGACCATGAACCGCGTTTAACCGGCGCAGTAGGATTTGTGATATCAAGTATTGTCAATCCGCCATCATCCATGCCGCCCTGTGTAACATTCCCTCCGTGGAGATACAGATACGGACCTGACTGAGAAATTGAATGCGTTTTGGTATAACCTGAATATGAATATGTAGCAACAAGGCTGACTGAGTCAGGAAGGTACTGCAGCGCAATTACCTGTAAACGGCTGTTAGTACCTTCAGAAACAACATACGCGTAACTGGAAAATACTTTCATCTCTCTCCAGCCGGAATTAACTCCCGGAACGAAATCAACTTCATGGATATTTGCTGTATCGGTAATATCATAAAATGCTGTTCCGTTATTGCAGCCTAATATCGCGTATTCCCTGCCGTTCGGTCCTGCATATCCCCATAATGCGGAGTACCCGTTACCATGTTCATCTTTGTTTGCCAGCAGTATTGTATTCTGATTGGGAAGCTGAGAGTAAACATTGGCCGCGAATATTATCAAGGCGAATAGAAATAATATTGTCTTTTTCAAATTAATAATGTTTTATTTACTTAAGATCATTTTTTTGGTTTCACTGAAACCGTTATCTGCTGTGAGAGTATAGTAGTATACCCCGCTTGAAAGCCTGCCTGCATCATAGCTGACTTTGTATGAACCTGCCTGCCTGTATTCATCTGCAAGAACTGCCACCTGCCTGCCAAGCACATCAAATACTCTTAATGTAACATGCGCAGCTTTATTCAGGCTGAATTCAATTGATGTTGAAGGATTGAACGGATTTGGATAGTTCTGTTTAAGCTCAAATCTATTGGGTGTGTTGTTTACCGGGTCGTTTATTCCTACAAGAGGTATTGTTGGTTTTACCACATACAGTCCTGTTTGCCTGTCAGAAGCGATTATCTTGCCGGATGGAAACATGTAAACTCCCCAGCATCCGTTGTATGTGCTATTGTTATTTGATGGATATGTATCATACCATGCTGCTTCTGTTGGTGCTACCGGATTTGAAATATTGATCAGTCTGATTCCGGCGGTATAGTGCGCTACCAATGCATAGTTGCCGTAAATTTCAACGTTATGAACGATAGCCGTCGTTATACCGGTCGGCTGCCAGTTTGTTACAAAAGTGACATTTGAAAGATCCGATATGTTCCAGACCTTCAGTTTGCCGTTTGGTGATGATGTTTCATCTGTAGTATAGATATAAGTCCTGCCTGCTGTTAATGCCGCATTATGCGGGAAGGGGTTGGGATTATTAACCCAGGATGCAATTGTTGTCAGGTTATCTTTGTTTGCGGCGTTAATAACTGTAATTGTTCCTGGTGGATCGTATATGTTGCAGGCGTAAATTGTGTCATTCCTTACCCTGCTATCGTGAACGTACTGGGTATTCCATCCGCCTCGTTTTACGGGAGATGTTGGGTTTGTGAGATCAACAACAGTTACACCCTGTCCAAAACTGCTGTTACAACCGTGCAAATAAAGATATGGCCCATCCTGAGATATTGAATGAGTTGAACTGTGATTTGACATATTTGAAGTACCGACCAGCGTTACTGATGCCGGTAGATTTGCCAGATTTATGATCTGTATCTTACTGTTTGATGCTTCAGAAACAACGTATGCATAATTTGAAAATACTTTCATTTCACGCCAGTTGCTTGTAGGACCGGGAATGAACCCAACTTCAACTATATTGGTTGAATCTGTTATATCGTAAAAAGCTGTTCCGGTTGCACATCCCAATATTGCGTATTCACGGCCGTTTGGGGCTCTGTAACCCCATAGTGCTGAATACAAATTGCCTCCCGTGCCGGGATGGTCGTTTTTATTGGCATGCAGAACCATGTTGCTGTTGCCAAGCTGTGAATATAATTGTTCTTCTGAAAGAGTAAAAATAGAGAGCATAAGCACAAAAGCCAGCAGGTAATTCTTAATTATCATGTTTTTTACCGGAAATTAATAAATTTTTGTTATGAATTGACGTGATTATAGGTAAATATGTTGATATAAGCAAGAATGATTATATTGCCTACATTAATCATATTTCCTACTGATTTTTATCAGCAGGTTTAATGACTTTTGTCGTCTTTATCCGGATTTTCTATGTTGAATTGCTTAATCTTCGTGTAAAGGTGGCTGCGCTGTATATCAAGCGCCTCTGCGGTTTTTGAAATATTCCAGTTATTTTCGGCCAGTTTTTTCTCAATGAATATCTTCTCTGATATATCCTGGAAGTCCCTGAGGGTGCTTTCTGAATTTACAAGTTTATCCATTTCAGATGAATATGCCCTGTTTTCTGACTCTATGTTTTTCCTGTCTATAACATCGGAATCAGAAAGAATTATAAGCCTTTCAATGGTGTTTTTAAGCTCCCTTACATTCCCCGGCCACTTAAGCGAACTAAGGTAATCAAGTGCCTTAGGAGTAAAGGATTTTTCAGGCATTTCATTTTTAAGGCAAATTTCTTTTGTGAAATGACAAACCAGCTCGGGTATATCTTCCTTCCTGCTTCTAAGGGGCGGAATTACAAGTGTAAGGACATTCAGCCTGTGATACAAGTCCTCACGGAATTTCCCTTCAGTAATTAGCTGATCCAGATCCCGGTTTGTTGATGATATAACACGTACATCCACAGGGATCTCAGCATTGCTTCCAAGGGGCTCGATCTTGTTTTCTCCAAGTACATTCAGTAGTTTTGCCTGCGATTCCATGCTTAGGTCGGCTATCTCATCAAGGAAAAGGGTTCCCCCGTTAGCAATTTCAAATTTTCCGAGTCTTTTACCGGGTGAAAAGGAGAGGTATCCTTCAACACTACCGAAGAGTTCCACTTCAAGAAGATCCTTTGGAATAATGGCGCAATTTACATGTATAAATGGATTATCAGCTCTGTCGCTCAGTTTGTGAACCTGTTTTGCGGCAAGTTCTTTACCGGTACCGTTCTCTCCGGTTATTAGAACCCTGCTTGATGTTGATGCGATCCTGGAGATCTGGTCTTTCAGTCTTTTCATTTCATCGCTGCCGCCAAGGAACTCTGCATCAGCATCAAACTTCTGTTTCATGCTTTCGTTTTCGGCCAAAAGCTTACGGTAATTAAGTCCGTTCTGTATAGTAAGTTTCAGTCTTTCGACATCAAAGGGTTTGGAAATGAAATCATATGCTCCCAGTTTGGTTGTCTGAACCGCTGTTTCTATATTACCATGGCCTGATATCATTATTATAACGGAGCTCTTATCTATTTTCCTGATTTCCTGAAGTACCTCTATGCCATCCATTTTGGGCATGCGGATATCAAGCAAAACAACATCGGGATTCACTTCCCTGAATTTTTCAATGCCGGTTGGACCGTTAAAAGCCTTCTCGATCTTGAAACCATCATGCTCAAGGATCATTTTAAGGACATCAACAATTGCCTTATCATCTTCAATTATGAGTACAGTGTTCATTTTCCTTTAGGCTGGTTATTGTTCTTATTTTCCTTATTGTTCTTTTCATTCTTATCAACCGGCTGTAAATTCTGCTGCTCTGAAGGCCCGGGTACGGGTGATTTGTACTCCCTGTAAAGGTCTTCAAGACCCGGAAAGTATTCAAGTATTTTATCAAACATTGCCGGAGCTATTTTTGTTACAGTTCCGTACAGCAAAGAGCTGCTTCTGGTTTCAGCAGAAGGCAGGTTTGCAAAAGAAAGGTTATAAAGCAGAACGCTGGCAACAAGCAATCCCTGCAGAAAACCTACGGCAGTGCCCAGAATTTTATCAATTATACTTGTTCCAGAATTCATATTGGCTATAAACCTTGCCAGCCAGATCGATGCCCCGTAGAGGGTACCTATGATCAACAGAAAACTCAGAACATTAACAAACGCAGGATTTTCTTTGATAACTTTTGAAAGAACCGGTGTTAAAGAATCATAAAATTTTACAGCAAGGATAAATCCCAGTATTATACCGGCAATGCCAAGCAGCTTCCTCAGGAATCCTTTGCGGAACCCGAAGAATGTTGGCAGTGTAACCAGCAGCACAATAACTATATCTAACCAGTTCAATTTGTTAAGTTAAATTCAATACTGCGTATTAAAAAAAACACAAAGCTTCAATTAAGAAACTTTGTGCTGATAATCTGTTTATGTATTAAGATCAGTTTTTGAATTCTGACTCAAATCTCTTAGCTTCATTGAGATATTTTGATTTTGGATACTGCTCTTTCAGTTTGGCAAATACCCTTTTCGCATTTTCTTTATCTCCGGCAGTTGTGTAAGCGCGTATTGCATAGAACAGGTTTTCCTGGTTTATAACCACCGTTTTGTTCACGTTTGCGGCCTTCTCGTAATACTCACCGGCTTTTTTAAGATCTCCTTTTGCTTCATATACCGCGCCCATTCCGCTGATGCAAGATGACTTAACTATATCGTTATCTCCGCTGTACGAGTCAAACTGCTTTAAAGCGTTATCGTAATCTTTGATATTGAAATAGCAGTTCCCCAGGTATAATCTTGCGGTCTCGCCGCTTTCTGTGCTGCCGTATTCATTAACGATCTGTGCAAGCCCTGTAATATTCGCGGCCGGATCACCGTTTACAGCCTCGGCATATTTACCCTGCTCATATAAACCTATAACAGCTGAGAGTTTCACTTCAGCTTCTTCGTTCTTTGCCTTCTTATTGCTGTAATACAAAAATCCTGCAGCTATCAGAACGATTAATATTCCAACCCCAATATAAATTTTCTTCTTGTTCTCATCTTTATCAAGCCAGTTCCTGGCTTCGAAATATCCTGTAACAAGTTTATCTTTCTTTATTTCTTTGTGAGTAATCTTTTTACGCGCCTTTAATGAAGACATCAAAAAACCTTTCTACCTGTTTAACAATAATGCCTATTAACCCTAATTTGGGTTAAAATAAGCGTATTTATTCCTGCAAACCACAAATATATGCAAAATTTTGCAATAATTCAAAGAAAATATTAATGCCATTTGTGAAATACAATATTCTGCAATCTATTAGTATGTGAAATATATTTAAGAATTTTTGCGTTGGTAATTCTTGATCTGAGGAATTTTGAAGCTGTATTGACTTCTTTGAAGTCCTTGATCAAAGCATATATATAATTATACATAAAATCATCTAACAGTAAATAAGATGATTCTGGAAACTCTGAAATGAACTTCTCATAATCTAAAACAAGGGTTTCGGCATTTCGGTAGCCAGAATATTTGTACTTTATGTATTCATAAAAAAAATGCTCCCTAAATTCGTTCGCAGGATATTGTTTAATAATTCTTTCATAGTAATCTATCATGTTAGTCCTCTTACTGCTATCAAGAACCTGTTTCAAAAGATATTTTTCTTCAATATTGTTTTCAATAACACCAAAAGTAGCTTCATTAGATCTGAATAAAGAAATACCGGAATGATTGCCGGTTAGAGAATCAATCAGTGGATATTCATAGTAAAGTCTATATATGCCTTTAGGGAAATAGCCCCAACTATTAAAAAAATAACTGGCGTTTGAAATTGATTTTTTGTCTAGTGTAATACCCCAGTTGTTTATTATCATTGAGGAATAAAGGGTATCACCGGGATGTAAGAAAAAGTTAGGGACAGTATCATACATGACAAACGCTCTTTCAAAATATTTAGAACTGGACGTTTTAACATGATTATCTTTATCTAAAAAAATAAATCTCGAGGTGTTTTCACCTGAGGAAGTAAAATCCCTCCTTAGAAGCAAAGGTAATGTGTCATGATTTACTAAAGTAAATTCCGCTAAAACGGGTTCAAATACCTTAAACTCTTCTTTTGCGAATCTAATGCTTAACTCATACTTGCCATTACTAAATGAATAAGGTTTTATCTTATTAGAACTGAACCAATTAACGCAACCCCCGAATAGCGTTAAGAACAGAAAAATTAATATGCATTTATTTACATAATACATATCAATTATACCTCAGTTATCTGAAAAATGTTCTGGCAACATCATAAAAATCATCGCCAACGGTTTTAAGGCTTTCTACCGCATCCTGTATTGGTATATCGATAATTTCAGTTCCCTTCAGCGCAGCCATTCTTCCGAATTTACCATCCTTAACCATTTCAACTGCGTGAACACCGAACCTGCTACCAAGCACCCTGTCATATGCAGTTGGTGAGCCTCCGCGCTGAATGTGACCTAAAATAGTTGCGCGGGTTTCTACACCTGTTCTTTTTTCTATGATCTCAGCAAGCAGATTTGCAATTCCGCCAAGCCTAACATGGCCGAATGCATCAAGTTTTTCATCCTGCAATATCATCTCTGATGCCTTCTGATCTGATTCACTGATCTTAGCGCCTTCAGCAACTACAATTATTGAAAATGTTCTTCCGCGCTGCTCTCTGTCATTCATTACTTTTATTACATCATCGATCTTAATTTCCTTTTCGGGTATCAAGATCAAATCAGCGCCACCGGCTATTCCGGCATGCATTGCGATCCAGCCTGCATGCCTGCCCATTACTTCTATTATCATCGCGCGGTGGTGTGATTCAGCTGTAGTGTGAATTCTGTCAATGGCATCCATTGCTATATTCACTGCCGTATCAAAACCAAATGTATAATCCGTTCCGTTCAGGTCGTTATCAATAGTTTTTGGAACACCAACAACCTTGAATCCCGTTTTGGCAAGTTTATTTGCGACCCCTAAAGTATCTTCACCGCCGATCGCAATAAGCGCATCAAGCCCTATCTTCCCGGCATTTTCTATTACTGTCTGCTCTCCGCCATCAAGTTTATACGGATTTGTTCTGGAAGTGCCAAGGATTGTACCGCCCTTTTGAAGTATGCCTGAAACCGCGTTCATATCCAGGGGTCTTGTGTAAATATCAATCAGCCCCTTCCAGCCGTTTTCTATGCCGATGCATTCCCAACCGTAAGATAATGATTTTCTTACTATAGCTCTTATTACTGCATTTAACCCGGGGCAGTCTCCGCCTCCGGTTAACATTCCTATTTTCATCTTGATTTAGTTCTCCTGTGCTTGTAATATATTCAAAAATAATTCCGGTTTTAATGCTTTTCTGATCTCCATGTATACTTCATCTGCCGTAATTTCTTTCATGCAGGTTGGCATGTTGCAGCCATAATCATGCCCAAGGTATAAACAGGGTGAGCAGTATTTACTGCTTTGAATCGTTATAGCTTTTTTATTGTAAGCGCCCCATTTAACGGGGTTTGTCGGACCGTGTAACCCGACAGTCCGTGTACCTACGCATGTTGATACGTGCAATATGCCTGTATTGCTGCAAAGCATCAGCTTTGCACGCTCTACAAGAGCTGCTGATTGCTCAAGGGTATACTTGCCTGCTGTATTTATTGAAAATTCTTTTGTCGCTTCATGAAGCGGATCGCACAAATACCTTTCGAAATTTGTGCCTGTAATTATTATGACAAGACTACTGTCAGCTTCGTGAAGTCTTCTGCCTACAGTTATGTAATTTTCCAGTGCCCATTCCCTCGGTCTGCCGTTCTCTCCGCAGCCGGGGTGAAAGCAAATTACAGTCTTGTCTTCAAGTCCGTTCTCTTTCCAGAAATCATCACGGAACTTTCTGTGCTCAGGTTTAAGGAAGAATTCCAGCTGAAGTTCATCATAATCATATTCACCGCTTACCGGAACTATACCCAATGGTATCAGCAGATCCATAAAATTCTCTACTTCATGTTTGGTGCGGCTGTGGGCAACTACTGCATCGTTAACAACATGTTTCCACTGCCCTTTTGTTCTGAACCCTATTGAATAATCCCTTTTTGTAAATATTGTGATCAGCGAATTAATTCTTTCCCATTGCCCGGCATCAATAACAACCTCGTATTTCGTTTTGCGCAGTTCTCTTACAAACCTGAAGAAATTAACCGGGTTCCTTAAAAAATCATACACCCTGCAGTTAATAATTCTATCTACATAAGGAATCTTTTGAATAACTGAAATATTAATATCACTGCACATAAATGTTATTTTGGCGCCAGGGAATGAATTTTTGAGCTTGCGGAGTGTCGGGATAAGTAAAATACCATCACCAATGGCCGCCAGCTTGATAAACAAAATATTCTGAATATCTTCTATTGGTAAGCGTCGTTTTCTGCGCGTAAATAAAGCCAAAAACAGCACCAAAGGTATGCCCAAATATCTGTCAAAAAACCTGAAAATCTTTTTTCTTCGCATCTGTAACAGGAAAGATAATTAAATATATATTTTATATCAATTCAGCTATCTATATTTACAACCTAATTTAACTTTTTACGTTCCATTATGCAAAATTTTTGCGTATTTTGTAAAATAACATCAAATAAATGATATCAAAGGCTCAGCAGAACAGACTGGTTAAAAAAGCGCTTGAAGTTATTAAGAACTCATATTCGCCGCATTCAGGCTTTAGAGTGGGGGCTGCCCTGCTGGGCAAAAACGGGAAGGTTTTTGCCGGAACAAATGTAGAATTTGATGCCTTTTCGCTGACTGTTTGTGCTGAACGTGCCGCGATTTTCAACGGTATTTCCGGCGGAGAGAAGAAATTTACCGCAATTGCAGTCGCAACAAGCTCGGATAAGTTCATACACCCGTGCGGTTTATGCCGTCAGGCACTGGTTGAATTTAACCCTGATATGGAAGTAATATTAGTTACTAAAAGCAAGAAAATTAAGCATATTATTTTAAAGGACATTATGCCAGATTATTTTAAGTTAAACAGAGTATAACGGAATTTCACGAATGCACGATATAGAAAATAAAAAAATGATGGGGCAGATAGAAGTTATCTGCGGAAGTATGTTCAGCGGCAAAACTGAGGAGCTGATAAGAAGGCTCAGACGGGCCCAAATAGCAAAGCAGCGGGTAGAGATTTTTAAACCAAAAATTGATAACAGGTACAGCGAGAGTGATATTGTTTCACATAGCGAACAGAAGATCCCCAGTACAGTAGTTGAGACTGCAGAACAAATATTGCTCTTTTCGGCGGAAGCTGATGTTATCGGGGTTGATGAGGCTCAATTTTTCGATTCATACCTGGTGGAAGTATGTCAGAAACTGGCTGCACAGGGAAAGCGTGTCATTGTGGCAGGTTTAGATACTGATTACAGGGCAATTCCCTTTGAACCAATGCCTCAATTGCTTGCAATTGCTGAGTATATTACAAAAACCCTGGCTGTGTGCATGAAATGCGGAGCGCCGGCAAATCGTACTCAGAGAATATCAAACACTGGAGACCGGGTCCTTGTTGGTGCAACTGACCTGTACGAGGCACGCTGCAGAAGCTGTTATGAACCGCCGGAAGACTAAATATGAATTCCAGAGCTATACACCCCGATTTTTTGACATTACTAAAGCTGAAAGGTCCGGTTTTAGTTGAGATTTTTACTGATCTCAGAGCATTTGTAATGGATATTTATCCCGATTGTTATGAATTGTTATACCATACTCATGCACTAACTGCAGTATTTTCCATAACAGAAAAACTTTCAGATGCTTATTGTATGCTTCCTGTATACACAAATCATGTAAATCTTGGCTTCAACAAAGGCACATTGCTAGATGACCCCCATAAACTTCTTCAGGGAACAGGAAAACTAATACGCCACATTCCGGTTATTAGTTATGGAGATTACAGGAACAATAAAGTAAAAGCTCTAATCAGTTCTGCAATTGATCTTGCCAAAAAAGACTATGAAAATATAGCCAGAGGAAACGGTAAAACAATTTCAAAAATAAAAAAGTGAAGCTGGATTCATTTAACATTATTTGATAGTTTATTGAAAAGAGTCATAACATCATTCGGCACAGCGTTTAAAGCGACCTCCCCAACCCCTCCAAAGGAGGGGCTTGAAAAGCAAAAGACTTTGATATGAATAGTGATAGTGACATAACTCAAAAAGCGACCTCCCCAACCCCACCAAAGGAGGGACTTGAAAAGCAGAAGACTCTTGATATGAATAGTGATAGTGGCATAGCTCAGAAAGCGACCTCCCCAACCCCTCCAAAGGAGGGGCTTGAAAAGCAAAAGACTTTGA
>CALMYL010000029.1 GCA_937873695.1 uncultured Ignavibacteria bacterium
GTACATTCAGCAAGGCGGGAACTTCCTTCGCTTACGCTCAGTAAGTCGTAGGGGATCCCGCTTTGTGTTTATATATAGAGTATATTCAGCAAGGCGGGAACTTCCTTCGCTTACGCTCAGTAAGTCGTAGGGGACCCGCTTTGTGTTTTATATGACGTTTTTTTGAGACAAACCCGCAGGCCGTTTTGTTTAATTGCCGGAACAGATACCTGCCTTCGCGGATATAATGGTAAGCTGGAATTCCGGGAAAATAAAAAGCACAGACAAATTCTTATAAAGTCAGAAATTTTCTTTGTCTGTGCTCTTCGTAAGCAGCTGGTGCTGCAGGTAAGAGAAAATTATCTTTTCGTCACAAATTTATTTAAATTCTGTTTACTTCAGTTTGAAGACAAAAGGTACAGTGACCCATACTTTAACGGGTTTGCCATTCTGCAAACCGGGTGTAAACTGCAGCTGCATTGATTTTGATGAAACCTCATCCCTGAAAATATCGGGTCCGTTTACACTGCCAACCTTTATAACGCTTCCGTCACCATCTACAAGCACTTTAACTGTCACTTTCCCTTCTATCTGGGCTTCAATAGCCATAGGCGGGTAAACCATAGAGCTTCTTACCTGCTGTAAATTAACACACTCCGGCGCTTTTTCAACTTCAAAAGACTGGTAAACAGTTTTTTCTTTTTCTTCAACTACTTCTTTTTTGATAATTTTTTCTTCGATCTTCCTTTCTTCTATCTTTATCGGTCCGGAAAATGAGAACTTACCTGTATCTCCAACATTGGAAACCGGTGTTTTTATATCTTCAAGCTGCTGCTGGGTCTTAATGGTTTGCACATCGGCTTTTTCCCTGGCCACAGGCTCCGGAGTTAATGCTTCAAGGTCTTTGGTCGGAGTGGTAATTTCTTCGATCTTAGGCGGCGGTACTTCCTCATCCAGTGCAGATGGCGGCGGCTCCAGGTCAGTTAATGACACATTGATTATCCTCTGCTGGATGGTTTTAAGCTCCTGCTCCTGTTTGTATTTTGTATAATAGTGCACACCTCCGTATGCAGCCACTACACAAATGTGTATGATGATAGAATAAATCAATCCTTTCCTCAGGTATTTACGGTAAGGAATCTTAAGCTCATCTGTAAAACTTGAAGGAAGACTGTTTAATGCAATTATAGCGCTCATAATAACGCCCTCCTTATCAACTTAAATTAAGAAATATGCAAAAAAAATTAAAGCATCCTCTGCATTAGCATCGGATGCTTTCAAAAACCGGTGGCTGCCGTATTTAACAACCTGATTCATAATATTTTTGTATTATATTACTTCAGTCAATAATCATACCTTCTTTAAGCGATAATGTTCCGGCAAAATAAATTTAAACAGATACATTAAGCGTGCGCAAAAAGTCCTTCTTTAAGTTTTTCCCTCATTTCTTCAAGTTTCTGCCGCGGCAGTACTGAATTGATCTCTTTAATGAGTACATTTTTTTTCTTGGCCGCGTCACGCTGTATCAGGTCAGCAAGCGCGATCATTTCTGCCTGCAATAGGTCCTTTTCTTTTCTTATCTCATCATTTTCAGAAAATATGTTTTTCAACGCTTCGAACAGAAGCAAAATATTGGCATTTTCATTTGTCAATGCTTCCGCGAGCGCTCTTTCAGGCAGCAGCTCTCTCAGTTCTTTAAAAAGGATATCTTCTTCCATCTTAAAAAGTCTGCTCAGCTCATCGTAAAATCTGTTAACAGTTTCGTTAATTGAACGAACAACATGAGTGTTTATTCCTTCTTTTTCAATATCCCAGTAAAGCTCATCAAGCGCACCAGACATTTCTGCCATTTTAGTGTATTCTTCTTCAAAGAAGCTTGTCGGGCTCTCAGGTTTTTTTCCGTTCAGACTGAATATTTCTTTGTTTTTCATGTCAGTTCAAGCTGATTTTGGTTAAAGAAACCGGATTGATCTTTATTTTAACCCTGGTGTTATCCTCAATATCTTTTGCTTCATCAGTTATACAGCAGGAAACAGGACATACAGCATTACATCTCGGCGCTGAATACACATTATGACATTCATTGCACCGGGAAGGTATGATGTAGTAATGATCAAATGACTGGTAAAACTTTGCCATATAAAGATTATTAAGGTACTTAGGACGTTTTGAATTTAATATAGTTTGAGTGTTCAGCTTTGGCATAATTGCATGAACCGGGCACTCTGTTTCGCAGGCGCTGCAGTTTATACAATCATCTGTAATATGTACGGACATTTGAAACCTTTCGTAAATACCGCTGAAATATAATTTATGTTTTCGGGGATACAAACAAACAGGAATAGCCGCATTGATGCTGCAGACTCTGCTGAGCAAAGGATAGATTTGCAGGCTATGTATTGTATCCCGTACTGAATCTATTCAAAAATAGCATTTAAACGCCACTGTTTCCTATGATATGTCTCAATTATCAATATGATATATATCATATTAAAAAAACCTGTAATTAGATGATAATTACAGGTTTTTTGCGGCATCAGCCGGGCCATTGGCAAAATTGATATCTGTGTATTACTTTATTTTCTTTGTTTTTTCAGGTTAACAATAAGTATAGGAATGTGTGAAAGCCTGACTATTCCTTCAGAAACATCCTCTGAGAAAAACCTCCGCAGCCCGCGTTTGCCGTGCGTTCCGATAGCAATGAGGTCGGCCTTAACTTCATTTGCGTAGTTCAGTATCCCTTCTTCTTTCATATAGTCGTTATAAAGAGATACAACATATTTACCTCCATACTTCCTGCTGAAGTCATTGATCTTTCTTCTGTCATCTATCGTCCTTGAAAACTGGTCCATAGTATTTATTTTCAGCAGGTGTATTTCTGATGAATTGATCTTTCCAAACTCTTTTACAAACGGGAAAATTCTGTAGGCTTCTTCCGAAAAATCTGATGCGAAAATGATCTTTCTGAAGAGTCCTTTAGAGGGTTTAACAGGAATAACAATTACCGGTTTAACCGCAAACCTTACAACGCGCTCTGCTGTGCTTCCCAGAATTATCTCCTTCAGGTTGCCTGCCCCATGAGAACCCATGACGATCATATCAGCATTAATTGTCTCTGCATATGCGGTAATTGCATTATGAACATTTGCAGTAACTTGGTTTGATACTGATACCTTGAGGCCCTTAAGAGAGGCTCTCTTCTTCAACAGATTCAATTTTGAATTTGAGGTCTTCTGCAGCTGGTCATTTATACCTTCAATCATGATAGAAGCAGGCGGAGACATGACCAACGGGTCTGCGGCGTAATAGAAATCAGAAACTTCACAGGCATTGAAAATGTGTATCTGAGCGCCGGTTTTGCGGGCAATTTCAGCTGCCGCATCAAGCCCATAATAGGATGGCTCTGAAAAATCAGTGGGTACAAGTAATTTTTTCATGTTAATTAACTTTTTTCATTATCTATTTTCTGAACTGGTGCATTTTTCTGAGGCAAATTCAATTTTGGCTTCTTTTTCCATCTTTTTAAGCCTGGTATAGTAATCGGGAATTTCTTTCAAATGAGCCAGGGCGATCTTTGCAGTCATCACAAGGTCGTCTCCTGTAATATTGGTAACGGGGTCAATGAGGCCATGTTCCATTTCAACTTCCAGCCCCATTCGGAACTGCTCCAGATCATATTTCTGCCAATCCATGCCTATCTGCTCGCCGGCCCACATGGCTTCTTCAGCAGTAAATTTTCCGGTAAGTGACGCTATTGAATTTTCCATTTTCTTTAACGGGATAATTTATATATTCAAAAATAATACATATTATTTGAAAAGCATCTGCGAAAACGTGGTCGCTTACATCATAAACAAATATAATCATAATATGGTTCATACAAAATCTCCGCGACAGGCAACTAAGAAAGCCGCGCATCCAGTGAATACGCGGCTTTTCTGAACGAAACTACAAATATGAGAAAACTTTACAAATTCAGATGCTCAGAAGATCAATTAATAGTTGCTTTTGCGTTCAGCATTGCTGTGTTACGAAGCAAAGGCAGATTAAGTACTTTTATGTTACCTGCTGAAAAAGTAATAAGGCCCCGGTGCGTGAACTCTGTTATGATCTTTTTCATATAACTTTTTGAAGTACAGGTATAGCTTGCCAGCTCATCAATTGAAAGATGTATATTTATCTCCTTTGATTTGCTGATACCGTATTTTTCAACAAGCACAAGCAAAGTATCGGCGAATCTTTCATCCGACATTTTTTCGCTTATCCTGACAATATGGTCTTCCATTGAATCAATTCTGGAGCAAAGGCTTTTCATAACAAGAAGCTTATAAGTATTATTTGAGTTAATGAGTTTCATGAAATCATTTGCTGAAATAAAACTTGCCCTTGTTTCAGTTATAGCAGTTGCTGAATTTGTGTATGGATGATTATTAACGATGGAATGCAGCCCGAGTATCTCCCCGGCGGTAGCCAGGTGAAGGATCCTCTCCTGTTCGGCAGGTTCTTCTTTGAATATCTTTACACTGCCTGATTCAATGCAGTATAGACCTGCAGGCTGGTCGTTTTCTTTAAAGAGAACATCATTTTTGTGAAAAATGAACTGGGTTAGTTCTCCGTAGTTTTTGATTATTTCTTCTAAACCCGTGTTAGTTGCCATTTTGTTATAAAATTCATTTTCATAACAAAATTAGCTGTTTTTCAATGCACTTTACAATGATTTCAATCATATAAAAATATGATTTATGTAGCTGTTAAATATGACAAAAGGGGTTGAAATGGGAATAAATATAAGAAAATTCAGTAAATGCTCTCAGTTTATCCGAAAATAACCCTAATCATAAATATGAGCGGTCTTGATCAGTCCTTGATGATTATTCACTTTTATCTTTTTACCGATAAGATCGATCAGCTTTTCACCTTTAAAATCAGAGAGAATTCTTATCGTAGTTTCAGTTGCAGTGCCAACTATGTTAGCAATATCTTCTCTTGAAATCACGGCATTTATTGCACCTTCTTTATCAGTCCCATAGAACTCAAGCAGCATCAAAAGCGCTTCAGCCATTCTTTCGCGTACCGGTTTCTGAGCAAGTCCGGTAAGCCTTGCTTCTGCCTCTTTGAGATCATGCGAAAGAAGCTGCATCATCTGAGTTGAAAGATCCGCATTGGTATGCAGAAAATCAAAAAATGTTCTTTTGGGAATAAAACAAACTGTAGCATCTTCCATAACTGCGGCAGTTCCAGAATAAGCTTCGCCGCTAATAAGTGAACGGTAACCAAGTACATCACCTTCTTTGGCAAGTCTTAATATCTGCTCTTTGCCTTCTTCACCTGTCTGGTAGATCTTTATCTTGCCTTTGTTAACGCAATAAACCCCTGCAGGTTTGTTTCCTTCGTTAAATATTATCTGTCCTTTTTTGTATATGCTGCAATTCTTTTCGGAATCCATTTCGGATACTTGTGCAGTTGTCAGAGCGCAGAATACATTACCTAGCCTGGAGCGGCATTCATCACAAACGGGATTTTCAAACTGGGGTTTCATATCTTTTAATTACTGTTATTTTTCAGCCGTCATTTGGCTGATTTCTGTAATTATTTTTATCAATTATATAAGGTTAAAACATAAAAATAAAGCCATTATTACATCAAAAATCATATTTTTAGTTAACCGTTGGATTAGGCTAACTTGTTAAATTACATAATATTAAAAATATGATATATATAGCTGGAGGTTTTTTTGAGAGTAATCCAGCTTGATGTTGAATTTTTTCTCAAACCAATACCTGATAATTTGCGCCCTGCCTTCCAGGATCAGCAAGGCAATTTCAATAATATCACTTTCAATAACGCCTTCGGGAATAACATCTTTGATCTCATTTTCAAATCCGAAATTTTTTACCAAATCATCATATATTTCGGAAAAACGGTTAGCGTTGGGATAGTTGATCGTACACACATAACCAAGCGACCTGTTCAAAAGCACCCTGTCAAACAATCCGGGGTCATTTTTCAGGTACACATCTGTGTTGGCAGCATCCAAGGCATTGTTGAAAACATAACCGCTTGTATCATACGGGTCAGATATATCTATGCCGCATACACTCTGCGAATACAAAGCTTGCCCAAATACCACACAACCAAGGGCTAAGATTATAAAAATATTATTTTTAATAAGTTTAGTTATTTAACGTCTCTTATTATTCGGTTGACCTTGTATATCTTAACAAACTCATTTTCCAAATGGTTCGTTGGCGGGAATTTAGTATTGATGCTGTATAACGTAATTATCTTTTTTCTCCTGTCCCAGCTGATAAGCTTTGCATTAGCTTCAAAAGTATCCGGCATCGACTTAAATACAGCAACAACCGCGGTATTATCTTTTATTTTTTCTGTATGCTCACTGCATATAAGCTTATCTCCCGGGTTGATATACGGCCTCATGGAGTCACCTCTGGCAATAAGAACAAAAGGATTAAGCAGATTTCCAATATCAGCCATATCCATTACTTTCACTGCATTATCAATCCACGTGGCCGCAGGCGAGCCGCACTCCGCATACCCAAGCACCGGCACTTTGTGAAATTTGACGGTTTTTCCGTCTGATTCAGACCTGTTTTTGTGAATCACGCCGAACATTGAATCAACTGAAATACCGTGAATAACCCTGATCTTTTCAAGCTGATCTATTGACCAGTCGCTGATACCCCTTTTTATTTTACTTATAGAACCGGCATTTTCGTTAATGCTGCGCGAAAGCGCGTAAATTGAATTTATCCCCTTTGCCGCAAGCATAGGAAATAACCTTGAATTGATCTTACGGGTCAATGACCTGTCTTTTGTGTGTTTTTTCTTCATAATTAATTATTTATTAAACATATATTTATGAAAATTTATTTGCCAATACCATATATTGCTCTTGACATATATGCTTTTAGCATATATCTTTGTAACGTTGTTTGAATGCTTATGCAAATATAACAATAAAAACTTACAAAAAAATTTCTAAAAATCAGATCACTGTTACCTTGACAAAAAAAGCATGCAAAACCAAACTTCCCGAAAGTATCCAGAAAGACGCAATTGAACTTGCAAAGTTCGGTCTCAGTTATTCAGAAATGGAAATGATACTTGATGCTGAGCCTGGTTCAATTGAGCGGCTTTCTAAAAGATCACCAGGTTTCCGCCGTGATCTTGAAACTGCACCCCTAAATGCCGTTATAGAGGTTGAAAAAGCATTATTGAAACGTGCGCTTGGTTACTGGATCACAGAAGAATTCAGGACATACATTCCTGCTGATTCCGGTGAAATCAGTGATAACCCGGAAGTAAAACTGAAGGAAACTAAAATCGTTAAGAAATTCGTTCCGCCTGATTCTTCTGCGGCGTTGATATATCTTTACAACATACGCGGGAAGAGATGGAGCAAGAATCCCGAAAGCCAAAGCGGTATTACTGTGGAAGAATATATGGAACTGAAGCGCAATGCGCAGAAACAGGCTGAAGAAAATATGTAGAAAAAGCAGCAAAGGCTTCAAAAAAGCAGGCAGTAAGTAATTTATGTGCAACCTTTATGAAATTTAGGGGATTTAATGCCGGATATAAACAAACTAACAGCAAGATGGTTTGAAATAAATCAAAAAGCCCAAAAGCACCCTGTTCAGATGAAACTAAAGAAAGATCTCAATGAGAAAAGATTCAGGAATTACCTGATCGCAGCAGGAAGGCGCTCATTCAAAACAGAAAGGTTTGCCAAAAGGCTAATAATGAATGAAATGCTTAAAGATGAAAGTTACAAGAAATTCTTTTTCGCGGGGGCGCCAACAAGGCAGCAGGCCAAGGAAATTTTTTGGGATGATCTGAAAAGACTTATACCTCCCAATATAGACAGAAAGATATCAGAAACCAGCTTGAAAATTGAAATAAATGGCGGTGGTACCTTAAGAGTCATTGGTTTAAAGGAATTCAGACGGGTTCAGGGGCAGTTGATGCATGGTATAGTGATATCGGAGTACCAGGATTGTGATGCGGCTGTCTATAATGAATCAATTGAACCGATGATTAATGATACCCGCGGCTGGTGCATAAAAGAAGGCAGACCGTTCGGTAAAAACCATTTCTTTGATGAGTTCTTAAAGGGCAGACACGGCAGGAAAGGATGGCAGTCATACCACTGGACAAGCGAGGAAATTTTGAGTACAGAGCAGATAGAAGAGGCTAAGGCAAATCTCGCCAAACCCGATTACGAACGAGAGTACAAAGCCTCCTTTGAGACGGCTTCGCAAAGACCTTACTACGCCTATACCGAAAAGAACAATAAACGAACTGAGATACTCCCCCACCTGCCTTTTATTGTCGCATGTGATTTCAATGCGCAGGATAAACCCATGAGCTGGGTCGTAGGTCAAAGACACACAGAAGGAACCGGGGAAATTACTTACTGGCATAAAGCGTTATCGTTTCAGTTCACAAATACAATTATGATGTGCAAAATACTTGATGAAGATTATTTTATGGCGCTTAGCGCCGGATATCCGAAGAAAATTATTTTTTACGGTGATTATGCCGGCAAAAAACACACATCAAACTCAAGTTACAATGACTGGGAAATAATCGAAAACTATTTCACGAATAAAACCAAAATAGAAAAGAGAATTAAGCCGTGTTTATCTATCCGTGATTCAATTGGGGCGACCAATGCGCAATTGTGTAATTCCAAAGGTGAAATAAGGCAATATGTTGACCCCGAAAACTGCGGTGAGCTTATTAAGGACTGGGAATACTGCGCATGGAAGGATAACGGAAGAGAGCTTGACGAACGGGATCCCCTTAGAACACATTTATGCCGGGCGGTTGATTACTATAATGAATACGAATACTCAATACGCGGCAAACCAAGCATTGCTTCATTCAGAACAATTTAAAATCTAAACTATAAACCGATATGCTCTTAACAGGTAATATTTTCAGTGAACTTAACAATGCATTCAACAGCGCGCTAAAGAAAAGCGAGATCTACAGGCTATCACTTCACAATGAATTTGCCGCATTTTACAACAATGATTATGAATCAATTTGCGGCTATTTGCGTGAAGCCACTTTGAACAATCCATTTTCAGAGGAAACTCTGCAGGACCTCAGGTTCCGGCATGTAAATGTGATAAGAAAGATAATCGGCAGAATAACCAGCGGTATCTTTACCAAAGACCCGGTTATCAAATTAAATGATGCAACTGAAGAAGAACAAAAACTCTTAAGCAGTATCTTAAATGATTCCAGGTTCGTACAAAAAGTAAAAGAAGCATTCCAAAAAGCGGTTTACTTCAATATCACTGAAGCAAATGTCGTGTGGGATAGTGAACTTAAAAGACTCAGGATAGATATTATTACTCCCAATAATTATACGGTTGAGTGCGGCGGTGATTACCTGGAAAAATCCAAAATTGCGGTTCGCAAAGCGGATGAGGAGGGCGAAATATACTGGTCTTATTGGAGCAAAACTGAACATTACCTTGTAAAAGGCGATGAGGTTATTCCCGCTAAAGGTAACCCTGAAAAGATAAATCCATATTCATTAAGCGGTAACTACAGGTACGCCCTCCCCTTTGCAGCGTTAAGGATAGAAGAAGGCGAAGATTATTTTGGCGAACCTAACTGGAATATTTTCCTGCACCAGAAAAATCTTGATATAAGACTAACAGACCTTAACGAAACAGAGCTCAAAACACTTCACCAGATATATTTGGGTATTAATACTAACTTCATTGATGGTGAATCATTTAAGGCTGGTGATTTTAAGCAGATAAACAACGTGAAGGATGACGATAAAGAACCAAGAATTGAAAGCATCATTGCAAATGTAGATTATGGCTCAGTTAGAGAGAACATTGACTGGCATAACAGGCTGGTGCTGAGCAGTGAAGCAATAAGCGGAAGCTCCGCCAGCACCGAATTGAAGGCTGAGTCCGGTGCGGCAAAGATTATTGATGAGCTTGAGCTTCTTGAAAGGCGCGAGGAATACAAAACTGAACTTTACCACTTTATGCAGCACCTGCTTGAAGTAACAAGGGTTGTGTGGAATTATTACAATCCAAAGCAGGCACTTCCGGCTGATAAGACATTTGAGGTAAGATTCACCGAAGCGAAAGTATTTGAATCGATTGATGACAAGAAGAAACGCTATGCTATGGCTCTGGAGTACGGCTACAAAGATAAAATTGATATCACCGCCGAAGAGCTGGAAGTGAGTGAAGATGAAGCGAGGGAGATCATAAATGTTCGGAAAGAACGGAACTCTTAAAAACCAGAATTTACGAAATTAATTAAATCAAACTTATGAAAATACAATTTAACTCTGATGATGCGTCAACATCCGGCGGAGGAAGCTCACCTGCTGATGAGAAAGAGAAAGTCACCTTAACAAGAGCGGAGCATGAAAAGCTTGTAAAGAATTCAAATGAATTCTTCGAACTAAAGAATGCCAATGTAAAAACAGAAAACAGGATCAAAGAGCTTGAAGGTTCTGTAAAGTCACTAACGGATGAAAAAGAAAGCATAACACAGAAATTCACAGCCCTGGAGCAAGGCGTAAAACAACAGTATTATGAGCAGTTACCGGATGAACATAAAAAAATAGCGGAGCTTATTCCCACCATTGAAGGCTTGCGGGATTACGTAAACCTTAACACGGCAAAGCCGCCTGCGGGAAGCGATTCCGCGAGACCCGGCCCCGGCGGAGCGGAGCTCACAGCAAAATGGGATGAGCTGAGCTACAACGAAAAGGAAGATCTCCGCAAAAAACGCCCCGAGCTGTGGAAAAAACTCTACCGCGAAAAATTCGGTTTTAACAACTAACAATTATCAACTATCAACTAGCAACTATCAACTATCAACTATCAACTATCAACTATTTAAATAACTCTTTTACAAACTAAACACAGAAAGAAAAGATCTATGGCATCATTAACACTTGATGATCTCGCAGGTAAATTCCAGAGTGAGACCTTTAAGGCCACACTGAGAGGAACATTTACCAAGGCACTCAGCTTTTTCGGCTCCGGTTTTATGACCGAAGCGCCTGATGAAGTTGTTGACCCTAACCAGACGGGTACATTCGGCAACCTGCCGCAATGGAATGTTGATACTTCTGACCCTGACCAGATAACAACATCTTCGACAACTCCAATTAACAAGCTTTCGGCATACAAGGACCGCTTCGCATGGATGGAGCTTGAAAAAGGCTGGGGCGCGCAGGAGCTTGTCAACACTGTAGCAGGCAGAGGCAATGATATGATCGAAGAGATCGCCGTGCATATTGGCGAGTACTGGGCATATGCATTGCAGAAAAGAGCGATCAATATTTTAAAAGGCAACTTCGCAACTGCGCTTGCATCAAGCCACTCAACCGGCAATACTTATTCAGGTGCAAACATTTCAAACGCGGGTGTACTCGCGGCAAAATATAAGCTGGGCGACTGGCACAGGATGCTGAGCGTTATCTTAATGCACTCAAAAGTGCACGGCGATGCCGTTACAAATAATCTTATTACTTTCCCCGCCGGACCCGTTGGCAATAACACATTCGTAACCGGTAACCCGGGACAGATACTGGGACTTATGCCTTTTGCGGATGATGACCTTACAGCTACCGCAAGCGTATATTCAACATTCCTTGGCGGCAGAGGCTCAATGGTATACAAGCTCCGCAACAGGCCGGGAAGCGCCATGACAAATAAGAACGTTGTAAAAACAGGCGGCATTTATCTTGAGCTTGCCCGTGATGCAAAACAGGCAGGCGGAACAGATGAGATAATCACAAGGGTATCTTGTATGGTTCACACACCCGGCGTTGCATATGATGACGCTGCTCCGGAGAATCCAACCCTTGCGCAGCTTGCAACCGGCAGCAACTGGTCAAAAGTAGCTCCTGATAAGCTCATCAAAGTCGCTGAGCTGAAGACAACATAGGCCGTTTTTCACTCTTATGAATTAGCTCTTACGAAAACTTCCCTGCCCTGCTCATATAACAATGAGCAGGTAAGGGATTTAAAAAACTAACATTAACCAATACTACTTATGAGTGATACAAACAAAGGAAAAGATATATACGAAATAAATCCCGCTGTGCTGAACTCACCAATGGGTTACAGCTCACAAATTGATGGCGATAATATTATGGTCGTGGCTCACTTGTTCGGCGAGGGATTTAACAGGCACAATGAAAAGATACGGATCATTAAGGAAGAAGGATTTGTGCTTGTAAATGGTGAGCGGACGGCTTCAGGGAAATTTGAGGCGCTTAGCGATAAGCAGTTATATGAGCTTGTAACAGCAGGCGTGATACTGCTGAGTGAGAAACAAAGGAATGATTTCAGAAAGAAATTTTTTACATCAAAATAAAACACACTTACAATGCCACTTGAAGAATATTTAACAGAAGACGACTTGAAAAGCTGCATACCGGAGCTCTCAAGGTTTCTTTGGAGCGAAGAAACAGATTTCACTCCACAGAAACAAAAAGCGATCGAAGAAGTTACGCTTGAGCTTTCAAACCGGGGATTCAACCCCGCAGAGATTATGCCGAGACTTTATATCAGGTATGCGGGTACTATTGAGGCCGCTGACCATACCACTGAGCCGACAAACGAAGACCTCGCAGCACGGCTGCGGTATGTACTTGATGTAAAAGTATTCACTGCGGGCGGACTAAAAACCTTTATACTGCAGGGAAGCAATGATTCAGCTAACTGGGAAACCATCGATTCACGCAAAGCTGAAGCTATTGGAATAATTACCTTCATACTTCCCCGCTCATACCTGTATTACAGGCTTAATGTTACCATTACCGGAGGTTCAATTGATTACGCCGCATACTTATGTGATACATCGATCGAAAAACTGATATCATACAAATGGCTGGAACTGATTCTGCTTGATAGATTTACTGCTGAAAACGATCAGTACCATTTAAAGATGAAATATTTCAGGAAAGAATATGAAAACCTGCTGGGTAAGATAAGGATTTGGATGGATAGCGATTCCGATGGCAAACTTGCTTTGAACGAATTCAGCAAAACCACTACAATAAAAATACTTAAATAAATCAACATGCTTTATAAAGTAATTAATGACTGGGTAACCGGAAAAATAACTATACTCAACGGTACACTTTCTGTCCCGGAAAAGCTAAATGCAAACGAAGTGAATTTTGACATGGACTTCCTTCCGGCAAACCTTAAGGATAACTCATACATCATCAAACTGAGTGAAATAACATTAGATGACAATGAATCCGGTGCAATAATTGTGAATGTTAAGATCGAATTTCACTTCAGGCTTTATAAGAAGTCATTGGATATCTACAAAAAGATAATTGATGATAAGCTGTTTGCATTATGCAAATTGTTAGGTGATGATTCACAGGCAGGATTGGAATACACTTCAAACGGTTTCACCATCGCGAATATTCACAAAGTAAATGTGACCGGAACAGATAAGGGGTATAAAGGCGGCGAGTATATTTTTCCTGTGGCAGAATTTGAGCTGCAGATAATTGACAGTGAGCAATTATCAATGAACAATTAACAGTTAATTTTTGAAAATTGCGTAACCTATAAACTGTAAACTATCAACTGTAAACTATCAACTGTAAACTATCAACTGTAAACTATCAACTATAAATTATAAACTATAAAAATTATGTCCAGAGCGTTAAGAGACAAAGGCGGGAATCAGCTTGTAATAATTGAGCTAGATGAAAATCTTGCTGTTCCCGGCTCGATTACAAACGGTACGAACGCATTAAACTGCGGATTGATATTTGAATCGCAGGTTGATATTGATGCGAAGACCGAAAAATTCAAAGCCGAAGACGGCAAAACCTACGGTCAGGATGAAGAGTTCGAAGGCAGGACCGCAGGGGTACTAATGGAAACATCAAAGCTCATTGCTGACTATCTTGCCTTCGGCACACGCGGTAAGCTTCATCTTGAAATTAAGTATGAAGGTATAAAAGACGGCAAGCACCAGGAGGTCTTAAAAATTGCGAATGTTACTCCCCAGATGCATTTTAAAACTCCGGGCGGCACAAAAGCCATGAAGTATGAATCAGTTTCTGTTGTACAGCCTCAGCCGGTTGTGATCTCACCCGCGAATATTACGGCAATTGAATCTGCATTGGGGGTAAATATCAGGACTACGGGTCCGGTAACTATCCCAGCGGAGCAGGAACATGTAATTGTGGAAACAGAACTTTGATCAAATATCAAATAACAAAGAACAAATAGCATATAATTGATTATGGATAACATTTACGAATACAACGGGATTAAATACAAACTGAAAAAGCCGGATCTGGGTGTACTTCATAAGGCTTCTCCCCTCTTAATAAAATACAGGGAGCTAATTTATAAATACTCAGCGGGTATTGATTCATCACAGCTTTTATGTGCAGAAAATGAGGTCATAATATTAAAAGAAGCAATTGAAGAAGCTGAAGCTGAAATACCCGTTAATGAAGAATCGCTGAATAAGTTAAAGCAAAAGCTCATTGAAGCTGAGAAATTACTTAACGCGCCGCCAATATCACAGCTTAGGAAACACCTTGCAGAAATTGATTCGCTGGCATTATTTGAAATAATTACGGATGCGGAATTCATTTCGGGATTATTCAGTGATATACTAGTAAGCGCCGAAGGCGCAAGAGTGAAATTTGATAAGAATTCATTCAGTGAAATCGACTCAATTGAATTTATTAAAAATGTGATTACAGATTTTTTTTTGAGCGTACAACTACCTGCAGTAAAATAAATGCATTTCGTGAGAAGTTTGTTTCTGCCGAAAGCTGTAATACTATTTTGCCTGAAAGATTCGATATACCAGGCGGGCTGGAGTACCTTTACATGATATCAGAACTTGCGAAATACTACGGCTTACAGCCCCGCGAAGCGGAAAAAATGAATGAAATGGATTTCTGGATAATGCGTGAATTTCAAATACTAAAACTCAATAGAGAAGAATACATTATGAAACTGAAATTTAATAGAGATCAATAATTATGATACCTGATACTGAAATAACAGCGCTGATTCAATCGTTAAATAAAATGACAAGTGAAATTACACGGTTGATTCCGGTGGGAAGAAATTCCGCAGAAAAAGAACCCGGCACTGCGGTAAACTCACTTGATAAACCTGCGGCAAGCTCCGCTGAAATTGCCGGCTACTTTGGGATCATGTTAGATACAACAAAAAGTATGCTTGGCAATATGGGACTTATGGATACGGGCTTCACTAAAACCGTGCAGATTATTCTGCAATTGCTCAGTTCAATAACCGGCAGCGGCGGCGGGTTTGGGGGATTCTTCAGCGGGATACTTGGGGTAATTGGCGGTATTGTCGGCGGTCCATTAGGCGCAGCCGCCGGAGGCGGCATTGGTTCATTATTTGGCAGGCAGCAGTTAAGCCTTAACTCACAATTGAATAGCTCAATAAACTCGTCATCACAGATGCCGCAGATAATTAACCAGGTAGTGGTTAAGAATCCGGTTACCTTTACCCGCGCATTTGATGTTGAAGTAAAAACCCGAAGTTTGAGAGGAGGAATTGACCTGTAATGCCTGTATATATTAAAAAATACCGCGGCGGCAACTACTTCAATGAGCGTGTATTTGTTGATAGCCTGGTGCTTAACTATATTCCCTCTGACGGGCTGCCTGTATTCAGGTTTGAAACAGAAGATGCCGCAGGCATCGGCACGTACCGTGCCGGGGATTTTGACCTGAACATATCACTTCTGCAAAAAGAATTATCCCAAAACAGAAGCAGTATCAGAGATTTTTTCCTGGGTGAAGAGCGAGATTTTTATTACCTCATAATTATCAAAACCGGCGCGCAGACGTTTACAGGTGTATCACAGCAATCACAAATTGCGGCTGATTATACTTACTCACAAAACCGCTGGCATGTGAAGCTAACCTGTAAAGATATATTGATAGAATGGGCTAAACGCTGCGAAGCAGCGGCGAATTCAACCATTAACTTCGCAAATGGCGAGCAGCTTACATTTGAGGAATACATAGTAAGGCATTTTGCAGGATTAACCGGCAGTGTTGTGATGATAGAATTACCCCAAAAAACTTACCTTGAGCGGCTTAGGGAGCTTTACAGCAATATACAGTGGTGTTACGCGCTGGGAGATTACAGGAATTTTATAACGGGACAGCAAAATATCAGCCGCTGGGAAACATTCAAAGAGCTTGCCAAGGGTCTAGGCTTTAATTTTGAAATGTATCTGAATCCGGGAACTGAGGATTTAAGCGAACCTGAATTTATTTTTAAGATATTTTTTATTACCGATCTTGTATATGAGCCGCCCGTTACACCGGAAATAATTGAGATAACAGAATCAATCACAGCCCCCAGGCTTGAATGGCTTTTCCTGAAATACCGGAGTTTTGTTTTTGCCGAAGCTGAGTACGCTGACGGAATATTTTTCAGCAAGGACGCCTCATACGGCTCAGATACAAATCACGGCGATGGCACTACTTTATATCCCACATGCGCTGTGACTTTTCAGAACAAACTGCTGAGTTATATAAATGAAAATCAGGTGACAGAAAAAAACGTAGTGCGCGATATAGATTTCAAAGAAATGCCGCTTAAGCAGTATAATTATGATTTTAATGCAAATGTACCAATAGGGAAATTGTATCAATTGGATGAAGCTCTAGGCGGGGGTATGGCGTATTCGAGGATATTTAACTGCGCGAGGGTTCATGGAGGTAATATTGATTTTTATGATTTCATACCAATTCAAAAAAATGCAGTACTAAATCTAAAAAGATTTATTAAAAATGAAATTAAAATATTAAAAATTGTAATTCGTTTAGATTATGATCATAATTTAAAATTATGGTCGTACCTGGATTTAAATGGTGAAAATTATCTTCTAAAATCTATCAGTGAATTAGATCTTCAACAGAATAAGATTGAAATGGATATTATTAAAGCTTCATTACCTTAATATTTTTAAGTCTAATAAAATATGGAGTATTGCCATTGATTTGCACATAGAATTTTAAAATGTAATTTAATGATGCGTTAATTGTCAATGTATGATTATTATTCAAAGAAGAAATAACATTGTTAGTACTATCGCTATAAATTTGGTTACTATCTGCTGCTGAAACTCTATATAGAGCATACGAATTCACCGAATCAGCATTTGTGGAGCAGCTAAATGTAATTCTAATATTCGGCGCGTTATTGATAACAAGATTTGAATCTATGATACCGAGAATTGTATTCAATGTAATACTCAAACTATCCATTGAAAAAATCACTGTCTCCCCATTACCGTTGTTGTTTGTGTTGGTAGTATTATCATCGCCGCAGCCGTAAATGTAAATTGTAAAAAGGGCAAAAAGTGTAATTAAATATTTCATAAGTTTTCTTTGATTTTGTTTTCAGCAAAAATAAGTGTTTCAATAAACAGATACAATTAAAATTTCCTTTTCAACAAAAAATAAACAATATGAGCATAATTAACGGATATTCAGTACCGGTTGTAAGAATATTTGATCCAGAGAGTCCGGGCGAAGCGGAAGAAACCATCACGCTTCCATTAACAAACAGCCAGGGACTCACGGAGTCATACGAAGTGAAAAAGATAACCCATGAGCTTATAAGTCTAACCCCCGGCCAGCCTGATATAATTAACGCGCAGCAAATAATTGGCTATATGATAACATTCTCACTCAACTACAGCCGGTGGATATCGGGCGAAGCGCTATACGGGGCAGTAAAGAAGATTTTCGATGCCGCAAAAGCTGGGAGGAAGTTATTCCTGACACCAAGAGCCGATGCGCCCTGGCGTGAATTTGAGATTCAGCTTGCCAACGAGACACTTGAGCTTGGTATAAATAAAGGGGGCACAAAAGCCTTAACGCACAGGTTCCCTGTGCTTGTGTTCCGCTCCACGAGGCTTGAGCCTGATCTTAAATGGTTTCCACCGGGCTACGCTGAGCCGGGCGGCGGAACGGGGATACCTATTGAAGGAAGCAATATGTAAGTCAAAAGGTAAAAGGCAAAAGGCAAAAAGAGAATCCAAATAACAAATATCAAATAACAAAAAGCAAATAACAAAGAAACAAACAACTATAAACTGTCAATTATAAACTATCAACTATCAACTGTAAACTATCAATTATCAACTATAAAAACCACTATGAAAAAGATCTTATTTATCCTCGTTTCACTCATTATGTTTCAAGTTTCACTTTGGAGCCAGTTCACTTCTTTGCCTATAAGGCTGGTGAATTCGACAGGGGCTCCATTAACCGGGCAGAGCGGGAACATTGAATTCACTAAGTACCCGCACAACTATCCCGCAGATAAAATTACGGGAATTACCGTAAACGAAGTTGGCACAGCCGGCAATTATATTGCCAAGGGATTCAGCTCGTTTCAATTCGCCAAACTATGGCTTGCAGGTGTTGAGCAGCAATGGTTCGATAGTGTATTAACAGGAAACATTTTTACTTACCTAAACAGCAATTACGTTACTCTGGGCACAACGCAAACTATAACCGGCAGCAAGAACACCACCGGAAACTGGAACGCGACATCAACCGGTAACTGGCTGTATTCGGGAAGCTCAACAAGCAATACATTTTATAAGCCGTACATCATAAATTCCTCGCCATGGTACAATGATCTTTCGCAATTATCATCAACATCGCTGCTTTTCAAAAATGCGGGTGACTCCTTATACTTTAAGCGCGAATATGTTTATTTTGATGCGACAGATAACAAGCTTTACTTTAATACTACCGGTACTCTTGGCACATTCAGGATCGCAAGACGCGGTAACGGTCAATTGTTTGATATGAACACATCGGATTTCTACTGGTCAACTGAGAGCGGGCTGAACTTAAATCACGATATACTGAACAGGGATAGCATTGCTTCCAAAAACTATACTGGGATAAAGGACACTACGTGGAACTTACTTGGTGAGCCGGTAAACAAGTACCGTTTTTTAAGCTTAAAGAAACCGTTTTGGTCAAATCCGCTGCCGTACCCTGACTGGAAATGGTATTACAAATCGGTTAGTGAAACCGGAGTGATAAATGCACGCGACAGCTTTACGGTTATGAATCACGCAGATATGACCTTTGATGAGACTCCTTTTGAAGTATTCGGGGTTGAAAGCTGGAGCGACTGCGATACCGTTACACTGCCTGTTCGGGGACTATATACAATAACTTACGATTGCAGCGTAATTTTTCCTTATTCAGAGTTTTCAGGAATTCATGAAAGGGACTCGGTGATATTGCGGGTTGTTAACGAGCTTAGTGTAGATATACCAGCTTCGTACACTGAATACTGGAGGGAGTTTTATGACGGCACAATGTACCACCCTGAATCAAGACCCGTCAGCAAAACTTTCACTCTGTTTAACGCCGTGCCGGGTACAAAATATTACCTGCAGGTTTATGGTATTCTTAACACGGGTTTGATAAATATCGCGGTAACAAAACCATCGATAACTTATACTCTGATCAGATAAAAAAAAATTAACAAAATAAAACGTTGAGTATGGAAATTATAAATAACGCTTTAGTAACCGAAGCGATCAAGTGGCTGATACTTGTATCGGCGGGTTTGATACTTCAGCAGCTTCGCAGGATACTGAAGCGGCTTACGCTGGTTGAGTATAAGCTTCAGGCAGCGGACTATGCCCTGGAAAAAAGCTTTAAGAACGGGTATGAGATTCACCGCGACGCGAAGCTGAGGGAATTATTGAAATCAGATAGGTTTGTAAATAAGTGAAACGTGAAACGTCAAATGTGAAATGTAAAACCTTCCCTCGCTGGCACTCGTTATGGCGGGCGTGAAACGGGGAAACAGAGAAGTGTCTCAAAAACTAATATAAATAAAACAACTATAGAAAAACTTTACAGATAAGGAGAGAGTAATGGAATTAACAACATCACCGGTTTCGATGAACATTCACAGGGAAACCGACGTACTGGGTCTGGCCCGTGCGGAAAAGAAAAGAGATTACTGGCAAAAGGTCACAAAGGGCATTCTGCCCGTACCTGCGGGTCAGACAATTGACTATGCCGAAGAACGCTTCATTTACTGGCTGAAGCAGGTTGAAAAATACAGGGAAAGAATTGAAAAGCATATCAATGATTTTGAGAAGATAAAGGATCCCGTGGGATTTTTAGCATGGATAGCGGGAGTGGTTGAGACGATAAGGAAAATTATAGCATTGATAACGAGAAATGTGTGAAGATGCAGGCGTGATCCCGCCAAGCAGAAGAGCGGGACTGCAGAAAGCGCAGAAAGGCACTCATGCAACGAAAAATGTCAAATGCGAATCAAAGAATAACAAAGAATACATAAAATCTAATAACTTTATAAATAAAACCAATTATGCAGAATATAATAGAAGAATACTTAGGTAAAAACTGGCGCACTACGCTTTGGGGCGGAATTATGATGGCAGCCCTTGCCATTAATCAAGCGCCAACAGTTATAGAATTCCTCCCCGATAACATTGAAGCATGGGTACGGGGAATTTCGGGTCTGATAGTGATTGCCTCAGGAATGAAGTTTGTTGTTGAAGCAAAAGATAAAAATAGTGTATAGTTTATAGTTGATAATTAGATTTTCTGCCTTTGGGCTGCCGAAATAAATCTTTCTGAAAAATGAAAGATCTCACAGTCCTTACGGAATATCAAATTAACCCCTTTGTTGGTGTTTTAACCCCTTTGTTGGTGTTGTCACCAACAAAAACGGAAAAAAATTAATTGTATTTCAGGACCCTTGCTTACACATTAAGCAGGCACATACCAAAACAACTTACATGAACCTATCAATAACTTCAATATGGTCCAAAGGCAGATTTAATTTTAGAAAGGAAAAATAATATGAATCCTTCGGTTCAACCACAGGTAAACAAAGAATACTTCACAAATAACTATCACAGGCTATTTGGCAAAAAGCTGAGTGCGGCTAAACAGAAGAATATATTTACAATCATAGATGCGTTTGTAAATGATGAAGCAATGAAGAGTCTAAGGTGGCTGGCTTACATACTGGCAACAAGTATGCATGAATCAAACGATACATTCGCTCCCGTAGCCGAAGGCTACTGGATAAAACCGGAGAGCAAAAGAGTCAGCGCTTTGTACAGCTATTACACAAAAAATAATCCGGGAGCATTACGAACAATTTTCCCGAACGGCAAATCCGGCGCAGCATATTACGGCAGAGGAAGAGTAGTACAGCTTACGCATGATTTTAATTATAAGCTTGCATCACTTAAAATTTACGGTGACCTGAGGCTTTTCAACGACCCCGATATGATAATCAATGATGCCGCCTGTGATCTGGCTGTAACTTTCCGGGGAATGCGGGAAGGATGGTTCACAGGTCACAGACTTGAGCAGTATTTTCCCCTGGGCAGCAATAAAGCCAACTGGCGCGGTGCGCGGAAGATCATAAACGGGCTTGATAAAGCTAACCTGATTGCGGGATATGCGATGAAGTTTTATGATTTGCTGGAATGGGAGTAAATAACATAGTGTAGGTGCATTCATATACTACAAACCTGCTTCTTTCCCCTTGAATTTTTCCTCCATAATTATCAAATTATTATAACCATAAATCTTCATACCGGATATTTCCTGAAAATCACTTGAGGGGCAAGCCATGAAAAAACTTCATCCGTTTATTTCACTCCTAAGCGCAGCTTTGCTGCTGATTTTCACAGCAAAAGCTGTTGGACAGAACTGCAGTTACACATGGGTTCAGCAGAACTCAGGTACTGCAAGCCAGTTTACAACTGTAAAAGCTGTAAATGAACTTGTTTGCTGGGTGGGCGGAGCAGGTGCACAGGTGCGCCGTACAACTGATGGAGGGGCAACATGGCTGAATGCAAATCCAAATCCAGGAGTAGTGGCTGGAATGACAAACAGCATTGATGCTATTGACGGCAATACTGCCTGGCTAACTTCAACAAACGGCGGAAGCACCTTCATTTATAAAACAACAAACGGCGGAGCGCTTTGGCAGCAGGTTTTTACTTCCGCCCAGACAAGAATATTCGGATTAAAGATGATAAGCGCCTCTAACGGGTTTGCCTTCGGCGACCCGGTTTCAAATGTGTGGCAGCTTTTGCTCACTACAAACGGCGGACTGAACTGGCAGCTCTCACCCACCGCTCCACCGGCACAAAGCAACATAGAAACCTGCCTGCCCGGCAGTTTCCAGGTTTCAATGCCAAATATCTGGTGGGGAACAAGTATTACCACTGTATACCGTTCAACCAACGGCGGGGTAAGCTTCACCTCACACGATGCGAATGTTTCGGGGATATATATTCTGGCTGTACATTATAATTCTGCAGGCACGGGACTATCCGCAAGCATATCAATGTCAAGATCGACTAACGGCGGTGAAAGTTATTCTTCACTTCCGGCTCCCGGGGCAGGCAATATTGAAGCAATACAGGGTGAAGGTGATAATTTCTGGTTCATTCGCGGCACAAATATTTACCGTTCAACAAATACAGGCGGTACGTGGGAACAGGTTCATACAACGGCACAAACATTGATGAACATGGACTTCCCCGATGGTTTAACGGGCTGCCAAATGGGCTGGGCAGTTGGTTTTGGCGGCGGAATTTACAAAATGACAGGAAGTCTGGTTGGCGCCGGGAATAACCAGAACGAAGTTCCTGAAAGATATCTGCTTAAACAGAATTATCCAAACCCGTTCAATCCGGAAACAGTAATAGAGTTTTCGATTCCAAAAAACGAATTTATTGAGCTTAAGCTTTATGATGCAATAGGTAATGAATTATCAGTACTTGAAAGCGGGAATCTGACCGCAGGAAGTTATAGCTATAAGTTTTCTGCTGATGGTCTTTCAAGCGGAATATTTTTTTACACATTAAAAACCACTGATTTTACAGATACTAAAAAAATGCTTATCATAAAATGATTACCTCAAATCGTTAGATTAAAGCGCTTTACTTCTATTGCATTTAAATGAATTTTCACTGAAATTTCGCGGAAATTAAAATAAAGGATATTCTATTGATAAAGATTCCCGTTTTGGCTGTAATACTTCTGATTGCTGCAAATACCGTTGCACAGGATCAATACAACATAAATTCACGCAACAATGAAAGTAATTTCATCCATTCGCACAATGTAAAATCTAAAAGTGTTTATGAATACCGCTACTCTAAAGAGCAGGATGGTGTACTTGCCGATAGCGGTTATAAATCGTTTTACTATGGTTATGATGACCGCGGAAATATGACTGAGTATTCAAAATTTCATGTGTTCACGGATCTGACCATCAAAGAATTTTACCAGTACGGCAAAGGTGACAGGATAATCCAGGCTAACAGGTATAATTCAAAAAATGATATCATAGAAATGATAAGTTATAGATATAACAAAAAGGGTCAGTTAAAAAGCGAGCTGCATGAAGCCTATTATAACTCAGTAAGAGTCGGGGTTTACTTTACCATTCTTGCCAGCGTTATGGAAAGCGAGCTTTTTGGACGAGTACAGGATGAGCTAGCAATTGAACCAAGACTTGAGAGTTATACTATTATAGTGAACATCACAGATCCGGAAGAACAGAACCAATATATAGTTATTGGCGATGAAACTGACCCTTCGAGTCCAAGATACTGGTGGAGCCAGTTGAGCATGGCAACACAAAAGGAACTGCTTGCTTACCAGGGACCCAACAGGAAGGAACACGAATATGTGAGCAAATTCATAAATGAAGTTAAGTTCAGCTATGATAAAGCCGGGAATCTAACCAAACGTGAAGTATATAATACTTCAGGCAGTACAATAGAAAAGGAATCATTTAAGTATGACCCTGCAGGAAGAAGGATTGCTTATACAAAATATAACGAAGACGGCAGGGTTACAAGCATGGAAAGCTACAGCTATGACGGCACAGGAAGGTTAATTGAATCAGCGGGAGTTGAACCCGGCGGCAGCATTACCGGCAGGCTGAGCATAAGTTATGACGAGTACGGAAACATTAAAGAAAAGATTTGGTACAACAGGTTTGGTGAGATCAATGGAAAGTATGTTTACATTTATGAAGGAAACCGGTTAAAAGAAGAAATAAAGTACCGCGGCGAAACCGAAAAAGAGAGCCATAATACTTATGGATATGATGAACATGGAAAACTGATTGATATTGTGAAATATGATATTAATGACAGGAAGGACAGACTGATTAAGTATGTATATGAAAGTTATTGAAGTTTCAATATAGACCTATTTTATAAGAATTTTTTTGTTCATAGCTTCAATGCACGGAATTGCTTTTTCAAATACTTAAGTAAACTCGAAGCGCAGCTGTAACCTATGAATACTTACCAGAACAATCATTTTTCGCATTAATCAGCTTTTGTATACTTAATCGGCTACAAACATTTGTAATAGGCTCTTTTTGAATCGTTATAGCAATGTATGTAAGATTTATCCTACGTTTATTTTCCTAATATCCTACAAATTAACTTGCATTTATTAAAACCTTTCATAATATTTAACATAATCCAATATGTTATTCGGGTATCATTTATTTTGTTGATCTGTAGATGTAAAGTATTTTATTTCATAACAGCAGCAATCAATATTAATTATTTTTATAACTAAATGAACCAACATATGAAAACTCATTTTCTGCTTAAGAAAAAGGATGTTTTTGCAATATTGGTATTTCTCCTGGCAATCACTTCCAGCACATTCTCTCAGCTTCCGGATCTTCTGTATTATAAATTTGAAAGGAACCCAACTCCTTTAACTGTGGTGAACTGCGGCAACGCGGGTACACCAATTGCTACTATGACGGGATTAACGCTTACTTCCGGCGGGCAATATGACACCTGTATAACAGGATCCGGTGTAACCGGAGCAGGTGTAGTTACAGGATGGAATAATAGTTTTGGAACTTCCAGCTGGACAATTGGCATGTGGGTTGATATTCCCACCACTACATTCGGTTACCTGTTCGGCGATGGTGCCGGTTCGTTCAGATGCTTTAACAACGGCGCTGCGGGAACTAACGCGATTACTCTCAGGGGTACAGGCATAACAAATGTAAATGTAACAGGTTTCGCATCCGGACCTACTTATGTTCATTTTGTATATGATTCTGCCCTGGCAAATATTAAAGTGTATAAAAACGGTGTGCTCTCAGTCACAGTAGCGCAAACCCCGTTAAACCTGGCAGCAGGCACAGGCTTTAAAGTAGGCGGATATACTACGGTGGCCGGGTTTACAGGTAAAATGGATGAATTCAGAGTTTACAGAAGGGCGCTTTCTCAGGCAGAAATAACAGCGACATGGAATACTGATATCGGTGACTGTTTGGTTCCGCCGGGTCAGTTAATGACATTATGCAGAGGGGGGCTGAACCTGCCGATTTCTGACCACTCAACTTTGCGCGACTCTGTAAATGTAGTTCTTGGTGCCGGCTGCACCGTACTTGATGTAAATGTCAGGATTGATACTGTAACCCATACCTGGGATTCGGATCTTTCATTCTACCTGAGCAAGGGCACAACAGGTGTTAAAATTATTAATAAGGTTGGCGGCTCCGGTGATAATTTTATCAATACGGTTTTAAATGATTCAGCAACCACATTGATAGCTTCAGGTACAGCTCCGTTTACCGGATCGTATAAACCTTCAAATCCGCTGGCGCCTTTTAATGGTCCATTTTCAGCGGGATACTGGAAGCTCACTATAACCGATACTGCGACAGGAGATACAGGTCTTTTGAAGAGATGGTGCCTGGTAATTACTTATGACTGCCCGACAGGAGGAGTTCAGACGGTTGAAATTCCGAATTATTACAACCTGTCGCAGAATTTCCCGAATCCGTTCAATCCTGAAACTACAATAAAATTCGCAATACCGCAGACTGAAAAAGTAAAACTTGTAATTTTTGATATTCTTGGAAGAGAAGTTACCACGCTGGTAAATGAATTGAAAAATGCGGGTACATATTCTGTCAGGTTTGACGGATCTTCATTAGCATCAGGAATATATTTTTATTCTATACAGACTCCAAACTTCACGGAGACTAAAAAAATGCTATTGGTAAAATAACCGGAATTTGTTTCATCTTTTTCCTCGTTGTAACACTGTTCACATCTTCATCGTTCTCATAGTCGCATTTGATGCCCGCTTTTTTCCGGCGGGCATCTTCTTTTAAGATAAGCGAATATCATACACAACAAATTTTACTTAACTAATATCATCTTTTTCGTTTCTCTAAAACTGCCGGCAGTCAGAGTATACAGGTAAACCCCGCTTGGCATACTTACAGCATTCCATACGGCTTCATATTTTCCGGCCTTCAGGCTTGCGTTAATAAGAGCTGAAACCTCACGGCCAAGCAGATCATTTACAACTAATTTAGTATCAAAGGAATTAACCCGTTCTGTACCGGGGATCTCAAATTTTATTTTTGTTACAGGATTAAACGGGTTCGGATAGTTCTGTGATAACTCAAATTTATCCGGGATATTCTGGTTATTGCCGGAAATTCCTATAACATTTCCAAATGTGAACGCGGCAAAAACAGGTATATGATCGCTTGAATAATGAATTGCATCAGCAACTGAATCAGGCACTGCGGTATTGGGTCTGCGGTTTATGGAATCATTGTAATGATTGCCGTCATTGCCGTAAGGAGTCATAGTTCCCGGCACGTATGCTATTCTGCCCGCGTTAAATATTCCCGGTGACATTAATATCATATCAAACCGGTCATCCATTCCCCCCGTAGAGCCGCCTCCAAATCCGCGGGTGCGGGGTGATTGAGTGTGATGCTGCCTGTACTGAAACTGATTCCATGAACCCGTCATTGAGATTGCATCGGAAAAATGACCATTGCCGTTTGTTATCTGTTTTAGCTTGATATAAGCCGGTTCATAATCACCGTAAATATTAAAATCACCAACTACCATATAAAATGAATTTGCCGGTAATACGGAAGTGAATTTCCTCAGGCTGTCAACTTCGGCGGCGCGCTGATTTTCATTTGCGGTACCGCTGCTTGATTTTAGGTGTACAGAAAAAATTCTAAGCGTATCTGCGGGGTAACTGATATGGATTATCTTAAATTCATTTATGTCGCGAAGCGACGTCCTGATTCGGGTATTACTGATGAAACGGAATTTGGATGTCCTGTAGAATATCCCGTTATCGGTATCAGTACCATCTATAAATGTACCCATTGAATAAACATTGCCGTATGCATTCATAACACTGTTAAGAAACCCGTTCATTCCTGCCAGGCTTGTCATTTCCTGCACCACAAGTATATCAGGGTTTGAATTTCTTATAACTTTTCTGAAGTTGGGATTCCTAATCGCAGAATCAACATCAGGATAATTAAGCAGGTTATACGTCATTATTCGTGCGTTTTCCTGGGAAAACGCTGTACAGGCAATTCCAAGTAATATAATGTATAATAGTTTTTTCAATTCAATTTTTTTAATGAACGCTAAAATAGCTGAATGTAACGTAAATTAAAATGGTATAACACCAATGCTCTCCAGGCTTTTTGAAGAAATAGAAAAAGCCTCTGAAACAATAAATTTCAGAGGCTTTTTTATAAACTGTGTACTCTCTTATTTTACAACAACCATTTTCCTGGTTTCGGTAAATTCACTTGTGCTTAAAGTGTAGTAGTAAATTCCGCTTGCGAAATTTGAAGCGTCAATTTCTGCGTTGTATTGACCTGCATTAATTGCGCCATCGTAATAAACACCCATTAACTGACCGATACCGTTATACACTTTGAATGAAGCATTGGTGTTTTTGGGAATTGAAAAATGCACATTTGTAACAGGATTGAAAGGATTTGGATAATTCTGTGAAAGCTCAAATTTATCAGGAATGTTTGTACCCTGCTGATTTATACCGGTAACAACAAAGGATGAAGAAACACCCTGCTGCATTTCGGAAATATTGAGCGCGCCATTATCTTTGTAAATAAAAATATCAAACCTGCAGTTGCCGGGTATTAATGCTGCACCAAGAGTAACCGTGAAAGTTAACGGGTAAACCTGGTTCTGGTTCCAAGTACCTGTGTTTACGTTTGTACCGTTTGCGCCGTTTACAATATTTCTAACAACATCATCATGGATAGCCGTAGGATTACCGGGACAATAACCATTACCGGTCTGCGCATATACCAGGCTGTTTTCTTTGAGCACGTAATTCACTTTAAACTGCCCCGTGAGAGTCTGCAATGCTGTGGCATTTGCGTTCACGGTAAGCTCACGCGTCCCTACATTATAGTTAGAGCTGACCACATCAATTTTTACAGGTGAGGCCGGGCTTTGCGAAAGCCTGTACTCTGCATCCGTGAACATAGAGCCCCAGCCGTTATTGGCGCCAAGTCTCCGGTCAACCAATCCGGAAGGATAACCGGAAAAGCCAAGTAAGCCTATAATTCCGTTGCCGTTAAATGTCTGCCATGGATCTGATCCTCCATGATAAGCAAGAATTACCGAGTTGGGATATACCTGCGCAAGATGCCGCGCTTCATCATCGCCGCACGGGCACCACTGGCACCATGTGCCTGTACAGAACTCAAGCACTACATTACGCGGTGAAGTTGATACGATAAGTGTATTTGAAATCGTATCGTTCGATACATTCTGATCAGAACCTAATGAAGTATAGCAAGTCATTGTGTAATTGCCTACAGTTGCAAAATTGTAACTTGTAAAATTAACAGTCTGTACCTGTCCTGCTGCAAGATTCGAAACACTCTGTGTGTTCGTATATCCGCCCGGATTGATGGTCATTGTAACGTTAAACGACTGTGTGCCGGTACCGTAATTACGTACAGAAACCTGCGGAGCGACACCCTGCGGTGTAATTGACCACTTAGGTGCAATGATACTGCTGAGTCCTGCATCGTTGGCATAAGGTACCCCCACTCTGATATTATCGAGATAGAGATTATTTCCGTAAGCAGATACCCCGGTGAATTTGACTTTGTTAGTCCCGGTGGGCAGGGCATTTCTTTTGGTTGCCCACTGACTAGGTGTCGGCACAAAAAGATCATACGTTGCGGGAGCAGTTTTTAACGGGCCTGAGGGTCCCCCTAAATAAGAAATTAGCAGGTTCCATGTAGAACCGTTATCAGTAGAGTAATAAATATCCAGCTTATCATTTTCGGCCGCTCCGGTAGTATAAGCATGATCAAATATCAGCGAGTCGCCGGAAGTTGAAGCCGGAAATGTCCTGGATATAAGTTCAAAATTACCTGAGGCATAGTCATAAAAATCGGCAACAGCGCAAGAAAGCCCCGTACCATAACCGCTTGCATAGGTTGTTCTTATAAAATTGTAACTTGAAGTATTTGCAAGGGTCCAACCTGCCGGCGGGAAGGAGGTATTTTCAAAATCAGCAAGCATATAAACCGTTCCTGATGAATAAATGAACGAAGTTAGAAATAACAAAAAAAGTGCGGCAGTAAATATTTTTTTCATGGCAATAAATAAGTTATTGATTTGATAAATTTAGTAATTATAACATTTTATTTTGTAATTTAAAACTTAATTAAACATTACAAAACTAACTATTTAAGCTATAAAAAAACCGCCTGTTATGGCGGTCTTTATTCGGGTACTATCAACTAACTAAACTAATTCACCAATATTTGCTTTCACCTCAATTTCAGGGGGTTCCAGCAGGTGCTTTTTTACCGCGCACAAATTAGCGACCTTTATCACGGCATCTTTGTATTTCACGGGGAAACTCTCGGGCAATTCAATATCAAGCTTAATTTTGCCAACGAGCCCCTTTTCAAAATCATATTCAAGTGACTGTAAAATTCTTATGTCATCAGTCGGGATGCCGCGCTGCATGCAGAATGATTTTACATAAATGCCAGCACAGGTTCCTATTGATGCAAGAAAAAGGTCAAACGGTGCGGGCGCAGAGCCCTCTCCGCCGGCTTCAACGGGCTGGTCAGTCTTTATCACTATCCCGTTATAACGCGCATTTACTTTCTTGCCTTCTTCAAAAAATATTTCCATTTTCATGATATTTATCCTTTATATATAATAAAAATTTTCTATTATCGACATTACAAATATAACAAATAAAGTTGTCAATAGCAACTATATGACTCCATTTTATTCCTGTTTTAAGCTCGGCAATTTGGTTTATTCAGGCGGGGGTAATGATCTCTGAGATCTTATGCAGTGTTTTAGTGAAATTCTGCAGTTCATCTGCGGGAACGTTCTTTAAAATAGCGCGTTCGCACTCGCTCATAACCGCGTTTATGCGTTTTATGGCATTCTGACCCTTTAATGTAAGCTTAACATTATATATTCTTTTATCCTCCTCATCACCTCTGGCTTCGGTCAAAAATCCGTGGTCAATAAGTTTATCAATAACCCTGCTGCCGCGTGATTTTGAAAGTCCCATCATATTAGACATCTGCATGCAGGACTTTATCTCACCTGGGCTGATAGATAACAGCCCCCTGTATTCAGAAGGCGAAAGTCTCAATTCCTCGCGTATACTCTCTTCCTTTGCCTGGCACGTGAATTTGAGCTCAAATATAAGCTCAACAATCCCTTTATTCATATATTTAAATGTTGTTACAGGCAACTTAATTAAAATTGTTTACATTTTCAATAAACATTATTCTTTTCGCCAACAAACTATCACTCGCTTATATACGTGCATGTTATGCTAATGCCATCCCTGGCCAAGTATAGAATAGAATATCAGCAGGGCGAGTACAGTACCGGTAAGTACTGCAACCAGACCAAATACTCTAAGTGTGATATCCCATACAATTGGTGTGGGTTTTTTCACTTCAAACTTATCTGTTACGCCTTGTTCTATGTATCTTTTCCATTGATCTCCGCGCTCATGAACCATCTCTTTTTCAGTTACCTGCCCGTTGAAAATGACAAAATCCATCGGGAATTTTTCTACTCTTAAGTGCGTGTTGAAAAAATGCACTGTAAAAATAAATCCAACAGCCAGCAAAGCTTCATCTGAGTGAATGATTGTAGCCATGTTAAAGATCCACCCCGGAAGGAATGAACTGAAAAATTCAGGGAACCAGAGTACCAAACCGCTTGATCCGATAATAGCAACACCCCAGAAAACAGCGAGGAAGTCAAATTTTTCCCAGTATGTCCACCTGTCAAATGAGGGTTTGGGGCCCCTGAAGAAGAACCACCTGAACATAGCATTGATATCGGCAAGGTCTTTCCGGTTAATGAAAAGTGAATCAGGGCCGAAGAGCCTTTGCAGGAAAGTTTGTTTGGAGTTCTTCTTCGAAAAGAGGAATCTAATACTCATAACAAGTGTTGCTGTAAAATACCCAAAAGTAATTATAGCAGCTGCCCGGTGAATTAATCCGGCGCTGCTTATGCCGCCTAAATAATCCATAAGCGTTTTACCCCAGGATGTATAATTGAATTTCAAAGGAAGCCCTGTTATTGCCAGAGCAAGAAAACTGGTTACCACGAACAGATGCATGGTAATATGCACCGGCCTGAACCGCCTGTATACTTTTCGTTTGATCCTGAGACTGCTTTTTGGCGCGAATTCTTCACCCGAGAAATTTTCTTCGTTGCGCTTTTGCTTCTTTTCCACAAAACCTCTGAATACCCAAAGCAGCGAATGAATCCAGAAGAACAGGAATGTTCCCGCAAGCAGGAGATTCATGAACATTGTTACCCAGTAAAGCAGCGGATATTTCTCACTGTCACCGGGATCAGCATGGGCAATGAATTTTGAAAAACCAACACCGGCGTTAACGTGGCACTGTTTGCATGTATTTGTCAAATTAGCGGAGTAAACTGTTGAATTTGTATCCTTCGCGGGCAGTATGTTATGCGAACTGTGGCAATCTGCGCATCCTGCGACCTTTTCAGGGTATCCAAGCCTGATGTTCTTTCCGTGATAGCTTTCGAAATATGATTTAGGGGCAATTGTTGTTACATTGCTTCTTTTCATCATCTCCTCATCAGAATGGCATTTCATGCATGCCTGTGTGTGGAATGTCCTTCCCTGGGAAATGTTATCGATCTTACTTATCGCATGCTTATTGTGGCAATCAGTACATCCGGGTGCGTCATTGCTGCCTTCTTCTATGGCTTTAAAATGCACAGATCTGAAAAAAGCAGATTCATTTTCGTGGCACTTGGCGCACAATTTTGAAGATTCCTTCTTATTATTTTTGATCGAAGTGATATTATGTATATCAGAATGACATTTTGAGCAGCTTACCGGGAGCCTGGTAGAATTATGCACACTTGTTTCATGCTCTTTGGAAACTGAACTGTGGCAGTTCGAACAATTTGAAGGCTTAAAGGAAACTATACAGCTTGTTTTACCTTTGGTAAGTTTATCAACCGGTTTTGTTTCATCTTTAACATGGCATGCCTGGCACATTAATGAACTGTGAACTGATTTATTATATGAGTCTGCTGAAATATGTTTTTCATGACAACTCATACACTCCTTGTTGGAGAAAGAATTATCGCCAGATGTTTGCGCAGTTACTGAACTTGCAGCTGACCCGAAAATGAACAGAAACAATATCGAATTAATTACCGCATTTAAAAATTTCATACTATCAAATAATTTTTATATTTAGCTGCAAAGCCCGCCTGAACGTTTTTTTGTACTTATCTTTATCTTTGGTGAATATGCATCCTTAGGAAACAACTGTAATACTTCTGAGGGCGGAGATGCCGTATTTATAGTTTTCCCTGAAATAGTTTTGCCTTCAAACAATGAATTCCAGTTTTTCAGCCCGTTTTCCAGTATGTAAACATTATTCACTCCCTGAACTTTCAGGTATTTCCATGCCTGAACGGAAACGGAATCATTATCGGCAATCAATACAACCACACCCTGTGACGGAAGCTGAGAAAGTGGACCCACAAATCCCGGATTCAGAAAATCTTCCGGTTTTGCATTCTCAGAACCGCTGAGATGAAAAGTCCTGAATTCATTTTCTGAACGAAGGTCAAGGGTTACAAGCTTTATTGAAGCTTCGTTATATGTTTTAACATACTCAAGCGGGTGAATAAAAACATCGCGCGCAGCAAGTTGTCCTGCATACTTGCCTTCCATCAAAGACCACTTACGTACAGGGTCAGGCTGGCCAATTATCCAAACCATTGCCGCAGTTACAAGCAATACCATGCTTCCTGCCAGATATGAACGTTTTGATATCTTCCAAGACCATGGTTTATCCTTGCCTTTGTTCCTGAAGAATTCTTCAGTTTTTTCAGCTCCGTAAAACATCGCAAGCGCCATCACAACAACCGCAAACAAAGTAGCCCCTATTGACCACCCAAGCCAGTCTGAAACGAGATATCTTTCAGTGAAGGATGAATTCCAAAAATCTTCAAAAGCTGGAAGCGATTCTCCGAAGAGTCCCGCTCCAAGTACTGTGCCTATCAGAAAGAAAAGTCCATCAATTTTAAAACTGGCTGCTGATACCAGCGAAGTGCCGGGACAATAACCGCCCACGATAAAGCCTACACCCATAATCAAACCGCCGACTATTCCCGGCCACAAAAATGTTTGTGTAACAGATATCTGTGAAAAATCCAGATAACCAAGGGCAGAAGCGAGAAAGATCAATATTGCGGCAACAATAATACCGGTAAACATTGTCTTCAGTACGGTCATATCTTTTAAATAGAACTGGGCTGCCAGGCGCCTTGAGTCACCAAAGCCCGCAAGCTCCAGGGAAACTCCGAATCCGATACCGATAAGTACAAATACGGCATAACCGCCGAATTTTCCGAGAACTGCAATTACATCTATAGGTAACATAATAGAATAGATTTACTTTTTGTTTAGTTTGATTCAACCCACAGGCGGCGTACAAAGTATGCAACTGCATAGCCACCTATGAAAACACTGAACATGAATGCCCAGCTTCCCAGCGAAAGTACTGCCCCGCCGGATAATGCCTGTCCTGATGTGCAGCCTCGTGCAAACCTTGCGCCGTAGCCCATAATTAATCCGCCAATTAGAGCAAATATGAGGCGCTGCCAATTTGAAATTTGCGGACCTTTAAAAATCTCAAATTTCAGCCTTCCGTTCAAGAGCGCGGAAATCATTCCTCCCGCGAAAGTCCCTATCAACAGAAAAACGCTGGCATGATCAAGCGGGTTATGGTCACCGGCTCCCATAAGCGCAAACGTACTTATTATATCTACGTGGGATGGCCAAAGTAATTTGGTCAGTGCAACATGTATCCTGCTAATAGCTCCGGATGCCCCCAGTCCGCTATGCGTCAAAGCATAAGCGCCAAAAAGTACCACACCTAATATAGTGCCGGCGAAATATGGATTTTTATACGGTTTTGTTTTAATTTTCATGACTTCTGCTGATTATTAATTTCATTTACCCGGGCCCCCGAGAGGGTCATGTTCATAACCCAGCTCAACCCAGTTAAATCTGCTGTTTTTGGAATGACAATCTGTACATGTTAAAGCATTTTTTCCTGTTGTAACCATATGTGTAATTGGCCAGTACATCTTAGTATTTGTAAAACCAAATTTTCCGCTATATGGCAAATTATTAAGCTTCGCACCAATTTCAAGCGCATAGCTCCAGTTAAATTTAGTCCAGTAGCCTCCTTCGCCGCTGGTAAGAGGCGGTATGATAATATTATTCACAATATCATAAGGCTGAGTAGCATGATGCACTTTGAATGGCCATATTTTCGCATTCTTATCACTGCGTGAGCCAAGCGGACGATTTATGTAATGTTCGGTCTCATTATCAAGTTTATCTCCCATTATATATCTATCCATTTTACCATTATACCATGCGTATGTTGGAATAACACCCTCTTCATATTGAAACTCACCTTTTATCTTTAGATATTCATGCGGACTGTCTATCCTGGTTGAGTCGCCTGCCTTTGACCAGTCCCAGATCATTTTTGTTGGCAGTTTTCTTGCGAATTCAGGAATGTGGCAGGTTTGGCACGCAATACGCGATGTATGCTTGTTTAGCCTGGGCTCTTTATGCGGCTGATCTGTGTGGCATTTATCACAATTAAACCTGTTAACAGCAGTCTTTTCAGAATAAGTAGTATTTACTTTCCCTGAAATAACATGATTATGTGTAGTATGACAATCAACGCACTGAAAATTGAGTTTTCCCATATGGAAATCAAGTTCTTTGTTCGCATTGATAAGAGATTCATCCAGATCGCCGTGTTTTACGCCCATGCCTCCGCCGCCGCTAAAATGGCAGGCACCGCAATTTTCGCGCGCAGGCCGGTGAACACTTCCGGCTACCACTTTCAAATTCACACTGCTGTTTGGCATTCCAAGCTTCGTTTTTGAATATGTACCGGAGCCATCGTGACAAACCAGACAATCAACATTTTCTTCCTTCGAAAAATCAAAGCTCATATCGCCCCAGCCGTAACCGGCATGACATGATGTGCATGATGTCCAGTTCCCAACAACGCTGATGCAAAAATTATTTACCTGGTTCCTTTTGCCAAGCGGAATATTTTTCCCGTTGCGTTCAACATCACCGCTTATCCATGTCCAGTGAGGTGTTTTCATGACTTCTTTCGCGCTCTCGGGGTGGCACCCAAGACATTTGCGCGTTACTTCCTGCGGTGATGCAATTGAATCTTTAAAATAAGCTGTATGATCAAGATGTGGGATCACCCGCCCTTCAAGCGGATTGATCGGTTTCGGCGCAAGGCTGTTTTCAGAACCGGAATCCTTGCCGCAGGAAGACAATGCAAGCGCCATAAAGAAAACGGCGCCCGCATATCCCATCAAGTAACCTATATACTTTGTAATTTTCATTTTTTGTTCGTTGTGCTGATAATAGATCAATGTCATATTTTTGGATTCTTCCCTACTCACTGCGGTTTTACCTGAACAGTTTCATCTCTCAGTACTTCCATGTTAAAGATAAATGGAATAGCATTGTTTGAAGTGATGATGTGCTGCTGCTATATTCAGATGCTATTGTACTTGGATTTGATGCTGTAAGCTCTTTATTCAATGCCATTTCATATGCAAAGTTCACTGCGAATTTTGGCGAAAGATTCAGCGTGCCGCCTGCCATCACATGGTTTTCAACAATTGCCGGAAATACCGGGAATACTGTTGTTTCAGGAACCGGATTTGTACCATATGTATAGCCTAAACGGAAAGTGAACATTCTTGAAAAATCATACTCGCCGCCCGCGTGAATAATGTATGAGTCTTTCCATTCAAGCGGGAAGTTAAGTGAAAATGCCCCTGTGTTGCCCATCATTCTGTTGATGTTAGCATTCTGTCCGCCTGTCATGCTGAGCTCCATTTTTTCGAAGGCTTTCTTCCAGTTCAGCCATTCAAGATCCATTCCGAAACGGAATTTTTTATTCGGGGCAGCATATGAAAAACCGAACGATATCTGCTGCGGCATTGAAAGTTTGTTTTCAAGATCGTAGGATGCTTTTGCTCCCAATGAGAGGTCAATTCCCATCTGTGTAAATGCAGTCATTGCGGAATCCATTGCCTGCTGCTGTGTGATACCCGGGTAATTTGTCATATAGCCCATTACAACCCTGCCGAATGCATCGTTCATCTGGTAGGTCATATCCATATCAGCTTTGCCGTTCTTGTAAGTAAGATCAACAGGCAGAGTATAGCTTAAACCCAATGAGAACATATCATTTACTTTGTAGGCAAGACCTATCTTTCCTCCGAAACCAAATGCTGTAAGATCGCTCATATTCGCATAAGCGGTTACTTCGCTGTATCCAAGTCCGCCCTGTGACTGCGGAGCGGAAAACATCTGGCCAAAGGTCATTCCGGTCTGCGGATTTACAACACCCTTAAGCTCGTTTGGTGAAAGACTGTACGGCATACGGAAATCCATCATGCTGTAATACATGTGAGCTGAAAAACCTGCTGAGAAGTTTTTGCTGAATTTGTACGATAGAGAAGGACCGCCCTGCATAACTGCGAATTTTGAAAAATATTCCTGCTGCACGTAGTTACCGCTTTGATCTTTGAACAACTGGTGATTAAGTTTAAAATCAGATCCCATACCGCCGTTCGTAAAGAAACCGAGCCCTACGGTAAATTTTGATTTTTTTGGTGTATATGTAACACCCAGGGATGGAAGCGGGTATGTTGCTGAATTTCCTTCAGCATTATTGATCGTATTTGTAAATTTTAGTTTAGGAATCATCATGGAAAAATCTGCATCAAGCATATTTTCTTTTAAGAATGAAATTCCTGCAGGATTTGTCATTAACAAACTGGTATTATCAAAGAAGCCCGTTGATACGCCTCCCCTGCCGGTGGTTTTCGCGTCAAAACCTATAAGCCTGGTACCGTTCTGAGAGTAAATTCCGGATATGAATATGATGGATAGAAGTAAAAAACCTGTAATTTTCTTCATTTTTCCCTTTTTTGGATTAGATTAACATTATTATTAGTCGCTAATGGCAACTATACAAAGATAATACGCGCCCACAGCGATAAAATATGATTTGTTTCACCCAAAAATATGATTTTTGTCATCTTTGTTGCCTGTGGCAACTTATTATCCCCTTTTCGCTCACTTGACATTTGGAACTTTTTATATTAAGTTGCCATTAGCAACTAATAGAAAGCTGTAATTATTGTAAAATTTATGAAAAAAACAAAAATCACATTACACATCCTGATCCTGGCAGGCATTTTCTCTGTTTTGCTTGCTTCATGCGGCAAAAAAGAAGACAGATCTGTGAATTATAATACACCCTCAGATCAGAATAAAAACGTTCAGAAAACGATAACAAATAGTGATATAAAAACCAGCCCTGAACCGGTCAAAAAAGAAAATATTAACAAAGAAAATAATACAAAAGGAAGCACGAAAATGGTACATTTAACAGCGGCAGAATTCAAACAGAAGGTATTCAATTATGAAACACAGAAGGAATGGAAATTCACGGGAGATGTTCCGGTAATTATTGATTTCTATGCAGACTGGTGCGGACCCTGCAAAATGGTTGCGCCGGTTCTCGAAGAATTATCAAAAGAATATGACGGAAAAGTTCAGATTTACAAAGTAGATACAGAAGCAGAGCAGGAACTTGCATCTGTATTCGGAATACGCAGCATTCCTTCAATTCTCTTTATCCCTATGGAAGGAAAACCGCAAATGTCAATGGGCGCACTTCCGAAGGAAAGTTTTGTAAAGGCTATAAACGAAATTTTGCTTGTAAATTAATAAATAACAGATCATGAAAAAGAATATGGGTTCAGCAGACAAAATAATCAGAATTCTGATCGCAATAGCAGTGTTTACCCTTTATTTTACAGGTACTGTAACAGGCACACTGGGAATTTTACTTATGGTTTTTGCAGTTATATTTGTATTAACAAGCCTGATAGGTACTTGCCCGCTTTATCTGCCTCTGGGATTAAGTACATTGAGGAAGAAACTGAAAAGTTAACCATACTGTAAAACAGCAAAATTATAACAATGATAGATAAGTATATAAAGAACAGATTTCTGAAACTTGGGATCTATGGAATTATTGGCGGCTTTATAGGTTACGCATATTATTATTTCGTCGGGTGCCAGAATGGCTGCCCGCTGAGCTCAAACTGGTATATTACTACCGGCTACGGTTTCGCATCAGGTCTCCTGCTTGGTTTACCGCCAAAGAAAAAGCCTGAAGGCGAAAATAAAACAGCATAATTACAGAAGAGCATAGCATATATCACTTACTTTACCGAATCATAAAAAAAGCCTTTATATTACAGGCTTTTTTTTTGCTTTTAATTTCACTTTGAAGCAACAATTTGTCAACAGATTCTCCTGATTGAAACACGCAGGTACAATAGTAAAAGCCAATCAGGACTATAGTCCGTTTGTGGGAAAGACTTTTCCCCCGCTATATAGAACGGGGCTAAAATATTTTGTATCACCGTCAGCAGCTAGAGACCTCCCCTGCAAAATCTGCCGTCTTAGCAAAGTCTCCTGAAAGGGACTCTGCAACTATACCTGAATAAACTCGTGCAATTCATGAAACTCGTGGTTAAATCATTTAGCTTTATATCATTCCGATTTTATCATCACCAATATCATCTTAAAAGCAGTTGCTGCTTTAAGTGAATGCGGTTCACCCGCCGGCATTACGATAGCCTTTCCGGCGCCCAGCGAATACTTCTTGCCTGAAATTGTTATTTCTGCCATCTGTTATCTGCACGAACGCGTCAAAAGGAGCGGTATGTTCGCTTAATCCTTCGCCTTTATCAAATGCGAACAGTGTAATATTACCGCTGCTCTTTTTCAGCAGAACTTTACTTACTACTGCACCTGACTGGTATTTAAGCAGCTCATTCAGATTCATACTTACTGTTTCAGATTCCCTGGTTTCTTTCATATATAATTGTATTTATTTATACTCAAATATACGATTCTGCTTTATGAAATCAATTGACTTACATCAATTTCTGCATAAAAAAAGCCCGTCTAAAAGACGGGCTTCTGTGTAAATGTTCAATAAGTTTCTCAATCAATCAACTATTAAACAATCCTTTGTAATAATTATTTTTTAGAAAATTCGCCATCGGCTTTAATTCTTACTTCCTCGCTTATCGCAAAATCAGGGAAAGTTGAACCGATATTGAAATCTGATCTTTTAAGTGTTCCTAATATCTGTAAACCGGCAACATCTGCATTATTTGCCATTGGATTCTGTATTGTACCACGGTGAATAAGGTTAACAGTTATTTCTTTTGTTATACCGTGCATTGTTAAGTTGCCTTTTAACTTGAATGTCTTATCCCCGGTTTTTTCGATCGAAGTGCTCTTGAATGTCAAAGTTGGATATGTTGCGGCATCAAAAAAATCAGCTGATTTCAGATGTTTATCACGCGCTTCAATTCCGGTATTAATAGTATTGATATCGGCAGTCATTTCAATAACCGCATCGCTGAAATCGGCCTGAGATGATGTAACTGTTACATCAAAAGTTGTAAAGTAGCCGGTCACATCAGCAATTGAAAGATGTGTTACAACAAATCCCAGTTTTGAGTGGTTTGGATCCTGTTTCCAAACAGTTTGAGCACTCAGGTTAAATGTAGAAAATACAGCAATTAAAGCGAGAAACAGTGAAAATCTTTTCATGTCTAAGTAGTGTTAGTTTAAAAATGGTGGTTAGTTCTTATGTGTTGCAACACATATATAGCCATAAAGTTCCCGAATTTGAAGAATAATAACCAAGACAGCTCTAAATTTATGTATATATTGTAATTCTTTATAAAGGAGAGTGAATTTAAGAGAAATTAATTCAAAAATTCATTTTCAGCCTAATCTAATATTATCTTTTATTGATCCTTAAAAGCAAGCATATGATATATTAGATCATGATCTTATTTTGAACATACTACTAAATAGCAATCACTACAGAGCCCTTTTTATGCCCTTTTTCAACGTATTTATGAGCTTCCCTGATACTTTCGAGAGAATATGTTCTGTCAATTACCGGCTTCAATTTACCCGCCGCAATAAAAGAACTAATGGTTTCTAAGTTCTCTTTTCTTTCATTCGCAATTCCGCCCACAACTCTTTTGCCGGTGAACATATTAACTATCAGACCGCTCAAAATATCCGAGATGTCTGTATGAACAGACCTTACATAGATACCACTTTTACCAAGTCTTCTTATGCTCCCCCAGAAAGGACTTTTGCCTACAGTATCAAATATGATATCAAATTCTGCATCTTGTTCAGTAAAATCGGTAACAGTATAATCAATAACATTATCTGCACCAAGTGATCTTACCAGGTCAATGTTCGCGGTACTGCAAACACCTGTTACTTCAGCGCCAAGGTATTTAGCAATTTGCACTGCGTAAACTCCTAACGCACCAGAAGCGCCATAGATCAAGATCCTGTTACCTTTGCTTAACCTGGCTTTTTCTTTTATAAAATAATAGGAAGCCAATGCTCCAAAAGGAATTGATGCTGCCTGTTCGAAACTTAGCCCATCAGGAATAACTGCAATTGCAGAATCTTCTTTTAATTTTATGTACTCCGCATTCGTTCCGGAATCTAAACCGGCCGCTCCGAAAACTCTTTCTTTGACTTTGAAACTCCGTACTTTTTTACCGGTTAGCTCAACTTCACCGGCAAACTCATTGCCCGGTATCCGGATCCTTTTTGGTTTAAGAAATCCGTTAAAAAATCTAACAAGATAAGGATCAGCTTTTCTTAAATGAACGTCACCGGCGGTAACTGTTGCCGCTTTGACCCTTATGAGCAGTTCATTATCCTGAATTTCAAGTTTATCAACATTCCTGATCTCTAAAACTTCTGGTCCTCCGTACCTTTCAAAATAAGCAGCCTTCATTGTTGTTTCTCCTCAATTAAACTCTCAATTATTGTTAAAGCTATTCTCCCTAAAAACAGATCATAATAAAAAACAATTAAAGTTAATTACTTTCTTGAATGGATAAAACCTCTATAAGGTATAACCGACTGCACTGAGATAAATGCTGCGGGATCAATCTTCTCTATAGTCTTAATTATCTCAGATCTTCGTTTAGCCATAACAATCAGAACCAGAACGGCTACACCGCTTCTTGCCCCTTCGCCGGGTACAATTGTTACGCCAATTTTAAGGGATCTCAGTTTGTCAGCAATAGCATCTGTATGGTATTTTGAGATCACATAAAGCTGAAGATATCCGGTACCAAATTTGTTCTCAATTGAAACTCCGGCAATAGTACCTAAAGCAAACCCCGCGGAATAGCCCAGAATGTTCCATGTATTATCAAGGTTCTGCATTATATATCTCATAGCAGCTATCCATATCATTACTTCAATAAATCCATATACGGCGGCACGGTATTTATGTCCTTTAACAACATTCAGCATCCTTAACGTACCCAAAGATACATCAATGATCCTGGCACACATAATAAAGAACATACCTGCCGAAATACTCAGTATGTTCATTGTTTTACCCTTCTAAAAATCCGCTGTTACACCGGCAATAAGTTTATCTTCGCAAAATGAAAAATGCTCTTTATAAATTCTATAAAAATAAAGCTCATCTTTACCTCTTATATTATGCGGAGCCTGTGAGCTTTCATTAAGAAATTCCTGATCACTAATTTCAGATTCAGCAATCTTCCTGAATAATTCTTCGGCACCTGAGCCTTCTGAAAATTTCAGTTTATCTCTCCACAATATTTCTTCAGGCAAATAGTCCTTAAACGCCTTCCTGAGCAGGTATTTTTCCATCTTATTATCTCCTGCACATCTTAATTTTATCGGAATGCTGTGAGCAAATTCAACAAACTCATGATCTAGGAACGGAACCCGTGCCTCTATAGAATGAGCCATAGTCATCCTGTCTGTTCTTTGAAGATTAACATTGTGCAAAGATCTTGTAAGCCTTATGAGTTCATCATTAAGCACACCGGAACATTTCATATTTTTAAGATAATGATACCCGCTGAAAAGTTCATCAGCTCCTTCACCTGTAAGTACAACTTTTATCTTTCCTTTTGCAGCCCTGGCTACAAAATAATTAGGCAGGGCGCTTCTTACCAGCGGCGCGTCAAATGATTCAAGGTAATATATCACATCGTGAATTGAATTCCGCATTTCCTTTTCAGTATATATATATTCATAGTGTTTTGAATTCAGAAATTCCGCGACCTTTCTGGCGGCCATAAGATCATCACTACCTTCAGTACCAACAGCGAATGTGTGCAGTTTATCAACATACGGATTCATTAGTGCTGCAATAATGCTGCTGTCAAGTCCGCCACTGAGAAAAATTCCAACAGGAACGTCTGAAACAAGCCTGCGTTTGACAGAAACGAATAATTTCTGGCGGATCATTGAACAAATTTCATTTTCATCTCTAAGGAAAGGACTTTCATACGAATCTATAGAATAGTACTGATGAAACCCGGTTATATTCGAGTAATAATACCCCGGGGGAAACTCGCTGATATCTTCAAAACCCTCAAGGGATTTGATCTCTGAAGCAAAAGCCATAACTCCGTTCTTGCTTCCAAAGTAAAGAGGTTTAATTCCTATTCTGTCCCTTGCGGCAAAAATGTTACCGCTGTCATTTATTACAAAAGCGAACATTCCGTTCAAAAGTTTCAAACAATCATAACCGAATTCTTCAAACAGATGAAGCAGTACTTCACTGTCAGAGTCAGTCTTAAATTCATGATTACCGAGAAATTCCTTTCTTAGTTCTTTGTAATTATAGATCTCTCCGTTACAAACAATACATTTATCACCGGTTTCATTATAAATAGGCTGTACTCCGCCTTTAAGATCAATTATAGACAGCCTGGTATGTCCAAGAATTATTCCCCTGCCGGAAAAATAGCCATACTCATCCGGCCCTCTGTGTTTTAACTTCCGGGTCATACTGTATATATCAACCGGATCATTGGTTCCATATAAAGCTGTTATTCCGCACATGTTATCAGTTCCTTTCTGTTATTTAAATGGATTTATAACTTCCCTTTATCGTTTAATATTTTTTCAGTCCTCTCTTTTTCCTTTATTATTCTGCCTGAATTCTCTTCAACGGCATACCATGCTCCATCAATAAGGCTGGTGGTAATTTCACCGCAAAGGTGGCTGTTACCCCTGAAATGTGGCGCATCCAGTAATCCGTGCTTTATAGCCTTTGCAATAACATTGGCATCACCTAGAGGGTCATCTGAAACATTACCCCCGTATATTTTCAAGGCTTCCAGCAAAATGTGAGCTTCTTCAAGCAGTTCTTCGCGCCTTTTTTTCACCGATTCATCATTTTTCATATCCGGCAGCCCATCAAGGCAGTTATGCAGAACGCCATGGGCAATATTACAGCTTTCTATCAGCTCACCCGGAAAAGTTGCATGATCCCCTTCGCTGAATCCCACTACATGCAGTATGTGCGGCTGCAATGCAAGGCTCATTGCAATTGATGCTGCAAGCTGTCCTTTTGCAATTGCGGGCACAGGGAAAAAATGCGCGATACCGGCCCTAACTTCTCTGTATACCTTAAAATCATTGTCTTCAAGAGATTCAAGCAAGTTCCTCTTTGCTGTCATTTTGGCAATATCCATAACAGGGTACGTGCCAGGCGGAGTGTTAAACATAAACTGGGATACATAATTTTTCACTCCCATCTTTTTGGCGTTATATGCTGCAAGATAGCTCATAACAACTGCCAGTGAATCATGTGCGTCTCTAAGACTCCACTGGTGTGACTCATTTACTTCTACAGGTATGTTCTTATCAGCATACCACTTCATAACGTTTCTATTTTCTGTGATAGCATCATATAAACTCCGTTCTGATCTGCCGTCTATCACACTGTACCAGCACAGCGGAATTGCAGCCCATGCATTATTTATTGTTTCAACGCTCATTTCAGCCCATTTCAGAAGGTCATTAGTGCCGCTGTAACAGCGCATAAGCGGATAGTTGCCGCACCTGGATGCTTCGTAAATTGCCTTCAGGTGTCCGGGTATTCTGACTGGTACCCCGCCGGCTCCATCCATTGCCGGATTCATTTCAGCCTGGTTAAAGAAGAATTCCTGTGCATTCTGGTCAGTCCCAAGTGAAAGCACATCAAGTACTTCTGCTTCGGCGATCTCTTTAGCTCCTTTTATGGTTTCTTCTACATTGGGTCTGCCAAAGTGATGCCGCAGCAGCGGGTACGGATATTTTTTATTTATCCTGCCAATAAGCGTATTTTCCTGGGATATATCTTCAGCTTTGTTATCGCTGCCCCTAAGAAATGCTTTGATTTCTTTTATTGATTCAGTGCCGGCAAAAACCTTTTCAAATAACCCCGAGCTTTCTGCAGCTTTTGCCGCAGGCGGAGTTCCGCCGAAAATAAACTTTATTCCGGCTAAGTTAAATTGTTTGATCTTCTTTTTCAGCTCTTCAAATAACAGCGCTGCAACTTCCGGCGTAAGCCGGTAACTTACAGCGGCAACCTGGGGTTTCTGCTTAATGATCTCATCTATGAACCTGTTTACCGGAACAGCAGGACCTAATGAAATCGTCCTGAAGCCTTCAGATTCCGCCAGCTTAAGAAAATGATGTAACCCGCCGATATGTACACAGCTGCCTAATGCAGCACCAAGGATCAATTTTTCTTTCACCATTTTTATCCTAATTTATTTCCTAAACTTTTTTACTTCGTGAACTTATTTTATTTCTATCTTTATTTATTAATATCTGCCTGCCCTATAGAAAGCAGCCTAAGTTCCTTAAGGCTCATATCCGCAATTCCCAGTTTTTCCACTGTTCTTCCCGTTTCAAAATAATTTATACCATTAAGAGAAGAAGCAAGGTAGATAAGTGAATTTATTGCCGGAGTATCTACTTTGAATTTTTTTCCCAAAGAAGCTATAGGTACAAGACTCTCCGGAACATCTTCATTTAAGTATCTCATATCAAGAGTTGGTGGAGCCATTATTCCCCTATACCCGGGGTTAGAATGAACCGCTTCGTAAAGATCTTTGCCAACAGCTCCATAAGCAAGGTACAGCCATTCCCTTGCGGTCATTGCACGGATTCCAAGAGCAGCAGCAACCGCAACGCGCTCCTTATCAACTTCTTCAAGCACCCGGGCAATAGAGCGTGTTATTCCTTCAACGTAAAACTGGAACTCATTAATATCCTCTATCCAGCCGGCGTTTAGAATACTTATTGCCGGGTGAAATACTGCTCCAATGTTATCGAAACTGGTCTTGAAAATATTATCACCGGGTACAAATTCATTATATGCCGGTTTAAGCTTTTCTATCACAATAGGAATTTTATGCGCCCTCACAGAGGCTATAGGAATTGAATTTTTGACACGGAAAATATGAACATGTCCGGGTCCAACAACTCTTGAAGCATAGAGAAATGTCTGCGCTTCGGCAATGATAACATCAGCTTTCACGTTTTGTCTTATCAGGATCTGTTTAAATTCAAGAGCTCCGAATGTTCTGCCGGGATGCAGTATAACTATCTGGCCATCACGCAAATGTGGCGCGCATTTTTCCGCCATAAACCTGTGCGCTGTTGCAGGAACAACAACCATTATTATATCTGCGCCATCCAAAGCCTGTTTAATATCGGTTGTTGCAATTTTAATGATCCCGTCGCCTTCAATTTCACCATCAAGCTTTATCAAGCCGGTAGCTTTTATTCCCCATAATCTTTCTTCACTTCTGTTGAAAAGATTAACAGTAAAACCCATTAATGCCAGATGGCCTGCCATTGCCAGTCCGCCATGACCTGCCCCCAGAACCGCGAATTTTGGTTTTGTATTTCCGCTTGTTTGTTTCAAAGAAATAACCTCCTGTAATTATGTTATTTTTTGAGATTATTGTTATGTGAGATTTTGAAAAAGAACTCCTAAGGAATACTGTTATAAAACAGAAAGTAATATTTGTAATTATATACAAAATAAAATTTTATGATTAAATCGCAAGTTAAATACAATTTAATCGGGGCAAAAAATCCCTAAGTTACTATTTTTACACTGAATCTTTTTTCTGCATAAAAGATCATTTCAACTGAATTCAATCAATATAACACAATGTTTTTCATTCGTTACTTGTTTAGAAATCACCTGAACAATACTATTATTGCAGGAAATTCAGGAACACAAAATTCGACCGGCATCTAATAATTTTTTAATCTGTTTAATATATAAATATTTGTTGCTAAATTATCAGAAATCATATCAAGTCATTTTAAAAAAATATAAATTATGGATGCAGACAAAGCAACTTTAACAATGATCGAAAACCTGGAGAAAAACAGCGGAAAATCTCTGGATGAATGGGTGAAAATAGTGCAGAAGGAAAAATTCGCCAAACACGGTGAGGTGATCAAATTCCTTAAAGAAAAGCATAAGTTAACCCATGGCTACGCCAACCTGGTGGCGCATAAATCAAAAGGATCAGATGCCGGGTCGGTTGAGAATAAGGATTCACTTATAGATGCCCAGTACAAAGGCAAAGAGCATTTTATACCGGTATACGAAAAGCTGATAAGTGAGATCAAAAAATTCGGGAATGATATTGAGACTGCTCCCAAGAATGCTTACGTAAGCCTTCGCCGGAAAAAACAATTTGCCCTGCTTCAGCCGGCAACCAAGACCAGGTTTGAAGTTGGGATCATACTTAAAGGTCAGGCTGCAAAAGGCAAACTTGAAGAAATAAAAAGCGCCAATTCAATGTGCAGCCATAAGATCAATATTACAGATATCAAAGATATTGATAAAGAAGTAATTGACTGGCTGAAAAAGGCTTATGATAATGCGGGATAAATATATTAACTCGTTTGAATGATCCAAATTTTATAATGATAAAATATGATCCCCAAAGAAATTACAGAATACAATAAAAAACAATCTGCAAACGATAAGCTAATCTGCAAAAAACTTGCCGAAGTTATCAGCGAAAGCCTAAAGACCGCCGAAAGCAAGATATGGCATGCGCACCCTGTATGGTTCATCGAGGGTAATCCAATTGCAGGATACCACAAGCTTAAGGATTCAGTTCGCCTGTTGTTCTGGAGCGGGCAATCGTTTGATGAACCGGGATTGAAGCCTGAAGGCTCATTTAAAGCTGCCGAGGTAAGATATACATCACCCGACGAAATAAAAGTTACACACCTAAGGCGCTGGCTTAAGAAGGCGAAAGATATTCAGTGGGATTATGAAAATATTGTAAAGCGTAAAGGTAAATTAATTAGGCTGAAATAGATTCATCGACCTTTCTTTAACCCTGTTTCCCAAACTCCAGTTTGGGAACAACATATTCCGTCTCCGCAGAGCCTCCTGTAAGGGACTCCAACGTCTCCGCAGAGTCTCCTGTAAGGGACTCTGCCGAAACATCAAAATCAATTCGAGCAATTCGTATTAACCCTGTTTCCCAAACTCCAGTTTGGGAAACAACATATTCCGTCTTCGCTGAGTCTTCTGTAAGGACTCTGCGACAATTCCAAAACAAATTCGTGTAATTAGTGGTTATTCTTTTCTGTATATCCCCTTCTGAAACGATAATCACCCGCAAACCGTTATTATTTTTACCTTTAATATTTTCAATTAAACAATTAATTTTAACATCCAATTTCACAAAATTCAACATTCATTTAGTTCAACAGCGGCAAGCTGTTAATCTGCTATTTTATAAATTGAAAATAATCTCTAAACTATACCATTCTATATTATGAGTAACACAAACGGAAACGGAAAATGCCCTGTTGCAGGGCATGGTTTCTCCGGCGGAGGAACCAAAAACAGCGACTGGTGGCCGAACCAGTTAAAACTTAACATACTTCGCCAGCATTCAGAGCTCTCTGACCCGATGGGCAAAGATTTCAGCTACGCTGAGGCTTTCAAAAGCCTTGATTACCAGGCTATAAAAGAGGACCTGAAGAAACTTATGACTGATTCACAGGACTGGTGGCCGGCAGATTTTGGACATTACGGTCCCCTGTTCATAAGAATGGCATGGCACTCAGCAGGCACATACCGCGTGGGTGACGGCCGCGGCGGAGCCGGTCAGGGACAGCAGCGTTTTGCGCCACTAAACAGCTGGCCTGATAACGCGAATCTTGATAAAGCTCGCAGACTGCTTTGGCCTATTAAGCAGAAATATGGAAAGAAAATTTCATGGGCTGACTTAATGATATTAACAGGCAACGTTGCGCTTGAATCAATGGGATTCAAAACCTTTGGTTTTGCCGGAGGCAGGCAGGATGTTTGGGAAGCAGACCAGGATGTTTACTGGGGCAGTGAAGCCAAATGGCTTGAAGCGGATAAACGCTATTCCGGCGAGCGCGATCTTGAAAATCCGTTAGCCGCTGTACAGATGGGTTTGATTTATGTTAACCCCGAGGGTCCCAACGGCAACCCTGACCCCATAGCAGCAGCACGCGATATCCGCGAAACTTTCGCGCGCATGGCAATGAACGATGAAGAAACCGTTGCGCTTATTGCAGGCGGTCATACATTCGGTAAAACACACGGCGCAGGTGAAGCAACCCATGTTGGGGTCGAGCCTGAAGCAGGCGATATTACTGAGCAGGGCTTGGGCTGGAAATGTGATTTTAATACAGGCATAGGATGTGATACTATTACCAGCGGACTTGAAGTAACATGGACGACAACTCCCACAAAATGGAGCAATAATTTCTTCTGGAATTTATTTGGATATGAGTGGGAGCTTACAAAGAGTCCCGCCGGCGCGAACCAGTGGAAGCCTAAAGGCGGAATGGGCGCGAACACCGTGCCCGATGCATTTGACCCGAATAAAAGACAGGAGCCGAGAATGCTCACAACTGATCTTGCGTTAAGGTTTGATCCCGCGTATGAAAAAATTTCCAGGCGGTTTATGGAAAATCCCGACCAGTTTGCGGATGCATTTGCGCGTGCATGGTTCAAGCTCACACACCGCGATATGGGTCCGCGTGCGCGCTATATAGGACCCGAAGTACCGGAAGAAGTTCTCATCTGGCAGGATCCTATCCCCGCTTGTGACCATGTATTAATAGATGACAATGATATTGCAGCGCTTAAAGCAAAAATACTTGCATCGGGCATTTCGGTATCGCAGCTTGTGCTTACGGCATGGGCATCGGCATCAACATTCCGCGGCTCAGATAAGCGCGGCGGCGCAAACGGCGCGCGTATAAGATTAGCGCCGCAGAAAGATTGGGCGGTTAACAATCCGGAGCAATTGAAGAATGTACTCGGAATTTTGGAAGGCATACAGAAGGAATTTAACGATGCGCAAAAGGGCGGCAAAAGGGTTTCACTTGCCGATCTTATTGTGCTGGCAGGCAACGCCGCGGTTGAAAAAGCCGCGAAGGATGCGGGAGTAAGTATCACAGTACCCTTCACTCCCGGCAGAATGGACGCTTCGCAGGAAGAGACTGATGTGGATTCATTCGCTTTCTTAGAGCCCGTTGCTGACGGTTTCCGCAATTACCTGAAAACGAAGTTCACGGTATCAACAGAAGAATTGCTTATCGATAAAGCTCAGCTGCTTAACCTGAGCGCACCGGAGCTTACCGTGCTTGTTGGCGGTATGCGTGCAATGGGTGCTAACTGGGATGGCAGTAAACACGGGGTGTTTACAAAACATCCGGAGCAGCTTACCAATGATTTCTTTAGTAACCTGCTTGATATGACAACGGTATGGAAAGCTACAGACGACACCAGCGAAATATTTGAGGGCAAGGACCGCAAGACGGGCGAGCTTAAATGGACAGCCACAAGGGCTGACCTTGTGTTCGGCTCCAACAGCGAGCTCCGCGCGCTTGCAGAAGTCTATGCCAGCGACGATGCCAAGGAAAAATTCGCCAACGACTTTGCCGCAGCATGGGCAAAGGTAATGAATAATGATAGGTTTGATGTGAAGTAGAAATATTATTAAGGCAAAATAAACTAAAGGCACTCGGAAGAAATTCTAAGTGCCTTTTTAACAAAAGAAATATTAAAATTTCAAGATCCTTATTTTATAATAATCATTTTTTTCGTTTCCAAATAGTTCTCAGCTTCAAGTTTATAAAAATATATACCGCTGGGAAAATCGAATGCGTCCCATACTACCTCATGTTTCCCTGCACTTTGAATGCCATTAACAAGTATCTCTATTTCTTTTCCTGTTGCATCATAGATAGTTAACTTAACATTTGCTGAATTTGGCATTTCAAATGTAATTGTTGTTGATGGATTAAAAGGATTCGGAAAATTTTGTTCAAGTCTGAATGACTTAGGAAGGTTATTATTATTTTGTTGAATACCAATAATATTCGGCAGATACCTCCACGAATAATATACATCTGATCCATATTGAGGTCTTAATTGTGACCAAACTGCATATATTCGAAGTGAATCAGTTGTAAACAGATGATAATGTCCCGTACCATATTCATTGCCGAATACTTCTGAGGAATCGCTCACTTTTTCTTCTGTTGCCCAACTGACTCCCCTATTGGTTGAATATGTATAGTAAGTCGATTTTCTTCCTCCTGCATGACTTGCAGCAAAACCGCGTGTATCATACCATTGCAGGTGAATAGTACCATAAATGTCACACTCGATATGCGGCTGCCAGAGATATGAAGTATCAGGAACAGGACCGGCGGGAATTTTCACTCTTGGTTCGAATGAAGCGGCTCCGTTTGTTGAACGGGAAAAAAATATATTAGGTCTTCCACCGGGTAACGGTAAAGAATCACCCCATACGACATAAACATCATTATAAACAGGTGAAACTGCCATAGAACTTGTAATTTGGTATGGTATATCTACGGGGAATAAAGCAGTCCTGCCGGTATCAGGTAAAGCAACATTTGGGAGCCAGCTATTACCGCCATCAGTTGACTTGCCAACAAATACCTGCCAAGGCGGCGGGTATCCTGATCCCAAATTTCTTCTATCCCAGAACATGCTGACATAAACAATATTTGAATCTTTGGGATCTTCTCTCACAATTGGGAATAAACGGAATGTTTCTAAATTCCCGTTATTAACAATAGTACCCTGGGAAAAAGTTATTCCTCTATCCACTGATTTCATAACTTTAACTCTATATTGCTGACCAATAAATGACATAAAACAAACATAAATCCTCTCTCCTGTATTATCAATCCATGGTTTGTCTGCTATTTCATTGCTCTGATTGAGAGTTAAAGGCAGCCAGTTTTGCCCCTCATTAGTTGAACGGTAATATACAATTCTCCAATATCCGGCATTGTTAACGGTAACTAAATGGATGTTACCAAGATCATCAGTTTCCATCACACCATCTCCGGTTGGATAACCGGGTAAATATGTTTCCGGCAGCCATGTTAAACCACCATCTGTTGACTTTGCAAATTTTTGAGAATTTGCCAAATACGAAACATAAATATTAGGATACTTGACTGCTATGCATGCTTCAATATTCACAAGATAACTTCCAGATACTTTAATACTGGGTGACCATGGGGAATCTGCGAATGATGAAAAGTTAAGTACAAAACTTAAAAATATATCTAAAATCAAAAAAGCTAATAAAGATTTCACTTTATCTCCTTTTCAAAATTCTTAATACTACAACTACAACTTCAAAATATAATGTGTAATTTAGATAATTACAATCCTTTCATTAAAAAATATTATACTCTACTCAAGTATTCTGCTATTCAAAGCTGGTGTTTGTGCTTACTTCTTGGTCCAGTTTTTCAGCAATTCTAATGTTTTCGAAAGTGAAAACAATGAGATATTAGTCAGAAAATAAACGAAAATGAAATTTGGAAAATCAAAGTCTATGCTTCTTTGTTTACGGCGGTTATCAACTGAATGCCTACCAAAATCTTTCCGCAATTTGTATATTTGCACTCATTACCGGATTCTTCTATGATAAAACATTTAATCAGGAATTAAACTGCAACACATGAGAAAAGTTATCGCGGCATTCAACATGACACTTGACGGATATTGCGACCATACCTCGGGTATTCCGGCGGATGAAATACATTTTCATTATGCCAAGCAGTTGGAGGAGGCGGGAGTGATACTCTACGGCAGAACAACATACCAGCTTATGGAATACTGGCGAAGCGTTCTGGAAAATCCCACAGGTGAAAAACACATGGATGATTTTGCCTCGGCAATAAATAAGGTCCCGAAGCTGGTTTTTTCGCGTACGCTAAAGAGTGTTGATTGGGCAAGCGCAAGGCTCTCCAAGCGCGGGCTTGCTGAAGAAGTAAATGAGCTGAAGCAGCAAGCGGGTAAGGATATTTATGTATCGAGTCCGAGTTTAATAGTACAGTTAACACAGCTTGGCATGATTGATGAGTACCAGTTATGCATTCACCCTGTAATAGCAGGCAGCGGGCTGGTGTTGTTTAAGGATATAAAGGATAAGATCCTGCTAAAGCTCATCGGGACAAAAGTATTTGATTTTGGCGGGGTGATACTTTACTATGAGCCAGAAAAAAACAATTTGTAATGAACCTTCCTCCTTCGGAGTAAGGTTTCGCCACAAGAAACGTGGCTCAATAATTGTTTGTCAAAATCCTATGCTAAGACCCCCTTCCCGCTGAGGCGGGACAAGCTGTCCGCCTGAGGCGGACACTCCCCCTTAGTAATGGGGAGATATTTACAAGACCAACAACCATGAAACAGAAAGATAGAATCTATATTATTAAATTTATAATATGAAAGCACAGGGAAAAACAGTAAAAGAAATTCTGGCAAATGTGCCTGAGGAGAGGCATGAGGCTTTTAATAAGCTGCACAATGTGATTGTTAAAAATCTGCCAAAAGGATTTGAAGCGGCTATCAGCTACGGCGGGTTGGGTTACGTGGTGCCGCATAAGATCTACCCCGCAGGTTACCACTGCAAACCCACTGAGCCGCTTCCGTTTGCGGGCATCGCTTCGCAAAAAGACTCAATTAATTTTTACCACATGGGTGTTTACGCTGATCCCAAATTATTAAAATGGTTTGTCAGTGAGTTCCCCAAACACACCAAAGGAAAACTTGATATGGGAAAAAGCTGTGTACGCTTTAAGAAGATGGATGATATTCCATACAAACTGATTGGTGAATTAATGAAAAAAATGAGTGTTAAGGATTGGATCGGGATGTATGAGGCGAATTATAATCCGAAATCCAGGAAGAAGAAATAATTTTGTTGTTGGTCAACTTCCTTTGCTAACGCAAATTAAGTCAGGCAAGACCAACAACGGGTTTTCTTGTTTAATATTAAACAGAGTTTTAAAACCGTTGAAACGGTTTGTTATTATTAGTACAAGATTAAACCCACAACTAAAGTCGTGGGGTTTTTATTTATACATTAACAATTATTTTGTATAAATTTACTCATAAATTGTTAAATGTCCGAAAATAACAATAATCACCACGACCACCACCACCCGCATTCACATGAGCACAACCACGAGCATAACCACGCACACAGCCATGCTGATCATTCAGATGAGCATGAAGTGCGCACGCGCTGGGTTGTTTACCTTACAGCGGGCACAATGGTTGTTGAAATATTTTTCGGGTACTGGACAGGCTCAATGGCGCTGCTTGCCGATGGCTATCACATGGCAAGCCATGTTCTGGCATTGGGATTAAGCTGGGCAGCATATATTATTGCCCGCAAATATTCTGAAAGCGAAAAATGTTCATTTGAAAAGAGCAAGCTCTTAGCCCTTTCAGGGTTCACAAGCGCAATTGTGCTTATTGTAATTGCGGTAATAATGGCAATTGAATCCATTGACAGATTTTTCAATCCCGTAGAGATTAAATTTGGCGAGGCAATTTTTGTTGCCGTTATTGGTCTGATAGTAAACGCGCTCAGCGCGTTGTTCCTGCATCACGGGCATGAACACCATGACCATAACATACGCTCCGCCTACCTCCACGTACTGGCAGATGGTCTCACAAGTGTAACAGCTATAATAGCATTAACGGCGGGAATGCTATACAATTTATACTCTCTTGATAGCATTTCAGGGATAATAAGTTCTGTGGTAATAACCCGGTGGGCATACGGGCTTATTAAGGGCTCTGGAAAAGATCTGATCAATTTTAAGAAGAAATAGTTTATCTGTTAATAAAATAAATTCAACATGGGCAAATTAGCGGAGATTAAAACCAAACAAACCGAATTAAGCGTTGAGGATTTCATAAATTCAGTTAAAGATGAACAAAAACGCAAAGATAGTTTAACTCTGCTAAAGATATATAAGAAGATATCCGGCGAGAAGCCTAAGATATGGGGAAGCTCAATTATAGGTTTCGGGAAGAAGGTGTATAAGAGTCCAGCCACAGGCCGTGAAGTTGAGTGGTTTAAGCTTGGGTTTTCACCCCGCAAGGCGAATATATCTTTGCAGCTTGTCATTGATGTAAGAAAACACTCTGACATTCTAAAGAAATTCGGCAAACACAAAGCAGGAGTGGGATGTCTCTACATAAACAAGCTGGCAGATATAGATATGAAGGTTCTTGAAAAATTGGTGAAAGAGGCTGCGAAGGGAAAGTAAATAAGTTTTATCAATCATCCCTTCCTCTAAGCTGACCTACCCTATATGGATAGATTAACGGCTTCATAATTCCGCTTTATACTACAGGATCATTTTCCATAATTTCAGCTGCTTCTTCTCTACTTTCAGTTTTAAACTACCGATAATCCGAGTTTACCAATTGTTGCGGGTCCGGCATTAATTATGTAAGAGTTTCAGAGGATGTATAATAAAACCTTTGACGTCTTTGTACTGTTATTTTTCTTAGTACTACTTGTTTCATTTTTTGTTATTAAAAAAATATAAATAAATGGAAAAAATGAGTTATACAAGGTTTATTATAACAATGGCAATTTCTTTTTTTGTCATGTATATAGTTATGTTTCTGAATATGGAAAGTATCGTTCATTATCACACCAGTTTAAGCCGGATTTATATGGCGATCTTGATGATAGCACCCATGGCGGTTATAATGCTGTTATTGATGGGAAAAATGTACCCGGATAAAAAGCTGAATACAGGTATTATACTGGCCGCGTTAATTTTGTTTACTGTGACTTTTACTGCATTAAGAACTCAAACCCCTATAGGTGATATGCAATATATGCGTGCTATGATCTCACATCATTCTTCTGCTATAATGACCAGCAAAAATGCTAACATAACTGATCCCGAAGTAAAAAAACTCTCTGAAAAAATTATTCAAAGCCAGGAAGATGAAATAAAGCAAATGGAATTAATATTGGAAAGAATGAAATAGCATTTATTTATCTCAAAGATCTTCCAACCGGCAAATGAATCCCCAGCCGCCGCCCAGTTCACTCAACGCAAGTATAAGCTCATTCCTGCCTTTCTTTAAAGGAAGGTAAACTGCATCATTTTCAGGGTCAACAATACCAAGGAACCTTGTATCCCTGAAATTCTGCGCGCTCCTGCCGCGGAATAATATATTACCGTTCAGGAAAACACTTACCTCATCACTATAACCGAAACTGAGTTTCTTTACGCCGTCACTTGCGGAATTGATAATACACTTTGCATAAATTAACTTCGATCCCGGCTGAGGCTCAAGGCGTTTTGAAAAATCATTTGCAAATGTTACTCTTATTCTGGGTGCTGCACGGTAGCGGTAAAGTGTTACAAATCCCGGCGCTTCTGCTTCAACACTTTGCCATTGGATAGTATCTGTTTCTGCGCCGGTAAGAGGGCGCTCGGGATCAATTGACAGCGCGTCGTAAGACGGGGAGAGTTCCCACGCCGTTATAATTCCGGGCATCATAGGCGGCTGTTGTCTTATCCAATCAGCATCAGGGGTAGTCTGAATTCTGAAATCCGAAAAATAAGCTTCACCCATAAGTACAACCAGGGCGACTGAACCTCTTTGGACCCCGCTTTTCAGGTCATTCATAACAAGCGCCGGATTATTCATATCTTTAACATAAAGGTATGCCTGCGCGCCTTTAATAACTATCCGCAGGTGAAACCACTGGTTATGCGGAATATCAACAGCGCCGGTAAAACCGGGTCCGTTGTATATTTGCCAGTTGAGCCCCCCGCCAATTACAGGTGTATACTGCATCGCATCCGGCTGCCCGGAGTAATGCTGCCTGAGATAAAGATATTCGGCATTAGCGCCGGTGCTATCAATGCGGAACTGCACACCGAAGAATCCGCGGCTTGCCGGTGTTGAAACGTCAACATCAATGATTGCATCCCGCATTTCATAATCTTTCAATATTGCGGCTCCCCCATTAAGAAAAATGCTCTGACGTCCCTGGTATTCAATAAAATCTGTCTTACCCTGAAGATCCCAATGCATGGAATCAGCTGCCGCGGAAAGTACTTTTGACGAATCCGGAATACAATTTTGCGGGTTCAAATTATCAGCGGCTCTTGTTAATGCCGGTAATAAAATGGAGCAGACAACCATAAAAATAAAGATCATAATAACAACAGCATTTTTAAATAATAGCATATAGTTTTCTTTATTGTTTTTGGGGATTAAAATACTGAAGAGCTATACTGTTAGATGTTAATTTATTAAAAAAGGTTTATACCCTTTCAATGATATATGATTTTTTTTAGAAATTAGATAAATCCGGAATTCCTTAAATTGTTCTTTTGTAATGGCAATATTATGACCTGATAAGTATATTAAGGCTGAATAGTGAAGTCATTAAAAAATTACAAGCTTTCTTAAATGAACCGTTTAACATGGCGCGAATCAGAATTACGGAAAAAATTATCATAAACTCCAGCCGTGAAATAATTTTTGATTTTACGCAGGATTATGCAAACAGGCTCAAATGGGATACCTTCCTGAAGAAAGCCGAACTGATGGACCGGGCTATGGAAGCCGGTGTTGGAGTTAAAGCCGATTGCGTTGCCAAAAACGGACTGGGTATGATCACGGAATACGTTTCATTTAACCGGCCTGAAGGAACTGCTGTTAAAATGATAAAGGGTCCTTTTATATTCAGTTCATTTGCAGGTTCATGGAAATTTGCTCAGATTGAACCTGAACAGACTGAAGTATCGTTCATTTATTCATTTGAGCTCCGCTGGCCATTCAGAATATTCCGGAACAAAATTAACAGCAAATTGCACTCAGAAGTTAAGCAAAGGCTCCTTGACCTGAAAAATAATTTGGAAGCTTATCATGAAACATAAAAAAACCGCCAAATTTGGCGGTTTTTGGCGGAACCGACGAGATTCGAACTCGCGACCTCTTGAGTGACAGTCAAGCGTTCTAACCAGCTGAACTACGGCTCCTTTTTGTAATATTTACAAATTTAAGCAAAATTCCCAAATCTTACAAATCATAAATTCAGTATAAAACTTACTTTACCAAAACCTCCAGCTTATGTTTAATGTTCTTTTACTATAAGGTTTAACTTATAATTAAGCAAACAGAACAATGAATTCACAAAATCGACTATTAATACTGGTATTAATCATCATTTTGACTGCTGCCGGCTGTTCCAAAACCGGACATTATGAAAAAGGAAAAGAACTGCTTGCCAAAAAACAATACCCAGAAGCTATTGCGGAATTCCAAAAGATTGATGCTATAGAAAAAGATTACAGGCTTGCACAATCAAAGATCGCTTATATTCAGGGTCTGCAGTCTTTCAATGACAGTCTCTTCAGTGCTGCAGAAGTCCAGCTTGTAAGAGTAGCAAGTGATGATGAATATTACCACGAGTCACAATTAATGCTTGATAAGATCAATCAGCGTAAAATGAGCAGTATTATTCCCAAAACAGATACTTTGATCGTGAGAGAGGAAATAATTGGAAGCAAAGGTGAAGATAAGTCACAAGATAAAGTAAAAGCAGAAACCGAATCTGATCTTGACAAAACAGCAAAATTTACCGCTCAGCTGCGTGACCTGATAGAAAAGTTTGAATCGCTGTACCAATCAGCTTATACATCAGGTGTCAGTTCCAAAGAGAACTATTTAACCAATATGAGATCTGTTGCCTCCAGACTGAACGCGCTTGATTACGGGGCAAAAGAAAAAGATGCAAATGCCCTTGAACTGAAACAAAGAGCAACAGCCTGGATGAATAAAAGAATTGAGTTTATTGGCAGGCTCATAAAAGATAATACAGCTAAGGAAACAAATACATCACGATCCCTGAAGGAAGAAGGAGATAAACTGTATTACAGTGTGACTCAGCAGATTAAGAAGACAAAATAAATTCATACTGTTTCAAGATATTTGTGAACCATACTTATTGAAGCAGAGCCTTCGCCAACTGCCGCGGCAACTCGTTTGCCTGAGCCTGCCCTGACATCTCCGGCAGCAAAAACTCCAGGAATATTTGTTTCCAGAATGAACGGGTCACGTTCAGGTATCCAACCTTCTAATTTATTGTTAACCCTCACCAGGTCAGGACCTGTTAATATATAGCCCTTATCATCTGTCTGCAGTAACCCTTTCATCATTTCTGTCCGGGGAGCTGAACCTATAAATATAAATACAGCAGAAGTATCCTTTTCAAAAACTTTCCCGTCCTTAACATTTTTAAGGGTGATCTTTTCAAGCTTTCCGCTGCCATTTAGGGCACACATTTCTGTTTCGGTGAGCACTTTAATATTAGCAGCAGAATTTATTCTTTCTACAAGGTAGTTTGACATCGCCTTACTAAGCGATCCGGCCCTGACAATCATGGTAACACTCTTTGCATATCGTGAAAAAAACAATGCACCCTGCCCGGCGGAATTTGCTCCGCCAAGAATACACACATCCTGATCTTTGTATGTAGCAGCTTCTGTCATAGCCGCGCCGTAATAAACACCCGTACCAAGAAACTTATCAATTCCCTGTGTTTCGAGCATTCTGACCGATACTCCAGATGTAAATACAACAGCGTAAGAAGATACTTCTTTTCCGCTGCAAAGCTTTAATATCTTATAAGGCTCTTCTATTCTAATTGAAACGATTTCTTCATTCATTATCTCTGCTCCAAATCGCCTTACCTGTGCAGTTGCTCTGCCGGCAAGTTCTGTTCCGCTTATTCCGGAAGGAAATCCAAGGTAATTTTCAATTCTGGAGCTTGTTCCTGCCTGCCCGCCGGGTGCGTTTTGTTCAACAACCAGTGTTTTAAGTCCTTCAGAAGCTGCATATACTGCAGCAGCTAGTCCTGCAGGACCTGCTCCTACAATAATCAGATCATAAAACGGAAGTTTGGCGCTTGTCTGCAATCCTGCTTTTTCAGCGATTTTGCTGTTGGAAGGCATTATTAAATTAGTTCCGTCAGGAAACAGAACAACAGGGAGTTTGTTGATATCACCTGTAATTGATAAGGCAAGCTGTTTCATTTCTGCATCAGCTTCAATATCAGACCATTGGGATGGAATTAGATTCCTTGAAAGGTATTCCTTAACAACATAACTTTTTGATGACCATCTTGAACCTATAAGTCTGATACCGTCATAAGGCATACGCACATTTTCTGCCCAATCATAAAGCAGTTCGTTAAGTGCCGGATAAAGTTTTTCTTCAGGCGGGTTCCAGGGTTTTAGCAGGTAATGATCCAGCTTAATATCATTAATTGCTTTTATGGCAACTTCGATATCTGAATATGCTGTAAGCAAAATTGATTTTGCATCCGGAAAGATCTCCTTTACCAACCCCAGAAATGTTACCCCGTCCATTACAGGCATACGCTGATCTGAAATGAACAAAGCTACGGTTTCATTTTTCTGCTTTAGTTCATTTACAAGCTCAATGGCTTCATTTGCGGAATCGGTTGCGCTTACCCGGTACATCTCGCGGTATTCGTTCCTTACATCACGCTGTATGGCACGCAGGACATGTTCATCATCATCAACAATAATGATAAAAGGAAGTCTCAATCCTCATCCTCCTTTACGGAAGTTAACGGAATACATATCTTAAATTCGGTGCTCCCCGGCTGCGAAAAAACTCTTATATCTCCGTTATGATTTTTAATTACCCTGTTGACAAGGTCAAGACCTATGCCTGTACCTTCTCCAACTTTTTTAGTTGTAAAAAACGGATCGAAAATCCTGGATTGAATTTCAGGCGGTATGCCTGCACCATTATCACAGATCTTAACGCATACATTCTTACCGTCAGACGATGTTTCAATATTCAGTTTACCGCCATCAGACATTGCGTAAATTGCATTATCTATAATATTTGTCCATACCTGGTTCATTTCTTCAATATATACAGGAATTTCGGGGAGATTATCAGCGAATACTCTGTTTACTGTGATATTCTTTTCCCTTAATTTATATCCCATCAGCGTAAGAGCATTTTCAATATCACGGTGAATATCAGTCAGTGCAGGCTTATTTGTCTGGTCCATATGAACATGACTTTTGATAGCGCTAACCAGGCTGGAAATTCTTGAAGATGATTCATGCAGGTCCTGCAGTATCTTTTTGGAAATGAGAAGATTTTCTACCCAGTGAAGTATATGAATAAATTCTTCATCTTCAACATCCTGCTTAATTCTGGAAAGATCTTCTACTGTAATACCCGCATCTGCATATGTATCGCCGGCAATTCTGTCGCCGGCTTTAATATTCTTCTGAAACCAGTTTTCGATCTCATCTTCCCTTTTCATTTTTTCTTTAAGGCTTAGTTTTTCTACGGCAGTATTTTCCTTTTCCTCCACCAATTCATTTATCTTTCTTATCAGGTCAGGGCTCCTGGTAAACTGCATCAGTTTGCCGGTTAAGAAGTAATTATCTTTCAGTCTTTTTTTCAATTCATCAGCAATTCGGTTGATAGCCGATGCAGGATTGTTCATTTCGTGCGCAATACCGGCAGCAAGTTTGCCAAGCGCACTCACCTTTTCCTGCTGCAGCTTTGTTGTCGCAAATGCCCTTGCTCTTTCAGTCATGTAGCTGACAAGCCTGTTGTTAAGCTCGGGACTTAATTTCGCAAGCTCAGTGAAATATTTTTTATGAAGCCTGTACATTTTTGTATATCCAACTGTATATGCGTTACCCGGAGAAACCTTCATTCTGGAATAAGGCAACAAGCCTCCAACACCGCCTGTAAATTTATTGTTCTGAAAATTAAAATACAGCACTTCCTGCCCGTTTATATCCATATAAAAATCAAATCTGCCTTCGGGTATAAACCACAAATGCTCTGCGGGGTCATCCTTTCTGTAAAAAAGGACCCCATCATCAATTTCATCGTATTCCGATCTTTCATAGATCCATCTGATCACTTCCTCAGGCAGATCATGAAGTATGACTACTTTTTTCAGATCATCTATAGATTTACCGGGCATATATTTTTGATATGTTTAAAATGATAATAGATATCTTTGCTCATTACAGAATTCAATAACGGCTCAGCAGATTTAACTTCGTAATATATGACAGGAAATAAAAAACAGGAATATATTTTCGATATGTATGTAAATACAACAAAAAAATAAGGGCTTTCCGGATCGTATCAGCAGAGAAAATATAACAGAACCGGAAGAAACAGTGCTAGCTGTTATGAGTTTTCTTAAAATCTTCAGGCGTATAGGTATTCAGTTTAGTAACTTTTGCCTTATGTCTGATAAATGAAGGTACAGTAAGCAGCGCTTCTGTTTCATTTTCACCTTCTATGACTGCCCACCCGGTGTGCACACCAGATTTGCAGCCCCAGCTATAATGTGTTATATAACCCAGATTCAGAACCTGTATCATAACACTGGGGCAATCTTCTGGTGTATGAGGTGATTCTACAAGGAATCTATCCATTTTATTTTATATTATGATTGAACTTAACTAAAACAAATATAACAATACTTTGAAAATATAACAATTAATGTAATTTTTTTTTGTACAGGTTTCTCTGATATAATATCAAAATAGTGATTTTTTTAATGTAACTGCAATAACCAATAAAAAACCTGAAATCTTCTTAGATCTCAGGTTTTTAAATTATTCTGCCTAATTAAGAAATATTAGTACGTAAATTGAATTCCATCCGGAAACAATGCAGCAATCAGAAATTAAACTCCAAGTTTCTCCAGTTCTTTTGCAAGATTTTTGGGATAAGTCTTAATATTATAACCATACTTCAACTGCTCTTCCATCCTGCAGGAATAAACCAGCTTGCCGTTCCAAACAGTCATATCAGGACAGCCATCGCACATACTCTGTCTGCCGTCTTCGAGAAAATCAACCGGCTGAATTATCATTATTGATTGGTAGTACAGCTTACTGAAGATTCTGAAAGGATTTTTGATATATTTAAAGAATGTCTTCCTTAACTTTCTATCAAACAATCCCATCAAAAGCATTGATCTTCCTTTCCTGTTCATTTTAGGACGGGTATAAGATAAATATTTCCCGTACATCAGGTGATATCCCGTCTGTACAATTTCCATTGCCTTGCTGCCCATGTACCCGAAGATCCTGCTTTTGGTACCCAGTCTGCCGCTAAGCAGCCATTTAAATGAATCAGCTTTTTCTGAGCCGTTTAGGTAAGCACAGGGATCAAAATCAGGGTAAGTCTTTCTTATAATATCAACAACTTCATCAGCCATAATATCAACTCTGTCAGGAACATCTTCGTTGTAAACCAATTCGCCCATATTGATCTTTTTAGGACCAAGATACCAGTCAACATCCCTGTTATCAACCGCGCGGTAAATTATGAACACCATTACATTCACAATATCAATATTTTTATGCGCCCATTTCATCATATCGGGAATGTGAATAAGGGTATCTTCATATACAGTTGAATTGAACGAACAGGAAATTCCGCCTTCATCAGCAAGCATTCTTGCGTATTTATACCGAAGTTCATTAAGCTCAACTTCATCGGCCTGTTTCCATCCGGGACGGTTCTGTTTGCTATCAATATGGAACGTGAAGCCGTAAACTCCTGCAAGTTTTAACTCATGCAGCAGTCCTTTAGTAAGTGCTATACCATTGGTATTCACTATAGGCTTGCAGCCAAGATCAGCAACCATCTTCACTATTTCAACTATCTGCGGATGAAGTAACGGTTCACCGCCCGCTATAGATATACTGTCAGACTTCCGGTAATGCATGAATACATCAAGTTCTTCTTTTATTTCATGCAGCGTTTTGTGGCTGTTGATCTCATTTTTCCTGTAACAGCCCAGGCAGGCAAGATTGCATTTCGCGGTGGGTTCAAGCCATGAAATAATATTATCAGATAAATTCCATGGTAAACGGTAATAATCAAGGTGATGAAGTGTGTTCATAATACCTCCAAATAGAAAAAAGCCCCAATTTAAATTTTGCTAATATACCCAATGTTACATTGCAAAAAATATGATTATTATCAAAATTTTATATGATAATTGGAACATTGAAAACTAACTTCAATATTTCCGCATTCTTAAAATGCGTTTTCTTACTTATGCCTCCTTAATATCTTACCGCTGCTAACTGAAATTTGGCTCGTACTTCCCGTGAATTTAAACCGTAAATACAGGTAGTAAACCAATCAAATTCTAACTTGTTAATACTCCGGTCACAAAATAAATTTGCCTGATTACAAACTGAAAATCAAATATGAAATTTATACTATCTGTAATTTTTCTTGTTTCGGCAGCAGTTTACTCAAATGAAATTGTGTATACAGATCCTGTTAATGGCGCTGAATTTATCAGCATTGAAAATACCATCGTAATTGGATTTTTGCGGCAGGTAAACTATGATGATGCAGCAGGAAATTTTTCCGTTACGGGTACTTTAAGCGGTAATCACACGGGGATGTTATTGCTGGCCGAGAACGGTAAGAAAATAATTTTTCAGCCTGAGACCCCATTTAGTTTGAATGAAGTTGTGACTGTGAAGCTCAACGGTAAGCTGAGTAAATTCAGCAAAGCGGGAACAAAGTTCAGTGAGTTCAGCTTTCGCACCACACCAAGAGTGATCAAATTCGATCCTGTTGAGGGGCTTGAAAGGGAAACCGGCATATCAATTAACAGAACCGGCATCGGAATGCTCGCTCCACCGCCGGTACTTAACGTAACAATTAATAATTCACCTTCCGCAGGTTCCCTGTTTTTCGCTCCTTTCTCTGTGGCGGCATATATCACAATTCTGAATAATAACGGTACAGCATATTGGTCTCAGCAAAGAAGTACTTCGGCATTTGACTTTAAAAAACAGACGAACGGGAATCTGACTTTTTTCGCGAATAATCCTCCCAGATTTGTTGAAATGAACAGCAGCTATGATACAATTCATACTTACAGGTGCGGCAATGGTTATACAACAGATCTGCATGAACTGCAGATTCTGGCGAGCGGCAACGCCTTGCTTATGGCGTACGACCCGCAGCCCGTGGATATGAGCCAGATAGTACCGGGAGGCCGCCCCAACGCCACGGTAATTGGGCTTATTATACAGGAAATTGATCAACAGAACAATGTGCTGTTTCAGTGGAGAAGCTGGGATCACATGCTGATAACAGACGCCACACAGGAAGACCTGACTGATTCGCTTATTGATTACGTGCATGGAAACGCAATAGAGCTTGATAATGATAATAACATACTCATTTCATCCAGGCATATTGATGAGATCACCAAAATAAACCGTACAACGGGGAATATTATGTGGCGGCTTGGAGGCAAGAACAATATGTTCACAATACTGAATGATACTATGAGGTTCAGTCACCAGCATGATATACGCAGAATAGATAACGGGAATATTACATTTTTTGATAACGGCAGTTTCAGATTCCCTGAGTACTCCAGGGCGGTGGAATACTCGCTGGACGAAGTTAATCATACAGCCACACTTGTCTGGCAGTACCAGCGGAATCCGCAGGTTGTTTCAAGCTGGGGCGGGAATGTTCAGAGGCTGCCTAACGGGAATACATTTATTGCATGGGGCGGGGCAGTCAATACAGTGACTGAAGTTAAACCTGACGGGACAAGTGTATTTGAGGCTTCTTACACTCCCGGGGTATTTACTTACAGGGGATTTAAAGATACATGGCCTCACGTTCCAACTGCCATTGATCCTGTCAACAATACTTCAAGCGAGTTCAGGCTGCTTCAAAACTACCCAAACCCGTTTAATCCTTCAACAACAATCAGGTTTAATCTTGATAAAGCGGGAAAAACCTCAATTGTGCTTTACAATGTAACAGGAGAAGAAGTAAAGACATACTTCAACGGATATCTTGAAACGGGATTTCATACCCTCACCATAAACGGCTCAGGTCTGGCAAGCGGAGTTTATTTCTGCAGGCTTGTATCAGGCAGCAATTCAGCTGTAAGCAAAATGATGCTTGTGAAATAAGATAATAATTGTGGTTAATTAATATTATTTGTTTAAAAAACCTGCAATATGCAGGTTTTTTTATTTATATATTTAATTTGGAATCACTAATCAATATATTTGCAATTCATTCATTCACAGATAATTTTAAATAATAACCCGAGGAGCAGAATATAATGATAGAAACATTAAACAACGAAGTTGAATCAAAGATCAAAGAAATAATGGAGGGCAACAATGCCATTATGCTTGCAACAACCGGTACAGACTACTCACCCTGGATACTTGGCGCATATTACGCAAATAAAGGAATTGATATTTACCTGCTGGTTGAAAAAGGCGGTAAAAGCTTCGCCAATATTATGCAGAATAAAAATGTGGCATATTCAATTTCCCAAAACGACGCAACTAAAGATTTCCTGCAGGGTAAAGCAGTAATTGAAGTATTACCTGATGAAGAAGAAGCAAACGTACGGGCAATGCTGGTAGAAAAAATGCCATGGTACCAGACTTTTGTGCCTATGGTTCCGATAAAAATAGTAGCCTCAAAAATATTTGTTACATCTTTGCAGAACGGATGGTTCCCTGCAAAAGTTTTAGAAAATATGAACTGAGGCAGTTCTTAGCACCGCCAACCCCGCCTGCTGCGGGGTTTTTTTATGAATTATCAACAAATCTCAGCCCAATACTATCATTTAAACCCTTGATTTTTTAAAGCAAATTAGCGAATTTGTAAAACTTCAGAATAGATTTGCATTTTAAACTTTTCTGTATATGTGTCTTGGAATCAAGTACATTCTTCACATATTTTTTTTAGGAAATTGAGCAACAAATAGTTCTAATTTCGGGGAGTAACTCCCTAAACTAAAATAAACAACAGCTATGAAAACAAGATGTCCTCATTTCTTCAGGAATGCAGCAGCATTCATTGTTTTGCTCCTGGCTCTTACCGCCAATTTATACACCCAGCCTCAATATTATAATTACAACACAACGGGTGCAACAAATTCGTTTCCGTGGAACATTGCGGCAGGTAAACAGATCCAGGTATTATTTTTGCCGGGTGATTTCAATCAGCCAACTCCTGCGCCCAGTGGCAACATAACAGCTGTATCGTTCAGGCTTGCAGCAACACTTGGACCTTATACTTATACAAATGTTGTGATAAAGATGGCTCAGGAAACGGGTTTAACTTCATTTGCAGCAAGCCAGTGGTATGCAGGCGCATTGACGACTGTTTATACCAGAGCTTCAGTTCAGCTGGGCGGAAACGCAAACGAATGGATGACAATCACACTTGATACTCCATTTCCATACGATAATACAAAGAGTTTAATCGTAGATGTTCAGCAGTGTGCCGTTCCGGGAGCAACGGGTTTCAGTACAGGAACAACAACACTGGCAGGATTCAGAAGGAATACATCACTTACTACTTCCGCATGTCCATTTGTTTGGGGGCAGCAGAGCGGAACAACACCTCACATGGGTGTTAACATTTCTCCTGCAACAGTAAACTGCAGCTATTCCTGGGCAAACCAGACATCGGGTGTTACATCTTTGTTCTATTCAGTTAAAGCTGTTAACAATCTTGTTGGCTGGGCAGCAGGCGCCGGCGCAATTGTCCGCAGAACAACTGACGGCGGCACAACATGGACAAATGCTAACCCAAATCCCGGTGTAATAACTGGTGATA
>CALMYL010000030.1 GCA_937873695.1 uncultured Ignavibacteria bacterium
GAAAACTTAAATTATCACTCTTAATTTTTTGTCCATTTTTTTGAGGGCATTCCAACCTGCTGCGAAACCTGTTTGAGTGTTAATAAAGTTAATGCTAAAAAGATCAATATTTGTGGACGAATTTGTAGATAACCAACTTTCACCGGAGTTTGTTGTTTTATAAATTTTACCGCCATTACCACAAACATAGCCTATATCTTTATTAATAAAATATATATCATTAAATAATAAACTAGTACCTGAATTTAAAGAAACCCAATTAAGTCCACAATTTGTAGTCTTTAAAATTTTTCCATCATCTCCAGTCACATAGCCGGTATCTTTGTTTATAAAAAAAATAGAATAGATAAAATTAGTTGTAGGGTCAGGTGTATATTGCAACCAATTTAATCCAGCATTTGTTGTCTTATGTATTCTCCCCCCTAACCAATATCTTCCGCCAGTTATGAATCCGGTACTTTCATTTAAGAATAAAATTTTTGTTAAATGCTGGTTGGGAAATGTAAAAATATTTGACCAATTTAATCCACTATTAGTCGTTAACAGTAAATAATTGTTGGAAGGAAAACTTTCATCCCCTGTGATTAAGTATCCTTTTTCATTACTAACAAAATGTACTGATGTATACGTTTTTATACTATTAGTATTTAATTGACTCCAGAAACTACCTGCGTTCGTTGTTTTTAGAACTAATCCATCATAACCAACAGTAAAACCTGTATTTTGATTAACAAAAAAACAATCATTGATATGACTTGCGGTTGGCATCGGATTCTGCCAAAACCAACCAATTTGTGAATAGCATAAATTTGTAAATAATAAGCTAAATAATATTACAGTAAATTTTATTTTATTCATATCATAAGGAAATTAATTGAAAGAAATTAGAATATAAATTTATTCTACGTGTAAATCCTGAATCGCGGTTAACGGATGGATGGTAATTCTGAGCTAATACAAAAAAGGTTTTCATTATGCCTCCGGGTATTTGAACTAATATAATACATAATTTAGGGAATTTATATTCAAAAACAAAAATCCCCCAAAATATTGCTATTATTGGGGGATTTTTAATGTTCTATTCAATTACAATGGAATATTCCCATGCCGCTTCTTCGGGTTTGATTGCTCTTTAGTCTGTAGCATCCTCAATGCCTTAATCAGCTTTATGCGTGTCTCTGATGGCTCAACAACGTCATCTATATAGCCGAACTTCGCGGCTTCATAAGGATTAGCGAATTTCTCTTTGAACTCCTCAACCTTTGCATCAAATGCCTTCTTCGGATCTTTTGCCGCGTCAATTTCTTTCTTGAAAATAATTTCAGCCGCCCCCGCTGAACCCATGACTGCGATCTCAGCTCCCGGCCATGCGATATTATAATCAGCGCGTATATGTTTACTGTTCATCACGTCATACGCGCCGCCGTAAGCTTTACGCGTAATTACCGTAAGCTTGGGCACTGTCGCTTCAGCGAATGCGTAAAGCAGCTTCGCGCCCTGTTTGATAATCCCGCGCCACTCCTGGAATGTGCCCGGCATAAAACCCGGTACATCTTCAAATACCACAAGCGGTATATTGAACGCGTCACAGAATCTAACAAAACGGGCACCTTTTACAGATGCATCAATATCAAGCACACCTGCCATTTTACTTGGCTGGTTTGCTATAACACCAACAGAGATACCATCAAGCCTTGCAAAACCTGTTATAATATTCGGGGCAAAAAGCTCCTGTGTTTCAAAGAAACTCGAAACAAAACCGGGTTTCACCAGCTCAGGCAGCGCTTTAGATGATTTGGTTTTTTTCTCTTTTTTGTTCTTATCAATTTCCTCATCAAATTCGCTCTTTGGTTTTTCTTCCTGGTCAACCACAAGATTGATGATCTTCTTCATATCATAGGGCCTTGTATTATCTTCCGGTATCACATGGTTAAGCTCCATCTCAATCCTGTCAGGGTCATCCACTGAAACTCGCTGCGGCGTTTTTTCCTTCCAGTTCTGGGGAATGTAACTAACAAGCTTCCTGATGTGCTGCAGGCACTGCATTTCATCATCGCATGCAAAATGCGTAACCCCTGATTTTGTTGAGTGCGTTTTCGCGCCGCCAAGATCCTCGAATGTAACTTCTTCATGAGTCACGGTCTTAACCACATTCGGACCTGTAACAAACATATGGCTTTTACCTTTTACCATAAAAATAAAATCAGTGATTGCCGGTGAATACACCGCGCCTCCGGCGCAGGGTCCCATAATAGCGCTTATCTGCGGAATCACACCCGACATCAGCACATTACGTAAAAATATGTCAGCATATCCGCCCAGTGAAACAACACCTTCCTGTATCCTCGCGCCGCCTGAATCATTTAAACCAATTACCGGAGCACCCATCTTCTCAGCCATATCCATAACTTTGCATATCTTCTCAGCATGCGCGCCGCTAAGCGAACCGCCAAATACTGTAAAATCCTGGCTGAACACAAATACAAGCCTTCCCTCAATTCTGCCTGAGCCTGTTATAACGCCATCCCCTAAAAATATCTGTTCCTGCATACCAAAATCATGAGTGCGGTGCGTTACGAAAGCATCATATTCTTCAAACGTCCCCGGGTCAAGCAGCATAAAAATTCTTTCCCTGGCAAGATACTTGCCTTTTGCATGCTGAGCTTTGATCCTTTTTTCGCCGCCGCCCAGTTTGGCCTTTTCGCGCATGTTGTGAAGTCTCAATAAATCAGTAATACGTTTATCTGTTGGCATAAAAATTAGTCCTTATAAAATTTACATTTAATTAATATCTATATGGGTTTTATGTGAATAGTACAAGCAAAAATATCTAAAACCCTGAATTTTCATATTCTAAAATAGCCTTTTTTAGGCGAAATTACTATAATATATATCAGTGGAAAATATGATTTATATTAGGGATTTGGTGTTAAATTGAAGAAATCTAACTTATTCTCAATTAGTTTGATGAATCCTTATCCAGCTGCTTCATCTTCCTTTATTGTCTCCCCTTACAAAGGGGGAGTGTCCGGCAGCTGCCGGACGAGGGGGTCTTATGATGTTTAGCTAAATTACTTAAGCGGCTGATTCCTGCCTTAACTGCCCGCATCCTGCATTAATATCTATCCCCCGCCTTATTCTTAAAGTATTCGGGATACCAGCCTCGTCGAGTATCTTCATAAAACGTGATATTCTCATTTTTTTCGATTCATGCCCGCCGTAGCCTTTGGTCGGATTCAGCGGAATGAAATTCACGTGGCATAACATTCCCTTCAATAATCCCGCAAGCGCTTCTGCCTGATCTGTCGTATCGTTTACGTGATCTATCAATGCCCATTCAAAACTTATTCTGCGGTGAGTGTTGTTCACATAATTTCTGCAGGATTTTATAAGCTCTCTTATGGGATATCGTTTATTTATGGGGAGCATAGTTTCCCTCAATTCATCGGTTGCAGCGTGAAGCGAAACCGCCAGGTTTACCTGGCTTTGCTCCAGGGTAAATTTATCGATGTAAGGAACAAGTCCAACTGTACTTATGGTAATTCTCCTCGCCCCGAAATTAAAACCATTAGGGTCGGTTAATGTCTCAACAGCTTTCATCACTTCATTGTAATTGGCGAACGGTTCACCCATCCCCATAAAAACAAGATTTGTCAGCTTTTCATTTTTTTTGCGAAGCTCGCGCTCTAAAAACATTACCTGCTCAACTATTTCGCCTGATGAAATATTGCGCTGCAAGCCGCCCTGCCCTGTCGCGCAGAAAGTACACCCAAGGGCGCAGCCTGCCTGTGTTGATATGCACGCTGTTCTCCGGATAATGTAACCCATCAAAACGGTCTCAACCTGCGCGCCATCAGGAAGCCCAAAAAGTATTTTGCGTGTGTGGTTATCGCTTGAAAGCTTATCTATCTGTATAGTTAAGTGTGATACTTCAATTACTTCAGCGAGTTTTTCTCTTAAACCTTTTGGCAGACCGTTCATTTTATCAAATGAACTTACCGCCTTAGAGTAAACTTGCTCATATACCTGCTTCGCGCGGTAAGCGGGCTCGCCCAGCTCCGTAATAATTTCCGTCAGTTCTTTCAAAGTCAGATCGAAAAGGAATGGTTTTTTATTTTTCATTTAAACAAAGTGTACGATTTACTCAAAATACAATTCCACTGCTTCTTTTAGATTTTTTATTGCTTCTACTCTGTTTTTACCAAAAGAAGAAACTTCAACATTCAAGCACAAAGCAACAAAATATTTATCCTCTTTCCAAACTGCAAAATCAAATTCTTTCATTTTATGCTCCTTTACTCATATAAAATTGATTTACCCAAAGCTGATTCAATGAAATCAACCGCAAGCTCAGATGTTTCGTTCTTGGTATCAAGTATCGGGTTCACTTCAAGCATTTCCAGCGAGCTCATACAGCCGCAGTCCGCGACCATTTCCATAATTACCGATGCTTCGCGGTAAGTAAGTCCGCCCTCCACCGGAGTACCAACACCGCCCGCATAATCCGGGTCAACGCCGTCAAGATCAAAACTTATATGAATGTGGTCAACTTCATTCTTAAAATCATTTAGCACGCGGGCAATTATCCTGGTAACGCCCTGCTTATCAACATCGGTCATTGTATAAACCTGCATGCCTCTATCCCTGTATTGCTTCACAGTCACAGCTTCCAGCGGGTCAACATCTCTTATGCCAATTAACGCAGTATTTTCCGCAAGTACCTTGGGTGAAAATCCGCCAATTCGGGTTAATCTTTTTTCGCCGATACCGAGCGATACCGCAAGCGGCATTCCGTGTATATTACCCGAAGGAGTTGTATCGGGCGTATTCATATCCGCATGGGCATCTATCCATATAACCCCAAGTGTTTTTTTATTTTTCCTGCAGTAACTCGCAATGCCTGCTATACTGCCTATTCCGGTTGCATGGTCTCCGCCGAGTATCAACGGGAAGTAATTCCTGTTCAAAAGTGATTCCACTTTTTTGGAAAGTATCTTGGATGAACGGATAATTTCAGGGAGGAATTTTAATTTCGGATTCCGGATGCGCTGAGTTTCAGCGCCTTCGATAAAAATATCCCCGAAATCTTTGACTGAATACCCCATTTTTTCAAGTTTCTGCTGAACATGGGCGTAACGGAGCGCCGAGGGTCCCATATCAACACCGCGCCTATCGGCGCCTAAATCCATGGGAAAACCGACAATTCCGATCTTTTTCTTTAACCTTCTGGATGAATTTACTAGAGCCATATTTAAATATTTAGTCTGCAAATATAGAGATTTGCCCGCTTAGTTTTGAGGGCGATTATTACCCCCAATTCACTAACCTATACTCATTTTTTATGTTTCAAACTTTGAACAAATAACATAAATTTAAGTAATAAAAAAATCCATAACTATGAAATACTCAATATTTTTACTTGTTTTTGTTTTCTTATTTTCCGGCAGTACTTATTCGGGGAGTTTTGACCTGGATAAACTTTGCGATGAAATGTATAAAATTTATGATTCTGATGAACTGCCAGCCAAGAAGGAAAATCTTGCTTATAAAAAGCTAAACGGTTTAATTGGTACAAATATTTCTGTCAAAATTACTACCACAGATTCCATTACTTACGATAGAAAAGAAGATAAAACCACACTGAAATCAAAGGAAGTATTCACCTCTGATAACAAGACAGGGTACTTTGGGGTGTTTGTACTGGCTACGCAAAAGGGTGACGCCCTGTTAATGAGCACTTCGCCTGATAAGGATATGACAATCACCGGCACAATTACTGATGTGCTGGTTGTAGGTTACATCAAAAATAACCTGAACGGCAAAGCTTATACTTCTATCAAAGATTTTGATGATAAGGGTACCATTATTCAGCAGGTAATTATTAAAGTTGATATGTAAACCAATGACTCATCCGATTACTATAAGTCATCGGATGAGTAATTACCCCGTTGTTGGTCTTGCCTGACTTAATTTACCTTAGCAGAGGAAGTTGACCAACAACAAATTCCAGGTTGGAGCTTTTATTATAGTTGTGTCAGCAGTTCCTCGGATGAATATGTATCTACCCCGCCCCTATTGCGTCATTCAAAAAATCATTGAACGGCTTCGCGGTCTTAAATATCTTCGCTATATAATCACCGTAATTTTTCGATAGCGCCTTTTCTTCTTTCACAGTATGATCACATATAAAACTCTTCAGTTTCAGGTATTCAGCCATAGGATGTTCTTTATCGAATCCTTTGGGCACGGTTTTAAGTGTATCGCCGTTCCATAGCTTTCCATAAGTCTTTTTGAACTCTTTGCCTTCAACGATGTTTTTAAATTTAGCTGACTTTGCCGCGATACTGTTTCTCACAGCCAGCAGCTTATCAGGTGCCGGCATATACAGCCCGCTGCCCAAAAAATATTCCACGGGACTTATATGAATATAATACCCTGCGATAGAAAGCTTCCTTCCGCCTTTGTTTATTGCCGCGCCAAAATTGGTTTTGTAAGGTGTCTTATCCTTCGAAAATCTCACATCTTTATATATCCTGAACATACAGTCTTTTGGCTCAAGCCCGGAAACCGTTTCGTCGAATTCAGCGATTTTCTGTATCAGCTCAAATACAAACACTTCAAAATCATACCGCGCATCTTCGTATAGTTTTTTATTCGCGTTAAACCAATCACGGTTATTGTTTTTTTTGAGCTTCTTTAAAAAATCTATAGTACTCTTATGTAACATTTTTAAATTACTTTTGTTTATTCAGAAATTGTGAAACCCCGTTCTTACAATCCGGCGTCATTCTCGTAACAGCATTCAGGTCACATGCATATTCAAGTGCCTTTTCAAAATCCATACCGCTGATATTGGTGAACATTTCTTTTGTCAGCTTAAGCGATGTGCCTGAGTTTTTCATCAGCATCTGGCACACTTCATTAACTTTTGCATCAAGCTCTGTGGAGTGAACATAATGATTAATAAAACCCATCCTGTATGCGTCATCGGCGTTTATCATTCTTGCGGTAAGTAAAAGGTCCTTTGCGTGTGATTCCGTCACGCGCTTAAGCAAAAACATCATAACTATTGCGGGGATAAATCCAATCTTGACTTCTGTGTAACCGAATTTCGCGGTCTCATCGGCGATTATAATATCACACGCCGATGCTATCCCGCATCCGCCGGCAAGACAGTAACCCTGCACTTTGGCAATCACAGGCTTTGAGCAGTTGTACACATTCAGCAGCATATTTTTGAACTTTCGGGAATCATCCTTGTTCTGCAGGATATCGTACTCCGATATTTTTTGCAGGTAATCAAGGTACAACCCTGAGCAAAAATTACCCGCTGCCCCTGAAATTACCACAACCTTCACCTCTTCGTTAACTGAAAAATCCCGCAGCATATCACCAAGATCAAAAATAAGCTCTTCATCAAGCGAATTCATTTTCTCAGGGCGGTTGAGTACAATTTCAGCAATGCCGCCTTCAACTTTATACAGTATGTTTTTTAATCCCATAATTATATTTTGTTTATTCAAATATCAATGCCGCTGCGCCAAGGACGCCCGCGTCATTATTTATTGTTGAGCGTAAAACTCTGAATTTATTCCTTATCGTTTTTATGCTTTTTTGTTTGATCGTCTTATTTACCTCGCCAATAAAACTCCTGTATGCATTTGATATTCCCCCGCCCAGTATTGCAGTGCGAACGTCCATCAGATTAAAATAATTGGTTATTGCCACCCCAAGGTAAAATCCGTACAAATTTAACAGTTTTTTTGCAGTCTTGTTACCCTTTAATGCAAGCTGACTGATATCCGCAAAATCAATATTCTTCCCAAGTTTCTTAATTTCCTTCTTATTCTGCTCAAGGAAATAATTCCGTCCAAGGTGCGCCTCCACAGAGCCCCTGTTGCCGCCAAGGCACATCGGTCCGTTATAATTAATTGTCATCATACCAAATTCACCTGCCCCGTTCTGCTCACCCCTGTACAGCCTGCCGTCAATAATCATAGCACCGCCAATGCCGGTGCCAAGCGTTAAGAAGATGAAATTTTTATGCTTAGCACCATGCCCGAATTTCAGCTCCGCAAGTCCCGCGCAGTTGGCATCATTATCCGCTATTGATTCGGTCTTATACTTCCTTGCAAAATGTCTGGCTAAGTTTACTTCTTTCCATCCTCTAAAGTTCGGGGGATACTTCATTACTCCGTTTGTTACAATTCCCGGCGCGCCGATCCCGATACCAACAATCTCCTTCTTAAAATCCTTCATCAGGAAGTCTATACATTTTTCAATCTGACTCAAAACTTTCTTTGGCGAAATTTCCGAAAATGTTTCGGTCTTGTAATGCTTTATGATCTTTCCTTTGGAATCAACAATGGCTGATTTAATGAACGTACCACCCAGATCAATACCAATGGCATATTCAAGCTTCCTTTTTTTCGTTTCCAGCGTTATCATAATACAGTTTTTTTATCTCTTTTTATTTTTCCACCAGTTTTTCAGGCGCTCAAGTATCTTAGCTTCTTCGCCAATTCCTGTGGGTTTGTAATAAACTTTATCTTTCAACTCTTCAGGCAGGTACTGCTGCTCGGTAAAATGACCCTCGAAATCATGGGAGTATTTATATTCCTTCCCGTAATCAAGGCTCTTCATCAGCTTTGTTGGGGCATTTCGCAAATGCAGGGGAACCCCGAGCTCACCGGTCAGCTCAACATCTTCCTTCGCGCTCATAATTGCGCGGTATGAAGCATTGCTTTTTGGCGCGCTGGCTAAATACGTAGCAGCCTGCGCAAGCACAAGCTGCGCTTCGGGCATGCCAATGTAATCGATCGCGGTAAACGCCGATGTAGCCATAGTCAGCCCGTATGGATCAGCATTACCAATATCCTCCGATGCAAGCACAACCATCCTTCGCGCTATGAACTTCGGCTCCTCACCGCCTTTGAGCATTCTTGCAAGCCAATAGACCGCCGCATCAGGGTCGCTGCCCCTGATGCTTTTTATGAATGCTGATATAATATTGTAATGCTCTTCAGCATCTTTATCATACCTTATATAATTTTTCTGGTATGCTTCCTTTAAAACGTCATTTGTGATGTTTATTATTCCGTTATTATCCGGCGGGGTTGATCTTATAGCAAGGTCAAGTCCGTTTAGGAGCCTCCTTGCATCACCGCCTGAAAACTGCAGCAACAGTTTTTTATCCTGTATATCTATTTTCAGGTCCTTAAGCTCTGCGTCTTTCGTAAGCGCATTCTCGGCAAGCAGCATTAGCTCATCTTCGGAAAGATCTTCGAGTACATAAACTCTGCATCTTGAAAGAAGCGGTGAGATTACTTCGAATGAAGGATTTTCTGTAGTGGCGCCAATTAATGTTATTACTCCGCTTTCAACTGAGTGCAGCAGTGAATCCTGCTGTGCTTTATTGAAGCGGTGAATTTCATCTATGAATAATATCGTCTTGCGTGAAAGATGTTTCTGGTTTATCTCAGCTTTTTCAATCGCTGCCCGAACATCTTTAACTCCCGATGATACCGCTGAGAGCTGAATGAACTCAGCATTTACGCTGTTTGCAATTATCAGCGCAAGTGTGGTTTTGCCAACACCAGGCGGACCCCAGAAGACCATCGAAAACACATTATTGTTCTCGATCATCTTCCTTATGGGCTTGCCTTCACCTATGAGATGCTTTTGCCCTGCAAAATCATCAAGTGTTTTGGGGCGCATACGCTCCGCCAGCGGCTGAAACTTAGCCTGTGGTTTAGCGTTTTGCTTAGTAGTATTTTCGTTTCCGAAGAGATCCAAATTGTGTGCTTTATAAAGCAATTTTAGCTATAATAGTATAAACAAAAAAGGCAGGTCTTTGACCTGCCTTGAAATACTTTATGTACTATTCAAAAATTTTCTATATATAACTTCGTCAATTTATAGGTTTCATCCAAAGCCTTTTCATGTGTACGCTCGACGCCATGGGATGCCGATACTCCGGGACCTATTAAACCCACACGAACATCATATCCGGCAGCTAAAGCTGCGGAACCATCTGAGCCGTAATAAGGATAAATATCAGTTACGTAGTCTATTTTATGTTTTATTGCAAGCTCGCGGAGCTTATTTGTCATTGTGAAATCATAAGGTCCGGTTGAATCCTTGACGCAAATCGAAAGTTTATCTTCCTTACCGGCGCAGCCTTCACCTATGACCGCCATATCAAGCACGAGCAGTTCTTTTGCGGAATCCGGTATGCCTACACATGAACCATGTCCAACTTCTTCGTAATTGGAAAAATAAAATCCAACATTCGGCTTGCTGCCCGATGCCGCGTATTCTTTTATAAGCTCAATCATAACAGCGGCGCATGCCTTATCATCCAGGAAGCGGCTTTTTACAAACCCGCTTTTGGTGTACTCAAATCTTGTATCGTAGAAAACAAAATCTCCCACACTTATACCAAGCTTTATCACGTCTTCGGCTGATCTGACCAGCTCATCAAGCCTTATCGACATATTTTCAGTACTTCGCTTGGTTTCACCAAGCTTTTTATTCACATGGCTTGCGGGATTGTTAAGCAGAAATGTTCCGCGGAACAACTCACCCTTAAAACTGCGGACTGTTACATATTCACCTTCAAATGAATTAAGCTCAAGTCCGCCTAAGCGGGTTATCTCTATAGTACCGTCATCCTTAATTTCCTTAACCATTGCGCCAAGCGTATCGATATGTCCGGTTACAATAAGCTCAGGATCTTTTACAAAACTCACAAGCAATGAGCCTTTATTGGTTTTAGTAATTATCACATCAAGTCCTGAAAATACTTTTTCCAGGTGATTGGTCACTTCAATGGTATAGCCTGTTGGTGAATTTATTGCAAGAATTTCTTTTAATGTAGTTACAATGTTATTCATATGATTATGAAAGGAAAATTATTTAATAAATTGATTCTCAGCAGCCCACGACTTCAGTCGTGGGAAAATATTTTATAACTGATAAAAAAACCGTTTTAACGGTTTATAGTGATACGCTATTCAATATTATTTTGTACTATCCGTTACAACTTTATATATCTCTTCGCCATCTTTTACCATGTTATACTTTTCCCGGGCGACTTTTTCTATCTTTTTATCCGATGTGCGGAGTTCTTCAATTTCTTTCTGCAGCATCAACGACTTATCCTGCTCAGACTTCAGCTTTTCCTTTAACTGCCGGTTTTCCATTTCAAGCTCAACCCGCTGCAATATCCCTTTTTTGCCAAAAACAGCGTATGATAATATCGCGGCAAGTATCAGCAGGTAAACAAAAAACTTGCGCCTGTGATAAATATACTTAACAATATTTTTGCCGAAGCTGTCTTCCTTCATAAAGGTAAAAATAGCAATTTATTTATTTAAACTTAACTCAATAATTCTGTTTAACAGCGCGGTAAAATTCATACCCGCCGCCCCGGCGGCTTTTGGCACAAGGCTCAATTCCGTCATTCCCGGCAGTGTGTTCACCTCAAGGCAGTATGCTTCACCCTTGCTGTTTAACCTGAAATCAACTCTTGAATACACCCCGCATCCAAGGGCATTATGCGCAACAATGGCTTTATCCTGTATATGTTTTGCAAGCTTTTCGGGCAGGTCAGCGGGACAGAAATAATCAGTGAATCCCTTGGTGTATTTATGCACGTAATCATAAAAACCGTCCTTGGGTTTTATTTCCACTACAGGGAAGGCTTCGCCGCCTATGACCGCAACGGTAAGCTCACGGCCCTCAATGTATTCCTCTGCCATAATATGATCTGAATACGCGAAAGCATCATCCAGAGCTTTTCCTAACTGTACGTCTTCAACATCAGGCTGAACTATTGAAAGTCCCACTGTTGAACCCTCATCATTCGGCTTTATCACAGCGGGATAACCTACCTGAAGCTTAATGCTTTCATCAACCTGTAATTCAGTTTGATTGCCCTTTTTTAACATGAACCATTTAGGGGTCATAATATCATAGTGCGTGAACATAATTTTGGAAATGTTCTTATCCATTGCCATTGCGCTTGAGGTGACGCCCGTGCCGGTATATTTTACTCCGCGCATTTCAAGCAGTGATTGTATCCTGCCATCCTCGCCAAACTTCCCGTGCAGCGCAAGAAAAACAATATCGGTGTTATCAAAAAGCTCTGAATTTATGCACTCAATTACTTTCCTGTTGCTGTATAAGTTAAGTTCTTCGGCTGTAGGGAATTCTTTCCCTATAGCGGGCCTATCCATAAATATTTTCTCTTCATCAGGCTGCGAGGTGCCGTATATGGGATCGATAACTCTTACATTATTGCCCGCGTCACGCAAAGCTTTGGCTACCGATCTGCCTGAGGCAAGCGCTACATTTCTTTCAGCGGATGTACCGCCGGTTAGGACTATTATATTCAATTCAGCAATTATTTAAAATTTTTCAGTTAATTATTTTTGTGTTCATTTACTTTTGTAAACCGTGTTCTTAAGTGCATCAAGCTTTCTCAGTTGTACGGCGGGAATAGCCTTAGCTCCCCCAAGTACCTTCGCGTTAAAACAAATTTGCGCATACTGCTCAAGCTTTTGCGTGATGTAATACGCTTCCTCTAAAGTTTTGCCGTAAGCAACCAGACCGTGGTTACCAAGTATGACAGCGTTGTGCTCCATAACAAACGGCTCAATTGATGCCGGCACTTCATCGGTTGATGGTGTTGCATAGGTAGCTAATGGAATATTCCCGAACTGCAGGTAAACCTCAGGCAGAATATTCGCAGGCAATTTTTTGCCTGCTGCCGCAAATGAACAAATATACAATGGGTGTGTATGTATCACGGCATTTATATCTTTGCGTTTGCTGTATATATAGAGGTGAAGCTTAAGCTCGGTAGATAAATGACGCTTGCCGGCAAGCTTTTTGCCCTTCATATCGCATTTAACCAGATCCGCCGGTTTTATTTTTGATTTATTTGTTTTTGATGCAGTTGAAAGGATGTAATTCTTCTTTGTTCTAACACTCAGGTTACCATCATATGCTTTAACAAAGCCGCTTGCGCCGCATAATTTTGAGTATTGTATTAATTCGTTCTTAAGTCCCAAGTTTAAATGGATTACAAAAGCATAGATTTAATATAAGATCTGATATTTGTTATTTGATATTTGATATTTGAAAACTAACTACATTTTCAAATGCTCAAACATCTTATTTATCGGCTTTGCACTTTGCATTATATAAAAATGCAGGCTAGGCGCGCCGTTGTTGAGCAGTTCTTCAGCCTGCCTGGCTGTCCACCTTGCGCCTATTTCCATTACATGCTCATCTTTAGCTTCAAGTATTTCCCCTGAGAGCTCTTCGGGTATATTGATATAAAAATTCTTCGGGATGGTGTATAGATTATTTTTGGTGGTAATGACTTTCAGCCCCGGAATCACCGGTACATCAATTCCCGCTTCGCGGCATTTATTCACAAAATCAAAATACACTTTGTTATCATAAAACATCTGCGTAACAACGTAATCACCGCCGCAGGAAATTTTCTGTTTAACGTGGTCAACTTCAACCTTCATGTTTGGTGCTTCAAAATGTTTTTCGGGGTAACCGCTCACTCCAATACAAAATGCTGTCGGCTTGGCGTCAAGCAGGTCATCTTCAAGGTACTTACCCTTATTCATATTGTTCACCTGCTGAATAAGCTCATATGCAAAGCGGTTTTGTGATTTATATTCCGGTATCGGTTTATGATACCCAAGGTCATCACCGCGTATTGCAAGAACATTTTCAATGCCAAGGTAGTTCAGCTCAATAAGCGCGTCTTCGGTCTCTTCGCGGGTAAAGCCAAGGCATAAAATGTGCGGAACAGTATCAATATTAAAATGATTTTTTATAGCAACGCTTATGCCAATGGTTCCGGGGCGTTTGCGTATTACTTTCTTCTGAATGCCCTGCGGCGTTTCCCTGTATTCAACTTCCGCTGCGCGTGAGGTTACATCTATGAACGGCGGCTCGTACTTCATTACGTCGCCAATCACATTAAAAAGCTGGGTTATATCACCGCCGCGCTTTGGGGGTATAACCTCAAAGCTGATAAGCGGCTTATGTTTTCTTTTTGCCTTCTCTAAATGTTCAATTACTTTCACGCTATACCTGCTTAATTGTAATTACCTAATATCAGGTGTAATATTATTAGCTTTGCTGCCTGTAAGATTCTGCTTGGTGCCTTTTTCAACGTCAATAATCCATACACTTGAAGTCCCGTCACCCTGGCTATCGAAAACGATCTTGCCGCCATCGGATGACCAGTTGTATTCAATTACATTACCCGCTTCGCTGGTAAGCTGCCTTACCGAACTGCCATCTGACTTAACAAGGTATATCTGGAACTTACCCGCTTTATCGGATACATAAGCAAGGTACTTGCCATCGGGTGACCACTTGGGGTTATATGAGCTTCCGCTGTTGGAAATAACTTTAACATTCTTTCCCGATGCGTCACACATCTTAAGCGTACCTTTGTAATTTATGTCAAACGATGAAAACGCGATCTTTTTATCATCCGGTGAATACGTTCCGTAAATTTCGGCGTCCTTGGTGGCAACTATTACATTCTGCGCGTTATCGGTTGTATCGTTCAGGTTAAGCACTACCAGATCAAAGTTCTCCTCAGCGCTTGATGAGTAAACAATTTTCTGTCCGTCGTGAGAGAACTCCGCGTGTGTCGCAAGGCTGCCGTCACTGATGGGGAAAGTCTCGCCTGTTACCATATCCATTATATAGATAGCGTTGCTTTCATCTTTTTCTGAACGGTACATCATCAATGAACCATCTGAGGTGAACTGCGGATCAAGTCCGCCATCTATGAATGTGGGGAAACGGAAAGTCGCCGTATCATCAAGATCGATCATATACAGGTAATCGCTTATCCTGTTTGTTGCGAGGAAAAGTATTTTGTTGGTATTGGGTACAAACTTCGGCGAGTAGCAGTCAAGCGCAAGAAAGCTTACCTGTTTAACATCATCGCCGTCTTCGTTCATAACGAAGATCTGCTGTTTATCATTTTTGGTCGCATCGCTTGAAAAAGCGATCATTTTTTTCTGCGGGAAAATGTTTGCTGCTGTAACAAATACCAAAACCGCGGTTAGAAGAAGGAATTTCATCAAATTGAGCCTATAAATCCATTAAAATTTTAGAATAATCTGCAATTTTACCCAATTATTTGGACTCTTTCAAGGAAGTAATTTTCCTTGAAATCAAGCCCCAGAGTGGCATAATAAAAAATGTCCGGCAATACTCTACCGGACATTTTTAATTTTTTCCTCATTCCCAAACTCCAGTTTGGGAATGCATATTTTCATTTACTTCAGCAACACCATCTTCTTTGTATCAGTAAAAATCTCCCCGTTGTTGGTGTTGCCTGACTTGTTTCTAAGTTCACCAACAACCATCTTATAAAAATACATCCCACTTGCAAAATTCGATCCATCAAACTGAACTTCGTAGCTGCCGGCAAGTTTGTATTCGTTAAAGCTGAATACTTCACGCCCGAGAATATCATAAATCTTTATTGAAACATTTACATCCTTCGGTATTTCGTATTTTATGTTTGTTACCGGATTAAATGGGTTCGGATAATTTTGCAATAACCTGAACTGCTTTGGTGTATTGTTATTTGTAAAGCTGCTGGTTTTGATGTTTTCACCTGTTATCAATGAAAGTACGTTTATCTTGTGATTCTGATAGTTTGTGTTGCCTGATAAATTATCACCCTGCACCATATTTTCAAGACAATATTTGTTTAACAGAGCGTGTAGACCTTTTGAGTTATTCTGGTTTGACTGATATATTGCGTTATAATCATTCACAGCATCTTCAACGTTACCCTGTTTTACCTTTGATTTTATCACAAAGTCTTCCGCAAGTTCTCTGGATTCTACCGGGTATGCTGAATTTGATTTGATTGAATTGTAATAACTCTGGATGATTTGATAATCTGAGCTTGATGCATGAGATTTTTCTAGGCTGTTGAATATCCTTGATAAAGATACAGGCGCAAATGATGAAGTCTTGTAACTGCTTACAACTTCTTTGTAGTGAGTAATTGCATCAGTGTAGTTTTGTGACATTTCTTCTGTGTATGCCTGCATGAATAAGTCTTCGGGGGTGGAGTTATCACCAAATGATTTTGTGAATACCGTATCATACATACCCCAGCCAATTGAGTTTAATTCTGTGCCGTCTGTCGAAGGCAGGGTTGAACCATCAAACGCATCGCTGTAATTTACATTTCCGCCAGATATATCAAATAATGATGATTGCGGAGGATTATCATACCAGTAATTTATCTTTGCGTTTACTGTGGTATAAACAAATGTAAAGTTACCGTTCATGTAATCTGAGCCGTTGACTGTTATTCTGTTATAACCTGAATCCATCAAAGGATAACAATCAGCAAATGCTATACCGCTGTTTGAAGGTGTTCCTGTGATTGTATTATCGCCGCCAAGCCACCTTAACGTACTGCCAGATACAACAGGCTTCATAACAGGGTAAGAATTTGAAGCAAGATCAATGTTCTTTACATAAGCATTGCTTAATGTATTTTTAAGCATATAAGGTGATGAATATGAACCGTAAACTGACTTCTGGAAGTTATTTACTGTATTATATTCAATCGTACCGTTTGAGTTATCTAAATATATCCCTGTACCTGAATTAGTTGAGCCTGTTATGGTATTTCTACCAATGTATTCAGATGATTGCAATAATGAAATACCTGTTGTAACATAATTTAAGTTATTATCAGCAATTGCTACTCCGTTTGTAGGACAATATTCAGCGATAATACCTGCTGTAAATCCTCCTGAGCCTGTTTTTTCTGAATTACATCCTTTAATCAGAACATTATAGCTGTTATTTACATAAACATAGTTCAGTAAATCAGAACTTGTTGAGTTTTTGAAAGTACAGTTACTTATTTCAACTGCGCCGGGTGAACCAAAAGGATTATAATTATCTGTTATATTTATTCCGTTTACTGCGTTCTGGAATGTACAGTTCTTTAATGTATCATACGCAATACCATCAAGATAAATACCATCCCATGTTTGGGTCGAATCAAGTGAAGTAATCTTAACATTGTCACATTTAATTCGTGAACCATTCTGAAAAACAAGTCTTGTATTTTTGCCCAATCTCAATTCAGAATAAGGGTTCATAGTGAAAACTGCAGAACTATCAAAAACTATTGTTGTACTGTCCGGAAATTCTACAATTGCACTATCTTCTATTGTTACATTACCGCCAATAAATGGCGAATGAGCTGGTGAGCAGTAACTTACCACTCCTCTTCTTTCATATATGATGTTAATGTTTCCATTGACAGTGCCATTATTACAAAATTTACCTCCATGTTTAATAAATAAAGTACTGTTAGGTTGAAATGTTAAAATTGCATTATCAGAAATTGTGAACGTTGCGCCGTATTCTATATACATTGTTTCATTTTGCTTAATATAAGCATGATGACCAGATGATATACTAAAATTTAAAAATAAACTCCCGTAATTTAAATGTTGATTGAAACCATTATAATCAGTTGCTTTGATAGGAAAATACAAGTATGAATTATTTCGTTCATTTGTGGTTTTAAAATAACCCTTATTTGGTGTTTTGGAAAAAGAATAAGTCAGTGGATCAACTGTCCCAACTTGGCTAAAAATTCTTAAATTGCGGTTTACATCTGTATGATCAATATTTATAACGTTCCCACCTATAAATTGAAATGTAATATTATTATTTGAATTAAATCTAATCCAAACATCATTATGTTGGTAATTTGGTAAATCCCAATCACCATAGTCCATATTAATGTAATCTATTAACCCTGTCAGCTCATCGCTGTCGGGATCAACATCCCAAAACTCAATTCGGTATTTGCCAATTCCAAAGATACTGTCACAAGCATCATGGCTTGAAACATCCCATGATAGAAAGAATCCGCGCAATGGGTCATTTTGGTTTCCATTAATACTCTTTAATAAACGTTTATAACCAGCAAAAATATAATTATCTTTATTAGGGTAATCGTGATCAGCCTCCGCTGAATATCTATAATCTCTTGTAAAACCAACTAAATTATCATAATCCTCAATGGTTTCTAAAGGTTTCATGTTAAAAATCATACCAACCGGTACAACTCTTACAAAAATATCTTTTGAAACATCTCTATTCATTATAAATATTTCAGCCCGTGGGGTTTACTGCGCATACAAAACATTTAAGTTTAAAAAGAACAAAACAGTATAATATAAAGTTTTCATAATTGTTATTTCTCTTTTATTATTTAATTAAAATGATTTTTTTTGATTCAGAAAAGCTTTGATTATCGGTAAAATTTATAAAATAGACACCTGAAGTGTAAGTTTCACCATTTAGTAATACACTATAAAGCCCGACCTGATGCATTCTATTGGCTAATACTTCGACTTCTCGTCCCAAAGCATCAAATACTTTTATTGTTATGAAAGATGTTTTAGGCACTTCATACTTAATAACAGTAATAGGATTAAACGGATTTGGATAATTTTGATGAATCTTAAATTTTATGGGAGTACCTGTTTCATTATTATTTATTCCAATAGGATCTGCTTTTGTCGTTTTTAATACATACAAAAACTGTGCATCTATATCTTTTGGCGGAAAATTAAACGCGTCTCCACAAACAACATAGGTACTATCATCACATAAATCCAAAGATGAGCCTGAGATTTCAAGAGTATCCATAGGGTATGTCTTCTCCCATATCTTTTCACCAAATGAATCTATTGCAAGTAAAAATGCTTCTGTTACTTTTACACCTGTAATTACGAAAGTGTTATTATAATCAACTTTAACAGCGCAGTCCGAAGAGCGCAGCGTAAAATAAGTATTGGTATCTCCGTATATCTTAGACCACTGCAAATTTCCTGCACTATCAGTTTTTGTAAAGTATAATTTTATATATTGATTCGTGTACCAGATTGTCCCAATAGATAAAAATCCAAAATCAGAAGTTTGGAAAACGGAATTACCAGATTCCTGAAAAGCACTACCATAACTTTTTGTCCATAAAGTGTCCCCGTTCATATCTGTCCTAATCAGCAACTTTTGAATGTTATTTATTATGGATATACCACCTGTGAGTATAAACCCACCATTAGTTAATTGTTTAACATGGTAGATTGTATTTTGTGAATTGTTTGGTCTAATAATATTTGACCAGATTTTATTACCATTGGTATCAATTTTTACCAAATATCCTGATCTAATAGTTGGGCTTCCGATTTCGCATTTACCAACAGCTACTATATTCAAATCTGCAGTCTCAATTAAATGATAAAAGTAAATGTCGTAGCCAGATTCGTTTATATATTTCAGCCAGACAAGACTTCCCTCTGAACTTAGTTTCACAACTAATCTATCATCCCCAACAGCAACATAATCTCCGGCTTGAGTTTCTATTACAGAAGTCATTCCTATAGTAACGGGTAAATATCTTACCCATAATGTATCTCCAGCATTATTCAGTTTTGCGACAAAACCTCCATAACCTGCACCTCCTCTTCTTCCGGCTATAATATAATTTCCATCACTTGTCTGCTTGATTGAATTTCCTGTAGTCCAATTTGAATATAGATAAGTTCTTTGCCACGTTATACTTTGTCCAAAACTTGCACTGCATACAATACCGATTAATACCAAGACAAAACTAAATGCTTTAGCATTAATAAAATTTACAAGTTTTTCAGGTATTTTTCTCATATTTTTAAAAAATAAATCGGTGTGTCTCAGTTTGGTTCGTTTTCCCGTTTTCACAGTAAACTCAAAGGATTCGGGTTATACTTATATTTGTCAATAACAAATTACAATATTTATTGTCAATTGTCAAGCATAAAATGATCTTCAATTCGAGAAAAGAAGTTATATTTCAGCATCAAGGCTAAGGTAATTATAGTTGGCTATTGTATTTATAGATTGCAATACAAATGTAATTCGCAGTATAGGCAGAATAATGATTTGCGTCATAAAAAAGCCGTCCTCAGTGTTTTAGACCTGCCAGGTCTTAAAGACCTGGCAGGTTTTGGCCATGCATTAAAAGAGACACCACATCCCCGCTCATCTGGTGACCTTCTAATGCAATCGCACCTAAAGTCACCTAATGTGTTTCTGCAGCTATTTTTTACTTGACAAATCATTTGGCATATATTATATTACGCCTATATGCATATCGCATATAACAAACAAATCCCTTTTATTATGAAACATCAAAATATTCTTAACTCTTTCCGTATTTTCGGCAGGAATAGTTTTCCAGTCGTTCGAATTTTTAGAAAGCCTGAATATCACTCAGTTTTGAGGAATTCAATTTTCCAGTCTTTCGGCGTTTTAGCCCCTAAAGGCTGGAATAACGCCAAATCCAGAGCGCATTGGGCATTCTAATCGGTCAACAATTTATTTTTTTCGCGCCAATTTCTGGAATTCTAATCGTTCGTTTATGTTGGTTGTTGGTGAAAACACCAACAAAGGGGTAAAAAACAATACTCTTTAGCTCCGTTAGGAGCGTTATGTTTGTAGATTGAAATATCCCCGATTATCAAGCTCCGCTCCGAAGGAGCCCCTTTGGGGTAGGAGCGACATGTTGATTTTTCAGTTTTCCTCATAGAAGTCATAATCAAGAGCTATACGGTTTTCCCTGTTTTGAACACCATACCGTTCCCCGGTTTCGAAGTGTGATGTTTATCCTTAAGACTCCTATTGTTGGAAAGAAGGGTAAACACGGTATTTACACCCTGGCAGGACCGCAAACGGGTTGGCTCTATTTTCCTTGAAACACCATCTATTTATTAGTAATTTACCCAGATATTTTACAAAAATGCTGAAATTTTAACTCTGCTTTATTGATTATATACTTAATAAGCAGGTAAATCACAGGAAGATCCGTATTTAATTGAACAGGCACTTTGAAAATAACTCCTTATCCTTACGGGGAACTGTATTTTTAGGATTTTTCCTGAGGAAATTTACGGTATTTTTGTATCTTGCGGCAATAGTTGCGGCTGTTTTTTGCCCGCCAGCGGTATTTGCGCAAACAAACATAAAGAGCAATCTCGAAGTATTTGAGCAGGAGATATCCGGCGAGCTGGAAAAATTCTTTTTCCTGCCCGGCGTTAATCGCGATGTGAAGTTTGTATTTTGGGTAAGCTCACCAAAAAAGAGCAAGGAAGATAAGAAGTTCATTGAAAGCGTCGTAAAAAAGACCGCCGAGAGGAACAAGCTTAAATATTCCATAGCCAAAGATGAAGTTATGGATTCACCCGATACGGTTTACAATAAATGCGCCATAACGGTGAATAAGCTATACACAGATTATACCAAGCTTATCAAAAACGGCTTCCTTGGTGAAAAATCCATGCAGCGCGAAATTACTTCATCACTTGATGTAAATATTTCATCAAACAATGGTGAAGTATTGGTTAGTGATGAAATTAAGACTAAGTATGATGATGAAATTCCGTATGATGATTACACACAGTTTGAAAGTGCGGAATACAAATTTACACAATCAACACAGCCTGATATAAGCCTGCTGGAATCAATAATTTTTCCGGCGGCTGTAGTAACACTCTCGGCAGTAGCAGCAATACTGTTTTTTTCTATAAGATCGAAATAAGAAAGATAAAATATAACAATTGAAAAAACTCAAATTATCAGCACTCGTTTTAATTGCCCTCTTTACTGTTCAGTTTTTAGCCGGATGCGGTTCATCGAAGACCGATATTACAACAGATGACCCGGAAACAGCTTTCAGCATTGCAAAGAAGAAATACGATAAACGTGATTATGTTGAAGCTATCGATGACTTCTCATTCATTAAAATTCGTTTCCCGGGAACCGATATATCGGATAAAGTGCAGTTCTACCTGGCATCAAGCTATTTCTACCAGAAAGAATACATACTGGCAGCATATGAATTCGAGAGCTTCCTTAAGAACTTTCCGCTCAGCCCGCTTAATCCCGAAGGCAAGTATATGCTTGGCAATACTTATTATGAGCTCTCACCAAAATCATCGCTTGACCAGCAGTTCACCCTGGAGGCTATGAACCAGTTCCTTTCATATATCGAAACTTACCCGCAGGATAAAAATGTACCTGATGCTGAACGGAAAATTAAGGAATTGCGCAATAAGCTTGCTTACAAAAATTACTTTACCGCTGAGCTTTACATGAAGACCGATAACTATAAAGCCGCTTCGCTGTACTTTCAGGCAGTGTATGATGAGTATATTGATTCCGACTGGGCTGATGATGCAATGGTGGGACAGGCCGAAGCCTTCATAAACGGCAAACGGTACGAAGACGCGAAAAAAGTGCTGGATAAATTCAACAAACTTTTCCCCAACAGCAATCTTAAAACAAAAGCTTCCAGGCTTGAAAACCGCATAAAGGAACTGCAGGCAGGAAAATAATTCCCGCGGGCAAATAATTTTAACTTATTAATGAGCGAACTGAAACCAAAAACTATGAAGGAATCACAGGTTACTATGATAGAACTTGTGCTGCCCAATGATACCAACATATTAAAGAACTTGCTTGGCGGAAGGCTTATGCACTGGATGGATATTGCCGCGGCCATGGCCGCATCAAGGCACTGCCATAACGTTGCCGTTACCGCAGTTGTTGATGACCTTTCCTTCCATGAGCCTATAAGGCTTGGCAACATTGTATCACTTTGCGCAAACGTTAACCGCGCTTTCAATACCTCTATGGAAGTAGGCGTAAAGGTTGAAGTTGAAGATTTTAAGACCGGCGAAAAGAAACACTCAAACAGCGCGTATTTTACGTTTGTGAGCGTGGATACTGATACTTACAAAAAAATGCCCGTACCTCCTATTATTCCCGAAACACCGGAAGAAAAAAAGTGGTACAACGATGCTTTGATACGCAGGGAGCAGAGACTGAACCAAAAACACGGCATTATTCATAATTAATACAACTAAAATTAATGCCGGAAAATATACCAGCTAATAATACACCAGCTAACAATACTTCAGGAAGCAGCATAATGCTAAAAGCAGTTAACCTTACGAGAAAATTTGACAGAAAAGTAATTTTTGAAAATGTGAACTTCGAGCTCACCCCCTCAAGCGCAACCGCTATAACCGGCAGGAACGGCTCGGGGAAATCTACTTTGATAAAAATAATCGCCAACCTGCTTATTCAATCATCAGGCGAGCTTAGCCTTTTTGATGGCGGCGAAAAAGTTAAGAAGGAAAATGTATTTAAATACATCGGGTTTGTATCGCCATATCTGAATCTATATGATGAATTTACCGGATACGAGAACCTGAAAATAATTTCCGATATCCGCGGTTCGGGTCACGGAAATATTGATAATGTCTTGAAGCGGGTTGGACTCTACAACAGGCGCAATGACCTGCTGAAAATTTATTCCTCGGGAATGAAGCAAAGGCTGAAAATAGCCTTTGCCATTTTACATGAGCCGAAAATTATGCTGCTTGATGAACCTACAAGTAATCTGGATCTCGAAGGGATATCCGTGGTTGATGATATCGCCAATGAATATAAGCGTGACCGCATACTGATAATCGCAACAAACGATGCGCATGAGCGCTCTTTGTGCGGCAATGAGATAAATCTGAATGAAAACATAGGCAAGAAAAAAGAAAATGTTTAAACAGGCACTGGCAATATGTAAAAAAGATTTTAACAGCGAGATCCGCACGCGGTACGCCGTGAACGCCCTGCTTATGTTCATTATTGTAGTAATTTCGGTCATAAAATTTTCTCTCGGTGAAGATAAACTTTCCAGCGATATGAACGCAGGGCTGCTTTGGATAATCATATTTTTTGCCACTTCAAACGGACTCTCACGGGTTTTTGTATCTGAAGAAGAGCGCGGCACATCACTTGTACTGAAATTAAGTTCTGCAGCAGGTTCAGTTTTTCTGGGTAAACTTATATTTAATACGCTTTTAACATTCATAATAAATTTCCTGATAATTTTTCTTTATATTATTATTACCGGGCTGGATATAAAGAACCTTGCGTTGTTTTCATTAACTATCGCTCTGGGTAACCTGGGCCTCTCAGCAGTAATGACAATTATCGCCGCATTGATATCCAAGGCAAGCTCAAAAGGTACACTGTACCCCGTGCTGTCATTTCCGCTATTATTGCCTTTACTGCTTGCAGCAATAAGCGCAACTACGCTAACAATAGATGGAGCGCCGATGGGCGCTATTGCAGGTGAGCTGCAGATGATAGGTTCATATACAGTAGTTGTAATTACAGCCTCATTCCTGCTTTTCGAGCTGGTTTGGCACGATTGAACTTACAGGCGTTAAAACACACCCGTATTGTCATCTCTTAACTGAATTTTAATAAATTTAAGATATAAAGGAAGAGCTACAAGAATAACAATCACTGTTAATATTAAACAGTGTAAAAATTTTTACACCCCTTTACTGCCAATAATAACTTGACATATCGGTAAAAAAATTTTAGATTGAACCAACAAAACAAGAGGAATTGCCGTTGGGGTATTTTGACGATATCGAATTCGAAGAAGGTTCAAAAAAGAAAAATCTGGATAAAGAACAGCTCATAGAGGCCCTGCTTAACAGGCGTGAGCGTATTATGCCCGATCTCGATATTGATTCCATAGATGATATTGTAAATTACCTGCTGGAAAAGAACCTCCACACCAAGGCAATAACCTGCCTTAACACACTGCTTGATTATTTTCCGTATTCCAATGAAATCTGGCAGCGAAAAGCCATAATATACGATCATAAAGGAGAGTATTCAAAAGCGCTGGAGTGCTTTGACCAGGCTATAAACCTGAACCCGAATGATGAAGAAGCGCTTATCAACAAAGGCATTACTCTTGATAATTCCGGTTCGTTTACGGAATCAATTGAATGCTTTGATACTGTGCTTAACTTCGCGCCTAATAATATTGACGCGCTTTTTAACAAGGGGCTCATCCTCGAAAAAGTTGATAAATTCGAAGAAGCCATAGCATGTTTCCAGAAGATCATAGCGCTTGACCCTGACCATAAGGATTCATATTACGAAATGGGTTACTGCTTTGATTATATTGACAGGCTCCAGGATTCACTTTCAGCTTACGAAAAGCATATTGGCATCGTACCATTCAATTACAATGCGTGGTATAACAAGGGTGTAGTACTCAGCCGTATGGGCAGATATTATTACGCTATCGAAGCATATGAAATGGCGCTCTCGGTCAATCCAAAGTTCGCCTCGGCATGGTACAACAAAGGCAATGCATACGCAAGCCTTGGCATACTAACGCGCGCAATTGAAGATTACCGGACAGCTCTTGGCATCAACAGGAAAGATGTTTACGCATTATATAACCTGGCAAGCGCATATGAGCAAATGTCTGATTACAAAGGCGCTATTGAGTATTTTACAAAAGCTGTTATGATAGAACCCGGGCATTATGAATCATACTTCGGCAGGGGCAACTGCTATTACCAGATTGAGGATTTTAACAAGGCGCTCAGGGATTACGATAAAGCCGTTGAACTCTTCAAGGAAAATCCTGAGCTTTGGTATGCAAAAGCTGATGCTGAATACAATCTGGGCAGGATGCATGAATCAATTGTAAGCTACAAAACCGTACTTAAGCTTAGCCCTGATAATCACCAGGCATCTCTTGATCTTGCGAATACTTACATTGATACCGAGCAGTTTAAACTGGCTGATGAAATATTAACAGCGCTTATCAGCCTTAAAACAGCATGGGCTGAGCCATATTACGCCAAAGCGAAACTGTATTTCCTGGTAGCTGAAGTTGAGCTTGGATTGAAGTATATCGAAATGGCTTTCATGATAAATCCGGATGAACGCTTTGAGTTTGATTTTGAAAGAGATTGGGAAAAAGTCCTTCAGTTCCTGATCGCAAGGGATAATTAGAGTTTCAGGTACAAGGGGTTAAAGTTTGTGAAAGTTTCAGGAGGAAAGGGGTTGCAACCCCTTATTCTTTTTATAAAAGCTACTCCTTTATAACAACATCCAGAACTTTTTTATCTTTTATCTGAAGCAGGCGTTTGCTTTTAAGCCTGCGGACAATATCATAATTGTGAGTGGCAATAAACACCGCTGTACCTTTATAATTTATGTTCAGCAATAACTTGATTATCTCAAACGATACAAACGGATCAAGATTCCCTGTAGGCTCATCGGCAATCAGTATATACGGCTCATTTACCATTGCGCGCGCTATTGAAACTCTTTGCTGCTCGCCGCCGGATAGCTCATTCGGCATTTTTTTGTAGGAGTCAAATACACCAACTTCGTTCAATACATTATATACTTTCTTCTTTATTATATCCGGTTTCATTCCGGCAAGGTACAAAGGAAGCGCAACATTTTCAAACACATCCCTGTCATTCAGCAGCTTGTAATCCTGGAATACAAAACCTATCTTTCTCCGCAGCACCGGGATCTCAGGCTTTTTTATATATCTGGAATTGAACCCGTACACAACAAGCTCGCCGGACTGCGGGAACAGCTCCATGTTTATCATCCTCAGCAGGCTGGTTTTGCCTGTACCGCTCTCGCCAATAAGAAAAACAAATTCCCCTTTATCTATCTGGAATGAAACATCTGTAAATAATTCTTTAGATGGATAAGCGTATGAAATGTTATTGAAATTTATCAATTATTTTCCGTTCTATTTCTGTTTTTGCCTGTTACGTGATAGTTTATCTGCCCATTTGATCGCCTCTATGAGGCTTACTTCGCTTGCTGTACCCTTGCCAGCTATATCAAACGCTGTGCCGTGGTCTGGTGAAGTGCGAACAAACGGCAATCCCGCTGTAAAATTGGTACCTTTGTGTCCCGCAAGCATTTTAAAGGGAATAAATCCCTGGTCATGATACATTGCCAAAGTCATTTCAAAGTTAAGGTATTTTTTTGAAGCAAAAAATGCATCAGGGGAATAGGGTCCTGTGATCTTTATTCCTCTAAACTTCCTGTTTGCTTCCCGTATTACGGGAAAAATTACTTTCACTTCTTCATCACCAATCAAGCCGTCATCACCTGCATGCGGATTCAACCCAAGCACTGCCATTTCACTCTTTCTAATTGCAAGATCATTTTTCAAAACATCATAACAGATATTTATCTTGCCGGCTAACCGTTTTTTTGTAATAAGCCCGGCCGCATCTTTTAATGGGGGGTGAGTTGTCACAAATGCCATATTTAATACATCGCTTAGCATTACCATACATGAGTCGTTTGAGCCGCTGAGTTTGGTAAGCATTTCAGTGTGACCGTCAAATTTAAATCCGCCAAGGTTTAGCGATTTTTTATTTATCGGTGCAGTTACTATTGCATCAAATTCATCATTCAGGCAAAGCTCGATTGCTGTTTTTATTGCTAAACCGGCAGTAAAACCAGCTTCGGGTGATATTGCGCCCAGTTTGATCTTAAGCTTGCCGATTTCCAAAGGTATAACATTGAATTCATCCGCCGTGATCTTATATTTCAGCAGTTTTGAATAATACGCCAGCACTTCTATGGGTGAAATTACAGTGAGGTCATACTTACGGGTAATTGCTTTATTTTTAAGCGTCTTTAAAACCGTTTCGGGACCTATGCCATTATAATCACCAATTGTTATTAATATTCTCGGTCTCATATTTATCAGGCAGTACCTGCCGCATAATTTTTGTTATAATAAGCTATCGCTTCGGCAATTCTTCTTTTAATTGAAGGATGCGAATATGTCCAGAACTCAACCAGCCGGTTAGGCTCATCATCAGCCAGATTCTGCTCTGCAAGTTTTTTCATTGTGCTCTCAAGCGCCAGCGGATCCCTTGTTGTATCAATAGCATACCTATCGGCTTCAAATTCAAACTTGCGCGATATACCCGCAGTTAACGGACTTGTGAAGAAACTATATACCGCGGCAATCAAAGCAAGCAGCGGCAATGCCCCTATTTCCCATGGCTGCGAGAAGCCAAACAAAGGGAGGAGTTTAATATAAATTTGCGACATTACAAAAAGTCCGATGAATGTACCAAATAAGGAAATTAAAATATTTTTTACAATGTGACCCCTTTTGTAATGACCCAGCTCATGCGCGAAAACAGTTTCAATTTCTTTTTCCGTGAAAGTTTCAAGCAGCGTATCGCCAAGTATAATGCGTTTTGTTTTTCCCAATCCCGTAAAAGCCGCATTAGCTTTTTTGGTAGTTTTGCTCATATCAAATTTGTAAATACCGCTCACTTTGAATCCCGCTTTATCGCATAAAGCCATAAGTTTTGCTTTTAGTTCTTCGTTATCAATAGGGGTGAACTTGTAGAACAAAGGAAAAATAAACACAGGCGCAATTTGGGCCAGCAGTATTGAATAGACCCATACTATGCAGGCAAGATACAGCCACCATAATTCATAGTTAGAAATAAGCCAGTAGAACAAAAACGCTATGGGTGCTGCTATTATACTTCCAACAATGGCAGCTTTGGCTTTTTCAATGAGCCACTTGCTGAATGTCAGGTTTGATAGCCCGAATTTATGTTCAAGCCTGTAGCCGAAGGCGAAATCAATGGGGAAAGATACAATTGAGCTGACGAGTCCGATTACCAAACCGTAAATCACCAGCGCAATGTAGGGATTTGAAGTATAGCCGAAGGCAAAAAGCTCAAGCCTTTTGCTGTAGCCAAACCACAGGAAAAGTATTAGCAGTACGAAGGAAAATACTGATTCCGTTATATTTACGATCAATTTGATCTTTTCGTACTTTTTAGCCTGTTCTTTCCGGTTTTCATCCATAAGTGCAAAATTATGGTTAAAAAACGGGAGATTAAACAGAAAAATAAAAATCCTGCCGATTGCTGCTTTTAAACAGCTTAGCCAACTTACAAAATGCGCAAGTCAGGCGAATTACACGAATCTTATAGTAATGTCAGGTTTAAAACCTGACATGAAAAGCGGAGCTTTTCCGAATAAATCAAACACGTTAATACAGGTCCCAAAGGCCTATGGACTGTCTTTGACAATGGAGAGAAAATCAACAATTGTCGAGGCACAACATAATCAAGCCACGCCCGCACATTTTGGGACAGTGGCGCCATAAAAAAAGCCCGGCAAAATTCTACCGGACATTTTAGTTTAACTGTTCTGATAAAATCAAAAGGCTTAACCACGAATTTCACAAATTACACGAATTTTTGCCCCTGTCTTTTTGAGTCAATCGAAGAAAGGAATAGAGTGAATCAAGCTACGCTTGCCCTTCGGGGAAGTGGCGGCATACATTAGCGATGGGCAAAGCCCATTTTCATAATAGTAAAAATTGAAAAAATACCCCCTCTCAATCTCCCCCTGTTAGGCCAAAGGACTGCCAACGGCATGTGGGAGAAGAGCCCGCCTTGGGCGGGCGAAGTAGGGGTAATTATAAAAAAAAGCCCCAACGGGGCAAAATACATCAGCGATGGGCGAAGCCCATCGAAATGAATGCGCTAGTACTAAAAGCCGTGAAGCGGCGCGATACGTCAGCGATGGGCGAAACCCATCGCATAAAAAAGTAATAATTAAAAGCCCTGTAAGCCGTAGGACTGGCATTGACAGTGGCGAAATACAAGATTTATTTATACGCAGAGTCCCCGCAAAACGGGAGACTCTGCGGAGACTTAAAAACTGTTCTGATAAAATCAAAAGGCTTAACCACGAATTTCACAAATTTCACGAATTTTTATGCCGGTCTTTTTGAGTGAATCAAATGAATCAAGCCACGCTCCGATGGTCCAAAGGACTCTCCGGGAGAGGGGAGCTTATTGTATGTCACAAATTCAACAAAAATATTTTTAAAATCCCCTTGCATTTTCAATTGACATATATTATATTACATTTGTATGCATACTGCATATAGCAAATTATCCCTTTTTTATATGAAAAATCTATTTTTACCGGACACTCTTCCTTTCCGAAATAATTGTATCCCAATCGCCGCAGATAACAAATCACCCGGAATTATTTCTTCGGATAAGTTTTCTCATTATGAATATTACACAGATATTTTACCTCTTAAATTATTCATCTTGAGAATCATCTTGAGAATGTTAAAGCAATGTAATATCAATCCCATTCTCACGATGATTCTCACGCAGCATCGGTTTCTCAACATGAATATATTCATAATGAGAAAAAATATTTCAGAAAAATGAGCCGGTTTCGGCAAAAACATCAGCCAAAACCGCTGAATAAAAAAATCGCTTTCATCGTGAGAATCTCCCAAACTAAAATCACTGTAAAAACAACCGGCTAAACTAACAAAATTTCATTATCAGCATGAATAACATTACCCGATCTTTCAATTTATCTTCATTTTACGTTCTTATTCCCCCCGTTGTTGGTGTTGCTTGACTTGTTTCTAAGTTGACCAACAACAATTATCTTCATTTTACGTTCTTATTAAATTACCTATATTTGCATTAATAATAATTAATTATCCCCAAAGATGAAAGCATTCAGTATAACCAAAACCATAAAAGTGTTGATTTTCGCCATGTTTTGTATATTTTTGGCATCATGCGGCAAAAACCCCGAAGTGATTTATATTAACGGCAAAATTTACACACTTGATAAGAACAATACCGTTGTTGAAGCGCTTGCGGTATACGAAGGCAAGATACTTGCCACGGGCAAATCAAGCGAACTCACAGAAAAATACAAAGATGCCAAAGTAATTGACCTGAAGGGCAAAACAGTTGTACCCGGCTTTATTGATGCTGAGGCGAACTTAATGGAGTTTTCAAAGCAGTTAAGCCTGCTTGATCTGAGGAATGCAAGATCAGTAGATGAAATTGTAAATATTGTACGCGAGCGCTCAAAAACCTCTAAGCCTGATGACTGGATAGGCGGCTTTGGGTGGGATGAACTTAAGCTTCCCGAAAAAGACCTGGAAAGGCTGCATCACAGCCTGCTTGATAATGTATCAACCACGCAATCAATTTACCTGGTTAACGCGCTTGGCAATACAACATGGGTTAACAAAAAAGTACTTGAGCAGACAAAGGTCAACAAAGACACCCCTGACCCCGAGAACGGCGCAATTGGATTTGATGAAAATAATACACCCAACGGGCTGTTTTATGAAGCTGCGCAGGAGTTTGTAATAAAAATACTCCCACAGCCATCAGAGCAGGAAGTGATGTCTAATATCACACGCGGTATTAACGAGCTCTTTAAATACGGCATCACGGAAATTAACGACGCCAATATCACAGAGCAGGGTTTAAGCGTTTACAAAAAAATGGTGGATGACAACAAGTTCCCCATAAGGCTTTACGCGATGATACCGGGCAAAGGACCCTTGTTTGAAAAATATTTATCCAGCGGACCTGAAGAATACAAAGACAGAATTAACGTTAAATGTGTTAGCCTTGAGTACGACGGCTATTTTGAAACACAGGATGCCGCCATGGAAAATGATTATAACGCAGACCCCAAAAGAATGACTCCCTTTAACGATGACTTTGATATTAAGGAAATGACAAAGAAAGCCAATGAAAAGGATTTCCAGATTTCGGTTAAGACTGTTGGCGACAGAGCTTTAACACAAACGCTCAATGCTATTGAATCGGTTAATAAAGAAGTTAAATCCAAAGCCGGAAGAACAAGGTTAGAGTATCTTGAATTTGTAACCCCTGAGCAGATGCAGCGCATAAAGCAAATGGAAATAATTCCTTCCGTAAGACCCGAAGTAACTCTGACTGACAAACTGATCTTAAATGAACTGATAAAACCCGAAAACGGGCAGAACCTTGGATTGTGGAACAATTTATTCAAACAGAATAATATTATCATCTCAGGCACTGATTTCCCTTACCACACTATAAATCCACTGGTAGTTATGTACTATTTATCCAGCGGACTTTCAGTCGATACAGCCGCCAATAGGCTGGCCAATAATACAGCGCAAAAGCTGAGTGTCCTTGATGCGCTGAAGTCGTTCACAGTTTATTCAGCTTTCGCCTCTTATGCTGAAGAGGTAAAAGGAACACTGGAGAAAGATAAATTCGCAGATATGGTTGTTCTGTCGGAAGATATAGTTGCATCAGATCCCGCAGCGCTTCTGAAAACTAAAATTCTGATGACAATTATACGCGGCGAAGTAGTATATGAAAACAAAGGACCTTCGGCATTATTATATTAATATAACCTTAAATTATTATTAACTCTAAACAACACATGAAAGAAATTGTTAAGACCTGGACGGTTCTTGACATTCTGAAAGTTACCGAAGCAGCCTTTCGCGGGCGCGGGATATCCAACCCCCGTTTAAACGCTGAACTGCTGCTAGCCGATACCACAGGAGACAGCAGAATTAACCTTTACCTGAACTTTGAAAAACCTCTTACTGAAAGCGAAGTATCTGATTACAGGAACAGAGTTAAACGCAGACTAAAATTTGAGCCTTTACAGTACATACGGGGTAAAACGGAGTTTTACGGTCTGGAATTCAATGTAACGCCTGATGTTTTGATTCCCCGCCAGGAAACCGAGATATTGGTTGAAAAAGTACTGGAGTATAAGAAAGTATCGGGAATAAAGTGCCCCAAAATACTTGAAATTGGCACGGGCTCAGGATGTATATCAATTTCAATAGCCGCAAATTCTGAGTGTCAGATCAGGGCATTTGATGTAAGCACAAAGGCTATTGTAGTTGCGCAGTTAAATTCATTGGCAAATAATACCACCCCAAAAATACAATTTGATACGCTGGATTTCTTCAGTCCCGAAGTTACTTTTGAAGGATATGACATCATATTAAGTAATCCTCCTTACATTTCAGCACAAGATGTACCGGGCTTAAATGAAGAAGTGAATGCCTATGAGCCGTACATTGCTTTAACTGATGATGGGGACGGACTCTCGTTCTACAAAAGGATATTTGAGCTTTATAACACCTCTCAGAACAAACCGGCAATTTTTCTGGAAATTGGCGACGGCAAAAAGGAAGATGTAACAGCCCTGATGAAAAAAAACAACATTACAAAATACGCTCTTCACAAAGATCTGATGAACATGCCAAGGGTACTTGAAATAGAAGGAACAGTAAGAAAATGATAGCGTTGATACAAAGGGTTACTGAATGCAGTGTTACTGTTGGTGCTGAGCTTATTGACAGCATTCGCGGCGGAATGCTTGTACTGCTTGGCGTGAAAGATGGCGATACCGAAACTGATGCGGCATATCTTGCGGCAAAGACGGTTAACCTGCGGATATTCCATGATGAAAACGGGAAGATGAATCTCTCGCTGCTTGATACCGCGCAGGATATAATGATAGTATCACAGTTCACCCTGCATGCCGATACACGTCATGGCAACCGCCCCAGCTTCACCGATGCGGCTGAACCTAAAATAGCAGAAGAGCTTTATGAATACTTCATACAGGAAGTAAAGAACCTGATAGGAAATGACAAGGTGCATAATGGTGTGTTCGGCGCAATGATGAAAGTTAAACTGGTGAATGACGGACCCGTAACAATAACATTACGCAGTAAAAACGATTATTAAAATAATTACTGATTGGATAAAATACTTTTAATAGGTTTCGGTAAACTTGGCTCGCACTTATACTACTCGCTTTTAAGCACGGGTAAGTATATGGTTACCTCTGCCAAAAAACGCAGCACTAAAAAAAGTATTTTAGCCGGTTTAATAAGAAGTGCAGATGTAATTTTTATTTGTGTACAGGATTCCAAAGTAGCAAAAGCTGCTGAAAGTATTATTAAATCCGGGATTCCTTTAAAATATAAAATAATATTTCATACCTCAGGTGCATTAACAAGTGATGCAATTGCAGAATTAAAACAGCACGGTGCACGCACAGGTTCATTTCACCCCGTGCAAAGCTTCGCAAAACGGACTACCAGACTGACAAATAGCTTTAAAGATATTTACATTGCAGCAGAAGGAGATAAACCGGCTGTTAAGAAAGCATATTCAATCGCAAAGAGTATTGGTTCAATTCCGTTCACAATAAAAAAAGAGAACAAAGTTTATCATCACATATGCTGTGTAATGGCTTCCAATTTTTTGAGTGCGCTCAATGGCAGGATCGAAGAAACCGGGCGTAAAAAGATACAAATAAATGGGTTTAATAATCTCACATTTTTGAACATATATATGCCGCTGGCAAGGCAAACACTTGGCAATATCACCAAACATGGCGCTAAAGGTTCTTTGACCGGTCCGATCGAAAGAAATGATATCGTTACCGTAAAACATCATCTTGATGCACTGCAGAAAAGCAGCAAAGAGCTGCTGACATTCTATATATTAATGGGAATTGAAACCGTTAAACTTGCGTTAAATAAGAAGAGCATAACAAAAAATGAAGCTTCAAAATTATATAAATTATTTTCTAATTATATCATAAAACAATAGTTTATATTGAAAACCATAAATCTTAAACTCATCTTACCCCTGGTACTTTTAATACTTTCGGTAAATTCATATTCACAGAAACCGGATGACCTTAATCCTGGCTATTCAATTGATAGCCGGCTGCAAAAGATAACCGGAGGCCGGATAAATACATATGCTGATTCGCTGCAAAAGAAACTTATTCCAAAGCGTTCTATAAGCGCACTTTTTCTTGGATTTGGAGGCGGGCTTGCAATTCCGATGTCGAAGTTCAGCGAAACGGCAAATCCCACTTTTGGCATTCTGGGACGGCTTGAGTTTTCCTCTACCGGCATTTTTCCCTTTGTTATAGGAGGTGAAGTAAATTACTTTTCATATAATTCCCCGGATGAGTTCCGGACAATAAATCTGCTCAGCAGTTACAGAACAAAGATCTTATCCTTTGGGTTGAATATTGACTATTCGTTATCCAAACTTTTCAGAACATCTTTTACGATGCCGTTCATTTCTGTTGATGTAAAGAGTAACAATATTAAACGCGATTTTGATGAAAACCGTTCGTTTGAGGGTGTCCCTTTGACAGAGTCCAAAGTAAGTGTTGGTGCAGGTTTGGGTTTTACACTTTTTATTCTTGATTTCTCTGTGAAGTACAATTACATGAAAGATAACTCATTCATTTCTGTTACCACAAAAACAAAGTTCCCGGTGATAAGATTCTGACCGAAATACGCAAACAAATAGAAAACCAACCTGATGGACTTAAGATCATACGCTGAAAATATATATATAATCCCGATACTTATCTTTTCTGTGGTAATTCACGAAATGGCGCATGCATGGGTAGCATTGCGGTGCGGCGATACCACAGCTAAAGATCTTGGCAGGATAACACTCAACCCTATCCCGCACATTGATCTTTTCGGTTCTATTATCATACCGCTTTTTTCAATTATAGCAACAGGAAGGGTTTTTATAGCATGGGCAAAACCCGTGCCAATAGATCCCCGTAACTTCAGAAACTTCAAGAGGGATGATACTCTGGTAACTATTGCGGGCCCGGTTTCAAATCTGATTATTGCTTTATTATGCGCCTTTTTTACCATAGCTGTTTATTATTTAATGGCTTCAGTTAACCCGGCGGAAGGTTCTTTCGGGTTTGAGTTCCTGAATTACATGCTTAAGATGTTTTACGCCGGTATTATTCTGAATGTATCACTTGCAGTGTTTAATATGATCCCTATTCCTCCGCTTGATGGTTCACACGTGCTTGCCAACATACTTCCTGATGAGCTGGCAATGCGTTACCGCAGCATCGGTTTCATGGGAATATTTATAATACTTGCGTTGTTTAACTTTGTACCGGGGTTTTCTCAGGTATTTATCGGGATAATCTCGTTTGTAGCAAAACCGTATCTAAACTTAGTTGATATGTTTATAAAATGAAAAATAACATAATAATAAACGAAAATTCAGATATTAACTTCCTCGAGGAATATTATCCTGAGCGTCCGCTTTCTCCGGAAGAAACCGACGAGCTGAACCAGAGTGTTGATAAAAAGATCGCTTCCAGTAAAAAAAGTATCTTTAAGATATTAAGTCACCTGAAAGCGCTGAAAAGATATATGATGGACCGTGATGTAAAGTGGTACAGGAAATCTGTTGTTATAGCAGCGCTGGTTTATTTTATAACGCCTATCGACGCAATGCCCGATTTCGCTCCGCTGCTGGGTTACCTTGATGATATTGGCGTCATAGGGTGGACAATTAAATTCCTGGGTGATGAAATAAACTCATATTACAGCTAAACCGGGTTAGACCAAGCATCCTGCGAGTCTTATATCTTCTGGTCTTTCCAGATAACTTTTCTATCCATAGCTATAAGCGCTGAAGTTATGATGACATAAACAGCAAAGTAGATCTCATATAATGGCATAAACAAATAAACCCTGTACATTTTGAATTCCTTAACAGCCGGAAATAAAAAAACTGAATCAAATAACAATTTAACAATAAAAAAGAACAGGTATGACTGCATACTTAAGTATGCCCAGCCGGTAAGAATTACCGCGCCAGTCAACCACGAAAGCACACCTACAACTATGCCGAAATTGAACTCTCCCATCCCGCCCATAGCCCAGCGCTTTTTCTGCCTGAAAAGCTGCCTTAAATTGAGGCATGGCAGTGTAACATTTTTGGTTTCATTATCAACCGGGAATACTGTACGTTTAAAAGAGGAATCTTTGTTTATTTTCTGGAGCAATAAAAAATCCTCGGTTATAGAAAATCTCAGCTTTTCGTATCCGCCAACTTCATCATATGCAGCTCTGCGGTATGACATATTGTTCCCAACACAGCTTATTGGCACTCCAACACCATCACCCCCCGATGCCACAGAGAGGAGGTACAGCCAGTCAGCTGACTGCAGCCCGTAAAAAAACCCTGTTGGCATTATTACAGAGTATCCTGCGGCTACGCCTGTTTTTTCATCATAGTAATCCAGCATTCTGCGAAGCCAGTTCTTATTGATCTCAATATCAGCGTCTGTAGTAAATATAACTTCACCGGCGGCAATTTTCAGAGCCTGCGCGAGCGCGTTTGTTTTTCCTTTAAGCTTCTCATGAGATTCGGTTATTTCATAATATTTCAGTGATGGATGTTTACTGCAATAATCCAGCATTATTTCTTTTGTTCTGTCAACTGATCTGTCGTTAACAAGAATTGCCTCAAGTTTATCTTTGGGATAACTCAGTTCAAGCAGAGACTTAATGCAGGCTTCAATGCTAGACTCTTCATCCTTTGCGCAGATAATTACAGTTACTTTAGGCTCAAACGTTGATTTCCTTGCTTTTCGGGAATTGGCAATCAACCCAAGAAGCATAACAAAATGCATCAGAAGATAAATACCAAGTATTATATTTACAATTATGTCCATAAAAAAGTCCCGCAAAGAAAGAATTACGGGACTAACATATAATTTAGATTTTATTCAATTTTTATTTTACTACTGCAATTTTAATTGAGGCAGTTTCGCTGCAGCCGCCGTTTAGCTCCAGAACAGCAATATAGATACCGCTTTGTACCGTTGATATATCCCACTGCACTTCGTTATCAAGACCTTTGTTGGTTGTGCCGGCAAGTGTTGTTACCAATTCACCGGATAGATCCATAATTTTTATACTTACGCCTGTAACATCACCATTCAGGAAATAACGGATATTTGTCGATTTACCATAAGCCGGATTTGGCCAGTTATATACTTTATCAGATGGCAGACATGGCTGGGTTCCGGTTACAGATAAAATACTACCGGCTCCGTCATTGGTGTGAGCGGAATTCCTGAGGAAGTTCTTCCATAATACTCTCGTATCACTGTAAGCCCATGGAGTCTTATATCCGTACAAATATCCGTCTTCTGAATAGACCATTATACCGAAATTACCGCCCGTATTAACCACTGCCGGTGTAGATCTTATTCTGCCGCCGGTATTGATCGGGAAACCATCAAGTACTTTGCCATTAATGCTGTATGCGTATACTCTGCCATCACCGGTGCCGAATATCACTTCGGCGATATTATCGCCGTTAAGATCGGCAACTGCAACACCGCTTGTGATTAATGATACATTAGGGATACTGAACGGGAAATTATCCAGCACAACGCCGAATTTATTTATGGCATAAATCTTATTATCAGCTGTCAAAATGATTTCCTGCTGCCCGTCACCGTTTATATCGCAAATGGTTGGAGTTGAGTTTACGGTTGTTATTCCAAGATTATTGGAAATTACAGTATCACCGCCGGTTGCAGCATTTCTTATTATCCTGTTAGTGCTTGTTACTTTTACAGGATTTGGATCTATATTTGTACCAAAAGTAATATTGCTTGAAGCGAAATACTTATTGCTGTCTGAAATAAAAGAAAATCCATCCGGATATGATCCAAAAACGCTGCTGTAAGCAAGAGAGATCACTTTACTTGTTGCAACAAAATCAAACAAAAATGTAAGACTATCCAGACTGAATAATGCGATCCTTCCATTTTGTGTACCTATATAAATTCTATTTTCCGAATTTGGCTGAGATAAAGTTCCCTTTATCAAGTTTGGCGAAGTTAATCTTTCTCCGGCATCAAAGCTTTGTACAAGCGGTGCGCCGGTAGCTGTATCAATAACAAAACTTATTAGATTAAGCCTGCTTCCGGATACACCTGTTACGAATTTATTGTTACTGCCAATATTATAATTCAGGAAACCAACTGCAAATCCTGATGCGCTGTCTTTCAGGAAACCGTTCGGCATATCAACTCTTATAGAGTTTCCGTTATCACGGAAACCGAATAGCGTATCATTGATATTAACAAATATTTCATCAAAGCTGTTATCGTTATAGTCAAACCCTATGGGCTGAGCGTTTCCGGTTGTATCAATGCCAACATACCTCGGGAAGCCTGTGATGTTTGCAACGTTACCGCACACCTGGTAAGTAAATGTCATTGTTGGCCCTATCTGGCTGAATGCGGACAGGCACACCCTGGAATTTATGTTTGAGTAACTCTTTGAATTCGGGAATGTCGTTTGGTTGAATTCATTGCGGTAAATGTCTGATGGTCTGTAATGCTCGCCGTTGTACCAGAAATCAACGAAGAAACCATCGCTGATAATATCACCAATAGGAGTTGGCACAACTACACCAATATCCTGCGATCCCTTTGCTTCTTCAACATCTACGCCGCGGTGGTCGATATCAGTATTAATTGTATTGCTGCCAATTTTCGCTTCAATTACATTTTCATCAATATGCCATACAAGTATACCACCCTGGTAATTCGCTGTATCATTCTTTAATCCGGGCACACTCCAGTCAAGTTCATCAACATCAGTGATGCTTCCTTTGAGTTTCCAGATATCTGAGCTGTTGAAGCCATCTTCATCTTTTGTGAAACGCATCGAATCTCTGACACCGTTTTGATTTACAAAATATATTGTCTGTCCGTTTCCGTAAGCATCCCGGTTCCTGTTTTCAACAAGGAAATACTCTTTACCGCTTATTAGAATTTTGTAAACCGATTCATTACCGTTAACATCAAGAGTTGCGGCTTTGGTTGTATATGTTCCGCCTGTGCCAACAACAATTGGCTCTACCCATCCCAGATACTGTTTCTCCCATGCAGATGGTTCCGGAGGAAAAACTCCAAGATAGCTGAATATTGCCTGACCGTCCATTAAACCAAATCTGCCAATCGCGGTTCTGCCGGTTTCGGTATCAAACAGATCCGGCAAACCCAGGTGACTGCCTATTGTAGCAACAACAATACCGTTCATGCCAAGTTCAAGATAGACATCGCCAAAAGAAGTATTTACAATACGGTATTCCTGTTCGGGCAGTATACATGAATTGGAAATAATCGTACCTTCATTGGTATAATAGCCCTGTGTTGTATCGCCGTATATTGATCTCAGGGTACTGAGTCCCATATAAATAGAAGGCAGATCAAGCTCACCCACAAACAATCCCTGCGATGCAAGGTCAACATCTCTTCCAACTCCTGCATGAAAAATTATAAATGCGGAGTTGTTCGGGTTAATTCCCGAAAAATCTATAGTACTATCAGCAGAGCGCCATACATCATAAAACAGGTTCCCCATTCTGCCCAGGTTTTCTGTCCTGCGCGGCGAATATACTTCCATTTCATTCGGGAGATTTCTGACGCTTGGCAGCAAAACATAATTGATTATCAATCTGCCTTTTGAAGACTTGTAATAATAATTTTTCAGGAATTCAAGCTTATGAATGAAATACAAACTGTCATGCGGCGGCGCGTCTACTGAATCCGGGTAATTGCTCGAGACATCAAACCTGCCGTCACCGGTTGTTTGTGAATTATTATCAGGCTTAAATTGAACCCGTATTGCATAGACATTAAGTGTTTCAGGCACGGCGGAGCGGAACATCATGCTGCTGTACACACTCTCCGTTCTGCTCTCAGGGTGATAATTCAAAGGGTGCGATAACTTAAACTGCTTACCTGCTGTTTTGCCGTTGAGCAGATTATTTGCCTGTGCAAATACAGGCTTCTGATGCACAAAAAAGCTAACGGATACCAACAGCATTACTGCTGTCAGTATCCGCACTTTTATTAGCGAACTTGATATGATCATTTAATTATTTCTGGGGTTGTTCTTCTGTTTTCTTTTCTTCAGGCTTCTTTACAGTAGTTTCGGGCTGACCGAAATTTACAGAAAGAGTGAATCTTAATGTATTTGCAAGCGGGTGATTCTCTTCAATTGTATTTATATAACTGAAATCAAAGCCATACATGCTGTATCTTATGCTTGCGCCAAGTGTGATGAATTTTCTTTTTCCTCTGTCGGGATCTTCGTAGAAAAATCCGCCGCGTAAACCAATAAGTTTGGGGTTGCCATACCAGTATTCTGCTCCAACAGATGACTGAATTGATTTCATTACATTATCAATACCGCCGCCAAATGAAGTGAATATGCCTTTATAAACCGGATCAGACTCGCCGCCTTCTCTTCTTTTTACAAGCAGCTTCGCAAAATCAGCAGTCAGGGTCAGATTGTTAAATTCGCTCTGATAAATATCATAAGCAAAACCCAGTCTTAAGTTTGTAGGAAGCGGATCAGCCTGATCGTTATCAACATATGTAACTTTGGGTCCGATATTGGATAAATTCACTCCAAGACCAAATTTGTTATTCAAAAATTTCATTTTTGTCTTCGAGGGTCTCCACAGCATAGAAAGGTCAAAACTCAGATCATAAGCAGTACCTGTGCCCTGTTCACCTGCAACCGGGTCAACAGCAAGCTTACTGTAAATGAATCTTGTAACAACACCAACACCCAGATCGCGGGTTACTTTTGTACCATAACCGACTGCAAGTGCACCATCAAAAGCCTGGTAGTTACCAATTTCGTTACCAAACTCATCTGTCTGGATGATCTTACCGATGTTCAGATAAGTAATACTCACGCCCAGTGTGCCTTTAAGTTTTTTCATATAGTACTTGCCGGCAAGATAATCATAAAAAAGATCTGAGAGTCCAAGACCCGGGAGCCAAGGGGAATGTGTTATTGATACCTGCGAACCTTTCTGAAAACCCAGCCCTGCAGGGTTCCAGAACATTGCAGACGCATCGTTTATCATACCGGTACCGGTTTCACCCATGCCGGCATTCAGTGAATTAGGGCCAATTAACAGGAAAGGGACAGCAGATTCACCTTGCGCAAACACTCTGCCTGATAGCACAACAAAAACTGCCAGTACGCACATTTTGATTTTAAACATTTAAAGAATCCTCCTGGATATATATTATTATTAACTATTCTATTTTAAAACTGCTAATTTACCTGTATTTGTAACAGATAAACCATCAACAGATTCCACCACGATCTTGTAAATATAAACACCATTTCCCAATGTTTCACCGTCCTGATCTTTCCCATCCCAATCAATGACTACAAATTTATCCGAAATATTGGGTTTTTGTATCTCTTTTATCAATCTTCCGGCCACTGTATAAACTTTTATTTTCACATTTATATCTGCAGGATAGTTATGCTGGAACGTAAAAGCAGTATTATCCCTGAACGGATTTGGATAATTATAGATATTTGTAACCTGTAAGGTTCCCGTTGAGGCAACATCGAACTCAATTGTGGCTTCACTGGAATTATTATATGTATCCCATGCCCTCAGTTTGAGCGAGTGTCTTCCAATAGATAAACCCGTGAAATCATATTCAAGTGTTCCTGATTTATAGGTAGTATCGCTGTTATAAAAATTGGTGAAATCATATTTATTGTTTTCGTTGCCGTCAAGTACGCCTTCAAGCTTATGACCAAGTGTGCCGGTTGTATTAATTCCTGATTCATCAAACAGGTCTGCTATGAATTTTGAATTTTCATTCACCACGTCGCCGCTTCTGAAATTCCTTGTATCCATAAACATACTTATTCTTGGACCTACTGAATCTATTTCGGCATTAGGATTGATACCTCCCACTATAAAACTCCGGTTAATACCCGCCCCATCATATTGGTTATTATAAAAATAATTTATGAGTCTCCCGGCCTGGTTTTGGTATGAAATATCTTTAGGTACAATAAATTCGGCTGTCCATTTACCGTTTTGTACCGATTTGGTTCCGGCGTAAATTATTCCGCCATTCAACCTGAAGTTCTGAACCAATGGAGGGTCACAGTCTTCCTGAGTGGCTACATTACGGTCAACATCATATATCTTCAGAATGAGCCTTCCATTGTAATCTGTCCATAAGCTGGAATCTGCCCTCAGAACAGACCCGTAAATTTTTATTCTGCTCAAAGCCTTCATTGTATCGCCTGCAAGCCCGCTGATACTATCTATGTGCGACCTGAACCTTGGCATCTGTACACGTATAGTGGGATCACACATCAGTATATACTTTGCATCATTATCCTGATAAGAGATCTGGTTTTTGGTATTAAAAATAGCAGTACCAAATCTTTTTTGCAGCAAAAGCGTATCCCTGGGAACGTAAAGATTACTGAAAACAACATACATCAATGCAGCATTGCTTGAAGCGTAAACAGGCCTTGATGCCGCAAGAGTACCTATTGCGCCTTTACGGTTTGCCATCATAAACAGCTCACCGGCGCTTGTGTTTGAGGGATTATCAAACTTGCTCATATCACAGCTTGCAATTGAAACAAACGGGTACCTGTTGGTATTATTAATTAAGCTTAAAATATTATCCTTTTCAAGAACATATTCATGCGCCCAAACATCCGGGCTGCCATGACCGGTATAATGTATGTTCAACACTCCATCTGTCCAGTACTTGGCAATATCTGCATTAACCTGGGGTTTTCTTCTGCCCTGCGGAGTAATTACCGTAGGATAAGTAGCCAGGTAAGCTTTCACTTTATCAATAAACGGCGGTGTGTACTGCTCTGCAAGAGATTCGCACTGTGATAAGTGGAATATTCCTTCACATCCGGATGCAGTTGTCTTTTCATCATCCGCAACAAAAAGCATCTTATTTTTCCAATAACCGTTATTTTCTCCACTTTCATACGCGTCAATTTTATCTATGTATGCATTCACATCAACAAGTGAATTAGCAGGTATTCTTCCTATCGCCAGATCGGGTCTATCGATCAGGTTAGGGCCATCTACAACATTCACATAAAAATCATCTGTGGTTAAACCAAGTACCTGGTGGATCACCGGACTGGTCAGCTCCCATGCGGGTACATAATTTATGCCTGAACTGGACCGCAGACCCTTATAATCAAAACTGCCGTCTCCCATGAGGCAAACAAAAGAAGGCTTAGTGCTCCAGTTATCATACGCATACTTAACGAAATCTCTTATACCAACAGCGTCAAGTACCCCGCCTGAAAACTCGTTATATATCTGGTCAGTTGTGACGATCATTGTTTTAAGGTAATCCGGGTTTGATACGCCGCCCTGTTCTCTTTTGGTTTTCAGTCTTTCTGCCGCTGAAATAAAATCTTTATGCGTGATTATAATAAAACTTGCCCCATCAGATATTCCATGCAGGTTCTGATTTGAGACTCTGGAAGAAATTGAAGTAGGAGTTTTATATCCGTTCTGTCCCACTACAAAAAACCTGCTTACATTTCCGCCTGTTTCACTCTTCCGGAATTTTACATTTGATGATAATGCTGTTATAGGCTGGATCATCTTAACATCGTTGTATGATGTAGCATCAAATACCCGGATATTATTATTTGAAAATGATGATACATTATATTCAACAATTGCAGCAGTATCCGGTGAGTTAAACCTGAGAAAATCACCTGAAACAGAATTAAACCTCCTCTGGTATAGAATTTCATACCAGTCAAGATATCCCTGGGCTTCACCGTTAGTAGCGTAGAAGGTAGAGCGAAGCTTAACCTGCTCTCCGTTGGTCTTTTGTGACTGGTTCACAACAAAAGTTCTTGTCTGAGTATCTATCCATTCGTTAAATCCTGCAACAACGCAATTAAGGCTGAAAAGGAATTCAGACATGTTCGAATAATCATCTTTGACCTGGAAATAGCCTGAATTTGAACATAGTACTCTTTGTGCCAACTTAATCCTGTAAAAAATATCAGAACCGCCTTCAAGACCGGTGAGTGTTGTATTCCAGTCTATGGACTGCCCCGGGTTCCTTCCGAAACTAAGCCATAGATTACCTTCGTTAATAAGGTTATCCTCTTCAGGCTCGGTAAATATCTTTTCTGTGAAAGATGTCGGCACAACTGCCGGGTTCCCGCTTTCTGAGGGGGTTAAGACCATTCTTTTTCCGTTGTTGGGCGTGTTGAAACTTATCCAGTAATAATTTGCGCGTGAATAATAATTCAGCACGTGATTATAAGTGTTGTTAACAGAATCATATATCCATGGATTTATGGACTTTCCATAAAAAAGAATATAATCATCATTATTGAAAACACCATCATTTTCACCTTCTATATATATGGCGTTTTCCACAAGGTCTTCAGGCCGGGGCATTGCCATTCTTTCAGGCAGAAGTTCACCGCCATTACCATATATCTTAATTGTTCTGGGGTCTATGCCTGATAAATTAATACCTGCTCCATCAAGAAAGCTTTTTGTAATCTTATAGATTCCTTCGCTGTTGCCATCACTGTTATCCTTAATTTCAAGCTTATACCAGTCTCCCGAAGCCAATACGCTGTTGGAAACAAGTCTGTCCTTAACGGAATTTCTCAATTTTGGGTTCATCCACGAAGCTGCATTGCTGAAGTTTATTCCGCTGTTTGATAGCAGCGCTATCTCTTCCCGGCTGCGCGGACGGCTGAGAGAAACCGGTGATTCACCAAAAGTAACCCGAATGCGTATTCTGGAATAATATCTTACGTTTTTAGTAACCGGGTTATACTGAAAAGGATAGATAACAACATTACCAGTAACTGCATCCCTTAGTGGCCCCACACCATCAAGGCTCACGAATTTTTCGGGGAGATATTTATTTTGAGTGTATTCTGCAGATTTGTTATAGGTATAAAAAACATTTTCGAATCCACGGATATTAGGATCAAAAAGCGATACTTGCGGAACGGGAGCTATGCTTACGTTTTGTTCTTCCTTCATATCGTAATCAATCACCTGCACAGTATTGCTGCGTTCTGAGGGAAGGAACACAGAAAGGCTTCTGTATTTCAGATCGGGGCTTCCGCCAAAAGTGATTGGCTTATCAAGCCCATATTGGAACTCATATACAGAAAAATATTCACCGTTAGAAGTGAATTTCTGAGTATTAACATTTGCAGGGTAATATTCAAATTCAATATACGATGAATTTGATGAAATGATCTTGTAATCCTGTGAGACCTCTCCAAAGAGATAGTCGCTCATTTCAGGAGATTTCATATCGTTATTAGAGGGGCCTTTGGTGAATGGGTCACCGCCCTGTGCAAATATGCTTACACCGGTAAGAATAATTAAAGCAATCAGGGAATTTTTGAATGATTTCATTCTATTAAAATTTAGTTGTTTTAAATAAAAAAACCGAAATTGAATAAATAGTTCAATTCGGCTTTATAAAATCCTCTATAAAAAAATTGCTAGCGGTATCCGTATTATAAAACCGAAATTAAAACCTCTAACAATTATTCTATAAATTTCACCCTCTTTTAAAGCAATATATATTGCTAAGTAAGAAATGTCAAGACAAAATGAACCATCAAAAAAGCCTATATTTTCGCTAAATATAATGCCTTAAACAGATAAATAGGTCATACAAGTTTCAAAAACTGCTGATATTTCAATATTCTTAATATTACCCCCCGAAGCCTGAATTGAAGCCTTATTGGGGCCAACAGGGCCCCATTCATAAGCTTTCGTTGGGCCAAAAAGCCCAATTACCGGAATATGAAATCCGGAGGCCAAATGCATGATGCCCGTATCATTGGAAACAAATAAGCCGGTTTTGCTTATAATTGCTGCATTATTCATTAATTCACCGCAATATTTGGAAAACAAAATATGAGGATACTTTTGCTTGATCATCATTTCAAGTCCGGCTACAATTTTGGTATCAGCCGGACCTTCCGAAATATAAAAATATGCTCCGGTACTTTTGTGCAATCTATCCATCAGTTCAGCAAATTTCTCCAGCGGCCATAGGTTAGCTTCTTTAGCCGCGCCCGGATGAAAACCTAATACTTTTTTTGATGCATCCGGAAAATTTTCGCGAAAAAATTCTTCTGCAAACTTCTTCTGTTTTTCATTCACTTTCAAATTGATAATATTCTGCTCAGCAGAAATTCCCAACTGACGGATAACATCAAGATTTCTTTCTATCTGGTGAACCTTTTTTGAATCCCACAAAAAATCATTTTTGATATTAAGCGTATATCCAATTTTATTCGGCTCAAAATCTTTAGACCGCACACCGGCCCTGTATTGAGACTGTGAATAATAACCAAGCAAATGATTAGTAGCAGAAAATATTACAGATGAAGGCACAATGGCAAGTTCCGGTTTTTTTTCACGAATCAGTTTAACCGTGTTGATAAAATTTTCAAAACCGTGCTCATACAAAAGAACGTTATCAGCGGGCGAAACGTTCTCTTCGAAAATTTCTTTATAGCCAGTAGAACGTTTTGTTACAAGTGTAATTTCTGCATCAGGAAATCTCTTTCGTACGGCATTAAGCATTGGTACAGAGCACAGCATATCTCCCAATTGGTGCCGTACCACTATCAGAATGCTGGTGATATTATTGAACATTTCAGGTGAGGGCACAATATCCTTTTCAAGCACAAAACCTTTGAAAATTTTCAAGCCAAAATCACCAAGTACTTTTTCGGTCTTGCTCAATTGTAATTAAATTAATCTTTTTTTACTTCACGGTACTCAGCATCCTGTATCATATTAACATCGTAGTTCTTTTTGGGTTGGTTCTGCTGTGATTGTTTCTTCTGAGCTGAGGCAACTCCCCGAAGTATCCTTCTAAGGAAAAAGTAAGCTATATATACCAGAACGGCAATTATTACATATTTCATTTATTGGGCCGCTTTCCTGAGTGAAGGATTATAATATTTAACCGCGGAGAGATCCGATTTGAATATTTCGTTAACAAGCTCGTCAAAATCAGCCGGATTGTTCACAAAATCGGTCTCTTCACAATTTACTATCATTATCTTGGTAGCTTTATATCTTGAAAAGAAATAATTATATGCCTCGTTAAGGCTGTTAATATAGTCTTCACTTATTTCTTTCTCAATTTCACGGCTTCTTTTCCTTATGTTAGACATAAGCCTTTCAACCGAAGACTGCAGGTATATCACCAGATCGGGAATTACTATACCTTTATCAAGCCCTGTAACAACATGTTCGTATATCTTAAGCTCATCATCACTTAGGTTCAGGTATGCAAATATTTTATCTTTTTCAAAAATGTAATCACTAACTACAAAATTCTGAAATAGTTCTTTCTGGTGGACTTCCTGCAGCTGGGTATATCGTTCAAGAAGAAAGAACATTTGGGTCCTGAAAGCATATTCTTCGGGTTTAATATAAAATTTTTCCAGGAAGGGATTATCTTCAAAGTTTTCCAATATCAGTTTGGCATTAAGCCTTTCAGCAAGCATGCGTGCAATAGATGTCTTGCCGGCTCCAATAACACCTTCAACTGCAATATAGCTTAAACCGGAATTATTGTAGTTACTTATCAAATGATGAGATCCGTTTAACTTTGCAAATATCCCTGCTGCTATTATAAAGGTCTAAAATACTTTTTTTCAATACAGGATGTATAAAGCCGGGTATAATATCAACAAGCGGTTTTAATACAAAATTCCTGCATTCAAGGTATTGGTGAGGTATTTTCAGCAGCTTATTGTGAATCACACAACCACCGTAAAAAAGGATGTCAATATCAAGCTTCCTTGCCTGCCACGCAGGACTGCTGGTTCTGCCTGCTTTTTTTTCAACAGATTTTGCCAATCTAAGCAATTCCAAAGGTTGCAGCCTGCACCGGAAAACAGCGGCGCAATTGAAGAAACTTCTCTGCTTCTTAAACCCCCAGGGTTCGGTTTCATAAATATCTGAAACCTTAAGCAGGTTCAGACTCTTGTTCAGTGCAAGAGTTTTTAAGGCAAAATTTATGTTCCTAAATCTGTTACCTATGTTTGAACCGAAACCGAGAACAACAAGCCCGGGCATAATTAAGATGGTTCCTGTTTTTCAGCATGCCTGTATTCGGAATGTTCAACTTCTACATAATCCGTTAAGCCGCCCAGAGGCGGTGAAGGTTTGCGTACCTTTATAACTACTTTTTGCACTACATCAAAATTCCCTATTATCTTAAGAGCGATCCTGTATGCAAGCGCTTCTATCAGGAAAAATTTTTCGCTCGAAACAACTTCCCTTATAAAATTATAAGCTTTTTCATAATCCAGGGTTTTCTTCAGGTTGTCTTCAGCTTCAGCTTCTGTGACGTCACAGGTCATCTCAGCGTCAATTTCAAACAATCCGCCGCTCATTCTTTCTGAATCTAGCACGCCGTGATGTGCGTAGAATCTGGCATTTTTGATGCGAATGATGGTGTAGTTCATTTAAACCTCCGGCGAATAATGAATTATGAATACTATTTCTTTTTCTTTTTAATAAGTTTCTTAACTTTTGGTTTGGAACTTTTGGAGACCTTCAGCTTTTTCACAGGTTTCTTTTTCTTGCTCACCGCTTTTAGCTTTTTCTTTGCGGCTGCTTTTGGCTTTGAAGATTTTGGTTTTGATTTTTCTGCTGTCTTCTTAAGTGTCGATTTTGACTTAGCCTTTTTTGCTTTAAATTCATCAAGGGCAAGCTTAACCATTGTACCCATTTCAGCGGGCGATTCAGCAACATAAATTCCAGCATCGCGCATTGCCTTTATCTTATCTTCTGCTGTACCTTTTCCGCCGGCAATGATAGCGCCTGCGTGACCCATTCTTCGCCCGGGAGGCGCTGTTCTGCCTGCTATGAATCCAACAACAGGTTTTGTCATATATTTTTTGACATATTCCGCGCAGGTCTCTTCTGCGTTTCCGCCTATTTCACCTATCATAATTACCGCATCTGTATCTTTATCTTCATTAAAGAGTTTCATAGCGTCAATAAAGTTTGTGCCTATGATAGGATCTCCGCCAATGCCTATGCATGTTGATTGACCGAGTCCCAAAGCGGTAAGCTGCGCAACCGCTTCATAGGTTAGAGTTCCGCTTCTGGAAATAAGACCAACTCTTCCGGGCAGATGTATGAAACCGGGCATTATGCCGATCTTGCAGAATCCGGGTGTAATTACTCCGGGGCAGTTCGGACCAACCATCCTGATGTTTCTGCCTGCCTTATTCAGATCCTCGAGATAATTTTTTGCAGTTATCATATCTTTTGTAGGGATACCTTCTGTAATTGTTACAATTACATCAACACCTGAATCAGCCGCTTCCAGAATTGCATCGAGTGCGAATGCGGGAGGAACAAATATAACTGAAGTATTCGCTCCCGCTTTTTCAACTGCTTCTTTACATGTATTAAAGATGGGTACTTTTTCATCGAAAAGCGTTCCACCTTTTCCTGGTGTAACACCGGCAACAACATTTGTGCCGTATTCGATGATCTGACGTGTATGAAATGAACCTTCGGAGCCGGTTATTCCCTGCACCATTAACCTTGTGTTTTTACCTACTAAAACGCTCATTATATGCTTTCTATATTAAAAATTAAATATTTATTGTGGGAAGCACAAAAATAAGGATTAAATTTTTATGAAAAAATACCTCAATTTTTGAGGCACGGTTAATAAAAACAAAAAAGGCAGTCAAATTGACTGCCTTTCGGGCTGATTTTCTTTTGTTATTTAATCTACTTTAACGGAATTACCCGTTATAACCCATTCCCCGTTCTTATTAGCGGTTAGGTTATATGTTACAGTTAAAGTTTTGGTCACCTCTGTATCTTTGCCGTCTTTTTTTACTATTTGTGTTTGTTTCACTTTCGATACAACGCTTGCCTTATTGTCCTTCTGGCTTAATACTTTCGGCTCTTCAACAATTGTGAACTGTTTGGTGTTGCGGTAACCTGATTTCAGCTTATCAACCGGCCTTGAAGGAAAATACTTTTGCGCCTTTTTCATATTTGTTTCAAAGTTTCCTGTTTCATTGATACCGCGCTGAATGTATTCATAATAGTCCTTTACGGTAGCAGTCGGATTCTCGAACCTCTTTGTAATTTCTTTCTGAATTTCTTTTTTCTTTTCCTTCTTCTTTTCAGCTTCAACTTTTTTCACAGAATCTATCTGAACCTGGGTCATATTCTGAGTTGATACCGTTCCGGTATCTGTCGGCATATTCTGACTTGATGTGTTCTCTATCAAACCAAGTTTCTTTTCTCGCTCTTCAAGTTCAATCTCTTTCAGCTTTACTCTTGCTTCACGGTCATTCAGTTCTTTTTCTTTGTCAGCAAGTATCTGGAAGCTTGTTTTGCTTGTTTCGTCACGTTCTTTAGTACAGCCGGTAATAAAAGATAATATGGCCAGGACAGCTATATATTTAATGTAGTTACTCATAGTTATTAAAATATTGGTTTATATGATAACCTTAACTGTAAATATAATAGCAAAATAAGGTAATTGCAACCTTATTCCTTGAAATATGTACTTAATTAAGTATTAATCAGCAAGTTATTGTGATTCGTAAAGGACTTTGTAATTCTGAAAAGCGGTAAATAAAGCAATGGCAACTTCATTCTGGCCCTTTTCGCTTGAAAGGTAAATTTCATCATTTGGGTCTGATAAATACCCTGTTTCAACCAACACAGAAGGCATTGATGCACCAAGTGTTACCCAGTTGCCTGCCTGGTATACTCCCCGTGATTCAAGCTCGGTGTGGCTAAGCATATTCACCTCCGTTATAGATGCCAGGTATTCGCTGAAGCGTGTATAACCTGCGTGGGCAAGACTTGAGAAAATGAAATTATCAAGAGTATCTTTCCCAAATTGTTCAAAAGCGATCTGGTAATTCTGCTTCATCGTGAACTCAACAGCTTCAGGAAATCGCTCTTTGTTAAGCAGGTAAATTTCAAATCCCTTTTTGTCACTTTCTTCCATTTTTTTATGATTGGCGTGAATGCTTACAAACAGTTTAGCCCTGTTATTATTAGCCTCAATGGTTCTATCTCTTACCTGCGAAAACTCATCTGTAGTCCGTGAGTAAATGATCTTAATACCGGGAAATTTTTCTTCGATCATTTTTCCCAGCTTCATTGCTATCGGCAGAACGATATTTTTTTCCTGCACGCCGGTTTTATCGCCAATTGTACCGGGATCCTTCCCGCCGTGACCTGCATCAATGTAGATAACATCCAGTTTTGGCTGTGCCAGCAATGAACAATGAACAATGAACAATGAACAATAAAACACCCATAGAATGAAAACTGTCCGGAATTTAAAAACTAAATTGTTCATTGCTAATTGCTCATTGCTAATTGCTCATTGTTAATTGAAATTTACCGGTAGTTTGTGAATTGCACGGCAAAATCAAGTTCAGCGTTCTTAACAAGCTGTATGGTCTGCTGCAGCAGGTCTTTATCACGGCTTGAAACCCTTACCTGTTCATCCTGTATAGCAGCCTGCACTTTAATTTTGGAATCCTTGATAATTTTAACTATCAGCTTCGCATTTTCCTTATTAATTCCCTGCAGTACTTCTATTATTTGCCTTACCATATTTCCGCCGGCTTCTTCCTGCGGTTTGTACTTGAGTGATTTCAGGGGAATACTGCGCTTCACAAACTTATTCTGCATCATATCCACTATAGCTTTTGATTTATAGTCATCATCTGCAAGAATGGTAATTGTTTTATCCTTCTGGGAATACTCAATAGTACTTTTTGAGCCTTTGAAATCATATCTCGATAGTATTTCTTTCCTTGTCTGATTGATGGCGTTATCAACTTCCTGCCAGTCAATTTCGGATACTATATCAAATGAATAATTATCTGCCATTATTAAACTTTAAATTTTTTATTAATGAAATTGTATTTATATAAATTTTCCTTACCTAAGATCTGCTCAACATGGAATACTTCATTACAATCATCAAACGAAAACATTTCTCCATCTAAAACATACCATTTTTCACGCTGCTCTGCTTTAAGTTTCTTTATGGATGGAAAATAAACTAATGGAACAGAAATATCCCTGCCATCCGCCAACATTACATTCATTTTTCCCCTTATGGGAAAAGTTATTTTTTTTATTAATGGTTTTATTTTTCTCAGACCATCCATGATTTTATAGTTTTATTGTTCTAATTTTTTGACCTTTTCCAAATTTTTCTATCTGTTCGTTAAGCAATTTAATATTTTCTTTTATCAATTTCTCAATCTTTTTTAATTCAGTATGAGAAAATCCACCTTTTTCAACCACTAGAATTTTTGGCTCAAGCCAGAACTTTGCAGTTCTGCGAAATCTACCCTTTTTGGATTCAATGTGAACATGCTTCCTGTTTTCTGCTAAATCGCTTGAATAGATTAAGAAAACATATTGATTTATAATTAGAAGTTTCGGCACTTTTACTTCCCGTTTTTTGAAAATCCTGTAATTGGTTCAAGCCCCGACATCTGGAGTATGGCATTCCATACCTTCTCATCAACAGGCTGAACCGATAACCGCGCTTCTCTGACTATCCTTGAATCACATGTGCGCTTATCATTCTTTATCTGCTCAAGTGTAACCGGATTGGGCAGTCTGCGTTTTGGCTTAATATCAAAAATAAAAATTTTCGGATTGCCGGCTTTGGGGTCAATATACGGATCTGTAATTATCTCGCATATTCCTACTACTTGTTTTTCGCCGCCAGTGTGATATATGAATGCAATATCGCCCTTGCGCGCGGTTTTGATCTGGAACAATCCCCCCGGACTTGTAACGCCATCCCACACAGCTTTTTTATCACGCTCAAGATCTGAGTATGAATAGACTGTGGGTTCTGTTTTAAGTAAGAAATAAGCCATAGTTCAAATATCAAATAGTAAATATCAAATAACAACTTTTATTTTTTATTTCTGATGTTTTTGTTTTTCTTTTTAATTCTGGTAGTATCTAGAATTGAATATGATATTTTGCATAACTCATCACAATCAGACAATAATGAATCAAATAATTTTTTTTCAATATAATCTGCTGCATATAATAATTTAAGCCAATATTTAGTTTCTCTGGCTTCTTTATACGATGTCGAGATCTAGTTTGAAAAATCAGCATCACTAATTCCACCATGCGCTTCTTCTGCATTCGCCCCAATTGATGTTCCGCTTCTTAAAATTTGCTTTGATAAAACATACTCTTTGTGGTCTATACACAAATATTGGTATAACTTGATAATTCTGATGGCAAACAAAAAAGATTTGTCAAGTAATGCATTTTCTCCGCTTATATTCATATCTATAATATTAAGAATTAATAAATTTGATTTTTGTTATTTGCTATTTGTTATTTGCTACTTTATCGTTAAGTTTGCGTATTTCAAAATAATATTCTTCACTCCAACCTTATCGAAATGGATTGATGCTTTCTTCGCATCTCCCCTGCCGGTAACATCTATGACTTTACCTTTACCGAAATTATTATGAAAAACCACACTTCCCTTTTTTACTCCAAGATCCTCACGGAAGATATCATTCAATACATCATCGCTTGCCTTATTGTTATAGAATTCATACTTAATGCTGCTGCCCTCTTCCCTGGTTGAGCGGCTTTTATGCTTCGTCATCACGGAGCTTTTCTGGTAATCAAGCTTTGCGGTATCAATTTCATTTATGAAGCGCGATTTCATCTGGTAACTTACGTTACCAAATCGGTAACGCTGCAGCGCATAGGTCATATACAGCTTTTGCATAGCGCGCGTTATGGCTACATAGAAGAGCCTCCGCTCTTCTTCCATTTCTTCCTGCTCCATCATTGAGCTCGATAGCGGAAATATCCCGTCTTCGAGTCCCGTGATAAATACTACAGGGAATTCAAGTCCCTTGCTTGAATGGGTCGTCATTAAAGTCACAGCGTTTTTATCGGTATCATACTTATCAATATCAGTAACCAGGCTCACTTCCTGAAGGAAACCTTCAAGAGTAGCGCCTTCGGTATTATCGGTGTATTCAGAAATTCCCGAGAGCAGTTCCTGCACGTTATACATTCTATCCATCGATTCATCAGTACCATCATTCCTCAATTCACGCAGTATGCCTATTTCATCGACAATGCTTCTGGCAAGCTCACTAGGGGAGAGTCCCTCTTTAACCTCGTTATATTTTTTGATTATTTCAGCAACACGGATAAGCTCATTTTCGATCTTTGTTCTGCGTTTTGCTTTATCGCCTTCTGCATTTTTATCTTCCAGCATTGCAAGCAGCACTTCTGCAATTGATTTGGCAATTTCCTTCGCCATGGCTTTCAGTTTCTCAACTGTCTGGTCGCCAATGCCATCGCGAAGCTTAAGTATGCGTGTCATTGCTTCATCATCTTTGGGATTCACAAGTACCTTCAGGTAAGCAAGTACATCTTTAATTTCCCTGCGCTGGTAGAATTTAACTCCGCCTACAATTATATAGGGTATTGAGTTGGTCCTTAACGCATCTTCAATTACTCTTGACTGTGCATTGGTCCTGTAAAGAATTACAAAATCCTTAAAGTTCAGCTTCCTGTGCTGAATTTCGTGCAGTATCCATTTCACCACCATCAGTCCTTCATCACGGTCGCTGAAAACTTCCGCAAGTGTGACTTTATCCCCATCATGATTATCGGTAAACAGGGTTTTTTTGATCTGGCGCTTATTATTTTTTATTACTTCATCTGCCAGCGAAAGTATGCTTTTTGTGGAGCGGTAATTCTGTTCGAGCTTAAAAACATTGCAGCCGTCAAAATCTGATTCAAACTTGAGGATATTTTCAATTTCGGCTCCGCGCCAGCGGTAAATGCTTTGCGCATCATCGCCAACTACCGATACATTCCCGTGACCCTGTGCAAGCATTTTAACAATTTCATACTGCGCGCGGTTGGTATCCTGGTATTCATCTACAAGTATGAACTTAAAGCGGTGCTGGTACTTTGCAAGTACATCCGGATTTGCGCGGAAGAGTATAATTGGATTTATCAAGAGATCATCAAAATCCATAGCGTTATTTTTTATGAGCCTGTTCTGGTACTCTTTGTACACCGGAACGGCAATCCGCTCAAACGGATTTGTAACATTCCCAATATCATCGGGCAGCACGAGTTTATTTTTTAATCCTTTAATATACCCATTTACGGTTTTGGGTTTGGGGTTATCGGTTGAAAATCCCAGTTCCTTCATGCACGCTTCCACCACTTTTTCGGAGTCATCGTCATCATATATTGTGAAGTTACGGTCAAACCCAATATGCTGCGCTTCGATCCTCAGTATTTTGGCAAAAACGGAGTGAAATGTTCCCATCCACAGGTTTTCTGCTGTTGCCCCTGCAAGTTTATGGATACGCTGCTTCATTTCGTTGGCAGCTTTGTTTGTGAAGGTTAGTGCCAGCATTTCAAAAGGATTGATGCCTGATTCAATTAAATGCGCTATTTTATAAGTTAAAACCCTTGTTTTCCCGCTTCCGGCGCCTGCAACTATCATGCACGGGCCTTCTATCTGTTCAACGGCTTTCCTTTGCTCTTCATTGAGCTCACTGGTTAAATTCAATTACTTTTCTTGATTTTTATGATTTAGACAGGAAATTTTACAAAGATAACTTTTATACGGTCGTAAATCAATTGAATACCAAAAATTGTATTTATAAGCTTTTTTTGCATATAATTGAAACCTAAAAAATGACATATATCATAGAATAATATGAATATTATTGATAATTTTGAATTATGATTTTCAATTATTTATGTCTTAATGAAAAGATAAAGTATAATTATGAAGAACAAAGATATGTTAACCCTGATATTACTTACTGAAAAAAATAACGAATTAACAAATACAAAGGAGTCCAACGCGTAATGATCGATCTTGCACTTAAGCATGGCTTTAAATTCGAAGACCTGTTTGAATCTGCGAAGCTGAAGGAGCTTACTCAAAAATTTTACACCTATTATAACACTTCCAACCAGTCATCTTATGAAAGGTTTTCAAGATACCGTGATGTTAACGGAGAAGGCTATAATGAGCTTGACACATCAAATATAATCATAGAATCCGCCAGATATCTTGATTCGTTCCTGGTGGACTTTTTCGGTATCAAGTTTGAAGCGAATGCATTAAAATATGATAATGAGACCGAGCGTGAAATACTAAAAGTAAGAAGTGATTTCATGATCAAGAAGGTCTTCAAAAAATTTAAGCCCGCCGATCTTGCTTCAATCCGTTTTCCTGACCTTAACTCAAAAGCTGAACTTATGAAGAACCAGCTCTTCCCTGAGTTACCGTGGAAGAGTGACGAAGAAAAAGCTACCGCATACATGATACGCACCCTAGATGATATGGAACAGCATTTGCGGAATCACCTGGAAGTTATGCCTAATGGTTTTATTTTTGATACAAAATTATTCGAGCAGGCCAAGGAGTACTTCCACAAAACAACAACTATAAACGGACTTAAAACATTTACCGATAATATTACACTCTCGGATGTAAAAAATCCAAACGGCACAGTTGAGCAGTTAAGAGTATATGAATTTCTGAAGAATGTCATTGATATGATCCAGAAGTGGTGCTATGCCAGAATGGTTGATTCAGCGGAAAAACACAAAATATACGACTGGGCATTATTCCATCAGCCGATGAACCTGAATTATAACGATCTTGTATATAATAAGGTTGAAACTGAAGGCATACCTGAAAAGATATTCGGAGAAGATGAAACATTAAGAAGACGCGACGGATTTAAACTGACTGACAGCAGGTACGATAACCGCAAGGTAATGGGTGAAGTTGAATACTGCGTTTTCTGCCATGAAAGAGGAAAAGACTCATGTTCAAAGGGTTTGCTTGATAAAGACGGCACCCCAAAAAAGAATCCCCTGGGGATTAAACTTGCAGGCTGCCCGCTTGATGAAAAAATATCCGAAATGCATACTTTGAAATATGAAGGCAGGTCTATTGGCGCCCTTGGGATCATAATGATAGACAACCCCATGTGCCCCGGTACCGGTCACCGTATTTGCAATGATTGTATGAAAGCATGCATTTACCAGAAGCAGGATCCGGTAAATATACCGCAGATAGAAACAAGAACATTGACAGATGTATTAAATCTCCCCTGGGGATTTGAGATCTATTCACTGCTAACAAGATGGAATCCGATTAACGTTAAGAGACCGTACCAGCTGCCTTATAACGGCAAGAATGTGATGGTTGTAGGTATGGGACCTGCAGGATATACACTTTCTCAATACCTTTTGAATGAAGGTTTTGGAGTAGTAGGTGTTGATGGTTTAAAAATTGAACACGTTCACCCTGATATAACCGGAGGAAGAGATGAAGACGGGAATTATATATCACCAAAGCCGGTATATACTTTCAAAGAAATTCAGGATGAGCTGGACAGGCGCATATTCCTCGGTTTTGGCGGTGTTTCGGAATACGGTATCACAGTAAGGTGGGATAAGAACTTCCTGAAGGTTGAATACCTGACGCTGGCGCGCAGAAAGCATTTTAAAGTGTATGACGGGATAAGATTTGGCGGAACGATAGAAATTGAAGACGCATGGAAACTTGGTATAGATCACATTGCTATAGCAACCGGAGCAGGCAAGCCTACAATTGTGAAGATCAAGAATAACCTTATCCGCGGAATCCGCAAAGCTTCTGATTTCCTTATGGGACTTCAGCTAACAGGCGCTGCTAAAAAAGACTCACTGGCGAACTTAATGTTACAGCTTCCGGCCGTAGTTATAGGCGGCGGCTTAACCGCTATTGATACTACCACAGAGGCTTTTGCATATTACCCCATACAGGTTGAAAAATTCCTTGACCGCTATGAAGGCTCGGTAGCTGAGTTTGGCGAAGAAAAAGTTATGAGCATGTACGATGAAGAGGAAAAAAGGATTGCAAAAACATTCCTTGAGCACGGTGCGGCGATTAGGGCAGAAAGAAAACGCGCCGCTGAAGCAGGCGAGGAACCGAATTTTGTACCGCTGGTAAGAAGCTGGGGCGGAGTAACATTGTGCTACAGGAAAACTGTAAATGACTCACCCGCATACAGGCTGAACCATGAAGAAGTAATAAAATCACTTGAAGAAGGAATATATTACTGGGAAAAAATGAGCCCGGTCGAAGCAATTGCCAATGAATACGGCGCTGTTAAGGAAATGATATTCCGTAAACAGGGTAAAACAAATGAAGGAAAGTATATTGAGCTTGATGAAACAGTAACACTTCCTGCAAAAACAGTTATTGTTGCCGCAGGTACCTCGCCTAATGTTATTTACGAGCGTGAGCATCCCGGAACATTTGTGCTGGATGAATGGAAACAATTCTTCCAGACATATAAACTTGGACCCAAGGGTGAACTCATCAAAACTGAAAAAGGAGAAACCGGATTTTTCACTTCATACACCAAAGACAGGAAATATGTTACGGTATACGGAGATAATCACCCGGCATATGCAGGCAACGTTGTTAAAGCAATGGCTTCCGCAAAAGACGGGTATAAAGAACTGCTCAAAGTATTCCCGGGTGTAATTAAAGAAGAGCAGCCAAAAGAAAAAGAAGAAATATTTACTGAGCTTGTTAAGAAACTCGATAGTGAATTCATTGCAGTAGTACAGGAAATAAATATTTTAACACCAACAATTATTGAAGTGGTATTAAAAGCTCCTCTGCAGGCAAAAAAATTCCATCCCGGACAGTTTTACAGGCTGCAGAATTATGAAACCACAGCCCCTGAAATTGACGGCTCTAGAATGATGATGGAAGGCTTGGCTTTAACCGGAGCATGGGTTGATAAGGAAAAAGGATTACTGAGCCTTATTATACTCGAAATGTGGGGAAGCTCAAGGCTGTGCCGCCATCTTAAAAAAGGTGAGCGTGTTGTAGTGATGGGTCCCACGGGCGAGCCGACTGAAATACCGACCGGTGAAACCGTTCTGCTTGCAGGCGGCGGATTAGGTAATGCTGTGCTCTTTTCGGTAGCAAAAGCATTAAAAGATGCCGGTAATAAAGTGGTCTATTTTGCGGGGTACAGAAACACAAGCGATGTATTCAAGCGTGATGAAGTTGAAGAAGGCACGGATATGGTTGTATGGTCAAATGATTTCGGTGATACTATCCAGCCGCGCAGGCCGCAGGATAGAGCGATAACCGCTAACATTGTACAGGCTATGATAGCGTATGCTGAAGGCAAGCTTGAACCGAATCCGGGTGATAAACCTTTGTATGACCTGAAACAGATAAACAGGATAATTGCCATAGGCAGTGACAGAATGATGAAAGCTGTGCAGGAAGCAAGGTATGGATTACTTAAGCCTTATATAAATCCGGTACACACAGCCATTGCAAGTATAAACTCGCCTATGCAGTGCATGATGAAGGAAGTTTGCGCGCAGTGCCTGCAGAGACATGTTGACCCTGAAACAGGTAAAGAATCATTTGTATTCACCTGCTTTAACCAGGATCAGCACATGGATAAGGTTGATTTCAATAATCTGAATACACGCTTAAAGAATAACAGCGTGCTTGAGAAATTAACCAAGTTCTGGCTAGATCATCTGTTCGAAAAAGCAGGCAATGATTTTACAGTGTAACAAAGTATAACTATAATTTGTCATTCCTAGTTTACCCCTTTGGGGCGAAAGCAGGAATCTTAAAAGCCCGGCGCAAGCCGGGCTTATGTTTTATCTCAGAGTCCCTTTCAGGAGACTCTGAGAAGACTGTTGAAGCCTTTTTTAGTTTCCTCTATTTCCCTATTTTTGTAACCGAAAGGGTCTTGAACAATGGATGCAGGTGCAATTATCATGATACTTAGCTTCGGGATACCGATACTTATTGTTATTGGTATTATTTGGTGGATAAAACGTGATTTTACCAGTCTGAGTAAATGGGCACAGGAATCAAAACGCCGGCAGGCGCAGGCAAAGCCTGCGAAGGCTAAAATAATTTCCGCATCACAGGGAATCCAGGGCGGCGAAATTAGAAAAATGATATTCCTTTCATTTGAAATTAATGACGGGTTTACCGCTCCCTACACTGCCGCAGCGGGCTGGTTTGTTGATACACTGCATCTGAGTAAAATTCAGGAAGGCTCTGTGATAGATGTGAAAATTGATATTGATGATCCTAATAAAATATATCCCGCGGGTTCGTGGGCAGTATATACAGAGGGCTATTCAAGTGATCTGAGTGTCAATAAGCTGAGCGGGAATGCATGATAAAAAAATGAGACGTCCCACCGGGACGTCTCTACAGTTTATTATCACAGCCTCTCAAACTTGGCGGTAAAGTGTCTTAAGAACTCTGGTTCTTCGACGATCTTAATGCCGCGAACTTTATCTTTTCCTTCGAACATTTTTTCGAATACTTCGATAACGTATTCAATGTGGCTCTGCGTGTAAACGCGGCGCGGTATCGCAAGTCTCACCAGTTCATTCGGTGCGGGAATAAGTTTACCATCTGAATCATACTTACCGAACATAACCGAGCCTATTTCAACAGAGCGTATGCCGCCTTTTACATAAAGCTCACAAACCATTGCCTGCCCGGGGTATTCGTTTACCGGAATATGCGGATAAAATGCCGCTGCATCTAAATATACAGCGTGCCCGCCGATCGGATAAATTAACGGCACACCCATTTTATATAATTTTTCGCCAAGGTAAGCTGTGCTGCGTATTCTGTACTCCAGGTATGCAGGTTCAAACACTTCCTGCAAACCTACTGCAATTGCTTCCATGCTGCGGCCGGAAAGTCCCCCGTAAGTTGCAAATCCTTCGGTGATAATGAGAAGGTTTGTGCATTCATCAGCAAGCTTTTTGTCTTTCAATGCAAGGAAGCCGCCCATGTTTACAAGGCCGTCTTTCTTTAAGCTCATAACACCGCCATCTGCCAGTGCGAACATCTCCTGTGCGATCTGCTTATATGTTTTGTTCTCAAAACCCGCTTCGCGGTGTTTTATGTAATAAGAGTTTTCGGCAATGCGGCAGCAATCAATAAAATAATTTACACCGTACTTCCTGCAGACCTTTTGCACTTCAACGGCATTCGCCATGCTGACAGGCTGTCCGCCGCCGCTGTTATTGGTAACAGTTAAGATAACACCGCCAATATTAGCAGCGCCGTGTTTTTTGATAAGCTCTTCAAGAGCTTTTGTATCCATGTTGCCCTTAAAAGGTTTATCAAGCATAGGGTGTTTTGCGTCTTCTACAGGAATATCAATTGCTTCTGCCCCGCTGAATTCTATATTTGCCCGTGTAGTATCAAAATGAGTATTGCTGATAAATACTTTTCCTTTGCCGCCCAAGTGGCTGTACAGAATTCTTTCGGCTGCCCTGCCCTGATGTGTCGGCAGAATATGTTCATACCCTGTGAGGTCCTTTATTACTTTTTCCATGCGAAGCCAGCTTCTTGAGCCTGCATAGGCTTCATCGCCATCCATCATGGCTGCCCATTGTTTAGAGCTCATTGCGGAGGTTCCGCTATCTGTCAGGAAATCTATAAGCACATGCTCTGATTTCAGCATAAAAGGATTGTAATGCGCCTCGTGCAGGTATTTTACGCGTTCTTCTTCTGTGGTAACGCTAAGCGGTTCAACTTCTTTTATCTTAAAGGGTTCTATTATTGTTCTAAAGCTCATTTTTTCTCCTGTTTGGAAAATTAATATTCACTATTACAAAATTATTCAAAAATTTCAACTTAAATTATGATTTATGTCATAAAGGATATTGCATTTATTGTATGGAATTGAGAATAACTGAAAAATAAGTGTGGCGAGTATCCAAATGGATTTCCCAAGTTTGTCTGCATCAAAAGAAAGACGTCCCACCGGGACGTCTCTACGATGGATCTCTGTGCAATCTATGAGTTGCCACGACCTTCAGGTCGTGGATGAAGAAACAAAATATTACCGGCTTTAGCCGCAATTAAAGAGTTGAAACTAATGTGACAGGTCTGAAAAACTACTTTGGGCCAACTGCAACAAAGAAGAGGCTGTTTCATGAGTCACAATTAGGAAAGATTTTATTCAATATTTTTCAAGATTCCTGCTTTCGCCCCAAAGGGGTAAACTAGGAATGACAAAAACTTTTGAGTCAGCCTGCTGCAGTGGATCAATGTTCTGTTAATGAGATTGCTTCCTTCCTCCCTTTCCACGGGTTTAAGGCGCGGCGCCGCTTCGCTCCCCGCAAAGGAACATTTTTGCCAGGATTTTCTATAGTACTCCGGCTTTTTTCATCAATTCAACGCTAATTTCGTGGCCTCCATCAAAAATAAATGACTTAGGCTGTATGCCGGCATTTTTTAGTAATTCAATTTGTGATTCAGGGAAATCACTTTTGTAGTAGGGATCATTAGATGCAAATACCTGGTGAATTTCTGTTTTTATAAAATCCGGATAATCGGCATAATTTAGATCATGCGCCAGGCTTCCACACCAGTATATGGCTTTATTCACTCTTGCATTGCCCAATGTTAACCAGCGTGAAAGAGTCGCTGCGCCTTGTGAGAATCCGAGCGCGTTAATTTTTAGCTTATTTAATTTCGCTTTGTGTTCAATTTCATCAAAGAAAAGTCTATCGAGATAGTTTACGTAATCTTTGATATCACTTTCGCGGTCTTCTTTGGTCATCCATGATGCACCAACATCCCCGTAATCGCCTTTGATATACAGCCTCATCAATCCTTCGGGCGCATAGATCACACTTCCTGCGTTTGCCAGGTCTTCGAATTGCATTATAAATTTTCCGGCAAGCTGGCGATGGCCGTGCAGAACTATCCAGATATCTTTTGTTGTATCTGTAAGTTCACCAAGTGTAAAATACCTTGCTGTTCTTGTTACGGGTATGTGATGTTCTGTAAGCATAGAAGTTTAATTACGGCAATGAATCGCCGCAATATTTGTTTTTCAGGACCGGGTCCTTGTTTCAGTCCTTTCTGAAAAACGCGACAGTAAACATAAATGCCGCGTATAAAAGGAATAAAAGAAAAACTGCCGCAAGTCCGTATATTATATATGTAAACATTTTTCTTTTTCTGCTGCTCTATTTCGCCGGGAGGATTTTTCCTGCAACTTCTCCAAATCCAACTTTGTAACCCTTACCATTACAATAGCCGTTTATTATCAAAGTGTCACCGTCGTTTATAAATTTTCTTTCTTCGCCCCCGGGGAGCTTGATAGGATTTTCACCGCGCCAGGTAAGCTCAAGCATTGAACCGTATGAATCTTTAGTTGGCCCGCTGATAGTACCTGATGCCATCATATCTCCTGTTTTGGTATTGCAGCCGTTAACAGTATGATGTGCCAATTGCTGGCAAATGTTCCAGTACATATATTTAAAATTAGAACCTGAAATTTTGAACGGTTCCTTTTCTTTTTCACTCTTTAAATAAACATCAAGGTTAATATCATATGCCCATTCACCTTCTGCAGCAAGATATTTCATAGGTTTGGGGTCCTGTTCGGGACCTTTAACCCTGAAAGGCTCCAGCGCTTCCATAGTAACAATCCAGGGTGATATGGAAGTTGCAAAGTTTTTAGCTAAAAACGGTCCAAGCGGCTGGTATTCCCAAGTCTGTATGTCACGCGCGCTCCAGTCGTTAACAAGTACCATCCCAAAAATATGGTCATAAGTTCTATCAACGGGAATAGCTTCTCCAAGTGAATTTCCGGGTCCGATAAAAAAGCCCATTTCCAGCTCAAAATCAAGCAATTTTGTCGGGCCGAACACTGGATTCTCCTCATTCGCAGGTTTCGTCTGCCCTTTTGGGCGGGTAACATTAGTTCCGCTCACAACAATTGAACTTGCCCTGCCATGGTAGCCTATCGGGATGTGCAGCCAGTTAGGCATCAGTGCGTTATCTTTTCCGCGGAACATTATACCGACATTTGTTGCATGCTCACGGGAGGAATAAAAATCAGTGTAGTCGCCAATTTCAGCAGGCAGGCACATAACAACATCGTTCATAGGTGTGAATACTATCTTCTGCAATTCCTTATCATCACGCAGCATCGGATTCTCATCACTAAGGGCAGTCTGCAGCACGGCGCGTACCTGTTTCCAAGCCTCTCTTCCAAGAGCCATAAAAGCATTCAGACTGGGCCGGTTGAATATTTTTTTATCACCAAGAACAGTCTTCTTAAAGTAGCCCTTTTCTTCAAGTATTGCAAGATCGATAACATAATCGCCTATAGCGGTGCCGCAAACAGGCTCTGAGCCTACCTTTAATTTGTAAACGCCGTAAGGCAGATTCTGAATAGGAAAATGTGAATCAGGTGAAACATCAATAAAAGATCTCATTGTTAAATAGCTCCAAATTTAAAAATAATCTTTGAATAAAAAATACACGTAATCAAAATGATCGGGATTCAAAACAGTTCTAAAGATCTCAGATCGTCAACGGGCTCATCAAAGCTGCAGCTGCCGTATGACAGCATAAATTTTTCCCGGGCTGCCTTTATTTCACCTATGGTAATTTCATTTTCATTCCAGGTTAAACCGTTTTCGGTAAACAAAAATTCATACGGATCCTCATCAGTCAACACTTCTATAATTTCCGTTTCATCAAGATTACTTGTATAAGCCAGAATGCCCGCTGCAAATACATTCATGAAACCGTGCATGACCGCTTTTACTTCATCGTCGTAATGCCTTATAGGATGGTGAAGTCCGGCTGTGCATTTCATTGGTACATCAAACTCACAGCATGTCATAATTGCAAAAGCTATAACTTCCGGTTCCGGGAAAGCGCTTGCTTCAGTTCCGCCTGTCCTTAGTTTATAACCGCAGCCTTTGTTTAACGCGCCTATTGTTTCAACTGTACGGATGATCTCTGCCTCATAATTTTTTGTGAGGTTCACTTCAAAAAAAACGGGTATATTCCTCCCCAGAATATTTTCCAGCGAAGATGACACTCCTGAAATGGTTTTTATCAGCTCACTGTTATCTTCACTATTAAACAGATCAGAAGGCAGCCTGAGCTCGAACGCATCTACTGAAACAGCCCCGGGATACTTTGATACAAATCCTTTTATTTCTTCAGCATCTTTTCTAAAAAGCTCGCTGAACTCATGGGTGTTATCACTGCCTGAGCCTATTACCGATAGCGGCACCTTACCTTCTATTTTCATATCATCAAGTAAATTTCCAAGTTCAGCAAGTCTCCTGGCGGGAATGATGAATTTACCGAGCATCCATTTGTATTCGCCCAGACGGTAGAATACAAAATTATGGAAAGCCTGGGCAAGCTCAAGACTTGCCGGAGGGAACAAACCGGCATAGTCAATGATACTGCCGCAGAATTCTTTTAAGCTGATTATTGGTTTAACGTGATTTGTAGTCATTAATGATCTGAAATTTCCTTCTTTATGTGCTTAATTGTGCAAAATTCATCGGGAATATACAAAAACCTGAATATATAACAGCAAACATAACATATATAATAGATAAAAGAAATTGAGTAAACCGGGTCAAAAACATAATGCCGGTTTTTTGAGGATTTTATCTTTTTGTGATATAATATATCTTTGCTGGATATTTTAAGAACATAAATTCACATATCATGTCAGAAGAAAAAATTACTGCGGAACAAAATGAGGAATCTTCAGGCAGTTTCCTTGAAAAAGCAAAAAGCGCAGTCACAACTGTATCAGAAAAAATTGTTGAAATGAAAGATGATGTAATTGGCGATGAACAGAAAGCCATTATGGATGAATTCAAAGAATCAAGCATTGGCAAAGTTAAACAGGTTATGGAAGAAATTAACAATTCGCTTGGTATAATAACCAGATCAGGGTATGAATTCAAAGGTGTAAATGTATCACTCGGACTTCCTCCATCGGTATCAACTTCATTCCACTACAAGAAGGATATTCCCGATGATGAAAAGGCGGCATTACTTGAAGAAGCGAAAGAAAAAAAATTCGTAAGCATGACACTTAAGTGCCTCTTCAAAGCAGGTGATTTTTATCACTCAATAAAACTGGGGGAATACACTCTTGACGGTGTAAGTATTACACTTGGATTAACGCCCGGTGTAAGCGTAGGATTCAAGAAAAAAGGCTCCTGAAATTTTTTAAATCACAAATAAAGACTGTATGTATAAACTGAGTGCCGTATTGATATTAATTATGACCATTTGTCAATCCATATACTCCCAGGAAACCAAACCGCAGCTTTCAATAACTATTGATGACCCGAATACTGAAAACTCAGGTAACTTAACCTGGATGGAAAAGGATGACGCAATACTTGAAACGCTCGATAAACATGGCATCAAAGCTGCGCTTTTTGTTTGCGGAAAACGGATAAACAGCGCAGAAGGCAAAGTGCTGCTGAATAAGTGGAATGAAAAGGGTCACATGATATGCAATCATTCTTATTCTCACAGCTATTACCATTCAAAGAAGATAACTCCGGAAGTTTTTGAGAATGATTTTCTGAGATGTGATTCAATTATTAACGGCTATTCAGGTTACTCAAAATTATTCAGGTATCCATACCTGAAAGAAGGAGATACCCCTGAAAAAAGAGACGGGTTCAGGAAATTCATGCATGAAAAGGGATACAAACATGGTTATGTTACAATTGACGCATCAGACTGGTATATTGATTCGAGAGCTGTTGATACTCTAAAAGTAAGCCCGGCGCTGGATCTTACTCCGTATAAGGAATATTATATCACCCATATTTATAACAGGGCAATGTTCTACGATAGCCTTGCTGTTAAACTGACCGGAAGGCATATTAAACACACCCTGCTATTGCATCACAATTTTATCAATTCACAGTTCCTGGGTGAGCTGCTCATTCATTTCGAAAAAAATGGCTGGGAGCTTATTAACGCATCTGATGCATTTAACGATGAAGTATTCACAGAAGAACCTGATATACTGCCGGCTGGTGAAAGCATTATATGGGCACTGGCAAAAGAAACCGGAAATTACGAAAACGTGTTAAGATATCCGGGTGAAGATTCTGAATATGAAGAAATACCTCTTAATAATCTACTGAAAACATATTATAAATAACAAAATGTCAGCAGACCTGAGCAGGATCACAAAAAAGTATACCAATGGAGAAGTAACAATTGTCTGGAAACCTTCAAGGTGTATCCATTCAAAAAATTGTTTTAACGGTCTGCCGGCTGTATTTGACCCGACAAAACGTCCATGGATAGACGCTAAGGGCTCTGATACATCTCACATAATTGAACAGGTTAAGCAATGCCCTTCAGCAGCATTAAGCTACTACCTGAATTCAGAAGGCGAAAAGACCGAAGTGAACACCCCAAATGAAACAATTCAAACAGAAACTGTAATTGAAGCAAAACCCAACGGTCCTTTATTTGTCTATGGTAATATTTCTATAAAAAAAGAAAACGGCACCGTAGAAAAGAGATCTGATTTAACGGCATTCTGCCGCTGCGGCAATTCAGGCAATAAGCCTTTTTGTGACGGCTCTCATTTAAAAGCTGAATTCAGAGGATAATAAAATGTATTCATACGAAACACTATCAGAGGCTTTAAACGATCTTGCCCAACGCGGTTATGTACATAATTTCAATATTGAGTGTGATTCAATTAAATGTGCCTCACTTGAGCTGAAACTGAATCCTGAAGAGTTTAGAATTACAGAGTTCTACCGGTTTGAAGGTGATTCTAACCCGGATGATGAAGAAATTGTTTATGCTATTGAATCAAAAGACGGTATAAAAGGTACATTGGTTAATGCATATGGAATGTATTCAGAAGAAATAAGTGATGAAATTATAGCCAAGTTAAAAATATCAGGGCAAAACCCTTAAAATGAAATTAAAGAGTACTGAATTAAGTTTAAATGATGCAAAGGATCTTTTTCTTAACAGGCAATTTTTCCATACAGGACTGGATGCTGAACCGAAGAAAAAAGTCAGTGCTGTTATCGAACAACTGGGATACATCCAAATTGATACTATTTCAATTGTTGAGCGGGCACACAAACATGTATTGTGGAGCCGTTTGCCGGCATACAGGAATGAAATGCTGGATGAACTTATTGATAAGGACAAAAAAGTATTTGAGTTCTGGGATCACGCGGCAGCGTATATGCCAATGAAACATTTCAGGTTCACCCTGCCGAGAAAAGAAATGTATGCAAAAAAATACAAGCATTGGGAAAAGAAAAACAGGAAATTACTTAATCTGATAATTGACAGAATTACCTCTGAAGGTCCGCTTCAATCACGTGATTTTGAAGAATCAAAAAAGCGCGGCCAATGGTGGGACTGGAAACCCGCCAAAGAAGGACTGGAATTTCTTTTCCATACCGGCAGGCTTACCGCAAAAGCACGAAAGGGATTTCAGAAAGTTTATGACCTGCCGGAGAGAACGCTTCCTCGAAATACAAAGCTTACAGTGCCTTCGGATGATGAATTATCAGAGCATCTGATAACCAAAGCAATTTCCGCGAACGGAATTTCATCCGAAAGAGAATTTACATACCTTAGGCATCACAACAGGTCAGCTACAAAACATACTATAAACAGGCTGCTGGAAGAAAAAAAGATAGTACGGATTAAGATCAAAGAAATTGAAAATGAAGAGTATTACTCAACAAACAAAATACTTCAGTCTATTTCTTCATATAAAACAGAGCCCGGAGTCCATATACTTTCGCCTTTTGATAACATAGTTATCCAGCGAAAGCGATTACTTGATCTTTTTGGATTCGAGTATTTTATTGAGTGCTACATCCCTGCCCCGAAAAGAAAATACGGCTATTTCTGCCTTCCGGTATTATTTGGAAATAAGTTCGCCGGACGTATTGATGCAAAAGCTGACAGAAGGTCAGGCAAATTTATCATCATTAATGAGTTTTGGGAAAACGGCTTTCGCTTTGATGAGGAATTTGCAGCAAAATATGAACATAAGCTAAAAGAAATTGCGGAATTTTCAGGATGTACTGAAATTTCAAGATAATTTTTTACCACATTATCGGTATTTACTAAAGCTTATGGATTCATTAGTTTGCACTCATTAATGAAATTCAGCATACTCATTCGATCCGTTATGAATTTACAATTATACATTTTATCTGACAAGATCCTTTGTTTTTCGCATTAAAAGCGTAAACAAACTTCATTTAGATTGTTGTTTTTGAATTAACCACATCCATAAATTCAAAAAAAGGACATCATGAAGCACCCTATTATTTTTTTATCGCTCATCTTATTTATCCGTTTGGTTTATTCACAGCAGGAAGTGAATATTACAGAACATTTTGAAGGCAGCTGGCTTCCCTCCGGGTGGAGCGCTGCAACTTTTTCTGAAAGTTCCACACAGAACCATACCGCAAGCGGATCAAAATCTGCTGCATACCCATTTCTTGGTGTATTAAGTTCAGGAAATATCACTTCTGTGCCGTTCAGCGTTTTGAACGGTGAAAGTTTTGATACCATTTCATTCTGGCTGAGAAGGTCTTCATTACTTTCACTTTCGGGTACTCTGAGTGTTAAGTTGATCGGAACCGCTACAGATGTTACCCTTGAATCAATTTCACTTTCTTCCCTGCTTAATAATACATGGACTAAATATTCATATTCTTATAATGTTTCTGCTGATGATGATATTTCCCTGGTCCTTGAAGTTTCCGCACTCATATCAACAGGAAACCTATACCTTGATGACGTAAGGATACATAAATCAATCACACTTCCGGTAAGCATGAACTATTTCACCTGTTCGGTAAACAGGAATATTGTTAATTTATCTTGGCAGACAGGCTGGGAAATAAACAACTCAGGTTTTTTTATAGAACGCCAAATGGCGGGCTTGGAAAGTTGGGAATCCGCAGGCCATGTTACAGGATCAGGTAACAGCAGTTTTCCTGTAAATTATACTGCAGTCAATACTGCAGATAAACCCGGCAAGTACAAATACAGGCTTAAGCAAACAGATTATAACGGAAATTTTGAATACTATGAACTGAATGAAATTGTTGTTATTAAGCCGCCGGAACTTACCAGTCTTGAACAAAATTATCCAAATCCTTCAAATCCATCTGCAGTTATTTGCTTCACTCTGCAGAATGCGGGTTATGTAAAACTGGAGATATTCAGCATTACTGGACAAAGTTTATCGGTACTTATTGATGAATACAAAGAAGGAGGCTATCACTCAATCAACTTTGATGGTTCCAATATGGCTTCGGGTATTTACTTTTATCGTTTATCCGCAGAGGATTTCTCTGAAACAAAAAGATTAACACTTATAAAGTAAGCAGGTTCCACCTAAAAAAAATTGTATAACAAAGGCCTGAAAATTGAGATTTTCGGGCTTTGTTTTTGTAACTAAGTTCATTTACAAATATTTCTTTGAATTTACATATTTTTACAGAAAAATGAATCATTAAAAGCTATATTTGTGTTAGAATATTACCGAAAAGAACGAAAAACTTGAAAGATCATGAATGAATTTTTTAGAGACTTTTTTCTTAAAACAGCATTAATAATAGCGGCTTTAATTATATCAGGTTCGTTAACCTCTCAGCTAAGAGCGCAGGAAACCGGCACGATTTCCGGATCAGTAATAGATAAAACAACAGGATTGCCTGTTGAAGGTGCGGATATTACCGTTAACAGAGTTAAAGATTCATCGTTTGTAAAGGGAACCCAGACTGATGCTGCGGGGCAGTTTACTTTAAGCGGGGTACCTTTCGGCAAATTTTATCTGAAAGCAAATCTTGTGGGTTACAATCTTTCTGTTGTAAGCGGAGTCACAATAAACCCGAATAATCTTACGGTTGCGCTTGAGCCGATAAAATTGTCATCCGGCAATACAACCACCGATGAGATTGTAGTTGAAAGCGAAAAAAGCCAGATTGAATTCCGCCCGGATAAAAAAGTATTCAATGTAGGCAAAAACATTACTAACCAGGGCAGTTCAGTGATTGACCTACTTAAGGAAATACCTTCTGTAACAGTTGACCAGGATAACAATATCAGTCTCCGCGGCAGTGAGGGCGTAAAAATAATGATAGACGGCAGGCCATCGGGTCTTGAAGGAACTAACCGCGGCGATATGCTTGCGCAGATATCGGCAACGCAGGTAGAAAGTATTGAGCTCATTACAAATCCTTCGGCAAAATATGAGGCCGAAGGTTCTTCGGGTATAATAAATATTGTAATGAAAAAGAACGAGAACCGCGGACTTGGATATAATGGTTCACTTGGCCTGAACATTGGAACCCGCGATAAATACAGCGGGCAGTTCAGTTTCAGCCTTAAGAATAAGAAATATAATTTTTACGGAAATTACGGTTACAATTCAAACCGGATGATATTTACCGGACTGAATGAAAGATTTAACTATATCAACTCAGACTCCTACTTCACAGATGAAACCAGTAATGCACGCGGGCATATGCGCGGACATAATGCAAAGTTCGGCGTAGATCTTTTCCTGGACCCATCAAACACTCTTGGTTTTTCTTTTAACCTAAGGGGTACCAAACGCAGCAGGTTTGATGTGACCGATGACATGGTTTATAATAATTCCAATACATTAACTTCTCAGTATTTTAATACTACAACTCACGAAGATGACGGTTTCAATTATGATATCGCGGCAAATTATACATTAAAATTCAAAAAGCCCCAGCAGGTGTTTACGGCAGATCTTTCCTTTTCAAGAGATAAAGATGATGAAGTAACCAATACGTATGATACATATATCACCCCTATTATACCCGAGCCTGTTAACAGGAATGAATTCAGCAAGGAAACCGATGACGCTTATATAGCTGAGCTGAATTACGTTCATCCGTTCAGTAAAGATTCCAGAATTGAAACAGGCTTCCGCGGAAGCTATAAAAAGCGGGATAACGATTACAGGCTTGAAAACTATGATTACCAGAACAGCCAGTATGTAACAAGTCTGAACTCTTCCAACAGGTTCATTTACAAAGAACAGATCAATGCTTTTTACGGGATATACACCAACCAGCTTGGAAACTTCGGATTTTCTTTGGGTACAAGGATAGAGCAGACAATTGTTAAAGGAGAGCTTATGAACAACGGCCAGACCTTTGACAGGAGTTATGTTGATTTCTTCCCGAGCGCAAGCATATCTCAGAAATTAAGTAAAACCAGTGAAATTCAGTTAAGCTATGCAAGAAGGGTCAATCGCCCCAGATCAAGACAGCTTAACCCGTTTGTTACTATAAGTATGATGGGAGGTACAAACACACTTTCGCAGGGAAACCCTGATCTGAATCCTGAATTCACCGACGCATTTGAACTGAGTTATATTCAGTACCTGCCGTTTGCAACAATTACTCCCACTTTTTTCTACAGGCAGACAAAAGACCAGATATCGCGCTCAAGAACATTGATAGACAGCATAACAACGCTTTCAACATTTGTGAATTATAATAAATCAAAGTTCTACGGAGGCGAACTTATTCTTAACGCGACTCCTGTGAAGACCTGGACACTCAATGGAACATTCAGTTACTACAAAACTGAAATTGACGCATCCAATTTAGGCAGCGGATTATCTAACAGCGGTTACTCGTGGACTGCCAGGGCTATGTCAACGCTTGTTCTTCCGGCTGATATGAGCCTGCAGGTATCATATTTCTACTCCGGGAAACATTATAACGCGCAGGGAACATTTGAGCCCTTTTCTATGCTTGATGCCGCTTTCAAAAAGGATTTTTTCAATAAACGCCTTAGCCTGACCTTAAGGGTAAGCGATATTCTTGACGCCGCAAAATTTAAGGCTAATATTAGCGGCGATGGATACTATGAAACTTTCGAAAGAAAACGTGACGCCAGAACGGTATTTCTTAATATAAGTTACAGATTCGGGCAGCAGGAAAAGAACAAGTTTGACAAAGGTAAAAAACGGAATAACGACGATAATAATAATGGTGATGACGGAATGGATTATTAAAGCCCGGATCTTCGCAGCCGGTTAAAGATCCGCAAAGCCGGTTCTGCTAAGAGCCGGTTTTGCCGTTTTTACGACAGATAAATGTCATATAATTTTATGATTCTTCTTGGCGTAAGATATTTGTATTTCAATACAGAAGTTTATTATATATTTTTGAGTGACATAATTTACAACTATAAGAGGATGTAATAATGACACTACTGGATCTATTGTACAACAAACCCGAACAGGTCCTTCTTGATGCAACAAACTCCCTGCTTAGAGCTCATCTGCCACATTACGAAAAATTCAAAGAGTCTGATATCAACACAAGATACAGGAAACTTCTGGTTTCAGTTACTAAATGTGTGGAAAAGAATTCGTGTAACGACCTGGCATCTTACATGGATAAGCTGTCTGACGAGAGATTCTCAATGGGTTTTGAGCCTACTGAAGTACAGGTTGCGATCAACATTTTTGAAGAAGCCCTGTGGAAGAACATCAGCGAACTTGTTGATGGTGATAAACAAATATCAGCAATGAAGCTTATTACCGGAATACTCAGCCGGGCAAAACAGGAAATGCTGGGAGAATACGCGATTCTTGAAAGAAGCTGAACTAACCGGCGATAATGAAAATCTTTAAAAAATGCTGCCATTTTTGATGGCAGTTTTTTTTATCGCTGTATACAGATCATTTGTGTTTATGATATTTCTCGCAGGTGATTTTTGAGAAGAATTTAGTATATATCAGAAAATATCAATTGTGACTAATTTGCAACGGAATTATACACTAAATTTGAAAAGAGGGGTTACACTATGACACTTCTGGAATTAATCTACAACAAACCTGAACTGATACTCCAAGAATCAACAAACGCTCTCATGAGGGTACAGCTCCCTCATTACAGCAAGTTCCGCCTCGAAGAGATCCAGAAAAAATATTCAAATCTGCTTCAGGCGCTTGCCAAATGCATCGAAACTCAGAAATGCGATGACATGATAGGCTATATGGACCTGATCTCCGATGAGAGATTTGCTTCAGGATTTGAAGTCGAAGAGATCCAAATTGCATTAAACATATTTGAAGAAGCACTCTGGAAGAACATAAAGAAATATGTTGATCCAAAGATTCATTACACATCCAAAAAAATGGTTACAACCATCATAGATAAAGCCAAAGAAGAGCTTTTAAATGAATATGTGACGTTAAGCAAAAGCTGATTTTATTTCAAATTTACAGTTCAGAATTTAAAGCTGCCTGATATTAAAAGGCAGCTTTTTTAATTTCATTTTGCTGCAATGATAAGCGGAACAATTTCAATTATTCCATTTCATTAGTCATAACAAAAGTTTATTTTTGCAGTCAATTATATGAATTAAAATAACTATATGAACCATTTTTATTTTAAAGATAACCATTTATACGCTGAAAACTTCCTGGTAGATGATCTTGCAAAGGAGTACGGAACCCCGCTTTATATATACAGCAAGAACCAGATATTAAAGAACTACAGGGAAATAAACCAGCCTTTGGTGAATTCCAAACTTGATTTTATTAATTGCTACGCAATTAAAGCAAATTCAAACCCTGAAATACTGAAACTGCTGGCAGAAGAAGGCGCTGGCGCTGAAGTGGCTTCCGGGGGCGAGCTGTACCTTGCGTTGAAGTTCGGTTACCTGAGAAATAAGATCACTTTCACAGGAGTTGGCAAAACTGATGAAGAAATTGAATATGCCCTTCGGGAAAATATTTTCAACTTCACGGTTGAATCACTGCAGGAAATAAAAGTAATTTCAGAGATAGCACACAGACTTGGTGTAATTGCCAGGATATCAATCAGGGTTAACCCTGATATTGACGCTAAAACGCATCCGTATATTACAACCGGGATGAAGGAAAATAAATTCGGTATAGACAGCAAAGATATCATGGATGTTTTTAAAACCGCAAATGAGCTGCCTAATATTGATGTTATTGGTATTCATTCGCACATAGGCTCCCAGATCACAGAAGTGAATCCTTATATAGAAGCTGTTAAATACCTGGGAGAGCTGATCGAAAAAGTTGAAAAAATGGGCATCAATATCCGCTACATAAACTTTGGCGGAGGGTTTGGCGTACAGTATAAGAATATTCTGACTCACCGCTATATACCCACTGAAGATGATGAGACTCCGCGTTACTCACCCCTCGGTGAGCATGTGGAATCCGTAATAAAAATGCTTTCTGCTTACAATAAAAAATTGATTATTGAACCCGGCAGATCTCTTGTTGCAAATGCGGGGATATTGGTTGGCAAAGTTTTGTATACCAAACAGGGAGAAGTGAAAAAATTCATCATTACCGATACAGGCATGAATGACCTGATGCGCCCCTGCCTGTACCAGGCATATCACCAGGTAGTACCTACATCACTTAAGGATACAGGATTTGAAACTGTTGATATTGTTGGTCCGGTTTGCGAAACATCAGACTTCCTGGCGGCAAAACGCAGCATACAGGTAATGAGCCGCGGTGACCGTTTTGCGGTATTAACGACCGGGGCTTATGGATACTCGCTGTCATCAAACTACAACGCAAGGCTGCGCCCTGCCGAAGTGCTGGTGGATGGCGGCAAGAATTACCTTATAAGAGAAAGAGAAAAAGTTGAAGAATTGCACTATTAACCCAATCCTGAGCGAAGCGAAGCGAAGGGAAGGATCTCGTAGACTGATAATTCTGAAATTTTCAGGAAAGGTACTCCCGTTATTATTGTTACTGCTGACACTTCCTCCAATCTCCTTTTCGCAGGAAGTAACCCTTGAATACATTTTTCAGGATACCAATATTGTAAATCCGCGCCCTTCGTTAAAATATATAAACACAGTTTCAGATAAGATCTATTATTATGCAGATGATGACTATGACGGCATGCTAAGCCTGTTCGACATGAATTATGTGACTGGTGAATATTTCAAATATTCGGATACCGGCGAAACTGCATCTGAATTTGTGGTTATGCCTGATGGTAATACAGTTACAATAATTAATGGTGATGTTTTTGTTACAAAGAATTTCGTTAATTCAAGAAGTTATACAAAGGATATAAGACTGACTGAAACAGATAAATATGAATACTCACCGCAGGTAATAAGTAATTTTGTGGTTTACAGGCGAAGCGGAAATTATTACCTGATAAGGTATGATAGCTCAAAAGCCAATTCGAACGAGCTGGTATTAACTGCGGATGAATCCGATTCGGTTTCATACCAGGTAATTGATATGACTGATAAATATTCAGGTGATCCAAACTGTGTGCTTAGACTTTTTGCCGCAAGGTACGATAACACAACAAAGCGTAAGCTTGTTTTCCCTGATTACAACGATAAGTTTGTTAAAGCTGAAACAAGGAAACGGGGTATTTCAAAAGTCAGGTTGTTTGATATATCAATATATAAAGCCGGCAAAGATTCATTATACAAGACTGTGAATGAGTTCGTTTACCCGGATAGCCAGAGATACTCCACAACGTATGCGGTGTACTCCCCCGAAGGCAGCAAATTGCTGCTTGATATTGAAACAATGGACCGCCATTCGCGTAAAATGTTCATTTACGATATAAGATCAAAAAATGTAAAAGAATTTTACAGTGAAACTGACCCCGCTTGGTATGAAAGACACTCCAACAGCACAATTTTTATAGATAGCCAGACCGTTTTGTTTGAATCAGAAGTTTCAGGCTACAACAATCTGTATAAAATAAATATTGACGGCACCGGTTTTACATCAATTACTCCGGGGCAATATACAGTACTCACTTCTGTGGTTGACCGGGCGGCAGAGAAGGTATACTTTGTTGCCAATGCAGAGGTACCTTATAAATACAATATTTATTCGGCCGATCTATCCGGCGGATCAATTGCGAAATTAACCTATACCGATGGAGATATTGAAGATCTTAAGTTATCAGGGGATGGGAAACTGCTTTTCTATTCGCATTCTCAAATGGTTAAGCCCAATGAGCTGTATTCATTTAATCTTCAAACAGGTGAAGAAAAGCAATTGACAAATACAATCTCACCCAAATTCACAGCTATTGAGTGGAATATGCCTGAACTAATAACTTTTAATAATGATGAAGATGGGCAATTGATTTACGGATTTGTATACAAACCAAAAAATTTTGATCCAAAGAAAAAATACCCGTTGATATGTTTTGTTCACGGGGCAGGTTACCTGCAGAATATAACAAACGGATTTTCACCTTACCGTGATAATTTTATGGTGAATACTTTTATAACCCGGAACGATTTTGTGGTGCTTGATCTTGATTTCCGAGGAAGCATGGGTTACGGCAAAGAATTCCGCAACAAAACATACCGCAATCTTGGCTACTGGGAAGTATCCGATTATATCAGCGGGATAAATTTCCTGGATTCCAAAGGGTATATTAACCGGGATAAAGTCGGCATTTACGGCGGCAGCTATGGGGGCTTTACAACGCTCATGGCAATGTTCAAACACCCTGAGCTTTTTAAGGCGGGAGTATCACTGCGCGCCGTATCAAACTGGAAAAATTACTATTACAGCAATTACTGGTACACACTTGCAAGATTTGGTGATCTTGAAACTGAGGATGTTGCGGAGTATTATGAACAGTCATCACCTTATTCGTTCGCAGAAAATCTACAGGGTTATTTGCTCATGACGCATGGTATGCTGGATGATAACGTGTTTTTCCAGGATATGGTTCAGCTAACGCAGAAGCTTATAGATAACAAAAAGGAATTTGAGGTTATGATATACCCGAAGGAAAATCACGGTTTCTACAGGCAGTTAAGCTGGCTGGATCAGTATAAACGCATAACCGGCTGGTTTGAGAAATATTTGAAGTAAAAGATCTCATTCTTTGTTTACCCCTTTGGGGCGCAAGCGGGAATCTCGATTCAAAGCTTCCCAAACTGGAGTTTGGGAAGAAGGAAAATCTTCCGGTTTGAAAAAATTTTTGAAGTAACAATCACCGCCAAATCACTACGAGCATAAAGAATATTGGCCAAAATTAACCCCTCCCTTTAGGGCGGGGGCAAAAACCCAAAAAAGCGGGACTTTAGTCCCCAAGCAATCACAGCATGCTAATAATTTACCATACCTAACATGCTATTAAAAAAAGAATTTAGACAACATAATATCCACTTAGTGTCCTTAGTGCCTTAGCGGTGAAAATTCTTCACATTCAAAATTAATAATTTCCCCTTTCGTGGTTTCATTTATCCATAATTTTCTCTAAATTTAGCACAATTAAACAGGCATTATATATACAATATGAGCGTTAAGGTAATAACAAAATTTCCGGATATGAATGATTTCAGCTATAACTACAGGCGGTGGAACCGCCAGTTTGTTGAGCAGAATGTTATTTTGAACGGGAAGTTTTCTTACCTTTATTACCCTGAGCACTGGACAACACTTTCACTTAAATTCGCATTCGGCGGAAGCGAGCAGTACATACTTGGCAACATGAAATACGGCGTGCATGATAATATGTATCTTATACTCAACAGGGATTCTATCTATGAGAGTCTTATCGATTCCGATAAACCGGTTGAATCACTTACCCTTAACTTCACCGCAAAATTTGTTGAAGATGTTTTCTACTCATCATTCAATAGCGATAAATACCTGCTGGATTTCCCTGAGGTAAGGGATAAATATCCTGTTAACTTTTTTCAGAAATTATACAACACTGATAATACTCTGAGCATTTACATTAATAGTATCCGCTCCGCTTTAAATGAAGGTAACTATGATGCAAATATGCTTAATGAATATCTGCACGGCATATTGGAGCATACTTTCCGCTCACAGCTCAAGGCATCAAAAAAAGCAGATGAGCTGAGATCGGTAAAGCGCTCAACACGCATTGAGCTTTTTAACAGGCTGAATAAAGCAAAGGATTACATCGAATCAAATTACCATGAAGCAATTGATCTTGATATGCTTTCAAAAGTATCATCACTTTGTCCGCATCATTTCCTGAGGAAATTTAAATCATATACGGGCGTATCGCCGCATCAATTTTTAAAAAGCGTTAGGCTGGAAAAGGCCAGAATAATGCTGGAATCCACAAATTCATCTATAACGGAAATCTGTTTGAATTGCGGGTATGAATCCCTGAGTTCTTTCAGCTTTTTATTCAAAAAAACCTACAATTCTTCCCCCGAGAGCTACAGAAAAGCACACTGTAAAAAAGTCAATTTTCAAATAATGTGAGAATTGCCCTCTTCTTATATTTGTAAAAACTTATAAGGAGGTATTTATTGCGGTATTTTATTAAATCTTTCTGCCTTTCACTTGTTATACTTTCAAATTTTATTTTTACGGATTCACTTTCATCACAGTTTTTTGTAAAGGTCACAGATGCATCAAATCCGGTAGTGAACGAACCCCTTGCCGGTAATTACATTGGCGCAAGCTGGATTGATGTTGATAACGATGAACTGCTTGACCTGTATATTTCACGGAAAGATATATTCAGGAATCTTGGGAACGGAAATTTCGTAAAAGTTACCGGTTCAATTCCGCTGCAGGGTCCGGTTTTAGGAAATTCATGGGCAGATTATGACAATGACGGCGACCCCGATGTGTTTGTAATTACAACAATTCAGGCAAATCCCACATCACACCTCTACAGAAATGACGGAAATTTTGTTTTCACAAAGGTACTCACGGGCTCAATTGCTGATTCAATCCTGAACACCGGCTGGGGCTGCGTATGGGGTGATATAAATAATGATACGTATGCAGATCTTTTTTTAGCTGCCGCTTATAACTTCAACGGCGTTCTGCATGAAAACAGGCTGTTTTATAATAACGGAAACGGAACATTTACCCGGATAGATTCGACTCAAACCACCGATTCACTTGATGCATTTACGATCCCTATGTTTTCTGACTATGACCAGGATGGTGATATTGATCTGTTCATTGGTACAGGACCGGCAGATAATATTGGGGGCAGAGATTACCTATACCGGAATTTGCTGAAGGAACAAAATGTCCCATACTTCCTGAACAGAATTGATACCGGGATAATTGCCTCTGATATTGTTGACGGTCAGAACTGGAACTGGATTGATATAGATAATGACGGCGATCTTGACGGGTTCCTCACCAATTATTCAACAAACATAAAAAACAGGTTATACAGGTGCGAGGGCCCGCATTACTATGTTAAAATGACAGCTGCAGAGGTTGGCACCATTGTAAGTGATGCAGGCGCATGGCTTGGAAATAACTGGGGTGATTTTGATAACGATGGCGACCTGGACTGCTTTATTACAAATGATGCGGGAGCAAACAGGTATTACCAGAACAATGGTTTGGGATTTTTTACAAGGTTAGATACACTGGCAATAGTTGTAAGCGGGCAGACTTACGGCACGACCTTTGGTGATTATGACAGCGACGGCGATCTTGATATATATATGGCCGGTACCAATCTAACAAAAGGATTATTCAGAAATGAAACGAACAATAATAATAATTGGGTTAATATTCACTGTATTGGGGCGGGTCCGGCTGCGGGAATGACAAATAAGTCGGCACTGGGCACAATAATCAAAATGAAAGCCATAATTAACGGCGTACCGAAGTGGCAGACACGTGAGATTAACGCGCTGAACAGCTTTAATTCTATGAATATGCTGAATGTTCATTTCGGGCTGCACAATGCCTCGGTAATTGATTCAATGATAGTAAAATGGGGAGGCGGGTTAACGCAGGTATTCACCAATGTTACCCCAAATAAATTCTACAAACTAAATGAAGGTCAGGGATTAAGCGAAGTTGTTATCGGTATCAGCCAGGTTGGCACACAATTGCCGGACAAATTCAGGCTTGAGCAGAATTATCCAAATCCGTTTAATCCTGTAACCAGGATAAGGTTTTCAATTCCGGAATTTTCCAGTGTTAAGCTTTTTGTTTATGATGTTACCGGAAGGCTTGTCACTGAATTGGTTAACAGTGAGCTTAAAGCCGGTGAATATGAAACTGATTTCAACGCATTAAACATTACCAGCGGTGTTTATTTTTATACTTTACAGGCAGGCAGCTTTAAGGAAACAAAAAAATTAATAGTAATAAAATAAGACTAATGAGCGCCTGTTATGCAATGAGGGCGGTCAAGTAAAGCTAATATTTAGCCAGGCTTGATTTATTAACAGGCGCTTAATTAAAACAGAAATATAATGGAAATAATTTATAAAGCAGCTTTAGCTTTGATGATCATTTTGGCAGTAACGCTATCAATTGCGGTAACGCACGCGCAAACAAATGACAAGCCATGCAGCGCGCCTGAAGCATCGCAGTTTGATTTTTGGGTGGGCAAATGGCAGGCAAAGTGGGTTGATTCGGACAATAAGCCGCAGTATGGCGAAAATATTATCACAAAAGGAATGAATGACTGTGTAATAGAGGAAAATTTCTCTACTGATGATAAGTCATTCATTGGCAGAAGTCTTTCAATGTATAACCCCAACAAAAAAATATGGCAGCAGACCTGGGTTGATAACAGCGGGGCTTATCTTGATTTCACAGGCGGTATGGACGGGAACAGTATGGTAATGCAGCGTTCTGTTACAAATAAAGAAGGTAAACAGATAATCCAGAGAATGGTTTTTACTGATATCACTAAAAATTCATTTACATGGAACTGGGAGTCTTCTTCGGATAATGGCGCCACATGGTCTCAGAATTGGCAGATTTTATACACTAGAAAATAAGGAGGACTATGGTGTATTGGTCACCCAAACTGGAGTTTGGGTGACAGGGGATGAAACTCTTACACATTTCCCTCTTTCCCTCCAAAGGAGTCCGTGGGACAAACTCCAGTTTGGGAAAGTTCAGATCATTACTTCTTCGGTTCCAGCGCATATGCCGTTACTTCTGATTCAAACCCGCATGTTTTATGAGAGCCGTCACAGAACGGCTTTTTATTGCTGTGCCCGCAGCGGCAAAGTCCTATGGTTGTCCTTCCGGCCAGGTCATATTTATTCCCGTTTGCATCATAGATTTCCATATCTTCGCATTCAATACGGTAGCTGGCATTCTTTGTAACAGTTATTTTTGTTGGCATAGTTTTACTTTCATTTATTTATAAATATCGGAGTTCCGTCTTTTACAGCACCCCAAATCTCTTCTATCTCTTCGTTAGTTACCGCAATGCAGCCGTCCGTCCAGTCATTGCTTGTATAATACTCCTCCAGAAATCCGGTGGCATTAGGCAAACCATGTATCATAATATCACCTCCCGGCGGGTAACCATTCTTCTCAGCGTTCAGCTTATCCTGTTCATTTGGATATGATATCCTGAGCGAAAGATGATATTTACTGTTCGGATTCCGCCCGCTGATGCTGTATAAACCTTCGGGAGTTTTTTCGTCACCCTCTTTTTCCTTATGCCCAACCGGGCTATCGCCCAATGATATACTGTAAGTTTTCAGTGGCTTGCTTTTGTAATATAGCAATAATTTTCTTTCTGATTTGAATACAACGATAGAATCAGATACGGAGCCTGAAGGAAGAATGGATTTAACTATAAGTGTTTTTTGGGGTAAAAAATAAAAGTAATACACTGCGCCTATGGCAATCAGCATAGTTACGAATAAAACGGATATTAGTACAAACTTTTTGATATGATATTAAATTGGTCACCCAAACTGGTCCGCCTTGGCGGATTGGGCGACAGGGTTGTAAAGCCTCTTTCCCTCCAAAGGAGTCTGTGGGACAAACTCCAGTTTGGGAAAGAAAATGCAGGTATAAAATAACCTCAATCCAAGCCATTCAAATGTAATACACCCTCTGATCCCGTTGCAAAATATCCTGCCGAGCTATATTTCCATTCTTCGGGTTCTTTTACCAGTCCTCTTCTGACAGGATTCATATGAATATAATCAATTTTTTGCTGAAAAATATTGTCAGTTAAAATTTCCTGCGGATGAAAACTCTCCTGCCACACCTGAAATTCACTTTTCACCTTATGCTTCTGCTTGTTTATCCTGAATTGATTTAAAAATTCTTCATTCTGGTCCATTCTCAATTGTTTTATTATCTCTTTGGCTGTATACCCTTTTATTGATTTAAATATGTTAGTTAAGTCATCTCCTGTGACTATTAGATGAAAATGATTATCAAGCAAAACATAAGCATAAAGTTTTAGATTCCTTTTTATTTGCGAAAATCTTATTGCTTCCATTAGAATACTGTAATATTTATCTGAATTGAAAACCGGCAGCCATTCAACTATAGTTGAAGTTACGAAGTAAAGCTCTTCCTGATTTAGTATTTTATATATGCTTCTCATGTAACAAAATTTATTAGCTTCTCAAACTAGTATGTATAGCTGATTTAACAATAGAAGAATTAGACACCCAATATATTCAAGTATTGGTCACCCAAACTGGAGTTTGGGTGACAGGGTTGGAAAGCTTCTTTCCCAAACTCCCAATAAAACCCTCTTTCCCAAACTCCCAATAAAACCCTCTTTCCCAAACTCCAGTTTGGGAAAGAATTAGTATTTGTTAGCTTCCCAAACTGGAGTTTGGGAAGCAAGGGTTGAGTATTTGTGAGTATATATTAAATTTTATTACTCTATAATAAATGATAAAAGAAATAGTCACACAAACTGGTCCGCCAAGCCGGATGGGTAGTCGGTAGTTGGATTATATTAAATTCGTGAAAATTTGTGTAATTCGTGGTTAAGCTTCTACTTTCTTCCTTCTAATATCTTCTCAACTTCGGCAAGATTTTTTCCGGCGCGTTTCATTATCTCGCCGGCTTCTTTTAACACAGCGGTTTTATACTTTTCGTCACTTATCTGACCCATGTTGATTTCAACATTTTTCATTGCGCCCCATATTCCGGTTTCAAGCGACTTCGCGCCAACGGCAAGGTCACTTGCGGAGCTTGCATTGCCCAATTTGGCCAGTTCTATCATATATGGCCAGCATTCATCAGCGGTTCTCATTACTCCAAGCGGAACGTTTATAGCTTTCTTCAGACCATCCTGCATGAGTCCCGTGCGGAGCTTCTTCTGCTCATCGGTATCTTTGGGTAACTTCATTGCTGTCATGTAATCATTAAACGCGTTTGTATCAGCGTCGATCATCGGGATAAGTCTTTTCATATTTTCATGCAGCGGAGCTATGAGCCTTCTCATATCCGCATCAAGATGCTCGAATTTTTTAGTACCGTAGCTCATCCAACCCATCATAGCTCCCAACCCGGCACCCATAGAAGCAATGAGCGCTGAAACACTTCCGCCGCCCGGTGCTGAGGAACGCGCGCCGACCAGCTCAACAAAACTCCTTACGGACATTGAAGCAAGCGGTTCACTTCCGCCTTCGGCAATCATATATTCAATAATTCTTTTTTCAGGGTTAAACGGTGATACTGAATTCAAACCAAGCCTTTCAACAACAAGCCTTATTTTCTGCTTTTCATCTACAATAAATAGATTCTCTTTCTTTATGTAATAATCAGCAGCCATAAGCATTGCTTCAAGCGGTATCAAACCAACAAGCTCACTTCCAGCAGCCGCAAGGTTCAATTCTTTTGCATCCTTCACGCACTCTTCAAATACTATGTGCGGCGGAGTGATGGTATAGTTATCCAGATTGATCGAAACCTGTGCCATATTGTATTCATCAACATACCAGCCGATAGCTTTTATAGCTTTCAGCCTGCCGGGCTCATTGGGTCCCCTGCCCTGCTCGCGGATATTAAGCGCGATGCGGTGAGCCTGCTCCTTGGTGCCGAGTATATTTACATTATACGCTATAAGGAAAAATCTTGCACCTGTAACCATTGCGCCGAAGCGCGGGATAAATTCCTGCGGACCGAAATCAGGTTTCCATTCAGGTTTTATTATCCTGTCCTTTATTCCTTCATACTCACCCTGCCTTATTTGCTTTAAAGCTTTGCGTGCGGGATTTGTTGATGCCTCTTCATACAAATAAACCGGTAAACCTAGCTCTTCGCCAACACGCTTGCCGAATTTTTTCGAGCACTCCACGCAATCTTCGGTGGTAACTCCAGCAACAGGCACAAAGGGGCAAACATCAACTGCACCCATTCTGGGGTGCGCACCTGAGTGCTTTGTCATATCAATCAATTCATAAGCTGTTTTTGTGAATTGGAATGCTGCTTCAACTACCGAATCCGGGTCGCCCACAAATGTAAACACTGTACGGTTGGTCGATTTGCCGGGGTCAACATCAAGCAGGGTAACTCCTTCTACCGCGCGGACCGCATCAGCGCATGCGTTAATAATTTTTTCATCTCTTCCTTCGGAAATATTGGGAACACATTCAACTATTTTTCTCATATAAATTGCGATAAATTTTGTAAATATATTACAAAGTTAGCATTTATTATTGAATGTTTAAATGTAATGGATTTTCACATTTGCTGTGCAATTTTATCACTTATTAGCCCGTTATATTCAATTTTCCGTAATCTGCAAAATGTATATAAATAAAAATTCCCGCCTAAATCAGCGGGAATCTTAAACGGTGGAACATTAATTTGAAGCTTATTCAATTAACATATTTTGAAACTAATATTACTCTTCGTGGTCAGGCTGCCTGGTTACGCAGAATTTTCCTTCTGTAATTGTTACGGGACCTGAGCCTGACTGGAATGTACCTTCAAAAGTACCTCTAATGTGCTCACCAACGGGACCGTATTCTGTTACATTGATGTTCACTGTTTTTGCGGCAGCTGTTGTAAGATTTTTATATACCAGCGAGCCGGACTGCCATGCAAATGAACCTGTAGTTTTACCGGGAAATACCAGCGAGAATGATGTTGTATCCATTGCAGCAACTGTTATACCTGTTTTATCTTCCTTTGTGAAATATATACCAAGTGATACTGCGGTCTGGAGACTGACGAATTTATTATTGTATCCCGCTCCTGTTATTATAAAACTGTTTTCGCAGTTTACCTGTCCGCCGCATGAGCGAAGGTCGCCTAAATTAAGCGTTACCGGTGTGGAAGGCGTCTGTACAACCGTATCAATCACCTGGCCGCTGTATGAAGTGAATTTTAAACGTGCCTGTTTATTCGGGGCAACATAGATTCTGAATGCACCTGTTTGTGTAGGCAGTATTCCCTGGTTTTGGTTATCCCAAAAAACTGAGAGTGTACCGTAGATGTAATTATTATTACAGTCTTTGAATGTACCGGTTATTACAGGGAAACATGCAAGCTGGCAAAGCGGTACCTGGTAAACCTGGTTTTGTGTTAATGCGGGAATGTTTATAGGAGTGCCGGACATTCCGAAGTTCTGTGCTGGTTCAACTGAGATTGTGAATTCAACACCGGTCGGTACTGTTCTCACATAATTGCCAAATTCATCTGTGACAGCAATTGTCTGACCTACTTTTACAATAATGCCGGGCATCGGCTGTCCCTGGCAGTCTATTACTTTACCTTCAACCCTTGTTAAGTAGCCCGGGTAGTCGTTGTTCCAGTCAGTAAAGTGATTTACTGTGCCAACATATTTATTGCCCTGTTTGGTCGCAACGCCTTCTTCGTGCCAAAGACCCGTGTTCTCATCAAAGTACCACAACGGAATTGTTGCCGGTGCCTGTGCAACAAGCGCAGCGGGAATTGTTGTGGTAATGGTCGAAGGCTTGCCGCCGGTTACGTTCAGTCTTTCGCCTGCCGGTGATTCCATTTCAACTTTCATAATGCCGTAAGAATATAATACCGCGTCTGTTGAGTCACTTCTTCTTGCCATCATATCACCGCCGGAAACTGTTTCAGAAAATTTTACATCGGTGGGATCCATATATACCACAGACATATTCACGGGACCATTGTACGTTGTGCCGTCACTTTTTACCACAGAGCCCGGCTGAATTTCAACCATAGAACCATTATTAAGATTCGCGGTTCCCCCGGTTGCTGAATTTATTGTGTGAGTTACTGATTTTGTCATCATCGTAATTTTTACAACTGTCGCGCCCGCTTTGGGCTGCTCGCCGCGCGTTGCTGTAAAGAAGCCTGATTTTTCTGCCTTAACAAAAAGTCTGCCCTGGGGTACGGTTATATCGGTGAACATAAATTCACCATTTGCACCGGATGTTTTGACCTGCCCGTGTGCTGTTACTGTTACTCCTGATATTGGCTGGTTGTTTTCATTTACTACAATACCCGTAATTGTTGTTGTAGTGCTGCCGCCGTTGTTGGGATTGTTTGTTATGATACTGCCATCTTCACTGCAGCCAATTGCCGCAATTAACAGGATAAGCAGATTTGCGATTAATACGATCTTTAATATTTTGTTCATTTTAGTTAGTTAGTTGTTAGTTAGTCAATTACTTATGAACAAAGATATAATTACAATACAAGAGGACAAAAGCGATTTTGCCCATAAATTTAAAGCCGATGGCAGACTTTAGACTACTGGATAAATGGAAAACACCAAATATAGGCTATAATTGCAGGAAATTAAGGTTTTAGTGTGATTAAACTAAGCATGATATTTAAGTGCAAAGGGGTAGTTTCAGAATATAACCTGAGAGTTCTTTATGACGATTTCAGCCTGGTTAACCCCGAAATGATATAACAGGTCGTTGTAATTGGGTGTATCAAAGATTACCATATCAGCCTGCTTGCCTGTTTCCAGGCTGCCGGTGTTGTGTGAAATACCAAGCGCCGCAGCGGCATTAATTGTAACCGCGTTGATGACTTCTTCAACGTTCATTTTAAGTAAATGGATAGCCATGCTCATTGAAAGCTGGATATTTTCACTCATAGCGCTGCCGGGATTAAAATCAGTGGCAATTGCAACGGGAATTTTGCTATCTATCATTTTACGCGCAGGTGCGTAGGGAATATCAAGAAAATATGAGACCGAAGGAAACACAACAGCTATAGTACCTGAATTCACAAGAGCTTTGATATCGGATGGCTTCATCACCTCAAGGTGATCGACTGATATCGCGCCGCAGCCTATGGCTGCTTGAACGCCGCCTATGGAATAAAACTGGTTTGTGTGAAGTTTTGGAACCATACCGAATTTGATTCCCTGCAGGAATATTTTTTTTGTATCAGCAACAGAAAAATAATTCTTTTCGCAAAACACATCAATGAATGTTGCCAGGTCGCGTTTTGCAATTTGCGGTATCATTTCATATAATATCTCTTCAAGATACTCTGATTTGGTTTTATCTTTTGGGTATGCATGCGCGCCAAGGAAAGTCGCGTAAATATCAATCGGCAGTTCACGGTTCAGTTCATTAATTACCTCCAGCATTTTCAGCTCGCTTGCCGTGTTCAGACCGTAACCTGATTTAGCTTCAATTGTAGTAACCCCAAAGCTTACTGATGATATTATCCGCTTTAATGCAAGCTCGGCAAGGTCTTCCTTCGAGGCCTTGCGTGTAGCATTGACCGTGCTTATTATACCACCACCGGCTTTGGCTATCTGCTCATATGTGCTGCCCTTAATGCGCATTGAAAATTCATCAGCGCGGCTGCCTGCGAAAACAAGGTGAGTGTGTGAATCAATAAATCCCGGCAGCACGCATTTGCCGCGTGCGTCAATGACCTGCATCTTTTTCTTCTTCAGGCTTGCGGGGAGTTTTTTACCTATCCACTTAATCCTTCCGCCTTCAGAGTAAATGCTTGAATTCCTGAGCATACCAATTTCTGACTGGTACTTCCCCGCCTTGAATTTTCTGCCCTTTGTGTGGCAGGTTACAATCTGCGATGCGTTTTCTATTAGTAGACTCATAGAATTTAGAATGATTGTACAAATATAACTGAATTCAAAAAAATAAAGGAAATAATAAAAAAACCCCATTCTATACAGAACGGGGTTTACATTATTTTTTACTTTTTTTACTTTTTACAGCACCAAGACTTCCTGACTTTAGTTGCTTATCCGAAATCCCCTTTTTGCCTTTTCACTTTCTGCGCTTGCTGTCCCGAAGGGACTCCATCGGAGCAGTCCCGCGCTTCTGCTTAAGCGGGATGACTTTTTACTTTATCATCAGTCCCGTAAACCGGGACTTCTGATTAAATGACATTCGTCATTTAATCATCAGCATCTTCTTGGTATCAACAAAATCGCTGGTAACCAGCTTGTAGAAATATACACCTGATGAAAGTGAATAGCCATCAAAATCAACTTCATAGCGGCCGGCTTTTAATTCACCATTAACCAGTGTTTCTACTACCCTTCCAAGTACATCATACACAAGTAATTTTGCGTTTGTGTTCTTTGCAATATCAAACTTGATCTTTGTAATCGGGTTAAACGGATTAGGATAGTTTGTATGCAGCTTAAATTCATTCGGTATTTCATTTGAAACCGGTTCGATACCGACCATTGCAACAATATATTGGAATCTGGTTGGAGGAGCTGTTGAGCCCGGCGGTGTTACTCCGCTGCCGCCATCGGGCAGTGTTACCATTTTAGGTGTCGGAAGCGCTATATCCTGCGCGGCAAAGTAATATTGTACCATAGTACCAATACTGCTGGCAGGTATAACAAATGAAAATGTATCCAGGTTAACCGCTGTGTAATTAACAGAACTGAACGCTGACCATGTCGTTCCGCCGTTTGTGCTCTTGCGGTAATATAAAAGCGGTGCTTCATTGTTCCAGTTCCTAATAATTCCGTTATCTGTAATCTTAGCTTTCATTGTAATTGCAGTTGTTAAACTGGTCATAGTAAACGGCTGTGTATGCTGAATTACGGGCGTCCAGTTATCAAGCTTGCGTGCTGAATCAACTGAAAGTGACGCGTCAATGATTCCCCAGCCCATATTGTTATTTGGTGAGCTTGAATTGCTTGCGAATTTTTTCAAAATTCCCATAACCTGCAGCGGTGTTAAATTCCTGTTGGCAGAAAGCACCAGTGCGCAAACGCCTGATGTAAGCGGACATGAAAACGAGGTTCCGCTGCCTGTTGAATAATTATTTGCTGTAGTCGAAGCATAATAGTTATTGCTTCCCATTGCCATAACATCTGGTTTTATTCTGGGCGGATTATCTGTCGTTGGTCCAATTGAACTGAATGATGACCTTGTACCGCTTGATGTAACTGCGCCAACTGTTAGCACACTATCACCATCGGCGGGTCCGCCAAGGGTATTATGCGTGCTTGAGCCGTTGTTGCCCGCTGAGTTGCTTACAATAATTCCCTTATTTACTGCAAGATCAGCGGCGATTGTAATAGGCATTGTGTTCCCGTTCATATCCTGCCATGTGTAGCTTGTATAACCGGGGTCAAACTCAAGGTAACCAAGTGAGCTTGTGATGATATCAGCGCCAAGGCTATCAGCCCAGTGTGCTGCTGCTATCCAGTTATCCATTTCTGCGGTAACTTCATTGGGGTCAACTTCGGTTCTGCCTAAAATGAATGTTGAGCCATATGCGGGTCCGACCATTTTGCCGGGTTTATATCCGCCGGTTAAGCAAAGTGTGGCTGTACCGTGTGAGTGACCTGTAAGCACAGGTGTATGATTCTGGAAATCGTATGTTGTCTGTATCTTCATCGGGTAGGTAGTGAAAGCCTCGTGAGTGAGATTCGAAAATCCCGCATCAAAGCTGGCTATCATAATGCCCTGCCCTTTAATACCCTGGTTATGAACAAGGTTAACTTTTATCTGTGTTATTTGTGTAACCGCATTGCCGGTACCGTAAGTCAATGTATCAGCAAGCGGGTCATCAGTGGGATTTATAAACACCGGGCTCAGATCAGAAGATAACTCAGGCTCTTCTTTTATCCTTCTGAATTTTTCAACAAGCTCAATTCCTTTAACCTGATCCATATTCGAAATGGCATTCACCTGCTGGCGGTTAACTTCAACGCTCATGCAGTTAAGCCATTTTATGCGGTGCCTTACTTTAATAACATTTCCCGCCACCATGTTCACATAATCCTGATTCAGGGGAATATCTGTGTAATCCAGCAGCTCACCCGCAGGTTTTACCTTTGATCTTCTATCCAGCGAACGCTGCGTTACAATGGATAGCGGATCATTAAGTTTTGACATTGCATTGGGGCCTTTATCCTTAAAGTACACCCAAACAACAAAATTTTCGTTTGCCGGATTATCCAATGCTTTGGTAAGCATGTTTCCAAGCTTATTTTCAGTTGACTTAAATGATAGAAACGAAAGGGATAAGAAAGTGATAATTATAAAAAACGAATAATACCTTTTCATACAATTAATAGTAATTAAGTTCAGTTTTAAGCTATAAGTTATTTAAATATACAACAATAAAAAAGAGAAATTTATCCCAAAAATTAATGTTTCCGGTTAGGTTAAAAACGTTATATATTCACCAAAAAACAGGGTTTTAAGCTTACAAATTGCATTTATTAAAAAACCCCGCTGGTTAAGCGGGGTTTTTATTTTCCTGATTTTTTACTTCAAAAGAACCATCTTCTTACTATCGACAAATTTATTGCCATTGGGCTCTTCTGCTTCAATGCGGTATAAGTAAACACCTGATGCATAATTCATGGCATTAAAATCCACAATGTACGAACCTGCGGTTTTAAGTTCATTGTTTACAAGCCGTTTAACTTCCCTGCCCAGTATGTCATAAATTACTATGTTAACCTTTGAATCTTTCGGCAGGTCGTAGTTTATCTTGGTAACAGGATTAAACGGGTTAGGATAATTCTGTGATATCCTGAATACCAAAGGTATATTCTTCGGTTCATTGCCTTTACTGCTGGTGTTTGAACCAAATACTTTCCTTATATCTTCTGATACTATCCTTATATGTTCAATTATGCTCTTTGGCTTTTCGGTCTTTACAACCTGCTTTAATAATTTCATCTGAGAAAGCTCTTTTGAAGCATTCACATCACCAAGCTCTGACTTCTCTTCAAGCTTCTTTATCTTCGTTTCATCATCATTCTTTGATATTTCTATCGCTGTATTTATCGATTTACGGATATCCAGCCTTTGCTCTTTGGTGAAAGGATTTTTATCGTCGCCATCGGCTTCGTTTTGGAGTGCATTGACTATGTCAATGCTTAACCGGCTATTATCATCACGCACCGACACAGTCGGTGCACTCCCAAAAGAACCGCCCTGCGGCACAAGTAAACTTGTTGCCATGTAATCCCATCTTGCGATAAGTCCTTCGTAGCTGTATGGATTCTGGTTTATTATCTGCTGAAAGCCGGCCAGTGCCTGCGAGTACTCACGCATCCTTACTTTACATTTCAGTATGTAATAGTTAGCTCGTTTTACAAGTGATGTATTGCTCTGGTTGTTCAATATCAGGTTTTCATAGAAAATTTTAAGAGTATTTACAGCATTATATGATGTATCGCTTGCAACTGTGGATAAGAAAAGCTTTGATACTGCAAATATGCTCTGAATGCTATCTGGATATGTGTTGATAAGATCTAAACATTTGGTTTTTGCCTGTGTGTAATTGCGGTAACGCATTAGTACGCTTATGGAATCGTACATCTCTTTTGCTGCAGGTGTTGTGTAATAGACCCCCTCCCCCTGCGGGTACTCCCCCTCAACAAGATAGTATGTTAAAAAGTGC